>NZ_JBOIUB010000001.1:0-1266696 GCF_050749885.1 Zooshikella sp. RANM57 | reverse complement strand
ACGATTCTGCTAAAGGTTTATGCTTGACGACGATAGCGAGTGGGCACCACCTGATTCCATCCCGAACTCAGAAGTGAAACTGCTCAGCGCCGATGGTAGTGTGGCGTTTCGCCATGTGAGAGTAGGACATCGTCAAGCGCTTATTGGAAGCCCTGGTACTGTTGTGCCGGGGCTTTTTACTTTAGGGATTTTGCTTAGTAATAACATTTAGCTCAATACTAAGCTTAAACTATAAGGAACTTAGACTGTATGTGTGGGATAACTTGGTCTACTAAGTTAGTTTAATCTACCCATCTTCTTTCTTTGTTTTACGCTTAAAATAAAGTTAGAGATATTTTATCAACAACTGTCGTAACAATACTGACAAGTGTATTGGAGATGGCTATTAATGAAATGCTTACACTCTCTGGTACTTAGTACTTCAATTCTTTGTTTTCCTTTAGTGACTCAGGCAGATGATACCAAACAGGTATATATCTATAACTGGAGTGATTATATAGCTGAAGATACGTTAAAGAATTTTGAAGAAAAGACTGGTATCAAGACGCAGTATGATGTTTTTGATAGTAACGAAATACTGGAAGCAAAGTTACTATCAGGTAAGACGGGCTACGATGTTGTTGTACCTTCTCACGATTTTTTGAGAGTACAAATTAGGGCTGGAGCATTTCAACCACTTGATAAAAGCAAACTCCCAAATTTAAAAAATCTTGATAGTGATATGATGAAGGAGATATCTGCCACTATTGACCCAGATAATAAGTTTGCTATTCCCTATTTATTGGCTACCACTGGTTTCGGTTATAACCCTGAAAAGGTAAAAGCGGCATTGGGTGATGATGCACCTGTTAATAGCTGGCGTTTACTTTTGGATGAAAAGAATTTAGCTAAGCTTAAGTCCTGTGGTGTTGCATTTTTAGATGCCCCTACTGAAGTCTTTCCTATAGTCTTAAATTACTTGGGTAAAAATCCTAATACCCAAAACTTGAATGATTACAAAGAAGCCGCCAAGCTGCTTGAAAAATTAAGCCCTCATGTGACTTATTTTCATTCATCAAAGTATATTTCTGACTTAGCAAATGGTGACATATGTGTAGCTATTGGTTGGTCTGGGGATATGTATCAAGCAGCAGACCGAGCAGCTGAAGCTAAAAATGGCATTAATATAACCTACAATATCCCTGAAGAAGGGGCGCCAATATCCTTTGATATGTTGGCGATTCCAAAGGATGCTACTCATCCAGAAGCAGCTCATGCATTTCTTAACTACTTAATGGAACCAAAGGTGATTGCAAATATTACTAACTACGTTAAGTATGCAAATCCAAACGTAGAATCGAAGTCATTTGTTGATGCTGAAATTATAAAAGATCCTGGTATTTACCCTACAGAAAAGGCAAAGCGTAAACTATTTACCTTTGGCGAGCGATCAAAGACTGTTCAGCGGTTTATCAATAGAGCCTGGACGCGTATTAAGACAGGTAAGTAATAATAATCTTTGAAAAGCTAAAATCGAGAAAATAAGGCCTAACTTATTTAGAAGTTAAGCCTTATTTTTGCGCTGTACTGTTATTGATTAATTCGGTTACGAATTGAAGTGAGGGCATCTTTCCCAGTTGCTTGTTTAATTTCCTGACTTACCTCTTCACCAAAGCCAATTCGTATAACATCCTCTTGTGGGAGTTCATCAAGAAAACGACTTGGTGTAGTTTCTATTTGTTCACCAAATTGCTTACGTTGTCCTGCTAAAGTCATTGTTAGTGCCTTTCGTGCTCGGGTAATACCTACGTAAGTTAATCGGCGTTCTTCTTCTATATTATTTTCTTCAATACTACTCCGGTGGGGGAGTAAATCTTCTTCCATACCAATCATAAATACAAAGGGATACTCAAGTCCTTTCGAGGCATGAAGGGTCATGAGCTGAACACGGTCACTATCGTCTTCTTGTTCTTGGCGCTCAAGCATATCCCTTAATACAAGCTTGCCTATTGCTGCTTTTATATCTGTTTCCACATCATCTTCTTCATCCATAACTTTTAGTGACTTTTCTAGTGAGTCAACAAGGGTCCAGACATTGCTCATTCGCTTATCTGCGACACTATCACTACTACTGTTTTGGCGTAACCAGTTCTGGTAATCCAAGTCATGAACCATCTCTTTAATAGCAGTAACAGGATCTTCTTGGTGACATTGTTGAGTTACCTTCTGCATCCAGTGAGTAAATCGTTGTAGTTTCTCAAGAAAGCGGTCATCAAGATGGGTGCTAAGACCAAACTCACTACAGGCAGCAAACAGACTGATATGTCGTTGAGATGCGTAATTTCCAAGTTTTTCTAGCGTCGTTGGACCGATTTCCCGGCGAGGTACATTA
The DNA here is from genome assembly GCF_050749885.1 of Zooshikella sp. RANM57. NCBI lineage: Bacteria > Pseudomonadati > Pseudomonadota > Gammaproteobacteria > Oceanospirillales > Zooshikellaceae > Zooshikella > Zooshikella sp. RANM57. The sequence continues at coordinate 1,264,325 of NZ_JBOIUB010000001.1, read as the reverse complement.
ATGACTCGTAAGAATGCATTATCGTCATCTGGGTTAATGATGAGTCGAAGATATGCCATGATATCTTTTACTTCTGAACGAGAGAAAAAAGAGGTTCCACCTGATATAAAATAGGGAATTTGATGATGCTGTAACTTTAACTCAAGCAATTTAGCTTGATGGTTTCCTCTATATAAAATTGCATAGTCCTTGAATTTGGTTTCATGCTTTAATTTATGAGTGATAATTTCTGCCGCAACGCGTTCTGCTTCCACTTCTTCATTACGACAACGTACTACACGAATCTCGTCCCCCATGCCGAAGTCACTCCAAAGTCGTTTCTCAAAAACGTGTGGATTATTGGCAATAACGGTGTTTGCTGCTTTGAGAATACGGCTGGTTGAGCGGTAGTTTTGTTCTAGCTTAATAACATTGAGGCTTGGGTAGTCATCTTTGAGTAAAGCCAAATTTTCTGGACGAGCTCCACGCCAAGCATAAATTGATTGGTCATCATCCCCTACAACGGTAAACGCAGCTCTAGTACCAACGAGTTGTTTTACAAGTAAATATTGTGAGGCATTGGTATCTTGGTATTCATCGACTAATAAATAGCGAATTTTATTTTGCCATTTATCAAGAACTGTTGGGTTTTCAGAGAAGAGCATTACAGGTAATAATATGAGATCATCAAAGTCAACGGCATTGTAGGCTTTTAATGTACGTACGTAGTGCTGGTAGATGGTGGCAATGACTTCTGTCTCTTCATCTTTGGCATGACTAATCGCTTGGTCGGCGGTGATGAGGTCATTTTTCCAGTTTGAGATGGTATGTTGAATTAAATCAATTTTATCCATTCCTTCGCTATAGTACTTTTCACCTAGCTCTTTGATGAGTGCTTTGGAATCCTGGTCATCAAAAATTGAAAAGCCTGGCTTGTAGCCAAGTGTTTTATGTTCGCGGCGAATGATATTCAGACCCAAGTTGTGAAAAGTTGAAACAGTAAGCCCTCGGGCCTCTTTGCCGCTAACGAGTTGACCAACGCGCTCCTTCATCTCTCGCGCCGCCTTATTGGTGAAAGTAACAGCAACGACATGCTTAGCTTTTAAGCCGCATGTCTCAATCAAGTAAGCAATTTTTTGGGTGATAACACTTGTTTTACCACTCCCAGCCCCAGCTAAGACGAGTAAAGGTGAGTCAATATATTTTACAGCTTCTTCTTGTCTGGGATTAAGTCTACGCACAGAGTTTGGGCTCCTTTTCACTAACCAAATAGCGGCGTATTTTAACAAATAGAAATCTGACCGCGAATGGATTTTTTGTCATCTTTTGCTTTTTGGCTTTAACTCGGTGCGTGAGAATAATAGAGAAACATCCTGTAGTCATAGGATGAAATGACTTATCACTTAGAATGATAGACATAATCTGAAAACAAGTTACATGCTTGTGAAACTGTTATTGGTGATGCTTGCTCAAAAAATAAAAACTGGGAAATGATATCAATTTACATGGCTATTGATTTGGTATAAGAACGATAGCTCAGTAAGAACTGACAAAGCAGGTCAAGTTTATTGACGAGTTGTTAGAGAATTTTTGGTGGATTTTGACTGATTGTGTGATCATATAAGGTAATTAAATTGGCGCGACGACCAAGTGTATATTGGAGGACCGACATTCGTGGCAGGTCAACGAGATGAGGGGCAACCCAAAGTATATTTAATCGATAAAAAAAACACTGAGAAAAACTACTTGGTATCGTTGCTAAAAGAAAGTGACTCACAACTTTTTTTTAAACTAAATCACCTTACATCATTGGTAGAGATGGAATCTCTGGAAGGGTGCCGTGGCAGTAGGCTTGTTATCTTACTTGCAGAAGAGTTTATGGAAGAGTATCCAGGTTTACTGGAAGTATTAAGTTGTGACTATCCTGTTCTGTTATTAGTGGATTCAATTTCTGCTGATAAATATAAGCGAATAGTAAAAAAAGGGGCTGCTTATTATGTGTTGCGAAAAAGCTACACAAAAGAGCAATTAAAAACACTGGTTAAATTAGCTGAAGAGCAGTACGCACAAACGCACTCTACTTCAGGTATTGATACTCTAACAGGATTAGCCAGTCGTCGTACATTCACTCAGCGTTTAAATAGTATGTTGCTAGAGCAGCATTATAATAAGCCACCGGCCTTATTGCTGATTGATTTAGATGGCTTTAAAAAAGTAAATGAATGGCTGGGATATCAGGCTGGAGATCAACTGATATGTGATGTTGCACAAAGACTTAAGCAACTTTTTCCAATACACGAGCATATTGCTCGGATAGGTGATAATGAATACGGTGTGACCATTGATAATATCGGCCAGACTGCCGAGTTGGTACATACTGTTAAGGAATTACTAAAAGCACTGGCTCACCCATTTATAATTTCCGGTCATCAATTAACGATCGGTTGTAGTATTGGCATTGCTTTAGCCGTAGATGGTCCTAGAAATGTCGACTCATTAATTCATAATGCCACGCTTGCTTTGAAACAAGCGAAACAGCAACTAGGAGGCAGTTACTGTTTTTATTCTCATGACTTAAATACTCATGCTAAACAGCGTTACTGTTTGGAAACAGAACTGCGTCATGCAATTAAACAAAAAGAGTTTCAATTACTTTATCAACCCAGAATTGATGCAACAACAGGCAAGTTGTGTGGTGTTGAAGGGTTGTTGCGATGGTATCACCCATTACGTGGTTTGCTATTACCCAGTGATTTTATTCCATTAGCAGAAGAAACAGGGCTTATTGTTCCTTTGGGGCATTGGGTTATATACCAGTCTTGTTATGACCTTTTAAAGTTAATCGACGTGTGTGGTGAACAGGTTAGTATGGCGATTAACTTATCTTTTCAACAGTTCAAGGATGCTCGTTTATTTACTGTGATTTCTCATGCTTTGGAAAAATTTGATGTTCCACCTCAATGTTTGGAATTCGAGCTCACAGAAACTGCCATGATGCAAGATGAGGCTGCAGTCGCTGCTGCAATGAGTGCACTAGGGAAGTTGGGTATCACGTTTTCATTAGATGATTTTGGCACAGGCTTTTCGTCATTTGCACATATACAGCAGTTGCCGATTTCGACCTTAAAAATTGATCGAAGCTTTATTTGTAAGATTCACTCAAATACGGATGATGCGGTGATTGTACAGGCAATAACTAATTTAGCGCATAATTTGAATTTAAGTGTCGTTGCTGAAGGGGTGGAAAATCAGGCACAAGTGGATGTGCTTACTAAAATGGGTTGTGACCAACTACAGGGTTTTTTTTACAGCCCACCTGTGCCAATTACCTCGTTTTGCCAACGTAACTCTGATGAATTAGTAGGTTGTATAGTTTAAGCTTCTTAATTGGAAACCGCTCGATCTAGTTTTCTGTAACCAAGAGCCTCTGTGATATGACTGACTTGTAACTGCTCGTTCTCTGTTAGGTCCGCAATACTACGAGATACTCTTAAAATGCGATGATAAGCGCGAGCGGATAAACCCAGTTTTTGAAGTGCATTATTCAGCAAGCGTTGTGCATCATCTGTAAGAGAACAAAATAGCTCAATTTCTTTTGCATTTAACTCACTATTTGCTTTTCCTTGTCGGGCTAACTGAAGCTCTCTTGCTTTAATAACGCGTTGTTGGACTTGAGCACTGTTTTCTACACTTAACTGAGAGGCTCGTTGAGTAAGCAAGCCATTAGGTAATGAGGCAACCTCAATGTGCATATCAATTCGATCCAGTAATGGACCAGAGAGTTTACGGCGGTAACGACTAATTTGCTGATCAGTACAGCGACAGGCTTGTCGATTGTCACCAAGATACCCACAGGGGCAAGGGTTCATCGCCGCAACCAGTTGGAATTTTGCTGGATAAGTCACCTGTCGGCTGGCGCGAGAAATTACTATTTCTCCAGACTCCATTGGCTCACGTAAAACTTCTAACACTCTTCGCTCATATTCTGGAAGCTCATCAAGAAATAATACTCCGTGATGGGCCAGTGATATTTCTCCAGGTTTGGGGCTGCTGCCGCCACCCACCATCGCAATGGCTGATGCAGTATGGTGAGGTGCACGGAAACTTCTATTCAACCACTCTGTTATAGGTCGAGGTTTTCGAGAGATGGAGTTAACTGACGCGACTTCTAAAGCCTCTTTTTCTGTTAAAGGAGGCATTATGCTTGGTAGTCTACTGGCAAGCATGGTTTTTCCTGTTCCTGGAGGCCCAAAAAAGAGCAGGTTATGCCCACCTGCTGCAGCGACTTCAAGTGCTCGTTTGGCTTGTGGTTGCCCTTTTACATCGGCAAGGTCTTTAGATGATAGTGTTTTAATATGTTTGTAACTTGCTTTGAATGGGGTAATAGACTGGTTATCCTGCAGGTGCTGGCAAAGCTGGTTTAAGCTGTTGATGCCTAGCAATGTACAGTTTTTGACGAGACTGGCTTCTGCACAATTGTCTTCTGGAAGAACAAGTTGTCGATTGACGGTTTGGCATTGTACTGCAGCGGGTAACACACCTTTGACAGGTCTTACTTCACCAGATAAGGCAAGTTCCCCAATAAATTCGTAGTCTACGAGCTTAGCTGGGGCTATTTGTCCTGAAGCAGCTAAGATTCCCAACGCAATAGCAAGGTCAAAGCGACTCCCTTCTTTTGGCAAGTCTGCAGGGGCTAAATTGATGGTGATACGTTTTGCAGGAAATTCAAAGTGTGTATTTAAGAGAGCGCTTCGAACACGGTCTTTACTTTCTTTAACCGCAGTTTCTGGTAAACCAACAATAGCCAAACCAGGTAGACCATTTGAAAGGTGAGCTTCAACAGTAACAAGTGGCGCATGAATACCAAATTGAGCACGAGTATAAACAACAGCCAGAGACATAAATCATCCTTGCAGACTCACTAATAAAAGAGGAAGGTAGTTTAAAATTTGTACAGTGAGACTGCTAATAGGAGGATGACAGACTGTGAACTCGTAAAATATCCACAAAAAAAATGTGAATTTATTGGTTGTTTGGGTGATTTTTAATCGCTATGTAGTGACTAACTTGTGTTGAGTTAGTTCTCTTTTTCTTCTGGAGGTAATTGTTGAGAAGCACTTTCAATAATGATTGTCGATTTATCCGCTGAGGCAAGGTGAGCCTCCAGCGCTGCTACTTTCTGCTCTAATGCTTCTAGTTTGGCACGGGTATGTTGTAAAACGGCTAATTGATCTTCAAATTGCTCTCTTGTCACCAGGTCTAATTTGGCAAAAGCTGTTTGCAATAGAATATGGATATTATTTTCAATGTCTTTTTGAATTTGTGGTTTTTCCCCTGACATCAGTTGCTGCACTTTTTCACCAACGGAGCTGCTGATTTGTTCGCTAAGAGACTGAATAAATGCTTTGTTGATCATGCTTAAGCCTGTTCTGTTGAGTGTGCACGATTAAGGAAACATGTACGGTATAGATGTTATCAAGCAGTAATGAATGCACTATTACTTTAGCATAGTCATGAAGCGAGAAACTATTCGTAGTTGATCATTTAGAATTCATGGAACAGTCACTAGCCTCTTCTACTATCAGCTATATACATACACGCTTTGCTTAGACAGGGTGATCGTAAAAAGAGCAAAGCCATTTTGCGTGAACCAAACTGGTGCATTTTTTCTATAACACTCCTTCAATTCAACTCCGAACGATAAGCTAACTTATTGATATAAAAAGATGAAATCTGTAGATGGCATACATCCTGCTACTAAGTTGCTGTTAAACGTGTACTTGTTGAAGAAATGCTCAGCATTATGTGACGTTTACAGTTGCTTACTTTTTTGCTGAGCGTACGAGTAGGAAATGAATAAATAACCACTTGATGTTGATGGAACAAGGGGGTGTGGCAAAGGAAGCCTTGTGCTGTTAGCGCTAAGTTACGTAAAGGGTTATAAATCTACTTGTATTTAGGTATTAGGCTTATATAAATTGCATAAATAACTTGCTCCAGCCCCCCATGGGCAAGACATAAAACTGCAGGAGATTAAAATGAAATTAGTTTCGGCAATCATTAAGCCATTCAAGTTAGATGACGTACGTGAAGCCCTTTCTGAAATCGGTGTGCAAGGTATTACTGTTACTGAAGTGAAGGGATTTGGACGACAAAAAGGCCATACTGAATTATATCGTGGCGCTGAATATGTTGTTGACTTCTTACCCAAGGTAAAAATTGAAATTGCTATTGGCGATGAGATGTTAGATCAAGTCATTGAAGCAATATCAACGGCAGCTAACACCGGCAAAATAGGCGATGGCAAAATTTTTGTGGTTGCCCTTGAGCAGGCAGTAAGAATTCGAACTGGTGAGACAGGAACTGATGCTATCTGAGCGAACCGTTGTGTAACGTTATTTGAAGCCTAAAGGGGGGCTGATTGTGGAAAACTTAACTCAACTGTCTTATGCGCTCGATACTTTTTATTTTTTAGTATGTGGTGCTTTAGTCATGTGGATGGCTGCGGGTTTTGCTATGTTAGAAGCAGGCTTAGTCCGAGCTAAAAATACCGTCGAAATTTTAACCAAGAATGTCGCGTTATTTGCTGTAGCATGCACAATGTACTTGTTGTGTGGCTATGCAATCATGTATCCCGGTGAGGATGCAGCAGGTGGTATTTTACCTATATTAGGAACACTCATAGGTGATGAGCATACAGCAGAGGCTGTGTTATCAAGTGAGGGTTCAACTTATTATGCGGCACGTTCTGACTTTTTCTTTCAGGTGGTCTTTGTTGCAACGGCAATGTCGATTGTATCTGGTGCCGTTGCTGAACGAATGAAACTGTGGGCATTTTTATTGTTTGCGGTGGTGCTGACAGGATTTATTTACCCTGTTCAAGGTTACTGGAAATGGGGTGGTGGTTTCCTGCAAGCAGCTAAATTTCAAGACTTTGCAGGCTCTGGTGTAGTGCATATGTGTGGTGCTGCTGCTGCACTAGCAGCGGTCATTTTACTGGGACCACGTAACGGTAAGTATGGCAAGAATGGTGTGGTGAATGCTATTCCTGGTGCTAATTTGCCTCTCGCAACGTTAGGTACCTTTGTGTTGTGGCTGGGTTGGTTTGGTTTTAATGGCGGCTCCCAGCTCAAGTTGACTGGTATTGAAAATGCTAATGCTGTTGCACAGATTTTTGTGAATACCAATGCGGGAGCTGCAGGTGGAGTGATCGCTGCTCTTATTACTGCACGTTTGCTATTTGGCAAAGCTGATTTAACAATGGCTTTAAATGGTGCACTTGCAGGCTTGGTTGCGATTACTGCTGAACCTCTAACCCCTTCAGCATTAGCAGCAACACTCATTGGTGCTGTGGGTGGTATTCTGGTGGTGTTTGCCATTGTAACACTTGATAAGCTTCATCTGGATGATCCTGTTGGTGCCATTTCTGTACATGGTGTGGTAGGTATTTGGGGATTATTGGCTGTGCCTCTGACGAATAGCGATGCAACATTGCTCAAACAGTTACTGGGTATCGTGACCATCTTTGCCTGGGTTTTTGGTTGTAGCTTTGTCGTATGGTTTGTCCTTAAAAAAATTATGGGTATACGTATCAGTCAAGAGGAAGAATACGAAGGGGCAGATATTGCGGAGTGTGGTATGGAAGCCTATCCTGAATTTACCAGCAAATAAAATTATGAATATGGGACAGCCTTTAATAAGTCATCAATGGCCCTTAGAGGCAATGATAACAGCATATATTCGCTAGTTATTATAAAAGGAGGCATAAGCCTCCTTTTTTATTATTAAGTGCTCATATTCATTCGTGGGGATGGTTTTTTTATGTGGGTACAAAAGATTGTTCAATTAGTGCCAAGGGAACGAGGGTTTCATTTGGTAACTGATGAGCTAATACAAGAGCTACCAGAAATTGACACTGTTAAGGTGGGGTTATTAAGTCTTTTTATGCAGCACACATCAGCATCATTAACAGTGAATGAAAATGCTGATCCCTCAATACGAGCCGACTTTGAGTCCCACTTAAATTATTTAGTGCCTGAAAATGCGGAACATTTTCAATCCAAAGGTCATGGTGCTGATGCAACACCTGCACATTTAAAGAATACGCTGATCGGTTTCTCATTAGTCATACCCATATCACAAGGCCAGCTAGCGTTAGGTGCATGGCAAGGTATTTATCTCGGAGAGCATCATACTCATGGAAGCAGTCATCGAATTGTTGCAACACTGTTTGGTGAGGATTTCGAGAAATAAATTAAAATAGGCGTAATGTTTCAGCATATAAATAGTTTACTTATAGGTATAATATACCCTTCACGAATCATTTTTAGGGTTTGTTGTCTGCACTCTTGAGCACTAAGGATGGTGTGAATGCAGTTTATGCAGGAGCGTTTAACTGCCACCCCAGTCACTTATTAATATAAGCTCCGAGGGCTTCATCGCTTGACGGCCGCCCCTAAAAAAACTTCGTTATGGGTATAATTAAGTTGTAAGGAAATAATGTATTACAACAAGTCTAAAAATGACCTATAAGGTGAAATTATGAACATAAGGCCAAACGGAATTATAAGAAGCCTAAGACAGTACGAATACATTCTCAAAATATTATTTATCATTATCCCGGTCAGTTTATTTTCTATCGCAGCTTCAGCTAAAAATCTTAATACAAAAGGAAACGCATACAATATAGGTATCCACTGGCAGGTACTGGATAACTTGCAGGATGATGCAAATAGTTTTAAAGCCGAATTAAAAATAACAAATCATGGTCGCCAAAGCTTAATCAGTCAAAATTGGCGAATCTATTTTAACTTTGTCCGTGAAATACTCACCTATACACCTAATGATATGCTTGAAATAAAACATGTTAATGGTGATTTATTTTATATCGAGCCAAAAGCAGCATTTAAAGGATTAAATAATGGTGAAACCCTTACCATTAACCTAACTGCACAGTACTGGGCGATCAGTAAGTCTGATGCGCCTGCAGGATTTTACCTTGTGCCAAGTAAGGATAGTCAACCCATTCTGATTAATGATGTTGTTATTGCAGATCACCTATCAGATAAACAAACTAAACGATTTAATGGAGATCATTGGCCCGTTGACACTGCGGCAGTGCGCTTTGACAGAAATCGGGCGTTGCTTGCGGTGGATACCGCAGTCGTCGCACATAAGTCAGGTCAGCAAAAAAACAGCGATGAAAATACGTCCTTTGTAATACCAAGTCCTGTTGAAGTACATAAAAACAGTAATCAACCGCTTGTAATCAATCAACCAATTACCATTGCATTTAACGAAGAGTTTAGTAGTGAAGCACAGTATTTGAAAAGTATGCTTATTGAGGAGCTGGGTTGGCCTGTCAGTTTTACTGAGTATTGTGACTATACTGCGTTTAGTATTTGTTTAATTAAAGATAAAGTAAGTGATCAGCATTCAACTAAAACAAATACCGATGGTTATGAGTTGAGCGTAGATAAACTACATGGAATAAATATTTATGCAGAAAATGCAGGAGGTGTTTATTACGGAATACAAACACTCTTGGGGTTGATTCCTGTTGAGAGTTATTCACACTTTGCATTAAACTCAAAGCGTAGTAGGCAGTTATTAATTCCAGTTTTATATATTAAAGATTACCCCCGTTTTCAGTATCGAGGCGTGCACCTTGATGTTGCTCGAAACTTTAGCTCTTTAGATTCAATAAAACGATTAATTGATGTTTTAGCACTGTATAAGTTAAACAGGTTGCATTTACATCTTTCAGATGATGAAGGCTGGCGACTGGCTATTTCTGGGTTACCTGAGTTAACTGACGTTGGTGGGCGAAGAGGGCATACATTGGATGAAACAAAACACCTAGTGCCTTCTTTTGGATCTGGCCCTTTTCCAGATAATAATGGATCTGGATTTTATTCTCGTGCAGAGTTTATCGAATTATTACGTTATGCCCAGCGTCATCATATTACCGTAATACCTGAGGTTGACTTTCCTGGACATGCCCGTGCTGCAATAAAGTCAATGGAGGTGCGCTATGCTCGTTTGCAACGTGAAGGGTTCAAAGAACAAGCTGCTCGCTTTTTACTGAGTGACTTGCAAGATAAGTCTGTCTATAAGTCTGTTCAGGGCTGGCATGATAATGTCATCAACCCCTGTCTTTCTTCTACTTACTTATTTATTAATAAAATATTAGCTGAATTACACTGGATGTATCAGGAGGCTAATGTTGAAGTTCCTGTCATTCATTTAGGAGGAGATGAAGTCCCTGACGGTGTTTGGCGAAAATCACCCGCTTGTACAGCATTATTTGGCACAGAAGAACTTTCTGATGAACAGGTTGAGAGGCTCAAACGCCAGTTTGTTTATAATGTACATCAAATGGTACAGGTTTATCGTAAACAAACGGGCGGCTGGGAAGAGCTTGCTTTTGTTAAAGAAAATGATTCAGTAGTCATTAATCCGATGATTGATCCTGGCTCTATGCGTCCTTATGTATGGAATAATGTTTGGGGGTGGGGCACAGAAGACTATGGTTATCGGCTTGCTAACGCAGGGTTTCCCGTTGTATTGGCCAATGCGACAAATTTATATTTTGATTTAGCCTATCAAAAAGATCCAGATGAGTTGGGTTATTATTGGGCCGGTTTTGTTAATACACGTACGGTCTTTGAGTTTACCCCATTTGATATTTTTAAATCTGCTTGGCAGGATAGGATGGGAAATCCATTAAGTGATGATCAATGGGAAAATAGTACACGGTTACAAGCTGATATGCGTGGCAATATTTTAGGAATTCAAGGCCAGTTATGGAGTGAAAATATTAAATCCGCTGCGCAATTAGAGTACTTGGCATTACCTAAGTTAATCGCGCTGGCAGAAAGAGCATGGTCAAAACAGCCTGCATGGGCCAACGAACAGGATAGGAAAAAACGCCTTTTTAAATTAAACCAACATTGGCAAAAATTTGCAGTTCGAGTTGGGTCTTATGAATTACCACGGTTAGATCATTGGAATGGGGGATATCAATATCGTTTACCACTACCTGGTGCAAAACTCGTGGGTGGAAGAATACATGCAAATACAGCTTTTCCTGGTTTAACAGTACGATATACTGTTGATGGCAGTGAACCTTCAATCAATTCCAAAAAATACCAACATCCTTTGGACCCAGTTTCTGGTGAAATAAAGCTAAAAACATTTTCTTCAAATGGGCGGAGTAGTCGGACAACAGTATTATCACCATAAACTATAAGTCACTTCATTCGTAATGAATATTACTGACCAATAGACATAATTCGTTGAGGGTATAGTTTAAAAAAAGGGCTGTTAAACAGCCCTTATTAAGAGTGAAATTTAACCCTCTATAGAGAGTATTTTTTATTGATTATGTTGCAGACCCGGATACCACATTACTAAAGTTCGAGTCACCTGTTTTATTGGTTGCTTTGATACGATATTCGTATGTTTTTCCACCTTCTACGGCTTTATCAACAAATTGTGTTGTATTGGCTTCAACCGTATTGAGGTATTGCCAATCTTTTCCTTTTTCACGCTTTTGAATGACAAACATAAGCTCATTGTTACTTGTGTCTTGCCATTGCAACGTCACCGCTTTTTGACCATTTATGCTTGATACAGAAATAGACAAGCTTGCGGGTGCAGTTGGCTTTTCGTCACCATTATCGGGTCCTGATGGAGGTAACGGTGGTGGAATGTCAGGATCGTTGGGTTTGTCACCATCATCATCAGGGTTGCCTGGCGGTGGTGGCGGAGGTGGTAAGTCATCATCTCCTGAATCATCGCCATTGTCGTCTCCATCACCTGGAGGCGGTGGTGGTGGTGGAATATCTGGGTCATCTGGATTATCCCCATCATCATCGCCATCACCCGGAGGGGGAGGTGGTGGAATATTGGGGTCATCAGGGTTGTCCCCGTCGTCATCACCATCACCAGGAGGTGGAGGCGGTGGAATATTTGGATCATCCGGATTATCCCCATCATCACCTTTATGACAACCAATGGGTGCTTTTGAAACGACAAAAGAGTCAATATAGCTTTGGCGTTCTTGATCGGTATTATCTTCCCAAATACTTTCAAACTGGACTGCATTAATACCGTAGTTACGCCATTTTCCTGTCCAGTTTAAATCACCAACAGTCAACCCATCTTGTGGTTTGCCGTCAATCATGACCTGCATGGTGCCATTGCTGGCGTATGGTTCTGTTGCGTTGAGTTTGACTTTAACCTCAACACAATGCCACTGGCCTTTTGTTAACGGATTTTGGCCATCGCCTGGCTTATCTCCATCGTCGTCACCATCACCTGGTGGAGGAGGAATTGGAATGTTTGGATCATCAGGATTATCCCCATCATCATCACCATCCCCTGGTGGAGGCGGTGGTGGTATGTCACCGTCATCCGGACTGTCTCCATCATCGCCATCTCCAGGTGGAGGGGGAGGAGGGATATCCCCATCATCAGATGTATCATCACCATCACCTGGTGGTGGGGGCGGCGGTGGAATGTCGCCATCATCGTCTGGATTAGCTACATTTTTCAGACCTGGGGGTGGAGGAATATCTCCATCTCCTGAAGTGTCTGAGAGTGCTGTCAGGTTATCAACATCATCCCACTTGACGGTCTTAAGTGTAGAGTCTGGGTTTGTAGGGTCGAAACCTGTCCATGTATCAAGCGCAAGTTTTTCATCAGCAGGATTATGAATTAAACCTGCGATGAATGATTGGGGGCCAAATTGACTTTTACCATCTGCAACCCCTACAGCACGAACTAGCTTTTTAGGCGAGCCTTGTTGTTTTTTAGGGTATTTAATATAGAAGCGGTAGTATATTTCTTCGAATTTATCCGACTGATAGGGTGTTTTACCCAGGTCGTCAGCAGATGAGTTGTATGGTACTAAGCCAAAGTTACGACGGAAAGAGCCTGCGTTTTTCTGGTCTTTGCCCCATTTGAGTACCAGAGCGTGTTTACCATTTGCCGCTTCACTTTCTGTTGTCGTTAGCGAGTCGGCGTGCTCTCCTTGCTGAACACTATTCTTGCCGTATTTTTCGGCTAAACTGAGTCCGCTTTCAAAGTCATCACACCAAATCCAATCCTTGTGTTTACCTTCCCAGTCATTACATTCATTTTGAGCGTTTGTTGGGTCATCATCTGGTGTATCACCATCATCACCAGGGTCATCACTTTTGACTGTGACTTCAATGGTTTTTTTATCCGCGGCTTGCTTGTCGTCAGCCACCATAAGTGAGACTTTGTAAGTACCTGCTTCAGCATACGTATGTTGTGGTGCAATTTCTGTAGAGCCTTGGCCGTCACCAAATTGCCAGACATACTTTACAATTTGTCCGTCGGGGTCTTTACTATCTGCACCGCTAAAGCTACAGGTTAATTGATTACACTGATAATTAACTGAAGCTACAGGGGTTTGGTTGGTTTGAGGTGGATTCCCATCACCTGGTGGGGGCTTTGGTTTATCGTCATCATCACATGCTGTCAATGCTAAGAAGCATGTGCTGTAAATGAGTAATTTGGACAGTTTGGGGTTCATGTAAAAAAACCTGGATATTTTAACTGGTTCTATAAATTTGGTGTTAATTTTGTTGCTGGTATAGCAAAAATAAACACATCATTCTGATGTACAGCGCATAGTTTGCTGACTAGAAGCATGCAGTTTGTTTTAGTTCTTCAATCTGTGATTGTTTATGAAAATACATGTGAACTAATAATCAACTGCTTGGTGCTAGGCATAACTAAACCTTTGATGCCTATATTGTTAAAACAGTAATTACCTGTCTTCTTTCCTTAGCTATATTCCGTGATTCTGTCCATAAAATGGTTTAATTAAGGTGTCTTAAAATAAACCATGACTCCTGTTTTCAACTGTTAACCAATTTAAACAGAAAAGTGAAAGTTAAAAAAAGGGGTTAATCACAATAGTTTTATGTAGTTTGATAAAATCAGTAGTTAGCGAATTAGATAACAATATTTAAGCAAATTATCTCTATAAAATAGTTGATAAAAGTACATAATATATGTACTGATTAGATGATTTTTAACTTGATGTATTGATTAGCACATTAAATGTGAATTAATAATCAATAGACTTCGCGAAGATAAATTGATCTGGTTTTATTTGTGTACGGAGGGATAGGATGATTTAAAAAGGACATCCTTGACCATTTTAAATCACCCTATTTATATTGAGTTAAAATTGTAGCTTATTTTGTACTATTTAATTTTGAGTGGACTTCTGGTCTGTTATTTCTTCAAGGAAGCAGTGAGTTCCTCTTTATGAGAAGACATGACTCGTTTAATGAAACCATCGTCATGCATATTTTTAAGTTCAGCGTTTAAAGTATCAATGTATTTTTTAGGTGTGTCTTTATTCATCGCCAGGTATACAGATGCTTTGCGCAGAGTATAAACAGGTTTCACATTAATGTTTGATAACTTGGCGAGATAGGGGCCTGAAAAGCTGCCAGATACCCATAAATCGATTAACCCATTATCCAAGAGTTGAGGGTTATAGCGGTCATTACTGATAGCTGTAACATTAAAGCCCTTCGATTTTAAATAGATAACACGTATATCGCCTTTATAGCCACCAATTTCATATTTTTTTAGTTGATGTTCGTGTGTTATTTTTCCTTTAAAGTCATTTTTTGCAAAAACAACCCAATTATTTTCGAGTAATGGACCAACCCATTGGAATGAGTCTGCTCTTTCCTTAGTTTTTACAGTGCCAAAAACACCTCGGTAGGGTTTACGTTGTGCGTATGAGTAAGCCAGATTCCATTGTCTTAACTTAAGAGAATAGTTGAGATCTGTACGTTTAAATAACTCACTAATTATTTCAACAGAAATACCCTTAATATTTTCTTGCTTATGTTCGAAACTCTTATTTCTAACACTGTAGTTAAAAGGAGGTAAGTTCTCCGTGACCAAGTCGAATTCAGGTTCTTTCGCTTGAACAACCTGGCTGAGGGATAAACACATTAAAGTAGTAATAAACGTACGTAACAACATTATTGTAACCGATTAGAAGTGACTTAAGATGTGGCTTTTGGAATCTATACCTGCTTTACATAAACACTGATGAAGTCATCCTATGACGATATGAAGGTGTATTATGATCAATGGCCTGTATAACACTTTTAGTGAGTACCCCACCTAAAAGTTGAGCAATTTTATCAGCAATAAGATATTTATCAATAATGAGTGGTGTATCAAATAAAAAATGTTAAAAAGTCGTACGTTGGTCTTTTAGTTGGGGTGGGGAGAAATACAAACGTTCGATATAAAGTCTATGTTAACTACTTTATTCAGTGAATATTATTCAAGAGATATAATAAGAGTTAACCTCTAACTAAAGCTATTAAAGGTTATCTCTATTTATTGCTTACCTACTAATCCATTATTTCTTTAATGACATTGATAAACTGGTCGCTTAATGAGTCTCCATCTTCACTTTCAGTGTCATCTGACGGTGAACTATCATCAATAGTGGTTAATGAAGCCTCTCTTTCGGTCATCCACATATCGTGAATAGGCATAATTTCACCAATAGGATGAACATCTCTAAATCGAAAATCACTGTTAGTTAAAGTGGACGGTTCAGGCATATAAATAGGTTTCACTTGTACTAGGTTGGTTACTTTAGTGGTGTCAGCATCGTTAACCCACCAATCTACATTGATTTCATGTAAAAAGTTTTTCCCTTGGTATTGCTTGAACGTAAAGTTATCCTGTTGGGTCTGTGGATAACCTGTACTTACGGTTGCATTTTTTGAAAAGACTTTTTTGGCTTTAAGCAAGTTACCTTCACCACGAACAAACTGAATGTAGCCTGGTGCAATAGCATGGGACTCAGACATATCACCTGCATACCAGTTTTGATAAAAGTCGTACTTAGTAATACGTTCTTGCTGTGGATTATTAACATAACCGTATTTATCACTGCCATAGTTATAACTGATAGTGTACCAGGATAGTAAGTATGGGTAGCCTTCTGACCGGTTAATTTTGACACCATAAGAGCCATTTTGCTGCTTACTTGCACTTGCAAGACTGGGGAGCTGATTATACGGAATGCGTGCCCTGTTACGACATGCTGCATCTGAACACTCAAATCTAACGACACGTGTCGGATAAAGTTGCTTATCTAAATCTTTTGACTCGAGGCCACTACGTTGATGCGGATCGTCATAGTAAAGATCAAGATACATCGTGTTGATGCTGGATACGGTATAAATAGCACGTTCTAAAACACCCTGGTTGTTATAGATAAAGTTCCATTTTCTTAGTGCTGAAGTGCTAATTGAATCAATTCCGTTATTTTCGGTGAAAAACCGTGCTTCTTTTACGCGCTTATCAGACCGAGACTCGTCGTATACATACTCCATAGCGCCACGTGCAATCCAGCTTTGAGGCGTTTCATGTACGATGCCACCACCTTTGTTATACCAGCGAACACCTTTAAACACGACTTCCTGTTTATCGTCCATTGAATTGGGGTTATTGTCATCAGCGTCAAGTTGTTGTTGAGATAAAATAATGTACATGACATCTGACAACACAGCTAAATGAACGCTAACTTGTTGCTTGCCAAATTCGTGGTGTTTAGGTGTCCAATGACTATAAAGCGCTCGTTGGCGGAAAGAGGAATCAACCCAATTTGTTATGGGCGTACTGGTTTTATCTGCAAGAGACCTTTCAAGGTATGTGTACTCAGATTTATCTAACTTATATCGTTCGTCCTTAAGGTCGACTGAAACATCTATCGTTGATATTGTACCTGTCGCAGGCGTTGACTCAGAAATAAAGCCTATTTCGTATTTGAATGTGCTTTCATCATCAGTGGAAAAGTCTTCAAGCTTATCGCCTTTGTATAAATTACAAGGGTGCAACTGATTGCTATTTTTTCCACGCATCCAGATTTTTTGCTCTTCATAATAATCTGGTGTTTCTTTGACCTTTTTTATCATAAGATCATAGTCAGTGTTATTGATTAGTCTTACTTCACGAATCCAACGTCCAAAATGATGTGCACCAAGTCCATTCGCATAACCATAAAAGCTATCCAAGTCATCCTTGGCTTGAACGAGTGCAACAAATAAGCGATATCCAGCACCAGGACTCATGGGTAACATAGCGACACGAGCATAGATTTTGTTATACCCTTTAGCATTCACATCATGCTTTTTAGCAAGCCAAACACTATTAATTAAACCAGCATTTAACTTTTGCTGAGCATCAATATCGACCCATCCAGATACATCCTCAGTAAGGTTGTCATAAGTAGAAGGACGTTTTTCTACTTTAAACTTATTTTGTAAGGGGTTGGTTAACAGCTCCATATAAGGAGTGTTCCCTTGGTCACTAATGCCAAAGCGTGTTCTAATGGCTCTATCTTCTTGCGGCAGTTGGTAAACATGTTTTGCATTAAATATTTGGGAAAAATCACAAGGAGAAATGTAGGCTTCTCCTGAATCATTACCTGGGGGAACCTTAACGGCATGCCCATCTTCTGTTTCTACACGAATATTATACTCTGTATTATTGATTAAATAGACATTATAAATTGGGTATCGACTTGCACTTGAATGCCCTGCCAGCAAGAGTAATAGAAAAGTAAAGTACAACCCTAAATAGGGAATTTTTGGTATCGGTTTCATTACATCAAACCCTCATATTTAAGCACATAATTTAATGATGTGAATTCCCTGTTCTTATTATTTGAATAACTAAGATTATTGCTTTTATATTTGTTTATATAAGCAGTCTTAGATTTACTCTTGATGGCATAGTTTAAAATTGTGTAACTTGTTATTTTATTAGTAATTACTTATCAATAATGCAGTTTATTGATATTCAGGTATATTTATATTTTTATCGCTATAAAATAAATAAAAACTGATCCATGGTACTATTGTGGTAACAGCTAAGTAACTAATAATTATCAGAAAAAGTAGCCAAAAACCACTTATTTTTGTTGCATTTTGAGAGAATTTGATGTGAGGCATATATAAGAAAAAAGTGTTGTAAGAGTGTATTATATTTTTTTGGTAAATTTACATAAATAAATTGTCTCTTTTATTTAGTGATTATTATCGGTGTTATTGTTGTTAAATTACTATTTAATAGGGCTTGCAAAATATAAGTTAAAATGTATAGCTAAAATGAATGGGTGGTTAAGATATTTTAATAGGGATTAATTTTTATTTATATAGGTATTTAACTGGATATATTTTTATACAAAAGATCAAACTGCTTGTTGGTGGATAACGATCTACAGCAGAAACTCACTGTTACAGGGCACTTTACTGGTGGTGATCTGGCGATTAGCTATATCCAACCGTAGGCCGTAACAACCGTAACTTGATTCGTGGTCTGGCCGGTGATGATACCCTGTTTGGCATGGGCGGCGATGATATCCTGCTGGGTGGCGATGGTGATGACTTTATTCAGGGCGGTAATGGTCGCATGAATGGGGATGATGGCAACGATACCCTGATCGGTGGTGCCGGTAACGATGTGCTGGCTGGCTTTGCCGGTAACGATACCTTACAGGGTGGCGTGGGTGATGATCACTATTATTACCATGCCCAAGGTGGTCAGGACGTTATTGACAATACAGGAGGCGGTACCGATTGGGTGTTCTTTATCGATATCGACCGTGAGCGAATCAGCTATCACCGCAATGTTGACGATCTGGTGATGCTGGTGGATAACGACTTGCAGCAAAAGTTGACCGTTACTGGACACTTTACCGGTGGTGAAAAAGCTATCAGTTACATCCAACCCGGCGATGGTGGCTATGTGATTCCCTCATCACGACTTGAGGGGATGCTGACCGATGTGGTGCGTCTGTTGCCGCAGCGGATGTTCAGCCCGCCAGTAGTGTCAATGGGTTGATTAGTACCATGGCGAGAATGACCGATGGAGTAGCGGGTGAAGCAACATCTGGCTCACTGGTTACATCAAATGATCGCTTGGTATTAACCAGCTCGCATCAGTAAAAACTAAAGAAAAGTCACTAGACGTTTAGTTTTTTCTCACGGTAAGTGATTTAACTTGTGGTGGGATTACCTCCTTCATTGAGGGGATAAGCAACGGCTGGTGCTGTTTCTTTAACTCCGGTATTATGTTCTGCCTTAAACTATACCCTTTGCGAATCATTTTCAGGGTTTGCTGTCAGCGCTCTTCACCCCAGTCACTTATTATTTATAAGCTCCTGGGGCTTCATCGCTTGATGGCCTCTCCTAAATCCCTTCGCAATGGGTATACAATAGCAGCTTGGAAGCGACCATATTTTTAAATGAGTTTGAATTGGTAATCCTGTTTGGTTGGGTCTTACCAACGATGTAAAGCAAAGGAATTGTATTGGTATCGGGAAAATAGATTTACACAATATACAGTGATGGTTTTTATCCTTAGTGAATTTTAAAAATATTTGTGAGGATAAATTTGCAGTTAAATAAGGTAGTCAATGACTGAGCAATCAACCTCGCTACCGCGGGACGTTAGTACAGCATTAGGTTGTATAACCACACTGGGCTTGTTGTTTCAAGAAATTACGAATACAGAACAAGCCAATGAACTTAAACAGCAGTTTCAAAATCAGCGCTTGGAAACAGCAGCAAAAGCATTTGCTAAAGCGCTAAAATTGAAAGTGAAAGTGGCCAAGTGTGAATACAAAAAACTCTCTCAAGATCAGTTGCCATTAGCATTTGCCTCAAAAGAAGGCGATTATTATGTTTTAGCTAAAATTGCTGATGGTAAAGCTCTGATTCAACACCCTGATAAACCCCAGCCAGAAATAATTTCTGTGGATAAATTAGCGGAAATTTGGGCGGGAAAAACTATTTCTGTTTCGGGAGAAAAACGTCAGGCAGGCGCAACGCGACGTTTTGATATTACCTGGTTTATTCCAGAGTTTGTGCGCTTTAGGCGGCTCTTGGGTGAAGTGTTACTGGCCTCTGTTTTTTTACAGATATTAGCCTTATTAGCACCACTTGGCTTTCAGGTAGTGATGGATAAGGTATTGGTCCATCAGAGCCGATCCACGCTGGATGTATTAGTAATCGCTTTAATTATTGTGGGTATTATGGAGGTAGTATTAAAGGGATTAAGGGAATACCTTTTTGCTCACACCACCAATCGTATTGATATTCATCTGGGTTCAAAATTATTTAATCATTTAATGCGCCTACCCTTGCTGTATTTTAAAGCACGCAGTGTGGGTGTTACTGTCATGCGCATTCGGGAATTATCCACTGTCCGCGAGTTTATTACAGGGGCTGGCATGACGCTGATCGTAGACTTAGCGTTTACCTTTGTATTTTTTGCGGTGATGTATTATTACTCGCCATTTTTAACAGGGATCGTGTTAGCGTCTGTTCCAATTTACTTATTGCTTTCCTATTTAGTGACAAATCCTATGCAAAAACGTATTGAAGCACAGTTTCAATACGGTGCATTAAATAATGCTTTTTTAACGGAAACGGTATCGGGGGCCGAAACTGTTAAAAGCTTAGCCGTTGAGCCGCAAATGCAACAGCGTTGGGAAGGTCAGACACAAGATTTTGTTGATGCAAACTACCGTACTCAGCAGTTACAAAGTTTTACCTCTCATGGTGTCATGTTAATACAAAAAGTCACGATGGCATTGGTACTTTGGTTTGGGGCGAGGATGGTTATAGGTCTTGAGTTATCCATAGGCCAATTAATTGCGTTTAATATGATGGCGAACCATGTCAGCCAACCAGTAATTCGCTTAGCCGAGTTATGGCAGCAGTTTGTACAGGCTAGAGTCTCTGTTGACCGGTTAGGTGATGTGTTGAATACACCGATGGAACAACAACAAGGTCAAAAGGAGTTAGTTCAGCGTGTAAGAGGTTCGGTGTTAATACGGAACCTGATGTTTAGTTATCGACCTGATTTACCCCCTGTTTTAAAAGGCATTAATTTAATGATTAAGCCTGGTGAGGTGATTGGTGTTATTGGTCCATCAGGGTCAGGAAAAAGTACATTAACTAAACTTATTCAGCGTTTATATTTACCACAGCAAGGTGATATTTTTATTGATGGGGCGAGTGTAGCCCAGCTTGAACCTTCTAGTTTGCGACAGCAGATTGGTGTCGTTTTACAAGAAAACTATCTATTTAATCGATCTGTACGCGATAACATTGCTTTATCAAACCCTGCTGCACCTTTAGACGAAATTATTGCTGCTGCGAAGTTGGCTGGTGCGCATGACTTTGTTTTAGAGTTGCCTGATGGTTATGACACCGTCATTGCTGAAGGTGGAAGTTCATTATCGGGCGGGCAACGTCAACGCATTGCCATTGCCAGAGCATTATTAACGGATCCTGCGTTACTGATTTTTGATGAAGCTACCAGTGCATTAGATGATGTTTCCCAGGAAATTATCCAACGAAATATGCGCGACATTTGTCGTGGTCGTACTGTTATTGTGATTGCCCATCGTTTGTCTACGGTAAGAGAGTGTGATCGCATAATTGCCTTAGCTGACGGGCAAATTGTGGAAATGGGTCAGCATGAACAGTTATTGGCGCAAGAAGGGCTATATGCTCGTCTGTGGGCTCAACAGGAAAATATGGAGCAGGAAAATAGTATTACGATTTAGCACGTAGTGCTGTTTTTAGTTGAAATATACCCAAAACGAAGGGTTTTTAGGGGCGGCCGTCAAGCGATGAAGCCCCCGGAGCTTATATTAATAAGTGACTGGGGTGAAGAACGCAGACAACAAACCCTAAAAATGATTCGTGAAGGGTATAAAACGGGTATACCCACAGCGATTAGATTTTATGCATGAAGGGGGAAAACTGAGCCCTTCTGGAGTAGTAATGTGAGCATCAAACAGCATTTAAAAGTCGCTCTTTCCGCATGGCGACAACAACGTAAAGAACAAAAACCAGAAAAACGTAAAGCCCATGAATATGACTTTTTACCTGCATATTTAGAGGTCACAGAACGTCCACCCACTCCATATGGGCGAGGCTTTTTACTGGGAATTTGTGCTTTAGTCGTTATTGCATTGGCTTGGTCCATTATTGGCCGTATCGATATTATCGCCAGTGCTACCGGTAAATTAATTGTCAGTAGTCGCACTAAAGTTATTCAACCGATAGAAACGGCTGAGGTTATTGGTATCCATGTCCAAGATGGTCAGTTTGTAAAAAAAGGTGATGTGCTAATTGAGCTAAACCCAACAGGTGCAGCAGCAGATGTAAAACGTTTAACAGAACAGCTACAGTTTGCAAAAGTGGATATTGCACGTTGGCAAGCATTGCGGCAGGAAAATCCAGTCACTTCATTTAAACCTGAGTTTAATGCACCTGAACATTATGTTCTGCAGGCACGACATTTATTACAAAGTCAGGTTGATGAGCGAGATGCCGCATTGGCCACTATTGATAGTGAACTGAGCCAGAACGAAGCGCAGTTAAGTTCAACCAAAGCAGAAATTATTAGCCAGAGCAAAGTATTAAGCACCAAAGAAAAACGTTTATCTGCACAACGTAAGCTTGTTGAGCGGGATGCCTTTCCTCGATTACAGATGCTGGAACTTGAAGAAGAAACCCTGTCATTACGTAGTGAGCTTGAAGTATTAAGCAATAAAGTTAAAGAACTTGAAGCTGCGGCAGTGACAATAAAAGACCGACGTAAGCAGACTGTAAGACAGTGGTCGCGTGAAGATCGCCAGGAACTCAATGAAGCGCAAAAGCGGGTTGCAGAATACACTCAGGAACGTATTAAAGCGATTGAAAAAAACCGTTTACAAACCTTAAAAGCACCTGTTGATGGTGTTGTGCAGCAACTGGAAATTCATACCATTGGGGGAGTTGTTAGCCCTGCACAGCAGTTATTGGTCATTGTACCTGAGAATGCGTTGTTAGAAGCTGAAGCATTGGTTTTAAATAAAGATATTGGTTTTATTGTAGCAGGGCAGCCAGTAGAAATTAAAATTGATAGTTTTCCTTACACTAAGTATGGAACAATTTCAGGCAAAATTAAGCATGTTTCCCGTGATGCTGTTGAACATGAGCAGCTTGGTTTAGTTTTTCCTGCGCGCATTGAAATGGAAAAAGATGTTATCAATGTTGATGGTGAAGAGATTAAGCTGGGTGCGGGGATGAGTATTACGGCTGAAATTAGAACAGGTGATCGCCGAGTGATTGAATACCTGTTAAGCCCATTGCAAGAATATCAGTCAGAAGCATTACGGGAGCGTTAAGCAATGAATATGGACGTTTCATTACCCCGTAATATGGCTGAAGAGGCTTGTGACTCCGTTAGGAACACTCAACAGCTGGATAGTGCTATTCATTGTTTAGTACATGTCGGGAAGCTCTTTGATATTGCGGTGGATCCGTTACAGGTTGTACACCGGCATGGTAAATACCACACTGCTTATGAAGTATTAGATGTTGCGCGTTGTGCACAACGCTTAGGCTTGCGTACACAACATGTGTTGGTTAAACCTGAGCGTATTGCGCTGACACCATTACCTGTCATGGCTAAGATTGGTGACAGTTTCTATGTGATCGAGCAATGTGAGGATGGTATCGTTTATGGGTTTTGCGGTAAAACCCAACAGCCTTGGCATCAATCACTGGAAGAGCTAAAAAGTGCCTGGCCAGAAGAGTGGATTTTATTTTCTCGCCGGGATGATGTTGGAAATCACCAAAAAAAGCCTTTTGGTTATAGTTGGTTTATTCCATCAATCAAAAAATTCTGGCCCCAGTTTCGTAATGTTATTTTCGTATCACTATTTATCCAGCTGTTTGCTATTGTAACCCCCTTACTTTTCCAGGGTGTTATCGATAAGGTACTCGTCAGCCGAAGTTTAGCCAGTTTAGAAGTATTTGCCTTTGCTATTTTAGTGTTAGCCATTTTTGATCCTTTATTTGGTCTCTTGCGTTCCTGGTTATTTTCTCATGCGGCGAGTCGAATAAATTCAGAGTTAAGCTCCAGGCTTTATCAACATCTATTAGGGCTTCCTCTAAATTATTTTAAGCAACGACAAACCGGTGAAATTATTGCGCGAGTGCGCGAAATGGACCAAATACGCAGTTTTCTTACAGGGTCTGCGTTAACGTTTGTCTTGGATTTATTTTTTATTGGCATTTTCTTAGCGTTATTATTTTCTTATGCCTACCTATTAGCATGGATTGTGGTTGGCTCTCTCCTATTGTATTCATTATTCTGGTTATGTATTACGCCAGTCATGCGTGACCGAGTACAGCGCACCTTTGAAAAAAATGCCACAAATACTGCATTTTTAACTGAAGCTGTAACAGGTATTGAAACGATAAAAACCTCAGCGACAGAACAACAATTTTGTCGTCACTGGGAAGATAAATTATCTGCCTATGTAAAAACATCTTTTAAAGCAGCCACACTGGGTATTTGGGCAGGGCAAGGTATTGGTTTGATTCAAAAAATTACAGCAGCACTGACCTTATGGTTTGGTGTTGACTTGGTGATGACAGGTGATTTATCTGTGGGTGGTCTGGTTGCTTTTAACATGCTGGCAGGTCACGTCACCATGCCTATTTTACGATTGGCTCAGATTTGGCAGGACTTTCAGCAGACTGGAGTATCACTACGTAGAGTGGGTGATATTCTAGATGCGCCTGTAGAAGCTGTAGGTAGTGGTAAGTCAACTCCGCCTGCAATTAAAGGTGATATCGAACTGAGAAAAGTTACATTCCGTTATCAGGATAATGGACCAGAGGTGCTGCGTCGTTTGGACTTATCCGTTAAAGCTGGCGAAGTGATTGGCATCACAGGGCTTTCAGGTTCAGGTAAAAGTACCATCACCAAGTTAGTACAACGTTTATATGTGCCAGAAAGCGGGCAGGTGCTTATTGATGGTATGGATTTAGCCGTCACCGACCCTGTTGTGATTCGGCAGAAAACAGGTGTTGTGTTACAGGAGAGCTTTTTATTTAATGGCTCAGTAAAAGACAATATTACCTTAGCCTACCCTGAAGCGACGGAGAAAGAAGTTATTCATGCTGCTAAGTTGGCAGGTGCTCATGACTTTATCATGCAATTAGCACAAGGATATGATACACCGGTCGGTGAGCGAGGAGGCAGTCTGTCTGGTGGTCAGCGTCAGCGTATCGCAATTGCAAGAGCACTGATTACAAATCCAAGTATCCTGATTTTTGATGAAGCCACAAGTGCTTTAGACTATGAATCAGAGAGTGTCATCCTGGCGCAACTTCCTGAGATTGCGAAAGGTAGAACTTTGATAATGATTGCTCATCGCCTTAATACACTAAAACAGTGCGATAATATTATTGTGTTGGAAAAAGGGCAGATTCTTGAGCAGGGCATTCATCAGCAATTAATTGACTTGGAAGGACGCTACAGCCAGCTGTGGAGTTTGCAAACTGGAAAAAAATAGGATGAGTTACGACTTACAATATTATTACTCTTCTTTCCTTTGTTGATGCTCTGATCTCTCTGGACCTGATTATTGGCATATAGCTGATAGAGTAAGATAGAGATCAGGTGTTTAACAGCTTTGCTGGTCTGTTAGCGTAAAGGCTATGGATAGTGTGCATGAAATTGATAAGGAGGGTATAGATGACAGCGTTAGAAATACTGGTGCATAATATGGACCTTTCTATTAGCTGGAAGTTCGTAGATAGTAGTTATGGCGTTATCAAAAATAGACGCTGAACAGCTAGAGCTGTTTAAAAAGGCGTGTAGAAACACAAAGATCATATTTATGGATATCCCTGCTCTACAGATTATGATTATGGTTCACTTTCCACATTTTTAAGTTATTCAATTAATAATGCTGGTAATTGTATGAGTGTCAGCAATTACCCTATTAATAGCTTTTCTTTTGAAAGAGAGGTCATTCAGTGGTTTAGTGTACTTTTTAACCTTTCTTTGGGCTGTATACAACTAACGGGGGAACAGAAGGGAATCTGTAAGCCTTGTATATGGCACGTGAAAGACTAGATAAGCCTATCTTACTTTGTAGTAAAGCTGTTCACTACTCCATTGATAAAATCGCCAAAATTTTAAGTTTGCCTATTCGAAAAATATCTGTAAATACACAAGGGGAAATAGATTACGAAAGCTTAACTAGGGCGATTAAAGATCACCAGTGCAACTCAATCATAATTGTGCTTAACTTTGGCTCTTCCATGGTAGGTGCATATGACTCTCTAAGCAAGATAAATACAATTATTAATGACTTGAATTTAAGTCGAGATAGGGTGCATATTCATGCAGATGCAGCACTAGGTGGCTTTATTTTACCCTTTGTATCTGAGTATCAAGAGGTTTTTTTTGATAATGGCTTAGACTCATTAAGCTTATCAGGGCATAAAGTGTTGGGTTGCCCAATCCCTTATGGTCTATTCCTTACATTTGAAAGTCACCTGTATGCAATGACATCAAGAGTCGAATATATCGATTCCTAGATCTAACCATTCGTGGATCACGCAATGGTTTAACACCTTTGTTGATGTGGTATGCAGTCAAGTCAGTTTCTGTTGAAGAGCATCAGAGCAGAATAAAGCATTGTTTAGAAATTGCCTCTCAAGCGACTAACGTTCTTAATGAACTTGGTGTTCCTGCATGGAGAAATAAATTTTCAAATATAGTCGTTTTCCCTAAGCCTAGTGAAGCTGTTTGGAGAAAGTACCATTTGGCGGTTGAGAATGCTATAGCTCACATAGTAGTAAACGGACATGTTCGTTCACTTGATACTTTACTGCCTGCTCTGAAAGATATCGCAACTGATCTTCACAAAACGACACTGCTGTAAAAGCATTCTCTACAATCGTGAAGTACAGTAGTAATGATTATCGTAAGGGGATGGTGTACTGTTTATAGAGACGATTTAAGCAAGGTGGATATTTTCTTATCAGGTGGTCAGTTAATGTCGAACAAAAAACCATAACTCCTGTATTGTTTAACAGTTTGTTATGAGAAAGGTATATATGCTTGAGATGAAGATGGCAATTTTTTTATAAGGTTAATGTCAGTGCAGTGGGGGATATTGGCTGTTTTACGATCCTGTTTATGTAATCATGGTATATTGTAGGAAAAAGCGCATTATTTTTTAGTGGTATTTGAGTTTGTAAATTTAAAACAACGTTAAATGTTAGATTAGTTGACTGCTAAATGAACTAGTGTAGTTGTTGGTTTGTTAGTTTTTTATGGGATCGCACATAGAGTTATTTTCTTTTTGCATGTTTGCTGATATTTTAAGCAGAATTTAAGTTAGATTTTTTATGGAATTAAAATCTTCAATTCAAGGAATGGATTCGGTAATGTATACTCAGAATCAATGTGAGAATGAATTAGTTTCATTACACCCTGCTCAGGAAGAAGTGTATTTTGACCAAATGGTCAACTCTGATAGCGCTCACTATAATATAGGAGGCTATTTTAAAATCAAAGGAAAGCTTAATGTTGAGCTTTTCAAACAAGCAATTAAAATCACGGTTAATTCAGTTGATATATTTGGAATACGATTTGATTTCACTGATGGACACTTGCTTCAGATTTTTGATGGTTTGTCTAACAGAAATGATAATCTGATATATTTTGATTTTTCTAAAGAGAAAGATTCTAACAGTATAGCTAGCAGATGGATTAACCAATATCTTTCTATTCCTTTTGATTTAAGTGAAAAGTATCTATACGAAAATACATTGATTAAAATTGGCGAGTGTGAGTATTGGTGGGTAAACAAAGCCCATCATATTCTCACTGATGGTGTTGGGTATACTAATTATGGTATTACAGTATCCAAAGTATATAATGCGCTTATTTCTTCTGAGCCACTGGATAGGCTAGACAACTTACCATCATACAAACAGAGTATTAATAAAGCAGTTGAATACTTAAAGTCAAATAAATATCAGGAAGATAAGGTTTTTTGGGTAGATCAATTTCAAAAAAAATCTGATCTGTTATTATCCAAAAGGTACTTCTTTGGGGTTGCTAAATGCAATCACTATAGGGTGGAGTTATCAACTGAGCAAAGAGTCCAGCTATATCAATTATGTGAAGAGTTTAATGTTTCACTGCTACAGATAACATTAGTAGCTTTATCCATCTACTTTGCAAAGACAAATACAAACGATGAGCTTGTTTTTGGAGTGCCGGTTCATAACCGGCGTAATAAAGACGAACGGCTTACTGTCGGTATGATGGCAGGTGTAACCCCCTTTAAAATAAAAACGTCTTGCAATGAAAGCTTATTGAATTTTATAAAACGAATATCTCAGGCGCTAAAAAGAAACTATAGACATCAAAGATACCCTATTAGCCACTTAAAGCGTGAATTAAAACAAACGTTAGGCATATCTAATGACTTATTTGATGTTATCATAAACTATGAGGCATTTAATTTAGATCTACAATTTGGCGATCTAAAGAGTTCATTTGTGCACCTATCAAGTGAGGATGAAGTCACACCGTTACAGGTGCGTTGGTGCGACTATGGTGATAGCCAACCTTTACAGCTTAAATTGAGTTTTCGTACTGATTACTTTTCAAAAGCTGAAGCAGTACTATTAGCTGATAGAATAATCTATATATTACTTAATTTGACACAATACCAGCATGAGCCTATTAGTACGATCCCAATTCTCACGCCAAAAGAAACCCAAAAACTGTTGGTGGATTGGAACCAAACAGCAGCGCCGTATCCTGTAGAACAATGCATTCATGAATTATTTGAAGTCCAGGCAGATAAAAATCCAAATGCTATCGCGGTGGTGTTTGAGGAGCAGCAACTGACCTATGGTGAACTCAATCAACGCAGTAATCAGCTGGCCTATTATTTAATTGAGCAAGGCGTGAAGCCCGGTACTTTAGTGGGGTTCTGTATTGAGCGCTGCTTGGATATGATCATCGGGTTATTGGGTATTTTAAAAGCCGGTGGAGCTTATGTGCCGTTAGACCCAAGTTATCCGGTTGAGCGATTGAGTTATATGATCGAAGACAGTGGTATTAAATTAATGGTTACTCAGTATGCACTGAGAGATTTAATACCTAAGGTGGCCAATATGACTCCGATCTATTTGGATACTAAGGTAGGGCTGCAATTATTGTCCAAATATCCAAAGAGTAATATCGCTAAAGAGGTTTTACACTTTAATTCAAAGAGTTTAGCCTATGTGATTTATACTTCGGGTTCGACGGGTAAGCCTAAGGGAATTGAAATTAGACATAAAAGCACTGCAGCCTTAATTTCATGGTCAAATGCTATTTACGGATCAAAATCGATAGAAGTATTTATTGCAAGCACGTCCATCAATTTCGATCTTAGTATTTTTGAAATTTTTGTTAGTCTATCTTTCGGCAAGAAAATCTTGTTAGTAACTAATGCTTTGACAATAAAAAATTGCATTAATAATCAGACTACTCTCTTAAATACAGTCCCTTCAATCGCTAAGGCATTACTTGATGAAAGGGCTATTCCCTCAAGTGTAAAGATTATCAATTTAGCAGGGGAACCTTTGACAAAAAGTTTAGTTAATAGACTTTATCAAGAAACCAGCGTTGAAAAAGTATTCAATCTTTACGGTCCCTCAGAAGATACAACTTACTCTACGTTCATTGAGATTATAGAAGGAAGTAGCCAAGAGCCTACTATAGGGAAACCCATTAGTAATACAACCGCATATGTACTTTCTCCGGAGCAAACCCTATTACCCATAGGTGTCCCCGGTGAACTTTATATAGGTGGTGCGGGTCTGGCGAGAGGTTATTTAAACCGCCCAGAATTAACGGCGGAAAAATTCATTGCTCATCCCTTTAGTGATAACCCGAATGCGCGTTTATATCGCACTGGTGATTTAGTGCGCTGGTTACCAGATGGTAATTTAGAATTTATCGGTCGTATCGATCATCAAGTCAAAATCCGTGGTTTTCGAATTGAACTGGGTGAAATTGAAGCGGTGTTAGTACAACAACCATCAGTGCAAGAAACCGTAGTGGTGGCACGAGAGGATCAAGCTGGGGATAAACGCTTAGTGGCGTATATTGTTGCGACGGGTGATGAACAAACAGAAAATGCATTACTGGATAACTTAAAAAATACCTTAAAACAACAGTTGCCGGATTATATGGTGCCCTCAGGGTGGGTGGTGTTGGATAAATTACCATTAACCCCCAATGGAAAAATTGATCGTAAGGCTTTACCCGCACCTGAATATAGGCATATGGTCGATGAGTTTATAGCACCTTCGACACCCACTGAAATTGAATTAGTGGTTATATGGCAAGCCTTATTACAAATTAATCAGCCGATTAGTTGCCATGCAAACTTCTTTGAACTAGGGGGGCACTCTTTACTTGCAGTACGGTTAGTGAGCCAAATTCGAGACGCTTTTTCATTCGAGATAACGGTAAAAGCATTATTCAATATACCTCTTCTGTCTGACATAGCCACACTCATCGATCAACACAAGAATCATCATTCATTGGGTGCGCTAACTATTCCTGCTATTACTCCCAGAAACCCCCTGGAGACAGAACTACCACTATCATATGCTCAGCAACGGTTATGGTTTATTGATCAGCTGGAGGAGAACAGTGCGCACTACAATATCCCTGGAGCATTATTACTGGAAGGTTATCTAAACTTTTGTGCACTTAACCAAGCCTTAACAACGATTATTGAGCGGCATGAGAGTTTACGCACTCGTTTTATAACCATCGACGGTCAAGCTTACCAGCAGGTGATGCCATTACCCATAGATTGGACTATTGAAGTTATCGACTTGCACACTCTAGAAGGTGATGCATTACAAGCGTCGATTCAAAAGCATCAATTAGCTGAAGCGATAAAACCGTTTGATTTAAGCCAAGACTGCCTATTACGTGGTCAGTTATTAAAATTAGCGGATCAACAAGCACTGTTATTACTGACGATGCATCATATTGCCGCAGATGGCTGGTCGATTGGTGTATTAATTAATGAATTAAACACGTTATATCATGCCTACTGTCAAGGCCACGCTAACCCCTTACCTCCCTTAACAATCCAATATGCCGATTATGCGTTATGGCAGCGGGGTTATTTACAAGGTGAAGTTCTAGCACAACAGGTAGAGTATTGGCGTGAACAACTGCAAGGGTTGCCCGAAGTCCATCAGCTGCCACTGGATCATCCTCGTCCTTCCATGCAAACCTTTGAGGGCGCTACGTATCAACATGTGATCGATAAAACCGTGAGTGATGCGTTTAATCGGTATTGTGTCAGTCAAGGTGCTACGTTGTTTATGGGGTTGCACGCGGCATTTTCCATTTTATTAAGCCGTTATAGTGGGGAAACAGATATTGTTATAGGCACACCCATCGCTAACCGAGAACAAAGTGAAGTAGCATCACTGATAGGTTTTTTTGTGAATACACTGGTGATGCGGGCCGATTTATCCGCTAATCCCACATTTAAAAGCTTACTTCAGGAATGCAAACAGACAGCACTAGATGCCTATGCGCATCAACAAGTGCCGTTTGAACAATTAGTGGATGTGCTACAACCCAGCCGCCACCTCAGCCATCACCCACTGTTCCAAGTGATGCTGGCGTTACAAAATAATCAGCAACATTCACTGAACTTACCGGAGCTAACCGTATCAGTCCAAACGCCAGAATTCACCATTGCAAAGTTTGATTTAACCTTAAATGTATCAGAGCAAACCGAAGGGCTAATACTGGATTGGGAATATAATACCCAGCTATTTGAAACAGCGACTATTGAACGTATGGCTGGTCACTTTAACCAGCTACTCATTGGAACTGTTGCCAAGCCCGATCAGCCAGTCAATACATTAACCCTGCTCACGGAAAAAGAAACCCAACAGTTACTGGTGGACTGGAACCAAACTAACGCACCTTGCCCAACTAATCACTGTATCCACGAATTATTTGAAGCCCAGGCAGAAAAAAATCCCAATGCTATCGCCGTGGTATTTGAAGAGCAGCAGCTGACCTATGGTGAACTCAATCAGCGCAGCAATCAGCTGGCCCATTATTTAATTGAGCAAGGGGTGAAGCCCGATACCTTAGTGGGACTCTGTATTGAGCGCAGCTTGGAAATGATCATCGGGTTATTGGGTATTTTAAAAGCCGGTGGAGCTTATGTGCCGTTAGATCCAAGTTATCCGGTTGAGCGATTGAGTTATATGATCGAAGACAGTGGTATTAAATTAATGGTTACTCAGTATGCACTGAGAGATTTAATACCTAAGGTGGCCAATATGACTCCGATCTATTTAGATACTAAGGTAGGGCTGCAATTATTGTCCAAATATCCAAAGAGTAATATCGCTAAAGAGGTTTTACACCTTAATTCAAAGAGTTTAGCCTATGTGATTTATACCTCAGGCTCGACGGGTAAGCCTAAGGGAGTTCTTATACCTCACACCGCAGTAACACGTTTAGTCATAAATAATGATTATGTTCCTTTAAATGAAAAAACCGTAATAGGCCAATGTGCGACCATTACGTTTGATGCCGCTACATTCGAAGTGTGGGGGGCTTTACTCAATGGAGGACGACTGGCCCTATACCCACAGCCAATACTGGATCTAAACCAATTTAATGATTTTATAAACCATCATGAAATCAATACGATGTGGTTAACCTCTGGCTTATTTGATCATTTTGTAACTGATGCCCCTCGTACTTCTTCTCTAAAGTATATTCTAACAGGCGGTGATGTTGTTTCACCTCACTCTGTTGCCAAGCTGTATGCGGCGTGTCCAGACTTAACTGTTATTAATGGTTATGGCCCTACTGAAAATACAACCTTTACTTGTTGTTTTAACATTTCGCCCAATAGGACTAAAAATCAACCCATACCTATTGGATGCCCTATTAGTAATACAACCGCATATGTATTTTCTCCTGAGCAAACCTTATTACCCATAGGTATTCCTGGGGAGCTTTATGTGGGTGGTGCGGGCCTTGCCCGTGGCTATTTAAATCGCCCGGAATTAACTGCGGAAAAATTCATTGCTCACCCCTTTAGTGACGATCCGAATGCGCGTTTATACCGTACTGGTGACTTAGTCCGCTGGTTACCGGATGGTAATTTAGAGTTTATTGGTCGTATCGATCATCAAGTCAAAATCCGTGGCTTTCGAATTGAGCTGGGTGAAATCGAAGCAGTGTTAGCTCAACAGCCATCAGTACAAGAAACCGTTGTGGTGGCGCGTGAGGATCAATTGGGTGATAAACGGTTAGTGGCGTATATTGTTGCCACGGATGATGAACAAACAGAAAGTGCATTACGGAGTGAATTAAAACATACCTTAAAACAACAACTGCCGGATTATATGGTGCCCTCAGTGTGGGTGGTGTTGGATAAATTACCGTTAACCCCCAATGGAAAAATTGATCGTAAGGCTTTACCAGAACCAGACTATACACCCCAAGCCGATTATGTTGTGCCCACCTCTATGATTGAAAGCCAGCTTTGTGAGATTTGGCAAGCGGTGCTGGGTATAGCGCGGGTGAGTACGCAAGCTAACTTTTTTACGGTAGGGGGGGATTCGATTAAAGCCATACAAGTGGCATCCAGGGCACAACGCGCAGGCTTGGCACTGACGACGCGTCAGTTATTTACCTACCAAACCATTGCCGAACTGGCCTTGCACGTGACGACAGTGATCGATACGAAAATACCTCAAGTGGCGGTTGATGGTGAACAAACCTTATTACCGATTCAACAGCATTTTTTAACGACACAATTAACGGATGCTCATCACTTTAATCAGGCGCTGAGTATCCAGTTACCGCCTAACACCACCCAAACCGCGTTACAACACGCATTGTTAGCGATAGTGGCACGCCATGATGTATTGCGTTTAGCATTTGAACAGCATGCATCGGTTTGGCAGGCTAATTATCATACGCTAGATTTGCAGGTCATCACCGATACCCTACATTGCTTGTCAGTGACTTCCATGACAGACGACGCAAATCGGCGACGGATTCGTGATCATGCCAATCAACTCCAAGCCAGCTTTGATTTATCACAACCACCCTTAAGTCGCTGGCTGTGGATCGTTGATGAAGCAACGGCCAATAGTGAATTGATTTGGATCATGCATCACTTGATTGTCGACGGCGTGTCGTGGCGGGTCTTAGTGCAAGACTTACAGCACGCCATTGAACAATTTAATGGCACCGCCTCCGTGAAGTTAGCACCTAAAACCTCAAGTTATCAACGCTGGGCGAGGTATCTAAAAACGTACAGTGAGTCACCTGCATGCCAGCAAACCGTGGGTTATTGGCAGCAAGTAGTGAGTCAACCGTTCGAATCGCTACCCGCGATGCCACTGATGAGCACCGACAGTTTTAATCAGCAACGTACGGCACGTCACGTATTACCATTAAATGAGACCTTGACGCAGCAATTATTACAACAGGCGAATGGCTGCTATCACACCCAGATCAATGACCTGTTATTAACCGCATTATTGTTAGCAGTAACAGAGTGGTCAGGAGGTGATAGCCTCCGGGTGGATTTAGAGGGGCATGGCCGTGAAGCTCTGTGTGACGACATCAACTTGAGTGAAACCGTTGGTTGGTTTACCTCGGTTTACCCGGTGTATTTACATAAAGCGACCACCGTAGCGGGAACTGGACACATTGGTGAGCATATTAAAGTAGTAAAAGAGCAGTTACGGCAGATTCCGAATAAAGGCATCGACTATGGTATTTTACAGCGTTTTCAACCTGGCACCTTAGCAGATCATCGTCCCTCTGAGATCGTCTTTAATTACTTAGGTCAGTTTAATCAAACTATGTCAGAGGGTGATATCCAGTTACTGGGCACAACCACGGGAGATAGTGTTGGTGGTCAATTACAACGGGAACATGTATTAGGCTTCAACTGTTTGGTTATTGAGGGGCAATGGCAACTCGCCCTGGATTACCACCAAGGCCAGTTTAGCGCAGCTCACATCACTCAACTGGCGGATAAATATCATAGGTATTTAACCGCCATTATTCAGCACTGTATCAGCGCAACAGGTGGCTATACCCCTTCAGACTTCCCACTAGTGCAGCTGACTCAACCCGAGTTGGATCAGTTACAGCAAGTCTACCCAACACTGGAAGATCTGTATCCCAGTACCCCCATGCAGCAAGGGATGTTATTTCACAGTGAGCTGAATAGCGACACGGGCGTTTATATGACCCAGCTGGGTGTTCAATTGCACCAGCTTGACTCTCAGCGGTTTGAACAATGTTGGCAACAACTGATCGCTCGTCATGCCGTACTGCGTACAGCCTTTGTACCGGTGGAAGGGCAAACACTCCAGCTGGTGCAAACGCAGGCACATGCGTCTTGGCAAACGTTGGACTGGCAACATTTAAATGAAGCCGAACAACAGTCTCATGTTCAGGCACTACTGAAAGTAGTCCATAAGGTTGATCCGCAGCAGGCACCGCTAATGGATTTTACCTTAGCGCAAACAGGGCCTGCTGACTATTGGTTTATCTGGCGTCACCATCACGCCTTATTAGACGGCTGGTGTTTGCCTATTCTCTTTAAAGAGCTCTTTACCTTGTATCAACAAGGCAGTCACCCACAATCGGATAGCTTATCGCCCATAGCACCTTACCGAGCCTATATCGCCTGGTTACAACAACAAAGCAGCGAACACGCAGCTGCGTATTGGCGCCACTATTTAGCGGGGTTTACGACCCCAACTGTGTTACCCCTTGCTCACTTATTACCCACCACAGCAGAGGAACAGGCTCAACAAGAAACAGGCTTAACTCTTTCCACGACGTTAACAGAACAACTGCAACAACTGGCTCAGAGCCAACAAGTGACGCTGAATAGCGTGGTGCAAGCCGCATGGGGGTTATTGCTCAGTCGTTACAGTGGTGAGCAGGATGTGGTGTTTGGTAGCACGCGCTCAGGGCGACCCGATGAGCTACCCGATGTGGAACACATGGTCGGGCTGTTTATTAACAGTGTGCCAATACGGTTACAACTAACTGATAACCCTTCACTAGCTGACTGTTTGCAACAATTGCATCAGGTGCAAGTCAGTCACGACCAATACAGTTATGCCCCATTAGTGGACATTCAACGTTGGAGTGAAGTAGGTAGTGGTTACGGGTTATTTGAATCGCTGATAGTGTTTGAAAACTATCCTTTAGATGAGTCACTCAACCAACAACAGTCTGACTTGTCAGGCCAATTTATTATTGGTCAGGTTATCGCCGGTGAGCAGACGAACTATCCTTTGAGTTTATTGGTGCTTCCAGGAAAACAGCTACACTTTAAACTGCTGTACCAACCCCTGCGCTATACAGAAGACACCATGAGTCGTCTATTAGGGCATTTACAACAATTACTCCTGGCAATGACTCAAGCAGCTGCAACGGCTGCGGTTACACAACTTAACCTACTCACGGAAAAAGAAACCCAACAGTTACTGGTGGACTGGAACCAAACTAACGCACCTTACCCAACTAATCACTGTATCCACGAATTATTTGAAGCCCAGGCAGAAAAAAATCCCAATGCTATCGCCGTGGTATTTGAAGAGCAGCAACTGACCTATGGTGAACTCAATCAGCGCAGCAATCAGCTGGCCCATTATTTAATTGAGCAAGGGGTGAAGCCCGATACCTTGGTGGGACTCTGTCTTGAACGGAGCTTGGAAATGGTCATTGGGTTATTGGGTATTTTAAAAGCCGGTGGGGCTTATGTGCCGTTAGATCCTTCTGCTCCGCAAGCAAGATTGCAAGCCATACTGGATGATTGCCAGCCAGCATTCGTACTGACACAAATACAACTAACGGAATTGTTGAGCTGCAACGCAAGTCAATTAATCTGTTTAGATACTGATTGGCATATCATAGAAAACCACCTAACTCACCAACCGTATGTACTATGTAATCCCGATAACCTGGCCTATGTGATTTATACCTCCGGCTCGACAGGAAAACCAAAAGGGGTATTGCAGCAGCACAAAACTGTAGTGAATATAGTCCATCAGCAAGCATTGAGTGGGCAGTTAACTCATGCAATGAATACGTTACAGTTTACTACGATGACCTTTGATGTTGCTCTACAAGAGATTGTCACAAGCTGGTTTACAGGTAGTCGCCTCGTGCTAGTAAATAATGATGCACGTTTGAATATATCTAAGTTGGTTGATGTATTAATCCATCATGGTATTGAGCGCCTATTTATTGTACCTGCTCTATTAAATGTATTAACCGACTATGTGATTAGATATGATGTTCATTTAACTAATCTGCAAGAGATTATTACTGCAGGTGAAGCACTACAGATAACGGGAAGTTTATCTCAATTTCTTCAAGATCATCCATGTTGTAGTTTATGGAACCATTATGGTCCCTCTGAAACTCATGTGGTGACGGTAGAACAAGTCAAGACCTGCTCTATTGGGGATTATCCCCCAATCGGTAAACCACTAAAAAATCATCAATGCTATGTTGTTAACCAGGCTAACCAACTACAACCTATTGGTGTGCCTGGTGAGTTATTAGTTAGTGGTGTCGGTTTGGCCCGTGGCTATTTAAATCGCTCAGCATTAACCGCTGAAAAGTTCATTGCTAATCCCTTTAGTGACGATCCTAATGCACGTTTATACCGTACTGGCGACTTAGTTCGCTGGTTACCGGATGGTAATTTAGAGTTTATTGGTCGTATTGATCATCAAGTCAAAATCCGTGGTTTTCGAATTGAGCTGGGTGAAATCGAAGCGGTGTTAGTACAACAACCATCGGTACAAGAAACGGTGGTGGTTGTACAAGAAGATCGAGCTGGGGATAAACGCATAGTGGCGTATATTGTCGCGACGGATGATGAACAAACAGGAAATGTATTACTGGATGAATTAAAAAATACCTTAAAACAACAATTGCCGGATTATATGGTGCCCTCGGGGTGGGTGGTGCTGGATAAATTACCATTAACCCCCAATGGAAAAATTAATCGTAAGGCTTTACCGGCACCTGAATATATACATATGGCAGATAAGTTTATAGCGCCTTCGACACCCACTGAAATTGAATTAGTGGTTATATGGCAAGACTTATTAAAAATAGATCAATCTATTAGTATCAATGCGAACTTTTTTGACTTGGGTGGACATTCTTTATTAGTCATGCAGCTGGTGGCAACGATTAACGATAATCTTGACACCCAAATAGCGGTAAGGGATATATTTGCTTATGGAAATTTAAAAGAGTTAGCTGCATTTATTGATCAGCAAAGAGCAGATAACAGAGTGCGAGAGTGGATACCTTTGGTCAGGTTGTCTGTTGAGGGGGCAACTACCCCTACACTGCCTAAATTATATTGTGTACCTGGGGCAGGTGGTTTTAGTATTGCTTATCAGGCACTGTCAGACAAGTTAAGTAAGCATGCCCAGGTATTAGTTTTTGAAGCGAAAGGTTTGGATGGCATTGAACATCCTCATGATGATTGGGAGCTATTAATCGATTGCTATTTAAAAGCCATTATTGCTGAACAAACAAAAGGTCCTTACTTTTTATTAGGACACTCATTTGGTGGACGGGTAGTATTTGAGCTTGCCCGAAAGCTTGAAGCATTAGGACATGAAGTAAAGGTCATTATTTTAGATACCGTATTATCTAACAGTATTTTGGCAAATGAGATAATAACGATGTCTGACATGAGCGTTGCCCAAAAAGTGCTGCAAGTAGTTGATGAATTTACTAGGGAAATGCCTCAACCTGTAAATAATGAGTCACTTGAACCTAAGGAGCAGCTCAAGCAGTTAATGGTTACAGGAGGGCTATTACCTGCTAATGGTAATCATCAGTTGCTTGATGGGTTTTTACAAGTGTATGCAGCTCAAGAGGCTTTATTTGAGCAGTATGTACCTAGTGGAAAACTACAAGGTAAGCTGTATTTTTTATACGGTGCAGAATCCTTTATAGCCAATAAGATCACATTGGCACGGCTAAGTTATAACCAATACTGTGCTCAAAAAGTTGACGAATATAAGGTCGAAGGAGGCCATGTGTCTATGTTAAGACCTAAAAATGTTCATTCTATTGTGAGTGTAATAGTGTCGATTTTACAAGTATCTAAGGAACAAACTAAAACTAAAGAAGACGAGATGATTTATTAGAAGAAAGTTTATAGTAAGTTCTTTTGATGATTGAATGAGCGCTGTACTTAGATCTATATGTATTTGTTATATGCAAAGGCCAGCAGTGCAGCGCTCCTGGTCAACGTAAAAACATAGTGTTCACAGGCCCTAGGCTGTGACCTTTTCAATTTTTTTTTCACACATTGGATTATTCGGATGCTGTGTCCAGTTTAAGTATGGCTTTTTATTCTCTTGCGTGACCATAGTTATACAATCATGTTCTGGGCACGTAATTTCGCATAAGTTACAGCCTACGCAGTTATCTTCAATAATAGAGTACACTTTTCGGTTATTATGCTCAGCGGGCTGAATAGCTTGGTGGGATGTATCTTCACAGGCTGCATAACAACGACCACAACCAATACATGCATCAGGGTTAATAGAAGCGATTGTCTTGTAATTTAGGTTTAAATATTTCCAATCAGTAATGCGGGGGACGACAATACCAATAAAATCGCTTAGCTTTTGATAGCCTTTAATTTTCATCCATTGAGTTAAACCATCAGTTAACTCATCAATAATTGAAAAACCATAGACCATTGCAGCAGTACAAATTTGCACATTGTGGGCTCCAAGGACCATAAATTCAGCTGCATCATGCCACGTAGTAATTCCGCCGATACCTGATATGGGTAGACTTTGTGTGTCTTCATTCCTAGCAATTTGGCTGACCATATTTAATGCGATAGGTTTTACTGCAGGTCCACAGTAACCTCCACTGGTAACATAACCATCAACATTTGGGCGGGCTTTAAGAGTATTTAAGTCGACTCCAGTAATAGAATTTATGGTATTAATAAGTGAAACGGCATCAGCACCACCACGAAGAGCGGCTTGTGCAGGTTGTAGAATATTTGTGATATTGGGTGTTAGTTTAACAATCACTGGCATGCGCGTGTAATGCTTACACCATGCGGTGATCTGTTCTACAAATTCTGGTACTTGACCAACCGCGGACCCCATTCCACGTTCTGGCATACCATGAGGACAACCAAAATTGAGTTCTATTCCATCAGCACCTGTGTCCTCAACTTTTCTAAGTATGGTACGCCATGCCTCTTCTTTACAAGGAACCATTAAAGAAACAATAATAGCTCGATCAGGCCATTTACGTTTCATTGCACGAATTTCTGCAAGGTTGGTGTCAAGTGGTCGGTCGGAAATTAACTCGATATTATTAATACCAATTAGATTACCGTACATGTCATGATGTGCTGAATAACGTGATGATAAATTTATTGGGTGTGGATCCTCCCCCAACGTTTTCCAAACAGCTCCACCCCAGCCAGCTTCAAAGGCGCGATTAATATTATAAGCTTTATCGGTAGGAGGCGCAGAAGCTAGCCAAAAAGGATTAGGAGAAGATATTCCTGCAAAGTTACTCGCTAAAATACTCATATTATTAATCTCCTATAATATAAGAGTGAATACTTTCTGCTGCTTCCTTTCCTTGCTGCACCGCATATACGGTAAGATCTTGCCCCTTATAGATACAGTCGCCTCCAGCAAAAACACTGGGTATTGATGTTTGGTAGTTATCATTAACGGCTATTTTTCGTTGGTGCACAGATAAAGTACTTTGGTTTTGTCTAAAAAGAGATTGTGTACATAAGGTTTGGCCAATAGCTTTAAATACATAGTCGGCTGTTAATGTAATTGTTTCCTGAGGTATTTCATGAGTCTGAATATGAAAAGTAACCGCTAATTTTTTATCAGTTAATTGGTCAATTTTAATAGGATTAAACCAAGTTTCTTTGTGTACATCATGTAGTTGAGCAAGCTGTTGTTCTTTTAGAGTGGCAGACATGTGTTGATATCCACGTCGATAGGCTAATGTCACTTTACCTGCTCCAAGTTTTTTAAGCTGTACGGCCACATCAATAGCTGTATTTCCACCACCAATGACAATAGCAGATTTCCCTTTTAAACTTTCTTGAATTTGGTGCTGACGAATAGTATGAATAAAGTGTGTGGCATCTAGAACGTTTGGCAATGACTCGCCTGGAATATTTAGCTTTCTTGCGCTAGCTAACCCTATAGCTATAAATACTGCATGGTATCTATCGAGTAAGTCATTCAAAAAAAGATTATCGCCCAATGTTTTTTTTGTAAAAATATTTATATTGCCTATGTCTAGTATTTTATTAATTTCTAACTCAGAATAATTGTTTACTAGTTTATAAGAAGCAATCCCATATTCATTTAGGCCTCCAATCTTGCTTTCCTTCTCGAAAATATCGATAGCATGGCCTAACTGAGCCAGCTTATGGGCACAGGAAATACCTGCAGGTCCAGCACCGATAACCGCGATTTTTTTATTGGTATCGCTTTTACGTACAAATGGATACTCACCTTGTATGTTATCAATGGCATGTCGTTGTAATAAACCTATTTTTACGGGGTTTGATTCAGGATGAGTATTTCTGACACAGGCGTGTTCGCATAAAATTTCCGTTGGGCATACTCGAGCACAACTACCGCCAAATATATTTTCGCTTAATATTGTTTGAGCTGAGCCTTGTAAGTTATTTGTACTTATTTTTCTAATAAAATCGGGGATGTTAATATGAGTAGGGCAGGCAGTTATGCAGGGAGCATTATAGCAATAAAGACAGCGAGAGGCTTCCTCTAGCGCTTCTTTATGGGTTAAAGGTGAGTGAATATCATCAAAGTGATAATTGTTATCAGCAACAGCTTTTGAGAGATTTATTTTTTGTTGCATTTAATCCCCATCGTAATCTAAATATAACTACATCAGTGCTGGTATAATTTTTATGATTTATAGTAATATATTGGAAGTAAAGCATTACCATCCAAGAAGGATTACTTTGAGCTAAAAAAATAAGCTTCTTGTATTGGGTTGCTTGAATGTTAATTAAACTATAAATTATTTAATATAAATTTTACTATTTCCTACGGTTTAACTTTCTTTGGTGTATTTTTCAGTAATAACTCAACCCAAGATAAAATTTTAAAATGAACAGATATTGAGGTTCAATAGTATCTACTGCAATCCATGATGCTATTATTTTTATTCATAAAGTTTATGATGGTAAGCTTGTTTGATATAAGGGCTTATTCGAATTCAGTGTCAATATATTTAAGCACAATCTTTTTGCGAAAGCCTGATTTTTTAATCTTTCGGTATTGGGTATTAAATCGTTTAAGTAGTTCTTCAGCATTAGGCCAAGCTCTGCTAATGCCCGCATGAAAAGTTCTTATTTTGCCAATAGGTTTGGGAATATAGTCGATGACTTTCTGCCAGCTTTTATTTTGCCCTAGGTAGAATTTACATTGGTGAATTTCACAAATGATGAGGTCTACTCGTTTATGAAATAAATTTTTTAAATGCTGTTTTTCTGGTGACTCTAAAGCAGGTGACTTGATTGCAATGAATGATTTATTAGTAATTGCGTTTAAAAAAATAGGGTCATAGTTATATCCGTCAGTATATCCAACAACATATTTATTTAGATCGCTGAGCTTATTCCACGTTATATTATTTTCCTTTCGCTTGAAGAACACATCTGCAATTTTTATTAGGTAGTCAGTAAATAAAAATTGTTTTATGCGTTCTTCATTTTGTGTGAAAGTAAAGAGGATAGCATATTTGCCTTCAGCAGCCTCTTTATAAGCGCGCTTCCAAGGTAAAATAGTGACTTCAGGAGTATAACCGATGTCTTTTACTGTTTGTGTAACAAGTTCATAACTAATCCCTCGCATTTCACCTTGGTCATCCAGGTAGTTCATGGGGGGGAAAGTAGCAAAAATAATAGGTAGACTTTTTCCTTGGGAGGAGTCTGGGTAAACAAGGATGAATAGTAATAAAAAAATAAAAATTACAGAGTGTATATAGAGAGAGGTATTTTTGTTATGCTTGTAAAACATAATACCTCCTAAATAATGTAAATTGATAAAAAATAATAAATTCAACTATTTAGTATAGCTACATTGTAGTTAATGGAAAGAAAGGAGAACTTTTAACATTTGATCAATAAAAAACGTGTTAACTATCGTTAAACTTAATTGACCTTTTGATCATTAAAAATTGACAAGAACTTGCTATAGCTTATATTGCTTAACTTTTGATAAACACATTAGTGTATAAATACTTTGAGGTATAATTAATATGGAGTGCAGCTTAGCTGTTCAATCCTTCTCTCAGGAAAAGTTATTTACCTCTGTGATTAAGGATTTAGTTAAACAAGGATGGTCTGTGCAACAAAATTCTTTGCCCGAAAAACTGTTGCAGGATTTGGTTGATGAGATTAATTATTTTGATAACAAACAATTATTGCTTCCAGCAGCGATTGGGCGGCGTCATCAAAAACAGTTTGACCAATCAATTCGTAGCGATAGAACGTTATGGCTTGATGGGCGGTCGAAAACCCAACTGGTGCTTTTAGATTTTCTAGAAGCATTTAGACTCAACTTGAACGAGCAACTTTGGCTTGGTCTGGATGAGGTAGAGTGTCACTATGCGATTTATGATAAGGGGAGTTTTTACAAGCGTCATTTAGATGCCTTTAATGGCCATGAGACTAGAGTCGTTAGTGTTGTTTTTTATTTGAATAAGGATTGGCAGGAGGTTGATGGAGGGAGTTTAAAACTCTACTCAGCGAAAGATATACAAGCAGTAAGCACCGTCTTACCAGAAAGAGGCACATGTGTTTGCTTTATGAGTTCTGAGATACCGCACGAAGTATTACCTTCTTTCAGGTCACGAATGAGCATTGCAGGCTGGTTCCGGCGACAGTCCACAATAGAAAAAAGGTTTGGATTGTGAGCTGTAACATGAGTGATTGGATATCCGAGAGTACTATATCCCCAGTATACTTAATGTGTATTAACTCCATTTTTACTGGTAACAATGAAGCGTAGATGATTAAAAAAGCTGTAGACAAACTAATTACCTTGTTATTGATTGGTGGGACTTTCTGTTCCGTACTGGCATATTGGGGGAATAGCCATTGGTGGTTGGAGTTATTAACGCATTTTCGGGCATTTTACTTCTTTAGCGGTATCGTAGCATTTTTATGGTTGCTAGCGACGCGACGCTTCTTATTCACAGTATTCGCTTCAGTGATTTTAGTACTTAATTGGCAGGTAC
This sequence comes from Zooshikella sp. RANM57, assembly GCF_050749885.1. NCBI lineage: Bacteria > Pseudomonadati > Pseudomonadota > Gammaproteobacteria > Oceanospirillales > Zooshikellaceae > Zooshikella > Zooshikella sp. RANM57. Next base: position 1,220,027 of record NZ_JBOIUB010000001.1, on the reverse strand, counting down.
CGATGCTGTACCTGCCACCATCTGTAGTATCATTCAATAGTACTGAAGCGTTAGCAGAGCACGTTGACAAGAAACGCAAACCCATTGTGATTTACCATGCAAATGTACTGTCTTCTAATACTCAGTACCAGCAACTTGTCCAACAGCTGTCAGATTACCAGCCTGATATTGTTATATTACAGGAAATTACTGAGGCATGGTTACAAGGTATCAAGGAGGGACTGGCTGATTATCCTTACCAACTAACTAAGCCTGAAGCTGGTAATTTTGGTATTGCATTATTTAGTCGTTTCCCGCTGACCAATAGGCAAACTATTCAGCTGAGCAATACCGGATTACCAAGTATATTTGCTTCTGCTCAAACACCACAAGGAGAACTGGCTGTCTTTACTACGCATCCTCTGCCGCCAGTAAGTGTATCCTATTCTTTGTTGAGGGACTTTCAACTTGAAGCCACGGCAAAATTTTTACAGAGTGTTGCTGCCCCTTATGTGCTGGTGGGTGATTTAAATACAACACCGTGGTCACCCGCTTTTACACGCTTAATGAAACGAGCGAACCTTAAAAATGCTCGACAAGGTTTGGGAATTTTACCTACATGGCCTGCACCTCTGCCACTATTACAAATACCCATTGATCACGTACTTCATAGTGAAAAGATCCAGGTAATTTCAATGGAAGTGGCCGATAAAATTGGGTCTGATCACTTACCTATTGTGACTAAAATTTACTTAACTGAAGATAATGCGGATAAACAGCTTCAGAAAGATAAAAAGAATAAGAAAAGCCACTGATAGATATGTGAATAAGTACTTTAACCTAATGATTTTAAAGGTAAATAATTGTCTTAAATTTGCAATTATATGGAAATGTATTGGTCATAATATTGGCTTATGCTGGCGGCAATTAAAGGGCTAGAGGAGCCTGATCATGAAAGTTGCATTTGATTTCTTTGCCAACCGCCAAAATCCAGACAGCTACCAGAAGTCGTTTGTTGTTGAGCTTTCGACATTACCTGCTAAGGAAGATGTCGTGCATTTTGAAGGGGAAGACTACACGGTGTGGCTGCTTGAATGGAATTTGTCAGATAGTCATCAGGATTCTAGCTGTGTTGTTACTGTTAAATGTCATAGAAAAAGTCTATACGACTTTCGACATGATACACATACTGTAATACCAAGCTCAGATAGAACACTGGCGAAGTATTTAGCAAGCTAGTCCATTCTTGGCTTGTGCTATCTTGGTCGATACCTCAATAAAATAAGCTGTTTTCAGAGCGATATCATTTGAGGTACCCTGAGTTTACCATTTGTTTATAGACAAAGTTTTGTGATGTGGTAAGTGCTTTGTCTATAGTACTCTTACCTTGTAATATTTCGCTTATATTTTGTCCAACAAGTGCTCCAATAGCAGTAAACTCTGGTATACCAACATATTGAATACCTGTGTAAGGGGTAGGCTTGACGGTTGGATGTAATATATCCGCCCCTTCAATGGCATTCAGCACAAAACCTGCGAAAGGTGCTACTTGTTGATATGTTTTAGTTTCATAGGTTGATTTTCGTGTGCCTGGTGGAACAGAGATCCATCCTTTGGACTGTGCGACAAGTTTGATGTACTCCTGTGATGTTGCCCAAGTAATAAATTTTTTAGCAGCCTCTTTGTTTTTGGATGATGCAGGAATAGCCAATGACCAGGCCCATAGCCAGTTAGACGGTATGACTGATGAAGGGGCTTGAGCAAAGCCAAGATGTTTAGACACTTTAGATAGTTTTGGATTAAACAGTAGTCCAGCTGCAACCGTGGCATCTATCCACATTCCACAGTGCCCTTGTGAAAATAGCTTTAAATTTTCATTAAAACCGTTATTTTCGGCATTAGGAGGGGCATAAAATTGCATTAGCCTGGTGTAATAAGTGAGCGCATTTTTCCATTCAGGAGACGTTAATTGAGGGTTCCATTGTTGGTCAAACCAGCGTCCACCAAAAGCATTGACGAGCGATGTTATAAGGGCCATGTTTTCACCCCAGCCTGCCTTTCCTCGCAGACATATTCCATATATTTTTTGCTGCGGGTTATGTATAACTTCCGCAAAACGTTCTATATCTTGAAAAGTGGGTTGCTTGGGCATGGTCAGGTTAGCGTTATCAAACAGGTCTTTTCGGTAGAATGTCATCACGCTTTCAGCATAAAAAGGTAATGCATAGAGATGCTGGTTGTAGGAAAGCGCCTCAAGGAGTGAGGGTAAAATATCATGCAGGTTATAGTTTTCTGGGAGATCTTTTAATTGAGTTAACCAGCCTTGTTTAGCCCATATAGGCGTTTCATAAGTGCCTATGGTCATGATGTCAAACTGGCCATCAGCAATTGCAATATCACTTAGCAATCGACGTCTGAGCGTGTTTTCTTCCATGACTTTCCACTCAAGTTCAATATCAGGATTTTCTTTTTCAAATGTGGTAGCTAACTCCTGCATGATGGCCATATCAGGATTATTGACAGTGCCAATAGTCAATTGAGTTTTTGTGGGTGAGCTTGGCGGGTTTGCCTGTAGGCCATGTTGTGATTGGATAGCCACCAGCGTTCCATCTTGTCGCATGATTGCCAGCCCACTATTAAAGGCTGCAAGTAATGTTATTGCCGACTCAGATTTTTTAGAAAAGGCAATATGAAAGTTTTTTCTTGTCAGTGCTGGTTGTACAAATTCTAACTGCCCTATGTAATAGGGGCGCTTGCTTACCATTAGGTCGGCTGCCGTAAATTTATCAATTAGGACAAACTGTATACGGCTACCTGCCAGTTTATCTAAATTTTGTAGATCTCTCGTAACAGCTTCAATGTTGATATTAGGAATTTTTTTTAATTCTGGTAGTGTGAATCCGCCACGCACTAAACCAACTTTTTTTCCGTCAAGTGCTGACAATGCCTGAGATAAATTCTGTTCAGGCGAGACTGGATATTGAAACCCATCATATTTACGTTTTAATAAACCAATCGTATCACCAGGAAAAGGATCAGAAAAAAGGAATTCGTTATCAGGAAATGCATCTTGGTACACGGGTAAAATACCATCCGCTTCGCCTTGGCTGACCATTGCTGTTGTTCTAGCCCATGGATAAAAGCTAATTTTTGCCTGATAACCTGCGAGACGAAATGCTTCAACCACAACTTGATACACATAACCTTTATTTAATAAATTAACACCAATGTAAGGTACACGTTCTCCAGTGACTAGATTAACGGAAGGGGCTGCATAGGTGTTGTTGAGCAATAATGTGAAAATAGTAATTATGCAGCTGGCGGTTATTTTACGAGTCATTTAAAAGAACTCCTTGTCTTATGCAAATACTACTAAACCTGGACGCTTAGGTTACCAAAACAACTTTAACTATAGGAAAATATTAGTAAAAAATAGGTGTTTTAGATAAGTGGCTGAAAGATAAAAATGATTCGTTAAGGGTATAAAGTAAATGAATAAACGATTTGATGATTATTATCGATAATTTGAACCGATAAAACTATCTGTTTTTATTGCTAGAATAGAACTACAGGTAATGAAAATTAGTGGTAAAGAAATGGTTGGATATTTTGCATTAAGAGATTGTATGATCTTAAGATGTAATACAAAGCTAATTAAATGGTTGCTCATTAATTTTCTGGGATTACTATCGATTTTGGCCAATGCATCTTCTACAGTTGATTTGGTTACGGGGGAACGAGTGCCCTATATAGGGAATTATTTATATAATAAGGGCTATGTATATCAACTTGTTGAAGAAGCATTTGCACGAAGTGGTTATAATGTACGAATTAGCTTTCATCCGTGGGCTAGGTCAAATGATTACATATTAAAAGGTAAAGCTGACGGTATTTTACCCGTGTACCAAGATGCATTTCCTGATGATGAATTCCTTTTTTCTGATCCTTTTCCTGGTGATACGATTGGTTTATTAAAGCGAATAGATAATCCTTTTAAGTTCAAAGCCTCTCCATTGTTAGACCTCTCAAAGGCACTTAGTAGTGACTCCGAATTGAAAGTGGGCAGTGTACGTGGTGGTAGTTTACTGCCTGATTTGGAAGGTTTATATAATATTACTCTTGAGTTTGTAACCAGAGAAGTGCAAAACTTGGATAAGCTTGAGAATAACCGTATCCATTTTGTTTTAATTGATAAATACACGGCTGCTGACTTGATGGTAGAGCAGCGTCCGCATTTGATTGGAAAACTGGAATTTTTGGAGCCTCCTCTCGCAACAAAAAACTTTCACATTGTATTTAACAAAAAATCAAAGCATGCGGAAGAGAGTTTGCGAGCTTTTAATCGAGGCCTAGCTGAACTAAAACAGCAAGGAAGAGTGAAAGAGATTTTAATACAGCACGGATTACTTGCGGAGGCCAAACAACCAGATAATAAAATTAAGTTAACGATTGGCACAGTGAATAACCCTGATATGGTTATTATGCAAGCGTTATCGACTGAATTTGAGCAGCAAAATCCATCCATTAGTTTGGAATGGTATGTACTTGAGGAAAACACCTTAAGGCGTCGACTGTTAAGTGATTTAGCAATACATAATGGCCAGTTTGATATTATGACCATAGGTACTTATGAAACGCCTATTTGGGCCAATTCGGGTTGGATCAGCCCTCTGGAAAATTTATCTCAGGAGTATGAGTTGGATGATGTGCTGCCTTCTATTACCAAGGCATTAACGTATAAGGATAAGCTGTATGCGTTACCGTTCTATGCCGAAAGTATTATGACTTATTACCGTAAAGATTTGCTGGAAAAGGCAGGTCTTAAGATGCCAGAAACACCGACATATGGAGATATACAAAAGTTTGCTGCTAGATTGCACCAGCCTGATCAGGGTATCTATGGGATCTGTTTACGTGGCAAGGCAGGATGGGGGGAAAATATGTCGTATTTAACATCCTTAATTCATGCATTTGGTGGTCGTTGGTTTGATGAGCAGTGGCAGCCTCAGTTGAATTCAATAGAGTGGCGACGCGCTATTACATTTTACATTGATCTTATAAAGAAATTTGGTCCCCCGAACTCAACGCGTAATGGCTTTACAGAAAATTTAGCACTTTTCGCACAGGGACATTGTGCAATCTGGATTGATGCTACGGTTGCAGCAGGTTTTTTATTTAACCCTAAACATTCAATAGTTTATAAGCATTTAGGCGTTGCCCCTGCCCCGAAAGCAGCCATTAAATCCAATTGGCTATGGGCCTGGTCATTGGCTATTCCTGCATCTTCAAAATATAAAAAAGAAGCAAAAAAATTCATTACTTGGGCGACGAATAAGCACTATATAAAACGAGTAGCAGAGCAATATGGGTGGGTATCAATTCCTCCTGGCACACGTAAATCAACATATCAATCACAAGCCTATTTACAAGTAGCACCTTTTGCCAAGCTGGTACTCAATGCGATCGAAAGTGCTGATATTGTTCAGCCCTCTTCAAAACCTACACCCTATATGGGAATACAGTATGTGGGTATTCCAGAGTTTGCTGCTTTGGGGACTTATGTAGGGCAGGTTATTGTAGATGTTGTGGAAGGGAACAAAAAGGTTGATGATGCCCTGAATAGTGCTCAGCAGTATGCTTATCGACAAATGCGTGAATCAGGTTATATACATTAACTTACCATTCAGGTTGACTAATACCAGGACAAATTTTGTGTAATTTCAGATTTGAATGGAGATTATTTTTAGATGACTGTTTGGTCAGTACTTTATTGAGGGTTTCATAGAGGTGTAATGCTTCAGGGTATTTTTTGGATACCATAACATGATAGTAATTTTTTTTGAAAACACTTGGCGAGTAAGTAATTTTATCTCGCTGTGCTTGAGTATAGTATTTATTCAATATTATAAGACCATTATCAAGAGGCATAGGCACTAATGCTACACGTTTTTTGAGTAGTAGATTAAATGTTAATTTTTCCAGACGTACTTTTCTTAGTGCCAAATTGTATTTTTTAGCTACCGCTTCAAACTCTCTACCAAAATAGTAAGATTCTGTCATGGCAATGGGGCCAGCCCTTTTTAAATCTTCTACGGATGTTAGTTTGACTGGATTAGATTTCAAGTGGAAGATGACGTTATCCATGAAGTAAATAGGATAAGTAAAATAGAATTCTTTTGCTCGCTCTTTGTTACAGATCCACCCTGGTGAAGCCATGACGTGTCCTGCAGCTGAATTATTATAGGCTGCTTTCCAGCTTTTATACCAAACATAATCAACATCAATACCGTCATTATTGAGAAGGTTCTTTAAATAATGAGCTAAAGTTCCTTTATTTTTATTATTGTTGTCGAAGTACGGTGGCCAATTAGCTACTGCAAATTCAATTGTTTCTAGCCCATAGGTAGGAGAGATGCATGAAAACAATAAAGTATATATTGCTATTTTTTTGAATAAAAAGTTGTACATAGGAGTCCGACTAAAGTGAATTGTAGTCGTAGTCTGTTTGTGAGCAAATTGAGTGTTAACCTTCTGTATATTAACAAATAACTTTGGTTTGTGGCTGAGGACAGTGTAAGTATAGCGGTGTTATGATTATTGTATATAAAGGTAGATTAGGAATTTACGCCTAATGTCAGCGAGCATTATTTGTTTTCGGATAATTTATCAATTAACGTTGGGATTTCATGTAGGCTATGGGCGATAGCATCAGGCTGGTATTCATGGTACACCCAGTTGTCTTGTTGAGGGTTAAACCAAATTGATTTAAAACCCGCCTGGTTTGCACCTAAAATATCATGAATGGGATGGTCTCCAATATGAGCGATTTGATTAGCTTGAACACCTGCTAATACGACTGCTTCCGAGAAAATAGTAGGGTCTGGTTTACTAATTTTGAGTTCTTCAGCTTTAATAGCAAAGGAAAAGTATTGTCCAATACTCATTTGAGATATTTCTGCATTACCATTGGTAATGACGCCTAAGCTATATCGTTGACTTAACTGTTGTAATGTTTTCTCAGTATGAGGGAAGTAAGTCACTTGTTGTCTAGTGGATAAAAAGCGTGCAAATGCTTGCTCAGCGAGTTTTCTGGATGAGTCACCATAGCCACATTCTGATAGCGCTTGTTCAAGAGTATGGCGTCGTAACTCACTGACATCATGTGTTAATTCAGGATTTTTATCTAATAGCTCATCCTTTAGCGTTTTGAGTTGTGCTAAAGAATATTGTTGAGTTAATTGCTTGCAATGTTGTTTTAGCCAAGTGTACATGGCTGACTCGGCTACTACCATGACGGGTTTATTATCCCAAAGGGTATCATCAAGGTCGAAAGTAACCGCTTTAATCATGATTTTTTTTACTGCGTTTGGAGCGGGGGTGGCTGCTATCGTATACGTTACTGAGGTATTCAAAATCAATGTGGGTATACATTTGGGTGGTTGAAATATCTTTATGTCCCAGTAACTCCTGCACTGCCCGTAAGTCCTTGCTGCCTTCAAGCATATGTGTGGCAAAGCTATGTCGTAACATATGAGGATGCAATTTACTGTTTAAGTTTTTTTCCTGGGCCAGTTTAGCGAGCCTGTACTGTACTTGTCGTGTACTGATGCGTGTTCCGCGTAGTGAAATAAAGAGTGCAGTGCATGCCTGCTTGGCAAGTTGGGGACGAATAGATAACCAACGTTCTAAGCTATCAATCGCTTTGCTGCCTACAGGTAACAGCCGTTCTTTATTTCCTTTCCCTTGAACTTTTACCAGTCGTGACGTTAAGTTGATATCGCCAATATCAAGCATGACGAGTTCATTTAAGCGCAACCCTGAAGAATAAAAAAGCTCTAATATAGCATGGTCGCGATAGAGTAGAGGATCATCTTCTGGTGGGGAGAGTAAGTGCTCCAGTTGATCCACGGTAAGCGTATCAGGCAACTTTCGTTGTGTTTTTGGGGCTCGTAGGTTAAGTGTAATATTGGTTGATAAATGTTGGTTTATATACAGATATTTACAAAAATGTCGTAAAGTTGCCAGCTGACGTTGAATTGATCTAGGGTTTAGACCACGTTGGTGTTGAGACTGCAGAAAAGCTCGGAGTAGTGTGGTTGATAATTGTGACCATTGCTGTAGCTGTTGATCTTGCATAAAAGCAAGTAATTGCTGTAAATCTCGCTGGTAACTGGTCAGAGTGTTTTCGGCCAGTCGACGTTCAACATGCAAGAAATTTATAAATTGATTAATAATCAGTTCAAGTCGAGTCATGCTATTAATGAGGCCAATATTGGAGTAACGCTCGACTTAGTATATCAGCAATGTAGCTAATGAAGAGTGTCCCCATTGCTGTTTGAAAATGTTTACTATCTTTACTACCGATGGCAAGTATACCTATGGGCTGTGTACTACGTAGTGTAATGACAGCACTGGAACCAACAGCTTGTGCATGTTCTTGAAATAAAAATTCTTGTTCGTTGGGTCGAAGGACACCACAAACAGGTTTATCTTGTGCAAGCAAGATAGAAATCTTTTGTTGGGCAAGCGTGAGCGGTTGAATTTGGAAGTAAGCACTTACTTTTGGGTTGTCAGCCAAAAGTATAAGGCTTACAAAATCAACATTAAATTCATGTTTCAAGGTAATACGACAAACCTTGCCAATTTCATCCAGTGATTTGGCTTCCAACAGCTCAGTAATTAATCGGCGGGTTTTTTCAAAGAGCGAATCATTTTCTCTTGCAATATCTAATAACTTGTTAAGCTGGTTGCGTAATTCCAGGTTGCGCTCTCTGAGGAGAGACACTTGTCGTTCAATCAGGGAGGTTGCTTGTCCCGATGGGTGTGGTATTTCGAGTAATTTAAGCAGATCTGGTCGTTGATACAAGAAGTTGGGATTAGCCTTTAGGTAATCAGCCACTTCGTCTTCAGTGGTTAGTGTTTGTGGTATGGTTTGTTGTTGTTCTTTCATATACGTACTTGCCCCTCAAAAACACGGGTTGCTGGCCCGATCATACGCACTGAGTGTCCACTTCCCTGCCATTCTATTTGTAATGAGCCTCCTGGCAGATCCACCTGAACTTGCTCTGTTAACAAATTTTGAAGACGGCCGGCCACAACGGCTGCACAGGCACCTGTTCCACACGCAAGGGTTTCTCCTGCACCCCGTTCAAATACACGTAACTTAATTTGTTGCGAATTAATGACTTGCATAAAACCAACATTAGCACGTTGTGGGAAAGATTCATGTTTTTCCAGCAAAGGTCCCCATTTTTCAACCTGGGCTTGAAGAATATCTTCAACAAGCAGAACCATATGAGGATTACCCATGGAGACGGCACTCACTTCAAAGGCTTGGTTGTGACATTGAATAGGATAGGTGATGGCTTGCTGTCTCGCATGAAATGGTATCTGTGCCGGCTCAAGTATTGGATGCCCCATATCTACTTCAACGGCATTGTTATTATGGACAATGAGCGTTATATCGCCACCCTGGGTTTCAACATTGATAGAGCGTTTGCTGGTTAATTTCCGGTCTCTGACAAAACGGGCAAAGCAGCGTGCACCATTACCACATTGTTCAACTTCAGAACCATCGGCATTAAATATACGGTATTTGAAGTCTACATCAGGCTTGGAAGGAGGCTCGACAATGAGCAGTTGGTCAAAGCCAATACCAAAGTGCCGGTTGGCTAGCTGTTTGATTTTTTCTTGGGTGAGACGAGCATGTTGGGTAACCAGATCGATTACCATAAAATCATTGCCCAATCCGTGCATTTTGGTGAAGCGAAGTAGCATTTAAAATAGTCTCAATTCTTAAATACTTTATGAAAACAAGTCTGTTGTAATTATGTCGTTTTGATACTCATAGAAAGGAGCATAACCATGACTATGCCATTCTAGAGTATATCCTCTTAAATTGTGGGTATAAAAAACGACTAAGTGTGAGTACATCACTTGTCGCAGATATAAATTCACATAGAGGTGTTTCGTTTGTCTTAAGCCTAACAGTACTTGCTGTGTATTAACACTAGGTTTGTTTTTTATTTTCGTGCTAGGTTTTACGGTTTAATTATGTAGCTTAAGGATATATTGCTAGCCCAAGTTCAGGCTAGCGAGGCATGTATACCTTTTACTGGGTATAAAAATTATGAGCTTGGGATTACTCTGGCAGCAATAGCTCATTAGCAAGTTGCTCTGTAATGGTTTCACGTTTGCGAATTAAATGATACTGATCACCATCAACCATCACTTCAGCGGCTCGGTTACGTGTATTGTAATTGGAGCTCATAACAAAGCCGTAGGCACCTGCTGAACGTACCGCTAATAAGTCCTGAGGCTGAATAGCCAATTCGCGATCTTTACCTAAAAAGTCACTGGTTTCACAAATAGCACCAACAATATCATAGGTTTGAGATTCGCAGTCATGACGGGGAGTCACGGGAATAATTTCTTGCCATGCCTGGTAAAGAGCGGGTCGCAGCAGATCATTCATGGCTGCATCGACAATGGCAAAGTGTTTTGTTGCTGTGGGCTTTAAATAGTCAACTCGTGTAATGAGAATGCCTGCATTGGCAGCAATCGATCGACCTGGCTCAAAGATAAGTTCTAAGGCGCGACTGCCCAAACGTTCTAAAATGGCACTCGCATAAGTATCAGGTTCGGGAGGTTGCTCATTTCGATAAGGTACCCCAAGCCCTCCACCTAAATCCAAATGTTGTATGGTAATTCCTTTTGCCGCCAGTGCGTCAACTAAGCCCAGAAGCCGGTCTAGGGCATCTAGAAATGGAGGTAAAGAAGTCAGTTGAGACCCAATGTGGCAATCAATGCCAATAATATGGATATGACTTAAACGAGCCGCCTGCTCATAAACAGTGATTGCTTCATTTATATCGATACCAAACTTATTTTCTTTTAGTCCTGTGGATATATAAGGGTGTGTTTGTGGATCCACATCAGGATTAACACGCATAGAAATGTTGGCAACGATATCCATATCACTGGCGACAGCTTGAAGTTGTTCCAACTCTGCAATGGACTCAACATTAAAACAATGTACACCCACTGACAATGCTCGACGCATTTCATGAGGCTGTTTGCCTACACCTGAAAAAACAACTTTTTTGGGATCGCCTCCTGCCGCAAGCACTCTCTCTAACTCACCCACAGAAACAATATCAAAACCGGCCCCTAGCTTGGCAAGCACGTTGAGTACTGCAATATTGGCGTTTGCCTTGACAGCAAAGCAAATTAAGTGCGGGTGATTACCCAAAGCGCGTTGGTATGCCTGAAAATGGCGGGTTAATGTCGCACGAGAGTAGAGGTAGGTGGGGGTGCCAAATTGTGCGGCTATCTTAGCGACGGGAACATTTTCTGCAAAGAGTTCACCGTCTTGATAGTGAAAGTGATCCATAATGACCTAAGTACACCTGTCTGGTTGTGATTTTTTACTCAGCTGTTTCTTCAGTCGTTTGCTGTTGCTCTGTATCATCTGGCAAATATAAAGGCCCTTTTTGGCCACAGCCGGACAGTAACAACAGCAAAACCATTGAGAAGATGATACGCATCACACTTGCTCCTATCCAGTAGATATTCAAAAGAAATAGTATACCTTGTCAATACCGTGCTGGCTATTTAGACGCTGATTCTAATTCTATCTTTCACAATAGGTTAGTCGGTGTAATTTAGGAATACGCTTTCATAAGTCAGTGTATGTGTAATGCTTGGGCTACGCTATGTGATCAAGATCGGTTATTTAATATAGGATCATTCTCGTTTTCTTCTGGTGCATTATAAAAAAATCTATGGAGTTTTTTCCAAATTATATTTTTTTTAGTGGTGCGTACTATTGTCATCAGCTTCTACAGCAGGCTATGAAAAACATAAATAGTCACTGTTGGTAAGCTAAAAAATAAATTTTTATAATTAATAAGGAGATATTAGTTATGGCATCATGTGCACCTTTTAAAGTAGCGTTTAATGGTCAGCCAGAAGATATTTATGCGCGTGTTAAAGTGATGATTGATGGTAATGGTGGTACATTGGAAGGCGATACTCATTCTGGCAAATTCAGTGTTTCAGTACCTGTTTTTGGTACAGTTAAAGGTGAGTATACAATTGTTGATAAGGAAGCAGTAATTACTATTACTGAGCGCTCTCCTTTCCTTGCTTGCCAAACAATTGAAAACTTTATCCGTAAGAACTTAGATAAAGTAGATCCATAATTATACAGTAGTTGAATAGTATAGTTATAGCTTGAAAAAAAAGAGAGCCAGTTTTTTGGCTCTCTTTTTTATTGAGTAAAAATTACTATATAAAATGAGAGGGGGGAGCACTGTATTCACTATTTTTAGAGACCCCCTTTAGTTGATAGACATTGAGCCCAATAAATTCAACCAGTTTCGTTTATTACCATGGTTGAACTCAATCCGATAAAATTTACCTGGTATGTTTAAATCTATAAAATACGCTGCGTAGTTAAATGAAATATTGTCCCCTTTAATTAAGAAAGCTTTGATATCACCATTGCGAATAACAGATACTTGATCAAATGTTTTAAAATCAGTGTGTCTCGCTGCTTTATAAAGACCCAGTTTAAGTGCACGAATATTGGGTTGTTTTTCCTGTAGTATTTTCTTCCGGGGAACTTCAAACATAATAGTGGGTATATCATGAGCTTTAATGTTGCTATTTTTAAGTTCAGGGTAATCATCAAGCGTTAATATCTGCAGTGCTAGAGAGAATCCCACACGTTGCTTTAAGAACAGCTCATTTTCTGTTTGACTGATGGATGAAAATGGACCAGTAACTCTAAATCGAAAGGCATCGAATAGCAGTGTAGTGGCTTGGGCTGGGGGCGTTACTTTAGCTGGCCAAGGTTGTTCAAGTGCAATGAGCTCACAAAACTGCTCTTGACAGCTATGATTAGCAACAGGTGTAGTCTGAGTAGTAGGTTGCTTAGTATCTGTGCTAGGTGATGAAGCCTGAACTTGAAGGCTCATCTGGAGGGTGAGGCATAGAGCGCAGGTAATATACCATAGCTTGGTGTTAAAGCGTTGTTTCATTTTAACGGCCCCCTCTGACATGACTACTTGATACTTTACCTTTTGCGTACTGAAGGAGGCTGGGGGTAGCTCACAATTTGGATAGCTTATAATAGCAAGGCAAGCAGAGAGTGTTAGTTTTTGAAATAAAACACAGTGTAATCAGGTCAGAGTTGATGATGGCATAACCAACACGAATGGCTTTTAGGCGAGGCCATCGAGTTATGAAGCGCAGGAGCTGATAAATAATAAGTGACTGTAGGGGCCGTTAAGTGCTTCTGCATAAACTGTATTCCCATCATCCTTGGTGGTTAAGAATGAAGCTAGCAAAGCCCTTTTGCCTTAGTGCTATAAAAGTTATTCGTGAAGGGTATATAAAATGTTATAGGGGATCATACCTCTAGTGCAGGACTACTAATGAAGAAATCAAAACTGATATTGGCAACGAGTGTTGCTATTGCCATAGCTCTTTTTTTTCTACTTGATCTTGAACAGTACCTTTCTGTTTCTTTCTTTCAGTCACTTTATGATCAGAACCCTATAGAAACAGCATTGATTTTCTTTGTTATTTATGTGGCAGTTACTGGGCTATCACTGCCTGGCGCAGCACTCATGACATTGGTTGCAGGTGTCATTTTTGGACTGTTACACGGTACTATTTTGGTATCGTTTGCCAGTACGATTGGGGCTACCTTAGCATTCTTACTTTCGCGCACATTACTCCATGACTGGGTACAAAGCCGTTTTTCAAGTTATTTGAAAACAATTAACCAAGGTATTCGTCAAGAAGGGGCTTTTTACCTTTTTACATTACGTTTGATTCCTGCTATTCCCTTTTTTGTTATTAACTTAGTCATGGGATTAACGCCCATTCGGACAGGGCGCTTTTTTATCGTCAGTCAGGTGGGTATGTTGCCAGGAACAATTGTTTATGTGGGGGCTGGAGCAAGTCTGACACAGGTTGAAGCGTTATCAATTAAAGGCGTATTACAGCCAGAAATTATCGCTGCATTTCTTTTGCTGGGAATATTCCCCTGGCTGGCTAAAGCGGTAATAACGCGCTGGAAGGAGTACAAAGTGCTGAAATCGTATCCCAGACCTACTCACTTTGATACAAATTTATTGGTGATCGGGGCAGGCTCTGCTGGGCTGGTATCAGCTTATATTGCGGCTGCAGTTAAAGCAAAGGTCATGTTGATTGAGCGCTATAAAATGGGGGGAGATTGCTTAAATACGGGATGTGTTCCCTCAAAAGCGTTATTAAGATCAGCCAAAATGGCGCACTATTTTCGACGCGCAGAGGCTTATGGTATTGCTCAACCTGAAGTGCAAGTGGACTTTGCTAAGGTGATGGAAAGGGTACAGCAAGTTATTCAAAAAGTAGAGCCTCATGATTCTATTGAGCGTTATACCACACTGGGTGTTGAGTGTGTAACAGGAACTGCGACCATTAAAACCCCTTATTCTGTCGATATTGATGGAAAAACGGTCACTACGAAAAACATCATTATTGCTTCAGGTGGAAGCCCTATGGTGCCGCCAATTCCTGGGTTAGACACTATAGATTATTACACGTCAGACACAATCTGGCGTATTCGTGAGCGTCCAGAACGAATGTTGGTGATTGGGGGAGGACCTATTGGTTGTGAGTTAACTCAAGCATTCGCTCGACTTGGGGTAAGCGTTACACAAATAGATATAGCGCCTCGCTTGATGCCTCGTGAAGATGAAGAAGTCTCTGCATTAATACAGCAGAAATTTATAGAAGAAGGTATAGAAGTGTTAGCAGGTCATAAGCCTGTAGAATTCTATCTTAAAGATGGACAAAAGCAGGTTATTTTGGAAGCAAATGGGAGCCAGAAAACACTAAGTTTTGATCTTGTTTTAGTAGCAGTAGGTCGTCAAGCAAATACAGCAAACCTTGGTTTGGATGCATTAGGTATTGCATTGACTGAGCGTGGAACAATTGCCGTCAATGAATATTTACAAACAAAGTTTCCAAATATTTATGCTTGTGGAGATGTTGCTGGTCCTTATCAGTTTACTCATACGGCATCACACCAAGCATGGTATGCTGCAGTAAATGCCCTATTTAGACGATTTAAAAAGTTTAAAGTAGACTACCGAGTTATTCCCTGGGCAACATTTACTGATCCCGAAGTGGCTCGTGTTGGTTTTAATGAACAAGAGGCTCAAGAGCAAAATATTGCTTATGAAGTCACTCGATATAATATCGATGATCTGGACCGGGCCATTGCTGATGAAGAGGCCCATGGCTTTGTTAAAGTACTTACCGTCCCTGGTAAAGATACTATTTTAGGGGTGACAATTGTTGGGTATCACGCCAGTGAATTAATTACAGAATATATTTCAGCCATGAAACATGGATTAGGCTTAAATAAGATTCTAGGTACCATTCATATTTACCCTACATTATCAGAAGCTAATAAGTATGCGGCTGGTGTTTGGAAAAAGGCGCATGCACCTGAGAAGTTGCTCAATGGGTTGGCACGATACCATCAATGGGAGCGTCAAGGGAAACACGAGTAGGTTTAGTGTCGTAGTTAATTTTATATATCTGCTAGAGGGTGGTGTTCGTTATGGTAAAACCAGCTTAAAGACACCTCCACCCAGTTCACTGTTATTTTCCAGCTGAATATAGCCAGCACTGTTTTCTTGTGTATGAAGCTGGGCAATTCGTTGGGCAAAATAAAGTCCAAGATGGGTACTGCCTGTATGCGTATTAATGGATTTTTGCGAGTGAAAGTGTAATGGGTCAATAAGCATGTGATCTGGATAACCAGGACCATTGTCTGCTATTAGTATCGTTAACTCGTTGGTTGCTTGTGCAGTAATTTTAATTTTGTCTTTGGTGTAGCGTAGGGTATTGACTAATACGTTATTGAGGACACAGGCAATCAAATCTCGGTCGTAGTACCAGCTTAAATGAGCAGGGCAGTCAATTTCTAAGTTTATATTTCTTGCGTCAAATAAGATTTTATTACGTAAGGTTTGCTCTTCTAACAAATCCATTACAAACTGTTCTTCTATTTGTAACAATAATTGATCCTGGTCTAGTCGATATAAGCCGAGTAACTGGATCAGATCATTATTGACTCGAGAAGCTTCGTAATGCAGTAATGCATAATACTCAGACTGTGCTTGTGTTTTAGGTGGGAACTGTTCAACGGTTTCTTCGATAGAGCCTAACAGCATGCCAAGCGAGTTTTTCATATCATGCACTGTAGCAGCAAGTACTAGAGAGAAATCTAAAGTAGGAGCATCCGCCATAATTATCTCCGAAGACTATGCTGATAGTTTTTGTTGCAATGAGGCTATTTTACTTTTTAACGCCTCATAACGTTCAAACTGTGGATGAGACGCATGAATATGGCTTACATTATTTACATAAGTTTGACACTGCTCTAGCGTTTTTTTGGCAAGTCCTGAGTCACTCATTTGCTTAAGGTAAGCTTGAATTAAATTTAAATTGAGCCCTGGGTGTCTTGGAGAAAACTTGAGCGCTTCCGTGAACTTTTCAATGGCTTTAGAAAAGTCTTGTTGCTCGTAGGCCGTAATTGCTTCTTGGTTAATTGCTGCGGCTTTAATACGATTTTTGATACTGACGGGTTCATCTAAGAGTGCATTGGCCTGATCAATTAAATCTTGTTTATCAGGGTTTTCAGCAATAACTTTTCTTAAAATCTGTTCTGCGTCTTCAGTACGATTGTTGGTGAAGAGTGTTTTCGCCATTTCTAGTTGGATATCAGGACTAACACTATCTCCCATATTTTCCATTGCTTTTAAGGCTGATGTTAAAGATTTTTCAGCATCAGCTTCATTATTTTGGCCGGCATGAACACGGGACGTTATCATTGCTGACTGCAACATTAATTTGGGATCATCTTTATATTTTTTATTGATTTGTTCCAGAATATTTAAGGCTTCCTTAGCTTGGAATTTGCCTTCTTTTGAGTAGTCATGTTCAGCATTATCGGATAAACAACGTGCAAAGTTTAGATGATTATCTGTTGTATCATGAATGGAGTTTTTTCCTAGTTCTACGGTATTTCGGTAGGCTTGTGTTGCGGTATCAAGATCATCATTTTTACGGCTGATTTCAGCAAGCTTGAGTTGGCGATGAACTGAGCGAGGTGAAATTTGTACCCCTGTCATAATCGCTTGTTGTGCTTTGGTTGCATCACCAATCGCAAGATACGTCGCGGCAATCTCATCATAACAGTTAACATACTGAGGATTGAGGGCAAGGAGCTGATTAAAGTACTCTAGGGCTTGGGGATAATTATTTCGTGCAGCGGCGACTTTGCCGAGCGTTAAGTAAGGCCAGTCTAACTTTCGCTCTTCTAATTGTTTCTGACAAATCTGTTCTGCTTCATCGTAATTTTTATTTTGGTAATATAATTCGGCGAGTTTTCGGGTACACCATTTATGACTTCTTGAGTCTTGTTTCAGGACCTTTTGGCATTCACTGATTGCTTGCTTAATATTGTTTTGATCCAGTGCTTTTTTTATGGGTAAAACCTGATAATGTTCATCCATCAGCCGGTCAAGACGGTTCTTTAGCATAGACTGGGTGATAGGCTTGGTCAGGTAAGCATCAGGTTGATGTTCCAATGCGCCTAACACCATATCTTTTGTGGCTTCTGCTGTAATCAGTAAAAACAGGCTGGTATTTTTGAGGCGTCGGGTATAACGAAGCTCATCAAGTATTTGTTGACCGTTTTTCCCAGAACCAAGGTTATAGTCACATAGAATGACATCGTAGTCTTGGTTTTTACAGGCAGCAATTGCATCTCGACCATTAATTGCCATATCGACTTTGGAAACACCAAAGCTATCCAGCATCTTCTTTATAGATAAACGAAAGTTCTCAAAGTCATCAATAATAAGAAAACGTTTGTCGCTGTAATTAATGAATGCCATCGGTTATCCAGTCCATGTTCAAAAAGCATGGTTTCTGGCAATCAGTATAGCAGCTATCAGGTAGGACTAAGTGAAGGGTTTTGATCTGTTGTCTTATGAATGAAAGGGCGTAAGGACATAAGCAATGCACTCCACTTAGTCGCCATTAAGTTATAAAGTGGAGTGCTGCGGTGAGCAAAGTAACATTAACAGCAAGGCATTAAACGGTGATTGTTTTTACACCTTCTTGAGTGCCAAGCAGAAGAATATCAGCAGGTCGAAGTGCAAAAATACCGTTTGTGACAACCCCTGTAATATTATTGAGCTTAGCTTCAAGCTCTCGAGGATTGGTGATGCTGAGATTCCAGACATCCAGAATCACATTGCCGTTATCTGTAACAACACCTTCCCGATATTGCGGATCTCCTCCCAACTTAACGATTTCTCTAGCTGCATAGCTACGAGCCATGGGGATGACTTCAACAGGTAATGGGAATGAGCCCAACACATCAACCAGCTTACTTTCATCGGCAATACAAACGAATGATTTAGCAACGGCTGCTACAATTTTTTCTCTTGTGAGTGCTGCTCCACCGCCTTTAATAAGCTGAAGTTGGTGGTTACTTTCATCTGCACCGTCAATATAAAATTCTAAGGAACTTACCGTATTGAGGTCATAAACAGGGATACCGTGTGACTTAAGACGGTCTGCACTTGCTTCAGAGCTGGCGACCGCACCATCAAATTGGTTTTTAATAGCCGCGAGTGCATCGATAAAAAAGTTAGCGGTTGAGCCTGTACCAATGCCAATGATGCTGTCTTGTTCTAAGTGAGGCTTGATATGGTCGAGTGCTGCTAGTGCTACAGCTTGTTTAAGCTGGTCCTGATTGACAGACATGAATAGTACCTTTTGCTTTAAGAATCTTTACGGCGGGAATTATATACCTTTCGTTGAGGGTATTCTCATCCAAGGCAAGCGTTTCTATTGATTAGGGATATTGACGCTGCACACTGTGACTAATACGTTATAGAATAGTATACCTTCCATAAAATTAATGAGTGTTGTAAAGAAGGATGTCATGCTTCAGCAATACATTAAAAAAATATTAGAAGCGCCAGTCTATGATGTGGCCGTTGAAACACCGATTGATCAGGCAGTTTTCTTATCCAAGCGTCTTCAAAATACGATTTTAATTAAGCGAGAAGACCTGCAACCGGTATTTTCTTTTAAAATTCGTGGTGCCTATAACCGGGTAGCTCAGTTGTCTGAGGATGAAAAAGCGCGAGGAGTTATTGCTGCGTCCGCGGGAAATCATGCTCAAGGTTTGGCGTTGGCGGCGAAAAAACTGGGTATCAAGGCTGTTATTGTGATGCCACAAACAACGCCTGAAATTAAAGTGCGCGCTGTTAAAGAAAGAGGGGCTCAAGTCATTTTGCATGGCGATGCTTTTGATGAAGCCTTAGCCTACTCGCAAAAGTTAGTTACAGAGCATGGGTATGTGTATATCCACCCTTATGATGATGTAGATACGATCGCGGGTCAGGGCACGATTGCGATGGAGGTTTTACGTCAGCATTCAGGCAAGCTTGACGCGATTTTTGTTCCCGTTGGGGGCGGAGGGCTGATTGCAGGCATTGCTGCTTATGCAAAGTATCTTCGGCCTGAGATTAAAATTATTGGAGTTGAGTTTGAAGAGTCTGCATGTTTACAAGCGGCTATGCAGGCTGGAGAGCGGGTTGTATTACCTCAAGTAGGCATATTTGCTGATGGTGTTGCTGTTGCCCAAATAGGTGAAGAGACATTCAAAATTTGCCAGCGCTATGTGGACGATGTCATCACTGTCACAGCCGATGAAATATGCGCTGCAATTAAAGATATTTATGATGATACTCGTTCCATTTGTGAGCCTGCTGGAGCCTTAGGGATTGCAGGTGTTAAAAAGTATGTTGATCTACACAAAACGCACGGACACACTTTTCTAGCCATTGATAGTGGTGCCAATGTGAATTTTGATCGGCTGCGTTATATTTCGGAACGAGCTGAGTTAGGGGAGCGGCGAGAGGCAATAATTGCTGTTACCATTCCTGAAAAACCCGGTAGTTTTAAGGCTTTTTGCCAGGCTTTAGGTAAACGTAATATCACAGAGTTTAATTACCGTTATCATACGGCACGTGAAGCACAGATATTTGTGGGCGTACAAACAGGCATTGGCCCGCACGATAAAGCGCAAGCAATTATTCAATCGTTAGCAAAGCAAGGATATGCGGTTAACGATTTGACGGATAATGAGCTGGCAAAACTACATATACGTCATATGGTGGGTGGGCATGCAACAGCCGTCGATAATGAAGTTGTTTACCGTTTTGAATTCCCTGAGCGACCTGGTGCATTGTTACGATTTTTGAATAAATTGGGCCAACGTTGGAATATTTCCATGTTTCACTATCGAAATCATGGCGCGGCTTATGGACGGGTATGTGTTGGTTTACAGGTGCCTTTGAACGAACGAGAGCAAGTACCAGCATTTTTGGAAGAAATAGGTTATCACTATTGGCCTGAATCAGAAAACCCAGCCTACCAGCTCTTTTTAGGCTAGAAGCTGGCTGTTAGATTTTAGGTTGGTACTGCCTTATTGTTGTTGCTTGCTTTTTTTGACTTCATGAAGATCAGGCCGAACATGTTCATTACTAACGGTCTGATTGCACCCACCTTTTTTGGCAAGAGCTAATGCTTTCTGCGCAAACTTAATTAAGTCTTGGCTACAAGAACCTGGTTCAGGGATACCTGCTGATAAACCTATTGATACGGTCACAAATGAAGCAATGCTGGAAAGAGGGTGGTGAATATGGGCATCGTGCAAGTTATTGTGAATACGGCGTGCAATTTCTTCTGCCCCGAACTGGTCCGTTTCAGGCAGTAAAGCAACAAACTGCTGGCCTTCAAATCGACTTAAAACATCCACACTACGGGTGATCGATCGCTTTAAAATATTGGCGACATCTTTTAAACAGATATCACCTTGTTGGTGGCCATGCGCCTCATTGTAAAAGCGAAAATTATCAATATCGATTATCATGAGGGCTAAAGGCTCTTCCTGCCGAGCAGCACGTTCCCACTCATTGATTAGCATGGACTCAAAGTGTTTACGGTTGTAAACCCCAGTAAGCATATCACGTGTTGACAGAGTGATAAGTCGTTTTTCAAGTTCACGATGTTCTGTTACATCGTGGACAACAACCAGTAGATACTTTCGACGGTTTAGTATAGTAGTGCGAGTCGTCACTTCGACTTGTAGTGCAGAGCCATCCTTTTTAATCACTTCCATTTGATAAATGCTCGAAGTAAGTTTTCGTCGGGAGGATGCAGCTTTTTGAATAATACGCTCCATTTTTTTGGCCACTAGATTGCCATGCTGTAAGGCCAACATAAACTCATGTTCAGCATAACCTAATGATGTAAATGTGGAGTTATTGTAATACATCAATTCGCGTGTATTGTTATCCACAATGATAAGAGCATCGCGAGATAAGTTGACTAAATTAGTAAACAAGTCTAATTGTAGTGTTTGCTCTTGAAATTGTTCTTCAATTCGTTGGCGTTCTTCAATTTCATAAGTAAGCTTATCGTTTGCTTGCTGTGCTTTTTCGCTCTCAATATATACTCTGCGTAAAGTAGATAGGCATAGTGTGAAAAAACCACTCAAACAGATAGCCGCAATAAAAGCGGTCAATGGTAATAGAGAGTGACTTTGTTTGCTTATTGCAAACGAGGGGTAACCATAAATTGTCCAAGGTGAGTGTTCATTTATATTAGTACTGATTTTAATAGCAGCATGTTGGTCATATCCCTCTAAATAATCAGTTTGATAAATGATTCTACCGCTTTCAATGACTTTGAAAGCAAATCCTTCATAATCAGATTGATTGGACAGTAAGCTATTGATTACCGATTTGACACGAAAAACCCCCACAATAAAGCCGAAGAAATTATTTTTTTGATCAAATATCGGCGTGTAATTAATAAAGCCCTCGCCACCTTGTACTAGTGGAATAACTTGTGTCGTTACACTACTTTGTTGAGTGAAAGCTCTTCTTAGGTGAAATATAGCGGGGTTACTCGGTGGTACCCGGAAGTTAATAACTTTTTTGTTAGACTCAAGGGGGACAACCCAGCGAATTGTGTAGTCTTGGTCCATCCATTCAAGGGCTTGAAAGTTTGGGAAGTCTTTAAGCAGATTATTAGCGTCTGCTAACCATACACTTTTAGCGATTGTTTTTTGGACTGACCAGCGTTCAGCCATGCGTTGTAAAGCATTGCGTTGCGCATTGAGTGATCGATTTATTTCTGTGGCAAGTTGCTGAGTAGTGTGTTGGGTGTTTTGTTTGAGAAAATTGTAGTCTTTCTTTTCAAGAATCATGTAGCCCAGTAATGACACTAAAACCATGATTAAACCAAAGTAAGGGGGAACCCAGGCAGGCACTCGCTCTTCTTGGTATTTTTTCCAAGGTGTATGTTCAATGATAAGGGTTAACCCACAGAGGCTGATAAGTAGGTTATCTCCATACAGTGTGGAAAAAAAATGGGTGAATCCATACTGTGGTGGTAGGTCAAGTAAGAGCGTGTAAAGTCCTGTTACACCATAGATCAAAGGCCAACTGGCTAAAAAACCTCGAGTGAATGGCAGACTTTTAAGGGGGGAAATGCGTTCGTTAATCAGGAAGCTAATACTGCCTGCGCCAAGTACCGTTAATGAAGCAAGGTTGGCCAAAGGGTTATTGTTTAGATCTTGGGAAGGGGAGTAAATTGATAAAGTACTATAGTCAGTGGTTACCAGTTGGGTTGCCAGAGAAATCAATGTGGTAAAAAGTGTTAGACCACCGAGTATGATGGAGAAGCGATAATGCTGGAGGTAATGCGATAGCGCTGCACTAGCCAACAGTATTAATGTTATAGAGACCCCCCAAGCTGTTTGGCTAAGTGCAAGCAAACAGGTTGCGCCAACAATTAAAGTAGCTGAGCCACCAACAATAAATATGCTATAACACTGAGCAAAAACACCCTGTATCTGCAATAAGTACTTATGGATTCTATGCACCATAAAAACAGCATAGTCTTCGTACCTAGTCTTGACTAGCATGTCACTGTGCTGTTTGTCAGAAGACGTAAGTTCAGCTTTACCAGGCATTCGCTGGCAAAGCTTTAGTTTGTTGGAGGAAAAGATGGATGTGGGGAATGAAACAAATAGTTAGAGGTGCTAATCAGCTAGCTTGTTAATAATGTCCCACTGTTGTTGGGTGACGGGCATAATCGATAAACGGCTTCCGCGTTTAACTAAGGGCATTTCACAAAGTTCTGGTTGTTGTTTCAGTTCATCTAAACTGATCATGCGGGAATATTTCTTGTAGAACTTTATATCAACCATATACCAGCGGGGGTGTTCAGGCGTGCTTTTTACGTCAAAGTAGGGTGAGTTGGGGTCCCAAGCTGTGTGATCAGGGTAAGCAGTTCGGCTGACTTCTGCGATGCCTACAATGCCGGGAGGTTTGCAGCTTGAGTGATAAAAAAGAACCTGATCGCCCTGCTGCATTTCGTCACGCATCATATTGCGTGCTTGATAGTTTCTTACACCATCCCAAGACTCAGTTTGGTTTGGTGAGTTAAAGAGATCATCAATACTAAAGACATTAGGTTCACTTTTCATTAGCCAGTAGCGCGGTTTTTTAGCCATTCGGAAATAGACCTTGAAATAAGAAAATAAATTCATTCTATTTGTATTATTCTAACGTAATGAGGTGAGCATCACATTTGCTTGCTATCTATCAGAGTAGAATGCGGCAGTTAGCGTATTATTTGTGAGTCTTATAACTCATTTGACAACGCTATTTGATTGAGTAAAGAAGGAAAATTATTAATAAATACTACGAGTAGTTGATTTGTAAATAGATTGAAAATTGTTTTTAGATGTTAAAATAACCGTAAACATGCTTTTAACGAAGCGTTAATCTCAGTAAGCAGACTACTTGTATTACGTATATATTAGAATTCATAGATAGCTGTTTATACCTTGCAAAAAATTTTGCAGGGTATGTGACTTGTTGTTCTTAACCAGTGACGGTAACTTAATTTGTGGTGTTAATTGTCATGACACAAAAAAAACCAGATTTCATGACGGTATTGGTTGCGCTTTTTTTGTTTGGGGTTATAGCTACGGGGTTTGTGCAAATAAATGATAGCTTCGCGTTATCGTCCCATCATGAGACAGGTAAGCGCTAACTAAACTAAACGCTTTCCCCTGTTTTTTAGCTAACATTGATACACCCGTTGGTCAGTGGCTATTGCATTTAAGGGTATATCCCAACTGGCTGTAGGCAGTTTATCTACACGTTGGCACTCATGTGCGACACCCATTAATTTAGGGTGGCGTAGGTGTGGTATTGTCTGTACAAAAGCAAATGTGCGGTCATAGAAGCCACCCCCCATTCCCAAACGACCTCCATGAATATCGAACCCAACCAGTGGTAAGAGGACAAGGTCTAGTGCCCAAGGGGTAATAACTTTATTTCCTCGGCGTGTTGGTTCAGGAATGCTAAAGTTATTCAGACTTAATGTCGTATGTGGCTGATAATGAACAAACCATAGCCGGTTGTGTTTATCAGGCCGGAGTACAGGTAAAAATACGTGCTTTCCTGATTTCCATAGAAAACGAATTGTAGGTGATAAATTAATTTCACCATCATTTGCAATATACACTGCAACTGTTTTGCTTTTTATAAATGTTGGATTTTTTTTTAGGCTGGATAAAAGACTTTCGCTAGCACGTTGCTGTTGCTGCTTGGATAGCTGACGACGTTTTTGGCGAAGTGTTGTTCGGAGTGATTTTCGGGTCAAGTTCATATCAAAAAAAGAATGACCCCCAGTTTGCCGCTGTCAGTATAGCCCTTGAACCCATGGTTCAAGGTGGTGGCTGCTGAAATACGTTGGGCTTTCCACTTTTAAGTGGACATGCACGCCAGTATTTACGAGGAGCCTCCTGATCTTCGATTATCGGCTCAGGGACAGTCGTGACTGGCCTGCAAACCAGGGAGCCTGTTTAAGATTATAATGATTTAAGAAAAATTGTCGCGGTTTTTTTTAGATAATTTTTGCATCAATAACCAGGTTCACTATTTACGTCTTGTAACACCTTATCGACTTTTTTAACGATCTGTTCCACCTGACGTTTGGTTTCTTCCTGGTCTTTGGAGATAGATTTTGCTAGCTGTAATAACTCATGGGCTATATTTAAAGCAGCCATTACTGCGATGCGCTCTAAACCAATCACCTTACCAGTGCCACGAATATCGCGCATTTTACTGTCTAAGTAGTTAGCTGCTTCTACGAGAGCCGCTTTTTCTCCCTCGCCACAGCTAACACGGTAATCTTTATCTAAAATACTAACAGTTGTGGTATTAACAGCAGAATTGCTCATGATTCTTGTTCCAGAGCTTTAAGTCGGCTGATCATGGCTTCAACTTTGCTACGAGCGAGTTCATTCTTCTCGACGAGTTGTGCCCGTTCCTCACGCCAAGCTTGCTCATTTGCTTTAAGCGTTTGGTTTTCTTCTAGTAATTGCTGGCATAGAGCTAATAGCTCATCAATTTTGTGATGAAGCATGTTATTTAGTTGTTCATCCATAGCCTTTAGATTAGCCGTAATATCAGCGGTTACTATAGAGTGCCTGATGAAAAGGGTCAATCTTTGGTACAGTGTTACACATTGAAATGATAGCATTACTCCAATTAATTGGTGGGCATAGGTTTAATATATGGTCAATAATCCTCAACGTGACGAGAAAGCCCTTGACTATGACAATTTGTTTGAATTGTTTTCTAGCTTAAAGTCTATTCAAACTCCAGCAGAGTTACATGGCCAATTGACGGGTTATTTGTGTTCTGGAAAACGTTTTCAGCCAGATACTTGGTTACAAGTTGCACAAAAAATGATGGATATTGATGCCTTAACGGATGAGGCAAAGGTTACGTTAATTAATCTGTATGACCATGTGATTACTAAGCTTGAGGATCAATCCTTTGGTTTTCAGCCTTTACTTCCTGACGAGGCTGAATCATTAACAGCTCAGGCACGTGCCATTGGTAGCTGGTCACAAAGCTTTCTGGCTGGGTTTGGTTTAGGGGGGGCCATTCAGTCATCATTGTCTGAGGAGATTATTGGCATACTTCGTGATTTTGCTCAAATTGCACAGCTAGAAACAGAATTAGAAGATAGTGATAGCAACGAGTCAGACTTAACTGAAATTATTGAATATGTCCGTATGGCGGCATTATTAGTTTACACAGAGTTTAATAAAACTTCTGACCAAAAGCAGACGCAATCAAACCCGCCTAAGAAAAAACATTAATTTTTGCGTGTTAATGTTGACAAAAATATTCACATAAACAAAGTTAAGTAAGGTATTTTTTGAGTAAAGAAGACAGTAGCAGTGCGTCCAGTGAAGTGGTGAGTTGCTCAACTTGGTAATCATAGGGAATCTAAATGAAAAAAATTACCGCAGTAGAATATAAGCATCGTCGAAGTGCATTAATGGCTGAGATGGAAGCAAACAGCATTGCCATTTTACCTTCAGCGCCATTGCAGCCTCGCAATCGTGATGTAGAGCATCCTTATCGTCAGGATAGTGACTTTTATTACTTAACTGGATTTACTGAGTCTGAGTCGGTATTAGTGTTAATTCCTGGGCGAACACATGGTGAAGCTGTGCTTTTTTGTCAGGAGAAGGATCCTGAAAAAGAGTTATGGGAAGGACGACGGGCCGGTCAAGAAGGTGCTGTGGCTAACTATGGGATGGATGATGCTTTCCCTATTAATGATATTGATGAAATCTTGCCAGGCCTTATTGAGGGACGCTCGAGAGTTTATTATGCCATTGGTGCAAATGAAGTCTTTGATCGTCGATTAATGGGCTGGATAAAGTCGATTAAATCGAAAACCAAGCAAGGTGCACAGCCTCCTGGAGAGTTTATAGCACTCGAAAATATCCTGCATGAACAGCGACTATTTAAAAGTGATGTGGAAATTGCAGTAATGACCGAAGCGGGTGAAATTTCTGCAAAGGCTCATTTAAGGGCAATGCGTGCTTGCCGTCCTGGTTTATATGAGTATCAGCTAGAGGCTGAGATTCTTCATGAATTTATGCATGCTGGCGCTCGCTTTGCTGCTTATCCCAGTATTGTTGGGGGAGGGGAGAATGCATGTATCTTGCATTACACCAACAATGATTGTCAGCTTAAGGATGGCGAACTTATTCTTATTGATGCAGGCTGTGAGTTAGACCACTATGCCGCAGATATAACTCGTACATTTCCTGTTAATGGACGTTTTTCTGAAGAGCAGAGAGCTATCTATGACCTTGTACTGACAGCTCAGCTTGAAGCTATTGAAGCAATAAAGCCTGGCACTGTGTTTAATCATATTCATGATATTACTGTGCGAGTAATCACTGAAGGTTTGGTTAAACTTGGAATTTTAACAGGGGATGTGAATAAGCTCATTGAGGATGAAGCTTATAAACCTTTCTACATGCATAAATCCAGTCACTGGATTGGCATGGATGTGCATGATGTCGGTGATTATCGAATTGCTGGGCAGTGGCGTGACTTGGAGCCTGGCATGGTACTAACTATTGAGCCAGGGATTTATATTGCGCCAGACAACATGGAAGTCGATTCTAAGTGGCAAGGGATTGGGGTGCGTATTGAGGATGATGTTGTTGTGACAGAGACAGGACACACCGTTATAACCAGTGCGGTACCCAAACAGGTGCATGAGATTGAAGCGCTGATACAGCAGGTACAGTAGGTAGCGAATTGAGGGGATGTTGATGCACTTTCCTGTAGTCATTATTGGTGGAGGAATGGTTGGTGCGACACTGGCACATACACTGGCACGGATGTTTCCGCAAAAAGTTGCGTTAATTGAGGCTGCACCATTTCCAACAACTCCTCAGTCAGATGTGCAGCCTAGTTTTGATGCTCGATCGACAGCCTTAGCATGGGGAACCCGTTTACTGTTTGAGCAGCTGGGGTTGTGGGATGAGCTTACTACCTATGCGACACCTATTGAACATATTCATGTATCTAACCAGGGACATTTTGGTTTTACTCGTTTGCATGCACAGGATGAGGGGGTGTCAGCACTAGGATATGTCATAAGTAACCAACACTTGGGACAAACCCTCTTTAAACATTTAATGGCGGCAGAAGAGAAACAGAAGCTAGAGCTGATCATGCCCGCTAAGGTAGTGGCACTTAGCCCTAATAACAAAGGTACTTCATTACAGGTTGAGCGTAATGAAACAACAGAAATCATTACCGCTGACCTTGTCATTATTGCCGATGGTGGTCGTTCAGGGCTAACGGAGCAGCTTGGGATTGATATAACGGAAAAGCAGTATAATCAGTCGGCGTTGATCGCTAATGTTGCCTTAAGTAAGTCTCACAATAATATTGCTTATGAGCGTTTTACTGAATCTGGCCCCATGGCGTTATTGCCGTTATCAGGTAGGCACTGTGCGTTGGTTTGGTCATTACCAGAAACTATGGTTGATGATATTGCATTAATGCCAGAAGCTGATTTTACCTCATACTTACAGCAAAACTTTGGTTATCGGTTGGGTCGGTTTACTAAGGTTGGTCTTCGGCATATTTACCCTCTTACCCTTCGATGTAGTACTGAGCAAGTGCGTCCTGGGCTTGTTGTGCTGGGTAATGCAGCGCATCAGTTACATCCGGTAGCAGGACAAGGCTTTAATCTGGCATTACGAGATGCACTTCGTTTAGCAGAGGTTATTCAGGAAGCATTAGTACTGGAACAGCCACTTTATACGCTCAAAACATTGCATCACTATGTGAAGCGCCAAGAAGCAGATCAACAAGTGACTATCCAATGGAGTGATCGTTTGGTTCGTTGGTTTAGTTCTACTACTCCTACGCTTTCTATTTTGAGAAACCTTGGTTTGGTTGGCTTGGATCTTTGTTTTCCTGGCAAGTCATTGTTTACGCAACATGCTATGGGCATGGGGTTACCTGCTGCAAAAATTAATTAGGGCTGAAGGTTAATGAAATCATATGATATTGTGATTGTCGGTGGCGGTATGGTGGGTGCTGCTATTGCCTTGGGAATCAGTCAGCAAACTGACTATAAAATTGCAATTGTCGATAATCAGTCCCTTGATCAATTAGCATCATGGCCCAAAGCTGACCGTATTGATAATCGAGTAAGTGCTGTTACCCTGGCAACAGTTGACTTTCTCTCTCAGCTAAGGGTTTGGCCTGCTATAGAAGCATTTCGCAGGAGTGCATTTAAGCGCATGTTTGTGTGGGACAGTGAAGGGACAGGGAATATCCAGTTTACGGCAGAAGAGGTACATCGCAGACAACTGGGTTATATTATTGAAAACAGGGCAATTCAAGCAGCACTTTGGCAGCAACTTGAACAGCAAGCAGCAATTGATGTCTATGCAGAGCATGTGTTAACGGCTTTAGTTGCTAACACACCAGCGGTGCTTTCAAGTCCACGTGCATCTTTCAATACGAATACCAATTCAATTTCTCAGGATTATCCCTATACCGTTGTATTAAATGGTGGACAAGAGTTGTCTGCATCATTAGTTATTGGTGCTGATGGTGCTAGGTCACAGGTTCGTCGTTTAGCACAATTTACTACCCGGGAATGGGATTACTTACATCATGCTTTAGTTGCAACGGTTAAATGGGAAAACAGTCATCAGCATACTGCTTGGCAAGTATTTTTGCCTACAGGCCCCTTAGCGTTATTACCCTTGAATAATTTAAGTACTGAACAAGATGAGCTAAGTCAGGATGTAACTTCAATAGTCTGGTCAGCACCTGCTACTCATATAGAGAAGTTAATGAAAGCACCAACAACGATGCTTTTAAAGCAACTTTCACAGGCGACTGAAGCACGTTTAGGGGAGGCCATTGAAATCAAAGATCAGGCATCATTCCCATTACGTCAGCGGCATGCCAAACAGTATTATAAGAAAGGTGTGGTGCTTGCTGGAGATGCTGCTCACACTATTCATCCTCTTGCAGGACAAGGCATGAACTTGGGAATGGCTGATGCACTTGCGTTAGTGACCGAAGTTGCACGTGCAGCTAAAAGAGGTGATACCCCTGGAGGTGAACATATTCTGTCACGTTATCAGCGTCAACGGATGCCTGATAACCTGATGATGATGGGCTTGATGGAAAGCTTTCAACATACCTTTCAAAGCCAGCAGTTACCCGTCAGATGGTTGCGTAATCAAGGTTTAAGCTGGGTAAACAAGCAAGCATGGTTAAAGCAGCAGTTGATAAAGAAAGCCGTAGGTCTGTAAGTAGAGCTAATACTGTGTGCTTTGTTTTGCTATGCAGAGATATAATCCTTCCACTTGACGTGCTTTGAGATGTGAGTGTTTGTTGCTTGTATAAATGTTAATCATTATCATTAGCGACATATGGCTACAGGAGTCACCTATGTCTCAAAAACGTTTTTCCTCATTAGCATTGACCTCGCTTTTCATTGTGACACTAACCATCGCAGATATGAGTGTTGCCAGCAGCACTGAAAATAAAGGCGAGATGGTTATTTATTCCTCACGTAAAGAACACCTCATTAAGCCTTTATTTGATCAATACACAAAAGAGACAGGTGTTAAAATCCGCTATGTGACAGATGCAGAGGGACCTTTAATTGCAAGAATGCAAGCGGAAGGAAAGGCAACACCTGCGGATATGTTTATTACCGTTGACGCAGGGAATTTATGGCAGGCACAGCAAAAAGGCCTGTTGCAGCCAGTACAATCTGAAATTTTAAATAAAAATATTCCTGAGCATTTAAGAGATCCTAATAACAACTGGTTTGGTTTGTCTGTGCGTGCACGAACAATGGTCTATGCGACCGATCGAGTGAAACCAGAAGAGTTATCCACATATGAGGATTTAGCTTCAAGTAAGTGGGATGGACGGCTTTGCTTGCGTACTGCTAAAAAAGTCTATAACCAGTCGTTGGTTGGTACTTTAATTGCTCGCTTAGGCCAAGAGAAAACAGAAGTGATCGTAAAAGGCTGGGTAAATAATCTCGCTACGCCTGTTTTTTCTAATGATACATTAGCGTTACAAGCCGTAGATGCAGGGCAGTGTGATGTCACTGTGGTGAACACATACTACTTTGGACGTCTATTAAAAGAAAAACCCAATCTAAAGTTAAAAATATTTTGGGCAAACCAGTCATCATCTGGAACGCATGTCAATATTTCTGGTGCTGGGATTACTAAATATGCTAAGCACAAAGCAACAGCCGTTGCCTTTTTAGAGTGGTTAAGTCAGCCAGAAGCTCAGAAAATTTTTGCAAATGTTAATATGGAGTTTCCCGCTAATCAAAGTGTGAAACCTTCTGAATTGGTTGCCCGTTGGGGGGAGTTTAAACAAGACCAGCTTAATGTTGAGGCAGCCGGGCGATTACAAGGCGAAGCTATAAAACTAATGGACCGTGCAGGTTATCATTAATTTTTCAGCCGTTGATAAAGCGCCTGTGTATATTTACGGGCGTTTTTAACTTCTCCTTTCTACAGACTTCACCCAGTTTACATATTCATATAAGCTCATAGCCCTTTATACCCTTAGTTATGGGTATACAGCACTTACAACCACTTAATTTATTATTGTGGGTAATTTAATCAGGAAAGTAAGCTCGTTGTGATAAAGCATCCTCCATTATTGCGCCGTCTATCATTTACGATTGCAGGCATAGTCCTCATGCCTCTATTAGTGCTGATTATTAGTTGGCACGATTTTCAAACGGAAATTTGGCTACATTTAATTGAAACTCAATTAGGTCGTTTGCTTGCTAATACGCTGTTTTTACTTGTTGGAGTTGGTCTTGGAGTAATGGTCATTGGCGTCAGTTTGGCCTGGTTAACAACGATGTGTGATTTTCCTGGACGGAAGTTTTTTGACTGGGCATTAATGTTACCTTTTGCTATTCCAGCTTATGTATTGGCATTTGTATACTTGGGTTTTTTTGAGTTTAGTGGACCGTTACAAACCTTATTAAGAGAGTGGTTTGGTACAAGCCGTTTTTTTCCCTCTATTCGCAGCCCGGGTGGGGTTGTGTTGGTCTTAGTGTTAGTTTTTTATCCTTATGTGTATATGTTGGCACGTAGTGCATTTATTACACAGGGACGTGGAGCAATAGATGCTGCTCGAATTTTAGGACTAACACCATTTCAAGCATTTTGGCGAGTTGCACTACCTATCGCCAGACCAGCCATTGCGGCAGGGGTTGGCCTTGCCCTTATGGAAACGTTAGCGGACTTTGGAACTGTTGCAACATTTAATTACGATACGTTTACAACCGCTATTTATAAAGCGTGGTATGGTTTTTTTAATTTACAAGCCGCTGCCCAACTGGCTACTTTATTAATGCTGTTTGTGTGTATGGCATTTTGGCTAGAGCAGCGGGGCAGGGGAAGTACACAATACGCGTTACAACAGCGCTCTCATCAGCATAAACCCTATAGATTAAAAGGTATGCCGTGTTATGCAGCATTAATTTATGCCTCAATTGTCTTGGGCTTTGCTTTTATTCTGCCAGTAGCGCAATTGCTGGTATGGGTTGTGAAACAGGGAATACAAGATATTGATAGCCATTTTGCAGGATTAGTAGGGCACTCTATTATATTAGCTAGTTCGGCAAGTTTAGCCGTTGTTTGTGTTGCTTTAGTATTGAGCTTCGCTAAACGGTTTCATAAAGATCACTGGCTTAAGAAGACTGTAATGGCAGCAAATTTAGGTTATGCCCTTCCAGGCTCAGTATTGGCAGTCGGTATTATGTTTGCGTTCAGCCAGGTAGATAATCACCTTCTTATTCCACTTCAAGAGTGGATTGGTTTACCTCCGCAGCCGCTACTTTTGGGTAGCTTTCTTGCTTTGCTTTTAGCCTATATTATCCGTTTTATTGCGGTTGCTTTTGGACCCACTGATGCGGCATTACAAAGTATTCGATCAAGCCTACATGAAGCTGCTCGAAGTTTAGGTGTGAGTGGCCTAGCCATTGTCAGAAGAGTTTATGTGCCAATATTGGCTCCAGGTTTAATAACAGCAGGCATTTTAGTGTTTGTTGATGTAATGAAAGAAATGCCAGCGACTCTTTTAATGCGCCCGTTCGGATGGGATACACTTGCTGTACGCATTTATGAAATGACATCAGAGGGCGAGTGGCAAAGGGCGGCACTTCCTGCTTTAGCTTTAGTATTGGTTGGACTTATTCCAGTATTTCTTTTGATGAGAAAATCTCGTTATCGTAATGAAAGCAAGCCAGAATAAACAAATAAATGTGAAAAATAACAGAACGGCTATAAAGTATATACGATAGTACTTGTCATGAGATTTTTGGTTGCAGTTATGGCGACTGTTGTTTATGGTTAAGACGACAGTTTTACCTCCTTGAACTCAGCATTTGAGAGGACAATAATAATGAGCAGCATACCTGCAGAGTTGCGCTATGTATCAACCCATGAATGGGTGCGCCTTGAGGACGACAACACAGCGGTGGTTGGTATTACTGACCATGCTCAGGAGTTGCTAGGCGATGTTGTATTTATTGAGTTGCCTGATGTTGATGCAACCATTAGTGCAGGTGATGAAGTAGGGACGATAGAGTCAGTCAAAGCAGCTTCTGATATGTTTGCACCACTTTCTGGCGATGTAATTGCTATCAATGAAGATTTGGAAGAAGCGCCTGAACTCGTAAACTCTGATCCATATGGAGATGGCTGGTTATTTAAAATAAAAATTAAAGACCAAGTTGAAGTTGATGAGCTGCTAGATGCTGAAGCGTATAGTGAGTTATGCGAAGCTGATGAATAGTAGTGGCTTAAACCTTTTTAAAAATGAGCAGTTAAACTGCTCATTGCATGTTTTGATTCAAATTATTGGCGCTTAATCATGTGGTATGAGTGCTAATCCTCTCCTTTAGTGTTGCCTGGGTACGACATCAACGTCATGTGATCTAGGTTTTTGCATATACCTTACTCCCTAGATGTTGAGCACTTCTGATACTGTTTAAATGACGCTTTCAAATATATTTAAAAATAGCTTTGTGTAAGTATTTCACATAGATAGCAAGAGCTAATAGGTAATAAAAATTAGATTTTATTCAAAATCTTGCGCTGTATTTCCACTAAAGAAGCAACTATTAACATTTTGTTCTGTCAAACAAAAGTACATTTGTATTGGTGTAATTTTTGCTTGAGTTTTCAAAGGAATGACCAATCATGGCAAATACATCAAAACATACAATGTTTAGCTGTTTGAGTGACCTCATCAGCTGTTTTTGTCATTTGTAATCTCTAACTAGACAAAATCCGGAGAGATTATAGCGAGAAGTATCCTATTAAATTATGCAGCATGTGGAGTCGTTGCCTATGGTGTTTCGAATATTTAAGTTAGTAGTGCTTATTACCACCCTACAAATAACTGGGTGTGTTGTTTTTACACAGGATGAAGATTTATCTTCTCAAAACGAAGTTAAGACATTATTAAATAACCACTATCAAAACTGGCGAGGAACACCTTACCGTTATGGTGGTACAACAAAAAATGGTATTGATTGCTCTGGCTTTATCCAGCAGACTTATAAAACACTATTTGGCATAAAATTACCTCGTTCTTCCAGAAGCCAAATAAAAGTGGGAAAACGAGTGTCGTATAGTCAAGCTCAGTATGGTGATTTGGTTTTTTTTCATAATGGCCGAAAAGTAAGCCATGTTGGTATTTTTATGGGAGAAAGCAAATTTTTACATGTTTCAACCCGCAAAGGTGTTACTATTTCAAGTATTAACAGTAAGTATTGGTCAAAGCGACTCTATCGAGTGAATCGTGTACTCGCCAATTAGGCATTTCGGTAAATACTTAACTCAATTCACTATCAAATATCCTTAACCGTGAAAATTAATCATACTTGTGTGTCGTTCTATACCAAATACGCCATGTATCGTAATTAAATATTCAATTATGATGATTTAAAGCCTATCAGGATAGTACCAAGGAAGGTAAGTTGTTCAGCCATAGCTTACAAAGGTAGTAAATTAAAATAACTAACTGGTCACTTATTAACTTCCTTACTTTCACAAAAAATCACTATTTTTATAAGCGTCCTTAAGGTAGTTATCGACAAAAAAATAACATCGTTTTTTGTTGAGGGTAAATTTTTATTGATCTTGATCAATAGAATATTCTCTCTCTTTTAGTGTCGTATACTGTATGCCGCATCCCGCTTGTTTTTAATTATTTCAAAAATATAAATACGCATAATTACTTATTAATTTTCGGTTTTATTATTTAATTACCTGTCCTATTATAACAACATAAAGAGAATTTAAACCCCAGTTGATTTTAAGACTTTAATCATAGGGAAAAGCAAAAAATAAAGTCATAAAAAAAACAGCACTAAAAAATACTACATAAGGAGATGTAGCCATGAAAACTTTAAAACTCAGCAAAAAACTTATTGGCGTTATGCTTATCAGCATGGTTCCTGCAATAGGTTGTGCAGATCAATTCTTTAGAATGAATGTTGGAGATAGTTTGACTTATGTCAACTCCGAAAATAACCACGATGTCATTCAAAGTAAAATAATGAATGAAAATAATGGATGGTATAAATTCAATCAATTTGCAGGGCTAGGCAAACAATGGCTTAAAGTTAATGAAAAAGGTCAAATTCATATTTGGAATGAGTATGACCAGAAAGTTAATTTAATGACTGACTTTTCAGCTGGTATTGGTTTTTCAAGTGATGTTAAATTCTTCTGCGCTGACAAAACTGTTATCTATGAAAAATATGGTCAGTTAACTACTAAAGCAGGAACTTTTGATAATGTCACTCACCTGAAATTGACTGGTGGGTGCTATGATGCCGGAGTCAGTGACATATGGTTTGCAGAAGCTGTTGGTGTGGTCAAGTGGACTGAGATGACATTCACTGGTAGTAGGAATTTTGAATTGTTGGGTAAAAACAACCCAGGACTTTAGTGATTGGATATCAGAGTCAAACATAAGGATAAAATGAGATATGGTGCCGGCACTAGGAGTCGAACCCAGGACCTACTGATTACAAGTCAGTTGCTCTACCAGCTGAGCTATACCGGCAACGGAGAGTGCAGATGTTAGTTTGGATGAGTGGATATGTCAATAGGTCATAGGTGTTTAAAAAATGTTCATTATAGGTTGCTGGACATAGAAAGAAAGGTTAATGCAAGAAGCAAAAAAAATAGCGAATCCATGGTAATGGGTTCGCTAGATTGGTAAAAGTTTTATTAAGAAATGAGGTAATTAAAGTTTTATTTAAAATGTCTTTATCGGACAGTTCAGTTATTGAGTTTCACACACGTTATTAACGTTTAAACACAGCTTATCAAGACAATATGCTTTCCTGTTTTTACGCGCTTTCCATGCGCATAAAGCTCCAGCCTTATCTTCCTTAATGCGGCTTTACAGACAAAGAGCTTATACAGCTTATTATGGCAAAGAAATAAAATGAACGCATAAGCTAGATTTGGACTGAGCTTGTAGGAAATTGACCGTACTTGTTAGGTGAAATGGCGACAATCTGATTTCTTCCCCTTTCTTTAGCTGTATAGAGCGCAGCATCAGCTTTAGTCAATAAATCGTTGATAGTAAAAGTATTGATATGGTCTTGGTTTGAGGCTGCGCCAATACTTATCGATACGAAGGGGCTTACAGAGCTAGCTTTGTGAGGTATTTCTAAATTTTGAACAGTTTGTCTTAGCTGTTGAGCGATTAAACGAGCACCATCCAGTTCAGTCATAGGGAGAAGAACTACAAACTCTTCTCCACCAAATCGACATATGTAATCGAGAGGACGTTTAAGATTATTTTTCAATGCTTGGGCTATTGTTACAAGGCAGTGATCGCCTTCCAAGTGTCCATAGTTATCATTGTATTGTTTAAAAAAATCAACATCAATCATTAAGATGCTTAAAGCTTTTTGTTCTCGACGACAGCGTTTTAACTCTCTTTCAGATACGTCATAAAATCCACTACGATTGGCTACACCAGTCAATACATCAGTTTTGCTTAAACTTTGTAACTGACTGTTCATCATATGGAGTTTTCGTTGTATATCGACGATTCTCTGCATTGCACGTATTTGAGCATGAACCAAAATAGGTTTTAGTGGTTTTGTTAAAATACCATCGCCTCCTGCACTAAGTGCTTCAGCAAACTCTTGGTCATTTTCTGTTGCACTAATAAAAATGATAGGTAGCCACTCAGATTGTTGATCTCTGATGATTTTTGCTGTTTCTATACCATTAAGATCAGGCATTTGAATATCCATGAAGATCATATCAATTTCATGGTTTTTCATATAAGAAAGTGCTTCATGACCATCACATACAGTATGTACTGTATGACCAGTATCACTAATAACCTTTTGCAGAAAAACCCTCATCGAAGGTGTATCATCAGCAATAAGTATATTCAAGTGTTAACCTTGATCCAATAATCATATGACAACGTATGTCTTATAATTATATACGTTTATGAATGATGCTAAGTAAAAAAATAGAATGAAACATATATTGCATTTTGGAATAAATAAAAAATTTATATATCGCATCAAAATTATTATAAATTTTATGTAAAAACTGATTGGTCTAACCTGAGTTATATAACTTTAGAGTTTTTTATGGGATATAAAAAAGTGGTTTTAGAGGTGTCTACAATACTATTGAAGCAAAAAAAGTAGAAGGTGGATAAACAACTTTTCAAATATATGACATTTTATGATAACCAGATATTTTCAGTATGACATGATATGTCCTTTACGGATCTTATTTCCCTGAGGAGCTTTTAACTGCAGTCCCTAAAAAAACTTCGTTATGGTTATAGTCTGTGAATATGTACTCAAGTTGAATGATAATTATGAATTATGAACATCTAAAAAACGAAGTCGAATGAGACCTCAAGTCTGGTATAACCCAATCATTAGAATTAATATAAATAATAAGAGATTGATATGTAGAACTTTGGTATTCAAAGGTAGTATTAATGTTTAGTATGTTGAGGTGGTTTAAGCAATCAGTAGAGAAAGAGAAAGACTTAGTATCTTTTCATGTTCTAAGTAGATTATGTCGAGATCATAGTTTTATTAATGTAAAAATAAATGACGATGAACATATCTTTCGAAGTATGATTCTTATGGTTGACCCACAGGAAGAGTTCGTACTTATTGATGACTTGTATCCACCTGCTCCTGAAGGCTTCATCAACGATGGTTGTAAAGTTAAAGTAGATTGTTCTGAAAGGGGCCATAAAACTCATTTTGTCACAACACTGATGTCTATTGAGTCATTTGAAGATATGCCAGCGTTAAAGCTTGAACTACCAGAAACATTACAGCATTCGCAAAGACGTTCAGACTATAGAGTGAGTATTTCTCAAACTGAATACTTAAAAGTTGTATTAAGTGGTTTTGGTACTAAGGTTGTCAATGGCAGAATACTGGATTTATCAACAAAAGGTATTCAAATTAAGTTTGCAGGTCCTATACCTGATGGAATACGTCAGGATGTGATTGTTAACAATTGTATGTTTACCTTGCCTGATGGAACAAGTATTAAATGTCGTATTCTAGTAAGCCATGCCAGGTGTTATCGAAAACCTATTACATACACGTTGGTAGGAGGTAGGTTAATAGACCTGCCATCAAAAATACAGAAAAAACTTGATCAATTTATTTTTAAAATACAAAGAGAACAGCGTAGGAGGGAACTTGATAATACCTAAAAAATGAGCTGAATTCTTACATTTAAGGTGTATAATAATGAGTGGCTATGATAAGGGAATATATAGCAAATTTAGAAAAAGCAGAATTTTGGCATGGATGCTTATAGTGGGTGTTTCAATTCTTGTTTTTTCAATACCGTTTGGAATTCTAATTGGTATTCTTTACAATTATATTGAACGAGAGATGATAATTGCAATTTGGGTTGGATTAAAAAGTACCTTGTTTTTTATTTTTATGGGGGTTGTAATATGTCTTATCGCTGCAGTATCTTTAAATTCAAAACGATAAGCCTTTTTTAATATCTTTTTCTTTTCTGTTGAGCTGCTTAAGGAGCTTTAATGTGCTTTGTTGGCGCTTTATATATACGATTTTTTGTAACAAAATTGATAGATTGTATACTATATGCCCACTATAAATTATAAATATGACAAGCAATGTCAAGTTGATTGCATCTTGCCCTATATTCATTATATGAAAGTAATGTGAAAGAAAAATAATAATTTGAAGAAAGATTCCATAAAGAGCTGGTTTTATATAATATGTTAGTTGTAGTTTTTGTGAAAGATCTTTCCTCACCATTGTAACCTTTTCTGTTAGTTGCTTTGCAATTAATAATAGTTCCACCTTCTTCTTACTATTGCCATGAAAAAAATAATAAACAAAGATTTCTTTTGGAAAAAGTGGTATAAGAATTGACGCTGTGATAAATGTGAAGGATATAAAAATTAAAGTGTAGTATAAGTCCATTTATAGTCACCTTATTACAAAAGGTAGTACCCTACACTCTGAAAGTTTAATACAAAAAGATAAAAACCACTAGAAATATGTTGTTATTTGTTAAAGGTTAAGGTCGATATAATAATATATAGACTGACAACTATATTTTTGTAATATATATATCATTTTTGATTTCTGACAATACCAGTTGATTTTTAGCTAATGTTATTGATCAGAACCCAACTCACTTTGAAGTGTTGAGATCTTATCATCTTTATCCTTTATTCTTCGTTTTAGAGATTGTATTCTTCGTTCAAGATCTTTAAGTTTAGCAAATGATTTTCTGTTACTCTCATTTATTGCAGCCAACTCGCTTTTATCTGAAGTAAGTTGATTTTGCAATTTATTGAAATCAACGTTAGACATTGTGTTTGTCTTCTTAGTTGGCATTTGTTTAGAAGAAGCATTTTCTTGAGTAACAATTTTTAACCTGGCTTTATCTTGTTTTTTGGTTTTAGGTTTTATATTTTCGGGTTTGACATAGCTACTTGTTGTTGCAGGACGATCTGTGGATGCTACTGAAGAATGAGATGTATTTATATCTTGCCATTGACGGTGATGTTTATTAATACTTGCAACAGCTGTTGTATAGGGTATCTTGGCTACATCACTTTGTTTTGGTAGCTTTAATTCAATATTCTTTTTGAGCAGGTTTATATTATTGTTAATGAATGCATGTGGGTTTTCTCGATAGATAGCAATCATAGTTTGTTGAAGGGAGACGGTTGTTGACGGCCTCATTTGAGCTGCTATTTCCATGAGAGTATCGTTTTCTTGCACATAGTAATAATCGAGGCTTGAAAACTGCTTGTTGGAGATAATTGGTTGGTGTGTCTTGTGAGCAAAGGGTTCGGTGATTACTGGTTGAGAATGCTTAGCAACTAAAGCATCGTAACGATTTTGATACCTTTGCACAAATGCAGGTAACTCAGTAGAAACTTCATACTTTCTCACTAGCTTTCCATTTGGCCAGATCAAAGAAACAAATAAATCTACAGAGGGTTCTTTAATAGGTCTATCTGTAGTGATTTTAATAAATCCAGTTTTATTTTGGTTGATCGTTACATCAAAGTGGAAATTGCTATATAAGATATTTCGATTTGTACCTAACCTGCCTATATCATCTGCACTTGCAAATTTTGCGATAATTTCATTCTTAGTCAGGTCTCCAACTTCAATAAGCTCAAGTTGGGCATTTAATGGTTCACCATATGAGGATTTTACATCTAATCTTCCCAAACCAAGCGCTAAAACTGAACTAGAAAAAACACAACCAAAAGAAACAAAAGCTAATGCTTGTTGGAACCTCATAGTATATTTCTCTTTATAAACAAGCCAATTATTTTGATTTGAACTATAACAACCTTATTATAGCTAAAATGTCATATAAATAAGTTTTATCTGTAAAAAATGTCAATGTCATTTGTAATGAGAAGATGACTAATCATTAAATATATAGATACTTTTTGTATAGTTATAAATTTTAATGAAGACTATTTAATGAATGAGTGTGGAGCTGTTTTTATAGGTGAGATCTGATTTTAAAAAATATAGTTTTGTAAGTTTAATTGGTTAAAGTGTATTGTATTATATGTGGAATAAAGTCGTCTGTTGACCTTTTTATTAGTGTTGTAATCAGCCATCCTTGTGTTTGATATAGGTTTTTTACCTGTTCTGCAATAATCACTATAACTTCGATACTATGTTCAGTGGGATGAGGTATATCTATTATTAGTGGTAGCTTCTCAACTCGCTCTAGTGTTCTATTTATTTTATTAATATCATCAAAAATAGCTTGTTTGACTTCATCAACTTGTAGGTAAACTGGATTTTTAAATCTATAATTTATTGGATTAGGTATAATATTTTGTATGTCTTTTTCCTGAAGCTCGGCTTTTAAAGCTGAATGGATTTTATAGATGTCCATAATCTAGCCAATCTTTATATACTCTTCATGAGTATTGTACGCTTGTTTACTTTGTTCTTAATCTTAGTCTCAGCACCCTGAACTTCATATCTTGATGCTTTACTAAGTTATCATAGTGTATTATAGCGTATAATTTAAAGGTAAATACAGGAGATATGCTCTGAGATAGGTGTTAAATGTAGCTGAAATAATTACTACACAATATTTACTTTTAAAAGCAAAGAGCACCAGTATATAGCGCTCTTATATCTTTAGAGGTTGCCCTTTAGTATAAATTAAAACTTGTACTGAACAGATAAGGTGTATAAATCGATGTCATTTTCACCGAATCTTAGCGTATCTGTTTTGTTTTCGTCATACTTTTCGCCAACATCATTGATGCGTTCCCACTGAAGACCAAATGCAACATTTTCAGTGAGGTTGTAGTTAGCGCCCAAACCAAATGTTAGACTGGTACCTTTCTCAGAGTGGGAGTTTGCTTTATTGACTGAAGGAAAAGCTGAATTAGTTATAGAGTAATCTTCTTCTACTTTCCACTTCATGACACCAGCAGTGGCTTTAAGCTCAATATTGGTATTGATTGGGTAAAAACCGACTGCTTTAATTCCGTAGCCTTTAATTTCGTTTTCTACATCTTCATGAACACTGCCGCCAGGACTGTTATACTCAGCATCCGGACTACCAAAGTCAGTATAATTAATTTCTAGGCCAAAGTACTTGTTTACACGGTAACCAGCAAAAAGGTTAACTGCACCTTCTCTTTTCGTGTACTCAGAGTTTCCACTGTAACGGTCATTTTCTTTTTCATAATCTGAATAAGAATCGTTGTAGTCGGCTGCACCAGCGCCCAGACCTAGATAGAAACCGCTTTTTTCATCTGCAAAAGGATTTAATGAGTTTGTTGCAAATGCCGGTGCTACAAAGGTTGTAGTTAAAGCAACTGCTAATACTGCTTTTTTCATGTTAC
Organism: Zooshikella sp. RANM57; assembly: GCF_050749885.1. Classification (NCBI taxonomy): domain Bacteria; kingdom Pseudomonadati; phylum Pseudomonadota; class Gammaproteobacteria; order Oceanospirillales; family Zooshikellaceae; genus Zooshikella; species Zooshikella sp. RANM57. Next base: position 1,177,560 of record NZ_JBOIUB010000001.1, on the reverse strand, counting down.
TCCCTAATGAGTACTTCTTGATAAGGCTATTTTTACTAAACATGCGTTCAGACTAACCGAAGTCAGCATTGTTATATGAAGCAAGCTTTGTAAACAATTAGCATATATACGACTTTAAATTTATATTAAAATATGATATGAAGTGCTTTGGTGAAAGATACATTTTGTACTCATATATTCTTGCAGGACTAACAACTAGAAAAAATTTAATTAATAGGTAATGAAGACTTTAAATTTATTATGATTTTTATAGGTGCTAGAAAACTAAATACGACTGACGAGAGTATGATAGAGATTCGCAAGTTAGCCTACAGATGAACATTAAATTAGGTAAATATATCATTCTGAAACTCAGGATAATTACACCATATTGAAAGCAATTTTCTAAAGCACCTTTACCTAAAGTCAATATAATGTGTATCGAACTCGTTATGATCCCTTCTCTGTTGGTTTGGTTGTTGCACACTTGCTATAAATGGTTCGACGTGTTGTTCCCCTGCCTTTGTGTCATTACGCTATTTATGCTTTTCACTATTTTAATATTTTAAAGGAGAGAGCTTTGACAAAGAAGGAAAATAAGAGGAAATAATTACCGCTGTTATAACTTTATGCAGTTAATCTCTGAGACTTTAGCTAAGCAAACAGAGATGGAATTAAAGCACTTCCTTAAAGATGGCTCAGTTGAACGCTTCGTTTTACATAAGGTAGATAATGAATATAAGTATACTACCGCATATAGAGCTAATCGCCTACCTAGATCAGAGATCCTTACCTACACTAAAACCTAGGTCTCCAGATCTTATAATTATTATATAAATGAACGAGTCGACATCTCAATGTCAACTTAAAAAAAGTTTGAGCTACCACCTAACATTGCTTATATAGCTTCGAATAAAGTTATAATATTATTGAGTAAATATGGCAGAAGTGTAAGCTGAATACTCACCTATAACGTTATAAAAAACCACTCAGTGAGTACTATCAAAAAGACCCAGAATAAAGCGAAAGCCCATAGAGATGGGCTAAACAAAAGCTTCTTGATAGCTCCAGATATGATTTCCAAGAAACTCATACGCCATCCTCCTGGGCATGACTAAATTGAAATCCTTTTAAAGTATAGCTACTACTTTTGGAGTAGTGTATATCGACAAAAGCTTTTATAGCTATGAAACGAAAGGTTGCAAAAACCAGGGAGTTGGCTTATAGCTGACTAGTCTATCTACTTACTTACAGATTATTATATTATGTCGTATTTTTGTATATTATGTTAATACTTATACAACATGAGAAGTGGTAGGGTTGTAATTTTTTTGGTTATAGATACTACACTAAATAAAACGATATACGATTTCAAACAAAGGGATCTTGTCATGAATGCTGAAGAACTAATAATCCAACAAACAAATAGCATGAATGAGGCTTACAATGAGCTTTTAGGATTAAGCGGAAGTATTTTAACAGAGGCAAATACAGAAAATTTTTTGAAAATTTACAATCTTTTATTAAAGAGTATTGAGCAACAAAATCAAATTAACCAAGCAATTTTGAATGAAATTAAAGCCTTAAAGACTGCTATAGCTACATAAAGGTTGTTAGGTTTATACATATCATAGAATCCTCATTTTTCAAGCTTTTAGCTGGTTACTGCTGTCTTGTGGATTTATTAGGGAGTTAAGGAATAAGTTGACTTAGTTTGTTATTTCTCCCTAATCTCCTATGTTTGTGTATTTTGGTGATTTGTAACAGTGAGCGTTCTGTTGTCTATCATGGAGTCAGGTTGTATCAACCTTAGTGGTTGAAGGAGTATATATTGCTTCTGTTTCCACAAAGTCTCAGGGTTTAAAGTGGCTAATCGGAAGCATCACTGAGTAAGTCTGCAATAGTGACCTGTCAGGCACAAGATAACAGCCTGCTATGCGCAAGGACTTAACTAAATGTAGAGTTGGGATATCTGTTGGCTGAACAGCCCTGTCGTGGACAGTATTATTACCTGCATATGATTGCCGATATTTACAGTTGTTTGATTGTTGCTTGGAGGTGCATGAAGTGAAGACTGAAACAGATGCCACTTGTGTTACAGGCTCCAATGAAAGGGGGAGGAATATCAGAAGTAGCCGTTAACTTAACCCCTGCAGATGTACCTCAGGATATATACCAGCGTGTCATCGACAAAATATATGTGAAGCTTGAAGCAATCGTTGGGAAAGACTGGAAGGAACACGACTACACAAAAATAATAAATATCATTGATGAAAAAATTGAAGGTATTTATAACAAGAGTAAGCGGAAATATAAGTTAAAAAAAACACTTTATGAATGGAGGCAGTTAGTTAAGTCTGATAAGCGCAACTCAGATGGAACCCTTGCAAAGAGGTCTATTCCAGAGCAAGAAGCTCATGACCTTTACAATACAATGCTTTGTGCCTACGCCTGGTTAAACTATGGGTATGATAGAGAGAAAGGCTGTATGGGCCGTAAGTTAGCTAAAAGTGCCGTAATGACATTTCCTTATGGGAGCAAGGAGTATGGCTTTAAGGACCAGTTGCTGGAGCGAGTAATTAAACCTGCGAAGATTGAGGCAATGAAGTTTAATGACATCAAAGACATAAGTGCGTCCATTTGGTCCTGAATATGGGAGGATAACTCTATTGTCTTTAAGGGTGCATCCTTGCTTGCATCCCTTCTGTATGGGGCTGTGTGCGAAACTGTAGTTAAAGCGGCTGAAGGTATGGAGTGGTTACAGAAGACAGCAAAAGTAGTGGCTAAAAAAGGTGAGCCTATTTCATGGAAAACCCCAATAGGCTTTTTAGTTGAACAAAATTACTGGGTCTATAAAGAAAAAAGAAGCGAAACAAGCTTTTTAGGAAAAGAAAAGGTTAGGTTTACTTTTAAGGTACAGGGAGCAAACATTGATAAGCAGAAACAAGCTTCGTCAATAGCCCCTAACTTTGTGCACTCTCTAGATGCAACACATTTAATGTTAGTTGTAGTTAATGCTAATTACATAGATAACTGGGCCTTAGTCCATGACTCTTTTGGAACCTTACCAAGCAGGACCCAAGAGCTTTATAATAAAATACGAACTTGCTTTTATGAGTTATATACAGAGCATGATGTTTTTAACTTATTCTGGGAGCAGATGCTTAACTACTTAAAAGAGGAGGATAAAAAAAAGATAAAAGTGACACCGAAAAAAGGGAGCTTGCAACCATCATTGATTTTAAAGTAGAGTTACTGCTTTGGGTAACAAGCAGAATAATCCTAGTTTTAAACCATGAAGCTACTCTAGAAAAAATGGATTAACTGTTTTATTATCTTCCTCAAAGTTATTATTGAAGTATGGGAGGTGTATATGCCAAATCCTAGAAATATTAATCCATGGATTAAGGCTTTTTTCTTTGTATTTATATGGGTAGGCTTAATGGTTGCTGGAGTTTATAATACTTATCCTCGTATAGGGATGATGACCTCATTTTCTATATTTATATATGTTTTTTATGGTTTGGTTTTTAGTAGCTATACATGGAAGGTTGCCGCTATATCAATAGGATTAACTTTACTATATTCCTATATCTCAGGGGAGAGCGTTAGTAGTTTAATGGTGGAAGTACACTCAGTTAAAACCGTTGGAGGCTTTCTTACATTTTTTGTTTGGTTAAGTTGTGTACAGTTAGTCCCACACAGTATTTATCAGTTATACCATAAAGCTAAATATGACTGTTTCGCTTGAGTAGTAGCCTCTTGCAACGAAATATGATTGATATTTGCTTTTGTGCTTTGAAGGAGGGGCAGTAAAATCTCACTTATCAAAAGCAGTCTAAGGATTAGTGGTAAAGACTCATGCATCCTATCATTTTTAAATAAAGAAAACCCCAAGTTAACAGTTAGCTAGCTTGGGGTTTTCTTTAGTGTTTTACCTAAATAGTTGAAACACCACTAACTTCGTTAAACTCTTGGTTAAGATTTTGTGATGTATGGTCAATAAATTTGTTTACTTTATACTGAAGGTAAATAGCGTTGCCGAAGAATGTTAGTATTCCACCTATCCAAAACATATCTTTTTTCTTGGCTTTAAACATATAGTTTAACCGATTTCTAATGTTATATAACCAGAAAGTGGCTAAGACCAGGAAAATTATTTGCATAATATATTCTACTAGAAAAGGTTCAGGTATGCGTCCACTAGTATATATAATATAGTTTTGATATATGCCATATATAAAGCTTACTATACAGTAAACTATAACGAGATTTGGTATATGCATTGATATTTTACGGTCACAAACTCTGTTAATTATAACAGTTCTTCTATACATCCAGTAATAATAATAAAGGCCAAAAGTAACTAGAGTTAAGAAAAAAACTCCACATGCGCTAAATCTAGGAAGTTCATAAATACCTTCTTTACGAAAAGTATCCAGTGCTAAATCTGAGGTAGGTGCGGCATAAGGGCTATTTGCTGAACTCATTTACTACTCCATGATATTTCCGTATCAAAGGAAGGCTACTAGTTTAAAAACGGTGAGGTATTCTATCTTTTGGTTGTTTTTTAATCAATCTATTGAGGGAGTAAGTACGAGAAAAAAGTATTTTAAGTGAGATAAATCATTACTTAATGGGCTCTTTTCATAACAAGAACGAATAGAAATTTCTGCCAAAACTCCTCTTAGCTATAAGTGCGGTATTGTTTTTTCTAATATACGTACAGCCTAATAATGACGTGGTCTAGAGTTAGGGACCCGTTTAGATACCCCGAAAGATTCTTCCCTTAAGTTTCATACCTAAGTTTTTACTTTAAGTAACCTCAAGGATTAACTCTATGTCTAATCAAGGTTTAACTCCTATCATCATCGACAGTATTTCTATTAAGCAAGATACACAAGGACGCCTCTGCCTTAATGATTTACATAAAGCCGCTGGGGGAGACCCATTACAGCGCCCACAACTTTGGCTTAGGAATAAGAAAACCCAAGATTTAATCAGTGAAATTTCCAGTGCGCAAATTTGCGCAGTGAAAGAAAATCAAGCTCTTAGAGTCATTAATGGTTGTCTGAATATTTACAACAATGTGCCTCCTCGTTATTCATATATTTTAAAAAAAATTAACACTTATACACACCTACCGAGATGATGCTATCAATTGAAACTTTTGTGCCCTGGTGGTAGTCATTATCAAGATAATAATGTAATCACAATTTTGAGCGGCTATCTTGTAGCGATTGTTTTGTGGTGATAATGTTGCAAAATATCTATACATGGGTTGCCAATATCTAAGCTGGAACAAGAGTATTAAGGTGGTATTATCTGTGAAAAGAGTAAGAATAATTTTCAACATAGCGATTACTGTTTTTATAGTATTACATGCAAACTTAAGTGTTGCTTTCGATGAGTCTAATTGGGATACAGTAAAAGAAATTGAAGTGATTGGTGAAGGGCTTAATGGAAGGATTATAGTTACCACTGAATCGCCCTCAAACCCCAGGAATTGCTCAAGTGATACTTACTCCCTAAATGCATCTAATAAAATGTTTAGATCAATTCAACAGTTTTTAGCTTTATCCCTTACGCATGGTTATCAAGTTAAGTTTAAAGTATATGGTTGTGACGGTTTACGGCACAATGGTATTGAAAACTTAAAAGTACGTACTAAAAATAGTTAATCATTGGTAGTGTCAGCAAAGGCGTATTAAAGCCTTTGTACTGACTATAATACATCAAGTTAGGCTGCACTTCTCGACGTTTATATCCTTTTATACAAAATGTTTCGACTATCACTCTCTCCCATACTAAATATGTTTTTCCAATAAACGAGCTTAACTGAATTTTTTCTGGCTTCGTAAATATTGTCAATTTATGATGATGAAAATTTTTTCTACAAAAATAATGAATAATTACTAATACATTCATTCCCCTCCGCAATAAATAAAAATAACTGAGAAATTACATGACACCCCTAACGTGTGCTTATCGCTATTACTGGGATAAAGGCATTCCTTTACCTATTGATATTGCTAGTAGGCTCCTTGCCGAAGGCTATGACGTAGAAGCACCAGAACAAAAACAATTAAATATGAACAAGCACAGGAATAAAAAATAATATAGCAAAAGATAACTTTGTTACGCCTCGTGGCATTTTGGGTCCATACCCTCACTTGAATAAGGTTGACACCAAATTTGATAGTGATGGTATTTATGATGCTCGTTTAATCCTTTCACCTGAAGCAGCAAAACCCTTGATTGTCGAAATTGAAAAGAGATTCGAAGAGCATTACCAAAAGCTTTGCCAAGAGCTACGTAAAAAGAAATTAAGAAAGGCAGACCTCCCATTTGAAGAAGACGAAGAAACTGGGAATGTAGTTTTTAAATTTAAAGTTAAAGCCAAAGGTAAACGCAAAGATGGAACCACATTTACACGTCGTCCCATTTTGTATGACACAAAGAACAATGTAATACCTGAAGATAAAGTCCTTGGACAAGGTAGTGAGGTCCGTATTTCAACTGTCTTCTATCACTGGTATGCACCTTCAACAGGCGTAGGTATTACGCTGCAACCTGAAGCTGTTCGCGTCTATCAACTAGAAGAGTATGCCTTCCAAGCCAATGCTTCCTTCTACGGGTTTGAAGACGAAGAAGAAGGTTTCACCATTGATGAAGATGACATGGACCCAGTGGAGGAAGACGAAGACTTTTAGTGTGCCACTACAGAAAGACAGATTTACTCAAGGAAGACATTGCGCACAACATAGTGGTACACGGTGAGAAGTGTATGACCTTCTTACTGGAGGAACCTAATCTGCAACTCACTTTAAACACGATAGCAGGGAAGGTGGACTCAAAGTTATACCATATTCCAGGCACTCAGTTTGACCAAGAGCAATTCCAGAAGACACGCTCCCTCGTGGCTAAACACTTACTCATGTATTCCGTAGATGGGAACACAGAGCCTGAAGACATACTGCAGTATATCCGTTTAGGTGTTGAAGGATATGGCGCTAAGCATGTCTACTTGGACCACATAACGTATATCTTAGATGCTGTGGGTGAGAATAACGGGCTGGAGGTCCTTAAATCCTTTATGCGTGGATTAAATGATTTAAATAAGGAGCTGCCGTTTACACTTTATTATGTTTCACACTTGCGTAAAAAAGATGGGAAAAAGAGTCATGAGGAGGGTGGTCGTGTAACTCTCGATGACTTTGCAGGAGGTAAGGCTAATGTGCAATATGCCAACTTTACCTTTGCCCTTGAGCGGGACCAGCAAGCAGAGGTGGATGAAGAAAAGAATAAGACAATATTAAGGGTGCTTAAAGATAGGTATACAGGTCAGTCTACAGGGACCACTTTTAACTTGATGTATAACCCTGAGACTGGGAGGAAGTTGGAAGGCGAGACATTTATAATGTGAAATGCAATTTTAGGTGCCCAATAATTTAACTTATCTTGATTTATCATTGTTGTCTGTAAGCCATACCATTGTGACGAATAATGGTATTATTACTGAAAAAATAACAGAAAATAAAACAGAGGATTCAATTCCTGAGCCACTGACAAATATCACAGACAGTGGGATAAGTATCATATTGACTACAACTATTGATGCATAAGTTACAAAAAGAGCAGTTTTATATCGTTTAAATTGGTTTTTTCCCTTTCCCATAAAAAACCTTGAGCTTATTAATGGATATATAGCTAATATTACAAAGCCAAATACAATAAGTACAAATTGCCCTGGGGCTGCATCCCCAGCACTGAAAGCAAGACTAGGTGAAAAAAAAGTCACCATTAATGCACAGTAAAAAAACTGCTTCATATTACAATCAACCTGGTTCACTTGAGGGTTAACTTGTTTATACGTGATGTTAGTATAGAGTAAAAAACTCATCTTATGAAAATCATCAATGATATTGAAACTAATGGTCTTTTAGACCAGCTAACTAAAATCCATACTATAGTTGCTTATGACCAAAGTACTAATAAAAGCTATAGTTTTTGCCCACAACAGATAAATGAAGCTGTTCTTTTCTTAGAAGATGCTCAAGAACTCATAGCTCACAATGGTTTCTAGCTCGACTATTTGATTATTAAAGAGCTTTATTAAGCTAAAGTTGTTCTCTTTTTCTTCTTTTGATATATAGATAAATTAACATGCTTATAAAAGGGACTGGTATGATTAACAAAAATAAGAGTGGGAAATAGTATATAAAGGAATGTTCGGTGCTATATAGAATGGAAGCTATATGTTTACAGATTAAAAATATAAAAAAGAAAAGGGCGAGGAATGAATAGTGTACCCTGAGTGCATAACAGTATTTTTTAAAACGGTTAGGTCCTTTAAAAATAAATAGGAAAGAAGTGATGAGTGGTAATATTATGGCTACAGGTATGGTAAACATTACCCCAACAGCAAAGCCTATATAAGCATCTCCAGCAGCATGAGCAATTTGGGGAGATAAAGCTGTAACTATAAAAATCAATATAATTTTTTTCATCAGCTATTTACTTTAAGCATATAAAGGTATGATTTAAAACTGGCTTTATGTATAACGGCTATAGACCCAACTTGTTAAAGTTGAAAACTTATCTAAGTATATATCAACAGTACTAAAGAAGTATGCAAATAATCTATGATATTGAAACTAATGGTCTTTTAGACTCACTTACTGAAATCCACACAATAATTGCGTATGACCAAGTTAAACAAGAATTCTATAACTTTACGCGATGCTCGACTTTTTAGCCTATTAATTCAGCCTTAAAGTCTGCACCTAAATAACCTTTATCACCTAGCAAAATACCACTCTTCATCAATTTCGTTAACTCCCAGACGGCTTCTCGCTCACTGTCATTAGCGGGTGTTAACGTAAACCCTGCAATTGCACCATGAAAATCAATGAGTAAGTGCCCTTTAAACCCATAATAAGTTTCACTTTTTGAAGCACAATAACCGTAGTTTGCCTCTCCTTTAAAACGGCTACAGCTTTTTGCTCGTTTAAAGTGGCTCACGGGTAAAGGAAAAGCATCGACAATATGGAGTGGGTCAGTGATTGTTCCCAGTGCCATAGTGACTCGTTTTTGCAACTGCTGTTTTACCGCCCATAAGTTTGCTGCTTGCTTTGAAAATTGGCTTCTTGAGCCGATACCTGGAAAATAATTTCGCCAATGTTCACGAAAATACCGCCAGATATGAGTATCTTCATCTAACCCAAAAAACTCGCCGATGAGCTCCATTGCAATCACTTCAGGATCAGAAAGAGAGGGCATAGTCCCTCGTTTACGTAATCGCTGGCCTTTAAGTAACTCATTGAAGGTATCATCAACCCAGCAATAAACTGCTATGATAAACTCTTCTACTGACATCCCCTGTCCCTTTGAATTTGTTTCGGCAAAACAAAGGTTGGGGTCAGGGGTTGTCATTTCAAACTAATAAAAGTCGAGCATCGCGTTAATGTAGCCTCTTTGGTTACATTGATAGTGCTGTAGATGGTATTAAATCCTTTAATACTATTTGAGCCTGCAGGCTGCATTGCCTGATTTTTACTTAGTAATATATAGGATCTTTCACTACGAATAATATCAACTGCAGTCTTTACTGATTTGGCAGTCGCTAGTTTGTCGGACGTATTCTCATCAATTGCATCAGTTTTAGCATTCGGTAACTGGTCTAAACCAACATCCACTTTAGTGGGTTTATTTCCCTCGTGATAAACACGTTGATTGTGATTTTCACCTGCGTAAATATCCCCCACCACATGAATATCGCCTTTAAAAACACCACCCGTTTTTGGTACATAATTATCTTTAACATATTGACGAGAAGCCAATACAATTGCCGGATCAATTTTTAGTTCTATATTTTTAGCATTTAATATTTCTAAAACGACTTTCAAATAAAGACTACTGGCACTACCACTGTTTTGTTGTACTTTTGGTTTATACGTTTTCGGATATTTACCAATACAAACTAAGTCACCTTGGTTATCATAAAGGCCAAATTCCGTAATATAAAAACCACCCACATCAACGGGTATAACCGCTTCAGCCACCACCCAGTTTTTATTATGTGGGTCAATTGATAAATGAGTAATATTGCCAGACCAGCGCTCTCTCACCAAAGATTTAGCATTTTCATTGGGGAAAGTTTCTTTACCTTCCTCTACACCACCATCCCCTACTTTTATCGTTGTTATCTTTAACGTATCCCCCATTAACGTAGCGTTGGTTAGTTTTGCTATTCCTACGTCAGTCAGTAAATTGTAGTATTCTTTATCCATAACTCCATCTGTATTTTGTATAAGTTTTTTGAATGACTACGTTATCACTGATCCCCTTCCCTAATCAGGTGAAATTCTTCACTTTTAATTATAGCTATCGAGAATCATTTTCAAACGCAAATAAAATGGTATAAATACCTACAGCAAAAATTATTTTAGAGAAATACAACAGATATCACTGATATTATTTTGTGATACTTACACAGTAGTTCGCACATAAAACCTTTAAAATATACAACAGATATTTAATTGCTCCTTGTAACTCAGAGCAAAGGCTACAAAGTTTCTCATAGGTATTTTAGGGCAGGACAAGTGTAATGCGCCGTAAGCTTGACATACGCTCATACGAGGAGCGACTAAAGGAAGATCCTGACTACGACATTACACAAGATCGCTACTGGGAACCTGATCAAACCATGTCGATCTATGGTGATCCTGAACTGGGTACATCAGTTTGGGATGATGTGCGTAGTATGGAAGTCAAAGACTTCGGTATTCCATTGCTGCCGTATGTTATTCGTGAAAAAGTGCCGCTCATTCCTGATCGTGTGGTGCCTCCTGTCCCCCCTCCCGACACATCTCCTGATTTGAATTACAAAATTGTGGTTGAAGTAGCAGGTGTTCAGCATAGAAGTAGCAGGTGTTCAGCATAATAGTACACAACGGTTGTATTTAGGTGTCGATAAAGACAGCGAACAAGGGCTTGAATTAAAAGCAGCTGCTACTCATTTTAAGGATGGTGAACGTTACCGCAGTCTCGTAGAATTTCATAATATCCAGAATGTCCCCCGAGAGCTGGGTATTCGTATTGCCATGCATGGTCGTGGCGAACCGCCTCTTTATCTACCACTTATTCTGCAACTTCAGCCAGTACCCAAAGATACTGAAAAAACACCTTGGGATACGATCATTATTCCCGTCAAACCCCTGACTTATCTTAATGATAAAAAATCCCGTCCAGAGTCGGATATCCTCCAAGAAGGTGGCTGGGTTTATGTGTTTTGGAAAAATAAACTATGGAGAGAGCTAGAAGTCAGCAAAAACCAAACCTACCGATATACACGTCTGGCGTTTTATCGTAATGCCCGCCAAAGCCGTTTAGGATTAACTGACCCAAATACGCGTGAAGCACTTGGCACCGCTTACGACACTATCTGGATACCCTACAAACTGAATGGTGAAGTACAGCAAGGTGCTACGGGAATAAAAATGCTGTTCAGTAAGCAGCAACTAAGCTGGGATGCTATTGATGAGCTTGAAAGCAATCCTGGTGAATTAGATAAACAGACCACATCGGTTGACAGTATTAAGGTCTATGAGCAGACCAAAGGCTTTGATTTAGCAGATGGGCCTGTAGGTCCTATTGCGCCAGCCTTACTGGACCAAAATAAAGAGGTCGTTCCTCCTCAACAAAATAAACGCGTCTCATCAGAACGGTATCTGGATGCCAACCGAGAGCATAAGATCCCTGTCGTTTATTTAAATGAGCGCCCTATTGATACAAAAGTGACGGCCATTTATCCCGTTCGATTTGCTTATGCCAACTTTTTTGAAGAGTCACTGGAAAGTGCAGTAGAGCCTCCCCCCATAAACACGATGCTGGGCGCGAACACCATCGCCGACGGCAAAGGCTATGTCATTCGTTTATTACGCCAAGGCTGGGTGTATATTCGAGAAGAAGATGACAGTGCTAACGGTCATTTTCATATTTTTAAATACACAAAAACAGAAGAGAACGGCGAGGTTAAAGAGCAGTTTGATAAATACCTTTTTAAAAACAAAGTCAATGCACAAGGTGGGCTGGTGTACGACAGCTCTGGCAGTGAAAACGGTTATCCTTTCATCTTTGTTAAACGCACCTTAAAAGAAATCAGTATCGCCTACAGTGAGCATGAGTGGCACGCTGATGTCATCGACAAAATGAATGGTCAACTGGATGCGCGTAAAAAAGCGATGCAGCGAGTCAATTTACATGCTGATCAAGATCCCTACGCACTACCAGCCACCGCAGAAAACTTTAAACAGCTGGTTGAGGATTACCGAAGCCGCAAAAATCGCTTATTAGCACTTAAAAATGCTGATGTAGACCCATCAGTCAAAGACATCAGTTTAGACGTTCTCACCACAGAAACTTCCTATGAACTTGAGGCTGAACAGATTGCTGCTGAGCTTCAGAAGAAAACACTTTACAGCAAAACAGCACGAATCGTTGCCTTGCACGATCCTGTTGGTCGCCAGAAAGAAATAGCCCGCGTTCATGGCATGTTGTCACTTTGGGAGAAAGAATATGCTTCCAGAAACATGTATCCCTATGTCATTGGGCAAATTGTCAATGACTTAAAACGTTCAGCAGAAGGTGAAGTTAAAGAAATCGTCGAAGAATCCATCAATTGGCAGGAACATGGCGAATACTGGCAAAATATTGAGGATGAATTTTCAGTATTCAAAGAACGACAGGAGCAGTTCGCTACACTTTATAAATCCTTCATGTTTGGTTCGCCCAATGTCGGTAACGTCGGCTCTCTCGATACTTACTTTAAATACTTCTTTTGTCACGCGCCCCATTCTGATCAGGATGCAGAGCACGAGTTACAGAAACTTTGTAAGCTATCTGCAGGCATTTATCAAGGGATCATGGCATCAGTTCCTGGCAAGCAAGCGTTAGAAGAAATTATTTCAGATGCGGCAGAGCAGCCAGAAGAAATAGAAAACGCTAAAAATGGCTATTACCTTTCCTTCCAGATATTCAGGTTTATTGTCACTACCCCTCAAAAAGGTTATGACTGGTCAATAACTACAGTGAAATTGCTTGATTGGGTTTTACAACATCTTGGCTCCATATGGGGGCATGCAGTTTCTTTATTGAAATTTAGTAAAGAGCTTGGTCAGCGAACGGTTAATAGGCTTACGTTTAACGCCTTAAAGTATGTAACAAATCAGCTTATATACGATGTACTAAGAGTCTACGGACTAGAGCTTGATATCAATAAAAGCATACGAATGACTCATGATGAGCTGGCTAAAACGTTGGCTCACTATATTAATAAATCCAGTAGTGGCAAAAACGCCAACACCATTCTTGATAAAGCTGTAAAGAAAGTTCAACGAGGCCAGTCATTATTTAACTGGGCGGAGCGGGTGAAAACCCAAAAACTACCAGAGCTTCTTAATCTTTCAGAAGTGCGCGTAATGAAAGCTTCAGGGAATCGCTATTCATTTGTTACCCCAAAAAACAAAGTCGAAAGAATAGGGTTACTTTTTGATACTGGCTTTGCAGGCTTATCAGCCACTTTTAATATGATGACAATTTATGATATTGCTCAGTCTACCCACTTTTCTAATGCAAATCCCCTCAACGAACGTAATGGTCTATATTCAGCCATCTCCGTCATAGCCAGCATCAATTCACTTATGCTTGATACAACGCTGATTTTACGTTCAGGTACGCTTGCTACCTCATCAATTCTAAACAAAGCGGCTCCATCGTTAGCCAAAGCTTTAGCCCCTAAGATGATGGAAAAAGCTACCATCCTGGGTAATTTTCTTAGTAACTCTGCGTATGCTGCAACCTATATGGCAATAGCAAACTATGGAACGATGGTGTTATCCGCATGGGATGCCCTTAGAGCTTATAATCGAGGTAATTATGGAGAAAGTACAGGCTACTCTTTCATAGCTGTAGGTTCAGCATTGATTTTTGCTCATGCTCTATATGCTGCAGGTATAGCGAGTACAACAGCAGGTTCAGCTGCTTCAGCAACGGGGGTTGGCTCACCACCAGGCGTAATGGCGGTCGCTGCTGGCCTTTTATTTATGGGAGTTGGTGGCGCACTCATTTATATCTACGGTCAAACCCCATTAGAAACATTGCTTAAAAACTGCTTCTGGGGATCAGGACCTAAGTATATTTTTTGGCCAAAAGATAACAGTAAACTGCTAAGGGATGATCGGCCAAATATAAATCAACGTTTATCTAGAACTCAACAAATTGCATCAGCTAAAGAAATTCAATTGGCATATAGAATGGAATTACAGGAGTTTATGAATATCCTGTATATGCCTCAGCTTGAGCTAGATAAAGATATCGGACTATTTCCAGGCTCAGGCAACACCTATCACTATAAATTCATTTTACCTGGGTTTGAGCCAGGCATATCAGAGGTTGAGTTTGCACTTTATACCAAGACAAGTTTTCAGGAAGATGGACAAATCACCATTAAGCCTGACAAGTTACTCACTCAGCAGATGACAGAGAAAATGAAGACGGCTGATGTAAAACTTAAAGAGGGTGCAGCTCATTTCACTCTTGAGATGAAGTTCAATACCAAAGTCAGTATGTTCTGGGTATATCGGCCTCAACCGAATATTATTGTGCCAATGCGTTTAATTACTGATGATGGGAGATTAAAAACACCTATTATCGGCATGCGAGATGAGAGTTCATTGTGATGGGGAAGTTTATTAAAACGATTTATCCAAAGCCTTTTTTCCTGAAATGGAAAGAATTACTCGCCATAGACCTTAGTTCATTTGCGCAACCTGACCCCATTGTTGAGATTAACGCTCGACAAATTAAGGTCATGCAAAACAAAACAGAAATCCGCAACTGTTGGGCAAGCCTGTTTTTGCTGGGGCTTATTTTTATCGCTGGATTTAAGTTTCTTGACTATTATGAAGCGTGGAAAAGTGCGGAGTGGAATGCAAACCGTTTTATAGAAATTGCCAAGAAAGAACATGGAAGTGAATATTTTAGTCTAACAAAAGACCCTGGTGCTCTAGCATTTTATTCTGTTGTAGGCGATGACGGAAAAATGTCATTCAAAGGGTTTATCCATGATCGCTATAACAACTACACGCACACGACTCAGCGCATTATCGGTGACATCATTTTTACCAGTATCCCTTTGCTTGGTATTTTTATCTTATTGCTTTGGATTATCTTGTTACGTAAACCGGCACCATTGATTTTTGATCGGGAAAAACGTGTTGTATATAGCTGGCAAAAAGGTGGCGTTTGGGCGCAGCGCTATGATGATATTCGGCTCCATGAAAACATCCAGATGCTCCTATTTTTTCTACGTTGCGAATTAAAAGACGGTTCTTTAGGCTGGGCAAGATACCCACTCCAGCCCACAGGAAACCCCTTATTTTCCTCACTTTCAGCCTATAAACCCACCTTAGCGTATATTGCGCAATTCATGGAATATGGCCGAGAAAAGGTTTTGCCCAATCAAGACTCATGGCAAGCCAAGCCGCCCTTTTACTTTAGAGATGATCCCGAACCTGAAAATATCGAACAGGAAATTGACCGTATTCTGCAACGCATCACCGAAGCGAATAATGAAATTCCTTTAGATGAAGAGGGAAACCCTATTCCACCAGAGGAGTAAATTTCAAAAATACTCAAAAAAAGATATCGTTAGTTTTTTGGCTCTTGTCAACCTGATGACAAAAGCAGCCTAATTCCCATTGAACACGCCGTGCATCCTTCCCTGGAGGCTCGATTGCCGCGTCCTGCGGCAAACGGTTCAACGGAAATCAGCCGGCTTTTGTTTAATAATAGAATCTATGATTTTACTAACAATCACCTACTTCAAGAATGTTTGTTTTATATTATTAACATGACCTCAATGTTTGTCTATGGTACCAGATTCATCTTTGGTACACAGTTATAGTCCACTTCCAGTATTTTATTTAAACTGCCACTGTTGTCCTTTGGTGTCATCCTTCGTCCAAATACCAACCCAATCACCATATTTAGTAAAGTGCTTCAAATAAACCATACGATACGCTAAGTTTTGTATGCGACCATCAACTAACTGCCACCGTTGATGTAGTTGTTGGGCATTACATTGACCAATGACTGCACGATTAGTACCTTTCCACCACTGTGGCATTTGCAAACATTTTTCAGAAGCGTTAGCAGGGTGCAGTAAGCCGTTGCTATCTAACTCCCACTGTTGAGATTTCGAATCACTACAACGTGCAGCATTAACACGAGCACCATCAACGTTACTATTGTTTACGGTACCCAAACAAACATTCAAGCTGTTCGTAATCGGTTTGTACTTATTATTACCTGGATCTGGATTCGGCGTAGGGTCTGGATTTGGCGTTGGATCAGGATCGGGGTTAGTTTGACACGAGCTGGTACCACTGAGTTTTCCAAAGTTTTGTGTCCATAAATGCCGATAACGGTTTCCACTGTTATAGGCATAACCTACACCAATGTCGCAATAATTTTTACTTAAAATGGATGCTCTATGACCTGAGCTGTTCATCCACTGCTCCATTGTCCCTTCTGCATCTGAAGAACCTGCGGCGATGTTTTCTGCCGCATATCCGTGTTGATAACCTTGTGCTTTCATACGATCAAATGGAGAGCGTCCATCTCGGCTAGTATGGCTAAAGTAATTATTTTGAGCCATATCTTCAGAATGAAGACGTGATGACTTAGCAAGCTTCGTATTATAATTATACTTATGTAAGTTTCGTGCAGTACGCTCCTGATTGACTAATTTAAAAACAGCTTGCTCTCTGGTTTCATCCACCATTTTGGCGACTCTTGTTGAGCCCTGTTTCATTTCACGAATAATCTGTTGGCCATTATTAAATCTGATAAAGAAAGTTCTTCCCATGATCTCAATTTTGCCTGAGACACTTTCAGGAGAAATAGCAAGAATAACTTTACTTTGAGGTTCACTATCTACCGTTCCAACCCATAAGCTGCTCACTTGAGCACCTGAAACTTCTGATGGTTGAAAACTAGTAGATACGCCATTATCCACAACACGTTTCTTATTTGCTATAAACTGAATTCCATCAAATAGCTCAATTTTAATTTTATCCAGTGCCAACACATTTGTTGTAAATATTTCAGGATTAATGTGAACTGTTTTTTCTTGTTTAACAATAGGACTCAAATTTTTTATTTCTGATGCCGCTTGAACAACGTTCTCTTGCGTAAGATTTAATGTTTTTGCATTGACCGCATTAACAAAAAAAATAGCCAATGGAAGCGCAATAGCTCTTGATACGCTCATAAACCTTCCTCAATACAATATTATACAATCATTAATACTATATTAAGGAATATATAAATTTCGTTGCATTTATCGCAAAGAATATATGCACTATACTTTTTTAATAATTAATGCGAAGTAAATCGGCATTACAAAATTTCAAGAACGAATCATTTCACGTTAAAATAGATAATTAGTCAGGCAGTTTATGTGTATTTTCAACAAAACCTTCATGTGGCTTAACAGGGGAATGGACTAAATTATAGTGGCACTGTATACAGGTTACTTTAGTATAAAACGACTGAGCATGTGCTCGTTGTCCCTCATAGGATGAAACAGCAATTTTTTCCATAATATGACAATTACGGCAAACCCTACTGTCATTAGCTAACATTCGTTCTCTCACTTGTTTTGCTAACCGTGGTTTGAAGCTTTCCCAAACAGCAGGGTTCGTAAAATCATTTCTTACCTCTGAAAGGCTATCTTTAATGCCTCCTTTAACATGAGTCCACATGGCTAATGCGAGTGATTCTGGTATATGACAATCTGCACAACCAACAACAACCCCACTTTTAGATGTTCTGTGAGCAGACGCTACATATATTTCCTCATTTGCTATGTATTGGTTCATAGAATGACAACTATTACCACAAAACTCATCAGTCGATGTCACTCTATCAACATGATCTGCAGTAATCACTAACAGAATACTCAAAAGGATACCTAAAAACAAAACGATGAATATATTTTTATTCATAATTATTGGTGAATACGTTTTGCAAACTCAATGGCCCATGCTTTATCTTTGTCGGTATGGCAGATTAAACATGCATAATCAACCGTGATAAATGCTTTTCCCTCATCATTTAATCGAACAAACTGGCCATTATTGGTAAACATTTTCCATTGTTGATCCGTACTGATACGGAAAATATGACCACGTACATCCCCCTCAGGAATTTCACCTATTTTTGCCTGATGTTTTACTGATACAGCTGATTTAGCAATCCGTGGCATATGGCAAGTTGTACACTGAAAATCAACTTTCGCAGGAATATGATCGATAGTTTCTGTGTGGCATATTTGACATGTATTTTGTTCACCTTTAAACCCATTCCCCTGATACTTAACACTTTGGTGAGGCTCGTGGCAGGCAATACATTTAATATTGCGATGTGGTGAGGCCAGCAAATCTTCATACTGCTCATGGTGCCTTATCAAACCATTACTCGCATCAATCTGGCTGACATTACCTCGTCGATGACAATCACCACAGTTCTCTTCAAAACTTAAATGTACTTGCTCAGGTTGTGCAGCATGTTGATCACCTGGACCATGGCAAGCTTCACAGGTGACTCCATCAGCACTCCAAACCCCATAGATACCTGGTAGATTATTTTGATGCGGTCCTTTAGGACCCGTTAAAACCCAACCTGTTGTATGACACTCCCCACATGTATATGGCTTACGTGGTGCATTATCTTTGTCATACCCTGTCCAAGAGGATGTGGTTTTTAGTATTTGATTTGCTAAATTAAATTGACGGTGTTTATCTCCCGTTAATATATATCCTTCTTTATCCATAAAACGTGCTTTCCAAGCAAATCCCCCTATAACATAGGAAATATCATTCCATTGTTTATCTGCTGGTGGAGACGGAACTCCGGGTGAAGTATCTGCTGGGAAGACTGGAGGACCTGTTACTTTTTGAATTTTATGGGGATGGCCTGTTTTAATGTAAGACGAATAAATGTCACTATGGCATTCGCGGCATTTATTATCTCCAATATATGTTTGAGCAAAAGAAAGTACAGGGCAAAGAATTAATAAAACTGCTGTACAAAATGATGCGTGTAACTGCCAAAAGCGGACAAAATAACAAAGGTCAGCTATCATTATTGGCCCTTCTTTCTATAAAGAAACAACCACTCTAAAAAACTTTTTTCAAAGAGTAACTCATAGTAAATATAGTTAACTTAATCAAGAAAATAAAAGTGTATTTACTCATATTTGATTGAAACACTAAAAATCTGTTAAGCAAGTTCATAACAAAATGCTAACATTGCTAACCTTATATACTCATAATGAGGTATATTTTTATACTTACTTTTAAAGAGTGATGCCCACAGCAAAAAGTATATAATAATTACTCAACAACAAGAACGCCTCGATACATTTGCATTTGGCAATGAAAAGAATATTCGCCAGTGTTTAAGGCTGGCAGCTTTATTTCTGTAGTTTTATTTAAGGGTAGTGTTTCACTAATATCCAAGTCTGGAAACAGTACCATCTCAGCACAGGGTGAAGCATCTTTCCGTAAAAAACGAAGGATCGTGGATTGATTAGCTTTTAACTTAATGTTTGCTGGCTCGTAGACTCCATTATCAACGATAATAATGGATTTTGAACTATCCATGATAGCCTTTGTTGGCTTATAAAGCCAAAACCACCAAACGATTAATCCTATTAATCCTATACCCAACACGTTAACCAAAAACATTTTCACACTCTCCTAATTGCTCTGTGCTTTGAAAAAGCGTAACCGGTTTGCATTAGTGACTACCGTAACGGATGAAAATGCCATGGCAGCACCAGCAATAACTGGATTTAACAGCATACCCCAAAGTGGATATAAAATACCTGCGGCTATTGGAATACCTGCAATATTATAAATAAAAGCACCCAATAAATTTTGTTTAATATTGTTTAAAGTGGCTTTACTAATAGCTATTGCATCTGCTAAGCCATGCAAAGAACCACGCATCAGTGTGACATCAGCACTTTCGATTGCGACATCGGTACCTGTTCCTATCGCAAATCCAACATGGGCTCTGGCTAACGCAGGCGCATCATTAATGCCATCTCCGGTCATACCAACAATTTCACCTTGCTGTTGCAAAATAGCCACTTTCTCTGCTTTTTCTTCAGGTAATACCTCCGCAAAAAAGTCATTAATGCCTACCTTTTTTGCAACAGCATTTGCAGTAGCTTGATTATCACCTGTAATCATCACAACACGAATATTATTTTTCTGTAGCCGTTGAATAGCATTGATCGCATCTTCTTTAATCGGATCAGCAACAGCAATAATTGCACTCAGTTTATGATCAATAGCAAAATAGATGGGTGTTTTTGCTTCGTTGGCCAAAGTACGTATCTCGTCCTCAACACCATCAATATCAACGTTCTTAGCGCGCATTAGCTTTTCATTACCCAATAACAACTGCTTATTCTCGCAGCTTGCTTCAACACCATGACCCGTTATTGCCTTAAAATTATCTGTTTTATTGAGAGATATTTTACGTTCATTAGCCGTTTCAACGATTGCCAAAGCCAATGGGTGTTCTGAACCTGACTCAAGACTCGCAGCAAGTTGGAGGATCGTTTCTTCATTTATATCACTTAAAATAACAATGTCGGTTACTTTAGGTGCACCTTGGGTAATCGTTCCTGTTTTATCTAATACCATTGTCGTGATTTTTGATGCGGTCTGTAACGCTTCACCATTACGAATTAAAACTCCTGCTTCAGCGGCTTTGCCAACCCCCACCATCACCGACATGGGTGTTGCTAACCCTAGCGCACATGGACATGCAATAATTAACACCGTCATTGCTGATACAAGTGCAAAAGCGACAATGGGATCAGGGCCAAAATTGAGCCAGACCAAAGCACTTAATACGGCAATAATCATGACAGTTGGTACAAAATAAGCCGATATTACATCGGCTAAACGACCAATGGGTGGTTTTGAATTTTGTGCACGTTTGACCATATTGATGATATGTGCCAGTGCAGTATCCTTACCAATACGTGTCGCGCTAAATAACACGGAACCCGTCTTATTTAATGTACCACCAACAACCTCATCACCCTCCCCTTTAGCAACAGGCATTGGCTCTCCAGTTAGCATGGACTCATCAACTGTTGTATGTCCTTCTTTAACAACACCATCAACAGGTATTTTTTCACCAGGTCTAACCCGAATAATATCGTTTAACTGTACATGCTCAATGGGAATATCAACTTCTTTTTCACTTCTTACGACACGTGCCGTTTTGGGTTGTAAGCCAATTAACCGTTTAATAGCCTCAGACGTTTTCCCCCTGGCCCTTAACTCAAGCGCTAACCCTAAATTAATTAAGCCAATAATCATGGTTGTTGCTTCAAAATAAACATGACGGGCCATTTCAGGTACACTATTGGGTAGAATGACAACAAGCATAGAGTATAACCAGGCTGCACCTGTTCCCAAGGCAATTAGTGTATCCATCGTTGCTGAATGATGTTTAAGTGACTTCCATGCTCCGATATAAAAGTGCTTCCCGGAGAAAACCATCACTCCAAGGGTCAACAAACCAATAATTAACCAAGCTATCTGATCAGTTGTACTGGAAATGGTCATGTCACCAGTCCAAAGGCCATAAACCATTAGGGGAATTCCCAACCCCAGTGCAATTGTCATATTACGAATGAGTTGTTTATAGTGTTTAAAGTCTGCCTTTGACTTTTCGTCCAAGGCCTCTTTTTCAGTACTGCTAGCCATTACCTGAGCACGATAACCAGCCATCTCTATGGCGTTGATTAGTTGTTCATCAGTGACATGACCAACCACCACAACAATTCGTTGTGCAAAATTCATGGTCGCCTGTTCCACCCCAGATACTTGTTTAAGAGCACCTTCAATTTTACCCACACAACTCGCACACCCTGCGCCTTCAACAAGCAACTGATGCCGTGTAACCTCAGCAATTTCAGTATTTACGATAGACTGTCCCATGACCATTCCTCTATAAAAGCATGTTCTTCAGAGATACCCATAGTAATAGCTATAGCTTAAACCTAGGAGTTACACATAGGTCAAGTTTAATGATCTTATAAGACTGATCTATTGAGGTCATAAAAAAGGCCCTAAACGGGCCTTTTTCTTTTCGTTATTTTAACGGTACTGACTGTTTAATATTTATAGTTTTTTTATTTTTCTAGTGTTTGGAAAATTACCAGGACACACTGCACTACTACCTCGCCCAGTAATCACGTAGCCATCAGGCACGGGAGATATTGAACACATGGTATCGGTACTGCCAGGTATTTTTATCTTCCACACATTAGGAAATTGACCAGGACAGGATGCACTACTTGTTTCACGAGTAATTATATAGTTTTTAGGTAACCTGGATATCTTACAAATAGATTCTGATTGACCTGGCTTTTTAATTTTCCATACATTAGGAAATTGACCAGGACAGGACCCACTGGATGCTTCTGAGGTAATAACATAACCATCAGGAAAAGGTGAAATTTTACAAATACTATCGGATGAACTTGGTTTTTTAATAATCCACATATTTGGAAAATTACCAGAACAACCTGCTCCTGAAGCTTCCCCCGTTATCACCCAACCTTGTGGCACTCGTTGGTTTTTACAAATTTTCATACTACGCGACATAATCGCATTATACATTTCACTTTGATCATCATTTAATGGAAGCAGTCCTTCTTGATTTATTGGACTCAACACTTCTTCAAACTGGCTTTCATTGGCATAAGTTATCGTTGCCAATACACTTGTAATAGCAAAAGCAATAACCGAATAACAAAAGGTTTTTTTCATTTTTTAAGCTCCTTCCTTGAAAATCACAGATTACCCTAATGTATATTACCGATGGAATCAATATAGACAAAAGTCTAAATGTAAACCCATATAACTTTAGATATTACCAAATACTTTATTAGTCAGAAATGAATTTACTCTAGAGGATTTTTTTCTTTAAGCTCTCTAATACGAAACCTTAGATGAACATTTTCAATAACCAGTAAAATGATTGAAATTAAAATGAAAGCCTCAAACATAATAGACTGACCACTACTACTCCAAAACAGCCAGGCTAAAATGGCCAAAACAATAGCAGTAATCAAGAGCAGAAAACGATCAGTGAACAGTTCTAAATATCTTTTCATTAATATATACACCTATTTTATATAGGTATGTTACAAATGTAGCCCCTAGCAATCCCCAGTATAGCCTGAAAATATCTAACCATTATGTAATAAACACAAGTTTATATAGTCAGGAATGCATGACATTTGGCATAACATTTGCTGAAATTGTCAATCTACTGAAGTATAACTACAACTGAAGTATTTTTATGAAGATAATAATTGATGACTTATCTGAGCCAAAAGTAATCCAACTATTAAGCGAACACCTTGAAGGTATGAAAGCTAACTCCCCTCCAGAAAGCATTCATGCACTTGAACTCAATGCACTGCGTAAACCTGATATTACTTTTTGGAGTATATGGGAAGGACATGAGGTCATGGGCTGTGGTGCACTAAAAAGGCTCACGATGCACCATGCTGAACTAAAATCTATGCGAACAGCTAAATCTCACCTACGAAAAGGCATTGCAACTCATCTACTGCAACATATCCTGATTGAAGCCAAAGAACGAGGTTACAAAAAAATCAGTCTTGAAACAGGCACTACAGAAGCGTTCAAGCCTGCACACAAGTTATATCAATGCTTTGGTTTTAACTACTGTGAACCCTTTGCTGACTACTGTAATGATCCTTATAGTGCTTTCATGACCAAACAACTCTAACACCTGTTTTTGTATAACAACACTTTACATCTACCGAATAAGCATACCTCACCATAGAAAAACATATGACATTAAAAATTGTTAAGGTCCACCCTGACTCAGACCAAGCTATTCTGCTCCAAAATGAGCTCTCCGCCAAGCTTCTAGAAATTACAGGAGATACCGGTGAGTCATCATTTAACACACAGGATTTTAACGAATCAACACAATCCATATTTATTATACTTCTAAAAGATAGCGCTCCTGTCGCTTGTGGGTCAATACGGCCCATATCTTCCCGTATTTGTGAAATAAAAAGAATGTATTCAAAACTTCCTAAAAATGGGTTTGGCAACCTTATTCTGGCAGAATTGGAAACATTTGCTAAAGAGTCAGGCTATAAAGAAATCTGGCTTTCAACACGTAAAATTAATAGTAAAGCCATTCAATTTTATTTAAAAAATAATTACCGAATCCAACCAAACTATGGTCGATATCAATTCACTACAACATCTATCTGCTTCTCAAAGCAACTCGCTATTTGACGCTCAAGCATTTAATTTTTAGGGATAAGCTTTAAAGCAATCTTTTTAGCTTTTTTAGCGGCATCAAGATCACCGAGGACATACGCTTGAGTAATAGCACCTTCTTTTAAAAAACAAAGCTCTTCAGTTACAGTCTCAACATTATCATTAGATATATTCAATTGTCGAACATGCTGTTCAATGAGATGAGATACCTTTTCTTTGTGTGCTAGACAGCGCCGATTAATTTCGTGATCACAAAACTCAGCACATGCATTAATAAAAAAACAACCACGAAAATCCATTAATACATCTACTCGACTATTAAACCAATCGTCTAATGCATCAAATAAGGCCTCGATAGCAGGTAAACCTTGTTCGACTTCATTTAATCTCGTGTTGAGCCAGCCAATAAAAATTTGATCTCGATAAGAAACGACTTCACATACCAGTTGTTCTTTGCTTTCAAAATAGGAGTACAGTGTTTTCTTTGCAATACCCGACTCTTTAAGTATTTGGTTTATGCCTACCGCATGAATACCATGTCTATAAAAAAGCTCAAAGGCAGTTTGAATCAGTTTTTCACGTTTATTCATTAACCTACTCATCAAAACCTATCTCTTGAAAAACTATGTTGACACAGGTGAACAAATTTGTCTACCATACCAAGTAGACAGATTGGTCCACCAAAAAAAGAGAAAAGTGTCTTATGACCACAAATGTTCTAACTCGGTGGCCTGCAGTAACCGCAGGTATTGGTGCAATGTTATGTATAACAGCGTTGAGTTCATTAGACCAAGCAACACAATCCCTCGCATGGTTAATGGCGCCTTTTGGTGCAACCATAGTTATTTTGTTTGGACTACCTGATAGCCCACTCGCCCAGCCACGAAATATTATTTTGGGCCACTTAATGACAACACTAATAGGGTTAATTATGCTCCATTTTTTTGTTGTCAATGCCTGGACGCTAGGCGCTGCGGTTGGGCTTGCAGTGGCACTCATGATAGTGACTAAAACGACTCATCCACCAGCAGGTGCCAATCCATTATTAATCATGTTGACAGGGCAGTCTTGGATATTCTTGTTTAACCCTGTATTCATTGGTACCCTACTGATTGTAACGATTGGTGTGGTATATCATCGATGGATTTGTAAGCGTGCTTACCCAAATAAGTGGCTTTAACACTCAATAATAAACTTCACTAAAACATTCTCATATCTTCGATATCAACATGCCAACCTACTAACTCAATTAGTTGATATTATTTAGCCTATGGATGTATTATTTTTAAATGGCACAAGTTGTTCTGGTAAAAGTAGTATAGCTACTGAATTGCAGGCAATATTACCAGATTATTATCTGCACATTGGTATTGATCACTTTATAGCTATGATGCCGTCAAAATCCAACGATTTGGAAGGAAACTCCGAAAAAGAAGGCTTTTACTGGAAGGAAATTTCATTACCCGACAATACAAGTGGTTATCAGATCCAGTCAGGCTCATACGCCATAAAAGTCAATAATGCCTATCGAAAAACAGTTGCAAACTTAGTGAATAGCGGTCTTCGCCTTATCGTAGATGATGTTACAAATGGCGAGGCGGAAATGAAAATATGGAGATCAATCCTAGCACAATATAAAGTAGCCTATATTGCCGTACATTGTGATTTAGACATACTCGAAAATAGAGAAAGAAACAGAAAAAACCGAAAACAAAATACCGCAAAAGAACAGTTTTATCGTGTTCATCAAGGTATTAACTATGATTTCAGTGTTGATACGACTAAAAACTCTACAAAAACCTGTGCTAAGGCAATTGCACAGTTTATCCAGAACTAATAGATACATATCATGATTATATGTTTAGGATCCCCTTCTTTCCCCCCTTTCGTCTTCTGGCTTCACACTTTATGACCCACTTAATTGTTTATTAGATTAACGTTTAAAGACTAGGCTGAGTTTCAAATTGCTTGACTCCTTCAGGAATCTGATACCATGCCTGCTTTTCTCTCACCCATACATGAACCGTTGGATTAATAATACGAGTATCATTCAACGTACATGGTTTTAATTTAATAACGTCTGGTTTATCAGGATCAAAATGATACATGCGATTACCACAGTTTGAACAAAATTTAGCATAGTTTTTATTACCGCTATCTGCTATACGTTCCCACTGTTTCATCTCTCCTTGAAAAACTACCGAACTTGCTTTAACCAAGGCAGTAATACTAAAAGCACTGGTTGACAATTTTTGGCATTCACGACAATGACAAGCAACCACAAGTGAAGGTGCTTCAAGCAATTGATAGGTTACATTTCCACATTGACATGATCCTGCAATCGGATATGAAACATCACTCATGGTGCGCTCCAATGCTCATTAGAAAGAAAGTGAATTACTATATATTTACCCTTCATCAAGAGTATATGTTAAATCTTAAGATCTGTTGACTCTACAGCCGAAATCTTAGATTCAAAGCTAGAAATTCCTGAAAGTGTATTTGTATGATGCTCACGAATTTGTTTAGCCGTTGCATGTTTTTTATCATGTGTGGTATGGGCATCAGCTACCAGTTGTACGTTATAGCCCAATGCTGCAGCTCGGCGAACCGTAGTATCAATACAAAATTCCGAAGCATAACCACAAACTATCAGCGTATCTACGTTTAACGCTTGTAAAGTATCTGCCAAGTTAGTTCGTAAAAATGAATCAGGTGTCGTTTTACGAATTTTATAGTCGTTGTCTGCAACCTTTAGACCTAACTGCAATTTCCAAGTCTCACTTCCATATTCCAGCAATGTATGCGGTTGCTCATGCTGAACGAAAATAACAGGCGTATTTGAATATCTTGCCTGATCAGTAACAGCATTGATTCGTTGTACAACTTCATCAGCTTCATAAGGTCTTGGCTCTTTATCAAAAAGGATACACTGTACATCAATGACCAATACTGCTGATTTCATAATCATTATGCCCTAAAACCCAGTCTATCTTATAAATTACACGGATAGTCAGTACATTCACTCACTATACTTCGCGCTTACCAAGAAGCAATGATAAATTGTTACTGCAAAATAGACAATTTTTGATGTTCCAAAAGCACTCAAGACACCTAACCTTAATCTCATACCTGTCTAAAATTCAACCAATACAGTCTAATTCAAACACGTTGACTACTTTTTAACAACACTACTAACTCATAGATACTGTCTTACCAAAACATATACCCTTTATGAATCGTTTTTATAATCGCAGCTGAACACAAGGGTCTATTGTCAGCATTTAACCCGTAATGAAGATGGAAAAACAAGAAAAAAAGCATTACCAATCCGATAGAATCAAATTGGCGCTGCTAAAAAAACTCAAGGGAAAATTGGAAAGGATAATATAGTGCTAATTTAAAACTTGCTTTGCTCTATATGCATACTCAGTATTGGGATATTTATCAATTATAAATTGGTATGTTGTACGAGCTTCTGCAGATTTATTTAATTTCTGATAGCTTTGTGCTTTTAAGAATAAAAGCTGTGCTTTGGCTTCATTATCATACTCATACATTCTAAGCGCTCTATCAGAAATTTCTATAGTTTCTTCAAAATCACCATCACTAAAATTATTTTGCGCTCTAATAAATGCCCCATCCCTAGCCATGGAACCACAACCTGTTAGCGTCAACGTAAGCATTACCCAAATCAGCTTTTTCATCTGAACAACCTTTCTCCTCTTGTAAATAAGTAAATCTTAACATACTTATTCCCCTAGGAGACTAGGCAATACCGTATTCTTAACCGTTTATAATGTTAACTACTTTACAAAACAGCTCATTATTCAATGATGGATAATCCATAAAAGGTAGATGTTACACTCTAATATACAGCGCCTTTAACAAGCTTGAAATAAATCAGAGCGATATCACCTTAATGTTGGCGTGAGAAAATAGCTATGGAAATGTACCCACTCAGCGAGTTGTCTTGCTCAAAAAGGCTTGATGCTTGCTAAAGCATCTATTTTTTTGTCAGCATAGCTTGGTCTTTACCCATAGAAGGCCTACCACTTACGCCTCGCGGCACATGAGTAATTTTTCCACCAGACTTCAGGTATTCATCAACTTGAGCCTCAATAGACTGATGGGTTTCAGCAACATCACTTGCCTTTACTTTCTTGCGTGGCATGTTTATTCTCTCATGTTAATCTTATAATTACTTGTTAAGTATAGTATAGGATTACAATTAATACAGTACGTATATGAGCGTTCATTTAATAAATATTTTTTCAATTAAAATACTATTAAGAAGAGAGTAGAATTCATAGCCCTTCTTAGCACTCAAGCCTGAGGGAATTGACTATGAAGTGTCCTAAGTGTCAATGTGAACAACCAGACTCCAATACAGCATGCAAACACTGCGGTATTATTTTTGAAAAATATTTCAAATACCACCCAACAGAAAACTCCACTATTTCTCAAACGGAAACGAGCATATATCCTAAAATAACACTTAAGGAAACTTTATTTTACCCTGGGGAAAAAGTTGACAGCCCTTCCGTATACAGTCGTGCTGCGGTGCTGATAGTAATCAGCATTTGGGGATTATTGTTAATTTTTTCTTCAATTAGTAGCAATGCTACAGGTAGTTCATTCTTACATTTAATAAATTTACCTTTTCATGAAGCAGGTCATGTTATTTTTCGACCTTTTGGTGAGTTTATGACCTCTCTCGGTGGAACATTAGGTCAACTACTAATGCCTCTAATTTGTTTTTATGTTTTTTTAATTAAACAACACAACACTTTTGCTGCATCAGTCTGTGCCTGGTGGTTTGGCGAAAATTTTCTAGACATGGCACCTTATATTAATGATGCCAGGGCTGGTCAACTGTTATTGCTAGGAGGAAACTATGGACATTCATCACCTTATGGTTTTCATGACTGGGAGTACATTTTGACTGAAACAGGCTTACTTCAATACGATCAATCCATTGCGGTAGGTGTACACTGCTTAGGATCAATAATAATGATCAGCTCAGTCCTTTGGGGAACCATCATCGTCTTAAAGCAATTTAAAATGCTACATTAACCTTGTTTCTTTGCTATAATTCAGACTTCCTCCAAATGATTTTTTCTGGGTAAGCGATGAATTAGCCAATAACCAACACTCATTGACAAAACAACCACACCAATAGCAAATATATAAAAGGGATCTGACGCTTCATGATCCATAATAATCACTTTTCGAGCAATAGCCATGAGTGCTGTCGCCATTACAATCTTGACATGAATAACATCATCTCGCAAACAAACCGTAATATTTATAAATATTTCAATGGCGATTAACACCGCTAAAAATGCTCCAAATGTAGCAAGCATATCGGTTCTTGTTAAAATTAAGAATGATGGAGATATAAGCCTTTGGTACAAAGCCCAGCCTACACCTATAACACCCATAATGATAACAAACACCCTAAGTATGGCCAGCACCCTAACGGCAAAATGTATAGATTTTTGAAGATGGTATATGAGTTTATCTTGCATATCGATTTTCACAGAGTAAAACCCTCTAATTTAAAGGCAACCGACCTTTTAAATAAACCAAATTTAATGACAGGCATCCGTTAAAGATTAAAAAGTATTTATAAAGCTATTCATTAGCACATCCATTCCAACTAATCCAAAACAGGTGAATCGAAATGATCTGGCTTTAACGTAATGACTGAACATTGAACTGCATCTAGTAAATTTTCAGCCTTATTACCAATTAAAAAGCCTGCAATACCAGTCCTACAAACAGTCCCCATAACAAGCAAATCAACGGTATTTTGGTGAATAAATTTTGGTAATATTTCTTCTGGTTCTCCTTCACTTAATACTTGGTGTAATGTAATTTTTGCTTCTTCAACTGGACGAGTAAGTTCAGTCAGTTTTTCGTTACGTGCATCTCTTTCCTTTAATGCAAACTCAGCAATTTCAAGCTCACTTAACCGCCCCCAAGAACGGAAATACCCTTCACCAAATAAACGCCAAGCATGAAATACATAAAGCTCTGCATCATTCACAGAAGCGAATGATGCGGCACATGAAATTATTTTTTTATTTAACTCAAGCCCATCATCAGTTGGTGCGGCCACGTCCACAGCCGCTAACACACGCTTAATTTTTTTATGAGAATCAGTAACAACTGTCCATAACGGTGTAGGAGACTTTCGCATTAAATGACGCGTAGTACTTTCGAACTGCGCAGCTCTACTTTTATAGCCACGACTTGCATCAATTGCTATTAAGTCAAAACCACCTTCTGAGGCCTTCTTTATTATTTCCACAAAAGGAATACCTGAGACCAGCTCATAATTAAATGTACTATTGTTATATTGATGGGCTAACTCATTCACTTCATTGTCTAACTTTTTTTGCTGTGCCTTCTTAATCTGCTCTAGTATTTCCCACGAAGCCTGTTCTGTATACTGTGCTACACAATTAGGTGTTATCTGTTCAATAACAGACAATAATGTAACAGGAATTTTCTTTTGATTCGCAAATTGGAATATTTGATGAAAATTCTCTGTCACAGATTATTCAGGCGAAATTGGCACTAAAATTTTCTTAATATTCATGATAACACCTCTCTTTGATTGCTAAATAAACCCTATCCAAGTCAAGACAGCCAATATCCATAAGTAATATAGATTGGAATCCCTACCAATACATTAAATGGAAATGTGACCGCTAATGATGCGGTAATAGACAGACTCATATTAGCTTTTGGTAAAGCCACTTTAAGTGCAGCAGGTACCGCAATATAAGAGGCACTTGCCTCTTCAAACCAATTGCAATCATTAAAAAAAGGGTAAGTGTTTGTGAAAGCCCTTTAGGAAAAAATAATTCTGCCCGCATTAATTTAGCAATAATCCCTAGTATAAAAATGCAACGACAACATCAAACTGCATACTTCCTCCATTGAAAGTCAAGTGCTAAAAACACTATTTTTCAGTGATGAGTGGCTAATCGCAGAAGGTTCGCTTGTCTGTTTTAATGCTTTTGCATTTATTAGGTTAATGGATAGTAAAAAAGCACCCACACAAGCTAGTGCCCAGCTGATATAATTTTGACTGACTAACACTGTCCCCACCAAAATCAAACACAAACCAACCAAAACCCCAAAGGTCACAGATCGATTAAATCTCATAATTCATCCTCCCTTAATTTTCCTAATAACCTGGCAAACTATCTAACATCTCGTTTTCCTATGAACAGTCGGTTTTAACAAACCAAACTAACTCTGTTAAAAAACCTTCGTTATGGGATAATCATGAACTACAAATTAGTTAGATAAAAATAGATATTATCTAGATTTTATATAGATAAATATCTATATATTGTCATATCAACTACTATTCCAGTTATTTTCGGTTAATTAATACGTTTATTTTTTAATAAGATAATAGTATTTAGAACCGTAGACATCTTGAATCAAGCTTGATATGGCACTCTTTTACAAACTGTATATTATATAGAGATATAGCTATAATATTTTTAATGGAATAGATATAAATCTATATAATTACATCAACACAGCTTTCTCATTATGACTTCAAGACTACATGCACATATCGGAACTATACGTCAGCTGGAAATCTTTCTTGCGGTTTATGAAGGAGGCAGTATTACAGCAGCATCTGAGACTCTTCACCTAACGCAACCGACGGTTTCTATGCAAATCAAAAAGCTGGTTGAAGCCATTGATATGCCTCTTTATGAACAAGTCGGCCGGAAACTTGTCTTTACTGATGCTGGGCACACGCTGGCTACAACCGCCAAAGATGTACTCAGCAGTTTTGTTGACTTAGAAACAAAACTATCCGACTTACGAGGCCTTAAGTCAGGTACTTTAAAAATAGCTGTAGTGACTACATCTCAGTACTTTATTCCTCATTTATTAGGGCCTTTTTGTCAGCGTTACCCTGCAATAGACATCCAGTTAAAAGTAGCCAATCGTCAGCAAGTTATTGATCGATTAACTGCAGGTAAAGACGACTTTTGTGTATTCAGCCACTTACCTGAAGATATAGCCATCGAAACGATTGAATTTCTACCAAATCCTCTTGTTGCAATTGCTCCTCAGCATCACCCTTTGGCAACTAAAAAGCGAATTCAACTTGAAACAATCACCAATGCACCTTTTTTAATGAGGGAAAAGGGTTCAGGCACTCGCTTCGCCATCGAAGAATTTATGAAAGAGCACCAAATACAGTTAAACCTCAAAATGACCATTGAAAGCAACGAAGCCATTAAACATGCCGTGATGTCTGGCTTAGGCTTAGGCATATCCATCCTTTCTGCACATACCCTTGCTTTTGGTGGACGCTCAAGATTAGTAGAATTACCAATCAAAGCACTCCCAATAAAAACGCACTGGTACTTTGCCTGGTTACAAGGCAAACAACTTTCAATTATTGCAAACACATTTTTAAACTACGTACAGTCAGAAGGCAAAGAGACTCTACTATCAGAGCTGCACCAAGAAAAGTTGGATGTGTAATAAGCTTAGAAAAAGTTGATCTACTTAATAAATAACCAAACTACCAGCCTAAGCTCATAATTACTGTCAGGGACAAAACACCTTAAAATATTACATTTTTATTACCTTTCATCTATTCTCTTGAAATAAATCACTTTATACCAGTTTAGTTACGTGTATATAACGATAACTAATGTTCACCTTAACTGTATTTATCATTTTCCGCATATCCATACTTACACAATAAGAAAAGCTTAATCCGTGCATGTATTATACTTGGCTGTTATTAGATGACACATCTAGACTTACTTGATAACAATATATTGACAGAAAAATAGACACCCTAAACTTTTCATCAGAACGAGTCAAATAACCTAAAACCTGGTCCCTTGTTATATGACATATAAACATGTTAACCCAGAGCAAAAAAAACATAATATTTTTCAGAAAGAAGAATATTTACACGCCATATTAAACTCTATCATTGAGAGTGTTATTACCATTAATATTGAAGGCACTATTGTAGATATAAATGCTATTGGGGAAAAACTATTTGGCTACTCATCTGGAGAACTTATAGGTTCCAATCTTACTTGTCTCCTTCCTGAGCTAACACCCACTAACTTCCAGTATTTATTTACTAACAACTTAGATATTAACACTGCACATGAAATTAACGGTATTCGTAAGGATGGCAGTCCTATTATACTCGACTTATCAGTTTCTGAAGTAAAACTAAAGAGTGACAAATATGCTGTTCTTTTATTACGTGATATCACTGCAAAGAAGAAACTGGAAAGCAAAGTACATCGCTCTGAAAAAATAAAGTCAATGGTAACAGATGCCTGCCTTGATGCTATGGTGACCGTTAATATGGATGGTTATGTACAAGAGTATAATACTGCAGCGGAACAACTATTTGGTTGGAAACGTGAAGAAATTACTGGACAACTGATGGAAAATTTCTTTATTCCAGAAGAAATGCGGGAATCTCATCGCAATGGTATGCTTCGATTTAAAAAAGAAGGAAAAGGACCATTAATTGGAAACAGAGTTGAGATCGAAGCAATAAACAAAAGTGGTGAACGGTTTCCTGTTGAATTAGCGTTAGTAGCAACAGAAATTGATGGAGAGCGATTAGCTACAGCTTTCATAAGGGATATCAGTGATAGAAAACATGCTGAAGCTGAACTAATTGCCACACGCGATGCCGCAGAAGAAGCTTCTCAAGCAAAATCACGCTTTCTTTCACATATGAGTCATGAAATCCGCTCTCCACTTAATGCTGTACTTTGTTCAGTTAACTTAATAGCAGAACGTTTAAAAGACCCTAGTCATTTACGGCTATTACAAACAGCAAAAACCAGTGGACATGCTTTACTTGCCGTGATTAATGAAGTTCTTGACTTCTCTAAAATTGAAGCAGGTCACTTGTCTATCATATCCGATAAGACAAACTTATTTTCACTCATAGAAGATGTATTAAACAGTGCCCAGGCACGTTTAGAATCCAGTGATGTTGACTTATTATATTTTGTAGATCTTGCCATAAATCAAATAACAACAGACCCTGTTAGATTCCGTCAAATTTTAAACGTATTAGTCGATAATGCTATTAAATTTACAAAAAAAGGGGTTGTATCAGTTACCGTCCTACCTATAACATTAAACTCAGGAAAAACAGCAATAAGGGTGTCCGTTTTCGACACAGGTGTAGGTATTCCTGGTGAACACCTACCCAGTGTGTTTAATGAGTTTGAGCAAGTAGATGCTACTATAGACAGTCGCTACGGTGGCACAGGGTTGGGGCTAACTATTGCAAGAAAATTAGTGGAACTATTAAATGGAAATATTTACGTTACCAGTGAATTGTATAAAGGAAGTTGCTTTAGCTTTATAATTCCAGTCACGATTGAAACGTGTGATATTAATAAATATAACTTTTCACTTAAAAAAATTATATTTATAACGCCAAATAATGAGTTACGCAAAGAACTTGCAGAGCAACTGAAGCAAATAGGAAATCAATACTTTAGTTTCTCATCTCTTAAAGAGTTACACCAAGCTATAATGATTAATGATATTTGTCTTGATCACTGCATATTAATTGTAGACGAGCGAACGCCTGGCCTACTTTTTCAAGATAATCAAAAAAACGCTAACTTAGAATGGCTACCCCATAATAGCGATCACAGTTTCTGTGTTTGTACTGATTGGGCGGAATTAAACCCTCCATTTTCTTCATTTAAACGAGTTCCAAAACCGCTTTCTCTAAATTTAATTTTTAAAAACATGGCAATTACTAAAGAAGAAACTGAATCACCGACTGACTATACAGATCAATGTAATGCGGGTCATTTATTATTAGTAGAAGATGTCGCAGCCAATCGACTTGTTGCAGGTGAAATGCTGAGAAGTCGTGGATTCGATGTTAAAACAGCAAACGATGGAGAAGAAGCATTATATATTGCAATGCAAGATATTTTTGATGTGATACTAATGGATATCCGTATGCCTAAAATGAATGGCTATGAAGCAACAAAAGCCATTCGATATAGTAAAGGTCCTAACGCGGAAACACCAATAATTGCTTTGACTGCAAATGCTGAAAGAAATGAAATTGAAAAGTGCCTTCAATTAGGTATGAATGACTTTGTGAGTAAACCCTTTGATGTAGATAATTTACTTAAAGCGATCAAACGATGTCATTCAAATAATAGCTCACAAAATAAACTGCCAGACGCTCTAGAACAACTAGAAGACAGAAATAACGAACCCCTTCTGGAGCAGTCAATATTGAATCAGCTTATCAAGGATACTTCACAAGAATCACTAGTTCCTCTACTCAATATGTTCATCACTGAGTTAGATACTCGGTATGAATCTATCGATTTAGCAGTTGATGTTAAAGATTTTGATGTTTTACGTGAAGAAGCTCATGCATTAAAAAGCTGCAGCGGAACTTTTGGAGCATCCAAATTACAACGGCTTGCGATGCAACTTGAGTATGCAGCTAAAGACTATGATACATCTTTAGTTAATACCATAGCGGCCGAATTTCAATCTACTTTATTAGCCACACGAGACAACTATCAAGACTACTTAAAGAAAAAACAATGATCCATCGTTTTCATTATTAATCAAAACAAAGACTACACATTAACTAATAAACTAAAATTTAGCGCGAATATGGAAAAAGAAAACAGATATCATGTTCTGATTGTTGAAGATAGTACATCAACAGCTCAAGTTTACTGCCACTATTTAGAAAATGAGTTTCAAGTAAGTGTTGTACATTCAGGTAAAAATGCTTTATCCGCCGTCAAAGAGGCACATTTTGATGTCATATTACTTGATGTCCAGTTACCCGATATTTCAGGGTTAGATATTTTAAAATCCATAAGAAAAAAAGACAGTAGCATAACGATCATCTTGATGACAGCACACAGTTCTATTGACTTAGCCGTTGATGCAATGCGCCTAGGTGCTAATGACTTTCTAACTAAGCCCTTTGATCGTACCAGACTCATTGTCACCATCAATAACGTTCTTAAAGAAAGAAGATTAACTGATATTCTGCATGAATACGAAAAAAACTGTAATCGAAACCAATTTCACCAATTTATTGGTGAATCTCTAGTCATGCAAAATATTTATCGAATTATCGAGAGTGCCGCTTCCAGCCAAGCTACTATTTTCATTACCGGAGAGAGCGGTACTGGTAAGGAACTATGTGCAGAAGCAGCTCACCTAGAAAGCGATCGTTCTGCAAAGCCTTTTATCCCATTAAACTGTGCAGCAATACCCAGAGATTTACTCGAAAGCGAAATTTTTGGTCACGTCAAGGGAGCGTTTACTGGAGCCATTACCGCACGAGAGGGAGCAGCATCCAGAGCTACTGGAGGCACATTATTCCTGGATGAAATAGGAGAAATGCCTTTAGATCTACAAAGCAAGCTACTCAGATTTGTTCAATCTGGCACATTCCAGCCTGTAGGCAGTAATCGAGAAATTAGGGTAGATGTACGATTCATATGTGCTACCAATAGAGATCCTCTCGTGGAAGTTCGAGAGGGACGTTTTCGTGAAGATCTCTACTATAGATTACATGTTATTCCTATCCATATGCCACCGCTAAGAGAAAGAGGCAAAGATTGTCTGTTAATTGCTAAATCATTCCTTAGTCAATATAACAAGGAAGAAGGAAAGTCCTTTTCAGCCCTGTCAAATGAAGTCGAACAACTATTTCTTGAGTATAATTGGCCTGGTAATGTTAGAGAGTTAAGTAATGTTGTTAGAAATACAGTTGTGTTAAATAAAGGTGAAGTTATTACAATAGATATGTTGCCATCACCGTTTAATGCACGTCAAAATTATGAAAAATTTGTATATCAACGCAATATTAGCTCAATAGAAAAAAATGAGTCTCTATTAAATGACAGCAATGATAAAGAATGTCTACAAAAAATAGTTCCCCCCCATAACAGTGAAATAGACCATTCTAAACCCACATCAGAGTATACTTTTCATGATAAGACCCAGCCAATACTTCCTTTATGGATAGAAGAAAAGCGAATAATTGAAAGAGCCATCTCAAAGTGTGATGGGAACATACCTCGTGCAGCTGCATTTCTTGAAGTCAGTCCTTCAACTATTTACCGTAAAAAACAACATTGGGATAAAAAAAAATCGTCTAACACTTAATTTTAATTTAAAAAATATATTATTCCCATCAAAAAAAGTTAATAAACTGCAATGTAAATTGCATTGCAATTTAATTCTGTTCTATTACACATCACTGACATTCTTTCCTGATAGGGATTCACATATATCCTTAACAAAGCTTTTTAGGAGTGCTCGTTAAACACGCAAATATCAACCTTTTTTTCTTTATGATAGGTGAAAAGCATCGTTGGCCTAAAAAGTGCTGACTACCTTCCTGTTACTTGTAGTAGAGACGTATCCTTTATCCACTTAAAGCCTACTACATTTCGATATTCAATTTGAAACTACATTGGTAAGGACTTATTAATGAGTATGCACAATAATAGACATACCATGGAAATAAAACTACAACACCAAATTGAATCTCTCGATTTATCACAACAAATTTTAATTGTTGAAGATGTTGCTCCTGAGAGAGCCAGATTGGAAATAATTCTATCAAAGGAAGGCTATTCAACTCATACCGCCAGGAATGGACAGGAAGCTTTAACAATCTTAGAGGATACACCTATAGGTATCATAATCTGTGATTGGCGCATGCCAAAAATGAATGGATTAGATTTGCTAAATTACTTGAACTTATATCATCCAATACATCCCTATTTCATTATGCTTACAGGCCAAGGTAGTGCCTCTGATACTATTGCAGCCCTTGATCAAGGTGCTGATGACTTTATACGTAAGCCTTTTTTAAAAGATGAGTTAAGAGCACGTGTACAAGCAGGTTCCAGAGTCGTTGAAATGATAGAGCAATTACGATCTAACACTATTTAATAGACTTTAATATTTAGAGGTCTTTACCTTTATTTCAATAATGCGTTGCAAATTGCAAAACCAAAAATAATTACATTGCAATTTGCAATAAAAACAGCACAACCTCTTCCCCAACCAAACAATATTGAATAATTTTCAGCACTATCAGCCTGGCACATTTTTTGATATTCACTCAATAATCAACTTGTACGCTATTGAAAAAGGAATAAACGAGTCAATAGTTATTTACCCCTTTTAAATTTGGAGAATGCTTACATGTGTCTACTTGTCTCTCAGCATAATAAAATCAGTGTAGTACTACTTTCTGAGCAACTTGTCACATCTAATGCAAAAGAAATTAATCTTGCTTTAAAAAAATTAATTAAAGCAGGCCATCAAAAACTTATACTTGATTTATCTATACTTACTGATATTGACTTACGAGGCTTAAGTGTCCTAGTTACTACTCATCACTACCTTGCCAAAGTCGGTGGTAAAATGGCCCTATTAACTCCAACTTGTCATGTACAAATTTTAATTGATTTAACTCAACAGCAACAATTGTTTGAAATTTACCAAGATAAAACAAACGCGGTGATAAGGATGCAGGAAGCTTAAGGAATAAAGCCATGTACTCAAATCAGGATCAGCAATCTGGCAACACGATACTGAAATTATTGCTCATAATTTTACTCATTTCTGGCTGCTCTACACCATTGTCACCAAGTCAAAATAATGAACAACAATGGTATAAAAAGCTTAAAAATAGTCATTTATCTAGCACTGACTATGTTGATCCTGCCTCTTATGAGGCGCTTAATAACCCTCATACACAAATAGTGTCGCATACAACAAAGACTACTACGCCACCACCAGCTCGCCCTCCCCTTTCACCAGGGGATCGCATTCGACTTTTTTCACTCAGTGACTCACAGCTTCAAGAGTTAAGCAGCGAAGATAAGCTACTTAATGGAATTTATGAAGTAGGCATTGATGGCCAAATAAAATTTCCTTACTTACCTCTTATCAAAGCTTCAGGCTTATCACTTTCTGAGCTGGAATTAAAAGTCAATCGAGCCCTCGTGGCTAATAAATTTTTTCGTCAGGGTATGGCTCAAATCTCTATGACACTTGTTCAGTGGGCTCCGGCTAACGTTTACGTTTCAGGTGCAGTCTTTCAACCCGGCCTTCATACAGTAAACCAACGTTCAATT
The DNA here is from genome assembly GCF_050749885.1 of Zooshikella sp. RANM57. Lineage (NCBI taxonomy): Bacteria > Pseudomonadati > Pseudomonadota > Gammaproteobacteria > Oceanospirillales > Zooshikellaceae > Zooshikella > Zooshikella sp. RANM57. Next base: position 1,137,950 of record NZ_JBOIUB010000001.1, on the reverse strand, counting down.
GAGGAAACAAATCAAGTCCAACCACAACTCAGTGGTAATTTACCCATTAATCGTATGCTACCAAATGCATTAAAGGCCGCAGGAGGTGTTAGACCAAATGCAGATATTAGCCACATCGAGTTAACGAGAGGCAAGACGACTTATGTCGTTGATCTCTCGGGTTTAGTGTTAGGATATTCTGCAACTCAAATCCCCTTAATGGATGGGGATCAGCTTTTTGTTCCTGATGCAGGGGCACCCCAGCAAGCCTTAATGCAACCCACAGCTATCACTCCTCCGGGAATAAGAGTATATATTTCCAACCTTTCTGTACCTGCAGCAAGCAATGCAAACTCTGCCATCTCTAAAGACGCCACCAGTCTGCCCTACGGGTCCAGATTACTACATGCAGCTGTATCTGGTAATTGTGCTGGAGGAACAGGTGCAACAAATAGTGACCGGTATGCAATTTTAGTTACTCAGTCACCCACAACACAACTACCAATAACCATTGAGCGAGAAATTGAAGGACTATTACAGAACCCAGAGCGTCTTGACATTAATCCTTACCTAATGCCCAACGACAATATTGTTTGCTATGACTCATCACTTACCAACTTTCGTGATATTGGCCGAGCCATTTTAGACATTTTACTTCCAATTTCATTATTTAAATTATGAACCAGTCTGTCTATAAGCTAAATACTGATAACGCCAGACAGATTCCTACGGAATCCGTAAGCTCCCATGGGTTCTTATATAAAGCAATTGTATTTGGGTCTAGTCTCTCACCCAAAAAACGCCTAGTTCTTTACTCATCAATCTTATTATTAAGTTTGTCGTTAATTTGGTTACCAATTTCCCTATTTTTAGCATTCGCTTCCCCTAAATTTACCAGTGAATGGACACTGATTATGCCAGGAACAGGCAGTGGTCATGCAGTAAACCTTGATAGCCTTGGCCAAGCTACTGCAAATATTGCTTCCCCTTTTACCAATACATCGATAGATCCTCTCGTTAATTATCGAGAAATTGTAACAAGTAAAACAGTGCTATCTAAAGCAGCTGCTAAGATCGCTATTCCTTTAGAAGAATTTGGCAAACCTCGCATCAAACTAATAGATCAAACCTCATTAATGCAATTTAAAGTAAATGGCAGTTCGCCTGAACAAGCTCGAGATAAGTCGCTTGCTATTTATCAAGCACTTCAGGATCAACTCGATATTTTACGAAATGATGAAGTAACACGTATCACTGACTCAAGCTTGTCATCAATAGAAGACTTTGGAAGCAAACTACAACAAACCCAATTAGAAAAACTTAATTACCAGAGCCATAACAGTATCATTTCTGTAAGCCAGTTTGAACAATTAATAACGCAAATGGAGCATGATGTTTCTACAGAGCAAAACCTAAAAGCAAGGGAACGGTTTCTTCAGGGTCAAATACAACACTTACTGGCCAGTGTAAGACTTCAACCAGAGGAAGTTAGCTATGCCATCACTCTTAGAAATGATTCATTGTTTCAAGCACAGTTAAGTCGCCAAGCAGAGTTGAAAGTTCAAATTGATGTCACAAAAGCTACCTGGGGCAGTAATCATCCAAAACTAAACCAATTGCAAGCAACGCTTCACTCCATTAACTTAGCAATCACGGAAAGAGGCAAGCAACTTACTGAAAACAAAAATTTATCAACAAGCCAGTTAATTGAGCTTGGCAGTGGTGATATTAAAGCCGTATTACTGGAAAAACTTGCTCAGTTTATGGCTGAAGCCGCCGGAGTAAATAAGCAACTAACTCAGCTCCATATAAATATTAATGGATTAAAAAAGAGAATTGAAAATGGTGCTGCTGATGCAATTAAACTTGAAGAGTTATCACGGAAACAACAAGTCGCTACAACTGTTTTTTCTACAGCGCTTGCCAAACAAGATATTGGTAAAGTTGACCGTTTCGCATCCTATCCCTTAATACAGATTTTAGCCGCACCAACCTTACCTGAAGGTCCAGATAAATTACACATTAAGCTAGCATTACTGGGCGGAATAGCTGCAACACTGTTTATTATTTTCGGATTACTAACGCTATGGATACGCAAACGATTACTCCAGAAAATACTGCAGAGCGGGTCGTCTGGTTTGCCTTAACAGCGACTTACCCTCTCTATTTTACTGGTGCACTTTATATTAGTGGGCCAGTGGTTGCCTGGATACTTTTTTTTCTGTTCTTCCGTCAATGGATATCACCAAACAGAAATTACCAGATACCGCTTGGTATTACATTATGGATTTTGGGTATGCTCACCATGTTAATAGCATTAATTGTAGGACATCTTGATTGGCAACTGGGCACAGGAAAGTTAATAAAATCATCTATTGGCTGGGCTAAAGGCTGGGCATTACTTGCGCTGTTTATTCTTGCAGGTATGTTACCTATTCGTCCTGAGTTAATTTACCGTGCCGCAATGAAAGTATGCCTACATACATTAATTTTATGTCCAGTTTTTATTGGCTCTTGGGTAGTAGGTCTACCAGATACTCCTTATGTCTCTCCCCTAAAAGTTATTGGAGGACCAGGTCCAGAATTTTTCGCGGTATCACTCTACGAAGTTGATCCAGGAAGCGGCTTGCCCCGCTGGCGCCTATTCACTCCATGGGCACCCGCACTTGGATTTGTCGCAAATATTTTTTTCCTCTTTGCACTTCAAGAAAAAAATAAAAAATGGCGATTTATTGGTATTAGTGCCAGTATACTAATGATTTTAATGTCACAATCACGTTTAGCCGCAGTGACTTTAATTTGTATTGCATGCCTCCCAATATTTCTTCGGGTAGTCTTTAGTCTTTATTGTGCATTATTTGGTGCATTTTTTTCGCTGGTATTTGCCATATCTGGAGCAACGATAATAGAGTTAGCATTAAACTTCTGGGAATCATTTAAAGGTGCAAGAGCTGATTCAACGCGTGTTAGGGCAACACTTGCAAATATTGCAGTGCAACGCTGGCAAAGTGAAGCGCCTATTTGGGGACATGGCATTGTCGAACGAGGACCACATTTAGTTGAATACATGCCAATTGGCAGCCACCACAGCTGGTATGGTTTACTTTTTGTTAAAGGTATTGTTGGTTTTTTTTCCTTAGCAATTCCTCTGGTTTTTTCTCTCATAAGTTTAGGTTGGCAAGCCCTTAAACACCCTATGATTCAAACCGGATTTGCCTCATCAGCTATTTTAATGCTCTACACCTTTGGGGAAAACCTAGAGATTCTTGCTTATCTAATTTGGCCTGCTCTTTTAAGCATCGGTCAGGCACATACTAAAACACAACAATTAAAGTATGCCTCTACTCCAACTCCATCAGTCGTCAGTTCATAATATAAGGTACTGTAATGAAAAAACTTAGAACCCTTATATGTATACCACGCTATTGGCCCGCTGTAGGTGGTTCAGAACTTCATACAAGAGAACTTGCACAAAACCTTACACCATATGCTGAAATCACTGTATTAAATCACAATAGCTGCAGCACTTTACCTAATGAACAAGCGTGTGCTAATGCGAAAAATGCAGTATATACTGACCATCAAATACAAGTTCATCAAGTGGCACCCACTAATTGGCAAAGACCACTTTTGAAAGCACTAGCATCAATACATCCTAAAACACGTATAGTCAGGCCTATTTTTGATCATTTTTTCTCTAATGTAAGTCACAATGCCTTAATGCAATTAAGTACGGAAAAAGACCTTATTCATGTTGTTTACAATGGAATGACCTGTGTAGCAGAGCAAGCTTTAAAAGTTGCTAAAGCGCGTGGTATTCCCTATATCTTCACACCACTTACTCATACCCATGCACCTGAAGGCAAAGGATGGTCGTCACCACGATTTCGTCAAATTTACCGCCAATCAGATGCTATCATCGCCATGACAAGTTATGAACGGGAATGGCTTATCCAACGAGGAGCCCACCCAGCAAAAACACACATTTGTCCAGTAGGACCATTGCTGGTTAATGATCCAGATCCCACTCATTTTAGAAAAAGCAAAGGGATTGACCAAGCTCCCATGATTCTCTTTTTAGGACGCCATGTTGAAACAAAAGGATACCAGCAACTGGCTAATGCAGCTAAATATGTTTGGAAAGAATATCCTGAGGCTCGATTTATATTTATGGGTCCACAAACAGAAACATCAGTACTTTTTTTTAAAAGTTTTAATGATTCAAGATTCATGCGTATTCAAGATGTAAGTGAAAATGAAAAATGTTCTGCATTAGCAGCTTGTGATTTACTTTGTGTACCTTCTACCCAAGAAAGTCTTGGCGTCATTTATTTAGAAGCATGGCACTATGCAAAACCTGTAATTGCAGCAAATATAGAAGTGATGCGAACTGTTATCAATGATAGAAAAGATGGCCTTCTGGTAGTTCCGAAGTGCGATTCAATTGCAAAAGCAATTATTGAGTTACTTAAAAATCCTGAATTAAGATTACGGCTTGGTGAAGCAGGCAATATCCGAGTTCAAAAAAATTTCTCATGGACAACGCTGGCTGAAAAAATGGCACAGGTATATCACACAACTCTGAAAAATCATACAAAAATTAAGGTGTCAAGCTGATGGTTACATTGTTAAGAAACAATTTAGCCAAACTGCTTAAAAAACGGCTAAATCAAAACCTACTTTGGATGCTTTATGCTCAGTTTGGTAGCCGACTTTTAAGAGTTATTTGTACTATTATAGTAGCCCGCATTTTAGCACCAGAAGTATATGGTTTAGTCGCACTGGTATTATCAATAAATGAGATGGTACATGTACTTTCTCATGGTGGTATATCAGGAAAACTCATCCAGGCAAAAGAGTCTGAATTACCCATATTATGCAACACAGGTTATTGGTTAAACTGGATTCTATGTATTTTTCTAATGATTTTACAATTCATTCTCGCTTGGCCAATTTCCTGGTTTTATGATAATGGAAATTTAATTTTACCTATTATTGTGTTATCCATTACATACTTATTTTTACCACTAGGGACACTTCAAGCAGCCCTTATCATTAGAGAAAATCGACTCAGCGTTATTGCCCATGTCGAGATATTACAGTCAGTTATTGATGCATTACTCACACTAATGCTTGTTATTGCTGGTTTTGGTCTTTGGGCTTTAGTATTACCCAAATTACTCGTTGCACCGATTTGGGTTTGGCAAATGCTTAAGAACCACTCTTGGCGCCCAACTAAAAATCCCAATTTTAACCAATGGCGTTCAATTATTAATTTTGGCATAAATCTTATTTGGATCGATTTACTTACTGCCCTGCGTAACAATATTGATTATCTTATTATAGGAAGACTGCTTGGAATTGAAGCGTTAGGAATTTACTATTTTGCTTTTAATGCAGGTTTAGGTTTATCTCAAGGTTTATTACGAGCAGCATGTAATGCTATTTATCCCCATTTATGTGAACTTGAAGGACAACTTCAAGCAATAGCTTTACGTATGCTAACAAGTATGCGTGGTATTGTGTTAACATTTTCTCCATTGATTCTATTACAAGCATTACTGGCGCCATTTTATGTACCTATCATTTTCGGTGAAAAATGGCAAAATTTTGGTGCAATACCTTTAATATCCATTCTTTGCATTTCTGCAATTCCAAGACTTTTTAGTGAGTGCTGTTCTCAGTTTCTCAGGGCATGTAATAAACCGAGTACAGATGCAAAAGCCCAAACGCTATTTACAGGTGTATATACTTTATCTATCTATTGTACTGCACATTTTAGCCTAATACATGTTGCATGGGGTGTTTTCGCTTCACAGATAGCTTTTTCCTGTATCTTTGTCTATTGGAGTTTCCACTTAATTTGTCCAGATCTGAAGTTATTTGCACAAAAAGTTTAAGGGAGAAATAACGATGTCAACTACAAGCATACCAACTGTATCTGTCGTAATGCCTGTTTATAATGTAGAAGCATTTGTTGCGAATGCTATATCATCCGTTCTTAAACAAACCTACAATGATTTTGAGTTAATCATCATCAATGACTGTTCTCCAGATAACAGTATTCAAGTCTGTGAACGTTTCAAGGATCCAAGAATAAAAATTGTTCACCATACACAGAACAGAGGTCTTGCAGGAGCACGTAATACAGGAATAAGAAATTCTCAAGGAAAGTTTATTGCCTTTTTAGACTCAGATGATCTTTGGCACCCAAATAAATTACTTCGACATGTTCAACATTTAACTGAAAATCCAAACATTGGTTTATCATTCAGTCGATCTGCATTTATTGATGCAAATGGTAAACCTAATCACTGTTATCAAATGCCTAAATTGAAAAATATTAATTCTGGTTATATTTTTTGCAGGAATCCTGTAGGCAATGGCTCAGCCCCTGTTATTCGCAGAGAAACGCTTAATGCTATCGCATTTGACCACATCCATGATAACATTATCGAACGTTGCTACTTTGATCCTACCCTTCGTCGCTCAGAAGATATTGAATGTTTCCTGCGGATTGCTTTAACGACATGTTGGGAAATTGAGGGAATTCCAGAGCCTCTTACCCTGTACCGACTCAATGCAGAAGGCCTTTCTGCTCAACTCTATAAACAACTTGAATCATGGGAAAAAGTAGCTGAAAAAACCCGTAATTATGCACCTTTATTTTCCAGTCAATGGGAAAAAATAGCTCGTGCATACCAGCTAAGGTATTTAGCAAGACAAGCCATCAGGTTAAAGGATGGTTCAGCTGCAGTAAAATTGACTCATCAGGCTTTAAAAAACCATATACTTATGATTGTTCATGAACCTACAAGAACAATCACTACTATAGGTGCTGCTTATCTATTGAAATGTTTACCCTTTTTGTATAAGAGAATTGAATATCATGCCAGTATACTCATTGGGCTAATGCAGAAAAAAAGAATTCAACAAGACTTAAGTTAACATCGAATGCACTTATTTTTGTAATACTCACCAATAAGCCTGCAGTGCAGGCTGCATTGCAAAATGCAAATACTCTCTATAAATCATATTAAACACTGTAAAATAGTATTCTAACAAATAAAACAAAACAGTTTTATACTTTAAAAATCAAATAGTTAATCTTTACAAATCAAGTTGGCTTAATCTTTGATACGACTATAACAAGCCAGAAAGAAAATAGTCTTCGTTATCAAAGGATAAGCCTAATGCTCACTAACCAAGCGATTACATCAAAAAGTCCTAATAAAAGCTTTTTATTAGGTATTCCCTTTGCCAACATAAACCGTCAAAGCGCTCTAGATATAATTGATAAAATATTAGAACAAGACAACTCAAGCAGTCTTTTCTTTATTAACGCTCATTGCTTAAATACTGCTTTTAAAAATTCAGAATATAATAAAGCGTTACAAAAAGCTTCTATAGTTCTTCCTGATGGAAGTGGCGTTAGCTATGCCTGTAAGATGCTAGGAAAACACTTAACTGAAAACTTAAATGGCACTGATTTATTTCCTCATCTTTGTTCATTATTCTCTAAAAAGAGTAAATCTGTTTACTTACTCGGAGCAAAACCTGGCACAGTTGAGAGACTTGAAGCTTGGATAAAATCAAACTTTCCAACATTAAACATTGTTGGAATTCAGCACGGTTTTTTTCACCCTACTGAAATGAATAGCATCATTGATCATATTAACCAAAGTGGTGCCGATGTACTGTTCGTCGCGTTTGGTGTTCCTAAACAGGAAATATGGATTAACCAATATGAACATCAGTTAAATACAACATTAAATATCGCGGTTGGTGGGTTATTTGACTTTTATGCTCAAAATGTTTCAAGAGCGCCTATTTGGATGCGTAAAGTGGGTATTGAGTGGATTTGGCGTTTGATACAAGAACCCAAAAGAATGTGGAAACGTTATATAATTGGAAATCCACTTTTTCTCTGGAGAGTCTGGAAAGAAAAGCGGTCATTGAGTATATCCCAACCTTCACATAAAAACTTACCTGGCTCTTATAAACAAGTAGTATCTTTAATTCGCTCAAAACTATTACGAATATATTGGCAACTTAAAGCGAAAATACCTTTAAAGGTTAAGCGAGTCATAGATATTTTATTATCCATAGCTGGGCTAGTAGTACTCTCACCTATATGTCTACTTATTATCGTAGCAATTAAAACAGAATCATCTGGTCCCGTTTTTTTCAAACAGACACGTGCAGGCTTGCGTGGTTCACCATTTCTTCTTTGGAAGTTTCGCTCAATGTATCAAGATGCAGAAGAACGACGTGCACACTTAGAAAGCAGCAATGAAATGCAGGATGGGGTTACATTTAAGGTCAAAAATGACCCTCGTGTAACAATAGTAGGAAAGCTAATTAGGAAACTTTCTCTTGATGAAATACCTCAACTATGGAATGTATTTAAAGGAGAGATGTCTCTTGTTGGACCTAGACCTGCATTATACAGCGAAATAGAAAAATATAGTTTTTTACAGCGTCAAAGACTAGATACACTTCCAGGCTTAACCTCTGATTGGGTTATTGCCGGTAGATCAAAAATTTCTTTCAAACGACAAGCTGAGTTAGATATTGACTATGTCCATCATCAAAGCCTATGGCGAGATATTAAATTAATTTTTCAAACAATTCCAAGTCTTATTAGTGGGCAAGGTGCTTACTAAAAATAAAAGGAGCCGTTTTATGCAAGCAATTGTTTTTGCTAACCGTCATGGTAACGAACTTAATCCTCTTAATGAATATAGCAGTCCAGCCATGCTTCCAGTATTAGGTAAACCTGTACTTGAGCACTGTTTAGAAGAGTTAAACCTGAATAACGTTAAAGAAGTATTTTTAGTGATAAACAGCAATCAAGAAATTATAAAAAACCACTTCCAAAGTGGTCTGAGGTGGAGTTTAAACATTAACTATATAGAACAACACATAAATGACTCACCGGATAAAATTAAAGATGAACTTAGTGAAGTCCTAAATTTCCCTTTTATAGTTGCAAGAGGAGATATCGTTAGAGGAACACATGAGTGGAATTTATCCAACGAAGTTGTATCTACAGCGTATACAAACTTAAATAACAAATTTTTAGGGCTAATTAAAGTATACTCCAAAGATTGCTCTATTGACTGTATTGGCTGGCCTTTGACACACCCTAAACAAATTAATACGGAAGCAATCAACTGTACCCTTGAGAATTTCCTTATTGATTCACCATCATCTTATCACCAACTGGTATTAAATGAATCTACAAATATTAAAAGTTTAATACCCAGTGGTATCAAACAGTCATTTAATCTCATTACAGGCAAGAGAAGTTTAATCCAACTCAATTCACTCATGCGGGGTAAAGCATTTGTGGGTGATCATAGTTATATCGATAAAGGTGCACAGTTAATTGGACATGTATCAATAGGCAATGACTGCTTTATAGACCGAGGAGCAAAAATTATTAATAGTATTATTTTAGATGATACTTACGTAGGAGCTGATGTCGAAATTATGAACGCTATCGTTTTTCAAAATAAAGTTATCCGTGTTGATCTTGCAATTAATTCAGTGATTAGAGATTCTTTCATTCTTACCAAGAACACCTCAAGTGAGAGAGGTTGCTCCAATATTTTAAAGATAATCAATATGATTTCTAAACTACTTAAACCCTTTAGCTCATTTTTAATTAAGACATAAACACAATTAATAGTATTAAACCAGCTTTCTAAAAATAGTTTAAAACATAGAGTTGTCAGGAGATGATCAGTAAATAGCACGATACAAAAGGAAATCAGATTAGTTGATCACATTCTACAAACAAGCAGACACCCATAAATTATACTCAATTATGGATAAAGATAAGTATATCATATACTTACCACAAAAATAACCATATAAAACAACAAATTTCACAATCACTCTGGTGACTTCTTGCTAATAGATAACTGTACTTGATTGCTGCACATTGCTAGCTAAACTAAAACATATTATTTTCTGATGTTATGTGTAGTTCTGACTATGGACCCAGCAAAGCCTATTGATTTAACCGGTATTTTCATCCCACCACAACCTAAGTTGATACAGCAAGTCAGAGCCGTTGGTGATGATATCCATAAATTTGCTGAAGTCATCAGTACTGATCCTGGTATTGGCTCAATGGTACTCAAAACAGTCAACTCTCCAGCCTTTACCAGAGCAAATAAAATAAACTCTATTCCTCAAGCTGTGCTCCTATTAGGCTGCTCCTATGTCACAAACATTATCAATGGATTATTACTGAAGCGTTCGTTTGATCATGTAGATGCGCGTGCACTTGAAAACTTCTGGCAAGGTGCTAAAGATGTTTCACTGACGATGGTTTTATTAGCCAGACAGCTAAACATTCTTGCCGTTGATGAAGCCTATATCATTGGTTTATTCCATAATTGTGGCATTCCCTTAATGTTACAACGGTTTCCTGATTATCTGACTATTTGTCGTGACGCTTATGATGAATCGGTTGATGACATTACTGCGTTTGAAGATACTCATTTTCAAACCAATCACTGCATTGTCGGCTATTACGTCGCAAAAGCATGGCAACTGAATAATGATACTGCAGAAATTATTCGCGATCATCATCATTTAACACCCGTTGCAGATAAGTCAGCCTATTTTAAAGGTAATGATCAAGATGACCTTATCTGTTTGTTAAAAATGGCAGAACATATTTGTAAACTGTATGAAAACATTGGTGGGCAAACCACAGATCATGAGTGGGAGCGAAATAAAGCGATGATTTTAGCACACATGGGCCTTTCAGATCTCGATTTTGATGACTTACAGGAATTAACGCGCGATCAGCTCGGCTTATGATAAAGCAGACTTTAACTCAACCACATTATCATCAGGGTCTTTTATATATAATGATGGGCCTATCCCTTCAGCACCATAACGATCCTCAAAGTTTCCAACAGTAAGACCATTTTGCTCTAAAAAATACTTTAGTTGTTCATTCGATATAGGTTCCAAAACCAAACAAAAATGATCGAGATTCCTTTCAGTTACTGTCGGTGCACCACCACCACTCCGTCCCAATTCACTATCCACATCAACAATATCAATTAATGCATTGCCAGCACGTAACTGTGTTAGTCCAACTGATTTAGCTAACTGCCGTTCCACAACACAGCCAAAAATACGGCAGTAAAAGTCTATCATTATCTGAGGTTGAGCTGTCCTAAGTACAATATGATCAATACCTCTAACATGAACTGTTTTCTCTTGCATTTCTCCTCACCTGCCCCTCATTCACTTGGTTAAAATGAAACACTATTATTTTTGAACGTATGTTGTAATTTTCAGATATGAAATTTATGAGGAAAAAGGTTAATTGCAAATCGTTACAAAAATACAAATGTTAAATACAAATCATTCTCATCTTTAACTTTATACTGCCCACAATTTAATGTCACAACATAATCACAGAACAGTTTATGTGCTTTTTGATGGCATAAAACATCAGTCCAATCTCTACCCATAATGAAGGGTATCAAAGTCATAGCATGGAGTTGTAAGATATGACGACTTGGGAAACACCCACAACTGAAGAGTTACAACGTTGGTTGACTGATACTTATGATGTATCAATTACTGCAATTGACGAATCAGGATTTAAATGGAAGGTTCAGGGCGGACCACTTCCACAAACTATGCGTTTTATCAGCTTAACAGATGCCAAGCAGTCTTTAGAAAAAGGCTTCATTCGTCGTCGATCAAAACATTTAGCCTTGCTTTTTCGTAAGTTAAGGGGGCGTAATGGACATACACTTCATTCCCTTGGTAACACTGAATCAGGACCTGTTGTGGTTATTGATGGCGGCGATGACCTGGCAGTAAGTCTTGAAAACTCTGGTTTGCCAAGAAAGTTAGTGCAAGCAGTACAAGCAACGGGTCTATATCCAGGATTTATCGCGGTTGTTCACAAAGGCTGGTTAGGTGCAATGGAAGAGCGTAATGAAGCCAGTGAAGCGCTCAGTGAATTAAAAAGCAAGCTCGCCGAATTACAAGAAGAATTAATCACCACATTAAAAACCGAGCTTGAATGGAAACATCAATTTATAGAAAACCAACAATTATCCGCAGATCAAGAACTCATTATAAAACATCTGCAATTTAAAAAAGCCTTATTTCAACAATTCCAAGCATTAACTAAAAATAACCAACATCCCATTGATGATCAGCTTATCCAACTGAATGAGCTTATTACATTAATCACCAGTGAACGTCATCGATTGAAAAACCTGATTCTCTCCCCTCAGAGTCATCAGGACAACTATCCTGACGCTCTGAAAAAATTACTAACGCTCTTAAGCCATAACACACTCTTTGATCCTAAATCACCTCAAACACAGGATACATTACAAAAGTTAGCAGAATACAGAAGCTTACATGAGGAACGCTGGTTATCATTTGTTGAAAGCCGACTTGCTGCAAACTTTACAGAGTCGGGATTAAGTTCAATGTACTGGGGTATGCTAGCATTTGAAAGTCGTGCGACTACACAACTGTTGTCAGGTAATGCAACGCTCCCTTTAAGCGAAACATTGGGCGTTATTGGGGACGGTCTTAATGTGATTGGTCAATCACAAATGGTCCTTGCCGGCTTGGCAAAAGCTGGTATTGGCATTCACGAAACCAAAAGCATTCAAGACTGGCTACATACGTTACGCAATAATGATCTGCTAAAATCTGATCGCTCATTCAATGAAGTCAGCAAAATCATCGATCATTTTTATAGCAATCAACGTAATGCCCATATTGTTGATACATTTGGTAGTACACTGCTCACAGCCGGTCAGTTGTGCATGATTTTAGGAGGACCTTATGGTATTGGCATAAGTGCTTTACTGTTTACGGGCGTTGGCGCAACCATTGGTGGTGTAGGTTTTAGCCAAGCAATGGCGCAATACATGAACCGCACTTTTAATCTGATCGAAACACCCTCTGAGACAGAAAAAGCAATTTTAACGCGCGAAACAGAAACTGACGAATCACTACGCTCGACATTATTGCGCCGTATTAATGATCTATACCACTTTGCGAAAGACCAAGCACCAGCCCGAGTTTGGCAAAAAATATATCGACAAATCATTAAAAACCCCGAGTTAACGATTGAAAAGCTATTCAATAAACTTCATAAGCAATTCGATAAAGGAAGCAACCACTATCGACAACTTTATAAAGAAGCATTGAATAAAATTGAACAGTCACCAAATGATATCAAACTCATTGATCACGCACTCAAGCTTGCCAAGTCAAAATCAAACTCGCTAGATAACACAACAAACCTTCAACATGGTTTAGCACAGAGGGATTTATTTAATCAAATAAGTAATCATTTAAAAGCATTACATGATGAACAACCTTATCAAACAAAATCACTCTCTTTAGCTGAAAGTGTCGAGCAACTTTTTGCCTTTGCTGACGAACTAGGTTTTAGTCATGATTTAGAGCGTCGAATTGTTAGCTATTTAATTAATGATACGGCTGTTCGTCGTAAACTTACCGTCAATGCAAGTGACTATATTAGCGAAATAAGTGCTGTAAAAAGTAAACTTCCCTGGAATATTCCAAACCCACTCAGCCCCCTCATCCATGTGATTGAACTTGTCAGAGGTCCTCGTGCAGAACCAATAAGACCACTTTTTCGTATTTCCTGGGGACATAAAAAAACCAGTGTACTCATGTTTGAGCGGGAAAAATTTCTGAATGAATTACAAAATCCTGAACGACTATCCCCAACAGCACAAGAAATTTTATACGGGCTCTTTTTCCATAAAGAAGGTATTAGCAGCTTATTTGGCCACGATACTCGTAGTGTTTTTGCCAGCGCATTAAATAGTTTAGGCAAGCGTATTTTACGCTCTAATGTATTGCGACCCATTATGCATGGTATTCGTAATCAAGTTGAACTAAGTGAATTACTTTTCCCCATTCTCGAAGCTGAAAGTCATGCTAAAAACCGGTTGGGCTTATCGAGTGATGAACTAAGTAACGTATTTTTAGCTGCAGGAAAAGAAAATATAACTCAAGCAATGACTTTTGCGGCTAACCACAATAAATTAACGGCCTTATCTCACTCACCAGATCATCAAAAACCAACCGACTTTGTAGAAATAATCCGGACACTACCTTTAGGCAATAAAAACGTCCTTGCCGATGGACAAAAAATTTCACATTTAATCAATCAACTGCGTGATAATGCTAATAACACCGCGAATCATTCTTCTCAGTTGCTAGAGCTTTCAATTCACGACAGAGTACTAGCAATCATTCAATATAAAAATCATCTTGCAGTCTATGACCCAGCTACAGCTCAAAGCTGGCAACTCCCTAAAATATCCTCCCTTAAGACATTGCTATCCGAGCTTGGTTTGAACAAGCAAGCTTGGCAACTTAATGTTTATCAACCAACTCGTTTACTACAAAATCACATTTCGTCTTTACAACAACTGACGAAGACCTATATTCCTGAATGGGAAACTCTATTATTGGCAGATCAACGATTTGGCCATATTGCTCTTGGTGAGCATAAATTATCTCGTATTGATTTATGGCAACTGGGTATCACCTACAATAACCAATTAATTTCTGCCAATGAGTTGGCCAATCTCACTAACCTCAATTTGCTAGAAAATGATTCTTTATCTTTAAATGCTGAACACATTGAGCATTTATTAACGCGGGTTAACGGCGATCAAGCAGATCACTTATTATCTTTAACAAAAACATTACTCGTATCTAATAATGAAAGTTCATCATTAACACTGTCGGGTAATGAAACAACACAACAGCGACTCAATACTCGGCTTAATGCTATTCAACTGCTTGACCAAGCCAGCATCCAGCTCACTGTCATCAATGATCAGCTATCAAATACCCTAAAACATCTACAAAGTATCGAGCAACATACCAAAACATTTTATGCACCTCAGCAACATGGAAAACATAAACTACAGCGTCTAACCGGGCATTTATCTCGATTTAACTTAGGACTTCAGTTAAGCCGGTTGCCTGGAGGTCTCTATCAAACATTAACCGCCGCTCATGAGGGAGATACTTACAATGCTTCACGAGAGGGCATCGCAGTATCCATGGATACATTGGATGTTACTCTGGATGTTTTAGCCAACAGTCGTCGTATTCAATCTTTATCCAGCCGATTATCCAGTGTTGCTGGAAAATTAGGGGCATTTACCAACTTAGTGGGTGCAGGTATTGGTACATGGTATGCCGTAGATGCTTTCAAAACAGCGGCAAATACTCAAGGTGATGAGCGTATTGATGCTATTGTTTCAGGCTCTTTAGCTGTGGCTGGTACGATCATTTCTGTTATCACAGGTATTGCATCCTTAGTATCAGCCACTGCAGGTCCTATTGGGGTAGCCATTGGTTTAGCAATCAGTATCGCACAAGGTATTTATAATGCGGTTCGGGTCACTCAAAACTTGCGTTCAGCAGGCATCAGTGAAGGCGACTTGTGGCGCACAGGTGTTGCTGTGTTTTTTGGCTTTCCCGTGCCTGAAGATGTGCAAAATAAAGCTGCCTATAACCAAACCTTTGCCGCTTACCAGTCTCAAATGAGTAAGCAGTTTGAACAGCTTCAAAAAAACGGTATTGATAAACTTGTGTACAGTGAAGGCCATATTGAAACAAGTTATGGCAAAGTCATTGGTGGTATTTCCGGACGGCATGATTATTATCAATTATCACCTGAGCAAATGGCTCGCTATAACGCTCATAAACCACCTTATGCACCGGGCCATGTCTTTGGACAAACCCCTAAACCTGCATTGATCAAAGCCTTAGATAACTTGAACCCGAATGGTACTACACTCATCATGCTAGGTAGTGGTTATGATATGGCACAAGGCGATTTAAATCGACGAAATATTTTTCAAGTTTCTGGCTGGGGAAGAAAACATCTTTATGGTGGTAATAAGAATGATATTTTCGAATTACTCCATTGGCGCCATGGCGAAGGTAATATCGACAATGGCCGATCTGAATTTATTGGAGGTCAAGGTGAAGATACTTTTTCAGTACGAAATTATTTTACATCCCCCCCTAAGAGCACAAATTATTCTGTTAATATAAACCTAACAGAAGGTTTAGGAAGAACAAGTCATACCTATGGATTTATTATTAGAGATATAGAGCACTTAATAGGCTCAGACTACAATGATCGGTTTATTGGTAATGCCAAAGACAATACCCTTACAGGATTCGCTGGTAATGATAAATTAATAGGTAACGAAGGTAATGATCACTTAGCGGGTGGCGAAGGCAATGATTTGCTTGAAGGCGGCAAAGGCCATGATAGCTATATTATTCAAACTCAAGATATCATTACAGCAAACAGTATAGATATCATTAATAACTACGATAATCATTACCAGAAAAACTGGCAGGAATTATACAACGACTATTACGCTTCAGCAAAATCGCTTCGAGATAGGGGTATTAGTTATTTATCAGATAACTGGCAACATACTATTAATTTTCAAGCTAAACATCACGCTGATCATCACACACAGCATCCTCAAGCAGATTTACCGACAAATCCAGCAACAGATTTTCTGATTACAAATCTCAATACAGTGTCTGCAAAAAAATCTGCAAAAAATGAGGACTTAATTTTACAAGTTAATACCAGTTGGTTAATATCACAACGAATTCAGCATCAAATAACAGCACTTTTACAATCAACATCATCAGAAGCAACATTTAAGCAAAAAGCACAAAAAATTATCGAGCAGCAGTTAACTGAGTACAATCTACCAATGCATTACGTACAAAGTTGGGTAGATAAACTCACCTCACATTCATCTAAAGCAGAATACTTTACTACATTTAAAGATATTCACTCATTTTTGGCATCGCAAATAAAAGATAAAACGCAGTTTGCTACAATCAAAAATTATTTTAAAGGACGTGCTTATCAACACATTTCACTGATGGACACACTCGGTAATCACTATAGTTTTAGTGTAAATGGTCATCCTACAACAAGCAGTGAAACCCACGAAGACAATCCCACTGTTGTTGCTGATTCATTGCTGTTATCTGATACCAACATTAAAGAGCAAACACACGTAGACCTCAGCCAACACATCCTACAATTTGATCAACAAGCCGTTCAATCAATGCTAAGCCAGCAAGTTAACCATGTTAAAGGCTCTAAAGTAAGTGACATAATAAAAGGGAATCAACAGAGTAATATGCTTGTGGGTTATGCTGGAGTCGATCAGCTCTATGGCGAAGCTGGAGATGATATTCTGGTACTTGGTAAGGATGGTGGATTAGCCGTTGGAGGTGAAGGGGCTGATACATACCAGATTACAGTCGATGATAGCCATGCTGTAATCGACACACGCGCCTCTGATGATCAAATGGATACTATCCAGTTAATTTCTGGTCAGAACAGCTTATTTAAAATTCACCATGCTAATACACATGTTATTAATGCCAAGTACGGAAATACCCAGTTAACCATTAAGCACGCATTAAAAAATAGCCAGCATTTAGCACTTGTTATCAACAATAGTCAATCAACACTTGAAGGAGAACAACATTACACGATTAATAACAAAGGAGAAGTTACACTACAACTGCTTGATTTATCACATGCCTCATCTACTCACTACAGGTTGGACTTAGCACAAAACCGTTATACCTGGTATCAATCAGGAAAACAGGGCGACGTAAAATTCAGTCATTACAGTGCATTTGGTGAATCTAATACGCTTAATGAATCACCACTCATCATCAAATTAAGTGATAACGATGATCATATTAAATTGAACCATGGCGTATATATGATAGATGGAGGTCAAGGAAATGATAAATATACCCTTGATAATATCAATACAACACTGGTACTAAATAATCAACAAATAGATAGTGGCTTGGATACCATTCACTGGCAAAATTTGGACTTAAAACACCTCAGTGTTCAACGTAATGAACAGAGCCTAATTTTACAAAATGCAGCTCATGTACAACAGGCAATTATCTTAAAAGAGTGGTTTAAAACTAAACATAATACAGTTATTGAAGACCGCTATGGAAAACAACACCAAGTCAGCCAACTTGCACATGCCATCAGCAGCATGCCCACTGAACATGAAGGGTCTCTGACAAATGATCACAATAACAGAGGTGTCAGCAACAGCTTATTAACCGCAACAGCAATGTCTAATCGCTTGAGTTAAGTAATAAAATAACGCCTCACATATAGCTTATTTTAGTTATATGTGAGGAATACACTATCAGTTCTTCCCTAAACGTAACCAACCTACGGGTCTACGAGGCGCAACAATTGAATATAAACTTTTCTCTTGAGTTAACGAAAACCGTTGGCGAGGCTTACCATAAATATTCTGCTGTACCACTTCAACCCACGTTTTTCCAACTTCACTTACAACAGCAACATGACCATACATAGTGTCTTGAAATACAAGTAAATCATCCTCTTGAGGAGCCTGCTCCTTACCATTAAAGAATTGTACAAGACCCCTTTGCTGATTTAACACACCATGATTTATACTTGGATCAAAAAAATCCTTAGCATGCCCCCAAACATTAGGCATGCTGTGTTGTTTAGCCAAAAAGAAAAAGCGTTTCACAAATTCAACACACTGCCATTTCTGGCCAAAATAATAACCATCCTGACTATAATGCCTGCCATAACTTTCAGCATATAACTGTCCATTATGATAAACAGATACTCCCTTATGCTGCGTCAATGGTTTACCTATTTTTGATCGATCTTCAAATAACACATAGCCGATCATTACATTAACTCCTAAATTCACAGCGAATGATTTATAGAGGCTGTGTCAAATGGCAAGCTGCAGTGGTTTTGTCTTAGACACCTTTCTTAATTATCGTTTTAATTTGTTGCACTATTTTTTTCAACATAGGTTGATTATAACCATTAAGACGAGGAGTATGCAGGTGCCCCATGGGTATGTTACTGCGTATTTGTTGCCTCAACCAAAGCGAGCGATACGATATTTCATTTGATAAATAGCCACCACCAGAACCTTCAACAGATATTTCACCTTCAAGCTCGGCTAAGCTTTCTGGATAATAAACACCCGTTAATGTGGCAACGCGATGATTATCATGGACGACATAAGGTAGCTGTACCTGTAACATCGCTTGGACAGGTAATGAAAACTCAATGAACTCCGGACCTGTTAATTCAGCTCCCTTCAATAGAGGACGTATTGGTTGGCTGTAGCTTCCCCCAGAATAAACATTGAGGTTATCAGGTGCTGATGCAGAGCGTCGTAAGCCTGGAAAACGTTCTAAGTCAAAAGTAGATCGCCCCATACTTATCGTCATCACCATATCCGCTTGATTGGCTGATAAAACAGGCTTTAATGCTGTTTCAACTATACCTTTATCAAAATCAGCAAAACGTACTGGAAAGTTAATCGCCTGTATTTCAATGCGTTCATCTCCTACTTGGATAATTGTATTATCCAGCATTAACGCTGCTACACCCGCAGGGTTACTTTGACGAATATTACTATCAAGCTGAAAAGGGTCAAAGCCAGTGATTAATACTTTATATGTCGTGTTATTTTTAAAGGTGGTTTGGAACGCGCCACGGCTGGCGAGCTCTAGCCTCCAATTTAAATAGTTAAGCTGGCTAGGTGTTATACTAAATTGCAGCTCCGTATTTTTTAAACGCTGTGTTAATTGTAATCTACTCCAGTAAAGCGCACGATCATCATAAAGAGAATTGGCTTGATTATCACTAATAGACTGCTGCCAAAGCTGTCCTCCTATACGATCTACTACTGTTACTAACTGAGAGTAGTTAATCGTGTGTGTTATTTTTTGGGTAAATGTAGAAATAAGTGAATGATACTTGTTCACTTGCTGGGGTATTTGCTGAAGAGCCTGTTCAATCCTTGCCTCTTCGACCGTTTGAGATGACTGGCCCTCTGTAGGAAAAAAAGTAAAAACTATACATAGGCTTAATATCGAGTTACAAACGAATCTATACACTGAATCATCCTTGAATTTCATTCATCTATAAATAATGAGGTGTCCTATAAATAGAAAACCTAAAACTTACGCAATATTTTTATTCTTATAATAAAGATATTCAACAGAATTCAGATAGTACTATACCTAATGTGAAGCGTATATAATGCAACAATTTACACACACCAATATTGTTATATTAAATCACAGAAATTCGGTTTATTGCTTACCAAGCCTGACTCAATGCAAAAGGTGAAAATAGCAAAAGACTGTATATTCTAAGCTATTTAAAAGTAGTTAAGTTTAATAAACATCACTGAAATAATATAAGAAGGGACATCTTTGTTACAGAGAACAAGACGATATACTATTAGATAAGGAATTGATTCACCCGGTACTGCAAGAAACTATATTGCTATAAACCTCTTACAGCACCAGGTAGGAATGATTAGGCTACTGGCGTAACATTTTCCGCTTGAGGACCTTTTTGACCTTGAGTTACCTCAAAAGTCACTTTTTGTCCTTCTCTCAAAGTACGTCTTCCAGTACCGTTGATCGCACGGAAATGTACGAATACATCAGAACCACCCTCACGCTCAATGAAGCCGAAGCCTTTCTCATCATTGAACCACTTAACCACGCCAGTAACTAATTGACCAGCCATAAAACCCTCATTTTCACACGATACCAACTAATAGTTGGTGTTTTCACTTACACCGACTTAACGCCGACATTAATCCAAAGTGGCGAGCTAGCATGGATAAAAGGTTATCCGATTCACTAACAACCAGCTTCGTAGACATGGTACAGTAATGCACTGAGTACAAAACTGCAATCAATCTTAGCGGAAAGAAACAACACAAGGTGTGTTACATATCCGGCTGATAATTAGCTTATAGCCAACTCCGCAGGTTATCAAGAACTGATGATCAGATCTTCATAACTCAGCATCCACGAACAAAACCGGATAACCATCACGCAGTACACTTTCGTCATTAGTTACTAAAATGTATTTGTTGATGCTCTTGCTATGAGGGTACTTTACATGCCACTACAGCGCTGTTCTACATACCATCAAAGTCTATTACCGTTTGTTCTACGCTAACAATTCGGAATAACCAAACGATAATACCACTACAAACGATATTAACGTCCAGAACGAATTATGGCCGTCATCACTCCAACTGCTGTTTACATCGTGTTTAGCAAACACTGTAGTAGTTCAACAGTCTTTTTGTTCTAAACAAGGTGAGTGACTCACCCTTCCTATTCATCCTGCTTGCTTCCACCTCGGTAAGTCTAACACAGACTTGTAGAAAAATACCTCTTTTTCTTCTGTGAACAGTATAAAAAAATAACAACTACCTTTTGTATAAGGCCCTAATGTTCACAAAATAAGTGCAAACTAAGCAATCATATTAACCAAAGTCACATAATATAACCGATTAGTTACAAACCTAATGACTCAAAAGCTTGGGTTACTTACACACCTGCATGTTGCTTTCTTTGTTGCCATAAAGGTTTAAATAAATAGTTCAGGATCGGCTGATAGCCAATACTTATACTTGCCTGAACAGTCATTCCTGGCAAAATTTCATTACTCGAAGCTTGACCACCTACAGAATCTGTCGCCAATCCAATAATCACTTTTTGATATGGTGAACCTTCTTCATTAACAAAGGATGTATTAGGTAATGATTTTATTTTTCCTGAAATTGCTTCGGAATTGTCAAAATTAAATGTAGCTATAGCAACAAATACTTCTTGGCCAACCTGAAGCGTTTTAATAATTCTCTTATCTACCTTAACCTCAACCACCAAGGATTGATTAAGAGGAATAACTTCTGCAACAATGCCACCAGCAGCTACATGGCTATTTTCTGTGCTACTTATAGTTTGTACTACTCCTCGAATAGGAGACTTAACGGTCATCTGACGAATACGTTCATCTGCCTGATCAATCTGATTCAACACCCTAGTTTGCTGGGTAACAACCTGAGTAAGCTGTTTTGTCCATTGCGTTTTAGCCTCTTCCTTGGCATGTTGAAATTGCTGCTGAAGGTCATCTAATGTCTGTTTACCTGCAAAAATTGATGCTTCAACTTGCGCTAATGATGCTGTCACCTCAGACAATTTCTGTTGAGCAGTATTAAGTTGTTGACGTGTTATAAACCCCTTTTGTAATAGCACTTGCTTAGCCTCAATAGCATCCTGAAACTTAAGTTTCTTTTTTTGTAATGAATATAATCTACCTTGCTCATCTTTCAGACGTGTGCTTAATACTGTAACTTGTTGCTTTATTGGCGCAAGTTTTGTCAAATATCGTGCTGTTTCCTGATCGTAATAAGCTCTCACTTCCTTATCCAAAGCAACTTGGTCCCTACCACGATCAAAAGTACCTATCACTTGCCCTGTTAACAGGGTCCGATAAACCGTTTCCTGCTGTAATAAATGATCGTAGTGTGCTTTTAACTTTTTATGTTCAAGCTGGTCCCTAGCTGTATCCATTACCAGGAGCGCTTGCCCAGACTCAACCAGCTGTCCTGGCGAGACGAGTACGCTGGCAATATTGCCTCCTTCAAAAAGTTGAATAGTTCTTATATCCCCCTGGGTGACGACACGACCAGTTGCAACTACTCGCTGCTCAACTGACCAAACACTTCCCCCTACAATAACAATGAGCAATACCCAAAATATTCCCCATAAACTCAGGTATATCCAAGCATTCCCACCTTCTTCTTTAAGTAACGGATCAGCAAGCCAATGAGACTGATGTCGAGAATGCTGATCAATCACTTGGGCTAATGTTGTAGAAACACCCTTTTCCATTGCTTTTACTCTTCCCATATCATGTTATGGAGTTCTGAGCTGGTAGATTAAGCACCACCCCATTGGACTAACCACAGCCTCCCATAAAATATTCCCAACGCTTAGGCAGTTACTTTTTGGTTTGACGTTTTTTTCTTTTTAAGGAGCTGGTCAGGATGACCAAAATAGCGTTGCTTACCCTCTTCCAACAGCAAAACCTTATCCGCAACTTTAAAATGACTGGGTCGCTGCGTAACCAAAAATATTGTCTTTTGCCTACACAACTGCTGTATTGTTTCTAATAATTGCAATTCAGCCTGGTAACCCAGCCCAACAAAGGGTTCATCCATTAACAGAACTGGCGCAGGTTTTAATAATGCCCGAGCAATACAGAGTAATTGCTGTACATTAACGGGAAGCGCCAATGGCTGGTTCACATCATAGATAGTCTGTAATCCCTTAGGCAATTGTCGAACAATATCATCAAGGTGACACAGTTCGATGACGGACCATAACGCTTCTTCTGTGGCAAGCGGGTTGGCCATCCTCAAATTATCAGCAAGCGTTCCTTGAAACAGCGCTGGCTTCTGTGGCACATAAGCGCAAAGATACTGCATAACACCAGCAGATAGTTGATTTATATTTTGTCGATCAATGCGAATAATTCCCTTCTGAGCTTGTTGTAACCCTGCCAACAACATTAAAAGTGTTGTTTTTCCCGCCCCATTACCGCCTGTAACAATGACTATTTCACCCGCATTAACACTAAACTGAAGCTGCTGAACGCCATAATTTGACTGAGGATATAAAAAGCTGACATCTTCAAATGAGACTTCACCTTTTACCTGACTCGGCGCATGACGAGTCATTAGGGCCGGGTTTACTGAGTCTTGCCAAAGCTGAGTAACAGACTTTATTGATAACTTAGCATTTTCCCACTCTGATAGCGTTTTTTTCAATTGTATAAACGGTGTAAAAAGTTGCCAAAGAAGCAAAGCTACAGCCAAAACAACACCTAAAGAAAGAACATCATTTAAAGCTAACAATATCGTATAACTTATAGTGACAATTACAGTAGCCCACACAATCCCATCAATGACATTTTCATAAATATATCGCTTAAATAGTGTTTTAGTTAAATAACGAGAAATTCGAACTTGCGCTTTTTGGAATCGACCGAACCAAACTTCAACAGGTGCGGCAAAACGCATTGCCCGAAATTGAGAAACCACATTTTCTTTATGATGATTATCGGACACATTTTTTTCAGAATGTACTGGTCGCACCAGTTGGTATAAAAACCATAAGGTCCCAGCTAAGAAGCCAAACAAAGCAATCCATCCGACATCACCCGCCAATATAAAAATAGCGGCAATAAAGAGAACAGCAAAAATTAAGTCAAAGGCTGCCCCCGTATTTACCGCGCTCAATAACGAGCTTACCACATTGAACCGTCGCCCAAAGTGCAATAAAAAACGTCGTCTGGACATAGACAAACTATCTGCAGAACCTGACCAAAACTTTTGTAATAACAAACGCATGGATAAGTAATCCACTCGCTTTCCTGCAAAGCGTAAACACACACTGCGTATCTGTCTTATTCCCCACTCCAATATCACGATCCCCGTGACACCTGCAGTTATCGGAATTAATAAGTCAAAGCGCTGATTACCCCATACCTGATCAACGACTTGCATGACATAAAGCGGTAACACCAACATTAAACTTGCAATGACCAAGCTTAAAAAGCAGCATATCATCAATAGGGGGTATACTCGCTGCCAAGGTTTATTTAAGGATGCTTGTGCCCCTTCTTCAAGAAGGTCATTACTATAGCGCGGAATCGTCAACAACCACCCTTCGTTGAATACTCTCAACTTATTTTTATCAGCAACTTTTTCAACCTGTAGACTCTCTGGTGAGTAAATCCATGCCTCCTCTTTACCAACATCAAAAACAATGTGTGCAGGGGCCTGTTTTGGAATGTGCATGACAGGAAATGAGATATCCTGCCAATTTTTTTTTGATGCTTTACATAATGTTGATGAAATCCCCAAACGCGCCAATGTATTTCTAATATCTGTTAAATTTGGCTGTTTTTTTTCTGGTAACGCTGTAAGAAACTCTAATGCATGCAGTGGCCAATGTTGCGCTAATACCAAAATAGGCAAAACTGCAACCAAGTCTGAATGCTTATACCTTTCCTGTAGTGTTGAGTGACGAAAAGTTGCTAGCCGCTCGACTAAAACTTGCTCATAATTAAAGCTATTTTGCTGATCAGCCTGTCTGTAATCTGAGCCCAGATACATTATCAATCCTTAATATATAACTCCCGTAATTGAGAACTAAGCTTCCTGTACTCAATAAATTTAATGTTGAAGAAGCAATGTTTCTCGAACTAAATGACCTTTATTTAATTCAAATACCTGATCGGCTATACGAATGATAGAAGAGCGGTGAGAAGCAACCACCATTGTTGTAATACCTTTTAGCTGTTTTAATAGCCGTATAATGGCTTGGTCCCCTTTTAAATCGACAGCACTATTTGCATCATCCACGAGTAATACTTTTGGTTGACATACAATCGCTCTGGCAAAAGCAATTCGTTGTACTAACCCTTGCGGCAACGGGTGCTGTTCAGCATCAACCAGTGTGTAAAAGCCATCAGGTAATTGAGCAATGGCATCAGCAATATTAAGTGTTTTCGCAGCTTCAATCGCTAATACTTCCTTAGCCGTACAAAACAAAGTTAAGTTTTCCATAATAGTGCCACTAAATAATGCGGCTTTTTGAGGCAAATATACAACCTGTTGGGTTAAAGCTTCATCATTAAAACTAGCAAGTGGTTTTCCATCTAACAACACTTCGCCTTGATCTGGCTGGATAACACCCCTTAAAATCCCCAGCAAGGTGGATTTTCCACTACCATTTTCACTTGAGAGCACCACCAGTTCACCAGGACTAATATGCAATGAAACCTGATATAAAACCCAAGCATTTTCGTCACTATATCGAAAACTAACACTATTACAGTCTATGCGGCCTTGAATAATTTGTAATGCAGTTTGTTTTACAGAAGATTTAATAGTAGGCACATCAAGTAATGATTTAATATTGGACAACTCATGCTTTATTCTTTGTCGACGCTCACAAAAGAGTGCTATTGATGAAATGCTATAAAGGCTACAAAGAGACAAACTTATACAAGCAATGAGCGCACCTAAGCTTATTTGCTGTTTAAAAAGCAGGACTCCACCATAAGCTGAGCAAGCAACAATGACGAGCTTTATAATCAAAGACACACTATTCTGCAACTTCGCAAAAGCATGGTTAACCACCGTTTGCTGCTCTACTTTCTCTGCATAACATGCTTCATAACGACGCTTCAGCAAAGTCGACAAATACAAAGCCTTTGCGGTATACCACCCATGCAATAAATTGATCAAGTGATCATAAAAATCCTGTGAAGCTGACTGTAATGAAGGCATTGCTCGAGTAACCTTAATAACAAACTCAATCAATAGCAGCAGTGAAATGCCTAAAGCGACAAGCGGAATAAAGACTAAAGACCAACCTAACCAACCTATCAGTAAAAAATAGATTAATATCCAGCTAACGCCTACGGTAATACACCAAAACTGCCCAGGATAAAACGTATGCAATATTTTAACAGCCTGAAAGCTATTCAATAAACGGGTATAACCTAGCTGTTCTAGATGGGTTAATTTACCTTGTAATAACGTTAAGTACTGCAAACGACTTAATGCATAATCTAACTTTGCCATATAACGACTAATAAGAAAGCCTTGTAATAACCGAACAGTAATTAACATGACAATCAAAATTATCGCTGCCATTGCTACAGCACTAGCACTAAGCTCACCATTTTTTAAGTGCATGTTTTGCTGTTCATTTACAACAGCGAACGTATCGATAGCGTACATCAAAACCAGCGATAGCAGCAGAGTAATAAAACCTATTAAAAATGTTGAAAAAATAATATGTCCGTGCAATACGCCAGTTTTCAGTTCGGGCAAATAGTTTTGCATCATATTTTGCAGAGAAGTAGTCTGCATTATGCCCCCTCTATTCTATTTTTTATAGGCATTTGACGATGAGTTTACTCAGCTAAACGATACAAATAAACAGGATCTTTTATACTATTGACTACAATAAAAACATTGTATTTTTCACTGTAACGAAAACGTCCAAATGTACCATTTTGTAGTGCTTTCGGTGCTACAGTTTTCTTCCCTGACATTTTAGAAAGACGCTTTTTCCAAGACATTGTTTTCAAATTTAATGTATAAACAGCAGCACCATCATGCCAAGCCACTAGCAGACCACTGGGTTGATGAACCGTAAGCCCAACATTCGCAAACTGTTCTATTTCCGTATCACCCTGTGTTGTCAAATGCTGTAATCCCTTGTCAGGATTTTGTAAATCAATAAAACGTGTTTCTTTATTACCTACCAATACATACCAATGGGGATTCAATGAAATTACAGCCGTATAGTCATAACTCACCCAGCCAGGCAATTCAGCGGTCACCTCTGTCCATTTCCGCACGATTGGATCATACCTTACTAATGCGGAACCTCCACCACTACCAAGACTATAGATATAACCTGTCGCTGGATCATACGCGCTTGTTGAGCTGATACCATATCCACCAGCCATCACTGGGGGTAATCGCAACCAACGGTCATCTGTTAAATCATAGCAATCGGTATTTGGCAGCATATGTTGCGACAAAGGAAACATGGCTGCAGCGCCAAAAGCACAAAATAAGTTCTGCTCAGTCAAATACTGTAAGGTATTATATGTGTGTCGTGCTCTGGGGCTACCATCGGGATAATACCCCGTGACTGAAAGTTTTCCTTTTTCATCAACATTACTCGCTGCGTTTGTTAATTGCTGCCAAGATAATGAATGTAGGGAAAAGCTATATAATTCATTACCTGAATAATCTCGATGACCACCCCCCCAAATAATTAACCGCTGTTGCTTTGTATCAAAGGCACCACCCGACCAAGCCCCTGTTATGGCTGAAAACCCCGTCCATGAGCCAGGTGCTTTAATTTTTTTCTGTACACTCCCGAGTTGAGAATGGGGTACGGCATACCATTCTCCCGGCTCAATATCAGGCAACGCTTTAGCTATTAAATCTCCAGCCACAAAGCCTAATAGCCCGACCATTAACAAGCATTGAAATACCAAAAGTGCTCCCTCTATCATTCCGTAATACCTAAACTGAAAGAGCGTAATAGTTATATCTAACGCCAAATTCATTACACTTTTTTAAATAACAAACGAAAACATTTTTTTATATTCCTTATTAATGTCTACACTTGATAATTTAGAACGTAATCTACGAATCGGAAGAGAGATTCGCGAAAGGAATATCGCTAGGGAATAAATTTTGGCTAGGGATTCATAGTAATGGCCATCCAAGTTGCGCTTAACCATCGAACGACCTATCAGTACGATCGACCTGTTTCATTGTCACCTCATACGTTTCGACTCAGGCCTGCACCTCATTGTCGTACAACGATTGATGCCTATTCACTCACCATTTCTCCCAATCAACATTTTATCAACTGGCAACAGGACCCCTTTGGCAACTATTTGGCCCGTGTTGTTTTCCCTGAGCAAGCAACACACTTAGCTATTGAAGTCGATCTTTTGGTAACACTTACCAGCATTAATCCATTTGATTTTTTTGTTGATGACTACGCCGAACATTACCCCTTTGACTATAAACCTCAATTAAAGCGCGAGCTTATCCCTTATTTAGAACAACAAGAACATGGTTCTCTTCTGCAAGACTGGGTCTATGAGTGGCGACAGAAAGACTTACATATCGTCGACTTTTTAGTTGAATTAAACCGTGCTTTACAACAAACCATTACTTATACCATTCGTACTGAACCTGGTGTGCAATCCTGTGAAACCACACTCACTAAAAAGTCAGGCTCCTGCCGTGATTCGGCCTGGTTATTAGTACAACTTGTTCGGCACTTAGGGCTGGCAGCACGTTTTGTATCAGGCTACCTCGTACAACTCACTCCCGATATTAAATCGCTGGATGGGCCTAGTGGTCCTGATGCTGATTTCACCGATCTTCATGCTTGGGCAGAAGTGTATGTACCAGGGGCCGGATGGATTGGCCTTGACCCCACTTCTGGGTTATTTGCTGGAGAAGGACATATACCGCTAGCCTGTACGCCTGACTTTAAGAGTGCCGCTCCGGTTTGTGGTGCAACCAGTAAAAGTGAAGTGACTTTTTCCTTCGCTAATTCCATCACTCGAATCAAAGAAGAACCCAGGGTCACCAAACCCTACACGGATGAACAATGGCAAGCGATTGATCAACTTGGTGAAGCCGTCGATAAACAACTTACTGCACTGGATGTGCGTCTTACAATGGGTGGTGAGCCCACCTTTGTCGGTATCGATAACCCAGATTCCCTTCAATGGAATACCCACGCTGATGGTCCAGAAAAACGTGAGCGTGCGGAACAACTACTAGACAAGCTAACAACGGTTTTCGCCAAGGGGGGACTCAAGCATTATAGCCAGGGAAAATGGTATCCAGGAGAACCATTACCTCGATGGGAACTCGGTTGTTATTGGCGTAAAGATGGACAACCTCTTTGGCAAAACCCAAATTTATTCGCTAACCCACTCCACAAGCATCAAGCCGCTATAAAAGATGCTGAACGCTTCATGCTACTTATGGCAGACCAGCTTCAATTACCCACCAATGCCATTCTGCCCGCTTACGAAGACATATACTATTCGCTCTGGCAAGAAGAAAACCTACCCCTTGATACTCCTGAGCCAATCGTGGAGTTAGATAACGATGATCCTCGACAGCCTATCTTAGCGCAGCTCAAGCAACATAAAGGTCTGCCTTGTGGCTATGTGCTCCCATTAAACTGGGATTTTATCCAACAACGCTGGAAAACTGCTTTCTGGAAGTTTCGTCGAGACAAGCTCTTCTTAATCCCCGGGGACTCGCCCATTGGTTTACGTTTACCCTTGGATCGTATTCACTGGTCAACCTCGCTTAAGGAACCTGATTCTCTGCCCAGAGATTTATTTGAGCACGTTCCACCTTTACCAGATCGTGTTGATGGCTTCACCCCCAGGGCTAACCATATCACTCATTGCCCTGCATTTGACTTACAGCCGCAAACGCTAAGCGATATACCTAACAATGGATTACCGCTCACTACCGCCTTCGTGATTGAACTGCGTAACGAAACCCTTCATGTATTCATGCCTCCGTTATCTCATCTCGAACATTATTTAGCGTTGTTACAAATCCTTGAACAAACCGCATGTCAGTTACAAACACCCATTATTATCGAAGGTTACCCTCCTCCCGTTGATCAGCGCATTGAGTCTTTTAAAGTCACCCCCGATCCAGGTGTTATTGAAGTCAATATTCACCCTGCCAGCCGCTGGACTGAACTCAAAACCATAACTCATAGCCTGTACCAGGCAGCACATGAATGTCGGCTAGGCACCGAAAAATACATGCTAGATGGCCGACAATGCGGAACGGGTGGTGGCAACCATGTCACCTTAGGTGGCTATACCCCAACAGATAGCCCATTACTTCGCAGACCCGATGTACTACAAAGTCTGATTACCTACTGGCAACATCATCCAGGACTGTCCTATTTATTTTCAGGGTTGTTTGTGGGTCCTACTAGCCAAGCCCCTCGTATTGATGAAGCTAGACATGAAGCGTTATACGAACTGGAAATCGCCTTTCAACAGATTCCTAAAGGTGAAACACCACATCCTTGGCTTATTGATCGTTTGCTCAGACACTTGTTAGTGGATATTACAGGCAACACACATCGTGCAGAATTTTGCATTGATAAGCTGTACCCTCCCGAAAATGCTCAGCGTCGGCTAGGTTTGCTCGAATTTAGAGCCTTTGAAATGCCTCCACATGCCCGCATGAGTTTGGTGCAAATGTTATTACTTAGAACCCTTGTTGCACGTTTCTGGCAGAGACCTTATCACTATCCCTTAGTCCGTTGGGGCACAGCTCTACACGACCGATATATGCTGCCTTACTTTATTTGGAATGACATTGCTGACGTGACTGCCGATATTCAGCAGGCAGGTTACGGTTTTCAACTCAACTGGCTGGCTCCATTCTTATATTTTCGCTTCCCCGTCTTTGGTGAAATTCAGTTAGGTGATATTCATTTAACGCTGCAAAGCGCTATAGAACCTTGGCATGTATTAGGCGAAGAGGTTGTTCAACAGGGTACTGCCCGCTTTGTTGACTCATCAGTAGAGCGCCTGCAAGTAAAAGTGACTGGCTTAACACCAAACCGTCATGTCATTAGCTGTAATGGTATCCAAGTGCCACTCCATGCTACCGGTACTCCAGGCGAGTTTGTGGGTGGTGTACGATTCCGTGCCTGGCAACCACCTTCAGCTTTACACCCCACGATTGGCGTACACTCACCACTGGTGTTTGATGTTATTGACAGCTGGTCTTGCCGCGCGATTGGGGGCTGTACCTATCATGTTGCTCATCCCGGTGGTCGACACTTCGAGGCATTTCCCGTCAACAGCTACGCTGCTGAAGGTCGTCGTCTTGCTCGCTTTTGGTCGCATGGCCACAGTCCAGGTATCCAAGACCCGCATGCGAGCAGTGTCCCTGGCCATTGGCACTTTGTTGCTGAGGGTTCCGGACCAGGTCCAATTAACTTACCTAAAGTACAAATAGCCAATGAGTATCCCTATACCTTGGACTTACGCCAACAATGAGCAATTTCACCAACGAAACCAATAGTGAATGGCTGCAACAGTATCAGCAGCAACTGAAACCTGGCTTTCTTGATGAAATGTGGTCAGAAGAAAGCCTTTGTATCAAACCAGCCTGGCAGCTTCTGATTCAGCAGCTCCATTCTCTTTCACCCAGTGTTTTTGATAAGCCTAGGCTGGAGGCTAAACGCTTACTCCAAGAAAATGGCACAACCTACAATGTCCATAGTCAAACCAACCAATACCTCAGAAGCTGGCAACTCGATCCACTGCCTTTGGTGCTGGCTGAACATGATTGGCAACGAGTAGAGAAAGGTATACAACAACGTGCCTTTCTTTTTGACTGTATTTTGCAAGATCTATACGGTGAACGGCGGCTGCTCAAACAAAATGTCATTCCACCTGAGCTGGTATTTGCTCATCCCGGTTTCCAAAGGCCCTGTGACCAGGTTAGGTTAGCAATCTCACACCAGTTAATGCACTTTGCTGTTGATCTTGCGCGTGGTGCAGATGGTCAGTTTTGGGTACTTGCGGACCGGGCTCAAAACCCTTCTGGTGCTGGCTATGCCCTGGAATGCCGAATGATCATGAACCGGATTATTCCAGAAGCGTTACGCTCAATCACGGTTCATCGCCTTTATCATTTCTATCAGTCCTGGCGAAATGGGCTTCAGGCTCTTGTCTCTCAGCACTCAGATGAAGCACGCATTGTGGTTCTCACACCAGGACCAGACAGCGATACTTATTATGAACATGCCTATTTAGCAACCTATCTGGGTTACCCTCTTGTTCAAGGTGATGATTTAACCGTTCGTGATGGGAAAGTATGGCTAAAATCACTGGCTGGTTTACAGCGGGTCGATATTATCTTACGAAGAACCGACGATTTAGCCTGTGATCCGCTTGAGCTCCAGCAAGAATCTCAACAAGGGGTTCCTGGCCTGCTACAAGCCGTACGAAACCAGACAGTAGCCATCAATAATCCTCTTGGTACCAGCATTCTCGAAAACCCGGGATTATTAGCCTTCCTACCCGCAATTGCCAAAAACCTGCTAGGCGAATCTCTCCACCTGCCTTCAATTGCAACGTGGTGGTGTGGGCAAAAAACCGCTCTGGATTATGTGCTGACTCATTTTGAACAGTTGGTTATCAAACCTATTTTTAGTCATGAGCCTTGCTATTACCCAGCAATGATGACGGCCAATGAACAACAACAGCTCAAGCATAAAATTAAACAAATGCCGTATTTTTATGTTGGCCAACAACAACCACAGCTGGCAACCACCCCCACCCTCATTGACGATAAACTCCAGCCCCGCTATTACCAGCTGCGTACTTTTTTAGTGGCTGAAGGTGGCGCTTATGTTGCACTACCAGGTGGACTGACGCGTATCGCCAATAACAACGAAGGCTGGTTTCAGTGGCAAACCAATGGCGGCATCAGCAAAGATACCTGGATTTTATCCCATGAAGTTGATCGCCCCATTCGCCTTCAACCCTTAACCCCAGGTGTTATGACAGCACTCAGTTATGAAGGCATTCTACCCAGTCGGGCAGCAGAAAGCTTATTTTGGGTTGGACGCTATATTGAACGAGCAGAAGGAAGCTCTCGTTTACTACGAACCATCATGGACCGTATCAATAACCAAGATGAATGCGCCAGTGAGGCTGATCAACAGTGCCTCTATGTTTTGTTAACCGGTCTTACCTTAATGACCAATACCCAACCAGGATTTACGGGTAAAGATGTCAACCAAAAATACAAACAACCTAATCCAGAGCTGTTATCGCTCGTACGAGACAGTGAGCGTGTCGGTAGTCTGGTACAAGTACTTGCGGCTTTTTTGCATGCGGCATTTAGTGTGCGTGATTTATGGTCTAGCGACACCTGGCGTACAATTGATGATATAGACGATATTCTCGGTCAACTCTACTGCCCACCAACCGATTTGGGTGATTTGCAAAACTGTCTTGATGAACTTATCACGACAATTATGGCCTTTACCGGTCTTACTGCCGAAAGTATGCCCCATGAAAGTGGCTGGTATTTATTTGATCTAGGCCGACGCATTGAGCGTAGTCTGCTACAAATCAGTCTGACTCAAAGCTGTTTTAATCAAACACTTGAGGACACCGTTGACCACTTACTACAAGAGGCTTTGCTGGTTAATAACGAAAGTCTGATTACCCACCGCCGCCGTTATCGGGCATTACAACAGAGGGAAAATACCCTTGCCTTATTAATTCTTGATGAAACAAATCCTCGCGCCCTGGCTTACCAGATCTATCGTATTCAACGCTTAATCGATCACTTGCCTCGTCATCAACAACGCGAATATTCAGCTGAACAACGCATCATTTTAGCAACGGCAACGCGTCTTCGTCTGGCTACAGCAAATACGCTCGCACAACGTGGTGAGGGGGGATTACCTCACCTACTGCTTGAACTCCTCGAAGAATGTAACAGTAACCTGTTAGAGCTGGCAAACACCCTTCACCATACGTATTTCAGCCATACCGAACAAGCACAACAATTAACGTCTATGTCTGCGGAGGTTTCTTTGCCCAGTGAGGTTAATGTATGAATACATTTCGCATCACCCATACCACACATTATGTTTACACAGACCCCGTCAGTCGTTGCCATAATGAAGCACGTATGAGTCCAATGAATTTACCCTTACAGACCTGTGCATTCAGTAAGGTTCATGTATCCCCTTCACCTCGCAGCAGTTTTCAACGAATTGACTATTTTGGCAATCATGTTTTTAGCTTTGATATTCACCAGCAACATCAGGAATTGACCATTTCCGTGATCAGTGAAGTAGCCACTACACCCGCCAGCAAACTACCCTTACCAACACAAGCTAACAGTATACCTTGGGACCAATTTTCGCAGCACCTGGAGCACGTAAATAAACATAAACAACTTATGGTGTATGAGTTTATTCTGCCTTCTCCGCTGATTCCTCAATCACCTTCTGTCAAAGACTATGCACTCAGTTCCTTTCCCCCTGGCCGATCATTACTGGATGCAGTAAATGACTTAATCAGCCGTATATATCATGACTTTAAATATGAGCCTGGTTTTAGCTCACTTTCAACACCATTAGAGACTGTTATCGAACATCGGAAAGGCGTATGTCAGGATTTTGCCCATCTGGCAATTGGTTGCTTACGCAGTATGGGTTTACCTGCTATGTATGTCAGTGGTTATTTGGAAACAGATCCTCCACCAGGCAAGCCAAAACTCACGGGTGTCGATGCATCTCATGCCTGGCTGAATGTTTTTATTCCAGAGTTTGGCTGGCAGGGGTTTGATCCCACCAATAACCAAATGGCCAATGAACGCTATATTGTAATAGCACAAGGAAGAGATTATGCCGATGTTACTCCCTTAAAAGGGGTTATTTATGGTGGCGGTCACCATCATCTAAAAGTTCAGGTAGATGTTGCACGAACGCATACACACACGTTTAACTAGCCTATAGCCTACTATGACTATTCAATGGAATGACTATAACGTCCGTCAGGCTCAGGACGAATTAATTGATCAATACAATCAGCCCCGAACAGCTGCCAAGCGACTAATTCATCATCTGGCATCGTTTAGTGATGATGAACTGGATACGGCACGCACAGCCGCTGAGTTAGCCATTAAATTGATGGGTATTACCTTTACGGTGTATCACGAATCAGGCGATGCCATTGATCGTGCTTGGCCCTTCGATATTATTCCGCGCATTATGCCAAGCACTGAATGGCAAATGATTGAAGCCGGACTAAAACAACGTGTTCATGCTTTAAACCTGTTTATCAGCGATATTTACAGT
Organism: Zooshikella sp. RANM57; assembly: GCF_050749885.1. NCBI lineage: Bacteria > Pseudomonadati > Pseudomonadota > Gammaproteobacteria > Oceanospirillales > Zooshikellaceae > Zooshikella > Zooshikella sp. RANM57. The sequence continues at coordinate 1,102,502 of NZ_JBOIUB010000001.1, read as the reverse complement.
AAACAAAAAATCATTAAAGACCGAGTTTTTCCTGCTGAGTTACTTGCTAATTCCGAAAACTTCAGACCTCAATGCATGGATATCACTCCACCATTAAATTGTTGGTCACCCATTTGTGGTTCTGACCTGGTTCGAGACCATCAGGGAGTGATGTATGTATTAGAAGACAATTTGCGTGTACCTTCAGGTGTTTCCTACATGTTAGAAAACCGGTCAGTGATGAAACGGGTTTTTCCAGACTTTTTTGAAGATTACACCATTTTGCCCGTGGACGATTATCCCTCCCAGCTTTTCGCTACGCTGGCAGCGCTCTCTCCACGCTCTACTGATAATCCTACCGTTGTAGTATTAACGCCAGGTATTTACAACTCAGCTTATTTTGAACATGCCTATTTAGCCCAACAAATGGGTTGCGAGTTGGTTGAAGGTCGTGATTTGGTTGTAGAAAATGACAACGTTTTTATGCTCACTATTGAAGGTTTAGAGCAAGTTGATGTTATTTATCGGCGTATTGATGATTTATTTCTGGATCCAAAAGTATTTAATGCCGATTCATTATTAGGCGTACCCGGAATAATGCAAGCATGGGCCAAAGGCAATGTCGCATTGGCTAATGCACCAGGGGCTGGCGTTGCTGATGACAAGGTTGTGTATGCCTTTGTCCCCAAAATGATTAAATACTATTTAAATGAAACGATATTATTACCTAATGTACCAACTTACCTGTGCTTTAACCCTAAAGAGCGGGATTATGTCATCAATAATCTTGATAAATTAGTGGTTAAACCTGCCAATGCTTCTGGTGGCTATGGTATGTTAATTGGCCCTATTGCCAGTAAAAAACAACGGAAACAGTTCGCCGAATGCATTAAAGCGAATCCTCGCAATTTTATTGCTCAGCCTACCTTAGCGCTATCAACAGTACCGACATTGATTAATCACCACATAGAACCTCGACATGTCGATATGCGCCCTTTTATTCTCAGTGGTCATACTACACAAGTCACCATGGGTGGATTAACCCGCGTTGCCATGGTACCAGGATCGTTGGTCGTCAATTCTTCTCAGGGTGGCGGCAGTAAAGATACCTGGATTGTTGAGGAGGAGGCTGTTTAACATGTTAGCTCGTGTTATAGAAACCATATACTGGATGGCTCGGTATTTAGAGCGTGCTGAAAATATTGCACGATTAATTAATGTTAATTCACACCTTTTGTTGGATTTACCAAAAGGTATTTCACCAGGCTGGGAACCACTGATTGATATTACCGGTACCCGAGAACAATATTTGGGTTTATACACTGACTTTAGTGAGGCCCATGTTTTAACTTACTTGGTAACCGATATCAAAAGTACAGCATCATTACGCTTTGCGTTAAATGCGGCAAGAGAAAATGCAAGAACAACGCGTGATGTTATTCCCCAAGAAGCCTGGGAACAATTAAACACACTGTATTTCTATGCCAGTGATTATATAAGTTATGCCCAGCGTAAAACCAAACGTTTTAGCTATTTGAATACGATCATTACCTACTGCCAAACCATTAATGGATTACTTGCTGATACTATGAATCGTGATGCGGGCTATTTATTCTTACAAATAGGTCGTTACATCGAGCGAGCCGATATGACATCACGTATTATTGATGTTCGTACGAAAAATTTACTCACTCAAAATAACCATTTGGAATTTCACCCTTTTGCCAATATTCAATGGATGAGTGTATTAAAATCCATGACGGCTTATCAAATGTATAGACGTGAAGTTCAGGTTAATATTTCACAAGAACAGGTATTAACGTTTTTATTAAAATCTAAAGTGTTCCCCCGCTCCATTTATTACTGCATTGCCGAAGTGGCTCGCAATACCCACCCCTTGCCCAAAAGTGAAGCTGTCTTAAGTTTAATCAACCAGACACTCACCAGTTTACTCTCAACACAAGCCAGCGATCTTAAGCAACAGTCGTTACATATGTATCTAGACCAAATTCAGGTTTTTCTAACACAAATTGGGGATGAACTGGATAATACTTACTTTCCTTCTGGACAAGCATCCAAGTGTATAGACCCATTAATCAAGAATACTTTATCTTCTGTGCAAAATCAGTCATTGTAGAAAAATAGCACTATTTTAGGGCCTGTTAACACTATTTTCTTTAAAAACAAATACAACGTTATTTGGTTTTTTTGTTTACATTTGAAGCAGCTTTAATCACCAGCTGTTTATAATAATTATATTCAATCATATACTCACTAAAGTCATGAAGCTCATACCTACATTGCTCTTCTGCAAGCTCATAAAGCTTACCAAGCTCTCGCCCATTAGTTTCTACTTCATCTGTATTTCCTGAAACAAGCCAGTTACTTAGACGACCTAACCATGATTTATTTTTTTCTCTTAGTGATTCAAGCAGCCTGATTTTATTGGATGCCGCAACAAGAACTTCCTGATCACTCATTGGCAGATTAACTACGGATTTCGCAATCCACTCTATCTCTCTTTGTCCCCAAAGGCCTTCAACCTCAACTTCAAACTTTACCCCTGGTGTTTCATCTTTATACCTAATTTCTTGCGTCATAAAATATACTTCGTCATAATAAATACAGAATCAAGTTACGTCATTGTATACTAATCAATCATTTCATTAAACGATAATGATTCAAAGGAAAGCTTGACTAACCTCCTATAGAACAGTGGCTGACCATGAAATTGATTTCATATTTAAGAGGTAAAAATGGAAGTTGAAGTTATTGATTTTACACCCATTGGAGAAGATGAGCGCGGTGTTACTAAAAAATTCAGCATTAAAGATTATGGTCAGTTTGTCTTCTTAACGCGAAAAGCTGGATCAATCAGTGGGAATACATACCACGAAGGCAAAAACATTGGCACTCAAGAAAAAACCTTTGTGCTCATTTCTGGAAAAGTAAAACTGTCTTATAGGCTCCATGGTACATCTGAAGTGAAAGAACAGATCATTGATGAGCACAAAGTCATCAAAGTTTTTCCTCATGTCATCCATAAAATGGAAGCGCTAACTGATATCACGATTCTGGAAAACAACTCTATTGAAGATATCGCAAATGACCGCATCCGTGAAGCTGTTTAAGCTTCACATTAGACCTAACATGCAGCAGAAGACCATCCTTCCTTAGTCTCTACTGCTAACGGTGCTCCCAGCACCTGTTCCACAAACAAATTCAAGTGCTGTAAACAACCTGCTTGCTATATCCATAACTTCGCCACTCAAATATTGCTCAATGAACATAGATTGTATTTCAATGTGTACTGATGGCAAGCGGTTGGATAGCTCGTGTTGAACTGTTTACCACATGGACACGGCAACCAAGCTTCCAAGGATGGATTCACGGCGTGCTCAACGAGAGTTGTATAACAGCTTTTTAGTAAAATAATCTTTGCAAAAAATACTATGTAAATAACTTACTATATCAGTATAATTCTTAGGCTAATCCAGAAGATATTCATTAACAAATAACCATCTTTAGTTAATAAATGGCACTAAATTATAACTTTGTGAAAATTGAACACTATGGCTCCTTAGCTTTTTCAGAAAGGCCTAAAATTAAGGAAATAAAAAATTTAGCTCATGGTAATTGTTCGTGTGTGGTAACCATTTTAGCTGCTCATGGAGAACAAGCACTCCGTATTGGCAATGAAGTACAAGCCCAAGGTATGCATTGGGAATGGGTAAAGGTCAAAAATGCGGTAAAAATCGATGCAAATGAAAAAGCTATTTTTAAACAAGCCGTTAAAAATGTAAGTACCTGCATAAAAAACAATCAAAACATATTGATTCATTGCTCAGCAGGGCTGCACCGTACGGGTATATTTGCATATTGTTTGCTAAAGCATCTAGGAGTACCAGAAAACAACGCGTTAGACTATATTCGGCAAATTCGTTTTAAAACCTTCGAAGCTTTCGAACAGAAGTATAAAAATATAGCCTTTGAGCTATCAACAACATAAATTGCAATTTCTGAGTAAAGGAGTCAAGTCCATTGACTAATACTCCTTACCACAACACATCGTGACGATGCAGTGGGTAAATTAGTTTGTTCATCCCATAGCAGCAGATGGTCTCTACTGCTAACCGTGCTCCCAGCAGCTGTTCCACAAACAAATTCAAGCCCTGCAAACAACTTGCTTGCTATATCTATAACTTCTCCACTCAAATCATTAGTAAGTGCTCACAGTGTTCTCATATTAAGTGATTAGCTAAATAGTCCTGTAAATGCTGATGTAAACATTTTGCTTTTTCATTTAATAATCGACCACTAGGCCAAACTACATAAATTTCTCTCGCTTCACCCCGCCACTGTGGAAGTATTTGAACTAATTCATCTGATTCAAGTTCTGTTATTACTTCTGTCATCGGCAGTAAAGAGATACCTTGAGAGTCACAGACCATGTATTTTACAAACCCCGTATCATTAAAAAGAGCACTGAAATACGGGGTTATTTCCAAATATTCACCAGAATATATATGTTTAAGCTTCCACTTTGACGCTAATGTTGTACCCACTACTCGATGATTTTTAAGTTCTAACGGGTGTTTTGGTTCACCATTAATTGACAAATATTCAGGAGAAGCAACAAACACCTTGTCTATCGCGCCTAACTTCTGTTGGTATAAAAGAGAGTCGGGTTGTGGTCCAATACGAATAGCAATATCCGCTCTACACTTAAGCATATCTTGCAACTGATTACTTAAAATAAGCTCAAGGCGTATTTCAGGATAGATGCGCATAAAATCTAACCACATTTGACGAAAAAAGCCATGCGAGATATTTGTTGGCGCCAATACTTTTAACTTACCACGTAAGGCTTTTATATCTTTACTTAGCTTCTGCTGAGCAATCTCAAACTGCTCAACCAAATCAACATAAGTTTGATAATAGACTTCACCTTCCTGAGTGAGTGTGCATTGTCGTGGTGTTCGGTGTAGTAAGTGACAGCCTAGTTGTTGTTCCAGACGCTTAAGCCGACGCGTTACTGTTGCTGCAGGCAGATTAACATAGCGAGCTGCGCCAGCTAAGCCACCCTGCTGAACGATATGAACGAACAATACGATATCATCGAGCATAATTTCACTTATGTAATTTAAGATTTAACAATTGTCTATTTTTAAGTCATGAATAAAACGCTAGTATTAGCTTATCAGTATGTTAAACAATGACCACTGATTGTTAACCTTAGGACACCTCTTATTACATTGAAATACCTGAAAACGTTGAATTCCTCAATTAATCTACATATATGATCTTTTTATGAGCATTGAATATATTCACTTTTATGGAGCGGTTATTGTTGGCCTAGTGGCGACACTCATCATGGATCTTTGGACAATATTTTTACATCGCACCTTCAACATAACTTCACTTAATTATTGCCTGGTTGGCCGTTGGATTCTTCATATGCCTTCTGGTACTTTCAAGCATTATAATATTGCTAAAACCCCAAAAAAAACTGCAGAATGTATAATAGGTTGGATTAGTCACTACCTTATTGGTATTGCATTTGTTTTTACACTTGTAATACCAACACAAGGTCACTGGTTAGCATATCCTACGCTGTTTCCTGCATTATTGGTTGGAATAATTACCGTACTGATACCATTTTTCATAATGCAACCATCAATGGGACTGGGTATTGCAGCCAGTAAAACACCTTATCCAACGCGAGCAAGACTAAAAAGTTTAATAACACATACAGTATTTGGTTTTGGGCTTTATCTATCCGCCCTACCGACAAGTTACTTGTTAAGCATATATGATTAGCCGTGATAACGATTACGCTCACCCTTATATAAACCAATAAACTTTCAGGACTATTATTATGAATCCACATTATTGGCTGAACCGGTGGCAAGAAAATGAAATTGCTTTCCATGAAGCTGAAACAAATCCAGGATTAACCAAATACTTTAAAACGCTGACACTTAAACAAAGCAGCCGTGTCTTTGTACCTTTATGCGGTAAAACATTGGATATTGCTTGGCTACTTGCTAATGGCTACCACATAACAGGTATTGACTTAAGTGAAGTGGCAATCAAGCAATTATTTATCACGCTTGGCGTGCAAGCCAATATTATAAACTTAGGAAAAGTAACGCGATACAGTGCACAAAATATCGATATATTTGTAGGAAATATTTTTGATTTATCCTATGAATTGCTTGGTGCGGTTGATGGCATTTATGACCGAGCCGCATTGGTAGCTTTGCCAAAAGAAATGCGTCAGCGCTATACAGCTCACCTCAAAACAATAACCAATAATGCCCCCCAACTGCTTATTAGTTATGAATATAATCAAAGCTTAATGGAAGGCCCCCCTTTTTTCAGTCCATCATGAAGAAATTGTCCAACACTACAACGATAGCTACACAATTACCTCCCTTGAAAGTGAACCTGTACAAGGTGGGTTAAAAGGAAATTATGCAGTTGATGAAAAAATTTGGCTGTTATCTCCACTATGAAAAATGGTATTCGTGAAATGGTATAAAACCCAGTCAACATTAAGGTTCAGATAAAAACTTAGTAAACACAATTTTATTTTCACCTGACGGAGAAGATATAACATCAGTAATGTGGTATTCATTGTTAATAAGTAAAATAAGCATACCAGGGTACTTGTTCATACTTTTAACTCTAATTTTGTGTGTACCACTTACTCGCAAATAAGCTTCCTGGCTTTCAATGAGTTTTTGTGCAATTCCAATGCGACGAAATTCAGGATGTACACCACCTAGCCAGCTATAAAAGGTCTTGTCTCCCTCCCAGTAACCTAGCTTATACCCAGCCAGCTTACCTGAAACCTCTGCAACTAACAGCTTATATTGACATGAAGCTATTCTGTCTAAAAAATATGCCACAGAAGAAATATGATTTAACTCTGTTACACTATTGTGTATTAACAAGGCTTCTTCAAAACTACCATCTCTAATAATCATAATCACTGACTTCTATAAACTTCATGATTCACTTTTGCTCTATAAAATAGCTAAAAAAACAGTATCATTTACCCCACTTCAAATGAAGTTACACCATAAAGTTGGTCTAATAGCAAATCTTGCAATTCCCCCGTATACATTCTAGCTGTTTCAAAAACCTTCTTCATATTATAATGTTCTGCTAACGTGAGGGCTTCTTGATTGACTTCAGGTATATCAAGATAGACAGGTTGTAATGGATCTACAGCTTGTATTAATGAAGCAAAAATAGCATTAGCATATGCAGGATTATCAGCATAAAGTGGCCCAACCTTGTAGCCATTTAACGCTTTACGCATTACACCATAACCAACCAAATGATCATTTTGTATAATGCCGAGAGCCTTACAGTCTGGCTGATTAATCCATGCATTCATGAAGGCTGTTCTTTTTGCCGGAAAAAATGATTGGTTATATTGCTCAATAGCTTCAAATGGCACTTGAGAAAGCGTAATAACATTGGCATTAGTGGGTAAATTATCACAACCGAAGCATTCAAATCGGATATTTCGATAGGCTAACTTAAAGCCAAATTTTTTGTAATTTGCTTGTTGCTCAACAACACCATCTAAGCCAATATTACATCCTTTCAGATAGTGAATGCCTGCTTCCCATATTTTCAAACCATAGCCTTGACCACGATATTTAGGATGTACAATATAAAAACCGAGAAAACCGAATGCTGCCCCATATTTAACGACGGATAATGTTGCAATAGGTTCACCATCCAGCAAACCGATTAGGAAGCCATTTGGATCCGTGAGATAATAACATTCTGCATCATGAAGCCCAGGGTTCCACCCCTCTTTCGCTGCCCAGTCAATAGCTATATTAACTTCCTCACGAGTCATTGTTCGGATTATGTAGTTATTTTGCTTCATTAGATCTCCTTATGATGCTTCCTGTTTCCTTAAAGAGTATGGTGAGAATGCAATTATAGCCATAAAAATACATTGTAGTGAGACTTGCCCGATGAAGTTCATTGAATGTATAAAGCAAATTAACCTACTGAAGAAAAGACCAACATTTCACTATCAGACTGAAATCCTAAATGCCTGTATAACTTTTGACCTAGCTCTGATGCGGCAAGTCGTAACTGTGTTATATTCGCCTGTTGTGCTTCATAGATAATATGGCTCATGATCTGTTTAGACAGCCCTTGTCTTCTATAACTGAGGTGCGTTTGTACATCATCAATAATCATTTCATTGCCAGCAAAAATTGCCCGAGCCCATGATATTAGATTTTGTCCATCACGTAGATAGTACATAACAACTCCATTTTTATTAAACCTATCTAAGCAAACAACATCAGCCCCTCGCTGCTCGTTAAACCAATTCACCTCATCATTACTATTTAGCACTTTAACATCATGTTGAGGTTTCTGTGCTTGAAGCTGGTTCATCGCTAAAGACATCAACCGTTCTTGAGCCACAGGCAAATACTGTTGCTGATCAAGCTGTTTGTATGCAGACAATCCGATGTTAAAGAGCGTAATAAAATGCTGCTCTTGGTTGATACTTGTCCTAAACGATTGCAGATCAAATTCCTTTAAATTCCATATAAACGCCTCATGCTTACGTTTAACTGTACCAATAACCGTACTAAAAGAGCAGATCACACCACTAGTGCTATGTGTTAGCACAACTTCACCTTGAGTGCGTGATTGACTCCACCCCACCACAAAGCTCCGAATAGCCTCTACTAATTTGTTGTATGTATTAATGTCCATTAAATCCCTTACTGCTTGTACGGTGACTTGTTACTTCCAAAATGAATGTCAATATTATACCCTCAGTGATGGGTATTCCTACTAAACAAAAGTCGTTATCCATGATTAAACAACTCGAAAAGCTATTACAGCAAGGCCAGGACAATGCCATGTTAAGATTTGGCTTGGGAAAAGCTTACCTGGATTGCCTACAGCCAGAGAAAGCTATTGAGCATTTCACCGCCTGTTTACAACATGATAAAAACTACTCCGCAGCCTGGAAATTGCTAGGAAAAAGTTATGTTCAATTGGAAGAGTGGAAAAACGCTGCTGATACTTACCAACAAGGTATAGTAATCGCTCGGAGTAAAGGTGATAAGCAAGCAGAAAAAGAAATGCTTGTTTTCCTTAAGCGGTGCAATAAACAATTAGATAACACCAAGTAGCAATATATTCCTACTTGGTCATTGATATACCCTTCACGAATCACTTTTAAGGTTTGTTATCAGCGCTCTTGGCCACTATGGATGGTGAGAATGCAATTTACGCAGGCGCATTTAACTACTCCCCAGTCACGTTATACAACATGACTGGGTGGTAAAAAAATAATCAGTGCACCTAACTCAAATAATATCTAAGGTGACAACCAGGACAGTGATTATATTGGGCGATTTTCAGCTATATCCAGCTCGTTTAATAAAAATCCTTTACTCTTTTCAACACCATTAATAACAAGATGAATTGTCATTAAATTAGTTGGCAATTCGATAGCCGTTTCTAACTCTGTCCAACTATTATCATCAACTTGGCTTTGTGCAGCTGAAAACCAGTCTTTTTTACCATCAGTCGTTTCATAATAGATCCAAAGTGTTGCTTGTCCTTTTGCTAACCCTTTCAAACTTGCCTTAACTTGGTATTTTTTCCCTGGTTGCATTGCACAGGTCATATTGATACCCAATGTGGGTAGGTTAACACTGTTTTCTACTTGGAGAACTTTTTCAACTTCACCACTAATGACTTCTTCAACAAATGTAAATTGATCATTTCCTGGAATCCAGGGATAGATACCTTCCAATTTTTCTTCAGAAAAGCTAATTGTCCAAGAATCGGGATGCCAATTTATACTACTGGAGTTAGGCAACTTCTGTAGAGAAGACTTTTTAGTACCCACTAATTGTTTCGATGACATACAAAAATTGGCTACATGAGGCGCTGCGATGTTTAACGCTTTTGCATTATTAGCTTCCAGCCCCCCCGCTATTTTCCCACCCAGACTCATTTTTTCATCATCATAGCAAGGCTCTATTCCATACTCACAGACTTTTATGGATGGATTCGAAAAATAAGGTACTCGATCAGCCATACCATGATCTTGTGGATACGTCATTATTGAAGCAACACGATCCTTGCCTTTTGTAGCATACCCAAACGCAAAAGGATACTGACCCGAAAATACTTGAGCGTCAATTGCGTCATTAATGGTATTAATTCCTCCTAATGTGGGCACTTTTTTTCCATAAAAATTAATATCTTTTAATACATCAAAGTACTCATTATAAAGTGTTTGATAATCTGGAAATGATTTTTGCTCTGTGGACAGTCCGTGGTTTAATCCAAAGAGATGTCCTAACTCATGAGCAACATGATAGGCTGTTTCATTACTATCAGGGTTAATACTATATTCAGAGCACTGATCATTAACATTAACAACAGCATATGCATTATTAATATTCTGTATAGAAAAAGCACCTTTATTATAAAGGAAATAACCAGGTGCTGTTAGTCCGCAGGTTATACCACTACCACTTGCACCATCAACCTCAAATAATGTTAAAACCAAATCCGCATGATATCGAGCACGTAAGTCACGCAATGTTCTATTTTGTCCACTTTCTTCTAACGCCTTAGTGATTTCTTGTCCATCAACAGGCATCAGGGATGTTTCTACAGGGTACTGTTCCACTAAGTTCAGCTTAATATCAACCTTACTGTTTTCGAATGCTTTATTAGTAAATGCAATATAATCAATAATTTTCTTGTTGATATTTTGATTATTTTTTTGGTATACCTCTTCTGCTTTTGGCGTATACACAACCAAGACATCAACTTCATGTACTTTTGTACCAGCAAGAACACTTGTTACACCTAAAAATGGAAGCAACAAGGTAGTTTTTATAATGGAATTACCTGGTTTATTTTTTATCATACTCAATATATTCCAAATAGAATAAAACTTTTTAAAGTCATGTCATTCTATTTGTAAACCTTTATTATTCTATTAGTAGAACTACAGATAACACCACACAAAAAGGCATACATTCGTACCATATTAATACCTATGGAAACATATGATACTATCAGCAAGGCGGTCATTAACAATTTAAAATATATTTTTTACTTTTTATATTAATCCATACATTCTTAAACATACTCCATGAGTATTTTTATGCACGATATCTTTCACTTTCCCATAGCAAAACCTGAAAAAATTTTTAAAAAAACACAACCAATGGTTTACTGAATGGTAATGTCGAGCAATTTCTTAGAGAACAAGATCACGGTACAATTAAAGATTGTCATACTTATTTTAATAAAATGATACGCAATTACTCTGGGGTAATTTTATACAATGTGTCATGCATTATTTATGGCGTGAGCAGAATTAGCGAGAATGATTTACAGCCCAGCAACTTTCGTAATAACACATAGGGTCAATTGAGAGTAGACACACAAAATCTCCAATAACATTAAAATAACTGATTTAACTAATTATAATCAGTATACTATAAACTGTCCCATCATGCCTTTATCTTCATGCTCAAGTACATGACAATGATACATATAAGGAATATGATAATTAATATCCGATCGATTTTCTATATCTTTCATATATTCTTTTCGATAAGTATTGTGGTTAAATTCTACCAGTATTTTGCAAGTATGATACTCACCTTCATCCATTTCACCAATACGTTTTGGCAGTGCGATTGTGTCCTTCCATCCTTTTAGAGTATTGTCTGGCTCTTTTCCATATAGCTCAAGAACCAAAAACGAGCAGCCATGAACATGAAAGTTATGACCTCCTTTCAAGGATTTTATTTCCCATATCTCAGACATGTCTATTTTTACTTGTTCATTGATAAACTTCATATCAAATTCTTTATTATTAATACTCATTTTTGATAATTCATCGTCTACTGTAAGTTCAAATGATCTAGATACATCAGACAATGTATTAGTAATCAAGTCTCTCTTAATTTTACTATTTCTTAAACTATTAGCTAAGATCGTTTCTTTTAATTGAAAAGAATTTACTACAATCTTTGCTATACTCACTGTAATATAATCAGGATCAAAGGGATCAGAAGGTAGTGTAATTGCCTTCATCTCTAGCATACCACCTCTAAATTTTGAAAAGTCAACTATTATTTCAACCCTCTCACCTGGAAGAACCAAAATTTTTTCAACTTGTTCAGGCTGGTTTAAAAACCCTCCATCAGAAGCAATAACATAAAATGTAGTATCATTAAAGAATAGATTATATGGCCGTGCATTAGATGCATTTAATATCCTGAATCTTACAAACCCTGGCATTACTGATATAAATGGATTAGCTACTCCATTTATACAATATGTATCACCTACAAATACTCTGTTTGGTTTTCGATCATAAATCTGCTGTCCGGTATCGTCAAAAAGCTTATCTTGCAAAATAATTGGTATATCATTAACCCCATAAATATCTGGCAAACCCAACGAATAGCTATTTTTATCCTCTATAATAAACATTCCTGCATGACCAAAATATACCTGTTCAGCTGTTTTACCACAGGTATGATCATGGTACCAGCAAGTTGCAGCTTCTTGATGAATTGGCATACTGATATTCCAAGTTTCGCCTGGATGAATCATCTGATGAGGACCACCATCTAAACGACCGGGTATATGTAGGCCATGCCAATGATTGGTTACTGACTCTGATCTTAAATTTACAATAGAGAAATCAACAACATCACCTCGCTTGACTTTAATTGTAGGGCCTAAATATGAGCAATGATGTTGTAAAGTAGAAATGCCAGTAGCATAGGATTTTTTCCCCGGATAAAACTCATGTTTGGTATCTTGAATATACAGAGTTGGCATACGATATCGTTTTGTATAAGGGGTATACAACAGGGGGGGGACACAAAGAGGATTATAATCAGAAATAGCTTTTTTTTGCCGATAAGAAAGTCCCTCTAATGGTCGAGAGTGACCACCAATAGAAACCCCTGCTGAAGTTAGTGCAACTCCCGAAGAAAACACAGCTCCATATTTAATAAAATCTCTACGCTCCATATATGTACCCTTTAATTTTTATATACTAAACATGAATAATTTTTTTATTTATTTTTGTTTTCAATATAAAACTTCGAGTACTTCTTAAGAGGTAAGCCTGCATTTTTACAAGAGTTTCAAAATATCTGATTATAAAGTTTAGGTTTGTTCAATAACAGAAAATTGACCGATTTTACTAACACCCTGTTCATCCATACTTACCAGCTGATATAAGTAAGGAACATGGTACTTCAAGTTAGTCGGATTATAGGCAGCTTGAAACTGGTTTACACCATGTCGATATGTGGTCGTATTAAAACTAATGAGTATCTTCATTTTATGCAATTCATTCCCCCTTCCCCCTATTGTAATAGTATCCAGCCATCCACAACTCTCAGGAGGAATGCCATTTATACTAACTACTAGAAATGAAGTTCCATAGATATGAAAAGTGTAATTCCCCTTTACTTCTACCTCCCAAACTTCATCTTTATCTCGAACAACAGCACTCTCAATTTCATTCATATTGAAGATTGTTTTTTCCAATATATTTTTTTTTGCTGTTTCAACTTCGTCTGTTGATATTTTTTTTACTATTGGCAATGTATCTACAAGATTAAAGTTAACATTGAGACTATTTTGCCTCAAACTATTAGGCAATACCGTATCAGTACAGGCAACATCTTCAACCAAAACTTTTAGTGCAAGAACTGATAAATCATTCCAAAAACTATCCACAATGTTAATTGCAATATTTTGCTGTTTTTCCTCAATTAACAACATTAGCTCACAGCGCTGACCTGGTGCTACTCTTACTTTTTTTATAGCAATGGGGGCATTCAACATTCCGCCATCTGTTGCAATTTGGTAAAATATTGAGTCATTAGTAAAAGAAAAATCCAAAATCCGACTTTGTGTGGCATTTACAATCCGAAAACGAACCCAGCCAGGTGAAACAGAAATATATGGCTTAACGGTGCCATTGATAACTAGTGTGTTCCCCCTGTAGCGTGTGTTGAGATTAAATATTTCCTTCCCTTCACTATCAAAATTTTTATCCTGAACAATAAGCGGAATATCATCCAAACCATATGTGACAGGCATATTCAATGACTTATTACTTTCATCTTCAACAATCATAAGCCCCGCATAGCCTAAGTACATCTGTTGAATGCCCAACTCATAACCTAATGGGTGATACCAACAAGTAGCAGCTTCTTGCTGAATATGTAATGTAGTGTTCCAACTTTCTCCTGGATTTATCAACTGGTGGGGACTGCCATCAACACTTCCTGGAATATGCAAACCATGCCAGTGATTCATAGTTACTTCATTAGTTTGGTTTTTAATCGATAATTTAACAACATCGCCACGTTTTACTTTTATAGTTGGCCCTAGGTAATTCAGTTGATGCTGTGATGAAGATAAACCTATAGAAGAAGATACAATATTATGAAAAAAACTATGCGTTTTATTATTTATCGTTAGGGTTGGTAAGCTATAAAAGTCAGAAAATGGATCATTCAGCATTGGAGGAATATACAGTACATTATCACTTTCAGTTAACTCTACTTCGTACTTTATATTATCTGTTTTTAAGCCAGAATACAAAATACCCAATGCGCCCACTCCAGACGCAACAGTTAAAAACTGACGTCGATCCATTCCTTTACCTTATTATAATTAAATTTTCAGGCTTCATCGTACACTATAAACTGCCCCATCATACCTTTATCTTCATGCTCAAGTAAATGGCAGTGATACATATAGGGGAAATGATAGATCAACTCTTTTTGGTCTTTTAAACCACTAATATTCTGATTGCTAGTGTTAGCACGATAGGTTGTATGGTCAAATTTTACTAAAATTTTTGCCTTGTAGTATTTTCCTACAGGAGTACCTGGCTCTGGCAATGGTAGTACCACTGTATCTTTCCAGCCTTTAAACTCATCTGGAGGAGGCTCATCATCAATCTCCATAACAAGAAATGAACAACCATGCACATGAAAGGGATGTCCTCCTCGCAGAGACTTAACCTCCCATACTTCAAGAACACCACGAGGAACAATATCATTTATAACTTTCATGTCATAGGCTTTATTATTTATATACATTTCCGTTAGAGTACTATTACTACTTAAATCAAAAGATCTGGATATATCTTGAGGTGCTGATTTAATTTCTTCCTCCCAGTTGATCCATTTTTTCCTTAACCGAGATGGTAAAGCAGCAGGAAGCTCAAAACTATCTTCAATAGCCAGTCGCATAATTTTAACAAACAAGTCGCCGCCACCCGGATCAACAACGATCGTTTTAGCCATTAGATCGATAATACCACCACCATCCTGTGATAGATCAATCATAATTTCAGCACGCTCTCCTGAGTACAACGTAAGTTGATCAATTTGTACTGGTTGGTTTAAAAAACCACCATCTCCTGCAATAACATAAAAACTTCGTCCATCCTTAAAGTAAAAGTCAAAGTGTCTATCATTCGCACCGTTTAATATTCTTAAACGCACCCAGCCTGGGTTTACTTTACAATATGGACTTATCGTACCATTCACTAATATATTATCGCCTAAAAAGATAGGACCACCTCTTAAGTCATAAATTTGCTCAAAATTTGTGTTAAAAAGCTTATCATGAACAATAACTGGAATTTCATTAACTCCATAAATATCCGGAATTCCTAAAAAAGTACTATGAGTATCTTCTATCAAAAACAACCCTGCATGGCCAAAATAAACATGTTCCGCAGTTTTGCCACAGGTATGATCATGGTACCAGCAAGTAGCTGCTTCTTGCCGAATAGGCATGGTTATATTCCAAGTTTCACCTGGCTGAATCATTTGATGAGGCCCACCATCTAAACGACCAGGTATATGTAACCCATGCCAATGATTTGTAACAGGTTCTTGTCGTAAATTAACAATAGAAAAGTCTACAACATCTCCTTGTTTAACTTTGATAGTTGGGCCAAAATATGAGCAGTGATGCTGTAAAGTTGAAAGTCCTGTGGCAGGGGATTTTTTTTCAGGATAAAATTCATGAAATGTATCTTGTACATATAACGTTGGCATACGATAACGTTTAGCGAAAGGGTTATATAATAGCGGTGGTATATATAATGGATTATACTCTGAAATGTGTTTTTTTTGCTGATAATTAAGCCCTTCGGAAGATCCTGAAGAATTTAGTGCAGAAAGCCCCACAGAACTAAACGCCAATCCCGATGATAAAGTGGCTCCATATTTAATAAAGTTCCTGCGGTCCATTACATTACCTTTCCAATTTGAAAATTTTAATCTTAGGGCTTCACGTCAAATAAATCCACCCTTTTGAAGCCAAATAAGGCTCAACATGATAATTATTAACTGCTTATATCGAGTTCAAATCAGTCTTTTACTACATTATTTCACTAGCTCAACCCAACACCTTATACTTGAAATTATTTTTCCTCGATAAAATTATTTTTTCTTTTTTATTTTCAAATTTTAATACAACCACATTTTGCTGATTTCCAATCTCTGACATAGCAGTTATTTTAACATCCAACTCATTTACTTTCTTTAGCACATTAAGCATATTAATGTTAACATTTGTTTCATGACGACCAAATCGCACATCATTTACATCTAATACGATTTTTTCGCCACCAATTTTTATACTTATATTATTTAACAAATAGCGACCCAACAGCTTTTCTTTTTCTTTTATATTTAGTTTACTATAACGCTCTTTACCATAATAAATTCTTAGCGCAATATCTACTCCCTGCTGCGCAAATGAACCATGAATATAACTTGAACCAGGCGTGAGTATAATATTATAGAATGAGATAAAGTTTGTGTGAGAATAAGTTAATTCACTAAACAAAAACAAACTTAAAAAAAATGATTTATAAAAAAGGTTCGAGAGCATTATAAATTCCTTTTTACTATGCACTCATTACTATTGATAGAGCACTAAAATTTCATAACAGCATACTAACAACTGTATGACAATGACTATCGATCTTCATAAAAACAACAATACAGCAGACTCCAGTTAAGACAACTATTTTTTTGTCTTTTTTTGTCGCAATCTTTCATCCGCATTATAAAAAATAGCGAATATTATTACTTAACAGTCACTTATTCAGTCTTATTTTCTTTTTCTATTTACCAAGAAAGTATCTATCTTCAACACTCTACTTTTGACGACAATAAACTATTAGTCATAATAATTTTCAGGATAGACTAACTAATCAGCATAAATTGTAATAATGTGTACTAACAATGCGTATAGTCATTTTTAAAGTTAAGGCAAACCAACATCTTGCTATTCCCAAGAATTTAAAAAGAATTGCTGTAGTATTCTAATAGGCACGAAAGACAAACAAAGGTTGGGTAATGTGCGTCGGCAAGAATGCGGCACCCAAGCCTCCAAGGAAGGATTCACGGCGTGTTAGTCGAACATTATTCAGACTTTTTGATCAGAGGGCCTAGGTAAACCAGCTTTTAAAGCATAAAAATACAGAAGGTGTATTTTGTTACACTCTATTCAACACACGCCTAATAATATCGTATGAAAAGCCTCGATATTGTAGAAAGCGAATATGTTTTACTTTTTCTTTATCATCTTTAGGCACGGATGAAAACTTTCTTTGCCATGCCAGTAGTGCAACCTCTTCCCAGTCTGGCTCATACTCTTCCAATGCTTGCTCTACCATTTCGACGGTAAACCCACGAGCACGCATGTCCTGACGGATACGCATAGGCCCATGCCCTCTATCTATTCGTTGTCTAACAAACGATGCAGCAACTCGATGGTCATCTAACCAGCCTTTTTCAAGTAATTGCTCAATTACTTGTTGGATAAGACTATCATCTGTTGTCTTTTGTCGAAGTCGGGAAGTTAGTTCGGCAGTAGAAAAATCGCGACGAGCCAACAGTGTTAGTGCTGACTGTCGCAGAACGGCGAGAGAAATGGTCATACAATACGGGTGTAAACTGTTTGTTTTAAAACGTTCGGTATACCTGTATGTAGGTATACCTTTTATCTCTGATACCAAATAAAAGTACTACTCAGCGGTTGTCGCTTTTGATTTTCCTTTCTTTTCTTTAGTCACAGGTTCAGCAGCCTCTTGAGGTGCATCCTCACTAGCAAGCGTGCCGTGCTTCTGACGTATTTTTTTCTCAATTTCCCAAGCAATCTCAGGATTGTCTTCTAAATACTGTGCTGCATTCGCTTTGCCCTGGCCAATTTTATTTCCATTATAGGAGTACCAGGCACCAGCCTTATCAACAAGGCCATCTTTAACACCAAGATCTATAACCTCACCCATATGATAAATACCTTTACCATAAAGGATCTGAAACTCAGCCTGACGGAAAGGAGGTGAAACCTTATTTTTAACGACTTTTACGCGGGTTTCATTGCCAATGACTTCTTCACCTTGCTTGACAGACCCTGTACGACGGATATCCAAACGCACAGAAGCATAAAACTTGAGCGCATTGCCTCCTGTTGTCGTTTCAGGGTTACCAAACATGACACCTATTTTCATTCTGATTTGGTTAATGAAGATAACAAGACAGTTCGCCTGTTTGATATTACCCGTAATTTTTCTCAGGGCTTGCGACATAAGGCGGGCTTGAAGGCCGACATGAGTATCGCCCATTTCGCCTTCAATTTCAGCCTTAGGCGTTAACGCGGCAACAGAGTCAACAATAATGACATCAACCGCACCCGAACGAACCAACATGTCCGTGATTTCAAGCGCTTGCTCTCCAGTATCAGGCTGAGATACATAAAGGTTATCAACGCTTACCCCTAGCTTACGTGCATATTCAGGGTCAAGCGCATGCTCAGCGTCGACAAAGGCACACGTAGCCCCTTGTTTTTGCGCTTCAGCAATGACTTGCAATGTGAGTGTTGTTTTACCTGAAGACTCTGGTCCATAAATTTCAACGATACGTCCTTTTGGTAAACCACCAATACCCAGAGCAATATCTAAACCTAATGAGCCTGTTGAAATGGCTGGAATAGCTTCTTGTTCATGATCCCCCATCCGCATGATGGCACCTTTCCCAAACTGTCGTTCAATTTGGGAAACTGCAGCGGCTAAGGCTTTTTTCTTGTTGTCATCCATCAAATCACACCTCGTGAAGCAAAAGGACGAAACAGGCGAGAAACACCAGTACTGTATATATATTCAGTATTATGTCATAGATTTCCCATTCCGCCTAGTATAAAACAGTATTTTTTTTAACTAGATCATCTCTCTACCACCAGGCACTTAACCTAAAGCTCAATTCTTATGAGTTGCAATCAGATGGAAGATTTTTAATGAGACAATAACCGTATAAAAACAATCCAGCATTTATTATATAACCCTATATGCACAACTAAAGATTCAACCGAACACTTTTGGTAAACGGTTATAACCTGGTAGTGTTGAACGCACCTTAAAGACTAATTCCTTAGCCGGTCCATTATGCCAGTAAGTGCCGCTAACACGGCTTGCTGACGTATCTGACGACGATCACCGTTAAACTCAAAGTGCCTGGTCAACGTCTGACGACCTGTTGCAGACCATGCAATCCAAACAGTACCTACTGGTTTGACATGGCTTCCACCTGTTGGCCCAGCAATGCCGCTAATAGCAATGGCAAGATCTGCTCGCGTATGCAGTAAAACACCTTCAGCCATTTGAATGACAACAGGCTCACTTACTGCGCCAAACTCCTCTAGCACAGCCAGCGAAACACCCAGCATGTGATGTTTGGCCTCATTAGAATAGGTCACAAAACCACCTTCAAACCAGGCAGAACTACCAGGCACGGCTGTCACTTCTTGGGCAACCCACCCACCGGTACAAGATTCTGCTGTTGCTAACTTCAGCTCACTTTGTTTTAGTGCTTGACCCACTGTTTCGGCAAGTACGTAAGCCTGATCTTCAAATGTATCCATAATTCACCACACGTTATTCAACACTTTCAATCGTACAACCTATAGCGTAATGTAACGCGATTTAACTGAAAAAATACGACGACTGCTCTATATCCCTGAGAGTTTATTCGATGTCTCCCAATCCAAAACAAGGACTTTTGTCATTATTATTAAAAGTCGGTTGTCAGTGACTCATAAACCCTTAAAATCCTCTCCCATTATCTGTTTTCCTATGTGAGCAAAGAGATCGTTTGTTATCGATGACTAAAGTAAAGCAACAACAAGCTCAACACACCCCCATGATGCAACAATACCTGAAGATAAAACAGCAGCACCGTGAGGAGCTTGTGTTTTATCGAATGGGGGATTTTTATGAGTTATTTTATGATGATGCCAAAAAAGCAGCCCACTTACTGGATATTACATTAACAGCGCGAGGCCAGTCTGCAGGTGAACCCATCCCAATGGCAGGTATCCCTTTTCACTCTGTTGATGGCTACTTAGCAAAACTCGTCAAATTGGGGGAATCTGTCGCAATCTGCGAACAAGTGGGTGATCCCGCTACCAGTAAAGGACCAGTAGAAAGAAAAGTAGTACGTATTTTAACGCCTGGAACCATTAGTGACGAAGCGCTATTAGAAGAACGACAAGACAATTTGCTGGCTGCGCTTCACTGCCATGAGTCAACCTATGGGTTAGCTACCTTAGATATTAGCAGTGGTCGCTTTCATGTGACTGAATTAACCGGATTTGAAGCAGCACAGGCAGAACTACAACGACTGTCGCCTGCTGAAATTCTAGTCAGTGAAGAAAAAGATTACGGGTCATTGTTACAACCATATAAGGGTGTTCGAAAACGCGCACCTTGGGATTTTGATTATGAGTCTGCCTATCAACAACTCACACATCAGTTTGGCACTCAAGATTTAGCAGGTTTTGGTTGTGAGCACTTATCCATAGCGATTGAAGCTGCAGGATCCCTTTTACAGTATGCAAAAGAAACCCAACGCACTGCCCTGCCGCACTTACGTGCTCTTCATGTCGATCGTCATGAAGAAAGTGTTATTCTTGACGCTGCTACTCGTCGTAATTTGGAAATCACTACCAATCTATCCGGCAGCCGAGATAACACCTTACTTTCAGTAATGGATCATACGTCTACAGCAATGGGTAGCCGACTCCTTAACCGCTGGTTAAACCGCCCACTGCGTGACCACCATACATTAGCACTGCGGCAACAAACCATTACGGCGTTACTGGAAAACTATCACTATGAAGGTATACACCAAACCCTAAAACAGATTGGTGATATTGAACGTATATTGGCACGTATAGCCCTTCGCTCCTCACGTCCACGCGACCTAGCCCGTCTACGGGATGCACTTGCCGTATTACCGGACTTACAAGACTTACTGCAAGCAATAAATGGTGGCTTAATTGAGACACTGGTTACTCAAATCAGCACTTACCCGACACTTGTCGACTTGCTACAACGTGCGATTATACCTAATCCTCCTGTAGTTATTCGTGATGGTGGTGTGATCGCCGAGGGCTATGATGATGAGCTTGATGAGCTACGCGCCATCAGTGAAAATGCTGGCGATTACCTCATCAAACTAGAAACGGAAGAGCGACAAAAAACGGGCATTAGCACACTAAAGGTGGGGTATAACCGCGTTCATGGCTATTTTATTGAAATCAGCCGTCAGCAAGCACAACAAGCACCAACCCATTATATTCGTAGACAAACCTTAAAAAATGCTGAACGTTTCATCACACCAGAACTAAAAACCTTCGAAGATAAAGCACTCAGTAGTAAAAGTCGTGCACTTGCAAGGGAAAAGCAGCTCTATGAACAGTTGATAGAAACACTGGCTACCGACCTAGCACCACTTCAAGAAACAGCATCTGCACTGGCTGCACTGGATGTGCTTAATAACTTAGCTGAACGTGCAGAAACACTGAATTTCTGTCAACCAACCTTTATAGATGCTCCTGGACTAAACATTGAAGAAGGTCGTCATCCGGTCGTTGAGCAGGTATTAGATGAGCCATTTGTGGCGAATAATGTCTCACTGTGCAGCGATCGTCGTATGTTGATTATTACTGGGCCAAACATGGGTGGTAAGTCAACGTATATGCGACAGACAGCACTCATTGCGCTTTTAGCACATATTGGTAGTTTTGTACCCGCCACTAAAACCCAGCTCAGTATTGTTGATCGTATTTTCACCCGTATTGGTTCATCTGATGACCTAGCAGGGGGACGATCAACCTTTATGGTAGAAATGACTGAGACTGCGAATATCCTTAATAATGCAACCCCCAACAGTTTAGTCCTTATGGATGAAATTGGTCGGGGTACCAGTACTTTTGATGGTTTGTCATTAGCTTGGGCGTGTGCCTCACACTTAGCACAACATGTACAAGCATTCACCCTGTTTGCGACTCACTATTTTGAGCTCACAGCCTTGCCTGATGCTCATCATAATGTAGTCAATGTTCACCTGAATGCGACCGAACACAATGAGCGTATTGTCTTTCTGCATACGGTTCATGAAGGTCCTGCGAATCAAAGTTATGGCTTACAGGTCGCGCAACTTGCAGGCGTACCCCATTCGGTTATCGGTTTAGCACGAGAAAAACTGCAACAGCTTGAAGCAGAATCACATTCTCATCAGCAGGCTACAGAAGACCATCAAACTATTGATGCCAATACATCACAACCGGTCACATCTAAATCAACTTCCAAACGTAAAAAAGCGGAACCAATTCAGTCTGACCTTTTTGCAAGTGCACCTCACCCCGTTATTGCCAAATTGGAAAAGCTTAATATTGATAATATGACACCACGCCAAGCGCTGGATATGTTGTATCAAATTAAGGAACAGCTATAGTTACAGCAAATAGCCACGTATTATACCCTTCATTCGGGGTATAATACGTACTCTACCATGTGATCTTTTGTTAGACGCCTATGCAAACTATACAAAAGGTACAACGTTATAAGTATAGTTTTATTCGCTTTTAAGCATACTTAATTCATTTAGCTATAAATTTAGTGTAAATTCATCTAGAAAAAGCTGCTTATAAGCAACGATTATCTATAATGTCTTTTTAATAACTGATAAACTAACTTTCTGTTGGTTAGCCTGATTATTGATGGAGTAAAACACCCATGGCATTTGTAGTTGGCGAAAACTGCATCAAGTGCAAATACACGGATTGCGTTGAAGTCTGCCCAGTTGACTGTTTCTATGAAGGACCTAACTTTTTAGTCATTCATCCAGACGAGTGCATTGACTGCGCATTATGTGAACCTGAGTGTCCAGCAAATGCTATCTTTGCTGAGGATGAGCTACCAGACGACCAAGAGCACTTTAAAGAGTTGAATGCAGAATTAGCAGAAGTATGGGATAACATAACAGAGAAAAAAGATGCACCTTCTGATGCCGATGACTGGAATGGCGTTGAAGGAAAACTTTCTTATTTAGAGCGTTAAATATTTATACTCATCACTATGAGTATATCAATAGCAATATATTTTTAATTAATTTATTTTAGCATATATTTATTAAATATTTTTTCATATTTAACGCCCAATAAAAAACCGAGTAATACTACTCGGTTTTTTATTGGAAAATAATAAGGCTAACCATTAACTAAATAATGCGTCACTTGATAAACCCTGTTTTTCCAAAATGACTCTTAAACGTTTTAGCGCTTCAACTTGTATTTGACGCACACGTTCACGGGTCAGTCCAATTTCACGTCCCACTTCTTCTAAAGTGCTTGTTTCATAACCTCTTAAGCCAAATCGACGGGCAATGACTTCCCTTTGCTTTTCGGATAATTCACCTAGCCATTTATCAATACTGCTATTTAAGTCTGTCTCCTGTAATACCTGTGCTGGATCAGCATCATTTTCATCCGAAATTGTATCTAGTATTGATTTATCAGAGTCAGGCCCTAAAGGTGTATCTACAGAAGACACACGCTCATTTAAACCTAACATTCGTTTAACATCATCAACAGGCTTGTCTAGTAAATCAGCAATTTCTTCTGGTGAGGGTTCATGATCGAGCTTTTGCGTTAATTCACGTGCAGCACGCAAATAAACATTCAATTCTTTTACCACATGAATCGGTAACCGTATCGTCCTGGTTTGATTCATGATAGCCCGTTCTATCGTTTGTCGAATCCACCATGTAGCATAAGTCGAAAAACGAAATCCTCGTTCAGGGTCAAACTTTTCAACGGCACGTATGAGTCCTAAATTACCTTCTTCAATAAGGTCTAATAGCGTTAATCCCCGATTAACATAACGTCGTGAAATTTTAACAACCAAGCGTAAATTACTCTCAATCATTCTACGCCGACCCGCCTCATCGCCTTTAAGTGCTAGTCGAGCATAGTGTACTTCTTCTTCTGGCGTTAATAATGGAGAGTAACCTATTTCATTCAAATAAAGTTGAGTTGCGTCCAGACTTTTATAAAACCCCTCCTCATCTTCGTTCTTTTTATTAGCAGCCGAAGCTGACCGATTATGACTGGAACTGGATTTACTATCATCTGCCTCAAATGACTCGTTATCATCAGATTCTTCAAATTCGTCAGGAACTTGAATCATATCATGCTCGTATTCGGAAAATTCAGTGTTTTCCCTTTTTAGCGCCATAGTCATAAATCCTGCGTCTGGTTAGGTTGATATAATTATTGTTGTCTATCCATGACACACTGATTAATTCGCAGTACATGGGTTAAGTAGTTATTATTTCGGCAAATACTTCAGTGGGTTTACAGGTTTGCCTTTATTTTTATGGCGAATCTCAAAATGAAGAACCGCTTTAGCACTACCATTACTACCCAGTTCTGCGATTTTTTGTCCCATTTTAACCCGGTCGCCTTCCTTGACTGCTAATGATTGTATATGTCCGTAGGTGCTTAAATATTTACTGTTATGTTCAATTATTATTAATTTTCCATACCCCAGCGGACTACTTCCCGCATAAATAACTTTTCCTTCGGCCGCTGAGCTAACAGGCTGACCTAATTTTGCCTCAATATCAATACCCTTGTTAACCTTACCTTTTGTAGTAAATTGTGAAACAACTTTTCCACTCACAGGCCACTGCCACCCAAGATTAGCAACTGATGACACTTTTTTGGGATTTACTTTTCGAGTTGTTTTTTTGACATTTATACTCTTTGATTTGTTTGCAACAGTCGTTTGTTTTATAACTTTAGGTTCTTTTTTCTTGGCAACAGATTTTATTTTTGAATGCTCAAAAACAATACGCTGCTGAGGATAAATCGTGTAGGGTGGCTGAATATTGTTGGCGTTTGCTAACGCTTTATAGTCCCAACCATAATGAGCTGCAATAGAATAAAGCGTTTCACCCGGTTTCACCGTATGAAATCCTGAAGTTACTTTTGGCCTTTGATTACGGTCTGTAACAGGTGCATAGGAACCACCTGAAATACACCCTTGCAACAAAACAAAACACATCACAATAAAAGTGTGATAACAAAAAACGGCAAATTTTTGACTGTATAACGTCACTATTTTCACCTGAGATGGCTCGGTAAAACGAAAATGTTACAGTAATTATTATTCCATAACAAAATAAACAAAATTAACCCTACGATAAAAAAATCTAAAAAACTCATTTTTTTGAACTTCATCAACAAAAAATAGAACAAATATTCCATTCTTTATCATACTAAAACTAATCGCCGGTCACTCCAGACTAGTCATGAACCGGTCTTCTTAAACGATCTAAACTTATAACTAAAACAATAGCGGTAATCATTAAAATTATTGCCAACACAAGTGAGCTTGACTCACCGGTAATCATTTCATAATCAAAAGGTGAAACATTTTTTTGTAAAAAAGGTACCTCATGACCTTCACTATTTAGACGCATACTTTCGGTGACTTTCCAGGGCCAAACTTTATTAAGGGATCCCATCATTAATCCAGTTAAAAATGCAAATGTTATATCCCTTACATTTTTTAATAACCATGCTAAAACATTAGAAAATAATAATAACCCTGTCACACAACCTAAACCAATTGTCGCTATGGTGAGAATATTAAATGACTTTATCGCATCAATAACAGGAGCATATAAGCCTAGCAACAGTAAAATAAAACTCCCCGACACACCGGGTAATATCATTGCGCATACAGCGATAGCGCCACCTAAAAATAGATGAAAATAGTCTGCAGACATCGTAATAGGCGTAGCGACGGTAATCCAAAACGCAAACACAGTTCCAGAAATAGCACTCATTAAACTGGAAAATTGCCAACGTTCAATTTGCCGAATAATAAAAAATGCAGAGACAATGATAAGTCCAAAAAAGAACGACCAGAGATGTACAGGATAATTTAATAATAAATAACTAATGACTTGAGAAAGCGAGAAAATACTTACTAAAATGCCCATAAACAAAGTGACAATAAATGGGCCATTAATATATTCCCAAGCCGCCTTCCAACCATCACTAAATAAAAGGCGAAGCGCTTGGTGATTGACACGGCGAACAGACTCGATCAGTTGATCATAAATTCCAGTGATAAAAGCTATCGTTCCTCCTGAAACACCTGGCACAATATCAGCCGCCCCCATGGCCATACCTTTTAAAAATAACAACAGCATAATAAAAGAACCTTTAATAAAATAACTGTTTATCTCTTGTTTGAAAAAAGGCTAGCCCTATTGATTCGTTAGTTACACCCTTACTGCCATTTTGTTAGAAGGGTATAATCATACGGCACCAGGTAATAATGGGACAAACCTAACAGGCGCAAGCATACGCTGGGTAATTCCCGTTGAAGTCTTAGTCAACAATACTAACTGTTGTTCATAACTCTGCCCAATCGGTATCACCATACGCCCTCCTTCTGCGAGTTGGTCTATTAGTTTTTCTGGCACATCTTCTGGTGCAGCCGTAACAATAATGCCATCATAAGGTGCATAACCTGGCCATCCTTCAAATCCATCCCCGTAGCGAAAACGTACATTCCTAACATTTAATTGTCGAAGTTTCTGCTCTGCTTTTCTCTGCAATGATTTTATTCTTTCAACCGAAAATACTTGAGAGCAAAGTTGGGATAAAATTATGGTCTGGTAACCAGAGCCTGTACCAATTTCCAATACCTTTCCTAATGGCCCAGATTGACGCAAAGCCTCCGTCATTCTGGCAACAATATAAGGCTGTGAAAGGGTTTGACTAAACCCGATGGGTAAAGCAGTATCTTCATAAGCGCGATGCGAAAGTGCTTCATCAACAAACAAGTGTCGAGGAACATCACGCATAACCTCCAGCACGCGCTCATCCTTAATTCCCTCTTGCTGTAAACGCCGAATAAGACGTTCTCGAGTACGTTGGGAAGTCATGCCAATCCCGGCAACATCCAACTTTTTCACAAAATTTCCTCCAACCAACTCCCTACATGTGAAAACACTTGGTAATGTGTTTTATCAATTTGTAATGGGGTCACTGAAACATAACCAGCTTTGACTGCATGGAAGTCCGTCCCTTCTCCTGCGTCCTCCCCCTTTCCTACTACTGAAATCCAGTATCCCTCTTTGCCTCTAGGGTCAGTTTGTTTAACTGGTTTTGCCGCTCTCGCTCTATGGCCAAGTCTTGTTAACTGGATACCTTTAATTTCAGACCAGGGACAGTCAGGTACATTGACATTAAGAATACTACGAGGCGGCAATATCAACGCTTCAATATTAGACACTAATTGTTGTACAACATGAGCGGCGGTTTTTAAATTAGCGGCAGAACGACTACATAATGAGACAGCAATAGCAGGCGTTGCTAAAAATCGCCCCTCTAAAGCAGCCGCCACAGTACCTGAGTACAATACATCATCACCGAGATTAGCGCCCAAGTTAATGCCACTGACCACCATATCAGGCTCCTGGGGCAATAAGCCGTTAATCCCCAAGTGAACACAGTCAGTAGGCGTCCCATTCAAGCTAATAAAACCATTTGCTAAGCGAGTGGGACGTAACGGTTTATCTAAAGTCAATGCACTACTCGCACCACTACGATCCTGATCTGGTGCCACCACATCACACTGGCCAATTTGCGATACTGTTTCATAAAGTGCCATCAAGCCAGGTGCAAAAACCCCATCATCATTAGCTAATAAAAACTTCATGCTGTTTGAGAGTCCCCCCACTCCACCAATTCACGAATGACTGTGGTTGCATATAACCCTTTTGCTAAGAAAAAGTTAATTTCTAAGCAGTTTTCACTTAACCACTGCCAAACCAACTGCTTAGGTACCAAAGCCAAACTTCGCCGTTGCTGCTTCAATCCCGCATGGACCAAGCCGTCCGCAAACAAAGACACAGATTCTGCAGTAGTCTTCTCCAGTTTTGCTACTTCATGAGCGGTTAGCAGCGCTCCTTCACCCCAAAGAGGGCCTGTGGCAAACAGCTCACCCGCTTCAAAACGCTGGAGAATCACTTCATCAATTGCATCAGCCTTAATAATGGTATTACCGTCATTAAACTGTAGTACATCACCTGGTAAGTATTGATTCCAGCTATGATCTGCAACTCTGCTCGCTAAAACATGATTAAACAGAACAGACCTCGCAGTTGACAGTATTATGCTCCGTTTGTTTGGTGACATGCGTGATAATGATTGTTTTGCAAAGCTTGCTTCCGCAGCTCGAACATTATCACCCGCAATACCAAAGCGTTGCTCACCAAAGTAATTGGGCACGCCTCGCGCCTGGATAATACCTAGTTTTTGTTCAACAATTTGCTTTTCAGGAAATTCACCATACAAGCGAATACGGAATTCATTACCAAGATGCGTTCCCCGTTTTAGTTTTCGGTGGTGCCGTACAACATGTTCAATCTCAACCCCAGGTACCTTAAATAAGTGCCAATCAACATCTTTTTTGATTGGAAAGGGTAAAGAAAACCACTGACGGGTAATTGCATGACGGTCTTTAAGACCACAATAACTGACTTGTCGTTTATTAATCCCTACAAAATTCGCTAACTGGTCTGCAACCCAAGCTGTATTTTGTCCCGTTTTTTTCACCTGCAAACAAAAGTGTTCACCCTGACCCGAAGGTTCAAAGCCCAACACTTCATTAACAATAAAGTCTTCTGGAGAAGCTTTAAAGCGAACCGTACAAAGTGGCCCACCATAGGCAAATGGTAGAGGCTTAAGGATAATTTGTTTCTCAGTCATATAGATTTCAACAATACAACAGCGTGTGCCGCAATACCTTCTTTACGCCCAGTAAAACCCAATTGCTCAGTGGTTGTTGCTTTTACATTAATACAATCAGGTGATACTCCCACATCAGCAGCAATGTTCATCTGCATTTGAGGGATATGGGCTGCCATTTTAGGTGCTTGCGCAATAATAGTAAGATCAGCATTACCGACTTGCCAACCCTTTGTTTTTAACTGTGATATTACATTAGTCAACAAGTGTCGACTGTTTGCATTAGCAAACTTCGGATCAGTATCCGGAAAATGACGACCAATATCTCCTAATCCGGCAGCACCCAATAATGCATCACATAACGCATGGAGTAGAACATCACCATCAGAATGAGCGACTAACCCCTGATGATAAGGAATCGTTACCCCACCTAATACAATCGCGTCCCCATCCCCAAAACGATGTACATCATAGCCATGACCTATTCGCATGCTATCCCCTGTTGCTGTAAGTAAAATGCTGCCAGTGCTAAATCAGCAGGCCGCGTAATCTTAATATTATCTTCTGCACCTTCGACCATCAGTGGTTGAAAACCTGCATGTTCGACGGCAGAGGCTTCATCTGTAATGCCTGTAATATTATTGACCAACGCCTGCTGTAAGCTGTCGAACAGCAATTGGAAACGAAACATTTGTGGTGTAAATGCTCGCCATAACAAATGCCGGTCTACCGTTTGCTCAATAACCCCCTGCTCACTGGTGCGTTTGATGGTATCGACCACAGGTACACCCAGCAAACCACCCACAGGGTGATCACTCAGCGTGGAAATAAGCTGTTGTAAGTCACTATGGCGAACACAAGGTCGAACCACATCATGCACCAGCACCCAATCATCCGCATTGGATTGAGCATTTAATGCAGTTAAACCTGCTAATACCGAATCTGCCCGCTCTTTTCCACCAACAACCTTGATAATTTTCGGGTCATCTAAAATAGAAAGCTGCTTGGCATAAGAGTCACCTGCAGCTAAAGCGACAATAATCTTGGTGAAATAAGGAAACGTCAGCAACCGCCGTAATGTATGTTCCAGAATTGTATATTGTCCAAGTTGCAAATATTGCTTAGGACATTTTTGTCCCATTCGTTTGCCAATACCGGCAGCAGGCACAATGACCCAATATTGAGCGCTATTTTGCATAGGTATAAAACGTGAAAGGAGTTTATGGACTGGTAATTTGATAAAAAACTTCGCCTCGTTTAATCATACCCAACTCAAAACGGGCATGCTCTTCAATGGTCTCCAAGCCATTTTGAAGCTCAACAACCTCCGCTTCTAAAATACGGTTACGGTGTTTAAGGCGCTGGTTTTCTAAACCTTGTTGACTAATGTATTGTTTAGTTTGCCACCATCGACTGACACTGCTATCACCCAGCCATAACTGGTATTGCAGTATGATGAATAGCACAATTAAAACATAGTTAAGCCGCTTCATGTTTCAATAGTTGATCTTTTGCTCAACGAAGCAAGACAGTTTACCTGATTTTTTCCTGATAAGGTTATCGCAGACACAGATTTTTACAATAAATCCAATTTTCCGAAAAACGTCAAGAAATTTACCGTATAAAAAAGGGAAACAAGTGTTTCCCTTTTTCCATAAAGCCTGTTGAGCCAATTGTTTATGCTTTAAACTCGGCACGGCCTTTGTAAGGAGCTTTAGCACCCAAAACTTCTTCAATACGAAGCAGTTGATTGTACTTAGCCACACGATCAGAACGGCATAGTGAACCGGTTTTGATCTGGCCAGCCGCAGTACCTACAGCCAAGTCTGCAATCGTAGCATCTTCAGTTTCACCACTACGGTGAGAAATCACAGCAGTGTAACCAGCATCTTTCGCCATTTTGATTGCATCTAAGGTTTCAGATAAAGAACCAATCTGGTTGAACTTGATTAGGATTGAGTTAGCAATGCTCTTATCAATACCTTCTTTCAAAATCTTGGTATTGGTTACAAATAAGTCGTCACCAACGAGTTGAACTTTATCACCAATTTTCTGAGTCAATACAGCCCAGCCATCCCAGTCACTTTCATCCATACCATCTTCAATAGAGATGATTGGGTATTTTTGTGAAAGCTCAGCAAGGTAATCAGCAAAACCTTCAGAGTCAAAGGCTTTACCTTCACCACTCAGGTCATATTTACCTTCTTTGTAGAACTCAGAAGAAGCACAGTCTAGTGCTAATGTCACGTCTTCACCCAGTTTGAAACCAGCTTTGCTGACAGCTTCAGCAATCACTTCTAATGCCGCTTCATTGGATGGCAGGTTAGGTGCAAAACCACCCTCATCACCTACAGCTGTGTTCAAACCACGCTCTTGCAATACTTTCTTCAAAGTGTGGAAGATTTCAGCACCATAACGTAATGCTTCAGCAAAAGAAGGCGCACTCACTGGTTGAATCATGAACTCTTGGATATCAACGTTATTATCCGCGTGCTCACCACCATTAAGGATATTCATCATAGGTACAGGCATAGAGTAAACACCTGCTGTACCATTGAGTTCAGCGATGTGCTGATACAAAGGAATTTTTTTGTCGATTGCTGCGGCTTTTGCGTTAGCTAAAGATACCGCCAGGATTGCATTAGCACCAAAGTTGGATTTGTTTTCAGTACCATCCAACTCAATCATGATTTTGTCGATTGCACGTTGGTCGGTTGCATCTTTACCAAGTAGTGCTGGACGAATCTTTTCATTGATTGCAGCAACGGCTTTTAAAACACCTTTGCCCAAGTAACGTGACTTATCACCATCACGCAATTCTAATGCTTCACGAGAACCTGTTGATGCACCAGAAGGCGCACATGCGCTACCTACAGCTCCAGATGCTAAGATAACATCGGCTTCTACAGTTGGATTACCACGAGAATCCAACACCTCACGCGCTTTGATATCAACTATTTCAGCCATACCTATTTAAACTCCAACGATTGAATTTACAGGTGAAAAACTTATTGGGTATTCAGCGGCTCAAAGCTTTTAACCAATTCATCTAAAGCCTTCATTTGTTTGAGGAAAGGCTCTAGCAGAGAAAGACGCAGTGCTGATGGCCCATCACATCTTGCGTGATTAGGATCAGGGTGCGTTTCTAAGAATAGACCCGCAATGCCTGTTGCGATACCAGCACGAGCCAACTCAACGACTTGTTCTCTACGCCCACCGGCTGAGTCACTTCGACCACCAGGCTGCTGCAATGAATGGGTTACATCAAATATCACAGGGTAGTTAAATTGCTTCATAATGCCAAAACCAAGCATATCTACCACTAGATTGTTATACCCAAAGCAAGAACCACGCTCGCATAAAATTAGTTTATCGTTCCCTACTTGCTCACATTTAGTAAGGATGTGTTTCATCTCATGTGGTGCCAAGAATTGTGCTTTTTTAATATTAATCGCGGCACCTGTCTCAGCCATGGCTACAACTAAGTCAGTTTGTCGAGAAAGAAATGCTGGCAGCTGAATGACATCAGCTACTTCAGCTGCCGGTTTAGCTTGTTCAGGCTCATGTACATCAGTGATAACGGGAACACCAAATGTACTTTTCACTTCTTGAAGAATTTTCAACCCTTCTTCAAGCCCTGGCCCTCGAAAAGAAGTGACTGAAGAACGGTTTGCTTTATCAAATGAAGCTTTAAAAACATATGGAATGCCAAGCTTTTCAGTAGCTCGAACAAAAATCTCAGCAACCTGAAGTGCCAAGTCACGAGACTCAATGACATTCATGCCACCAAACAGCACCATTGGGCACTGGTTACCCACTTGAACATTACCAACGGAGATTACTTTCTGTGTCATGGTGTAGATCCCCCCTTATTTATTCTTTACCAGCTTTTTTAGCCAGTGCTGCTTGAATGTAATCTGTAAATAACCCATGGCCATCACGTGGAGTCGATGTAAACTCTGGATGGAACTGACAAGCGACATACCAGGGATGATTAGGTACTTCAACAATTTCTACTAAAGATTTATCGGCAGACCTTCCAGAAATAACTAAGCCTGCTTGCTCTAGTTGAGGTAAATAATTGTTGTTTACTTCATAGCGGTGACGGTGACGCTCACGAATAACCGACTGTCCATAGGCTTGTTGAACTTTAGTACCTTCAGTCAACAGGCAGTCTTGTGCACCAAGCCGCATTGTTCCGCCCAGGTCAGATTCCTGTCCACGCTGTTCAACAGAACCGTCACGATTTAACCACTCGGTAATCAGGCCAATAACAGGATGCTTACAGTTTGGTTCAAATTCAGTAGAGTAAGCGCCTTCAATACCCGCTACATGACGTGCATATTCAATAACAACAACCTGCATCCCCAAACAAATACCTAAAAAAGGTACATTGTTTTCACGAGCATAACGAGCAGCCATAATTTTGCCTTCAACACCCCTCTGGCCAAAACCTCCAGGGATTAAAACAGCATCCATTTGCCCAAGCACATCAATACCATCTCGCTCAAGCTGCTCAGCATCAATAAACTTAAAATTAATTTTGGTACGCGTTTTTAAACCCGCGTGTTTTACCGCTTCGATCAGTGATTTATAAGCATCCAGTAAGTCCATGTACTTACCCACCATCGCTAAGTTAATTTCATGCAATGGGTTTTTCTCTGCGTCTATTACTGCAGACCACTCACTTAAATCAGCAGGGTTACACTGAAGGTTAAAACGCTCCACAATAATATTATCCAGTCCCTGTTTGTGTAACATACTGGGAATACGATAAATCGTGTCCGCATCTTCCAGGGAAATAACAGCGCGTTCTTCGACATTCGTAAAAAGTGCAATCTTACGGCGGGCAGAAGCATCAATATGGTGATCTGAACGGCAAACCAAAATATCTGGTTGGAGACCAATTGAGCGTAATTCTTTCACAGAGTGCTGAGTTGGTTTGGTTTTAGTCTCACCCGCTGTTGCAATATAAGGCACAAGCGTTAAGTGCATTAATAGTGCTCGGTTAGTGCCCAGCTCAACTTTTAACTGACGAATCGCTTCCAAAAAGGGTTGAGACTCTATATCACCAACAGTGCCACCGACCTCAACTAAGGCAACATCAACGTCACCCGCACCTTCAATTACTCTTCGCTTAATCTCATCAGTGATATGAGGAATTACCTGGACAGTTGCTCCCAGATAGTCACCACGACGCTCTTTTCGTAAAACATCTTGATAAATACGACCTGTGGTAAAGTTGTTACCCTGTTTCATCGTGGTACGAATGAAACGTTCATAGTGTCCTAAATCCAGATCTGTCTCCGCACCATCATCTGTGACAAAGACTTCACCATGCTGATAGGGACTCATAGTACCTGGATCAACATTGATATAAGGGTCCAGCTTCAACATGGTAACCTTCAGCCCTCGAGCTTCTAGAATAGCGGCTAACGAAGCAGCTGCTATGCCTTTACCAAGCGAAGAAACAACACCACCTGTGACGAATATATAGCGCGTCATGAAGAACCTGTAGAATTTTCAGAAAAGTTGCGGTTTATGACCAAGGAGTGGAAGGGAGACTGGTCACGTCAAGATGGGACTACAGGCTACCAGAAACTGCTAGTAAGCTCAATCAACTATCTCTTAACTTACGTACAAACCGATCAGGTTAGACACGGTTGCCAGTCAATATTCCAACCAGGCTCACTCGCCTGAGCCGCAAATTCAGCCGTTACCCAAAACCCTGCAGCAGCCACCAATTGTCCATTTTTATTCACAATTAATGGCACTCGATCTCGTAACCATGGCACAACATTAAATTCTTGCAACCATCTTTTTAATGTTTTTTTACCACTTCTTTCAGCAACTGCAAACTTTTTTTCTGTAGGCCATTGTTCACGATAAATAATATGTAACGACTGAGAAGCAGAGCCTACCTGAATTCTAGGCACATTGTTATTGATCGATGACAACATTAATAAGCCATTGCCTGATAAGTGATGCTGATTACTTGTAGTAATATTTAATACTTCGGCTTCTGGTAAGTCGTTCATCTGAGCAGGCAGTGCAAAAAGCCACTCTTTGTAACGCCTGACCATGACATTCCCCCAACAAATTTGTGGCGAAGCATCAGGTCGGGCATTAAGTTGCTGCGTGATTTGAGCTAAATGCACTGTTGAGGGTTTTGGCCAGTTTAACGCCTGTAGCCAGTAACGAATAACATTACTCTGACGAGCCTCTGAAAGTTGTAAAAAAGCAGGAAGGTAAATAGGGAAACCATCCATACCTGTAATGAATGGAGGCTCCTGCACAACGTGTTGCATATCTTGTATGGCTACATCATGTAAAATTTCTGTCACCGCCGTACAGTGTTGAACTGTCTTCGTTAAAGATGCAATTACATTTGGCCAGCGTTGTAACACAGCAGGAAGCACTTCATGACGCAAGTAATTGCGATCAAAATCAACTTGGTCATTTGACTCATCGTTGACCCAGACTAACTCATGTTGCTCAGCATACTGTGCGATAGCCTGGCGATTAACCTGTAATAATGGTCGAAATAGTGAGCCTAAACCTACATTTCTTGATGCTGGCATAGCCGCAAGTCCTTCAACGCCAGCTCCACGAAATAGCCGGTAAAGCAATGTCTCTGCTTGATCTTGCGCATGATGGGCTAAGAGTAAACATTCAGTCTCTTGCAACTCATTAGCAAAAACCTCATAACGTGCCGCTCTGGCTGCATCTTCAAGGCCTTGACCAGCACCTTCGACTTGAACACTAAAAACAGAAACAGGTACGCTCCATTGTTCTCCTAGTGACACACAGTGTGACGACCACTGTTCAGCATTCATACTCAAGCCATGGTTGATATGAATAGCTCGCAGACTTTTTAACTGCCCCCTTAGAAAGAGACATTTGCACAAATGCAACAGCACCACAGAATCAAGGCCACCACTTAAGCCGACACAAAAAGAAGATGCACCTGTTTTTTTTAATTGAGCAAGTAGCCAGTCTGCCGTGAGATTAAACGCTTTAGCCATGCTGTTTATTCACTAGGTCTAACAATGGGGGAAACGGGTAGGAAGCCATCTCTGTTTATGGACTGAGATGGCTTGAACAATTGGATGATCGCTTATCTGTTAACTAAGTAAGCCTAATGGCTTTGATCAGACACGTTACCATAACTCATTAATCGCTTATAACGATGCTCCAGTAAAGTATCAGTATCCATCCGCTGCAGAACATCTAACTCTTTAAGCAACACCTCTTGGATACTGGATGCCATTTGAGTCACATTACGGTGAGCACCACCTAACGGCTCTGGAATAAGACGATCCACAAGCCCTAAATCCAGTAGACGATCTGCAGTAATACCCATAGCTTCAGCCGCATCTTCAGCGCGCTCAGCTTTCTTCCACAGAATGGATGCACATCCCTCAGGTGAAATAACCGAGTAAGTAGAGTACTGCAACATCATCAAGTGATCACAGACACCGATTGCCAATGCACCACCAGATCCACCCTCACCAAT
This sequence comes from Zooshikella sp. RANM57, assembly GCF_050749885.1. Classification (NCBI taxonomy): domain Bacteria; kingdom Pseudomonadati; phylum Pseudomonadota; class Gammaproteobacteria; order Oceanospirillales; family Zooshikellaceae; genus Zooshikella; species Zooshikella sp. RANM57. The sequence goes on along the minus strand of NZ_JBOIUB010000001.1, from coordinate 1,065,799 downwards.
AACCGTTGATATGATTGGTGTTTTTAAGCGAGACATGACCGCTAGATTGTAAGCAATGGCTTCACTTTGACCACGTTCTTCTGCACCAATACCAGGGTAAGCGCCTGGTGTATCAATAAACGTAATAATGGGCATTTTAAAGCGCTCAGCCAGTTCCATTAAACGACACGCTTTACGGTAACCTTCTGGTTTGGGCATACCAAAATTACGCTTTACTTTCTCCTTAACATCCCGGCCTTTTTGATGACCAATCACCATTACGGGCTTATTATCTAAGCGGGCAATACCCCCAACGATAGCCGCATCATCAGCATATTTGCGATCACCATGTAATTCATCAAAATCAGTAAAGATATGCTTTACATAATCCAGTGTGTAAGGGCGTAATGGATGCCTTGCTAATTGCGCGACCTGCCAAGATGACAAGTTATTAAAGATTTTTTTAGTTTCTTCCTTACTTTTTTGTAGCATCTGCTCAATTTGAACACTTACATTAAAGTCATTATCGGTACCTTCATCAGGCCCCAGTCGAATCTGACGCAGCTCTTCAATTTTTTCTTCAAACTCAGCAATTTTCTGCTCAAAATCTAAGTAATTTGGATTCATATCAAATGTCGTACCCCAACGTCTGGCCTACGTGGTGACTATAGCCAGCAATAACCACACAGATTAAGTTTTTTATGAGTTATTGCTCACTACTAAAAATTCGTTTTAGAAAAATAAAAATAAAGCCGCCAATATTACCGTCTTGCATAACAAACAGCTAGTAGGCTATGGCCACATTTTCTTTACCAAATGTATTTTTCAACAGCTGCATGAGTTCATCACTAGGCGTAATTTGCCACTGCTCAGCTAACAGTAACTGTGCTTTAGCATCAGGCCGATAATACTCTACCGTTACAGGGATAGGACCTTGATGATGTGTTAATAAATGCGCTAACTGTGTAATTTGCTCAGTATCCACCCGTTGAGCATAAAGTCTAAGCACTAACTGTCTTGCATAATGTTGTCTAGCTTCCAGTAAACTGACTAGTCGTTTTGCTCTCACCTTAAGGCTATTTGAAAAGTCATCATGACTCACTTCACCTTCAACAACCACCAAGGCATCTTTATTAATTAAGTGTTGATATTGTTGAAACTGATCTGCAAAGATTGAAACTTCAATACGTGCCGTACGATCATCAAGCGTAATAAATGCCATACGATCACCACGTTTATTTTTCATAATTCGCATGGCAACAATCAAACCTGCAAGGGTTTGTGTTTCCCGTCCAGGCTTCAGTTCGGTAATACGCTGGCGAATAAAGTGCTGAAGTTCAGACTCATAACTATCTATTGGATGCCCTGTCAGATATAAGCCTAATGTATCCTTCTCTCCTTTTAAACGTTCATGATCAGACCACTCAGTAACGGCCAGGTACTTTTCATACACATCAGCACTTTCATCGACGAGTAAATCTTCAAACAAATCACCAAGCCCACTATCAGCCCCTTTAACAAGCTGCTCAGCTGTTTTAACTGCTTCTTCGGTACTTGCCGCTAAAACTGCTCGAACCTTTCCAAGCTCTGGTCCTTTAGCGGCGGGGTTATGGCCTAGCTTATCAAGTGCCCCTGAACGAATCAGCGCTTCTAATACTCGCTTGTTAATTTTCTTGCTATCAACACGCTGACAAAAATCAAAAAGATCTTTGAATCCGGCTTGACCTCGTGCTCCAACAATAGCCTCAATAGGGCCTTCACCTACCCCTTTGATGGCACCTAACCCATAAACAATCTCACCTTGATCATTCACAGCAAACTGATAACTACTGACATTCACATCTGGAGGCACAATGGCTAGTTTCATGATGCGACACTCTTCTATCAGGGTCACAATCTTGTCAGTATTGTGCATATCTGCTGATAACACAGCGGCCATGAATTGAGCAGGATAATGTGTCTTTAGCCAGGCAGTCTGAAATGAAACAAGCGCATAGGCTGCAGAGTGAGACTTGTTAAATCCATACCCCGCAAATTTTTCCATCAAATCAAAGATATAAGTTGCCTGCTCGACAGGAATTTGATTATCTGAAGCTCCTTTATTAAATATCTCCCGCTGCTTTGCCATTTCTTCTGGCTTTTTCTTACCCATTGCTCGGCGGAGCATATCGGCTTGCCCCAGTGAGTACTTGGCCAATACCTGAGCAATTTGCATTACCTGCTCTTGGTAAAGAATAACACCATAGGTATTTGATAAAACGGGTTCTAGATCTGGGTGGGGATACTCAACAGCTGCACGGCCGTGCTTTCGATTAATAAAATCATCCACCATCCCCGATTGAAGGGGCCCAGGCCGGAACAATGCAACCAAGGCAATAATATCCTCAAAACAGCTAGGTAGCAGCCGCTTGATTAACTCCTTCATTCCTCGAGACTCAAGCTGAAAAACTGCCGTTGTTTCTGCTCGTTGTAGGAGTTGAAATGAGTCCTTATCAGCCAGGTCAATCTGCATAATATCTAAGGCAGACTCTCCCTGTTTAGCCCGCTCAACGTTAATAGCATTTACTGCCCAGTTAATAATGGTCAGCGTTCTTAATCCCAAGAAGTCGAACTTAACAAGACCTGCCTGCTCAACATCATCCTTATCAAACTGGGTAACTAAGCCATGTCCATGCTCATCGCAATAAAGTGGTGCAAAGTCGGTCAACTTTGTGGGTGCTATAACCACCCCTCCCGCATGCTTACCGACATTACGGGTAATGCCTTCCAACTTTAACGCCATATCCCAGATTTCTTGGCCTTGCTCATCATTTTCTAAAAATTCTCTAAGCGGCTCTTCCTGATCAAATGCTTTACGAAGCGTCATACCCACTTCAAAGGGAATCATTTTAGAGAGTTTATCTGCGAGACTATATGACTTACCTTGTACCCGAGCCACATCACGGACCACCGCCTTAGCGGCCATCGTACCAAAGGTTATAATCTGCGAAACGGCATCACGTCCATACTGATCAGCCACATAATCGATCACTCGATCTCGGCCATCCATACAAAAGTCAACGTCAAAGTCAGGCATGGACACCCGCTCAGGGTTAAGAAACCGTTCAAAAAGCAAGTCGTAGGCTAATGGATCAAGGTCTGTAATTTTCAGTGCATAAGCCACTAATGAACCAGCACCTGATCCCCGCCCAGGGCCAACGGGAACACCATTATTTTTAGCCCACTGAATAAAGTCCATCACAATGAGAAAGTAACCAGGAAACCCCATTGAGATAATAATATTTAGCTCAAACTCCAAGCGATCCAGATATGTTTTACGCCTCGCTTGATAGTCATCGGACTCTGGATCAAGTATCAATTCAAGCCGCAGCTCCAGTCCATCAAGACTCTGCTTGCGGAAAAACTCATCCATTGTCATCCCTTGCGGGATTGGATATTCAGGTAGAAAGTATTTACCCAACCGAACATTCAGTGTACAGCGCTTGGCTATTTCAACTGAGTTTGCTAATGCCTCAGGCAAATCGGCAAATAGCTCAACCATCTCCTCTTGCGTTCGAAAGTACTGCTGATCACTGTAAATTCTTGGCCTGCGCGGGTCATCAAGCACACGTCCTTCACCGATACACACTCGGGTTTCATGAGCTTCAAAGTCATCTTGAACCAGAAAGCGTACATCATTTGTCGCAACTAATGGACACGTTGTTTTTTCTGCAAGGGTCACAGCACCATGAACAAAACCTTCATCATTAGGTAACCCTGTTCGCTGTATAGCCAAATATAGACGACTGGAGAAGTACTGCTGCCAATACTGAAGTGTATCTACAGCTTCCTGTTGATGACCTGACAACCACAACTGACCAACATCACTGTCCTTATTAAATAGCGCAATTAATCCCTCTGCTTTTTGCTCAAGCCACTCACGCTCGACAACAGGTTTACCATGTGCTTGTCCCCGTTGATAGCCCATCGAAATAAGTTCCGTCAGATTTCGATAACCTACGTCATTTATAATTAATAACACAACACGTGAGGGGGATGAGCTTCCTTCCAATGGGGTGAGACAAATATCTGCACCACATATTGGCTTTATGCCTGCAGCCATTGCGGCTTTATAAAACTTAACCAAAGCATATAAGTTGACTTGGTCAGTCATAGCCACAGCGGGCATTTGGTCCTGTTGAGCGGCTTTCACCAGCTCTTTAACCCTTACAAGGCCATCAACCAAAGAGTATTCTGTATGAACATGTAAATGTATAAATCGTGGCGACTGATGAGACATGAGCGATTCAAGCTGTTAAACTGTTGATTCAATTGGGGAAATATTATTAGATATGTCCGTGGTTTCAGGGGATAGCATTGTAAAGCCTACCCAGTCAGTTGTCATGGCCTAAACTGTTTCCTCAGAGCTAAGAAAATCAAACCTCGAATCTTTTTACGAAGTGTGTTTAGATTATCACTTCTGTGAATGATTAATACTTATAACTTATAAAACAATTCACATAATGGATCCCGCTTTCATGAAAGATGCGCTTGTCATTGGCATGCCAGCACATCCTATCAAGCGAAGCCAGAAATCGCTGCTAGCGCTTTTTCTTCTGTTTTTCGTTGCCTTAGATTTTTCATCCTCACCTGCTTCTGCTGCAGAATGTAAAACACTTACAGCCAGTGGCAACTCAGAATACCCTCCCCTTTTATGGCGAGACCGGGAAAACCCTAAAGCACTACTTGGTCTTTCCGTTGAAGTATTATCTGAAGCTCTAAAGAGCAAGCAAATTAACTTAAAAGCACGCTATGTTGGCCCCTGGTCTCGAGCCCAAGCACTTGCCAAAAGTGGTGATATTGATTTACTGGCAGGGGCTTTTAAAACAGCAGAAAGACTTCAGTATATGGATTATATAGAACCTCCTTTACTGGAAGTCCCTAGCGTACTTTTTGTACTACATGGCAAACATTTTCCTTTTACCACTTGGGAGCACCTTAAAAACAAGCATGGTGCTACCCTTATTAATAACAGCTTTGGCGAAAAATTTGATCGTTTTGCTGCAGAACATTTACAAATTTATGGTGTTCGCTCTGTAAAACTAGCATTTAACCTACTTTTAGCTGAGCGTACTGACTATGTACTTTATGAGTTATATCCTGGGTTAGCCTATGCACGAGAGATGGCGATAGAACATAAAATTGAATATCTACAAAAACCCGTTAACGCTGAAGGCCTTTATTTTACAATTGCCAAGCGATCTCCCTGTAATACTCCAGAACTTAAATCCTTTATCAGAAAAACAGTTATCCAGTTTCGTCAGTCAGGAGAGCAACAAAACCTTCTTAATAAATACCTTAATCTTTGGCAGCGGCAAGCTACACTGAAACCGCCACCACCCTAAAATTACTAGTAATCTCAAACAGTGTGTTATCTGGCCTTAAACTACAAAAAAATAGCAATTTAACTTAACAACCGTTTAACAGGTCCAAAAGACTGTCGGTGAATCGGTGAAGGACCAAGTGACTGTAGTGCCTCCAAGTGATACTTGGTGGGATAACCTTTGTGTTTAGCTATGCCATAACCTGGATATTGCTCATCTAGCACAAGCATTTCCTGATCTCTCGCCACTTTTGCCAATACAGAAGCTGCAGCTATTTCCATTATACGACTATCGCCCTTTACCACTGCTTGACTTGAACACAACAGTTGCGGACAACGATTACCGTCCACTAAAACATGTTCAGGTGCCACAGATAAGCCATTTACTGCACGCTGCATAGCCAACATTGAAGCATGTAAAATATTAATCGTATCTATTTCTTCTACTTCAGCCCTGCCTAAACACCAACTGAGAGCCTCTGTTTTTATTTGCTCAGCTATTTGTTCTCGTTTTGACTCACTCAGCTTTTTAGAGTCATTCAAGCCAGCAATTGGTTTTTCTGGATTGAGTATGACTGCAGCCGCAACCACAGCACCACAAAGAGGACCTCGTCCTACTTCATCTACGCCGGCAATCCTACTTTCAATGATTCCTTGCTTAGCAAGGTAGTCGTAACCAAACTCAATTGTCATGCGCTGAAAAACCAACAAAATTTTAAGTAAGAGTTATGAAATTAGCTTCGTGATGGCATCGGCTGCCCGCTCACTTGCATTACAGCGAAGCTGCTGGTGAATTTGTCGAAAAGTGTCGTGTAATTTAAAGGCCGTGTTAGGATGAAATGCATTCATAATCTCAACAGCAAGGTGAGTTGATGTCGCTTGCTGTTGCAATAGCTCAGGTACCAGTAACTTATTAGCTAATAAGTTAGGTAGCGAAACATAAGGTGTTTTTAGCATACTAGATACTAATAAGTGCGTTAAACCTGAAACTCGATAGGCAACAACCATGGGCCTTTTTACCAACATCGCTTCCAGTGTCGCAGTGCCTGATGCAAGCAAAATAGCATCACTTGCCGCCATTACATCTTGAGCCTGTCCTAGAAAAACGTGAGTTGATAACTCAGGAAAAGCCTGTGCTATTGCCTGTATTTGCTGAAGACGGTGTTTATTCGCTGCCGGAATTAAAATTTGCAAATCTGGGAGTTGATGTTGACAAAGCTTAGCAGCGTGCATAAACAATTTAGCCAGCCGCTCAACCTCACTCCGCCGGCTGCCAGGTAACACCGCTAGTGTAGGACGCTTACCAACAGCTAACTTTTCCCGAGCAGCCTGCTGGCTCATTTCCAAAGGGATATCATCAGCCAGGGGATGCCCTACAAACGTAACAGGAATATTATGCTTTTCGTAAAATGCAGCCTCAAACGGAAATAAAGTGAGCACATGATGAGTACTCTCTGCCACATTAAACACTCTTTTCTGACGCCATGCCCAAATAGTAGGACTTACGTAGTGCACTGTTGTTATTCCGGAGCACTTTAACTTTTTTTCTAAACCTAAATTAAAGTCGGGCGCATCGATCCCAATAAACACTGTTGGTGGATGTTGCTGCCAGTATTCAACTAATCGACGCCTTAATCGTAAAAGCTCAGGGACTCGACCTAAAACTTCAGTCAGCCCCATGACGGCCAAACGCTCCATCGACTCAAAGGATTTAAACCCAAGCGCTAACATGCGAGGGCCACCAATACCCTCAAATGTTGCATAAGGAAATCGTTTCTGCAATGACTTAATTAAGCCAGCACCTAGCAAATCGCCTGATGCCTCACCAGCAACAATGGCTATTCTTATCTTTTTGTTTGAGGTCATGATACTAGCTAGCGGGTTATACCCCGATTAGAAGACAGGAGTGAGTCAATTAAACGTTGTACTTCATCATATTCGCTTGACCATTGCTCAAGCTCGGTAATGGCACCTTTTAAGGTCAACCCTTGACGATAAATAATTTTATAACAACGCCTTAGCACATTGATCAGCTCAGCTGAATAACCCCGTCTACGCATACCTTCATAGTTCATACCATGGGCTGCAGCAGGGTTACCACTCACCGTAACAAATGCAGGAATATCTTTAAATACAGCAGTATGAGCTGCACTCATACTGAAGGCCCCAACCTGGCAAAACTGGTGAACCGTTGAGTAGCCCCCTAAAATAACGCTTTCCCCAATATAGACATGCCCTGCAATAGCGGCATTATTAGCCATAATAATATCATTGGTCAAAATACAATCATGTCCTATATGAACATAAGCCATAAGTAAGTTGTTATTACCTATTTTCGTGACACCATTATCTTGGATGGTACCACGATGAATAGTGCAACCTTCACGAATAATATTATTATCACCAATTTCTAACCGAGTTGGCTCACCTTTATATTTTTTATCCTGACAATCCTCACCAACAGATGCAAACTGGAAAATTCTGTTATTTTTTCCAATTTGCATTGGGCCTTTTAGCACCACATGAGAGTGAACGACTGTACCGCTATCAATTTCAACATTCGGCCCTACATATGTCCATGGGCCAATCTCTACATCTGCAGCCAGTTTTGCACTTGGATCTATGATAGCCCGCGGATCAATCAAGGTAGTAATTCCTTCTTAGCACATAGAATTTCTGCTGAGCTGGCTAATTTACCATCAACCAGTGCCTGACAAGAAAACTTCCAGATTCCACGTTTTTCCATTACAAATGAAGCATTAAGCTGGAGTCTATCACCTGGCACAACAGGCTGTTTAAAACGTACTTTGTCAGCACCTGCAAAATAATACACATGATTATCTTCAGGCTGCTTTCCACTCATTTTAAAACCTAAAATCCCTGCAGCTTGAGCCATCGCTTCAATGATCAATACGCCAGGCATGATAGGATGCTCAGGAAAGTGACCATTAAAAAACTCTTCGTTAACACTGACATTTTTGTAACAAGAGATTGTGTTGGCTTCCAGATCCAGCTCTACAACTCGATCAACCAACAAAAAGGGATAACGTTGCGGGAGATACGCTTTAATCTCTTGAATATTCATCATGCTTTGATTTCGCCTGTTTCTAATAACGAGGTAATGCTAGTGACGACTGGGGCAAAACCTTTAATGAGGATTACACCACTAACCGTTAGTGTTCATTACGTTTTTCAAGCTGGTGAATGCGCTTAGCCAGCTCATCAAGCTGACGAATACGTACTACCTGCTTTTTCCACTGTGCAGCAGGCATGCTTGTGCCTGCTCCAGAGGAGTATGTCCCTGGCTGGTCAATAGACTTAGTTACCAGAGTCATTGCTGTAATGTGCACATTATCAGTGATTTTCAGGTGGCCGGCTAAGCCAGAACCCCCAGCTATTGTACAGTTTTTTCCAACGGTTGTACTTCCAGAAATACCCACACAACCAGCAATTGCAGTATTTTCACCAATTACTACATTGTGAGCAATCTGAATAAGGTTATCCAGCTTCACACCATTACCAATAATCGTATCACTTAAAGCTCCACGATCAATCGCTGTATTTGCACCAATTTCAACATCATCACCTATGATGACACTACCTAACTGTGCAATTTTCTGCCACTGGTGTTGTTCAGGTGCAAAGCCAAATCCATCAGCCCCAATCACAGCTCCACTGTGAATTATAACGCGTTCGCCAACGGTTACTCCGTAACAAATAGTGACATTACGCGATATATGTGTATAAGCACCAATTAAACTATCACGCCCCACCACTGAGCCAGACTCAATAACAGCGTGTTCACCAATGGTAACGCCTGATTCTATAACAACATTAGGACCTATATAAACAGAGTCAGCTAACTCAACGGTATGATGTACTACAGCTGAAGGGTGAATACCCGTCTCAAACTGTCGACTTGAATCAAAAAGGTGGGAAATCTTAGCATATGCAAGGTAAGGATTGGCGACAACAATTACATTACCTGAAAATTGTGCCGCCATGTCAGGGTTCAAAATAACTGCTCCAGCTTTTGATGTAGCAAGGTATTTTCGGTAGGCCGGATTAGCCAAAAAAGATAAATCTTTTGGCGTAGCATCTTGCAGTGTAGCCAACCCTGTCAATATTAACTGAGCATCTCCGATTAAATCAGCTTGAAGATACTCAGCCACCTGCTTAAGTGTATAAGCTGAAGCAACTTTCATGAAACCCTACTATAGAATTAACGCATTTGATTTAACTTGAGTATAACTTTATTGGTTATATCATGTTTTGCGTCAACATAGTAAGCTGCGGATTTCTCTAATACAATTTCGTAACCACCTGCTTTAGCCACCTGAGCAATAGCAGAGTCCAGTTTTGGCTTTAAGCTTTTGATTTGTTCACGATCTGCTTTATTTTTTTCAATCTGCAATTCTTTAGATTGCACCTGAAAATCTTCAGCTTTGCGCTTTAATTGAAGTTGAAGCTTTGTACGCTCAGAATCACTCATTGCAGATCCATCTTTTTGCAACTTTTGATTCAATGACTTTGCATCTGCTTCAAGTGCACGCAATGTTTTCACTTTACCACCGAATTTTGCTTCGGCTTGTTTTGCATAGTGTTTTGCTTGATCAGACTCCAACATTGCCTTTTGATAATTAATAACGGCAATTTTCATTTCAGCAGAAGCCAAAGGAGCGACCAAAAGCGCAAGGCTAATACCTATAATTTTACCCAGCTTACTAGACAACATCACATCTCCTATAAATTCGCTTCAAACGCTTTTAGAAGGTTTGTCCAAGAGCAAATTGGAACACTTCAGTCTCATCATCTGAATCAGCATTTAAGGCTTTTGCCAAGCTGAAAGTCAGTGGTCCAAGACCTGTAATCCAGGTTACTCCAAACCCTGCAGAGTAACGCAGCTCTCCAAGATCTACATTGCTACAGTTGTTTTCATCACTACGACAGCTGGTGTCAAACACATTACCCGCATCCAGAAATACAGCACTTCGTATAGAACGCTGATCACGAATAAAAGGTAGTGGGAAAATAACTTCTGCAGTCCCTTCCACTAAAACATTTCCCCCTATGGGGTCGTCGTCAGTATTATCCTTACGTATTGCTCGTGGGCCAAGGGTATTATCTTTGAAACCGCGCACAGAACCGAAACCACCTGCATAATAGTGCTCTATAAAGGGCATTTCAGATGTGCTACCAATACTATCACCGTAGCCTAAGTTCGTCTTAAGATGTAATGTTAAGCTATCAGTTAATGGTTTAAACAACTGACCTCGATAATTCACTTTATAAAACTGTAGATCACTGCCAGGAAGCGCCAGCTCTAATCCTAAACTTTGTGAATGACCACGAGTTGCTAATACCCCCCTGTTCAAGGTGGACTCATTCCAACCAATATTGAATTTGTAGTTAAGGTATTTATCACCTTCTTCATCAATAAAGTTTTGAATTTGTTTAGCTGTATTAGTACCCGTTTTTACTTCGGTTTGATCAAGACCAAAACCAAAACTTAAATTTGAGGTTTCTGACAGTGGATAACCAAATGTCATACTGCCACCCCATACATCTGTTGAATAGTTGGAAATGTCTTTTTCCTCATAATCAGTGGTGCGATAAAACACATCAAAACCACGACTAACACCATCAACAGTGTAATAAGGATCATAAAAGCCAAAGCGGTATAACGTTCTGGACTTACTGGTATTAAGGCCTAAGTTAACCCTGTTTCCTGTACCCAAGAAGTTACGCTGGCTGATATTTCCACCTAAAATCAAACCACTTCCCTGAGAAAATCCAACACTGGCTGAAACACTACCAGAAGCCTGTTCTTCAACACCATAATTCACATCAATCTGATCGGTAGTGCCTGGTACAGGTGTTGTTTCAACATTAACTTCTTTAAAATAACCCAGCCTATCTAAGCGGGTCTTTGATTGCTCGATTTTATGAGTAGATGCCCAAGCACCTTCCATTTGACGCATTTCTCGACGCAATACTTCGTCTTCAGTTTTCGTATTACCTATAAAGTTCACTCGCCGTACATAAACACGCTTACCAGGGTCTACGAAAAAGGTAACACTCACACTATTATCTTCATCATGAGGCTGTGGAATCGTATTTACGTTAGCAAACGTATAACCATCATTACCTAAACGTCTAGCTAAAAATTCTTCTGTTTTAGTAATTGCCTTCCGTGAAAAAGTATCGCCCTCTTTTACCACAATAAGCTTACGCATCTCTGACTCAGGTACTTTAATATCACCAGCGAGTTTTACATCCTTAATTGTATATTTCTCACCTTCGTGAATATTAATTGTAATGTAGACCTCTTCTTTATCTGGCGAAATAGAGACTTGAGTAGAGGTAATATTAAAATTGATATAACCACGGTCTAAATAGTAAGAACGTAGACGTTCTAAATCACCAGATAATTTTTCACGCGAATACTTATTATCATCGGTGTAAAAAGAAAGTAAGCCAGAAGGTTGTAATTGAAAAAGCTCAAGCAGCTCATCATTTGGATAAATACTGTTTCCAACAATATTTATATGTTCAATGGTCGCCACTTTACCTTCTTTAATATTGATTTTAATGCCCACACGATTTCGTGGGAGAGGTGTTATTTCTGACTCAATTTTCGCGCCATAGCGACCTTGCGCCACATATTGCCGCTCTAATTGTAAACGAATAGCCTCAAGCGTGGCCTGCTCATAAATTTCACCTGGCGCTAGACCTTCTTGTTTCAAACCATCAAGTAGCTTTTCAGTATCAATTGCTTTGTTACCTTCAATATCAATACTGCTGATAGAAGGACGCTCAACCACCGTTATTACAAGAATATTCCCATCCCGTGCAAGCCGTATATCCTGGAAGTAACCTGTCTTAAATAGGCCACGTGTTGCTTCAGTAATTGCTTGCGCATTGACTTCATCACCAATGGTTAAAGGCAGTGCATTAAAAACCGTACCTTCAGATACACGTTGCAAACCATCAACGCGAATATCTGAGACGATAAATGAATCCGCCAAACATACGTACGGTAAAGCCGTACAGCCGAAAAGTAGAGACAACAGATATCGCTTCATGGAATCCGTTCTTCCAGAGCTGTAAGATGAAACATCACGAACCCGAAGGCAGGTTCCCCCAAAAAATAAACTACAGACGACTCAAGTCGTTATAAAAGGCAATAAACATCATCATGATGATCAATGCAATGCCTATACGACTACCAAACTCTTGAGTCTTTTGTGACACAGGGCTGCCTTTAACCCATTCAATGAGATAATAAACAAGGTGCCCACCGTCAAGTACTGGTATTGGTAGTAGATTTAAAACACCTAAACTGATGCTTAATATCGCCAGAAAATTGAGAAAGCTCTCAATACCTGAACGTGCTGTATCACCAGCAACTTTTGCAATTGTAATGGGGCCACTCAAATTTTTAACTGAGACAACCCCCTCTATCATTTTCTTTATTGAGCTTAAAGTCAATGCTGTCATTGACCAAGTTTTAGACAATGCAACAAATAGTGCATCATGTGGCGCATAACTTATGTCGCGAAATATATTATCTGAAAATGAAACTGCCTGTGGTGAAGCCCCGATAAATCCTATAGTTCCAGCTTCACTCTCTTTTACACCAGGTGTAACAGTCAACACTTGTCTTATATTATTACGTCGTATTTCAACCTGTAATGGCTGATTTGGATGTTTTTTAACTTTTTGAACCCAGTCACTCCAATCTACGACAGGTTTATCATTTATTGACAGAATTTCATCACCTGATTTCATTCCTGCTTTAACTGCAGGATAACCATCCATCAACTCACCCACTATTGCCGGAATCTTAGGGTAAAACTCAGAAATACCTAATGCAGCGAGTGGTTTTGGTTGTTCAACACCAGCTAGCCAATTATCAATGGAAACTTCACGCTGAATTGTACTTTGCAGACTGTCACTTTCAGCTGATAAGCGAAGTGTAAGTGGAATTTTGCCTGTGTCCCCAATGTAACTTAACAAAGCAATGTTGATGTCATACCAGGAGGGGGTTTGCTCATTTCCTACAGCAACAATTTCGTAACCTGAGCGAATATTAGCGTTTGCCGCTGGGCTATCAGGCTTAACATCACCAATAACAGGAATAAGGGCTTTAATCCCTATCATCAGCATTAGCCAGAATGCGATTATGGCGAGGATAAAATTAGCAACTGGACCTGCAACCACAATTGCAATTCGTTGCAATACAGACTTACGTGTAAACTCAAAAGATTGGTCAGATTCTGCAACAGGGCCTTCCCTTGCATCCAGCATTTTGACATAACCACCTAATGGAAAGGCTGCAATCACAAACTCAGTGCCATGCCGGTCATACCATGAGAATAAAGGCTTTCCAAACCCAACTGAGAAACGTAAAACTTTGACACCACAGCGCCGAGCCACCCAAAAGTGTCCAAACTCATGAAATGTTACTAACAGCCCTAAGGCGACAATCATCGCTACTATTGTTTGCAATAACTCAATCATGTTTGCAGCCTGTGCATCCCTATTTAGTTATTTGTTGCTAGCGTACACTATTTGTTGAGCACACTCACGAGCAATTCTATCTGCCTCTAATACATGCTCCAAACTATCAGCGGCTTTGCAAGGTATTTTATTAAGAACTGCCTGATTAACCTGAGCAATACCCACAAACTTCAACTCATTACCCAAGAAAGCCTCCACAGCAACCTCATTAGCGGCATTGAGGATAGCCATCGCCGTCCCTCCAACTTGAACAGCTTGCTTAGCTAACTTTAAACATGGAAAACGTTCTTCATTGGGTGTTTCAAAGTCAAGCTGCCCAATTTTTGCCAAATCAAGGGGAGAAACCCCAGATGTTATTCGCCCAGGCCAGGCAAGAGCATGAGCAATAGGTGTGCGCATGTCAGGGTTACCTAGTTGGGCAAGAACTGATCCATCAACATAGTCGACCATTGAGTGAATAATACTTTGTGGGTGAATAACAACGTCAACTTGATCAGGTGAAGCAGAAAATAGCCAACAAGCTTCAATAAATTCCAACCCTTTATTCATAAGTGTGGCTGAGTCAACTGAAATTTTTCGCCCCATGGACCAGTTAGGGTGATTACAGGCTTGCTCTGGAGTTACATGCTGCAACTCATTCAAAGAAAAGTTACGAAATGGACCACCAGATGCTGTTAATAGTATTTTTCGAATACCTGCACTAACCAGTGAATCGCTAACAGTAGAAGGCAAACATTGGAAGATGGCATTGTGCTCACTATCGATTGGAAGCAGTGTTGCACCTGCACGCGTTACTTCCTGCATAAAAAGCGCCCCTGACATAACAAGCGCTTCTTTATTTGCAAGTAACACCTTTTTTCCAGCACTTACAGCAGCCAAAGTGGGTAATAAACCCGCAGCACCAACAATAGCGGCCATAACGGTATCAACTTCTGAAGCTGCAGCCACTTCAGCCTGAGCCTGCTCTCCTGTCAAAACCTCCGTCGAGCAGCCTGTATCTTTTAGTAAAGTTTGCAGTTTACTTGCAGCAGTACTATCCGCCATAACCACATATTTCGGGTGAAACTGCTGACATTGGACTAGCATCCCAGCGACATCTTTTTGAGCAACTAACGCAAACACCTGATATCGGTCAGGATGTTGAGCAATCACATCTAAAGTACTGCAACCTATGGAGCCTGTAGATCCCAAGATAGTAATGTTTTGCACTATTTATCGACCCGCTGCTTATAAACCAATAACAACTAAAAGTAATGCAAGTACTGGTGTTGCCGCTGTCAACGAGTCAATTCGATCCAGAACACCGCCATGACCAGGCAATAACTGACTGCTATCTTTTAAGCCTTGCTCACGCTTAAACATGCTTTCTACAAGATCACCTAAAATTGAACTGGCAACCACTAACCACGCTATGACAATAAGCAATACACTGTTAACACCATTTAAACGCCAGTACCATGCAAAAACAACTGAGAGCACAGTGATAACAGCAAGGCCTCCTGCTACCCCCTCCCAGCTTTTACCAGGACTAACGCTTGGCGCTAACTTTCGCTTACCAAAACGTTTACCAGCAAAGTAAGCACCACTATCAGCACCCCAAACTAATAACAGAAGAAAAATAATAAGTGAGCTACTGTTTGCTTGCATTTTAATCAGTACAAATGCTTGCCACGCGGTAAGAAGCACCAATATACCTACTGCCAACTTAATAATAGTTGTATCCCAGAACCACCTAATTTTAGGGTATTGAATGACTAAGAAAAGCGCGGCACACCACCAAAGCATACTTATGATCACACCCCAGGTATAAGGAACCCATATAGCGCTGACAATCATAGCCAATGCATAAACCAGGGTATAACCAATACGCTGAGATATTTTCTGCCAGCCAGCTAAATTAGCCCATTCCCACGCGCCAAGGGTGGTAATTGCACCAATAAACCAACTAAAGTAAGGAAGATCAAGAAATAGCACCCCTAATAATACAAGAGGAGCTAGAATAACGGCTGTTAAAATACGTTGTTTTAGCACTGATCCTGAGCCTCAACCTGCTCGCTTGTACGCCCAAAGCGTCGCTCCCGACCTGCAAAATCTATCAATGCTTTTTCAAACTCTTTGGGACCAAAGTCAGGCCAAAGTGTTTCTGTAAAGTAAAACTCAGTGTAAGCAAACTGCCACAGCATAAAATTACTTATTCTATGAACACCACCAGTCCGAATACAAAGATCAGGTAATGGTAACCCTTCCGTCTGCAAGTGTTGCTCAACAAGTTCTGCTGAAATTTCATCTGCTTGCAATGTGCCTAACTGTACTTTTTTCACCAGTTGCTGACACGCATTGAGTATATCCCACTGCCCACCATAATTAGCAGCAATCACTAAAGTAACTTTGGCATTCTCTGCTGTTAATGCTTCTGCATCAGCAATATGTTTTTGCAGTGAGGGATTGAAAGCTGAGCGATCACCAATAACTTTTAAGCGAATATGATTTTTATGTAAACGTTTAGTTTCTCGTTTCAGCGCTCTTAAAAACAGTTCCATTAGCGCTGATACTTCGTCCTCTGGTCGACGCCAGTTTTCACTACTAAATGCAAATAAAGTTAAGACTTCAATACCATAGCGACCACAGGCCTCAACAATACTTCGTGCAGCACTCAAGCCAGCACGATGACCTGCTATACCAGGCAGTCGCTTACGTTTAGCCCAACGATTATTACCGTCCATAATAACGGCAATATGTTTAGGACGTTGCTTTAGTTCTCCCAGGGAATCAGAAATCTCTGGTTTGAGATGATTAGACATAAATCTGGAAATAATCGGCTATTGAATTGAGGTCGAAACAATAAACATTTATTTGCTTAATGCAAACAGAGAGATGCAAATATAATTCACAAAAGTAGTGTAGTGTCACCAAAAACAACAGCAGTATGAAATCTTCTTTCACACTGCTGTGACAATATTACAACAACTACTCACCTAAATTTTGGCTAGCACTTATATTTCCATAAGATCTTTTTCTTTATCCTGAAGCACTTTATCTATTTCACTAATATATTTATCAGTAAGCTTCTGGATATCATCTTGAGCTTTATGCTCTTCATCTTCACTGATTTCTTTATCTTTCAGTAAGCCTTTAAGATCATTATTTGCATCACGACGAATATTACGCACAGCTACGCGTGCCGATTCAGCTTCTTGACGTGCTTGCTTAGTAAAGCCTTTACGTGTTTCTTCAGTCAGCGGTGGTAAAGGAATACGTACCACATCACCAGACGTTGCAGGATTCAAGCCCAGGTCAGACTTCAAAATGGCTTTCTCAATCTCAGGAACCATATGTTTTTCCCAAGGAATAACAGCCAGCGTTCGACCATCTTCTGTAGAAATATTAGCCGCTTGCGACAGCTGGACTTCAGAACCGTAGTAATTCACCTTAACATCGTCAAGCAAGCTTGGATGTGCACGACCAGTTCGAATCTTTGCAAAAGCAATAGATAGCGATTCAAGACTTTTTTTCATTCGGGCTGATGCATCAGCCTTAATCTCATTAATCATTATTCACCCCCACAAATCAGCGTACCTTCATTACCACCAACGACAATATTTAACAAAGCACCTGATTTATTCATATTAAAAACGCGAACTGGCATCAGGTGATCCCGCACCAAACAAATGGCTGTAAGATCCATGACACCTAGCTTACGTGTCAGTATCTCGTCATAAGTGAGCGTATCATACTTGATTGCATCAGGATCTTGCACTGGATCTGCAGTATAAACACCATCTACTTTCGTCGCTTTCAGCACTAAGTCTGCCTCTATTTCAATGCCTCGCAAACAGGCTGCTGAGTCAGTAGTAAAAAAAGGATTACCCGTTCCTGCAGAAAAAATAACCACATCGCCATTTGTTAAATAGCGCTGTGCCAAGCGCCGATCATAGTGCTCAACTATACCACTCATAGGTATCGCAGACATGACACTGCTTTTAATATTTGAGCGCTCCAGCGCATCACGCATAGCAAGGGCATTCATGACGGTTGCCAACATCCCCATATGGTCACCTGTGACTCTATCCATACCGGCTGCATGCAATGAAGCACCACGAAATAGATTACCACCACCGATGACAATGCCGACTTGAACGCCAATACCCACCAACTGCCCTATTTCTAGAGCCATACGGTCTAATACTTTTGGGTCAATACCAAACTCCTCAGTACCTACGAGTGCTTCACCACTTAGCTTGAGGAGGATACGTTTATATTTGGGTTGACGGTCACTTACCGGCATAGAGCATTCCTTCTATCAGCGCATACTTTTAAACGCCCAAAAGTAATTGGCCTGCAGTTGCAGGCCAATAAGATTGTTACTTGTTGAGGCCCGCTTGAGCCGCGACCTCAGCAGCAAAATCAACTTCTTCTTTTTCAATACCTTCCCCAACTTCGTAACGGGTAAAACCAGCTACCGTTGCACCAGCTTCTTTAACTAACTGTCCAACTTTCATGTCAGGGTTCTTCACAAAAGGTTGCTCTACCAGGCTGTTTTCAGCCAAGAACTTGTTCACACGACCCACAACCATTTTCTCAATGATATCAGCAGGCTTGCCACTGTCCTGAGCTTGAGCAGTATAAATTTCACGCTCTTTTTCGATGAGCTCAGCAGGCATATCGTCTTTGCTTACTACCGTTGGGTTAACTGCCGCAATATGCATTGCAACATCTTTGGCAACTTCTGCATTACCACCTGTTAACGCAACAAGTACCCCTATACGGTTATTAGCATGCACGTAGCTACCAACAACTTCGCCTTCGGCAGAAGTAACACGGCGAACAGAAATATTTTCACCAATTTTTTGTACTAATGCTTGACGTCTTTCTTCCATACCGTCAGCCATAATCTGCTCAACGGAAGAAGCCTTAGTATCAAACGCCTTAGTCACTACTTCTTGTACAAACGCCAAGAAATTTTCATCACGGGCTACGAAATCAGTTTCACTGTTAACTTCAATCATGACACCATAGCGGCCATCATCAGCTAATTTAACTGCGATTACACCTTCAGCCGCAATCCGTCCAGCTTTCTTTGCAGCTTTCGCCTGGCCTGACTTACGTAGCTCTTCAATGGCTTTTTCAATATCACCTTCTGACTCAACCAGTGCTTTTTTGCACTCCATCATGCCCAAGCCAGTACGCTCACGTAACTCTTTTACCAATGCTGCAGAAATTGCTGCCATTACATTTTCCTCTGAATTAGGTTGATTAGACTAAAACATGTTGACTGAATAAACGTACTAACACATTATCGGCAAAAAGGGGGCTTTGCCCCCTTATTGTCATTCAGCCAATGCAATGTGCTACTTGAGGTTTAGCTTAGCCTTCAGCAGCAGCTTGTGCTTCACCCTGCTCGTCAACTTCTTCTACGAACTCATCTTTAGTACCAACATCTGAAGCAGAGCGACCTTCAACAATAGCATTTGCAACAGATTGCACATAAAGCTGGATTGCACGGATCGCGTCATCATTACCAGGTATAACAACATCAACGCCTTCTGGGCTGCTGTTGGTATCAACAACGCCGATTACAGGAATACCCAGCTTGTTTGCTTCGCTAATAGCAATACGTTCATGATCAACATCGATAACAAACAGCGCATCAGGTAAGCCACCCATGTCTTTGATACCACCAAGACTACGCTCTAGTTTATCCATGTCACGACTACGCATTAAAGCTTCTTTTTTAGTTAGCTTTTCAAAGGTGCCATCTTGACTTTGGCTTTCAAGATCACGTAGACGACGAATAGATTGACGAATAGTCTTGTAGTTTGTCAGCATGCCACCCAACCAACGATGGTCTACATAGGGCATTCCTGCACGCTGAGCTTCTTCACGGATAATTTTGCCTGCAGCACGTTTTGTTCCAACAAACAATACTTTTTTCTTTGCTTCAGCCATTTTTTGAACAGAAGCCAAGGCACTGTTGAATGCTGGAAGTGTATGCTCCAGGTTAATGATATGAATTTTATTGCGAGAACCAAAAATGTATTTGCCCATTTTTGGGTTCCAGTAACGGGTTTGGTGACCAAAGTGAACGCCCGCTTTCAGCATTTCACGCATTGTTACTTTTGGCATACTAACTCCTATAATGGGTTAAGCCTCCATGTACCCCATAGACCAACCTTTCGGCACCCAAGTCTATGTGACGGCACATGTGTGGGGTTAAAGATAAATTACCTATTAATCAAGCGGCGCTTTATACCACAAAAGCACCTAGGTTAAAACCTTATTACTTCATTTTATCTTTCAATTTTAGGCTATTCTAAGGTCGCGGCTATCCCTAACTGAGAATTCCCTTCAACAAAGATTTCATAAAGTCAGTTTGAGACCCCTTAAATAACGGTTGCCAGTTCTGATACACTAGCGAGAACTATAATCGTTTGCCGTTAAAAACTACTTATCAGGATTTACCTCTCAGAATGAATGTTACAATTAAGACACCTGAAGAAATTGAAAAAATGCGCGTTGCTGGCCGCATGGCAGCCGAAGTGCTGGAAATGATCGAGCCTTATGTTGTGGCAGGTGTTACCACTGGAGAGCTGGATCACATTTGCCATGACTATATTGTAGACACCTTAAAAGCCATCCCAGCCCCCCTTAATTATAGAGGTTTTCCAAAATCTATCTGCACCTCTGTCAATCAGGTTGTTTGTCATGGCATTCCAAGTGATAAGAAAACTCTAAAAAATGGTGACATTATCAATATCGATGTCACGGTTATTAAAGGTGGATACCATGGTGATACCAGTAAAATGTTCTTTATTGGCAACCCACCTGAGCACGCTAAACGACTCAGCCAAGTCACCCAAGAGTGCTTATATAAAGGGATTGCAGAAGTTAAACCTGGTGCTTTTCTAGGTGATATTGGCTTTGTTATTGCGCAGCATGCTCATGCTAACCATTACAGTGTGGTGGAAGAGTATTGTGGTCATGGCATAGGTAAAGAATTTCATGAAGATCCCCAGGTGCTTCACTATGGTAAACCTGGCACAGGGCTTAAATTACAAGAAGGTATGACATTTACCATAGAACCTATGATCAATGCAGGTAAAAAGTTTACCAAACTCAATAAAAATGATGGTTGGACAGTAACAACCAAAGACGGTCGACTCTCCGCTCAGTGGGAACATACCATCCTGGTAACCGCGACAGGCGCAGAAATTTTTACCAAGCGTAAAGAAGAAGATATTCTTTAGTCATTACTGCCATTATTCCTGATTACTGAAGTATTTTGCTAAGAGGTTGGTTAGCATGTTGATACCACCATCCTTTGATCAGCTGTGTGTAGAGCTGTTTGATAAAGGACAGTTTCGCGCAGACTTAATACTTTCCAGTAATCCTTTGCCTGCTTACAAAAAATCGCTTCAGCGAGCTCAACAAAAAATGGATGACCTGTATCAAGCAGGCATCAATATTGAGCATCTGGTTCATGGGCGGGCTTGGGTGGTAGACCAGCTTTTAATGTTAGCATGGGAGTTCTACGTAGGGCATGAGCAAGACGATATTGTCTTGCTTGCTGTTGGTGGATATGGACGACGCCAACTGCACCCCCACTCCGACATAGATTTATTAATTTTACTTTCTGGAAACCAACACCATCATTACCTTCCCGCGATTCAATCTTTCCTTACTTTATTGTGGGACTTAAACCTGGCTGTAGGTCATAGTGTTCGCTCTTTGGATGAGTGCGTAAGCGCTGCTGCTGACGATATTACGGTAATGACCAACTTACTTGAAGCCAGAGTAATAACAGGTTTTCCCCTTTTACTAAATAAACTTTGGCATCGGATTAGTTATTTAGGCATTTGGCCTAGTCGCCTTTTTTTACAAGCAAAATATGAAGAACAACGTACCCGCCACAAAAAATATAACGAAACTGAGTATAACTTAGAGCCTAACTTAAAAAGCTCACCTGGTGGTTTGCGTGATATTCAAATGATATCTTGGGTAACTCGCCGCCATTTTGGTACAACCAAACTGCATGACCTGGTTAATTGCCAACTCTTAACAGAAAACGAATACAGTATTTTAATATCAGGACAGGATTTTCTCTGGCAAGTTCGCTATGGGCTTCATATGCTGGCTCGTCGAGATGAAAACCGTTTACTGTTTGACTATCAGCAACAACTTGCCGCGTTATTTGGCTATAAAGACAGACCAGGCAGTTTAGCAGTTGAACAGTTTATGCAAAAATATTTTCGGGTTGTCATGTCACTCGGCGAATTAAACGACCTGCTTTTACAGCACTTTGATGATTTAATTTTATCCGCAGGTCAAGCCCAAACCGTCGTATCAATTAATGAGCGCTTCCAAACACGAAACAATTACATCGAAGTAGTCACACCTGACGTTTTCAGAAAAACCCCCTCAGCACTACTCGAAATATTTGTCATTATGACCCAAAACCCTAGTATTTTAGGTGTTAAAGCTACAACTATTCGCCTTATAAGAGAGCACCGCTATCTGGTAAATGATGAGTTCAGAAATGATCCACATAATGCTGCTCTTTTTCTACAGTTAATGGCAGCGCCTTATGGGTTAACCGTTAATTTAAGACGAATGGTTCGTTATGGATTAATGGGGCGTTATTTACCCGAATTTGGTCGTATAATTGGGCAAATGCAACATGATTTATTCCATATTTATACAGTCGATGCCCATACGTTATTATTAATAAAGTTTTTACGTCGTTTCCACTATTCAGAAAATGCTGAACAGTTTCCTGTAGCATCTGAAATCGTTCAACGTTTACCCGATCTCGCCTTACTCCACATAGCAGGGTTATATCATGATATTGCCAAGGGGCGTGGGGGCAATCACTCAGAACTCGGAGCAGAAGACGCACAGGCCTTTTGCATACGCCATAGTATATCCAAAGAAGACAGTAATTTTATTATCTGGCTGGTGCGCAATCATTTACTCATGTCCACTACAGCGCAACGAAAAGACTTATCTGATCCAGAAGTCATTCACGCATTTGCGCGTCAGGTTATTGATCAAACCCATTTAGATTGCCTGTATGTGTTAACTGTTGCAGACATTAATGCGACTAACCCCAAACTTTGGAATAGTTGGCGAGCCGCCCTACTAAGACAACTGTATCAAGAAACCAAACGTGTATTACGACGCGGACTGCAAAAACCTGTTGATAAAAATGAGCGTATAGCATCTCGTCAGGAAGAAGCGCTCACACAACTCAGCACAGAAAAAATTCCAACAACACAAATTTTTAGCGCCTGGAGCTCACTAGACGACAACTATTTTTTACGCCACTCTGTCGAAGAAATTGTGTGGCATACACATGGCATTCTTACCGAAAGTACAACTAATGCTCCATTGGTTCTTGTGCGAGAAACAACACATCCTGGGTTTGAAGGTGCAACTCAGATCTTTATCTATACAAAAGACAGTGATAATTTATTTGCAGCTGCAACAGCCGCCATCGACCAACTTAATTTAAATATTCAGGACGCAAGAATCATTACATCGCACAACAATTACAGTTTAGATACCTTTACTGTTTTAGAATCAGATGGCACGCCTATAGGCGATAACCCACAACGCATAAAACGTATTAAACGAACACTCACTCATAAATTAAATAATCCTGCACGTTACCCCAGCATTATTCAACGCCGTACACCTCGACAATTAAAACACTTTACCTATCCTGCGGAAGTCATTATCAGCAATGATACAAACCATAGTACAACCATTTTAGAAATAATTGCACCAGACCGTCCTGGCTTATTAGCGCTACTAGGGCGAATATTTATGGAGCTAGGCTTATTTATTCATAATGCAAAAATAGCAACACTGGGTGAACGTGTAGAGGATGTCTTTTTTATAACTGATGCTCATGGACATCCAATTACTGATGCAAGTGAATGTGAACACATCAGGCAAACACTGTGTAAACAGTTGGATGACCGGACACAGCAAGATGCAGGCAGAAAAAACAGTCGCCGTAAAAGCCTGACAATTCAATAGTTAATTTGATGCAAAATACGATGAGCGGAGAATAAATAGTCTAATGATTACCCTATTCGGTATTAGTCAGTGTGATACGATACGTAAAGCGCGTAAATGGCTTGATGCTAATAATATAAACTACACTTTCCACGACTTCCGACGTCAGGGGCTTACAATTGAGCAGGTACATGCTTGGTGTACTGAACTAGGCTGGGAAAAAGTACTTAATAAACGAGGTACAACATGGCGCCAATTACCTGAAGATACCAAAAACGCCACAAATGAAACCTCAGTTATAGAGCTACTGGTTGCTCATCCAACATTAATTAAACGTCCCATTCTTGATACGGGTCGCCAGCGTTTAATCGGCTTCAGTGAAACAAACTACCAACAGATTTTACTTGAAAATTAATGACGAGAAGTACTCATGAGTAAAAAATTTTTTAGTTTAGCCCTAGGTATTGGTTCCAAAAATAGTCGTGGTGAGTGGCTAGAGGTCTATTATCCAAACCCGATTTTATACCCTTCCTCACGGCTTATAGAACAAGTCAGTGCCATTGTTAACTATGAAAAAGGCAACACTACCATTGAAGTTACACAAGAGCAGCTCAAACAACTTGCTCACTCATTAACAGATGACGCAACAGAATTACACGTAGCGTTCATTGAACAACTAATAAGCTCTACACAACCGTTAGTGTTAACATTACTGGAAAGTGATGCTGCGCCTTCTTCAACCCCCGAAGCTTATTTAAAACTCCATTTACTGTCACATCGCCTTGTTAAACCTCATGGTACAAATTTAAGTGGTATTTTTACCCTTTTACCCAATGTCGCATGGACAAGCCAAGGTGCCATTGACCTGACAGAGCTTCCCGATTACCAGCTAAAAGCACGATTGACTGGTCAGCAACTACATGTTTTCTCTGTCGATAAATTTCCTAAAATGACTGACTATGTTGTACCTAAAGGGGTAAGAGTTGCGGATACCGCAAGGGTTCGTTTGGGCGCTTATCTAGGAGAGGGTACCACGGTAATGCATGAAGGCTTTGTTAACTTCAATGCAGGTACTGTGGGTAAAAGTATGGTTGAGGGACGGATTTCAGCAGGTGTTATTATCGGCGAAGCCAGCGACCTAGGCGGTGGCTGCAGTACCATGGGTACACTTTCAGGTGGCAACGACATCGTTATCGCTATTGGTGAACAATGCCTAATAGGCGCTAATGCAGGTGTAGGTATTCCTCTGGGAGATCGCTGTACAATTGAAGCAGGACTCTATATTACTGCAGGTGCAAAAGTACAAGTATTAGATGAAAACAATCAACCTGTGAAGGTTGTTAAAGCAAGAGAACTTGCAGGTCAATCAGATCTATTATTCCGCCGTAACTCCCTAACAGGAGCCCTTGAGTGTAAAACTAATCGTAGTGCTATTGCGCTAAATGAAGAGTTACACGCGCATAATTAATAGCTAAAAGCTAATGACATAATTAGTTATGTCATTAGCTCTCTCTAAACATATTGCATCCTGTTACTTATCCAAAGCCCCTTTTTTTATATTAATTACCATCTTTTTTCCGC
Source organism: Zooshikella sp. RANM57 (assembly GCF_050749885.1). Classification (NCBI taxonomy): domain Bacteria; kingdom Pseudomonadati; phylum Pseudomonadota; class Gammaproteobacteria; order Oceanospirillales; family Zooshikellaceae; genus Zooshikella; species Zooshikella sp. RANM57. The sequence goes on along the minus strand of NZ_JBOIUB010000001.1, from coordinate 1,040,337 downwards.
TTCAGTATTCTCAACACTTTTGTTTTTTTACCGTTTTCATCATTTCCAAATAATGAGCCACCTACACATACTTAAATTCTGTAATATACAAAAAACACAACATTCAACGTACATTCACAGTAGCTCAAATAAAAGTATAATTTATGACACACGAAGCAATTAAGTTGCGACGGAGTCTTTATCCATGCTATTGTTATGCTTATTCAAGTGCATCATAGAAGTAGTTTTTCTGGATGGCTTCAACAGGCTTTGAGTCATTGCCAGTGTTTTGGACATACTATGTCTTTGCTGCAGCTGTATAATTAGCCTGATATTAAATGCATGACATTTAATATATAAGAAAGTGATCAGAAAAATTCCACCAGCAAAACTGCTCTCTTGTTTTGACTGTTTATTCTTTAGGGAGCTTCAGGTGAAAACACCTGCATTTATTGCATTCTTTATCAGCTTACTTATTTCCCTCAGCATTTCAACTGTTAGTGCCAATAATAATGCTATAAATTTATGGCAGTTAAGGCAAGATTCTGTCTATGGGACAGCACCTAATGGATCACCAGCTATTTTTATCACTGCTTATGTTGATGTACTTAAGCAGTTAGGAGTAGGTACACAACTCATATTGCCATTTCCGAATAAGCAACTCACTTTACAACTAACAGAATATGAGCAAAGTGGTGGGAATATCACAACCTGGCAAGCTAATATCATTGACCAAACACACAGTGGTACAGCCAGCCTAATAACCACATCAAAAAGTACGCGCATTAACTTATTTACTGACGAAGGTAGCTACGAGATTCAAATAAACAATTCAACAGGAAAAGGGTTAATCGTTAGTGAAGATGATTTAATACAAAATACGCAAGAGTCCGTCCACCCTACGCTTAAAATTTGGCAACTTAGTTCAGAGCCAAATGCAAAAGGTGATTACTCAGTAAAAGCTGATGCCAGTATATTTAATAGACTACAATTTGGCTGGCGACTACAGATTACACTTCCTAACACAAGTAAAACGCTCGTGGCCACATTAACGAATCGTGAGCTGCAACCTGGTAATTTAACGATTTGGCAAGGCAAGTTTTCTGAAGCAAACGATGAAGAGTTTATTACAATAGTCACTAATGAGATTGAAACTTACGTTACAATAAAATGCAGTGAGGGGACCTTTGAAGCCAGACTGAGCCATGTTACCAATCAAGGCGTTATTAGCTTAGTCAATGACGACATTTCTACCCAACCAATTCAACCTGTAATTTCCCTATGGCAAGCAGACCTGTTTAGTTATACTCAAAATAACCCTGTTGCCTACCTCAATGTTAATACCAATGCGCTTCAACAGCTGATGGTAGGACAACATATTTCTATCTATATACCACAGTTACAGCAAACACTTACGGCATCCATTGACTCATTCAACCAGCCGAATCGCTACCTTAAACTGTATAGGGCAGCCATCGACAACACCCGAAATGGCTATTTAATAATCAAAGTCAGTCAACAAGATGCTCGTGTCTTTATTAGCCTCAGGAGAGGCTTACAATATAGGGCACAAATTAACATGATGTCAGGACAGGGATATCTTACTGATTTTTTTAGCACGTATTATGGAACGTACTAAATAGACTCATTAATAACGATGCACGCTAATTTAGCGTGCTATCGACCATTTACCTGGCAAATATACAAATGACGCAATGTGTAAAAATAACCCTGGGAAGAAAATGCATTTAAAATAACAAATCCATTGCAATTTTTTTTCTGCGTATAATGAAAAAACCTAAATAACTATAAGTAAGAAAGTAACCAACGCAATAGATACGGAATATTGCTGTATCATTAAAATACTTATAATAAAATAGCCGCTTTTAGCAAATCCAAAACAGAAATAATTCCTACAACTTCCTTATTATTTGTTACCAAAACACGATGAATCTGTCCTCGAACCATTGCGTCAGCAACTTGCACAAGCGGTGTATCAGGCTCAACCTCATAAACTAACGGTGTCATAATATCAGCGACAAGCGTTGAGCCATCTACCGTCACCCGAAATGCATTACGCTCTTCACTGGACAACCTATAGTTATCTAATGCCTGATAGAAACTTGAATCACGTATGGGAGGTTCTTCAGACTGTAAGCTAGCATATCGAACTAAATCCGTGAGGGTTACAACACCTAATAACTTGCCCGACTCATCAATGACAGGCGCCCCAGATATTTGGTGATCAACTAGAAAATCAGCCAGCTGATTCACAGACCAATCATAATGTGCAGTCAAAATCTGCGTTGTCATTAAGTCAGATGCTTTTTGTCCCTGAAATACATCTCGCATATTATTTTCAATTATTGATGATTCCAACATGACAATGCCCTATTCCTGATGGCTATTTCTTTTAAATATATAATATAACCTAGCTTTTATAAGGCTATATCCATAAAACTACATCCATAAGACTATACCCGTTCAGTCTTACCTATGTCCTTTAATTTATCTTTACAGATAAGTATGACCAAGCAAGTATACTATGATATTGATTGCGATCATCAGAACTTAATAATTTGAAAATATTTTTCGCAAACTACCATCTGAGCGCATACGCTTTATTTCTAGGTTAATATCATCTATACGAGAACTTAATTTGGACCCTTTGGAAAAAGCTATTTTATATTGACTTTTACTAATCGCTTTTCTTGCAAAACTAAATTTGTCTCGCCACTTAGGATGGCGACGGATAATATCCTGCATTACCTGTTCATCAGAAATCATTAGATCCACTTCATTATTCATCAGCTTAGCAATATTTTCCAAGTGATCTGCACCATAAAAAACTTCTTTAAACTTATTTTCTTCTATGGCTTTATCCATATCCACACCATGGCTATAGCCACGTATCGTTGCTAGTCGATAGGGATACAAATCACTCATTAATTGCCATTGAACAGGTTCACCACGTTGCCTCAAATACCACACACGATCATGAGATATAAAAACTGTCTGGCTAAATGTCATGTAGCCCGATCGCTCAGGTGTCTGAATAAGAGGAAAAACAATATCCGCGGTATGCTCATGGATCATCCTTAAACATTCTTCCCAAGGATAAAGCATTGTATCCATTTGAAAGCCAAGGCGCTTCAGCAATTCTCTTGCAAAATTTACTGCGACGCCACCAGTGGCAGGGCGTCCAATATCACCCAAAATATAAGGTGGCCAGGGATCACTGACATAAAGTACTCGGGGCATTTCTTTTTTTTCTGCCGCCACACTGGGAGGGGAAAGTAAAGAAGGAAAAAGTCCTACAATTAAAATAAGGACTCCATAAAAAAAACTAGAAAATAAGCGCCGTTTAGGACCAGTCAGTAACGTCTCTATACAGCGAAAGGCTATAAATAACCCACAAAATACTTTAGTGCTTTGAGGACTCAAGGGTAAAACTCCAGCCTTTATAGTAAAAACTAAAATTCTATACTATAACTAAAGCACAAATTCCCCACCCTGCTGAAAAATGCCGTTCATTAATTCATCATGATGAAAAGTATAAAATGTCAAACTAAATTCGGCATTCAGCTGAATTTATTTAACTATCACGACTAATTCGACTGGCTATTGCACTTGACTGATTACGGTATTTAGCATCTTGCCGCTTATTATAGGGACGTAGCGCTGAACCCGTCATTGTTTCAAAATTAATAGCACCAATCGTCATATTGGGTTTTAAACCGAGGGGTAGCTTTCCACCATTAAAAAACTCTAAAACAATCTGGCCACTCCAACCAGGGTCAATTCGATGTGCAGTAACATGCACCATCAACCCTAAACGTGCCAAAGATGAACGGCCATCAAGCCAACCAACGATATTATCTGGTAGCGTCACGGATTCTTTAGTAACAGCCAGTGCCAATTCGCCAGGGTGTAAAAAGAAGGACTCTTCATCATCCAGAATAATTTCCTTGCTCATAATCGAGTCAAGCACGCGATCCATCTCTTCCCTAGGGCCACTTAGGTCAACATAGGGGGCTGCATGATCATTAAATACCCGAAAGCTATTACCCAGTGTTAAGTCAACACTGACACCATTAATTCGAGATAACGGTGGCTGTGGATCGATAACAATAGCCCCTTGTTCCATCAATGCTTCAATATCACGATCACACAGTCTCATGTTGTCTACTCCAGAAGAAATCGTAACTCATCAATAATATATGCAAATCAGTTTAGACATGACGCCTGTTTTAGCTAGGTTAAGATTGCTCTCAACTCAACTGTACCGAGCTAAAATTCATCACATCGCGTTTATGATTAATCATCAGCAATAGAGATCGTAGGTCCAGATGACATTGACGCTGTGATTTTACCCAGCTGTACTGCCATATTTCTTGCCATCACTCGATAGCGCTCAGCAATCTGACTTTCTGGTTCGGCAAGTACTGTTGGTGTACCACTATCGGTTTGCTGGCGAATTTTTAAATCAAGCGGCAAAGATCCTAATAAAGGAACATGATATTCATCCGCTAGCTGGGCGCCACCACCTTCACCAAATATTGGCTCTATATGACCACACTGACTACACACATGCATGGCCATATTTTCGACAATACCGGCTACTGGGACTTTCACTTTATGGAACATCTCAATCCCTTTGCATACATCAAGCAAAGCAATATCTTGAGGTGTGGTGACCATAACTGCAGCCGTTACAGGTACTTTCTGGGCTAACGTCAGTTGAATATCACCAGTACCAGGCGGCATATCAATAATAAGGTAATCTAATGATTGCCATAGTGTTTGTTGTAGCAGCTGTTGTAATGCTCCACTCACCATAGGACCACGCCACACCATGGGCGTTTTATCCGTTACCAGAAACGCCATAGACATCACTTGAATGTCATGGGCAATCAATGGTTTAAAGTATTTATCCTCAATGGTTTCTGGACGAACATCTTCAGCAACCCCAAGCATCATCCCTTGACTGGGTCCATAGATATCTGCATCCAATACACCTACTCGGGCACCTTCCTGTGAAAGCGCCAAAGCCAAGTTTGCCGTGGTCGTTGATTTCCCCACCCCCCCTTTACCTGAAGCGACAGCAATAATATTTTTGACCTGCTGTAAAGCGGGTATCTGCGTTAAACGAGGAAAATTAGGTATCGCCCAGTTAACCTCTATATTCACCGTTGATACATCTGGAAGCGAGAGAAGTCCCTGCTGGAGAGTCTCTTCAAATGCTTGCTTAATATCATTTGCAGGAAAATTTAAGTCGATCGTAATATCAACATGGCCGCCATTGATATTAATATGCTTAATCACTTCATGTGCTGTTAGAGGAATATCCAAGTGCGACTGTAATGATTGCGCTACCAACAATTCAACATGTTGGTGTATGCGTTGGGTCATACTTACTCCCACCAAAAAGGACGTTGAAAAGATTAATCTGAAGATTTTTTAAGTTTTGATCGCAGTGCAAGAAAAGCGGCTCTTCCCCCCTTAGGATTAATGCCCTGAGCCTGCATGGCCGCTTGAAGCTGCTTATTAGACTGTCTTTCAACCATTTCTTGAATAGAGGCCTTCTTGTGCTCTAAAGCTAGAGCAATAGGTGCATCAAGCGATTCACCATCCAATAGCCGTTGACACAACTGCTCATAATTGCGTTTGAACAAGGGATAAGCTATTCGTTGTTCTTCAGTACGGAGCACCATCCAGCCCGTCGCTTTAGCCGCTAAATAAACAGCAGGATGAGACCAACAGTAGTCAGGTGAAAATTCCGTCACATTACAGGCTTCATAATAGGCTGCCAGGGGCTGTTTTAAGCCAAGCTCCTCATAACGCAGCCTGCAATAGTGAAGAATCTCTTTAAGGTCAGGAAAGAACTCAGTATGGCGAATCGCAAGGTCTGCTGCATTGACGATTCGTTCAGGCGTATACTCTTTAAGCATGTCAAGCCATAGCGACTTCGCCACTTCAATATCATCTTGTGTTGGAAAAGCAGACCGAAACTTAATAGGCGATGCCGCTCTTAGTTTACGAAAAACAGCATTGATGGCCTGGTAATACTTAGTCAGATCGCTCGACGCCGCTTTCGAAGCGGAATTTGTTGGCCCAGCTGTAGTCTGTAAGTTCTTCAGCCGTTGATTGATGAGTGTTTTGCCGTCTTTCACTTTGCTGGCGCTTCCACTGATAGATCACATGGTTTTTAAATCGATTTTGCCAAGCTTTACGTGCTTCACCTGTTTCCAGCCAGTATAACTTGAAATCAGGTAGTTGTTTCCAAATAAATTCTGCCGGAATTCCATAGTGAATGGCAAGCCACTCAACATAACGAGGATCAGGCTCAAAGTCCTCAGGTAATGGTTGCACTCTCGCTCCAGACATACCATCCTGGTTTTCTGAGCGCTGCTGATCAACCTCTCGACCACGGCCAAAAACTGGGTGCTGAGGTGCATCTTGGGCAGTTTCTGCTGTAACGATTTCCCAAGGAGGAACTCCTTGATTGAGTAAACGATTGTATCGTTTTCGATCATTGCTCATAACATACCTGCTTGCTATCTACCCGCTGTTACCAAAGCAAAGGCCGCTCCAGCTATTTCAACGTACTTTACATCTTGTGCGTGTCTTGTTACTAAGGTCTTTACTTAGCACGACCTCCTACTAGAAAGCACGCCAGTCAATTAAGACCAGCATGGCTTACTTTACAGAGCAATGGGAGAATTCCTTTCGCCCAAAGTTCAGCCTTAACGGGCTAACTTTACATTTCCTTCCTTCAACCAATGAAGAGAAAGGGGCGACGATTATAGACATATCTGAATATCGAGCAAGAAGAATCAGTACGTTTCTCGTTTTTCGCAATCTAAGCACTCTTCATAAGTGATAGACGCATGTTATCTCAACATACCGCAGTTGAGTTCAATTTATGTAAGGCATTCTATCATACATAAGACAAAGCTGTTTTCTTAAACGACACTACTTTTTTGACAACACCTATTTGACGACAACTAAGGTATGAAGAAACAGAAAACATGTGCAGTATGATTTTCCTAAGCTTAACATTTGGCACGGCAGTATATTGCTTCAATGTTGCTATTTACCTAACATTTCTATGTAAATGGCATTACCCAATTGTTGCTCCACATGAGTGACCCATTGGCACGCCCCATATGTCAGGACACCGCTTCTGTTCTTTGAGATAAAAAGCCACTCAACGCCTCAAGCCAAATGATATACTGCACCCGGTAATACCAGCTGCCTCTTAACAAGGTAAACCAAGCAACTTCACACACAAATCAATGCATCAAACGTAGTGTATCAGTCATTTATACCCTTAATTGTAAAAGAGGTACCTTGACTGATGCCAACCTTTTTCTGTCAACATTTGTTAGTTGAAGAACTGCCTAGTGTTACCCCATAAGTGTTCGCTAACATTAAAAGCTGGCAAAAACCTGAACTATTGCTGGGTGAAACCCTGCATCTTTGGCATTATAATTGGCTCCCTTATTGAACTTTAGAATTGAGATACTGGCTGACCATGACCCAAGAAGCTAAACGAAACATCCTGGTAACAAGTGCCCTCCCATATGCAAATGGTCCTTTGCATATGGGACATTTAGTGGAGTACATTCAAACTGATATTTGGGTCCGTTTTCAAAAAATGCGTGGCCACCAGTGTATTTATGTATGTGCAGATGATGCCCACGGCACAGCCATCAGTCTCCATGCAGAAAAGCTAGGTATCACACCTGATGAGCTGGTTAAAAACATCAATGCTGAGCGCATCAAAGACTTTGGTGAATTTTCTATTGAGTTCGATAACTACTACTCCACACACTCTGAAGAAAATCGCGAGCTTTCTGAAACCATTTACTTAGCACTACGCTCTGCAGGACATATTTCCAAAAAGACCATCAGCCAAGCCTATGACCCTGAAAAGCATATGTTTTTAGCTGATCGCTATGTTAAGGGCGAGTGTCCCCGGTGTGGTGCTGCGGACCAATATGGTGATAATTGCGAGGTGTGCAGTGCCACCTACTCACCAGCAGAACTCAAAAACGCAGTATCCACGCTGTCTGGTGCCAAACCGGTAACCAAACAGTCTGAACATTATTTTTTCAAACTCAGTGAGTTCACTGACTTTTTACAGAAATGGACAACAAGTGGCCGAGTCCAACCAGAAATCGCCAACAAGCTTGCAGAATGGCTGGATAGTGGCTTACAAGACTGGGATATCTCCCGTGATGCTCCCTATTTTGGTTTTGAGATACCAGAAGCCCCTGGCAAATACTTTTATGTTTGGCTGGATGCCCCTATAGGCTACATGGCAAGCTTTAAAAATCTCTGTGATCAACGTGATGACCTTGATTTTGATACTTTCTGGAGCCCTGAAAGTAAGACCGAAGTTTACCATTTCATTGGTAAAGACATTGTTAACTTCCACTGCCTATTTTGGCCTGCCATGCTATCCGGTGCAGGCTATCGCACCCCCACTCAAGTTTGTGTACATGGCTATCTCACTGTCAATAATGAGAAGATGTCAAAATCCAGAGGTACATTCATCACCGCTCGGACCTATCTGGATCACTTAAACCCTTCTTATCTTCGTTACTATTATGCGGCTAAGCTCAACAGTCGTATTGATGATATTGACCTGAACCTAGAAGATTTTTGTCAGCGTGTTAATGCCGACTTAGTTGGTAAAGTTGTTAACATTGCTAGCCGCTGCGCCAACTTCATCAAAAAACAAGGTGGTGTACTTTCTAGTGAAAACAGTGAACCTACCTTAATTGCAGAGTTTGCAGACAAAGCCTCTATAATAGCTTCTTTGTATGAGCAGCGTGAGTTTGCCAAAGCCGTCCGTGAGATCATGGCTCTAGCAGATAAAGCCAATACCTACATCAATGATCAAGCGCCTTGGGTCTTGGCTAAGCAACCTGGACAAGAACAACAGGTTCTGAATGTTTGTACCGTAGGTATTAATCTGTTCCGGCTAATTATGCTGTATTTGAAGCCCATCATTCCTACTTTGGCTAAAGAAACAGAAGCATTCCTTAATATTAAACCGCTCCAGTGGCAAGATGTTAATAGCGTTTTACTCAATCATTCTATTCAACCCTTTAGTGCTATGTTGACCCGTGTTGACCCTAAAAAAATCAGCGCAATGGTTGATGCATCTAAAGAAAGTCTTGCCCCCAAGCAACAAGCAATACCTGCAGATAGCCCACTAAATAAAGAACCTATTCTTGACGAAATCAACTTTGAGGATTTTGCCAAAGTTGACTTACGCGTTGCCCTGATTGCCAACGCAGAGCATGTTGAAGGGGCAGAAAAGCTGCTAAAGCTGACATTGGATTTAGGTGGACAAAGTCGTACAGTCTTTTCTGGAATTAAAAGTGCCTATAGCCCTGAACAACTGGTTGGCAAATATACTGTTGTTGTCGCTAACCTTAAACCAAGAAAGATGCGCTTTGGTTTATCTGAGGGTATGGTGCTTTGTGCTGGTCCTGGTGGCAAAGATCTATGGCTGATTCATCCAGATAATGGTGCTAAGCCAGGTATGCGAGTCCTCTAGTCACTTAATTTATCTAATGTAATGATATGGACTGCAAGTCTGCCTTAACTTACTTGTGTGTCCATATCATGAACTTTTGTAATGGAAGCGACTGCTACCTATAGCAATGCCAATTAAGCTTATAACATATTTGACTTAAAACTTATGCCCTATCATCTTGTATGGCATAAAAAGCTGGCTGATAATAGTCATTCAGCCATTTAGTGACAGCTCCCGTTAAATCACAGCGTTCTTATCGCACTTATTCCAGTAGATGGTATTTTTAGCATGCTTGATTCAGCCAGTGAAATTGCACTTATTTTGACCAGTGCAATTTTGGTGAACAACTTTGTACTTGTGCAGTTCCTTGGACTCTGTCCATTTATGGGGGTTTCCAATAAATTGGAAACTGCAATGGGTATGTCACTGGCAACAACCTTTGTACTAACTTTGGCTTCAATTACCAGCTATATCACTTATGAGTACATTTTAAAGCCACTGGACTTAACCTTTTTAAAAACCATTGCCTTTATTCTGGTCATCGCCGTTGTTGTGCAATTTACCGAGATGGTTGTCCGCAAAGCCAGCCCTCTGCTTTATCGTGTACTGGGTGTATTTCTACCTCTGATCACGTCTAACTGTGCTGTGCTTGGTGTTGCCCTGCTTAACAGTAACCGGCTGCACAGCTCACTTCTAGGTTCTGCTGCTTATGGCTTTGGTGCTGCTGTGGGCTTTTCACTGGTATTAGTCATGTTTTCAGCAATGCGTGAGCGACTGGCCTTGGCTGATGTCCCTCAACCTTTTCGGGGAGCGGCCATAGGTATGATCACCGCAGGTTTAATGTCACTGGCCTTTATGGGCTTTACTGGACTTATCAAGCTTTAATTTGTAGTTAAACACAGGCAGTCACCCATGGAGATTATTGTCTACGCCATACTTGCTCTGCTGACCCTGGCACTCATTTTTGGGGCCATACTTGGCTTTGCTTCAGTGCGGTTTAAAGTAGAAGGCGACCCACTTGTTGATCAAATCAATGCGCTGTTGCCACAAACTCAGTGCGGCCAGTGTGGCTATCCTGGATGCCGCCCTTATGCTGAAGCCATTGCAGACGGTGATGTCATTAATAAGTGCCCTCCTGGTGGCGAAAGCACCATTGCCTCACTTGCTGACTTACTTGATGTCGAACCTATGCCTCTGGATGAAGCTCATGGTGAGGAAAAACCTCGTACAGTGGCATATATAAGGGAGGATGAATGCATTGGTTGTACAAAATGCATTCAGGCCTGTCCTGTTGATGCCATTCTTGGTGCTGCCAAACAAATGCACACAGTGATCGTCAATGAATGTACTGGTTGCGACCTTTGTGTTGAGCCCTGCCCTGTTGATTGTATTGAAATGAGACCCATTGAAGTCACCACAAAAACCTGGTCATGGGAATTACCACCCGCCCCTGTAAACTTAATCGCCACTGATGCTGGACGGGGGCATGCTGCATGACACGTAAAACATGGCCTCTAACGGGAGGCATTCATCCTCCTGAAAACAAGCATCAGTCAACACAGCAACCTATCAAAATTGCCGCACTACCAGAAAAAGTCATATTACCTTTAAGCCAGCACATAGGTGCACCAGCTGAACCTGTCGTTGCTGTTGGTGATCAGGTGCTAACGGGACAGTGTATTGCCAGAGCCAATGGTTTTGTCAGCGCACCCGTGCATGCTTCAGTTTCAGGTACCGTAACCGCAATTGGCCCAATGGCTGTACCTCATGCGTCTGGCATGTCTGAACCTTGTATAGAAATTCAAAGTGATGGGCAAGACCTATGGACTTCATTAATCAGCAATGAAGATTACACTTCACTTTCCGCAGAAAAGCTTCTTGAAATTATCCAACAAGCAGGCATTACCGGGTTAGGTGGTGCAGGCTTTCCCACGGCAGTAAAGTTAGCAGCTCGAGCAGAATCGGCTATTAAAACCCTCATCATCAATGGTACAGAATGTGAGCCTTACATTACCGCTGATGACATGCTAATGAGAGAGCGTGCAGAGCAAATTATTAGTGGTATAAAAATCCTCCAGTATCTGGTCAAACCCACGGAATGCTTGCTTGGAGTAGAAGACAATAAACCTGAAGCCATAGCGGCCTTAAAAAAAGCTGCCGAAAACACGACAATTGAAATAGTGGTTTTTCCAACCAAATACCCTTCAGGTGGAGAGAAACAGCTTATTCAAATCCTTACGGGTAAAGAAGTGCCCAGTGGTAGTTTACCTGCAGATATCGGCATCCTTTGCCAAAATGTGGGTACTGCCGCCGCTATTCACGATGCGGTTATTCTTGGTAAACCATTAATTTCCAGAATTACCACCATCACAGGAGAAGCACTGCAACAACCAGGTAATTTTGAAGTCAGGTTAGGTACACCTGTTGATTTCCTATTAGAGCAAGCGGGCTTACACCCAGAGCAGCTAGCGCGCCTAGTCATGGGGGGGCCAATGATGGGCTTTACCCTGCAATCACTTGCTGTACCTGTTATAAAAACGACTAACTGTTTAATTGCTGGTTCTCAGACTGAGCTGTCTCCTGCTCCTCCCGCTCAATCCTGTATTCGCTGTGGCCACTGTGCTGAAGCATGCCCTGTTTCCTTGCTTCCTCAACAGCTGTTTTGGTTTGCGCAAGGCAAAGAATACGCTCAACTACAACACCATAACTTGTTTGACTGTATCGAGTGTGGAGCTTGTGCCTATGTTTGCCCAAGTCATATTCCTTTGGTGCAGTACTACCGAGGCGCAAAAGGTATCATCCGCCAGCAGGAGCTGATGCAACAGAAAGCAGCGCAATCTAAGCAGCGTTTTGAAGCCAGACAAGATCGATTGGCTAAAGAAGCTGCCGCCAAAGAAGCCAAACGAAAAGCGAATGCAGAGAAAGCAGCTCGACTCAAAGCAGCCGCTGCAGAAAAAGCTTCAAGTAGCGAACAACCAAAACAAGAAATTCAAGCCGCACTGGAAAGAGCCAAGGCTAAAAAAGCACCAAGTAAAACTAGACCACTGCTTTCTGCAGAACAGAAAGAGTTAAAAATCCAGCTTGCAATGGTCAGTGCACAACTTAAAAAGCTGCAACGCAGTATTGAACAAAGCGGCTCAGCCCCTGATGCCAAGCAACAAGATGATTTAGATAGACTCCAACAACAACAGCAGTCTCTTGAAAAAGCTCTTGCCACTGCCACACCAAACGATTCAGATCAGGCAAGTACTCCCACTGATGCCACGACATCACAAGAAAAAACTGGATCAGGTCCTGACCTGAAAGTATTTCAAATTAAACTGGCCCAAGCGAAAGCTGCACTGAAAAAAGCAGAACGCGCTTATGCTTCAGCAGCAGAAAATAACGCCGCCGATCAGGATGCGCTTAAAGCAGATATTGCTGAAAAACAAGCAGCTCTTACTGAAGCAGAACAAGCACTTGCTAAAGCTAACCCTTCTTTAACAGAACCCTCTCACTCAAAAGACACAGCAAGTAAGAAGCCCAAAAAACAGCCATTAGATGAAAAAACCAAGACCCTTAAAATCCAGGTGGCGATGGCAAAAGCACAGCTACGTAAGCTGAATAAGCTAGCTGAACAGGCAGAAACAGCCCCTTCGCAAGAAGAAATAGAGGTAGCAGAAAAGGCTTTATCTGATGTAGAGTCAGCACTTTCTGAACACCAGCAACACACATCGTCTTCATTGGCTGACGTCTAAAGAGGTTATGCTATGACACTCATTCGACAAACCTCGCCACATACCATCAAGCCAAACTCAACACAGGCCATCATGCTAAATGTCTTGATGGCTTTGATCCCCGGTTTGTTAGTTAGCGTTTACTTTTTTGGCTGGGGCGTTTTAATCAACTTAGTATGGGCTTCGATTATTGCGGTAAGCTCTGAAGCATTGGTTATTAAACTACGCAAACGGCCTCTTCGTTTTTTCCTACAGGACTATACCGCTGTTGTAACCGCTGTACTTCTTGCTTTGGCAATTCCTCCTTCAGCACCCTGGTGGCTAACGCTGATAGGAACAAGTTTTGCGATTATTATTGGCAAGCATCTTTATGGTGGAATGGGTCAAAACCTCTTTAATCCCGCCATGCTTGGCTATGTGCTATTACTCATTTCATTTCCATTAGAAATGAGTGCCTGGCTGCCGGCATTAGGGGTTCGTGAAGGTCAAGGGGTTCTGGACTTCATGACCTCACTCCACCTGTTCACTGGCAGCATGCCTGTCAGTACACTCGATGCAATGACCATGGCCACCCCTTTAGATATCCTTCGTGAAAATAACAGCCTGACCCTTGAAGAGCTATGGGCTACCAATCCCGTTTTTTCTAACTGGGCAGGCAAAGGCTGGCAGTGGGTCAATATAGCTTACTTGCTGGGTGGAGGCTGGCTACTCTATAAACGCATTTTCACCTGGCATGCACCAGCAGGTATGCTGCTTACGCTGGGTGTAATGGCAACCTTGTTTTATGGTGGTGAAGGCTCCAACAGTCACGGCTCCCCTCTTTTTCACTGGTTAAGTGGTGCCGCCATGCTAGGTGCGTTCTTCATTATCACAGACCCAGTAACTTCAGCAGCCAGTAATAAAGGGCGCTTTATATTTGGAGCAGGCATTGGTGTACTGACGTATATCATTCGTACCTGGGGTGGTTACCCTGATGGTGTAGCCTTTGCCGTATTACTGATGAATATGGCAGCCCCCACCATTGACTACTACACCCAACCTAGAACCTATGGCCATAAAAAGCCTAATCGAGGCTTAGCAAAACCGGATTAATTGCCCATGAATGTAATAGGGATTGCCATTACCCGTAACAGCTTACTATTAGGTGTATTTGCAACACTGACGGTTGGTGTTATTGCTGTTACCTATGCACTGACCAAAGATCGAATTGCTGACCAAATTCGTGAGGCAGAAGCCAAAGCGTTATATGAAATATTACCTGAAGAAAGTCATGACAATGACTTACTCAAAACCGCTATCAGCATTACCCCCAATGAGGACTTAGGCAATGAGAAGCCTGCTCAAGGCTATGTCGCTTTTCAACAACAACAGCCATCAGCAATCATTCTGCCAGCAACAGCACCGGATGGTTACAATGGCCGGATTTTATTACTGGTAGGAATCTACGCTGATGGCACATTGAGTGGTGTACGTGTCATTTCTCATAAAGAAACACCAGGCCTAGGTGATGCCATTGATACCAAAGTATCAGACTGGATTCTTGGTTTTGCAGGTAAATCTTTAACAAACCCAAATCAAGCAAAGTGGGCTGTTAAAAAGGATGGTGGCGACTTTGACCAATTCACAGGAGCCACGATTACGCCCAGAGCAGTGGTTGGTGCTGTTAAACGCACCTTAGACTACTTTAACAAGCATCAAGACACCCTATTTCAGCAAGGTCTGCAACAACTGAGGACTCATGATGGCTAACAAACCACTGTCCACTGTCGCGGCTGATGGCTTTTGGAAAAACAACCCAGCCATTGTTCAATTATTAGGGCTTTGTCCCCTACTTGGCGTATCAAACAGTGTCGTAAATGCATTAGGATTGGGGTTGGCAACAACTGTAGTATTAACCTGCTCAAACTTAGTTGTTTCCCTCATTCGCAAACAGGTCACTGATGCCATCCGTTTACCGGCATTTGTCATGATCATTGCCTCATTTACTACCTGTGTCGAGCTTCTCATGCAAGCCTTCACCTATGAGCTATACCAAATATTAGGTATTTTTATCCCACTCATTGTTACCAACTGTATTATTTTGGGTCGAGCTGACAGCTTTGCAGCCAAAAATCCGTTAGTCCCCTCTATAGTGGATGGCTGCACAATGGGGCTTGGTTTTGCATCTATCCTTCTCTTGCTTGGCGCGGTTAGAGAGTTGATAGGCCAGGGCACCTTGTTCAGTAATATGCATCTCCTGTTGGGTGATGTTGCGCGCCACTGGGAGATAACCGTAATCACTGACTATAAAAAGTTTCTGTTTGCTATTTTACCTCCTGGCGCTTTTGTATTTATGGGCTTTTTGATTGCACTTAAAAATATCATTGACCAGCATTTGGCTGAGCGTGCTAAACAAAAGTCAGCACCCGTTGAAAAAGGTAGCAAACGTGTTAGGGTTACAGGCCAGATAAACTAACACCTGTCATAGTGCAGTTTCATTACCCATGATAGTAAAATGAATAATGAATAAAGAAAAACGACAGCAGATATTTTCACGGTTGCAGGCCCAAAACCCCAATCCCACAACAGAGTTAAACTACAATTCGCCATTTGAACTGCTGATAGCGGTGATACTTTCAGCACAAGCAACCGATGTAGGGGTCAATAAGGCAACTGTTAAGCTGTTCCCTATCGCCAACACACCTGAAAAAATATTCGCCCTTGGTTTAACAAAACTAAAGTCATACATTAAAACCATCGGGCTATACAATGCTAAAGCTGAAAACATCATTAAAACCTGCCAAATTCTCATAGAAAAATATAATTCTGAGGTACCTGATACCCGAGAAGCTTTGGAGTCGTTACCTGGTGTTGGCAGAAAAACAGCTAATGTTGTGTTAAATACCGCATTTAGACAACCAACGATGGCTGTTGATACCCATATTTTTCGTGTGTCTAACCGCACAGGAATAGCACCAGGTAAAAATGTACTTGAAGTCGAAAAACGTCTGCTTCGGGTTGTTCCCAAGGACTTTTTACTCGATGCCCATCACTGGTTAATTCTACATGGTCGTTATGTATGTAAAGCACGTAAACCGCAGTGCAACTCTTGTATCATTGAAGACTTATGTGAATATAAAGAAAAAACCATAGCCTAGGTTTATTTGCCAAGCTATTTATTTATCCAGCTTCATAAATAAAAGAAAGTACACACTAACACACTCTCTGACCTGGCCAGTATGGAGGGGGTAACAAAGCAAATGAGTATATTATTTGTGATCCCCTCTGTTTCAATGGGAGCAATAGCTGCTTTATGACGACCACATCCCCCACCTTAGCATTAGCCTGTGATCTTATCGCCCGACCGTCTATCACTCCAGAAGATGCAGACTGTCAAACCCTCCTTATCAGTCGCTTACAACCTTTAGGCTTTCATGTCGAACGTTTGCGCTTTGGTGAGGTTGAAAATATCTGGTTACGCAAAGGAAATAGTGGACCTGTACTTGCTTTTGCAGGTCATACAGATGTTGTACCTACAGGCCCTAAAGAAGAATGGCATACACCACCTTTTACCCCCACAATTAAAGATGATTACCTATATGGACGTGGTGCCGCTGATATGAAAGGCAGCTTAGCCGCGATGGTGACTGCTACTGAACGCTTTCTTAACGCCTACCCAAATCACCAGGGATCTTTAGCATGGCTAATTACCAGTGATGAAGAAGGTCCTGCGGTTAATGGCACACGTAAAGTGATGGAGTACCTCAGCGACCGGAATGATTACATCGACTGGTGTATTGTTGGAGAACCTTCAAGCACCCAATATGTGGGTGATGTAATTAAAAATGGACGTCGCGGCTCATTGACCGGTGAACTCACCATCCGAGGTATTCAGGGTCATGTGGCCTACCCTCACTTAGTAAAAAACCCCATCCATCTGGCAGCTCCTGCACTTGCCGACTTATCAACGACTGAGTGGGATAAAAGCAACGATTTTTTCCCCGCAACCAGTTTCCAGATTTCCAACATCCATGCGGGTACGGGTGCAGGTAATGTCGTGCCTGGTGAGCTACAAGTGATGTTTAATTTTCGTTTTTCTACGGAATCTTCTGCTGAAGAGCTTCAAGCCAGAACCCACCATATCTTGCAACAGCACCAACTAGATTATCATATTGACTGGACGTTATTTGGCAGTCCCTTTTTAACAGCGCAAGGACGTCTCATTGATGCCGCTCAAGCTGCCATTCATGCTGAAGTAGGAGTTCATTCTACATTATCTACCTCTGGTGGCACTTCAGATGGACGCTTCATAGCACCTTATGGTACAGAAGTGATTGAATTAGGCCCCTGTAATGACACAATCCATAAAGTGAATGAATGTACACGTATTTCAGAACTTGAAACACTCTCCTCAATATACGAACGCATCATGATTAATCTTCTGGGTTAACACTCTAGTAAGTGCTTTTTTTGTTTCTACTACAATCGTCCTGTTAACCTGAGTTCAGGTTAACAGAAGCACATACGGTTCAATATAGATTTAACATTAAGTGTTTGAATAAGCTCACCAACCTACGCTTTACACAAACAGCGTTTGGTGTATAACTCATTAACTCTCTTTTCATTATCACAATTCAGCAGATTAAAAGCATTGAGTATAAAGATTAACTGGTGAGTAGCATTGCTAGGTCTATACTACCCGTGTTAGCTTAGGTGCTCTTGACAGGGTTGGATAACTAGTTTTCCCAAGAGAGTAACAACCATGCAATTACCTGATATTGAAATCTATGTAAAAAACACTACGCCAGACCTTATTGAAGATTGGCTGGATGACCGCTTTGATAGCGTTGAGTTAGTCAATAAAGAGGGGCGTACTCATCAATATAATGTTGATTGGCAAGGTATGAACATACCCGTTATGGTTGTTGAACGAGCAGCCGGTCGCGCCTTTACCAGTATATGGTTTAACTCAGCAGAAACACCTTGGGAAACAGATATTGAATGCGCACGTGATGCTTTTGAATTTTTTGACACAGAAATACGTTGTAATGGTACATTCTGGCAGGAAGAAGAAGCAGCGGATAATGAATGGTGGCGGATTACCCATCAAGGTGAAGGTATTATAAGCTGGCAAGAGTAAATAAGTTAACACGCTCCCCATTCTGATTATTCATCAAGCTTACTTTTTATAATACAGCCTTTGCATTATGGCGATGAGTCGTCACAAAGCTATTTTCAAAGGCGACTTAGAGCCGTGGATACGTAACAGCATAATGCATAAAAGCCTCCTGAAATACATAGTACGGTGTATGTACTTGAATACTCGCCTCATTAAGTATTTGGCAGTATTTAAAATCGTTTCTGTTAAAAGCAACTTTAACACCTCAATGACGCTATTTACCCTTCATGAGCCAGTCAATCTCACTTAAGGGTACCTCTAAAAATAGTGAATTTTATACCGCATCTCCAGTAGGTTTTTAATAGGTTTACAGCCATGAGTACATTACAAGATAAAGTCAACAGTATTAATCACTAAATATCTATACCCAGCACACTAAAGCATTTTTTAAGATTATCACTACTACGTTTTTTAAAGCAAACACGTCAATCACACAATAAGCCCCATTACGCTTTAATCAAAACACCGTAGCGACAAGATGTAAAAAGTAATAAAAGTGATATAAAGCCAAAAGCAAATGATTGCTTATCTCACAGTGGAAGCTTACCCATCCAATATGAACAGAATTATTAAAAACAAAATCAATACTTGACCACCCCTCCCTCAAAAGAGGTCTACATAAAAACTATAGTTAAAGAAAGAAACTTTTATTTAACTGTAGTTTTCGTATTAATAAGGGGAAATACTTAAGTATCTGGAAAAAAACAAAAAATGTCGAAGATATCAATTCAACTCAAATCTCTTTTAAGATGCTGTTTACGAAAAGTCCTATTTTTATGGGTTAAAACCAATTACTTAGGTGAATTACCCTCAATACCCTCATTAAAAGAAAGCGATGGAATTTGCTATATTCTAGCTCGTCAGTCATTATTTGATACGCTAGTCCTTGAGGAAATTTGCCAAAGGCAGGGACTAGCTTCTCCAAACCAAAAACTCATCGTCACCCATAATCAGCTACTCCCCAACTGTTTACATTTAATTCAACAACCAACCATTTGGCGAATCTTTCCCCCACCCAAACCATCTGATCAATTACACCAGCTTATTACATTCTTACAACGCCACCCAGAAAAAAATATTCAACTCATTCCAGTGACGATTTTTTGGGGCCGTTCCCCCCTTAAAGAACAATCAGCGTTTAAATTACTGTTTACCTATGATTATGCTGTCGGTGGCCGTTTACGTAAATTATTTGCTGTACTGGTCCATGGTCGACAGACAATGATTAATTTCAGCACACCGTTAGCTACAAGAGAGTTAGTCGATGAACAACTCTCAACCAATCGTACAGTGCGTAAATTAGCAAGAATTCTGCGAGTCCACTTTCGTCAATTACGTACTGCAGTTACAGGTCCTGAGCTTTCTCACCGAAAGACATTGGTTAATCAGCTACTACATAGTCAACCTGTTAAGCAAGCCATTCTCGATCAGGCTAACGCAACACACGACAATATTAGTCGATTAAAAAGTAAAGCCCGGAAATATGCGAATGAAATTGTCTCTGACTTTCGCTACCCTGCAATACGCTTTTTAGATATTGTACTGACCTGGTTTTGGAATAAGCTCTACAATGGCATTCAAGTAAATCACATTGAACCTATCCAACAATTGGCTAAAGACCACGAAATTATCTATGTCCCTTGTCATCGTAGCCATATCGATTATCTACTATTATCTTATGTGCTCTACAAACAAAACTTAAGCCCCCCTCATATTGCAGCAGGAATAAACCTAAACATGCCACTTGTTGGAGGTTTACTTCGTCGGGGTGGAGCATTTTTTATGCGTAGAAGTTTTAAAGGAAATAAACTTTATACCACTGTTTTTAATGAATACTTGCATACTTTACTGACGCGTGGTTTCCCTACAGAATACTTTATTGAAGGTGGTCGTAGCCGAACAGGTCGATTACTACAGCCTAAAACAGGAATGCTAGCACTCACGCTACAAAGCTATTTAAAAGATCAACGAAAACCTTTTTGTTTTGTGCCTGTTTATATTGGCTATGAACGCGTATTGGAAGGAACTACTTACCTTGGTGAGTTACGCGGAAAAGCGAAAAAAGCTGAGTCACCCCTTGATATTTTACGTATTCTTTCAGCCTTGAAAAAAGAATTTGGCGAAGTATGGGTTAATTTTGGTGAACCTATTTTACTCAATCAGTTTTTACTGCAAAAACAACCAGATTGGCAATCTAACATTTCCTCAGAGCCACTTAGTATTATTACACGACAGTCCTGGTTTCGTAGCTTAACTCAGCAACTGGCAAATACTATTAACTGTCATATCAATGCTGCTGCTGTCGTCAATCCAGTAAACCATATTGCTACCGCGTTGTTATCAGCCCCCAAACAAGCAATGAGTGAAGAATCGTTAACAGAACAGTTAACTTTTTACCATTGGCTATTAGAAAAACTGCCCTACAGTGCACGTATTATATCAACACCCAAAACACCAGCAGAAACGATTCTTTATGTCGAAAAGCTAGGGTTTATCCGTCGACAGACTGACTCTCTGGGGGATGTAATCTATGTAGAGGGCAAGCATGCTGTGTTAATGACCTATTACCGTAATAACACGTTACATCTTTTTGCAATACCTTCCCTTATTAGTTGTTTCTTTAATAATAGTTCTCGAATTAAAGAAGCAGACCTTTTACCGATGTGTAACAAAATATACCCTTACTTACGTACAGAGCTTTTTTTACCTTGGCAACCAGATCATTTTAGTCATCTGCTCAAACAATGGCTGGATATACTTGTCGAACACGCCATTTTGCAACGAGAAAATGGCTGGCTACAAAGTCCAAACCCAGAGTCCGTCACTTCAGTCACTTTTAATTTTCTTGGTAAAACAATTATACAAACGTTAGAGCGCTTTTATATGGCACTAAGTTTATTGATTCGAAGTGGTAGCGGCCAAATAAACAGAGATACGCTGGAAAAACAATGTCATGAACTTGCCCAACGCTTATCCTTTATACAAGGCATAAACGCACCTGAGTTTTTTGATAAATCGCTTTTCAAGAACTTTATAGAAACGCTTCGCCAACAAGACCTGGTTCAAGCTGATGAACAAAAAAACTTATCATTTACTCATAATATTCATGTCATACTTAATAGTGCTCGTTATGTACTTCCTAACGAAGCACGACAAGCTATTCAGCAACTAGCCACTGTACATCTAAATAAACAGTGATTAAGCAATTTTCCAGTCTAAGGCATATTGTATTATTGTGGTATGCCTTTTTTAACATAAATATCAAACCGGTTAGCTTTTCCTGCTAACTGTAAAGTAGGTTTTTTATTAGCCAGAAGTGGTGCCACTCGCGGCCTTTTAACAACAACTCGATAGCGTGCTGTAGTATAAGCATCTGCAAATAACTGATCAGCGTCACTGTCACCTTCTAACAGCTTCTGAAAAAGTTGCATCTCTTTCTTTGACAATGCTGATTTTTTATCTTGATGTGGAAACATAGGATCAAGGAAAACACAATCAAAACTTTCTGGCTGACATTCGGCTAAAAACGATTTTGCATCTTGAAGTGGCTGCAATGTCATTCTTTCAATAATTGATTGAATCTCATGACATTCTAGTGCTCGTCTTAAACCATCACGTAGCAAACTAAATACAACAGGTGATCGTTCTAATAATGTCAACTCACAACCAAGCACTGCAAGAACAAATGCATCCCGCCCCAAACCAGCCGTTGCATCCAAAACTGAAGGTTTGAATTGTTTTTTAATACCAATCGCTTTTGCAATAGCTTGCCCCTTGCCGCCGCCATGCAATCTTCGAAAAGCTACTGGACCATGAACAAAATCGACATAGACTTGTCCCATTTTTTTATCATATAACGCTTCCAAGCTAACTTTATCTTCATCAACGACTAAAGCCAGCGATGAATTTAAATCCACTTCATCATTGTGAAGTTTTAGTGGTAAATCAAGTTCATCCGCTAGTTCTTTAGCATAAGGTAACCCTTCAGGAGTCGCGGGTAATACAATAACCGTATTTTTTGAGCACATCATGGGTGTTACCTTCATGCATGGTGTCGAATGGTTAAACGGAAGAAATACAACAATACCTAGTGAAAAAGGTATCTATGAAGGGAAGGAAAGTACCAAATAAAACGGCTTAAGGAAATCTATACATAAACATCAATACCAAACAACTCCGTACTCCCATGCTCTAAATCGAATTCAGCTACTTCAGTATAGGTGCGAATACTTCTTGGTAGAGGATTCACTTGATAAGCATGGGTTTGGAATGATTGTTCAGTATGACGACTTTTATTCACCCGTTGAGTTTGCACAAGTCTATACATTGATTCAGTCAGGTGTTCACTTTCATCTTGTGATGAGTGATGCCCCCTTGCCACCGGCTGTATAGATTCAACTGATTTCGGTGTCGTATTTGAACTTCTGGGTAACAGATACTGTGCACCTGATGTCAAATGACCAACACTGGAAACCACACCCCAACTCCTCTCACACAATAAAAACTTTTACCTGCTATTTATTATTGTAACCATTGCTCAAATTAATAATTAGAGCAATCATTAAAATATATTACATGTCCTTACTTATTTTTTTACATCACTATTACCTTATTAGTAGTATAACAGGTTACTCAGTAAATAAATGAAAACTCGAGTGCTTTTTCTCTGCACGTGAGCAAGTAGCCTTTCTTTCATTAATATCCATCACAAGGACAAATTGATTCCAGCGAACAAAGTTAAATACGCTAGGAAAAACTGTACGCCTATCCCCCAAACTCGATGATGAAGTCTGTGATCAAACTCAAGCACATATCAAAGCATCCCTACTGACTAGCCAAGAACTGGCGCTAAGAATAATACCTATAAAAGTGACTGAAGAAGAAAAACATGCAAAAAAAAACGCCCAAAGGGCGCTTCTGAGTAAGAGATTTTTTTCCTGTGAAACCTCACATTTCACATACACTTTAATACAAACTAAATACTTGTGAAGTAAACGAAAAAAAGAGCTGCACTTAAGATAATACGGTAAATAACAAATGGCATCATACCCATCCGTGCAATCATACTTAAAAATAGATGAATACAGATATAGGCACTCACGCCCGCTACAACAACCCCCACCAAAATCACATCCCAGGCAACAGGTTCTGTAGCTACAATAAGGTCTTTCGTTTTTAACAAACCTGCCGCAAAGATGACGGGTATTGATAATAAAAATGAAAACCTGGCGGCGGCATTTCGGGTAAACCCCAGCATAAGTCCTGCAGTAATGGTGACCCCTGAGCGCGATGTACCAGGAATAATAGCCAACGCCTGAGCAATTCCAATAAGCAAAGCCTGTTTCCAGGTTATTTCGGTTAAGTGACGTTGTAGCGTTCCTGCACGATCAGCCCATCCCAGTAATATGCCAAAAATCAATGTGGTACAGGCAATAATCAAGATTGAGCGTAATTGATTTTCCACATCCATAATGCTTATGGCTAAACCAAACAATACAGCAGGTATGGTACCCAAAATAATGTACCAACCTAAATACCCTTCAAAAGAGTGTTTCCCACCAAAAACTCCTTCCAGCATGCCTTTCATTACAGACCATAAGTCATCCCTGAAATATAAAACAACCGCTATCAATGTACCTATATGCACTGCCACATCAAATGCTAACCCTTGGTCAGGCCACCCCAGTAGTTGCGCAGGCAATACCAAATGAGCAGAGCTTGATATAGGAAGAAATTCTGTCAGCCCTTGTATCAACGCTAGAATAATCGCTTGTATCACATCCATAAATGCACTACCTAACCTATATAAACCTATTTTTCCAACGAAATACTCGTAAATGTTATTCGCTTAAAAATCTACAACACTATTCATTTGTACCCACAATCAGATAAGAGGTAAGTAAATTGTCTATATTTTCATTAAAAAGCGTCCACTCACTCATCTGTTAAAAACATGTAAGTACAGATTAACTTCCCTCTTATCAGAGTAAGCACTAAAAACAGTGTACTTAAAAATGACTCATAAAGGATATAATGGCTACAGAGACACTTCCCCTTTTAAAGTGGAAGCATTATAAGCCAAGACCGATTCCTCAAACTAAACTTTTTACCCAATAAGGCACTTCTATCAACAGTAAAACCTACAAACTTCACATTATTATCATGTAACGGATACTCTCAACATAGACTAATGTGTTGCAATGAAGGCACAAAAGATACATCAGGATCAGCGCAGAACTTAAACATCCTCTCACTCACGCATTTTTAAAGAAGAAAAGACAAACTAAAACAGAACTAAGGTAATAACAAAGTACTTAATGTGTATACGTTGAAATGAAAGACAACCTAAAAGGTTATCTTTCTTGTTTTTTCTTCGCAACATTATCACGTAAGTAAACAGGAATAGCTTGCTCTGGTGACATAGCCTCTCCTCGTTTCCATGCTTGCTCACCCAATAAAGCAATATCCTGAGCATGAGGTAAAAGATCCTCATAAATAACCTCAGGAGTAAATGGTATTCGTTGAGAATAACGCCAGCCAGTACCTACACCTACCCACCCAGTCATGTCTTGATAGCCTGTTGCATCTTCAGGGCTAATAACTGCTTCAGGAATTAGCAATGTTTGTTGCCCTTCAGCGCTTACCTGATATGCAGCGAAGTATATTTCATCCATTCTGGCATCTATTGCGGTAAAAACCTTTTCATGTTGGTAAACACGAAATGCGTAATATGCAAGCGCAGCTAAGTTTGAAACACCAATTACGGGTAAATCAGCCGCATAAGCCAATCCTTGAACAATACCTGCAGCCACTCGGACGCCTGTAAAGGCTCCAGGACCACGTCCAAACGCTATAGCATCAAGCTGTTGTATATCTAAGCCTGCGCCTGCAAGCAATTCATCAACCATAGGTAAAATACGCTCATTATGCTCCCTTGGTGCAACAATAAAAGATTCTTTGACATCTCCCTCAATAAGTAATGCTGCAGAGCAAGCTTCTGTTGCTGTATCAATAGCTAATATGCGACTCATAGTGTACCTAGACATTTAATTGTAAATAATGCTCTCCCTCGAACATGACTTTACCCTTCACATTCGGCAGACACTTTAAGATGAATTGTTTTTCCAAAAAACCACAGAATTTTACCTTAATGCATTTGCTCACACATTATATGTAATAACAACTGCAATAACTCATTTTTATAAATCAGCTTAGCGCCATCCCCAAACATTGCAGAGATAATATAAGTATGCACATGCTTCTCAGGGAACAAACTAATTTTAAAGGATAGATGAGGAGAGGTTAAGAAATTGATGTACTGAAAGGGTTCCACAACATAATTATAGGAAAATCTAGGAAAAAATATAGATGCCATCCTGGCATCTATTTGAGTAGAAGCTAGTTAAGAACAGACATTTTGTACTTAACTAACCCTTCTTTATAGGACTATGCTTGCTTCTTAGGTGGACGACCACGGCGTTTAGTCGTTGTGGATTTAGCTTTAGTCACTTTTGCTTTACTGGTTGATCCCGCTGGACGACCACGACGCTTAGGTGCTGTAGTGCTAGTTGCTGTTGAAGCCGTTGTAGCTTTTTTAGGTGGACGACCACGACGTTTTGGGGCACTTGTTGTAGTCGCAGTAGTTGTTGCTGTGGCTTTTTTAGGTGGACGACCACGACGTTTTGGGGCAGTACTTTTAGCAGCAGTTGCCGTTGTTGTCGCTTTTTTGGGTGGACGACCACGACGCTTAGTTGTGGTAGTTGTTGCAACTGTTGTTTTAGCTGCAGTAGTTGCCTTTGGTTTACGTCCTCGTTTTTTTGCACCGGCTGTAGAAGCTTTTTTCTCACCCATTTCTTTTGCTTTAACTTCTACATTTTTGAGTGCAACTTTCAGTTTCTTGTCTTCAGCGGTTTCACGCTTTTTAACTTTTACTTGGTCAGCCCGTTCACGGCTTTTCAACCACTTAGCTTCAAAAGTTGCAACTGCTTTTGCAAGATCTTGATCAGCTTTTGCTTTAAGAGAAGCTTGATATTCTTCCACACGTTTCTGTGCAGCTTCTTTTAATTGCTCGCCTTTAGCAATAACTTTTTCAACATCAACAGCTTGTTTTGCAGTAGCAAGCTTCTCATTTAATGCACGCCAATCAGTTTGTGCTTTTTCAATGGCTGCATTAGCACGATCTACTGCTTTTTTATTTGTAGCCGTAGCACTTGACTTCAGTTTTGCTTTAGCTGTAGCCAGTTTAGTCTTAGCTTCATCTATTTTGAGTTTAGCGCTAGCCACTCTTTCAGAAACCTTTCCTAACTCAGCCATTGCTTTTTCAAGGCCAGTAGAAGCTGTAGTTGTAGTTTTTGTTGCCTTAGCAGCAACCGCTTTTTTTGCAGGGGACTTTTTTGCTTTAGTCCCAGGTTTTCTACCTCTCGCCATTTCATTTCTCCTGAGCGGAAATCTAATATTAGAGTTATCAGTTAAAACATAGCACAAAAAACTGTGCGTCAACAAACAGTTAGGGGCGAATAATATTTAAATCGCAAAAATTTTTCACCCTCTTTTTACACGAAAGTTGAATCTTTTTATGATTTGACCACCAAACGACACATATCTTCTTTATAAATCAGACACAAATCTGAGCTATCCTATCAATCATTTCTCGGCCAAATTGCAAATTATTTTTGTAGTCAAGCTCAATAAATAGGTCATTATCCAAGGCTAACTTAGAATAGTTAAGATAAATCTGTAGCAAAGAATGTATCCTGCTTTCTTTATCCTAACAAACTGAGACGCATAATTCTAAAATGATAACAGCATTTGTATGAGTCATTTATAACACAAGGAAGAAAGTAGTTCGTCCATTTGTATATCATAATTACCACCGTTACCTTCCAAAGCAAACAGCGACATCAACATTCAAGCATTGACTCTCTTCTTAACAACTCAACTAACCTATTTGAGTTCAATTTAAGACAGCAACGCGAATCTATCCAGTTTAGCGACTTAATTTTACAAAAAACTTATCATAACCATCATTTACCTTCATAAGTACGACAGCACCAAATACTATCACATGAAATATATTCAACGTGATGTATCACCAATAGATAAGTTACCAGAACAACGAATTGATGGCTCTACTCAAATCCGGCAAATAGTCTTATGACTTTTCACCCATTATTGAAAGGAAACAGCTCATAAAATAAGTGACAGAAAAATCAGTTGCTTGATATATATGTCCCTACAACAAATAAACTTACTTGCTCACACTGTTAACAATATAATAAGCCTGCTCAGAAACTAAATAGGCTGACTTTAAAGTAGCAGGGTCATGTTGTTGCGCTTACTTTGAGAGCCAACGAATGCCAGGATAAATTAGCTACTGATAGCTCTATCATATACTACACATAAAACGCCAAAGCAGTATTTCAGCTACTACACCAGTTTCAACAATAGCCTTAGCACTTAAAAGTGAATTACAGAAACGTGTCTATCGACAACTTACAACCAACGCTTTTAAATTCATTTAGTGATGTTATCACTCATCTCAGGTTACTAACTCGCCCTCATTTATATTTACCATTCACTACAAGCGTTTTTGCAATTCTCTAAAGTTTACCTATAGCCGATATATTTAGAATCAGTCCTCTTGAAAATGCTCAAAAGCTAAATGCATTAAAAGTCAGAGGCAACCCCACCCCATACTGATCTACTAAAATTCTAGCCACCTTTGTCACCAATAGGCTGAGTGACATTACTATCCCATCATGCACTCAGTTTATTTTAACTGTCAAACAATCCTTCTTAACATGATGCAAACAGAAAGCTGAACCTTAAAAGAAATAAGACAACACATGCCCATAATGACTGACTTAAGCCACATCAAATTATGAATTGAAATAGCTTATACAATAAGCAAAGAGCTGAAATAAAGGCAATTAAAAACCAGCATTAACGACTTTTCTACTCGCCATAAAGACCAAGTATAAATAAAAAAAGTTAACTGGGGCGTTATCTAGTGTTAGTAAAAACATATCGGCACAAAACGGGGCAACAAAGACAAACAGTAAAAATAACCGTTATTATAAGCACTTTATGCAAAATAATATTTTGTAAAATACATTCAAGATTCTATAAGAGTAAGATGACTGTTTAAAAAAAGCTACAAGACGAACATTATTCATATTTCAAGAATAAATGCGCCCCAGCTTTTTTAGCAACATAAAGATAAGCAAATGATAGAGAGGACAGTTGAGGGGGAGAATCCCCCTATCGGCTGACAGCCTTTTAATTTTGGTAGGAAGATAGCGCTTCCAAGACAGCAGAGCGAATAGCATCCACTGAGCCTTTACCATCCACACGGACGTAATTAGGTGTTCCATGAGAGGCTTCAGCGTCTTTATAAAAGTTAACCAATGGTGCTGTTTGAGAATGATAAACCTCTAAACGCTTACAAACAGTTTCTTCAGTATCATCATCTCGCTGAATCAATACCTCACCTGTTTCATCATCTACTCCAGGCTGCTTAGGCGGATTAAACACGACATGATAAACCCGTCCGCTGCCTTCATGAATTCGACGGCCAGTTAACCGCTTGATAATTTCATCATCATCAACAGCAATTTCAACAACACAGTCAATGCTCACACCTGCATCGACAAGCGCTTGGGCTTGTGGGATGGTGCGTGGAAATCCATCAAATAAGAAACCATTCTCACAGTCATCCTGCTGAATTCGCTCCTTGATTAGATTAATAATAATATCATCAGACACTAATCCGCCTGACTCCATGACCTCTTTAACTTGTAGGCCAAGTGGTGTACCCGCTTTTATTGCGGCACGTAACATATCCCCAGTAGAAATCTGAGGAATATTAAATGTGTCCATAATGAACTTAGCCTGGGTTCCTTTTCCCGCCCCAGGTGCCCCCAACAAAATAACACGCATGAATGCCAGCTCCTTTAATATGCTTTAGGCTGTATATGCTAAAAAATCGCCGATTCTATAACAAATGAGGCTGTTGCAAAACGTTTCTAATCATTATTTCAGTTTTGCAACAAGCGAGATCAATCAAAAGTAGCAGGTAAGATACACAGGTCGTTAATGATGCTCAAGTTAAGCATTTGTGGTGTAAGGGTAGCACAACCAAGTTAAGCTGCTTGTGTGAACGCAAGTTGATCTGTCCTCGGATAATCTTTAGCCACTTGCGTAAAATGTTGATCTACCACATCCAAAGACAAATCCAGGCAGTTAAAGGCATGCTCTGGATAATCTGCAAGGGTTGCATAACTCACTCGGTGACAAGTCAACATATAGTTCACCACCTGTAACATATGCACCAGGGGAATTTCTGAATCTAACTGAAGCTGTTGGCTTACACCTTGTATTACTGCGTGGCTCAACCGCCAGCGTTTGAGTAGCCATCCACCAAGCTGAGCATAGCCAAAGCGAATTATCTCTCGTGCTTGTCCCAGTCCTACTAAACGCTGCTCAAAGTCATTCAAACATATATGTGGCTGACAGGTAACCCACTTATTGAGCATCACAAACTCTGGTCTAAAAATGTGCCCCAATAACAACACCCCAACATGCTGTAATAAACAGGTTAATCGAAGGTTAGTGAGTGCTTTTTGATCATGCTTTGGTACATGAAATAACAGGGACTCAGCGAGAATACTACTATACAACGCATGCTGCCACACACTATTAAGACCCAATGGTCCACGCAGTGGTACGCGAAAAGATAAGATAATAGCACTGGCCAGTGCTAAGTCGTAAGTCTTACACCCTCCCAGCTGCTCTATGACTTCACGAGAACAACTACATCTTTTGTGGCTAATAGCAGCACCAACCTTACAGAGCTGACGACTTATCAGTCCATGCTCATCAAGAAATGAAAGCAGAGAAACTTCATCTTCTCTTAACTCTGGGTGTTTAAGTAATACACTCGCTATTGGTGAAGTTGCAGGTATTGCAGATAAGGGCATGATCTGATCAAGTTGATCATGCTCGTTTGTGGGTGTTATGCCAGGAAAAATAATGAGTTCACTATTATCTGTCACCGTTGGTTGCTGCTCATTTTTTGGCCACTCAAAGAGTTGTGCATGCGGATGAAGAAATAAATACTCATCACTATCCACCCCCACAAGTATCGATGGGCAGCCCGATACGAAATATACCTTATTTTTGCTCATCAATGCTTTATCCAGTAAGCAAGGCAATTGATAAGGTACTGCCAAAGCTGGCTTAATGCCTGGTGCACAATCAGAAAATAGTTTATCCACTTCATGATGAGGAACTAAACGGACAGGCTCTTGCAGCACTTGTGACAATTGACCACATGACAGTACACGGTCAACACTGGTCACAATCATCCACTGACCTTGTCTCCGAGAAATAAGAACAGGTACAGCAACCTGAGAGGGATCAATGCCTATTTGTGAGACGGCCTGAGAAAGTGATACACCACAGTTTAATTGATACAACGCATAGGGAACGCCCTTGGCGGCTAAATAGCGTTTAATCCGGGTCGCAATATGCATCCCAGTTTCCCCCTGGCCTAAGCCATATACATACTTATTAGACATTAACGTAGTCAAATCCGTTGACCTTATTTTTCAATTTTATAAACTCAAACTGAATCAACTTATTACTATAATCCATAGTGGTGATTATAGTTGTCTCCATTACAGTTTATTATAGTTAGTTAAAACTGATTAGTTTGCAGAATTTATTACTTTTTATTAAATACGGAGGGATCATTTTTCTTATTTAGCCAAGCTGAAACACAAGATTAAAACAAACTATAAGTCCAGCTGCTGCCTCCTTGCAGCAGACAGGTTGATAGATATTAACCCGTATTCCTCATACCTGCAGCAATCCCCGCAATCGTCACCATTAATGCCTGACGGACTAGAGGCTTAATATTTTCTGTTTCATGACGTAAACGAAATAATAACTCGGCCTGTAATACATTAAGTGGATCAGTATAGGGATTTCTCAATGCAATAGACTGTTGAATCCAAGGCTCATCACTTAATAAGTCATGTACTTTCTTCAGATAACGTACAACTTCCACAGTACTTGCCAAACGGTGTCTCAGCTCTTCACCTAATGGCTGCAGAGATTCAGGGACAAGTCGTTGCTCATAATAAGCCGCTAATGATAAGTCCGCTTTTGCAAGTACCATTTCTAACATATTGACCCTGGCTCTAAAAAATGGCCATTCAGACATCATTTCTCGTATTAATGGTTCCTGCTTATTATCAAGCGCCTGCTGTAATGCCTCGCCACTCCCCAGCCAAGACGGTAACATCAGACGATTCTGAGTCCAGGCAAATATCCAGGGAATAGCACGTAAGCTTTCTAAACCACCAGATGTTCTCCGCTTCGCAGGCCGACTACCTAGAGGCAGCTTGGCAAGTTCTTGTTCTGGTGTTGCCGCACGGAAATAGGCAACAAAATCAGTATTCTCTTTAACCACTCCACTATATGCATTGAGTGATGTTCCTGTTAAGCCATCCATCATTTCTCGCCAACTATCTTTTGGCACAGGAGGTGGTATTAGCTTAGCCTCCAAAGCAGCATTGGTATACAACGCCAGACTTCTAACCGCGACATTAGGTAAACCAAACTTGAAGCGAATCATTTCCCCCTGCTCTGTGATTCGCATCCTTTCACCAATTGAACCTGGGGGCTGTGACAAAATAGCCGCATGAGCAGGACCACCCCCACGACCGATACTTCCCCCACGGCCATGGAACAACGTTAGCTTCACGCCTGCACGTTTACAAACCTCTACTAATTTTTCTTGCGCTTGATACTGTGCCCATGAGGCCATCAGCATACCCGCATCTTTAGCCGAGTCTGAGTAACCAATCATCACCTCTTGACTGCCCTGGATATAGTCACGGTACCAACTTACACCCAATAGGTTTTTGATGACATCATCAGCATTCGCCAAATCATTCAGTGTTTCAAACAAAGGAACAACGGGTACTCGGTGTTGAACACCACACTCTTTCAATAACAGAATCACGGCTAACACATCGGATGGCTGTTTAGCCATTGAAATAATGTAGCTACCTATCGCATGTGGCTCATGACGGCTCAGAACACGACAGGTGTCTATAACTTCTTTGACCTCAGCAGAAGGCTGCCACTGACAGGGTAACAAAGGACGCTTGCTGGCGAGCTCCTTTAATAAAAATGCTTGTTTTTGCTCCTCTGTCCAGGCGGTATAATCACCTAGTTCTAAGTAGTTTGTGAGTTCAGCGATCACATCACTGTGACGACTACTATCTTGACGTATATCCAGTTTAATCAGGTTTAAACCAAAACAGTGGGCACGGTATAAAATATCCAATAATGGCCCATCTGCAATCACATGCATCCCACAATCCTGCAGGGACTGGTAGCATAGTTTTAACGGGGCTAATAAATCTTCTTTGTACAGTAATACATCAGCAGTAGGCTCAATATAGCTCCGAGTAGCACTTTCAGCCCAATCACGTGTCACCCGAAGACGGGTCTGAAGCCGCTTAAGTAATGCACGATAAGGTTCACTCTGATTACCCACTTCCATCAATAAATGTTGATTGCATTCATTCATTGACAGCTCACCAATCAGCGTATCCATATCTCGCAAATATAAGTCAGCAGCCATCCATCGACTCAACATTAAAACCTGATGGGTAATTGCCGCCGTCACATTAGGGTTACCATCACGATCCCCGCCCATCCATGATGCAAAACGAACGGGTGAAATATCCAAAGGTAATTCTCGATTAATACGTTGTTTTAACTGCTGATTCAGTTGACGTAAAAACCGTGGAACAGCATGCCAAAGCGAATACTCTATTGTGGCAAATCCCCACCTGGCTTCATCAACAGGAGTTGGTCGCTCCTCACGTATTTCATTTGTATGCCAAGCCTGACTGACTAACTGCTGTAAACGATGGATCAGTTGCTCTTCTTCAGCACCCGACAAGTAGTGGTGATCTTTAACATACAAACAGTTAGCAATTTCCTCGTACTTTTTAATCAGTGTACGGCGTGTTACTTCTGTAGGGTGGGCTGTTAATACCAACTCAATTTTAAGTTTTGATAGGTTTTCAATAATCGTGTCGGCATTAAACTGTCGTGCAAGCAGCTGATCAAGTAACTCGGCTATAGGATTTAACTCAAGTGGACACTGCTGCGAATGCTTGGAAATAGTGTGGTATTGCTCTGCAATATTCGCTAGATTCAAAAACTGGTTGAAAGCACGTGTAACAGGTAGCAACTCATCATCCGTTAATCCCTTAAGTTCAGTTAATAATGCTTCCTGACCCGCCTTACTTCCTGCTCTGCTTGCTTTTGCAAGCTGCCGGATCAACTCAACTTTATCTAAAAACTGTTCCCCCATATGCTCCTTGATGGTATTACCTAATAACTCACCAAGAAGATGTACATTATTACGTAGCGCAGCATGTGTATCGGGCATTAACCTTCCCCCAAATAAACAGCAATCTGGCTTACCCAAAAACAAACCAGGTAACTAAAACAGACAAAAAATACAGACACTTCCCATAGTGAAGGGCGCGTACCCAGGAATATGGATAACCTATATAGCCTAAAGGAATCTGTGTACTAAAGATAGCCCCCACAGGCCAACCGATGCTAGAAGTACAATGTGAATATTGCCTATAACAAGCACAAATCTTAAGTCCAGTTTAATGTGCTTTAATGTAAGTTAGCTTTCACCTTATATGAAGCAATAAATAAGCTGTTATGACACCACCCTAACATGCACTCACTTTCTACAGGTAAATGTCGCACTACAGGTAAACTGTATTTGTTAAATACACATCAATGCATGTCTTCACTACTTATTTAACACTATTAATGCAATAATCACTTTGTTGTCTCTTTAAAGAAACGCTAGACTAAAAAAAGCTCAACGAATTGCTCTACAGGACAAAGGGTAAAGTCTAATAAAGTCCTTCTTTCGAGCAGAAACATTTTAATTTTGACTTTCGTTTAGTTAAGATAAACACAAAGGATAGTACCGATAAAAAATTTCAAAAACATACAAATTAGAGGCGCTTCTGTAAAAGCTCTTTTCGTTAATATACGTCAGCATTGTATGGAATGAAGTATAAAGGATACATAAAAACCAGCATGCTGCATTAGCCTGGCAAAGGTGAAAAAGCGCATTTTTAGATAGCGCCCATATGATTAAAGTGAACCATACAATGAGTATTAAAGATTTAATTAATGAATGGGAAAACTCTGCGCGTGGAGCAGTTACTCATGATTCAATCTGCGTCCAACTCCCCCTGGAAGATGCCGCCCGCCTTGCCGCACTTAGTGAAATGTATCCACGCCGCCATACAGAAGAAATTATTCGAGACTTACTACATGCAGCTCTGGATGAGTTAGAACGCTCTTTCCCCTATCAACGAGGCCAACTTGTTGTCGCTGAAGATGAAGAAGGTAACCCTCTTTACGAAGATATCGGCCCAACACCAAAATACCTTGAATTATCCAAAAAGCATTTAAAAACATTTAAAGAAAGTTTAGCTGATACCCACTAGATAAACGTTTTTGTAGAGTAATGCCGTTTTGATCAAATAAGGAAAAGCCAGCGACTTTCCTGGGAAGGTCGCTGGCATAATGTTATTCATTTAGTCTAAAATTTTATAGGGTCAAACTTTTCTAAACTTGGACTATTGAGGCTTTTACAAACCTTTTTCTTTCGCCTGTCGCCACAAGTAATCCATTTCTGTAAGTGAACTACTTTTACAGTCTTGTTCATTAGCCGCAAGCTGCTCTTCAATATAATTAAAGCGCCGTGTAAATTTTGCATTACACTGACGTACTGCCTGTTCCGCATCAACTTGTAAGTGCCTTGCTAAATTAACACAACAAAAAATAAGATCGCCAATTTCATCTTGAATATGTTCTTCTTTGCCTGTTTCTATGGCTAACTCAACTTCTTTAAGTTCTTCTCTGATTTTATCAAGCACAGGCTTATAATCAGTCCAATCAAACCCAACTTGTGCAGCTCTGTACTGTAATTTATGTGCTCGTTTTAAGGCAGGTAAGCTTAACGGAATATCGGCCAAGATCTGACGCTTATTCTTTTTAAGACGTTCCTGTTTTTTGATGCGCTCCCAGCTTGCTTTAACATCTAAATCAGTGACATCCGCTCGCTCAATTTCATTCTGGGTTGCCTTAAGTTCACCATCAGGAAAAACATGTGGATGACGGCGTATTAACTTAGTGACGAGCTGATGAACAATATTGTCAAAATCAAAATAATCTTTCTCAGCCCCCATTTGTGCATAAAAAATCACTTGAAAGAGTAGGTCTCCAAGCTCATCACAAAGGTGTTGAATATCATCACGCTCAATAGCATCCGCGACTTCATAAGCTTCTTCTATCGTGTAATTAACAATTGTCGAAAACGTTTGTTTAATATCCCAAGGGCAACCTGTTGCAGGATCACGCAATCGAGCCATCAAATACAATAAATCATCCATCGTGTAATGCGACATACTTAACAGGTCTCCTATAAATACAGCTTAAAGTACACATACTGTGTATGTTTACCAGTGTGTGCTGTACTCATTTGCACTGACTACTAGTGATTTTTAAGTCGATGCCGATTAGCTTCAATGACATTAGGTAACTGGTTAATACGTGTAAGCACGCGTCCAAGCATCTGCAAACTAGGCACTTCGATGGTAAGTTGCATACGTGCTAAATTATCGTGTTTATTTGACTGAGTATTGACTGCCAATACATTTACCCGCTCATTAGCGAGTACGACAGTGATGTCTCGTAGTAACCCTGGACGGTCATAAGCAAGAACCTCAACATCGACTGGGTAAGTTTCCTCATATTTCCCCCCCCAGTCTACTTCAATCATACGTTCTGGTTCTTGTTCCTGAAGCTGAACAGCATTAGCACAATCCATTCGGTGAATGGTTACTCCTCGACCAAAAGTAATATAGCCAATGATGGCATCACCAGGCACTGGATGGCAGCAACCCGCCATATGTGTCAACAAATTACCTACCCCTTGCACAACAACACCAGCATCCTGACTTTTTTGGGGGGTTGGCTGCCTTGGGGTTAAAAACATAAACTCTTTAGCTTCATCCGGTGCCAAAATACGTTGTGCAGCATTAATTACATGTGCAACTTTCAAGTCACCTGCGCCGACTGCCGCAAACATATCGGGGGCTGCTTTATAGTTAACCTGTTGGGCAAGCTCTTCATAGTTAATTTGGCGTAAAGCTAACCGCTTAAATTCAGCTTCTAACTGATGTCGTCCCGCCAGCTCATTTTGTTCTTTATCTTGTTGTTTAAACCAATGAATAACTTTTGCACGTGCGCGTGATGTAGTGAGATAACCCAGATTAGGGTTTAACCAGTCTCTGCTAGGTGTTGAGCCTGGAGTTGTCATAATTTCAATCTGATCGCCAGTCTTAAGCTTATGGGTTAAGGGAACGATCTTGCCACCCACCTTGGCTCCACGACAGGTATGACCTACTTCAGTATGAATTCGATAAGCAAAATCCAGTGGGGTTGCACCAACAGCCAGGTCCACCACATGACCATCTTTGGTGAACAAATAAATTCGGTCAGCCTCGACAGCTGCCTGCCATTGATCAGGAAGGCCCTCAATATCACCCAGCTCTTCTTGCCATTCTAGTACTTGTCGTAGCCAGGCTAACTTTTCTTCATAACTATCGCGACCAGAACCTAAGTCCGTTCCTTTATAACGCCAATGAGCGCAAACACCCAGCTCAGCCTCTTCGTGCATGTCATGAGTACGAATTTGTACTTCTAACGTTTTACCTTCAGGGCCAATCACAGCAGTGTGAAGCGAGCGATAACCGTTTTCTTTCGGCGTTGCAATATAGTCATCAAACTCACGGGGAATGTGTCGCCAAAGGGAGTGAACGACACCAAGCGTCGCGTAACAATCTCGCACATGGGGAACAAGTACACGGACAGCACGGACATCATAGACATCTCTAAAGTCGATTCCTTTCCGCCGCATCTTGCGCCAAATACTGTATATATGCTTAGCCCGCCCGTTCACTTCTGCATTTATATTCATCTCAGCAAGCGATGTTCGAAGCTGGCCCACCACATTTTTAATATAGTTTTCTCGGTCTATCCGTTTCTCATCCAACAACCGAGCAATTTTTTTGTAGTCCTGGGGTTTCAGGTAACGAAATGATAAATCTTCCAGCTCCCATTTGATGTAACCAATACCCAACCGGTGAGCAAGCGGGGCATAAATATTAAAAACTTCTTGAGCAACTTTACGTTTTTTATCCTTAGTTGCCTGCTTCACGGCACGGATTGCACATGTTCGTTCCGCAAGTTTTATCAGTGCAACACGCACATCATCAATGATTGAAACCAGCATTTTTCGGACTTTTTCAAGCTGGCCCAACCGATCACCCAAAACTGCGCCACCACTTCGAGGCTGTACAGCCATAATGGCCGCCATGCCCAGTACACCCTCAATGAGTTTTGCAACCCCAGATCCACACTCTTTTTCTACATATTCCAGCGTTAGCTTTTCTTCTCTCACTCCTCGATACAAAACCGCAGCAATCAATGTCTCCTGGTCCAGTTTCAAGCCTGCTAAAATTTCAGCCATCTCCAGACCAGTAATAAAGCTACTGGTCCCTTCCC
This sequence comes from Zooshikella sp. RANM57, assembly GCF_050749885.1. Classification (NCBI taxonomy): domain Bacteria; kingdom Pseudomonadati; phylum Pseudomonadota; class Gammaproteobacteria; order Oceanospirillales; family Zooshikellaceae; genus Zooshikella; species Zooshikella sp. RANM57. The sequence goes on along the minus strand of NZ_JBOIUB010000001.1, from coordinate 1,002,239 downwards.
AGCTATGATGACTGTCTTGACTCTCTCTTTCTGCAAGCTGACTTATTTCGCACGCTTTTCGCAATGCCGTATCATCTTCAGTCGCGACTTCTGCTTGAATACGCTGCAACCATGCATCCAAATCAACTGTGCCATCAGAATGGACAGGATGTTCTTCTCTAACCTTAACCATATTCGCCTTGTGGTTTTACGGGTTATTGTTTGGAATCGTTCTTATCGTTGTTACATTAAGGACCCGTACACTTCGCCAAAGTACATGTCCTCACACACTATTTACCTCTCTTTAACACTACCCGACATTACAGATTACCGAGTAAACAGTGCCATTGATTCTATATGGGCTGTATGGGGAAACATATCAAGTACTCCTAACTGCTTGAGCTTATAGCCATGCTTAACCAACTCAGCCGTATCCCTCGCAAGCGTTGCTGGGTTACAGGAAATATAGACCACTCGTTGTGATTTTAATTCGGCGATTTGACTAACCACCGCTAAGGCTCCTGCGCGAGGAGGATCCAACAAAATTCCGGCAAAGGACTTTCCTTTTAAACAGCTGGACAGAGACTGTGGTGCAGATAAGTCGGCCTGATAGGTCTTGATGTTCGCAATCCCATTGCTTTGAGCATTCATTTGACAACGCTTAAGGGCTGAAGCGCTCACCTCAATGCCAGTAATATCTACCCCAGTATACTGCGCTAACGGTAGGGTAAAATTACCAATACCACAAAATAAATCGAGTAACGCCTCCCCTGATTTAGGTTGTAGCCAATCAATTGCTTGATTAACCATGGCTTCATTAACACTCTGGTTTGCTTGTATAAAGTCAGTGGGTAAAAAACTTAACTGGATACGTCCTCGGCATAGACTATAAAACAGTGCTTCTGGCTGTTCAGGTAGTAATGGAATAGGCTCACTTTCAGGGCCAGCATTCAACCAGATACTCACATTATGATAAATTGACCACTGCTCAAGCCGCTGAATATCCGTATCCGGCAATGTTTTAACCAGTCTCAACGCTATCCCCACTACCGTATCACCTTGAGCGATATCAATATGACCTATACATCGCTTACCATTCAAACCCGATACTAGCGTTCTTAAAGATTCAAGCAGTTGCTGCAGCTGAGGTGTTAATGTCAAACAGTGAGTCACTTCTACAATTTTTTCAGACTGCAAACTACGAAAACCAAGCTGTAACTGACCTTTCACCACATGACAGGCAAGCCTTGCTCGGTGTCTATACCCCCATGGTTGACTACATATAGCGGGTAATAAAGTCTCCGGCTCAGTCTTTGCCATGCGTTGAATTTGCTCGACAACCGCTTGCTGTTTCCACTCAAGTTGCTGCTTTGCCGCCACAAACTGCCAGGAACATCCTCCACAAGCTGTAAAGTGTTTACATTCTGGTGAAATACGTGATGGAGACGGCTCCAGCACCGACTTTACATTCCCCTCAAGAAATCGAGTGCGATTCGATGTAAAGTCAACCTCTACCCATTCATTGGGTAATGCCCCATGAATAAAAACAGGCTTCTTCTGCCAGTAGGCAATACCTCGCCCATCATGAGAAAGTTTTTCCACGCGAAGCGCTGCCACTGAGGGTAAAGGCTTGGTTTTTTGACGTGCTGAATGAGACGAATAAAACTGGACAGAGGTGCGTTTTTTCATAGTGAGTAAGCTAAAAAGCAGCTATTCCCAATACTGTTATAATCACTACCCGCACTGAGAAGATATTACAAGGGGTATGTGTAGCAATTGCTGTATTTCACTACACCCTCAAAGGGTTGAAGTCTAATCAAGCGGCATGGTTTAGTGTTTTACATTATTTCCAATGCTAACACTATCATTGTTACTAACCGCACCATTATAAACAAAATAGCTAAATGAGGCAGCCCTAAACGCTTTAAACAAAAATATAGGTTGATGCCCCAAAGTTTTAATGGCTTTAGCTAAAGATACCTGTTGATAGATATCGATCTCCTCGATCGCAAATAATCGCTACGATTGTGGCATTTTCTACGCCTGATGCTACTTGAAGGGCTCCAGCAACAGCGCCACCAGAGGAAATACCACAAAGTATTCCTTCCTGCTGTGCTAAACGTCGAGTCATGCTTTCAGCTTCCCGTTGAGCAATATCAAGTACTCGATCAACGCGAGAGGCATCAAAAATTTTAGGTAAGTAAGCTTCAGGCCAGCGTCTAATTCCCGGAATGGCAGAGCCTTCTTCAGGCTGCAAACCAACAATTTCTATTGCTGGATTTTTTTCTTTAAGGTATCTCGACGTCCCCATTATCGTGCCTGTTGTCCCCATTGCACTGACAAAATGTGTTATTTGTCCTTGGGTTTGCTGCCAAATCTCTGGACCTGTTCCCTTAAAGTGAGCAAGCGGGTTATCTTCATTAGCAAACTGATCTAACACCACCCCTTTACCTTCTTTTTGCATCTGTTCAGCTAAATCCCTGGCACCTTCCATACCTTCTTCTTTATTGACCAGAATAATCTCGGCTCCATAGGCAGCCATTGCTGCCCGCCGCTCTGCGGTCATATTTTCGGGCATAATTAAAACCATGCGATAGCCTTTGATTGCTGCCGCCATGGCCAGGGCGATGCCCGTATTACCACTTGTGGCCTCTATCAATGTATCACCGGGATGCACATACCCCCGTTGCTCTGCTTCATTAATCATGCTGAGTGCAGGTCTATCTTTTACCGAGCCAGCGGGGTTTTGTCCTTCCATTTTCAATAGAATGGTATTGTTATAACCTGCACTTAACCGTTGCAAGCGAACCAATGGTGTATTACCAATCAACGAGTCAATGGTAGGATAGTCACTCTGCACAACCGAAAGTCCTTCTGATAACCAAGACAGTTCTTCAATCAAGCCTGTATCGCTACATGGCTTATCCTGTAATACCACAAATGGTACCTACCCTAACCATTAAATGTTAATACTGATTAACTATATGGTTATTCTTCTAAGCTATTTAAAATAATACAGTTGGATCATTTTGGTATATGTCCTATCCCTTAAAACGCAATGCTAAGGGTTATAAACTTGCACCCTTTTCAGAGTCATGGCTTAATCCCCGCTCAATAACGCTATACTCCAATTGCGACCAGATAGTTGATCACATAACACCCATAAGTTAACACACCAACCTAGCCTATCGTTTTTTAGGCAGTAGTAAGGCTTACTTGATAAGTAGTGTGATCAAATTTTAATCCCTAAAGGATTGTTTATGTTTCGTAATAAGGGCTTAAAAAATAGAGTTTTCGCTTTAGCACTACTACCAACGATTACCATATCACTGGTACTAGGTGTCTTTTTTACTATTGCCCGCCTAAATGATCTGGATACATTGCTGCTGGAACGCAGCCAAGCAACGGTTGAACAACTTGTACCGATGAGTGAGTACGGCCTACAACTTGAAAATAATAAGCTGTTACAACGTCTCGCTAGCTCAGCATTAGAAAAAAACGACGTTCGTTCAATTACACTTTACTCTCATGAAAAACAGCCCGTGATTCATGCCGGACCAAGAATGCTAACGCAGCATTTATCCAACATGAAACATCCTCCCAATAGCCAGCAAATCACTATTCAAAAAGATACCATTCATATTGCTCTTCCTGTTTTCACAAGACAGGCTCATACGCTTAATCAAGATCTAAGGAATAATACCCAGCTTTCAAGTAAACGCGTATTTTTAGGTTGGATTGAAGTTGAGTTTTCCCGAGCAAATACAGAGTTAAAAAAATACCAAACTATTCTAGCCAGCACCCTGTTAATTATTTCTGGGATATTAATCAACCTGTTTCTTGCCTTCCGTTTAGGAATTCATATTACTGAGCCATTACAAAAAATTATCAATGCCGTTGCCCATATCCGTGATGGCAACCTTGATACACGCATAAACTCTGAAACGGCTGGTGAGCTAAAAACCTTAGAGTCTGGCATTAATGCCATGGTTGCTTCATTGCAACGCGCACATTTAGAAATGCAACAAAATATTGAACAGTCAACCAAAGACTTACAAGAAACACTAGAAACGATTGAAATTCAAAACATCGAACTGGATATGGCACGAAAAGAAGCCTTAGAGGCCAGTCGAATTAAATCAGAGTTTTTAGCCAACATGAGCCATGAAATCAGAACACCACTCAATGGCATTATTGGCTTTACCAACTTATTACTTCGTTCCAAAGTGACTGAGCGCCAACGCGAATATTTATCAACGATACAAAAATCTTCAGAAAATCTACTTGCCATTATTAATGATGTATTAGATTTTTCAAAAATTGAAGCCGGTAAACTTGAGCTTGAAAGTATTCCAATGAACTTGCGAGAAAGTATTGAAGAAGTTTTAACAATCCTCGCACCTGCTGCTCATGATAAATCACTGGAACTCGTCCCCTTAATATACTCAGATACGCCGACTCAGCTTATTGGAGATCCGCTTCGCTTAAAACAAATTCTCACTAATCTGGTGAGTAATGCCATTAAATTTACCAATGATGGCTCTATTGTTATTCGAGCCATGTTAGAAGATGAAAAAGATAACAAAGTGACTATAAGAATCAGTGTAACTGACACTGGCATTGGCCTCTCCAAAGAACAGCAAAATGAACTATTTAAAGCTTTCTCTCAAGCCGACACATCAACCACAAGAAACATTGGGGGAACAGGCTTAGGTTTAGTTATCTCCAAACATTTAGCACAAAAAATGCAGGGTGAAGTGGGCGTTGAAAGTGAGCTGGGTAAAGGTTCCTCATTCTGGTTTACGATCACTGTGCCAATTGCAAATGAACCTGCCATTAAAGAGCATTTTCCGGCCTTATCTAGCAGCCGGATTATTATGTATGAACATCATGAGCTTGCTGCTCAGGCCATTATGCACTTGCTCCGCGATTTTGATCTGGATGTTACGCAATGTCATGATCCTAACGAACTAACACAACTTCTTGAGCAAGCACGCTATGATCGCAACCCTTATGATATTGCGTTAGTCAGTCATCACCCTTCATATACTGATTTAGATGTTATCCGCCAATTATTAAAAGCCGCCGCGAACCGAAATACGCATTTAATTATTTTGGCTAGTACCAATAAAGAGGCCTCAATTAATCGTCTATTGGAAAATAATAATAATGCTTTATGTATCGTGAAACCTTTATGCTACAACCGGTTATATCGTGCTTTATCCTATTTCATTATGGATCAACCCTGTACCCCAGGAAGCAAACACCAACATGTTGCTAAGCGGATAAACCAGGCTATTACTCGACAGCCACATATCCTGGCAGTTGATGACAACCCTGCTAATTTAAAATTAGTATCAGCCTTGCTCGAAGACTTAGGTGCTAAAGTCACGGCTGTTGACTCAGGCACAAAGGCGATTATAAAAACCAAGCAATACCACTTTGATTTAATTTTTATGGATGTTCAAATGCCAGGCATGGACGGTCTGGAAACCACTAAGCGTATTCGAGAACGAGAGCTTGGTGAACGCCGTATTCCCATCATAGCCCTCACAGCCCATGCCTTAGCGGAAGAAAAAAAGCAGCTTTTACTGGCAGGCATGGATGACTATATGACCAAGCCTATCAATGAGAACCAACTTCAGCACGTCATAAAGAAATGGACTGGACTCCATGTGGCGCCACTAGAAAGTGCTGATGAGCATACAACTTCTTCACATCATTCTACCCATGATAGTTCTGGTATTGTCGATATCGCTCAGGGCATTAAATTAGCCGGAGGAAAAGAGGATTTAGCACAAGATATGCTGAATATGTTACTTGCAGGCTTAGAACAAGACAGGGATGAAATTCGCTCACTTTATCGAGAAAAAAATTGGGATAAATTACTTGAACAGGTCCATCGACTTCATGGAGCTACACGTTATTGCGGTGTTCCATTACTTCGTCAAGCCTGTCATGACATGGAGTCTATTTTAAAGGCAGCAGAGAACAATAAAGAAGAACGAAGAAAAGTCGCCAGTGCAATGGAAGAGTTAATTGAACAAACTGAACAATTATTACAGTGGAATAAAAAATATCAGACGGCTCAATAAAAAATTAATGCAAAAACTAAGCTTTGAGCCCCGTCACTCTATGTATAAAAACCAGTAAATTACTAAGTCTTTTACTATTGTCATGCACTCAGCACCACAAAAGCAACAACATAATCCTGCTCATCGGCAAGGGAAACATGACAATGTTTCCCACCTAACTTTTCCAGCATTATTAATGCCCGATCCGAAAAGTGTAATATAGGGGCACCCAAATCATTATTATTAATATGAATATGTTGCCAGGAAACACCCTGCGCAATACCTGTCCCTAGTGCTTTAGCCGCAGCCTCTTTCACTGCAAATCGTTTGGCTAAAAAGGCTGTGGGTTTAGGGTGAGACTGATAACGCTGTAACTCGCTTGGCGTTAAAATACGACGCGCAAAACGAGCCCCCAGACGCAGTTCTACATCTGCAATACGCTCAATTTTTACAATATCAGTCCCTACCCCAATAATCATGCTTTAACGTAACCTCGCGCTTGCAGCATTAATTGCTTCATTTCCGTCACTGCACTTTTCAGCCCTGTAAATAGCGCACGAGCAACAATACCATGCCCAATATTTAACTCATTAATTTCGGGCAAAGCTGCAATCACTTCAACATTTTGGTAATTCAGACCATGACCCGCATTAACAATTAAGCTTTTATCTGCAGCATATTTTGCTGCTTGCTTAATTCGATCAAATTCATGCTGCTGTTCGCCATTACCTTCTGCATCAGCAAAAGCTCCAGTATGCAACTCAATGACAGGCGCACCACACTCAATAGCCGCATCAATTTGTGCTATATCAGGATCAATAAATAACGAGACTTCACTCTGATGAGCAGAAAGTCGCTGACAAGCCTGCTTTACTTGCTCAAAATGTTTAACAACATCCAGTCCACCTTCAGTTGTTAGCTCTTGTCGCTTTTCAGGTACCAAGCAGACATGTTCTGGCAAAATCTTAGCGGCAAAAACCAGCATTTCTTCAGTAACAGCCATTTCCAGATTCATTCGTGTCTGTAAAACCTGCTTCAAGATAGTAATGTCTCTTTCCTGAATATGACGTCGATCCTCTCTTAAATGCACAGTAATCCCATCAGCACCACCTTCCTCCGCAAGCAGTGCAGCCTGAACTGGGTCAGGATAGCGTGTACCTCTAGCCTGACGTATCGTAGCAATATGATCAATATTTACGCCTAACTGTATTCGTTGAAATGGAATCACTGCTTTATCCTTATTATTTACGCTTCACTGGAAAAAGTGCACGACTATTGAGTGGTTTACCACCTAATAAATCATTCAGAGCCAGTCTCATCAAACGCTTAGCAGATCGACGTGTACTATCTTGCTGATAATTATCTTCTGCAATAGCCAGTAAATCCTTCCCAAGAAAACAACGATGTGCTTGTTGAGATGACTCTTCTTTTGTTGCTTTTATAAAACCCAACTCTGTAACAAAACAATAAATCTGTGCTGACTCAATAAAAGCATCACTTTCGGCTTCATTTAACAGTGGTAAACCATAACCCAGTGCAATAAGTAACTGTTTTTCAAAAAGTCGTAATACTATATCTAGTGTACTCTTGGCAACAGCTAATGACTTAAGTGTTTGTGTATAAAGTTGAAAAATATCTGTTGATGTATCATGACTTGGGAGTAAGCGATACAACAATTCATTTAAGTAAAAAGCACAATATAGTGCTTCTCCATTTAAATTTAAGGGAGACATATTTGTTTCCCAATGATAACAACTTAAAAGTGTTTGTTGCTTTTTGAGTTGAAACCAGTAGGAAACAAAAGGCTGTAAGGTAGGTAATTTTTGATGTCTTTGTTTTTTTGCCGTTTTACAAATAACGCTTAAACGCCCCTGCTCTTTAGTGATCAAATCAACTAAAGCGCTATTTTCTCGATAGGGGCGCTGATGTAATACATAGCCAGTTACTAACGCAACAGTCATTTACTGCCTGAAATCATCATACCCTAGACTGCGTAATGCACGCTCATCATCAGACCAGCCACCTTTGACTTTAACCCACAGGTTGAGCATTATCTGGCTATTAAACAACCGCTCCATATCTAGCCGTGCATCGTGACCAATGGATTTTAATCGAGCACCTTTTGCGCCAATAACAATGGCCTTTTGCCCATCTTTTTCAACAAGAATCAATGCACTGATACGAAGAATTTTTCCATCTTGCTTAAACTCTTCTATTTCAACCGTGATTTGATAAGGAATTTCATCCCCCAACTGACGCATAACCTTTTCTCGTACTAACTCTGCAGCAAGAAAACGAGAGCTTCGATCAGTTAGCTGGTCTTCCTCGTAGAAGTGAATGCTTTCTGGTAAATGTACGGCTGTCGCAGCCTCAAGCTGTTCAACACCAGCGCCTGTTTTAGCGGACACTGGAACTAGTTCAGCATGAGGTATTCGCTTGGCTAACTCATCCAGTAAAGGCAGCAATTGCTCTTTATCATTGACCTTATCCACTTTGTTAATAGCAACAATAAGTGGACATTGTATTCCTTGGAGCTGGTCAAGTACCATTTGATCTTCATCCGTCCAGCGGTTGCGGTCAATCATAAAGATGACTACATCAACATCTTTAATCGCTGAACTGGCTGCTCGATTCATATATCGGTTGATAGCCTTTTTTCCGCTTTTATGAAGCCCTGGCGTATCAACATATATTGCCTGTACGTTACCTTCCGTTTTAATACCAAGAATTTGGTGTCGGGTTGTTTGTGGCTTACGCGAAGTGATACTTAGTTTTTGTCCAAGAATACGATTCATTAATGTCGATTTACCTACATTAGGTCGACCGACAATAGCTACAAATCCACACTGGTTATTTGTATTTGAATGATTACTATCAACCATTAGCTTTATCTACTCCTAAATGCTCAAGCGCTTTTCGAGCCGCTTGCTGCTCAGCTCCCCGGCGGCTAGAACCTATACCAATGGTTTTATCTTGCAACATTGAAATATTACACTCGATGGTAAACGTTTGGGCATGCGCTTCACCTTCAATACTAATCACATCATACTGAGGTAAGGCTTCTTGTCGGGACTGCAAAAACTCTTGCAGTCTTGTTTTAGGGTCTTTCTGCGTGTCTTCCAGAGAAAGCTTCTCCAGCCGAGACTCAAACCATTTGAGCACACTTTGTCGGCAGGCTTCCATGCCTCCGTCAAGATACATTGCTCCAATGATAGCCTCTAAGGCATCTGCTAGGATTGATTCTCGACGAAAGCCACCACTCTTAAGCTCACCTGAACCTAACCGTAAAAAATCCCCCAAGCCAAACTCTTTGGCAATTTCTGCCAATGTAGCCCCACGCACTAAACGTGCACGCAGTCGACTTAACTGTCCTTCTTTCGCTTCTTGAAAACGACGAAAGAGCTCTTCAGCAATGACAAAGTTAACAATAGAGTCACCCAGAAACTCCAAGCGTTCATTGTTCTGACCACCAAAGCTACGGTGTGTCAACGCAAGTAATAAACGCGATGAGTCGTTAAAGTGATATCCAAGCTTTTTACTGAGTGGTGTTAATGACTTCTTCACTTAGTCTGCGTATTCCAATTATGTTCAAAGGTTAAAACAACATAAATATTTGCCAACAAGTGTTCACGCTTTTCATAGTTGATGGCAACATTAACCACGCCACCTTGCCGCTTCACTTTAACAGCATCTTTAGGAATATCACGAATGCTGTTAACCTGAAATCCTCGACTGATTAAATCTCTAATTTCATTGGGTGAGGCAGAACCAATATCGGGCCGATTTAAATTGTTTAGCACCCTACCAATGGCCATATCATCCAGGTAATGAGGTAGCATTTTTAGTGTGCACAATACTGCAAAGCCCCCTACCACAAATACAAATAACCAGCCCGCTAGCGTCATTCCTTGTTGTTTATGCATTAGCTTCATAGCATCATCTCTTTTTCAATGATTGAACCAAAAATAGTTAATCTACTGGGTCTACTACAAAAATAGACCCATTTTGCAAATTTTATGCTATGAACGTTAAACTTCTAAAAAAAAACTACTCGGTAGTCAGCATCATAAGACGAATGGCACCTTACTATTGAATGGCACCATTATTTTTAAAGCTTGGCAACTGCCCCCAACTAGGCCAGTGCATCCAAATATAAATGGCTTTACCGACAACATTAGCATCAGGAACAAAGCCCCAGCTCCGACTATCATTACTATTATCGCGATTATCGCCCATCATAAAATAATGACCTTCAGGGACAGTCCACTCACCATCTAAACGGTTTAGCTGATACTGAACAAAGGCATTTTCTCTAATTTGGTGTTTTACTCCACCTAAATTTTCTTCTAACAACTTATAGGGAATATTTTGTTCATGCAGTTGGGCAATAAAATGCTCTTCAACTAACTCACCATTAACAAATAACTGTTTATCTTTATATTTAATGGTATCCCCTGGAAGTCCAACAACACGCTTGATAAAGTTAATTGAAGGATTGGCGGGCTCTTTAAATACCATCACATCACCACGTTGAGGATCACCTACATTGATGACCTTGGTACCAATCACTGGCAAGCGTACTCCATAAGCGTATTTATTCACTAAAATAAAGTCACCAATCGCCAGCGTAGGTTTCATTGAGCCAGAAGGAATCTGAAAAGGCTCAAATAGAAAAGAGCGAACCACAAGTACAATTAATAATATTGGAAAAATTGACTTTGCTGTTTCAAAAACAGCAGGCTCTTTGGTGATTTTTAATACCACATCATCATCCACATCGCTGGTAGACGCTTTGTACTGCTCAACAGCGAGCCGACGACGAGGTGCCAATAAAAAATAATCACATGCCGCTAATACCCCAGTCAAAAAAACTGCAATGACTAAAATAAGTGGAAAATTAAAGTCCATAATTATTTCTCTACTTTCAATACAGCAAGGAACGCATCCTGTGGTATTTCCACTCGTCCTACTTGCTTCATCCGTTTTTTACCTGCCTTTTGCTTTTCAAGCAGCTTACGCTTTCGAGTCACATCTCCGCCATAACATTTTGCAGTTACGTTTTTACGTAATGCTTTCACTGTTTGACGAGCAATAATATGCCCTCCAATAGCAGCTTGAATCGCAACATCAAACATCTGGCGAGGGATAATTTCTTTCATTTTTTCCGTCAATTGACGGCCACGATGCATTGCATGGTCCTTATGAACAATTAATGCAAGTGCATCAACTTTTTCACCATTGATCAAGATATCCAAACGAACCAAATTCGCTGCTTGAAAACGTTCAAAGCTGTAGTCTAATGAGGCAAACCCACGACTTACTGACTTCAAACGGTCAAAGAAGTCCAATACCACTTCACTCATCGGCAACTCGTAGCTCAGTGATACCTGTCCACCCACAAATTGCATATCCTTTTGAATGCCACGCTTTTCCACACATAGTGTAATGACATTACCTAAATAGTCTTGTGGCACTAGAATATTTGCTCGAACAATAGGTTCTCGCATTTCGTTGATGACAGAAGGATCAGGTAACCGAGAAGGGTTGTCCACATAATGAACAGAACCATCCTTATGTTCTACTTCATAAATAACCGTTGGTGCGGTAGTGATGAGATCAAGATCATATTCCCGTTCCAAGCGCTCCTGAATAATTTCCATATGGAGCATGCCCAGAAAACCACAACGAAAACCAAAGCCTAATGCATCTGATGACTCTGGCTCATAAAATAAGGATGCATCATTAAGTGACAACTTACCCAGTGCTTCACGGAATGACTCAAAATCATCTGAACTAATTGGGAATAAGCCCGCATAGACCTGAGGCTTAACCTTTTGAAAACCTGGTAACGCAGGAACTTCCGCTCCAGTCGACAAAACTAAAGTGTCCCCAACAGGTGCACCATGAATATCCTTGATGCTTGCAACAACATAGCCTACTTCACCAGCACGTAACACACCGGTTTCATGACGTTTTGGGGTAAAAATACCCACACCATCGACTACATGCACATCCCCTGTAGACTTAACTTTAACCTTATTCCCCTTATGTAAACTACCTTGAACAACACGAACGAGTGACACCACACCCAGATAGTTATCAAACCAGGAGTCAATAATGAGTGCTTGTAACGGCTTATCATAGTCTCCCTCTGGTGAGGGTATTAAGTGAATCAGGCGTTCTAAAACATCAGTGACACCCATTCCACTTTTTGCACTACATTGCACAGCATCCGAAGCATCCAGGCCAATAATGTCTTCAATTTCTTGGGCAACACGTTCTGGCTCGGCCTGCGGCAAATCAATTTTATTGAGTACAGGCATCACTTCCAAACCTTGCTCAATAGCGGTATAGCAATTTGCTACAGATTGTGCTTCAACACCTTGTGCCGCATCTACTACCAGTAGCGCGCCTTCACAAGCAGCAAGAGAGCGAGAAACCTCATAGGAAAAGTCCACATGCCCTGGGGTATCAATAAAATTTAATTGGTATTTTTTTCCATCCAAGGCCTCATAGGTCAGTGTTACACTTTGGGCCTTAATGGTTATCCCTCTCTCCCGTTCAATATCCATAGAGTCAAGCACTTGAGCGGCCATTTCACGATCAGACAAACCCCCACAGGTTTGAATAAAACGATCAGCCAGCGTGGACTTACCATGGTCAATATGGGCGATGATGGAAAAATTGCGAATATGGCTTAAATCACTCACGATACTTTGTGCCACCAATTGTCACTGATAAAAAAATGCTAGTCCTTATATTTACTTTCTTAAAGGACTGCAACAGAACAGTATATCTACTTTGAAATCAAAGATTCACAGAAAGGCTGAATTCTATCGTATTTATTACCATCCGGCTATGCTGACAGGCTAGAGGGGATCTAACCTGACAGACCTTTAAACTGAAGCACTCACTCATCAGTAATTTTAAATGTGATATAGCCTGGCTTACCATGTCGTACCAAGCGCATAGGAATGGATTTATTGGCAGGTAGTTTATCCACAATGTCATTAAAGCTTTCTGCTGAATCAACCTTCTCATTATAGATGTCTGTAATAAAGTCCCCTGGACGCAAGCCAACATCACGTCCTGGCCCATCAAGTACCTTGTCAACAACAACTCCATAAGCTAGATCAGATTGTTCTTTCTCATCAGTCGTCAAGGTTTTCACTGTAATGCCAAGTCGATTTGATAAAATTTGATCCTTGCTTTGTCTTTTATCAACAGCTTGTCGTTTATCTGGCAACTCACCGATTGTGACTTTAAGCGTTTGTTTTTCTCCTTTACGAAGAATATCAACGTTCACTTGCTTACCCACAGGAGTCCGACCAACAATATAAGGCAAATCGGATGACTCCCTAATCTCTTGACCATCAAACTGTAAAATGATGTCGCCACTTTCAAAGCCTGACATTTCTGCAGGACTACCCTCAAGAACCTCAGCAACAAGTGCCCCCATAGGCTTTTCTAAATCAAATGACTCAGCTAGCTCCTTGTTCATAGCTTGAATCATGACACCTAACCAGCCACGAGAAACATAGCCCTTATCTTTTAGTTGCTTTACAACATCCATAGCAACATCCATGGGTATTGCAAAAGAAAGCCCCATAAACCCTCCAGATCGAGTATAAATCTGAGAGTTGATACCAATAACCTCACCTTCCAAGTTCAATAACGGGCCACCAGAGTTTCCAGGATTAATTGCGACATCAGTTTGAATAAAAGGAACATAGTTTTCACTCGGTAAATTACGCCCCGTTGCACTCACAATGCCTGCCGTTACAGAAGCTTCAAAGCCAAATGGAGAGCCTATTGCAACAACCCATTGTCCTGGCTTAATGACAGCATGGGTATTTACTTTAACAACAGGTAAGTCTGAGGCTTCAATTTTAAGCAATGCTAAGTCTGATCGGTCATCAGCACCTATCACTTTTGCTGCTAGCTCTCTTTTGTCTCTCAACCTAATAATTATTTCATCTGCCCCAGAAATAACATGATTATTTGTCAGGACATAGCCATCTTCTGAAACTATAAAACCTGAACCTAATGAGTGAGCTGGTGTTTTATTACCTTTACCAGGAGGAGGGAAAGGCTTACCAAAAAAATCACGGAAAATATCAGGTAAGTCTTGATTAAATTCATGGAACTGAAGCCGTTGTCGACTTTTTGGCTCCTGCCGCGTACTAATGTTCACCACTGCAGGAGAAGCATCTTCAACTAACTCAGTGAAATCAGGGTAGGATCTAGCTCGTGCAGTATTAAGTACTATCAGTGTTGATAATGCAAGTAGCCACAAAAAACGAACAGTTGATACAGTTCTCATAGGAAACCACAACCCTTAGCTCTGTTTATTATTGATTCGGTTTGCTAGTTTTCAATTATTCAAGAAATTGATTGAGCTGCCAGTTTTACACTCAAGACTATAGGTAAGGTTTTTTTCTGAACAAAGTTTTGACGGCTATGATTACGAACCCCTATAAATGCCAACAGCAATAGAGCAAGCGCAATCCCTAAACTTGCTAACTCATGTAGTTGCCACCAGTGGCCTAATAATAAACCAAATAGAAGTGCGCAGAGTGGAAGTAGATAGACTAATACTGAAGCATTAATCAAGGTATTTTCTTCAATACCAATAACAACCTCATCCCCAACCTGCACTGTATAGTCATTAAGTGCTTTAATATAAGCATGTTGACGATCAGGAACCAGCTTTTCTATAAGATTATGACCGCAACCGGACTTAGCCTGACACTTACCACAAGCAGTACGTCTAAAAGTTTGAACCCACACTGCTCCAGGCTCTACAGCCATTACTTGTCCTTGTTCTTCAATCATTTTAGCTGATTTCTTTCTCTGGGTTTTATAGCACGAAGTTTTAGTTCACCTTGTATTAAGGTTTATTTAATGCTGATTGCACAGAAACTGCAATCTTTTCAGCTGTTTTTTCGGGGATTTCACCGACAACAGTAACCAGATAAATATTGTGCTTATGCCTTAATATTCGAGAAATCGCAGTCATCGCACCTCTACGGGTTAGAGCCTGTTCTGCCGCAGAACGTTCATCCCCTTGCTCAACAAAAACAGAAAAGGCAGATAATCCATCAGAGAACATCAGAGACGCAACCGTCATACCATATTTGGAATGTTTACGCTCATCATGCCTGGATAGCTCAAAGCCATCAGGTACCCAGGATACCCGCCAACTTTGCTGAGCTTCACTAGATTGCTCATTAACACTTTTCGTTGAAATAATTTGTTCGACAGTATTTTCATCACTTAATGAAGAAACTAAATGTTCTTCAGCAATAGGTTTCCCTGTCTGCAAAGAAGTAAACTGTAAGCGCTCTAACAATTTTCCCTTATTATCCAAAAGCACCGACTTTAATAAAAGCGCAGTGTCCTGATCCAACCATAATCGATAACCATACCGATGCCTGTCACTTGGTAGCACATTAATCACAACCGCAGACCTGTTTGCAATCCGGTCATGGCCATCCAGCTGAAGGTTATAAATTGATGCAATTTTACTTAGGTTTTTCTGAAATGCTTGAGAAAAAGGAATAGGAGAACCCTGATGATCAAAACGTATCACTTCATTTTTGGGAGTAACACACATCACCTTACGCCCATAACGAATAACCTCACGATGAGGCCCATCCAAATATACTAACCGCTCACGAACCTGTCCATCTTGATAAGCATGCGCTATAGACATAGTGGTTAATCCACGACTATGTTCGTACACAAATTGACCTTCATAATTCAATTGTTGTGTAGCATTCACCATGGTTTGAAGCCAGTCTAATGCTGTTCTATCTTCACTTGTTGCAGCATTGACATTACCCGCTAACATAACCATGACGACAATAGCCTGGCGTAACCCCAAACGAACCCGCACACTCATATTACTTTGTCTCAAACTCATGCACTCTGGCAAATGGCAAGATCCCTTGATTAGCACTTAGTGCACTATACTCAGCATGTTGCAACATGTAAGACTGAAACCTAGCCTGGGAGGCCATCTCTGCTAACTGTTTAGCACGTAATGCGGCTTCCTGTTGATCCACGCGAAGCGGTACACGATAAGTAGGCTGATCAGAATAACCTGCTAACATAGGTGCTCCCTGCCCCGTTACCATAGGAGATTCACGAACTACTTGAGGGGCTGCAGTTGTGGCAGGCATAGTGTTTGTTGCAGTATTACTTGCCTGAGCTGTCAACTCTGCCTCTAAACCTTCATTTGCAGAACGATTAACTAAGTTTGCACCCAGCAATACTGCCAACGTGACAGTTGCGGCAACAGCCGCGCCACCTGCAGGACGCAACCAACGAGTCCAGCCATGGGCTATCGTTACACTTCCACCAAAGCCTACCTGATCATATGCAGTGGATTCATTAGCAGATTGATTATGTTCATGCATTGGTTCAGCATCAATGGCAGTACTTATCGCTGCGGACAAATCAACCTGGGAAAAGTCATGAGTCTCTTTACGCATCACTTCGCCAACTAACTGATAACGAAATGCCTTTGCTCGAGTTTCCTCATTATCATGAAGATGCTTCAATACTCGGTGCAACTCCAGCTCATTGGCCTCACCATCCATAATGGCTGATAATGACTCGTAATTACGATCATCACTGCTCATAGAGGCACCTCATTGCACTGGTAAACATCAAGATCTGCTCTCATCGCTACACCATCCGTTCCATATTAAAAATCAAACGCTGTATTATAGAAAAACCTTTTCTCATCGCTTTTTATCTCAGCCAGCTGTACTAGATAGCAAAGGTTGTACTTGCTTATCAACAGCCTCTCTTGCCCTGAAGATTCTTGAGCGAACAGTTCCAACCGGACACTGCATGACTTCAGCAATCTCCTCATAACTTAACCCATCAAACTCACGAAGCGTGAGCGCAGAGCGTAAGTCGTCAGGCAGGCTTGCAATGGCTTTATAAACAACCTTTTCAATTTCATCACGAAGTAGTCGATTCTCCGGGTTTTCAATATCTTTTAAGGGATTGTGCCCCTCAAAGTATTCAGCTTCTTCACTATCTACATCAGTATCAGGAGGACGCCGGCCCTTTGAAACCAAGTAGTTTTTTGCTGTGTTAATCGCTATACGATAAAGCCATGTATAAAATGCGCTTTCACCACGAAATTTATCGATAGCGCGATAAGCTTTGATAAACGCCTCTTGAGTAACATCGTATACTTCCTGATGGTCATGCACATATCGACTGACCAAGCCAAGAATTTTATGCTGGTATTTTAAAACCAACATATCAAAAGCACGCTTATCCCCCCGTTGGACTCGATCGATTAGTTGTTGATCAGAGTCTTGCGCACTTACCATATTCCCTCCGCTGTTCCCTGGAACAACAGAGCGTTTAGGTATTGCCGGGTGGTTAAGTTATGTTCTGTTGTGTAGACCATATGGATAAATAAAAGTTCTCAACAGTTAGCTTGAGGTTATTGGCAGAAATCACAAGATGTGATCATAAGTTAATATCGTATCTCCTAACCGTGCAAAACCAGCTCTATATACCACAACCATACTCACTAAATAATGGTTACCACTGATATATCAGTATCCCAGTTTTGAATGAAAAAACGTTAAGATAAGCTTTTTCTTCACGTTATAGAGGTTTTACTTAAAACTCGATACAACAACACCAATAACAGTCTAGATGGAGTCACATACTTAAAATTGGTTCCCAATAGCAATTATTCAATAGCGAACAATTCACACTACCAAACAAAATTAATCACAAATACTCGTCAGTAAGATTGTCTGGCTTGCCTTACGTAACGCATAAAACACATTGAGCAAAATCAAATTCAACTATTATCTTCCAGGCCAAGACTGCCTATTCGAATAGGCATACTATATACTTCACCTCCTGCATGTTATGCGTATAAAACCTGCAATCATAAGTAAATAACGTTAGATTAACGCTAAAATTTAATTGGCATCTGCAAAAATCAAGGATTCCTCATGCCTCACGCATATCACTTTGATGTACTTGTCATTGGTAGTGGCGCTGCAGGGTTAACCTTAGCGTTAAATCTTGCTGACCATGTGAAAGTTGCTGTTTTAAGTAAAGCTGAGCTTGTTGCAGGCTCAACTTACTGGGCACAAGGTGGTGTTGCTGGCGTCATTGATAAAACTGACACTGTTGAAGCGCACGTCAGCGACACACTGACGGCTGGTGCAGGACTATGTAACGAAAATGCTGTTCGCTTTACTATTGAACACAGCAAAGCAAGTATTGATTGGTTGATAGGCCAAGGAGTCCCTTTTACTAAAGAACAAATGGCCAATGGACACGAAGACTATCACTTGACGAAAGAAGGTGGCCACAGTCACCGTCGTGTGATTCATGCTGCTGATGCCACTGGCCAAGCCATATCTCAAACACTTATCGAGCGAGCCCTAGCACATCCAAATATAGAAACAATATCAAATAGATTAGCTGTAGACCTGATAACCTCAGAAAAACTTGGCGTCCAACCCAATCGCTGTATTGGAGCTTATGTACTCAACCTTGAGACAGATGAAGTTGAAGTTTTTCACGCCAACCATGTTGTTCTTGGCAGTGGCGGCGCCAGTAAAGTATATCTTTATACCAGCAATGTAGATGGTGCAACGGGCGATGGTATTGCCATGGCCTGGCGTGCAGGGTGTCGTGTAGCCAATATGGAGTTCAACCAGTTTCATCCAACCTGCCTGTTTCACCCCCAAGCAAAATCATTTCTTATCACAGAGGCTATTAGAGGCGAAGGAGGCTTACTTAAGCTTCCTGACGGCAGTCGCTTTATGGCTAAGTTTGATAAACGGGAAGAGCTTGCCCCTCGTGATATTGTGGCTAGAGCCATAGACCACGAAATGAAAAGACTGGGGATTGATTGTGTTTACTTGGATATCAGCCATAAACCAAAAGACTTTATTTTAAGTCACTTCCCCAACGTTTATCAGCGCTGCCTGAGCTATGGCATTGATATTACCCAGGAGCCTATTCCTGTGGTACCTGCTGCCCATTATACCTGTGGCGGGATTATGGTAGATACTGCGGGGCGGACCGATATCCCGAACCTTTATGCGATTGGCGAATGCAGTTTTACTGGACTTCATGGCGCGAACCGGTTAGCCAGCAACTCATTATTAGAATGTGTGGTTTATGCCTTAGCAAGTGCTGAAGATATCAAGAAGCGATTATCTATCCCTTTAACTCCAGTCGATATTCCCGCTTGGGACGAAAGTCAGGTTACTGATTCAGATGAAGATGTCATTATTGCCCATAACTGGGATGAGCTTAGACGTTTCATGTGGGACTATGTAGGTATTGTGAGAACCACAAAACGACTCATGCGCGCTCGTCACCGAATCAACTTACTGCATCAGGAAATATACGAGTTTTACAGTAATTATAAAATCAGCAATGACTTAATCGAATTACGTAACCTATCGGTGGTTGCAGACCTCATTATTTCATCCGCGATGGTTCGTAAAGAAAGCCGTGGTCTTCACTATACACTGGACTACCCTGAGTCCCTCAACACAATAGAAGATACGATTCTCTACCCTACCAATTACCACCCTTATGCAGACCGGGAACCCTCTAACTAAAATAAATTTGGAGTCTCTTCACTTGATGACCAGCGCAGTACTACGCGAAGTAAGCGTAGCTGCTCTGCGTTTATTGCATCAGCCACAATGATTACAGGTAAAGGACGAAGTCTACCAGGAACTTTAAAGTTCAATACAACCAACTTCGTCATCACCAAACTGTCAAAATGAAGTGTACCGTTCAATAACGTCTCATCTCGAAGCGTCAATAACCAGCCATTGTGATTCTGCTGGATACTCACCACACTTTTAGCTGAGGTACGCCAAACATGGAGCCTCAATAACCAAATAGCAGACCCACATATGACTATGAATAACAGTAAATCTATCCACCACCGCCAAGGAGAAACCAATAAACCGAGTGCAGCAATACTATGGCTGGCAATTATCCAAATAGCTAAACACCGTGATGGCTGGAGAGAAATAAACAGGAAGCCTCTAGACTGAAGCAGGGACATGATTCAAAACCATCTCCACAATAATGGCCAACTCTGGATCTGTAGGCCGTTCCTTTTGCATAAACCAACGAAATAGGTCTGGATCTTCACATTCAATTAACTTCTTATAGCGCGCTTGGTCTTCTTCACCCAGAGATGGAAATACTTCTTTAACAAAAGGCACTAACAATACATCTAACTCCAACATACCGCGTCGGCTTCGCCAAAAAAGTCGGTTGTGTTCAGCGTTTGATAACATCTTATTCCCCTACTGGTACAGCACTTCTCATACGCAATTGCCTGACAATACCTAATGCAGAGGAGGAACCATCTTGCACAAAATCGCCAAGCTGCTGTATTGTCGGTTACTTATTTCTATTCTTGCAAGTAAATTTGGTTAATTGGAATCTGGAAACACGCATGAGTACATCATGGCCTGAATTTTTAGAAGCTCAAGGTGCACAGTTTAATGGTGAGCAGGTAGTCGCTTTTTCAAAGCCTCCTCTTTCATCGCAACCCATTCTGGTTGATTTAAGTCCTATGGGTATCGTCCAAATATCAGGAGAAGGTAGTGACAAACTGCTTCAAGGTCAGCTTACTTGCGATATTAACCATGTTAACGAGTCACAGGCTAAACTTGGCGCTTACTGCACTCCAAAAGGCCGTATGGTCAGTAACTTTTGGGTATGGCAGTTTAATAATGATTTCATGTTTTTTTTAAGCCGTAATGCCATTACTCATTTTAATCAAACATTAAGTAAGTATGCTGTTTTCTATAAATGCAGTATCAGCGACAGTAGTGATAACTGGGTTCGACTGGCCATACTTGGCAGTGAAGCGAGTTCAACACTCACTCAATTAGGACTCCCAACGCCGAGTGATGTGCTACAAGTAACCACTCAAAATCAAATTCAAATCCTAGCCCTCCCTGCTAAGCAAGGATATCTACTTAGTTGCCCCAAAAGTCAGGCTGAAGACTTCTGGCTCGCCCTGAGTCAATACTGTTCTCCAGCAGGTTACAGCTATTGGCAAGAATATATGGTCAGCCAAGGGATAGCCTGGGTTGATCAACAATGCCAAGAAAAATACTTACCTCAACAATTCAACTTGCAGCACTTAGAAGGCATTAACTTTAAAAAAGGCTGTTATACAGGACAAGAAGTTGTCGCACGCACTCAATACCTGGGTAAATTAAAAAGCGGCTTATATCGAATAGCACTTCCTGAAAATACAGCAACTGATCATGGGCAGTCGTTGTACTCACCAGCCCATAACAGCTCAGTTGGTGAAATCATTAGCTTAAATCACACAACACAACCCACTGAAGCACTTGCAGTTCTCATGAAGAAAGCAGTTAATGCCAACAACGTATACCTTGATCAAGATTTCTCAAAAAAAGTTCACCTTCTTAGCCTACCCTATACTATAAATAATGAAGGTTCCTGAGCTTATAACCATATAAATGGCAACCAGGCACTACGGGTGAGTCACAGTCACCCGTCTGCTGTCACCTATCAATTGCTCAAGAATTCAAACTAGTTGTTGAATACGTTAAAGGGAGCAACATGGCTAATCTTGCTGAGCAGATTTTAACTGAACTCACCGAGGCAATTGAAAATGAAGAACTTTTTATGCCGACTCTGCCAGAGGTTGCCTTAAAAATTCGAGAAACAGCTGAAGATCCAGAGGTTGATGTACAAACACTGGCAAAAGTTGTCAGTAATGATGCAGCGATCTCCGCAAGAATAATTAAAATCGTAAATTCCCCCCTGATGCGAGCATCAAGGGAAATAGACAATATCACTATGGCTGTAAATCGATTGGGTATCACTTACACAGCCAACCTAGCAACAGGCTTAGCCATGGAGCAAATGTTTCAGGCTACCTCAGATGTCGTGGATAAAATTCTTCGCAGCGTATGGCAACACAGTACTGAAGTCGCAGGTATTAGTCATGTTCTGTGTAAACACTTTACTCGGCTAATGCCCGATCAGGCTACATTAGCAGGCTTGTTGCATCAAATCGGTGTACTTCCTATTCTGACTTATGTTGAAGAAAAAGGCACAATACCCGACAGTATTAGCCTAAGTCAGGTTATTGAAAAAGTGCATCCCAGACTGGGTACGCGTATTTTAAGGGCATGGGATTTCCCCGAAAATATTGCAGTAGTCCCTTCACAATATACTAATTTTAGCCGTGACTCTAATTCAGTTGATTATGTTGATATTGTCATGGTTGCTAACTTGCAAACATTAGCAGGCACAGAACATCCTTATACCAAATTAGACTGGACCCAAATAAAAGCATTTGAAAAGCTGGGTATAAATCCTGTTGATGAAGAAGGTGAAGGTGAAGATCTAACCGCTGAAATGGATGCAGCCATGTCTCTCCTACAGTAACCAACCTCTACAAAGGAAAAACATGGCATAATAAAAAACAATATACGTTTTTAATCGTGTTTACTGGCTGACCTCTTCCAACATTGTCAGTTTTTCACCCAGCCACTCAGCCGCTTCATCAAAGTCAAAATTATCAATAAACCCTTCCAGTTGACTTAGCTCATTAGGCGCAAGCACTGTTGCAAAGTCGTGTTGATTGCGCTGAAACATAGACATTACCTCAATATCACCGGATGCCAGCTGTAACTGCAACTCCTTCAAACAATGCAGAATTTCACTAAAAGATAATAATGACGTTACTGGTTTTTCATCCTGAGGCGATTCTGGCTCCGGTAATGCTGGCAAATCAATGAGTCCCGATTTTAGTCGTTTTACACTCTCTAAAAAATTATCCCAATGAGTATCGGTCAAACTCTCGGGCGCCTCACGCAATGCTTTTTCCAACTCATGAGCAGTTTGCTGTAATTGAATAGCACCAATATTTCCCGCAACACCTTTTAAGGTATGCACCTGATACAGAATTGTTTCCCAATCTCCGTTTTCATACGCACGCTGGACTTCACTTTCTGCTTCACTTAATTGCCGTATAAAATCATGTAATAACTTAAGGTATAAGCGACGATTATTAACCAACCGAGATAGGCCTATTTTAATATCAATTCCTGGTAGTGATTCAGGCAGAATAATTTCTTCAGCCTCTTTACTATCTTCCACTTTACTAGTGCTATGATGACTACCAAGCCAGTAACTCACGACTTGAGCTAATGCATCAGGATCTAGTGGTTTAGGCAGATGGTCATCCATGCCCGCAGTAATACAACGTTCTTTATCACCAGCCATGGCATGGGCTGTCATCGCCACAATGGGTAATTGCTGATATTCTGGGTCATTACGTAAATAGGTTGTAGCCTGGTAGCCATCCATTTCAGGCATTTGAATATCCATAAATACCAAGTCAAAGTCTTGCCGTTTCACTGCATTAATTGCTTCTAAACCATTACCGGCAATGGTTACTGTTAGTCCCATTCCTTCTAATAATTCCTTGGCAACCTGCTGATTAATATCATTATCTTCAACTAATAACACATTGCCCGAACGCTGCAAGGAGACGCTCTCTGGTGTTAATGTTCGCTGCCGAGAGGGAGCCTGTAACTTTCCTTTGCCAAAGGTTCGCAAAATGGTTTCCAGCAAAACAGAAGGGCTAACAGGTTTAATCAAAAATGCATCTACAGTTTCTTGTGCCTGGCGCATCACCTCTTCACGCCCATAGGCCGTCACCATAATAATCGCAGGAGTATGCACTAACTGTTGCATTTGCTTAATATGATGTGATGCATCAATACCATCGGTATCAGGCATCCGCCAATCCATTAATACCAGTTCAAAACAGTCTCCTGATTGACTATTAGCCTCAGCAAGACGTTCGTAGGCTTCTTCAGCATTAGACACGACCTCAGCTCGCATCGAAATGGAGTGAAGCAAATCAGTTAATACCGTCTGTGAGGCTTTATTATCATCAACCACGAGGACGCGCATGTCCTTTAACTCATCACTCATCAACGCTAACTTATTATTAAACTGCTGCTGCCCCAGGCGAACAGTAAAATAAAATTCACTGCCTTTACCCAACTCACTTTTCACCCACACAGAACCCTGCATCATACTGACCAGTTTTTTACAGATTGCCAGTCCCAACCCGGTTCCCCCAAACTTGCGTGTAGTTGAACTATCTACTTGTGAAAAAGAGTCAAATAGGTGAGCAAGATGATCACTGCTTATACCAATTCCTGTATCTTTAACCAAAAATTCTAGCTGAACATGATCCTGTTCCCAATCTACTAATTTGACATAAACGGATACAGATCCTTTATTGGTAAATTTAATGGCATTATGGGTAAGGTTAATCAGAATTTGTCCTAAACGTAACGGATCACCCTCCAAGTGTCGTGGAACGTTATCCGCGATATGATAGTTAACCTCAATATTTTTTTCTTCTGCTTTTACCAGCATGATATTGCTAAGATTTTCAAATACTTCGTCTAAATCAAAGCTGATGGTCTCCATTTCCATTCTTCCAGCTTCAATTTTAGAAAAGTCGAGAATGTCATTGATGATACCTAGCAATGCATGGGAAGCTGACTTAATTTTACTGATATAATCAAACTGTTTTTCTGACAAATCTGTTTGTAATGCCAAGTGACTCATACCAATAATTGCATTCATGGGTGTGCGTATTTCATGGCTCATATTGGCCAGAAAATCACTTTTTGCTCGATTTGCCTGATCGGCTATTTCTTTCGCTTTATGCAAGTCATCTTCAGCCTGTTTGCGATCAGTAATATTACGACCAGACATAAATACATAACCTTCCCCTTCATACTCCATCAAGTTAGCTGTCACTTCGACGGGATAATCAGAGCCATCTTTTCGCTTGCGTAAAGTTTCAAAGGTAATCGCTTTTTCTCGTTTCAATAATTTCCACAACCGCCCCCAGGATTTTTGATCAACATTAGGATCAATTTCAGACAGCGGTTTATTAATAAGCTCTGATAGTGAATACCCTAATGAACGACATATTTCACTGTTTGCATAACTTAAATGCCCCTGTTGATTCACCCACTGAATTTCATCCGCAGAATTATCCAACGAAAAATGAGCAAGAGATAATTCTCGTTGCCGACTTAATTCTTCAGTAATATCGACATGCGTACCCACGGCACGTAACGGATTACCTTCCTCATCCCTAAATACGACCTTACCTTTGGTTCTGACATAACACACACTACCATCTTTACGATAACAGCGATAAACCCGCTCAAATGACTCATTACAGGTCGCCAGCATATTATGCAGGAAGTCAATCATATCGCCTTTATCGTCTGGATGTATAAGGGCTTCCCATGCAGCAGGTGTCCCGGCAATCTCACCTGGCTCATAGCCTAACATGCGTGCGTAACGGGGGCCTAAATAAATGGTTTCTTCTGGAATATTCCAGTCCCATAAACCATCTGTCGCGGCATCCATGGCTAATTGATAACGTTCTTCACTCACCCGTAACGCTTCTTCAGCATCTTTTTTGGCTCGTCCAATAGCAATTAACTCACCCACTCGGCGTAATAAAGCAACCTCATCATGGTTCCAATGTTTATTACTCATGACGGTGGCCTGAGCTAAACAACCAACCACTCGTCCTGAGAGAAGCATAGGCACATGAATGACAGACCGGAGCTTTAGCTCACTTAGAAGCGACTTCATTTCATGATCTTCAGCCCCAAGTGTACGCAAACTGCTTTGTAAGGTACTGCCCTGTTTAGCGCGATCAGCCAGTAAAGGATATTGATCAACTAAGTACCGCCGTTGAGATGCTACAAAACCAGACAAATCAGTAGCATACCACTCATGGGTCATTAATGACTGTTGTCCACGAATAATTAATACATAGCCTCGATCAGCGCCCATAAATTCGCCAACGACACGTAATGTATAATTTACAGCTTCATCTAAATCACGATCCATAAACTGACGGGTAATATTGCTCAACAAGCGGTCCATCTGTGCTCGCATACGTAATGCTTTTTCCGCTTTTTGCCGTTCAGCAATTTCTCGGGACAGCCGCCAGTTCCAATAAATAATTAATAAAATTATAGCCAGCGTTATTACGACACCAATAATAAACTCTTTATTTGGCCGCCAAGGTTGCGTTTGAATGGAAATCCAGTTCCGTTTAATTTCGTCTTTTTCCCGAGAAGTCACACCACTTAGCACTTTATTCAAAATGGTATTAAATTTATCCCAGTGCTTATGAGTCGCCATGCGGAAACGGTAGTTATATCCTGCTTCTGCAGCAATCCGCAAGTTGGTGATTTTAGTACGTTCTATTTCATGACTTGCTGTTGCCATATTAACAATCATGGCATCCAGTGGCCCTAGAGATACCTGCTTAAAACCATCAGCAAAATCTTTGACATTAACAAAGTTGATATCTGGATACTGTTTTTTTATAAAATCTGTAGCAGCAAATTCAGGTAATGTAGCCACTTTTTTTGCTGATAAATCTTTAATACTGTTTATACTGTCATCTGTATTCCGGGCAATAATAACCGTTTGCACTTCCCAATAAGGTTGGGTAAATGCAAAACGCTTCGCACGATCTTCATTCCAAGCAATAACCGGAAGTAAATCCACTTCTCGATTTCGCAGCTTATCTATCGCCTCACTCCAGTTTTTTGAGGGAATATAATTAAATGTAATACCCAAGCGTTTTTCGAGCATTTTGATATAGTCAGCGGCTACGCCTTGGTACTCACCGTTTTCATCTACCGTTTCAAAGGGTGGATACCCAGGGTCCCCCGTAAATGTAATTACTGGATGGTTGTGTAACCATTCTTTTTCGTCCTCCGATAATTCAAGGGGAGATGCCTCATCAGAAAAATACCGTAACTTAGGATCTACTAACCAACGCGCTTCCAACTCAACGCGTTCCTGATGATTAATTAAGCTAAGTCCATTATTAATTAATTTCAGTAAGTCTTTTCGCCCTGTCAGTACTCCCGCATGAAATTTTTCTTTATATAAATTTTTCCCCCACTGCTTAACTTCACCTAATAACCCCAATCGGTTCAATAAAATATTGATGGATATTGGTTCCGCTATAAACGCACGAATTTCTCCATCTAACAGCGCGCGTATCAACTCTTCATTATTGTCATATTCCGTTAAATATGCTTCTTTGATATTTTCCAACACATACAAATATTGAGATGTTCCCTTTACAACGCCAATACGAGACCCTGTCAGATCATCAAAACTTTGTACTGGAATAGAATCTGTTGCATAAAATAATGCCGAACTCATTTCATAGAAAGGTTGCGAAAAGTCCATCCACTCTTTACGCATGGGTGTTTCGGATACACCTGAGTGAATGTCTGCTTCACCATCCTTAATTACTTCCAACGTATCGTGCCACTCACTGGCTCTAAAACGAACTTGCTTCTTTGTTTTTTCTGACCAGAGCCGCCAAAAGTCGACAAAAAATCCCGCAGGTCGACCTTTTGAATTAATAAATGACAGTGGTGGGAAATCAGAATCAATCGCAATAATTAATGCATCACTGGAGTAAGCTCGGGTCTGTTCTAACCATTTTCCTTCTAATAGCTTACGGTCAACCAGACTTATTTTTTGCATACCACTGCGAATAACTTCATCCAGCATTGACTGTCTATCATTAACGGCAGCATAAAGTGTACGTTGAAATAGTGGCTGCTCAGACTGATAATTAAATTCCTGCAACGCACCACGTGCAGCCATTAAGTATCGAAGTAGAGGGCCCTCGCCTACAAATACCCGAATATCTCCACGAGTAGCGGCATCTAATAATTGTCGATAACTGTTATAAGTGACAAGTGATGCATTTGGAACATGCTTCTCAATATATTGTTCAGCTTCTTCCCCACGAATCACACCTATTTTAAACCCTGCTAAATCTTCTAACTTTTTTATATCCAATAAACTTTTATGATAAAAAAAGTAAACACCACTTTTAGCCAATGGGGTACTGTATTTAAGTCCTTTATATTCATCCCGACGATACACCCCCGCTAACACATCCGCATGTCCACGGTTGACCATAGTTACAGCAACTTGCTCTGGCGCTCCTAGAAACTTGACCTTAATGCCTGTTTGTTTACTCCACTCACGCCAAATATCAATTAAAAAACCAGCGGCTTTCCCTTCATCATCACTAAACTGAAAAGGCTCCTGTCCTGTGGCATAGGCAACGACCACTTGCTTGACAGGAGGAGGTAACGTCGAAGAAGTATTCGATTCTTCAGACCAGGCATAGGAGATCCACAGCGAGATAAAACAAAACCAAATTGCAAATAGGCGCTTCATGGCGTAACCGTTGTTGGCAACTAATATTTTTATAATTGAATTTTACGGAAAAAGCACAAGACATTTTACCCCAAGAAAATGGGTATGTACGCCATTATACTGACAGAATAGGCTAAGCCAATGTTAAAGTAGTAACATTGCCTAATTGTTGAAAAGAAAAATTTTACTCAAGCAGTGCCCGAGGGCCTTTTCCCTCGGACTCTTCGTGTCTTAACGCCAGCTAAGCTACTCATCCATATGGCGTTGATACAACTGCATAATGCTAGAAAAGTCACGGGCATGACTGCCTTGAGCTGCGTGAATACTGTAAAGGTTCCTTGCCAACGCACCCATGGGTGTCCGGCTTGCCTGTGATAGTGCCATATGCTCCGCTAATCCAAGATCTTTGAGCATTAACTCAACCCGAAATCCCCCTTGATAGTCATGGCTGGCAGGTGCCTCAGGCATTACTCCAGGATATGGGTTATAACGCTGCAATACCCAATTTCCCCCAGAGCTGTTATTCATAATATCCGCTAACACTTGTGGATCTAACCCCTGCTCAACACCCAGTTGCAATGCCTCTGAGGTTCCTGCCATGGTTATCGCAAGCAACATGTTATTGCATATTTTCGCGACTTGACCCGCACCACTGGCGCCTGCATGAAAAATATTTTTCCCCATAGCCTGTAATACTGGTTTGGCTATGGTTACCGCTTCTGCATCACCGCCCACAATAAAGGTGAGTGTACCCGCTTGTGCACCTGCCGTACCGCCCGAAACAGGTGCATCCAGCATTTTGATACCTTTCTTTTTTGCTTCTGCTGCGACAAGCCGAGCACTATCGGGATCAATCGTACTGGAATCGATTACTAAGGTTGAAGTATTAATACTATCTAATAGTTTATTTTCTAAATACAATTGTTTTACGTGCTCGCCAGCCGGTAGCATACTGATCACAACGTCAGCATTCTCTACCGCCAGATGTGCACTGTGTGCTGCCACCGCCCCTTCTTTAACCAAAGTATCTACCGCATTTGGAATTAAATCATAGACACGAAGCCGGTGGCCTGCTTTTAGAAGGTTTTTGGCCATTGGGCAGCCCATCTGCCCCAGTCCAATAAAACCAATATCCATTTTTTATATCCCTCTTATTTTTATTAGTGAGTTAATGTAGTGCTTCATATCCATTAACCAGTCTGCTTTTATTTTTAAAGTTGAGCGCTGAGTCCCGAAAGCAAATTTATAGTAATAGGCTGAATTAATTATCTGCTTTTTTATACATACAATTTAAACCAGCGATGAAAGGGGATGTTGATCTGCTGGCCACAATGACTCAAAATGTGTTTCTACCCATTCTTTTGGTACATCTAACACCGTAGCATAACGCCACTTAGGATTATTATCTTTATCCACTAGCCTTGATCTAACACCTTCCACTAAATCACCATGTAAACAACACTGAACTGATAATGTGAGTTCCATCTGAAAAAC
Organism: Zooshikella sp. RANM57; assembly: GCF_050749885.1. NCBI lineage: Bacteria > Pseudomonadati > Pseudomonadota > Gammaproteobacteria > Oceanospirillales > Zooshikellaceae > Zooshikella > Zooshikella sp. RANM57. Next base: position 972,357 of record NZ_JBOIUB010000001.1, on the reverse strand, counting down.
TTCTGATAAAGACAAGTGTCGTCCACGTTTAATTTGTTCCCACACTAAATAGGCTGTTGTTGGGCAACCTTGCAAAAAGCCTTTTATTGCTTTCTCCAACCAGTGATCTGTTGTGTCGTAATACAGCCAATCCTGATAAACCTCAGCTAACGTATCATGATCCATTAGCCGTTGAATCTGCTGCTTATGTTGTTGCAAATTGCTCTCTGGTATTAAAGGCTCTGCTGCTTTGGCAAAACGCCGTAGTATCTTACTGACAATAGCATGATTAGCTTCAGGCTCTTTTTTCCAGGCTGACAGTCGCAGTGCATCCAATACTTCCTGTAGCATATTGTGCTGTAAAAAACGATCTGCTAATCCAGCATAAAGCGCATCATTTGCATTCAAAGCACAGCCCGTTAAACCACAGAATAAACCTGTTTTTTCAGGCATTCTATTGAGGAACCAGGAACCCCCAACATCGGGATAAAGTCCTATCGCCATCTCTGGCATAGCCATCCGGGTAGTTTCTGTCACCACACGATGACTCCCACCCACCATGAGACCAAGCCCTCCCCCCATTACAATACCGTGCCCCCATACCACAATCGGTTTTGGATACGTATGAATTAAGTAGTCTAAGCGGTACTCATGAGAAAAAAATTGTTCGGCTTCTTTCTGCCCGGCCTTAATCTCTTTATTTAATGCTGTAAATAACTGTCGTACATCTCCCCCCGCACAAAATGCTTTTTCTCCCTCTCCTTTTAGCACAATGCAGGCCACACGCTCATCTTGCTTCCACGCCAGGAGCTGCTCATAAAGACAGTCAATCATCGACTGATTAATCGCATTTAAACTTGTTGGCCGGTTAAGTGTTAATAATCCAATTTGTTGCCCTCCTTCACAAGGAAGGCAATTCACTACAATGGCATCACTCATATCATTCTCGTCTTCACAAACTTACTTAATTCTCCACAGCAACATCATAGAGGGAAGCACAGATATTTTTCATAGCACTCCCTCCTCGGCTGAAGATAGCCAGTTATTTATTTTGCCAAACTGCTGGGCGCTTTTCTAAAAAGGCATTAACCCCTTCTTTTTGATCCACCGTAGCAAATAATTCTAAAAAGGCTTCACGCTCCATGGGCAATACGCTATGAATGGGCTGATGTTGTGCTGCAGAAATCAGTTCCTTACAGGCTTTAACACTGCAAGGACTTTGCTGTGCAACTTGGGTGGCAAGTTTTAGCGCCGTTGCAACCACTTCTCCGCGTTTAACCACTTGTTCGACTAAGCCAATTTTTAACGCTTGTTCTGCAGAAAGACGCTCACCACATAAAATCATGCGCTTAGCCCAACCTTCACCCACTAGCCAAGGCAAACGTTGAGTACCACCGGCACAAGGGAGTAAACCAACACTCGCCTCAGGCAACGCAAGCTCCGCATGCTCCTCTGCAATACGAATATCACAGGCTAGAGCACACTCAAGTCCACCCCCCATGGCATAACCATTGATAGCCGCAATCGTTACTCCACGATAGGCTGCAAGTGTTTCAAATGCTCGCCCAAACAAACTAGCCATTTCCTGAGCTCTTGCCGTATTGCCATCAGCAAATAATTTTAAATCAGCACCTGCAGAAAAAAATTTCTCTCCCTCTCCAGTAATCACAACCGCATAAATAGAATCAACTTTGTTTAAAGCATGCATGAGTCGTTGCAATGCTGACAGATTTTCCTGATCCCAAATATGTGCGGGAGGATTACTCAATCTGACAAGCAAGGTATGTTCATGCTGTTCCAGTTTAAGCTTGTCAGAATCCACCAAGCTCAATAGTTTTGCTAACTTCATAGCTGATCTCGACCTCTTGTACTCAAAATAAAGGCTACTAAAAACTTTTGCTAAACATCAGAAATCACTAGTCAAATAAACTATGCACCTCATCCTGCAACAAGCGACGTGAAATAATGACGCGCATAATTTCATTGGTGCCTTCTAAAATTTGATGAACCCGGGCATCCCTAACATAGCGTTCCAAAGGATATTCTCGAATATAACCATAACCACCATGTAGCTGTAAGGCATCATTACAAATAACAAAGCACTCATCAGTAGCAAACTGCTTGGCCATTGCACAGTAAAGCGTGGCATCTTTCGCTTTTTTATCTAAACGACTGGCCGCTAAACGAACCATTTGTTGTGACGCCACAAGCCGTGTCGCCATATCCGCTAATTTGAACTGTAATGCTTGGAACTGAGCCAGAGATTTACCAAATTGGCTGCGCTCATGCATATAACGCTGTGCATCTCTTAATGCGGCTTGTGCAACTCCGACTGAGCAGGTGGCAATGTTAACGCGTCCACCATCCAAGCCCTGCATCGCAATTTTAAAGCCTTGGCCTTCTTCACCAAGCAGGTATCGAGCTGGGACATTAACATCACTAAAAGTAATACTGCGGGTTGGTTGGCTGTTCCAACCCATCTTGCTTTCTTTACGGCCATAGGTAATGCCCTCGCTGTCAGCAGGCACTAAAAAACTGGAAATACCTTTTGCACCTTCTCCCCCTGTCCGGGCCATCACCACCAGAACATCCGTCGCTCCAGCACCAGAAATAAACACTTTACTGCCATTGATGACATACTGATCACCCTTTTTAACGGCTGTGGTTTTCAGGGATGCGGCATCAGAGCCAGCATTGGGTTCAGTTAAACAATAGGAGCCAAGCTTTTCACCCGTCACCAGAAAAGGGCACCACTCTTTACGAACCGCTTCCTGGGCATAAAGACTTATCATCCATGTCACCATATTATGTATGGTGAGATAGGCTGTTGTAGATGTGCAACCTTGGGCTAATTGCTCAAAAATAATTGAAGCATCCAGTCGCGACAGGCCTAATCCGCCCTCTTCCTCTGTACAATAAATACCGCAAAAACCAAGCTCACCTGCTCGCTTAATGACATCTACAGGAAAATGCTGCTTCTCATCCCACATTGCAGCATGTGGGGCAAGCTCCCCTTCAGCAAAAGCTTGTGCGGTTCGCTGGAATGCCTGTTGTTCTTCGTTCAACTCAAAATCCATTGGGTATCTCCTTCATTGATAACACTTAAGGGCACCTCTAAAAATAGTGATTTTAGAGGTACTCATAACAATGGATGTATTACAGCGAGTAATTAACTAACGCATCTGAATCGTCATATTAGGTGTCGCTGGCATTCCTGGATCAAACCAGCGTGCAGTAATGGTTTTTGTCTCAGTATAAAAGCGCACAGCTTGTTTACCATAAGCATGCTGATCACCATAAAATGACTGTTTCCAGCCTGTAAAAGAAAAGAACGGCAGTGGCACAGGAATAGGCACATTAATACCCACCTGTCCTACTTCAATATAATGCTGGAAGTGTCTTGCAGATAAACCTGAAGAGGTAAAAATGGATGTACCATTTCCATACGGGTTTTCGTTAATAAGCTGGATAGCATCATCCAAAGAATTAACCTGCATACAAAGCAAAACAGGGCCAAATATTTCTTCCCGGTAAATGGTCATATCGGATTTCACCCCACTAAATAGAGTAGGTCCAACCCAATTACCATCGGGATAGTCTGTCATACGACACTCACTACCATCCAAAAGACACTCCGCACCCTCATTTTTTCCTTGTGCAATCAACCCTAATACACGCTCTTTTGCTTGGGGTGAAATGAGTGGACCAAATCCTGCAGAGTGATCATTCCAGATCCCAGGCTTCACCTTTGCCATTTCCTTTTGCAGGTCCTCAACCCAGCTTGCACTCTCACCAACAAACACAGCCACGCTGATTGCCATACAACGCTGGCCTGCCGCTCCTACTGAAGAGCCTACTAAGTTACTGATAACCTGTGCTTTATCCGCATCAGGCATCACCACCATATGATTTTTGGCACCTGCGAAGGCCTGCACGCGTTTTAAGTGCGAGGTTCCTGTCCGGTAAATATACTGGGCAACAGGTACTGACCCGACAAAAGAAAGCGCTTTTATTAATGGATGCCGTAATAAATGATCGACCTGTGCTTTCCGACCATGAACAACTTGTAACAACCCAGGCGGAAATCCAGCTTCAGCAAACAATTCAGCTATCCGCATTGGGGTCATAGGGTCTTGCTCAGAGGGCTTGAGCACAAACGCATTACCACAGGCAATTGCCATTGGGAACATCCACAAAGGAATCATTGCGGGAAAGTTAAAAGGGGTAATACCCGCACACACTCCAAGCGGTTGGGTATAACTGTAGGTATCTATGCCATTTGCAACATTTTCAGCCGTCTCACCCATTAATAAAGAAGGAATATTGCAAGCCTGTTCAACAACCTCAATACCACGCCAAACATCACCTTTCGCATCCGCAAATGTTTTTCCTGTTTCCTGGCTCAGTATTTCTGCAAGCTCATTGTGATGACTTTTTAAAAGTTGCTGAAAAACCATCATCAAACGAGCACGCTCAGGTGGAGGAACATCACGCCATTGATAAAAGGCACTTTGTGCAGCATTAATCGCCTGCTCCATTTCAGCTTCAGTGGCTTCAGGAGCCTGAGTTAAAACTTCTTGAGTAGCAGGATTGGTGACAGGAATAAACTGATCTGACTGGCTGGCAATCAGTTCATTATTAATAAAAAGCGGCAGGTTAGCTGAAGGCATGACAACACCTTTTTACATTCATTATTGTTAGTGTTGATACTCAGAGACTACAGAGTACCCTGAAAAAGCGCTGATAAAGATGGTCAGTTGTATCATGCAATTGTTACAGTAAGGATGGATGATTTTATTATGTGAATGGACTTTTTAACTGCCGTGTCTATAACAAGCTATGCCTTAACTTCAAACTGGCCACTCAACCAAACCAGTATTCGATGGATTATTCCTGATGCCATCATTAAACAACTCAGCACTCACCCCCTGAGTGAAGACTGTTTTCCACTAGGTTATGGTTACTATCCATCAGCCAGCTGCCATCGAATGGAAAGAACTTCACCAGTTGATCATCTTCTCATCTACTGTTATCAAGGCTGTGGTTGGTTAAGTGTTCAGCAACACGTTATCCCAGTGAATACTGGTGATATTTTACTATTACCTCGTAGTATTCCTCATGCATATGGCGCAGATAGAAATAACCCTTGGAGTATCTTCTGGGTTCACTTTGAAGGGAAAAAAAGCGACATTTTTATGGACCACCTCCAATCCACTCTGGTATCCACCCACTCTAACCCTCACCCATATTGTAAATCTTGTGGCCTGTCCAGTTATTTACTGGCACAGTTTGATCAGCTTTTAAGCATCCAGGATAGTGGCCAACAATGGCAACGATATATCTATGGCACTAAACTTTTACAACAGTTACTCACTTATCTTCCTACGCTACAAGCAAAACCGAGCAATCCTACAGGGTTCAACCTCGCCACACTTCAGCTGTACATGGAAAGTAACATTCACCAGGGCCTCACCCTAAGTGATCTAGCACAGCACGCTAATTTATCAGCCTCTCACTTTAGCCGACAGTTCAAAGCCTTGACAGGGTACGCCCCCTTACACTATTTCAATCAGTTAAAAATTCAGCGAGCATGCTACCTTTTGGATGTAAGTGACAAGCCCATTGCCGCTGTAGCACAACATGTTGGCTTTAACGATGTATATTACTTTTCCCGACTGTTTAAAAAGCTCACAGGAATAGCCCCCAGCCAATACCGTCAATTACAGCGGCAATCTCTTCAACAAGCGCAAACTAAGCCTGAGCGTAAACCATCTGTTCCATATGAATAGGCAACTGCCAGTCAATTGGCGTCTTACCTTGTTGTTGCAAATACTGATTGGCTTGAGAAAAATGTCTACATCCCAAAAAACCTCTATGTGCCGATAAAGGGGATGGATGAACAGACTTCAACACTAAATGTTTAGAAGTATCAATAAAACTTCCTTTCTTCTGAGCATAAGCTCCCCAGAGCATAAACACGATACCTTCTCTAGACTGGTTAAGCGCACTAATCGCATGATCAGTAAACTGTTCCCAACCACGCCCCTGATGAGCAGCAGCCCGTCCTTGCTCCACTGTTAACACACTGTTCAGCAACAATACACCTTGCTTTGCCCATCCTTCCAGACAGCCATGTTGAGGTGGGGTAATACCCAAATCGGCTTGTAGCTCTTTATAAATATTAATCAGTGAAGGTGGGGTCTTTACCTTGGGCCTGACAGAAAAGCATAATCCATGTGCTTGCCCTGGGCCATGATAAGGATCTTGCCCTAAAATAACGACTTTGACATCATCAAAAGGGGTCAACGTAAACGCTTGAAAATATTCACTGCCTTTTGGAAAAAGAACTTTACCCGCTTGCTTTTCCGCCACTAAAAAGGCTTTAAGCTGTTGCATATACGCTTTGTTAAACTCTCCACCTAGTACTTTCTTCCAGGACGGTTCCAGTTTTACTTCCGTCATCAATCACCTCTACCGAATCAACAAAGCTGCTATTATACGTTTATAATCAAAAAGTAATGAAGTTATGGACTCAACAGGATGAGAGTTCGTTAAAACCTCATTACTCATACTCATTATTTGAAAACTCAATAATAAATTTCAAGGATGAAGTACACAAGAAAGCCAGCGTAAGTTGTCGTCTTTTTCTATGACTTCCTTCGCTGAAAAACAAATAAGGCAGTAAACGTTTGTATGGCTTCACTGGATATTATTGAACAAGCTTTAACCGAAAAGTTAATTGATTCACCTTTTGACTTTCCACAACTACCCCCACATACCCTGACGGTTAGGCAATTAGCCGCCAAAAGCAGTGTACATTTAAATGAAATTGTTTTACTGATTGAGCAAGATAAAGGGCTTAGCAAGCACCTGGAAAAGCTGGCAGACTCACCGCTCTATCGACAGCCACTCCCTCCTTATGATTTAAAGGGAGCCATTGTCCGCATTGGCATTAAAGCCACCAGTAATGTCATTTTAACCTATGTACTCAAGAATTTATTTACTTGCCACTCTTATTTGGCTCGTAAATATCAAGGTGAGATATGGCAGCACAGTTTGGTTTTTGCTGCCCTTAGTTCCATATTGGCGAAACATGTAGGTACTATTGATACAGATAAAGCACTACTCAGCTCATTATTACAGGATGTAGGTAGTCTTTTTTTAGTCACTCAATTAGATGACTATCCTGACTTTGTGAGTGTTCCTCAAAATGTGCGTGCCCTTTGTAACCAACTAAACCAAGTGGTCGGCGCCAAGTTGATCGATGCTTGGCAACTAACCAACTCGTTCAAAAATGTCATTAAAACAAAGGATTTCTGGGCTTTTTCAGCCAGCAAAAAATATAACCTGATTGATCATACCCTGATTGCACGCTACATATTTCTCTATCAAAATCCAAGGACTAAACCTACGCCAGAGTTATCCTTTCTGACAAGCTTTCAAAAATCCCCTTTTCAATACTGGCGCCATGCTGACCCTATGCGCATTTATGCAACAATTTATGCAGAGACTATTCAACTGGTTGATATGCTGGGTGGAAATGCAAAAGGCATTCTGATTCCCCCACCCCGCAGTGCATTTGGAAAATATTGAGTCCTCTTCTTTCTCAATGGTGACTAGCAACGTACCGCTCGCTGTTTTTTATCAACCAACACACCCACATTATCCTTTTGTTTTTTATGGCGTAATAACAACACACCTTGTACACATTGCGCTGTATAATCTGCAGGAATATGAGATAGCTTGGTCTCAGATGCGCCTGGTAACTGCTTGATCAAGTTAAACTCAGATAAGTAAATAGAATCATCTTCAGATGAGTGTCTCAAATAACCATTTTTGTCTAACGCTATGATAGTAATAATAAGAGTTATTAGTGCAACACCTATTAACTGCCAAGAATGATTTATTTTCACAAACACCCACCTCACGATACTGCTTTTTTTTGTACGACATTTATTTATAATTATACTTACAGAGCACTTTTACATCATTGCTGTAAGTATTCCCTAAACCCAATAAAAACTAACTTATAACAAATTTAATAAATAATCTGTAGCATATTAACTCTCGCCCATATCACTACCACCACGAGCAGGTGCATGCGCCAGAATACGATCAGCCAACCGAGAAAAAGGTAAACTTTGTAACCACACACTACCTGTACCAGATAATGTAGCTAACACAATACCCTCTCCACCAAACAGCATACTTTTTAAACCACCACTTAACTGAATGTCATAATCAATACCTTCAGAAAAAGCGGCTAAACAGCCTGTATCAACGCGTAGTGTTTCATTATTAAGCTCCTTACGGATAACTGCCCCACCCGCGTGAATAAAAGCCATACCATCACCTTCCAAGCGCTGTAAAATAAACCCTTCGCCACCAAAAAAACCTGAACCTAACCGTTTATTAAATGCAACACTGAGCTTAGTGCCTAGAGCCGCAGCTAAGAAAGCATCTTTTTGACACAGTAAGCGCCCACCAATGGCACTCATATCCACAGGAATAATAGACCCAGGATATGGCGCAGCAAATGCCACACGTCGTTTACCAACACCTTGATTGGTAAAATGCGTCATAAACAATGACTCACCTGTCAGCATCCGTTTACCAGCGCCAAATAATTTACCAATCATTCCTTGGTTTGGGCTTGATCCATCCCCCATCTTGGCTTCAAACTCAATGCCTTGCTCCATATAATTCATGGCTCCGGCTTCTGCAATAACTGTTTCACCAGGATCTAATTCTATCTCTACCATTTGTAAATCATGGCCAATAATTTCGTAATCAACCTCGTGACAATGCATCTGGCTATCCTCTATATGTGAAATCATTACCCTGAAATGCTCATTATCATCTCTGATATTACTACAGTATGACGAACAGAAAAAAACATTTAACTTGAAGAATCCAAAGGAAAATTAAAGATAGGAGGAGATAAAACTATAATTGCTGCTTACTTAACATCTTTTTTTGATGTTTTATACAATACACAGGCTTTACTTAAGCATATCATTTACAGCAAAAAGTAAAATGGTATTCATCTCTAGGTAGAGTAAACAATTGAACCATTTATTTACGCTTTCTCTACTCAAAAAGAATGATTTTTAGGTGAGGCCATCAAAAATGTCTATACAAAATATAGAACACGAAGATGTGGTAAGTTATATAGAAACCCATAAACCGAAGTAGTTTTTATTATAATAAGCGAGAGAAACAAATATAAAAAAAGCGACACTACATTGCAGTATCGCTCGAGTAAAAAGAGGTTTAAAACAGCTTTTACAGCTAGCTTTCTGTTTTATCTGGTAGTTGTAAAATAAGCTGTAAATGACGAGTAAGTTTGTGCTTAATCTGTTCTTGTGTGATGATTTCAGGGTAACCCAATAAAGCATCATACTCTAAGCGTAAAATAACTGCTAAAGTCAGGTACGCGTCTGTTTCAGGATCAGATGTTTTTATTGCTTTAAAAAAGCGAGTTAAATCAATCAACATATTTTCCTGATGCAATCGAGCTAACTGACTCAAGCGCCCGTCTCTGAGCGATTCAAACTGAAAAGCCTGCTCCGCTAAAAGATAATCACGGTGTTGCTCAATTTGCTGCATCAAATACTGAACACCCAGGTCAACTAAACGCATCTGAATAACGCGTAAGTTCTCGCCTGAGCTTGGCTCATTGTTTAATTGGGCAAATAAAACTTCTTCCGCACCATTCCAAAAACGGCGCATCGATTCTGCTCCAACGTCAACAAAATACGTAAAGGTATCTGCGATAAGGTCATTTATATCCTTAAAATAATAGGTGGTTGCAGAAAGCGGTACATCAGCTTCTTTAGCAACCGCACGATGTCGTACTCCTCTGACACCTTCTCGAATAACCAGTCGTAATGATGCTTCAAGAATTAAGCGGCGGCGTTGTTCGCTGCCATTTCTCCGTGTTTTCCGTCCTTGATAGACGATAGTGCTAGGGGCTTCCCTAGAAGATAAACTCATTGTTTTCATCTCAACCACTGCAGTTTTGTTGGTATCGGTTTTTTCTGTTTTAAGTTATTAACAGCTACATATTACCTAAAAGTGACTCAACGTTCCTCAAAAAAATAGTCACTATTGCATTAAGTCATGCTTTTTCACACAGGTAAGAAGTATATGAATAATTTTTAATCAATCATTAACAAGATGGGAACAAGGACAGATTTTAACGTGATAAAAAAACTCTTAGGAGGGGGAGGCACCCCAAAAAAGGGTGCACAGTTCACATTTTATTTGTGACATTCTGGACGCATGTGCGGAAAAAGTAGTACATCGCGAATAGATGGCGAATCTGTAAACAGCATGACAAGACGGTCAATACCAATTCCTTCTCCAGCGGTAGGTGGTAATCCATATTCTAGCGCACGAATATAATCTTCGTCATAGAACATCGCTTCATCATCACCCGCTTCTTTTTCAGCAACTTGTGCCAAGAACCTTTCAGCTTGATCTTCAGGGTCATTTAACTCCGAAAATCCATTAGCAATTTCACGACCGCCGACAAAAAACTCAAAACGATCCGTCACAAAAGGATTATTATCATTTCGTCTCGCCAATGGTGAAACTTCTGTAGGATACTCAGTAATAAATGTGGGTTGTTGCAAACGGTGTTCAGCTGTTTTTTCAAAAATTTCCAGCTGAATTTTACCCAAGCCGTAATTATCTTTAACCTCAATACCCAGTTTTTCTGCAACTTTTTTTGCCGATTCTCGTTCAGCTAAATCAGCCTCAGAAATATTGTTATTAAAGTGAAGTATTGCTTCTACTACAGTCATGCGTTGAAACGGTTTGCTGAAATCGTATTCTTCACCTTGATAATTCACTGTAGAATTACCCAGCACTTGCTGTGTAACTTCACGCAACATGTCTTCGGTTAAATCCATTAAATCATTATAGTCCGCATAGGCTTGGTAAAATTCAAGCATTGTGAACTCAGGATTATGACGCGTTGATAAACCTTCATTACGGAAATTACGATTAATTTCAAAAACACGCTCAATGCCACCCACAACTAAACGCTTTAAATAAAGCTCTGGTGCAATACGTAAATACATATCAATATCAAGTGCATTGTGGTGCGTAATAAATGGCCTTGCAGTGGCACCACCTGGAATCACTTGTAACATAGGCGTTTCTACTTCCAGATAATGTCTTTCCTGTAAGTAGTTACGAATGCTATCAATGACCTGAGATCTTACCTTAAATACACCACGAGACTCTTGATTAACAATCAAATCAACATAACGCTGGCGATAACGAATCTCTTTATCTTCCAAACCTTTATGCTTATCTGGTAATGGGCGCAATGCTTTGGTTAGCAACAAGGCGTGTTGCATATCAACATACAAGTCACCTTTACCTGAACGTTGTAGTGTTCCCTCAACACCAACAATATCGCCTAAATCCCAGCCTTTTATCTCATCAAGCTGATCTTTAGCCAGCGCTTTACGGTTTACATACAGCTGGATTCTGTCACTAACATCTTGAATAACAATGAACGCACCACGGTTAAGCACAACCCGGCCCGCTACTTTAACCGTAATACTCTGTTCTGCTAAGGTCTGTTTATCTAGGTCCTTATACTTTTTCTGTAAATCACCAGCAAAACTGTCACGACGAAAAGTGTTGGGAAACGCATTGCGCTGTTTTCGTATTTCAGCCAATTTTTCTCGACGCTGAGCAATGAGCTTATTTTCATCTGATACTGTTACATCGGATTGCGTATCATCAGCCATGAGTGATTCCTGTATGTACTATAGGGGGAAATACCCCCTCAAAAAGTTAACGACCTAAACAAAATAAGCGAGATCCATTTTAATCTCGCCTATTACAGCTTACCTCAAACAAGATAAATACCAAGCAACTATCTATATCCTATATCTATAGCCAATACCCACCCAGTCAATCTTACTTGTGGTAAGTAACTAGCATATTTGCCCTTCCCAACTCAACTATACAGCATTCCCTCTCGCCTTAACGTGAGAGAATTTTTTTGAGTACAAGGACAAAATATACGTTATAACCCCTGCTTTAAACTTGCTTCAATAAATCTATCAATATCACCATCTAACACCGTATTACAGTTAGAGGTTTCAACGCTCGTTCGTAAATCTTTAATACGTGATGAGTCCAGTACATAAGAGCGTATCTGGCTTCCCCAACCAATATCAGATTTACTATCTTCCAATGCTTGTTGCTCAGCTGTTCGCTTCTGCATCTCTAGCTCATAAAGTTTGGCTTTAAGCTGCTGCATAGCTTTATCTTTGTTCTGGTGCTGTGAGCGCTGGTTTTGACACTGAACAACAATTCCAGAGGGCATATGCGTAATACGAATAGCAGAATCAGTCGTGTTAACATGCTGACCACCTGCTCCGCTTGAACGGTAGGTATCTATTCGCAAGTCTGCAGGATTAACTTCTATTTCAATATCATCATCAATTTCGGGTGATACAAACACGGAAGCAAATGAAGTATGTCTTCTGTTACCAGAGTCAAAAGGTGATTTTCGCACTAATCGGTGAACTCCCGTCTCGGTTCTTAGCCAACCAAAGGCATATTCACCTGAAAATTGAATCGTTGCACTCTTAATACCCGCCACATCACCAGCAGATACCTCAACAAGTTCGGTTTTAAAGCCTTTACGCTCACCCCAGCGTAAATACATTCTTAGTAACATATTGGCCCAATCCTGAGCCTCAGTGCCCCCGGATCCTGCTTGAATATCCAAGAACGCATTATTAGCATCCATACGGCCAGCAAACATGCGACGAAATTCTAATTGCTCAAGTTGAGTGGCCAACCCTTCAAGTTCTTTTTCAACCTCAGCAACCGTATCTGCATCGTCTTCATCTACTGCCATCATCAATAAGTCAGATGCATCCGTTAAGCCTTGAGTAAGTGTGTCTAAAGTACTCACAACAGACTCTAACTGTGCGCGTTCTTTCCCTAATTGTTGGGCACGCTCAGGCTCATTCCATACTTCTGGCTCTTCCAGCTCTCGCTCAACTTCAACTAAGCGCTCTTGTTTGTGAGCATAGTCAAAGATACCCCCTAAGCACTTCAGTTCGTGCTTGTAAGTCCTTAATAGATTGTGTCAACGGATTAATTTCGATCATGCCGAACTCATATATTCCAATGTTACTCTGACAAAGCGCGCTATTTTAACGTAAGCCTGATAGTGAAGGAAATGCGCAAACTACGAAAGATCACAGATCTGTATCACTACACTTTTTATGTGTTTACCACAGGCTCAAGATAGTTAATCAACAGTTGTATGTTCTGCTGTCCTTTATACTCATTTAGATCAAGCTGATAAACCACCCGTACCTGTTGTACATTCAAATTAGGCCAACAGGACAAGTCAACATTAAACGCAATACCATCTATATAACGTTCAGTACCAGGGAGCATCAAAACCAGCTTTAGGTGTTTTTGACCCACTAATCGCTGCTGAATAATCAAAAACTCACCATAAAAACTTGGCTCAGGAAAGTGTTGTCCCCAAGGCCCTGCTTCTCGAAGCATGGTTGCTGTCTGTAATGAAAACTCTTCAGGCTGGAGAACGCCATCGGTATGTAACTCTGCTTCTAGATCTTCATCAGATAGCCACTGTCGAGCAATATCATCGAACGCTTTCTTAAAATCAGGTAAATGTGCTGCAGGTAAACTCAACCCAGCCGCCATTGCATGCCCACCAAACTTACTGAGCAACCCTGAATGCTGGCTGGCAATAGCATCTAGAGCATCACGGATATGAAAGCCAGGAATCGACCGAGCAGATCCCTTGACTTCATTCCCATCGGCAGCCGCAAAAGCAATGACTGGCCGGTGTAAACGATCTTTGATCCGTGATGCTAAAATCCCAATAACACCCTGATGCCAATTCTCATCATATAAACAAATACCCACAGGAAGATTTTGGCTGTCATCCAGCTTGATTGCATCCAATGCAGCCAAAGCCTGCTGCTGCATGTCGGCCTCAATTTGTTTACGATCCCGGTTTAAATCATCTAACTGCAGTGCAATCTCCCGAGCCAGGTAAGGGTCATCAGTTAATAAACATTCAATACCCAAAGACATATCATCTAATCGCCCAGCCGCATTCAAACGAGGGCCAAGGGCAAAACCCAGATCAGCAGCCGTTAAACGATGCGTCTTTCGCCCTGCAACTTCAAGTAGGGCATTAATGCCTGGGCGTGCCTTTCCAGCACGCATTCGACGCAAACCTTGGTACACCAACAGTCGGTTATTCGTATCCAAAGGTACTACATCAGCCACTGTCCCCAACGCCACAATATCCAAATAGTGCGCAAGGTTAGGCTCTGGCCGATTATCATTAAACCAGCCTCGAGCTCTTAATGCTGAACGTAGGGCCATTAATACATAGTAAATAACACCAACACCGGCAGTATTTTTCCCAGCAAAATGACAGCCTGGCTGATTAGGATTTACAATCGCATCAGCCATTGGTAGTTCTGCACCTGCTAAGTGATGGTCAGTCACAAGCACCTGAATTCCTGCGGCTTTTGCAGCAGCAACACCACTAATACTGGAAATGCCATTATCAACAGTAATAATAAGGTCAGGCTCATACTGCTTGGCTTCTTCAACAATTTCAGGAGACAAACCATAACCATAAGCAAAGCGATTAGGTACCAAATAGTTAACATTTAATACCCCCATCGCCCGCAACAACAATACAGCTAATGCAGTACTTGTTGCACCATCAGCATCAAAGTCACCAACAATCAGCACCCGACTTTGTTTTTCCAAAGCCTCACACAGAATATTTACCGCCTGGTCTAGTCCCTTTAATGAAGTAAAACTCATCAGCCCTTGTAAAGATCGAGATAAATCTGCATTTGAGTAAACACCTCTTGCTGCATAGATTCGTTGCAACAACGGGGGAATCTCATGACCAAATTTTAACTGTTGAGCATCGTAGTGACGGGTATTTATTTTTTTTTGCATGCTAATAAATTAAGGCCAGTACAACCTTGAGATAGCCCTAAATAGCTATCTCAAGGTAGGGTGAGATAACGCAGTTAATTAAGCGGTCGAGCGTGTTTTGCTACATAAGATTGAACGTCACTTAACGCATTTTCAATAACAGTATAACGCTCTTCTCGCTCGTAAAGATCCGTCATTGAAGATGGTAGCTCGGGTGACGATAACCCTGCTTGTACCACTGCATCAGGAAACTTAACTGGATGCGCAGTAGCCAAGGTAACCATTGGTAACTGCTTATCACGCTGACATGCCATAGCCGCCTGTACACCAATTGCAGAGTGTGGATCTAGTTTATATTGACAACGATGATAAATATCACCGATCGTTTGGCAAGTTGCTTCATCACTCACACTGTAACTATCGAATAACTGTCGTGTTAACTCCCAGCGCCAGGAATCAACACTTAAGGTGCCCTGTTGCTGAAAATTCGACATAAGCTGGTTAATGGCAGCACCATCACGACCATACATATCAAACAACAAGCGCTCAAAATTACTGGAAACCATAATATCCATACTGGGTGAGAGTGTCGGTGACAGAGCCTCTTTACTATATTGGTTATTAGCCATAAAGCGATGCAGGATATCATTGCGATTGGTTGCCACTAATAACTGATTAATGGGTAACCCCATGTTACGCGCAACATAACCCGCATAAATATCACCAAAATTGCCAGTGGGCACTGAAAACGCAACACTACGTTGTGGAGCACCTACGGCTAGCGCTGCATAAAAATAATAGACGACTTGCGCCATAATCCGTGCCCAGTTAATTGAATTAACCGCCACTAAACGTGCTTTCCCTTGCAGAAAATCTTGTTGCTGAAAGCAGGCTTTTACCATTGCCTGACAATCATCAAAACTTCCTTTAACCGCTAAATTGTGTACGTTCTCAGCTAAAACTGTTGTCATTTGACGACGCTGAACTTCAGATACACGCTGATGAGGATGCAGAATAAATATGTCCACATTATCACCATGTCGACAACCTTCTATTGCTGCAGAGCCTGTATCTCCAGAAGTAGCGCCAACAATAACCGCTTTTTCACCACGCCTGACTAACAAATAATCCAGTAGGCGTCCTAATAATTGCAAAGCAAAATCTTTGAACGCCAATGTTGGGCCATGAAATAACTCCAATACCCACTGATTAGTATCTAACTGGGTCAGAGGCGCAACAGCTGGATGGTCAAATGCTTGATAAGTATCTTGTAAGATCTGGCGTAAATCATTTTGAGGAATAGCTTCGCCAACAAACGGAGTTATAATTTTCTCAGCTAATTGGGCATAAGATAATCCCCGCCAAGAAGTGATTTCTTCAAGTGTAAACTGGGGCCAATATTCAGGGACATACAATCCCCCATCACTCGCCAGCCCAGTTAACAACACATCTTCAAACGCCAGGGCAGGAGCTTGCCCTCTTGTGCTAATATACTTCACCTTATTTATAACTCGCTGTTGTTAAGTTAAATTCCTAATTAGTTATTACAATGGTCTAAGTGATCCATTCGTATCTTAACCACCTGCCCATTCACATCATTTAAAGCCTCAATTGCTTTAATCGCACTATTTACTGCACGCTCTTTTACTTTGTGCGTTAGCATAATGATGGCTGCAAATTGTTCGCCTTCAAGTACTTCTTTCTGAAGAAGCGCTTCAATATTAATACCCTCTTCACTAAGGATACGCGTAATTTGCGTCATTACCCCAGGATGATCAGCAGCACTCATCCTTAAATAAAAGGCTGTTTCCGTTTCACCCATTGGTAAAACAGTAAGCTCATCTGACAATGGATGCTGGTAACCTAAGGCAGGCATATGGCTGGGTGACTCAATTGCACGCGCAATATCAATAATATCGGCAATAACTGCAGAAGCCGTTGGTTCTGCACCTGCTCCAGCCCCATAAAACAAGGTGGGACCAACTGCATCAGTATCAATCAGTACTGCATTCATGACTCCATCCACATTAGCAAGTAGTCGCTTTTCTGGAATTAATGTGGGATGTACTCTCAGCTCAATGCCTTCTTTTCGGGCACGTGCAATACCTAAGTGTTTTATGCGATAGCCCAGTTCATGAGCATACTGAATATCTTCCGAGGTGATACCACTGATACCTTCTGTGTAGGTTTGCTCAAACTGCAAAGGGATACCAAAAGCAATTGATGCAAGGATAGTAAGTTTGTGAGCAGCATCGATTCCTTCAACATCAAATGTAGGGTCTGCTTCAGCATAGCCAAGCGCTTGTGCTTCACCTAACACATCAGTAAAACTACTGCCTTTTTTCTCCATAGCGGTCAGAATGAAGTTCCCTGTACCATTGATAATACCAGCTACAGTATGAACTTTATTGGCTGCCAGACCTTCTCGAAGTGCCTTGATGACAGGAATACCGCCTGCAACAGCCGCTTCAAATGCTACCTGAACCTTATGTTTTGACGCTTCAGCTAATAACTCATTACCATGGACAGCAATCAACGCTTTGTTCGCTGTCACGACATGTTTACCTGACGCAATCGCACGTGAAACTAATGATTTTGCAGTATCACAGCCACCAATTAATTCAACTAAAATATCGATCTCTGGATTATCTGCTACTGCAAATACATCTTCGGTCACCGAGACATCCGAAGTATCACAGTTGGGATTAGGACGACGCATTGCAATTTGTGCTACCTCAATGGGTCTCCCCACTCGCTGAGCAATCAAATCCTGGTTACGCTTCAAAACATTAAATGTACCGCCACCTACAGTGCCCAGGCCACAGATACCTATCTTTATGGGTTTCAAACTCCACCCCCATTCACCCAATCAATTTATTAAGCATAGAGTCTTCATACTTGATAAAACCAAGTTCATGGCTTCAAGCATGCCTTGCCTTGGTAAATTCCAGCACGAACTCATCTAGCAGAAAAAGTAAAGTTGCTGCCATTACCAGCAAAAGGGAAATTATTTTACGCTGACCAGCGCTCAGTTCCTAGAGCTTAGCTGAAGTCAAAGAGGAAAACGAGAGCTCCCTGGTGAATAGTCACAGAACTAACACCAGGTAATCTAAGAGAAGAGACCAAAAATGGATTAATTTTAGTCTTGAATGCACTCATTTTAGGTGCGTAATTGCACATCTAAAGCTACTTAGCAACACCTAACATCTTAGCTAGCTGATCTGCAGGGCGATAACCAGGAATCATACTACCATCAGCCAAGAACAGCGCGGGAGTTCCATTAACACCAAGTTGAACCCCAAGTTTAAATTCTTCCAAAACAGGGTTGTCACATTTATCCGCCGTTATTTTCTCGCCATTCTTCGCTTGGGTCATAGCCTGCTGACGATCCTTCGAACACCATACAGACTCCATTGTGGCAAATGCTGGAGATTGCTCACCACCCCGAGGAAATGCCATATAGCGAACCTCAATGCCCATTTCATTTAGCTGAGGTACTTCTTTATGGAGCTTACGGCAGAATCCACAGTCAACATCAGTGAAGACTGTAATATGTGCTTTTTTCTTACCTTTAGGTGAAAAAACAACCATTTTCTCTTCAGGGAAGTTTTTTAATAATTTGGCTACTTCTTTATTACGCTCTTTAGCCGTTAAATTAGTAACTTTCTTGCCTTCTAGCTTTAGTAAGTCACCACGAAATACATAGTTACCATCAGCATTACTATAAATAATCTGATTTCCTGCAAGGGTCACCGCATAAACGCCTTTTACAGGACTTTCTTCTACTTTTTCTACTTTGACATTCTTATCAAGGGCTTGAAGATTAGCTGTTATTTTTGCCTTTACGTCCTGTCCTGCAGCAGCCATGCTGCTACCCAGTACTAGCGTTAAGCCAATCAGAGACTTACGAAACAACGTCATAGGGTTCCCCATATGATTTACTTGTGTTTATTTCATACTGAGAGAGGGAAATACACCTTTTGGTTCCCTCCATAGGCCCGCAGTATATCACCCTCTTGGATGATATGCTTGATGTAGCTTTTGCAATCGTAATTTAGCGACATGAGTGTAAATTTGGGTTGTAGATAAATCACTATGACCAAGGAGTAACTGAACTGCTCTCAAGTCAGCGCCATGATTTAATAAATGTGTCGCAAATGCATGTCGAAGCGTATGAGGTGATATATCACCTGTAATATTGGCTTCTATGGCATACTTTTTCACCCTGTGCCAAAAAGTCTGTCGTGTCATACGCTGACCTCGAGCACTCGGGAAAACGATGCTTGTCTGCCCTGCTTTACATAGTTGCTCCCGAACTTCATTAAGATAACGAACCAACCAATAGTGTGCTTCTTCACCCCAAGGTATCAGCCGTTCTTTGCCACCTTTGCCCACAACACGCACAGCACCAAGCGACATAAACAACATTGGGATTTCCAGCGCCACCAACTCTGAAACTCGAAGTCCTGAAGCATACAGTAATTCCAGCATAACCTTATCACGAAAGCCGATAGGCTCATCTAAATCGGGGGCTTGTAATAATGCTTCAACCTCCTCCTCACTTAATACCCCAGGTAATTTCCTGCCCAGTTTTGGCATTTTTAGCGCCTGAACGGGATCATCCTGTATTCTTTCATTTAATAGCAGAAACTTAAAAAAAGCTCTCAATGAAGATAACAACCGAGCAGAAGAACGTGCACTCATACCTCCTGCGGTTCGTAACGCCAGATAATCCTGAATGATTACACGACTGACAGTAGTAAGTGACTGACTTTGCTGTTCAAGCCAATAAGTAAAATGAACAAGATCACTTTGATAAGCAGCCCTACTATTGTCCGATAGACCTCGTTCTAGCCATAAAAACTGAATAAACTCATTAATGAGCATTTGATGTGCTGAGCCAAGAGGTTTCATCAAGCCTGCCCGTGGTTAAAAATATGTTCACTCATAATATTCCCTCAAAAAAAGTCGCAGCAAAATTAAACAGTATGTACAGCATATCAGAGTGTATTCTTAACCCAATGTTTCCATCACTAGGTTCAGTTTACAAAAAAATGAACAACGCTTATGATGTCGTTTATTAACCTTTAGTCACAAGAAAAAAGTCATAGTTTGAGGGTAATAGGAAGTACCTCAACAAAATAAAAGCTAAATCATTTAAACAGAAAGCCGCACAATATACCTATACAAGAAACGGTATAAACGGTTATACCTGTGCTCACGTCATTGGAGCCCAAAGCATCATGGAGCGACAACGCTTACGTTATCATCTGCCCAAACGATTCTCAGCCAATAAACTTCAACAGTTACTCAATGCTAAATATCAGATTAACCAGCAAGCATTACCCTCTCAAACGCTGATTTTTTATGATACCTTTGAGTGGCTTCTTTGGAAAAAAGGCTTGGTTTGCTGGTATTTTCAAAATCAACTTAACTTACAACAGCGAGATCTCTTCAGTTCACCTTACGATCTTTATACATTTGACCGTCTTGAATTACCTTCTCCACCTGAAATACTCAATATACCGCCATCAACTTTTGCCCAAAAAGTGCAAAAAATTATTAAAGCGCGGGCATTAACACCAACAGTAGAAGTCCAATTTGCTTCAACACTTTTGGACTGTAAGGATAGTGAAGGAAAAACAAGATTAAGGCTTCAACTCGACACACTTCAGTCTCAATCACAGCCTAGACATAAAGTAAAGTCCTTAATTGTACAGCCATTAAAAGGCTATACAACAGATGCCCACTTTTGCCAGCAATTGCTCACTCAAAACCAGTGTGAGCAAACAAGTAAAACCCTTCTTGGCGAAATGGAAACGCATGGGCTCATTCAACCTAGTCACTACTCCATTAAGCCTACATTCAACCTAACGCCAGAGCTATCCGTTCAAGAAGTCATTGCAAAAATCACCTCTCAATTACTGACGCTTGCCCGACTTAATGAAACAGGCATTGTTAATGATATTGATATCGAGTTTTTACATGACTACCGAGTTGCCCTCAGAAAAATCCGCTCACTTATTACCTTGTTAAAGCATGCATTTACCACTGATAAGTTTAATGAATTAAAAACCTCTTTTGGTGAACTGGGCAAACAAACTAATATACTTCGAGACCTTGATGTCTATTTAAATCATCAGGCTGACTTTACTCAGCTTTTACCCGATAGCTTACAACCAGGACTTAACGTCCTCTTTACTGACTTTGAACAAGCACGCGCTCAAGAGCAAAATAAAATTAAGAAACACCTCAAAAGTCGTAATTACCTAAAAAAAATCAAACAACTGGAAACACAGTTTCAATCTTCAACTTCTTTATGCCACGGTCCTTTGGCCAATGAACCTATTATTAATGTTGCCAAAGAGCGCATTTATCGCCAATACCATGTCATCCGAAAAAAAAGTAAACGTATAACACCAGAGACGCCAGATGAGTATGTCCATGACATTCGAATAGCATGCAAAAAACTACGTTACCTTCTGGAGTTTTTTTCAGACTTATTCCCAGAAAATGAAATTACAAAACTCGTAAATGCTTTAAAAAAATTACAGGATCACCTTGGTCTATTTAACGATTTATGCGTTCAACAGGCTTTTCTTCAAGACTATTACTATAAACAACTCAAAAAAGCGCATCATCCTACAGAAGAAAATTATCAACTTTGTTTGTCTGTAGGAGGCTTAATAGCCGTACTTTATCAAAAACAATTACAAGCACGAATCAAGGTGACTGACCACCTTTCATCATTCATAGACAAGGATGTCAGGCTACAAATAAGCCATCTTTTTAGTACCGCTGAAGGAGAAAAACATGAAAATACTTGCGAGCTACAGCATTAAAGGTGGTGTAGGTAAAACAGCTACATCTGTTAACCTTGCTCATTTAGCGGCAACTCATGGTTATAGAACATTGCTATTTGATTTAGATCCTCAGGGCGCATCTTCTTTCTATTTTAGAGTACGACCATCTGAAAAATGCAAAACAAAATTTTTCTTCAGCAAAGAAAGAAAATTGCAAAAAAATATCAAGGCCTCCGACTTCCCATACTTAGATATTCTACCCGCAAAGTTGTCTTTCCGTAATTTTGACATCATGTTAAATTACATGAAAAAATCAACTACTCGCTTACATAAAACACTTTTGACACTAAAAAAAGAATATGATCTTATATTAATTGACTGCCCACCAAGCATCAGTTTATTGTCTGAAAATGTGTTTAATGCCGCCGATAAAATTCTCATTCCATTAATACCCACCACCTTATCAGAAAGAACACTTCAACAGCTAACCACTTTCTTTTCAACACATGGCTATCGAAACAAAAAGCTCATTCCTTTCTTCTCAATGGTTCAGTCTCAAAAAAAACTACATAAAGATGCAATGACCAGGCTACGCAAACAGTATCCTCGCTTATTAGAAGCAAGCATTCCTTTTTCAGCTGATATTGAAAAGATGGGAGTTCATCGCGAGCCTGTTACTGCCTTTGCAAAGGAAACAACAGGTGCACAAGCTTTTATGGCATTGTGGGAAGAAGTTGAAAGTAAACTAGCGTGCTCAAAAGAAAAAAGAGCCCTAAACGTTTAGTCATTAGTATTAATGAGATCAATTAATAGAGTAGAGATAACAAAAAGCAGCCTTATCGGCTGCTTTTTGTTGGCAAGTTGCACTAAGTGGAAACTTAGGACAGCTTTTCCTTGATACGTGCAGCTTTACCAGAGCGCTGACGTAGGTAGTACAGCTTCGCTTTACGTACATCACCACGGCGCTTAACAGACACGCTATCAATGATAGGGCTGTAGGTCTGAAAAACACGCTCAACACCAACGCCATTAGAAATTTTACGTACTGTAAAAGAAGAGTTTAAACCACGGTTACGCTTAGCAATAACCACGCCTTCAAACGCCTGTAGACGTTCACGGTTACCTTCTTTTACTTTAACCTGAACAATAACAGTGTCACCTTGCCCAAATGCAGGGACCTCTTTGTTCATTTGTTCAGCTTCGATCTGCTGAATAATTTTATTCTTGCTCATGATCTACTCCTAGATACAAACTTCCAACCCATTACTAGTTAATTGGATGTTTGTGGCTGTCTAGCATATTCGGTAAGAAAGCCATCCAATAACTGTTGTTCTTCTACAGTTAGTGTCCGCGCTTTCATAAGCTCAGGCCGCCGCAACCACGTACGTCCCAGAGCTTGTTTTAACCGCCACCGCTTTATTTCCTGATGATTACCACTTAATAGCACATCAGGTACGCTTAAACCGGCAATTTCTTCCGGACGCGTATAATGTGGACAGTCCAACAAACCATTGCTGAATGAGTCTTCAAGGGCGGAATCCTTGTGACCTAGGGTGCCCGGTACAAAGCGTGAAATGGTATCAATTAAGACCATAGCAGCTAACTCGCCACCACTCATTACATAATCACCAATCGACCATTCTTCATCGACTTCAGTGGCAATTATGCGCTCATCAATACCTTCATAGCGCCCAGCAACCAAAATCAACTTCTGACTATCCGCTAAATAGCGAACGCCATCTTGATCCAGCTTTCGCCCTTGAGGCGAAAGATAAATGACTTTAGCGCCAGGCCCTGCAGCACTTTTTGCTGCATGGATAGCATCACGCAGAGGTTGAACTTTCATCAACATGCCGGGACCACCGCCATATGGTCGGTCATCCACAGTTTGATGTTTATCATGGGTAAAATCTCTTGGGTTCCAGAAGTTAACTTCTATTCCACCATTTTTTACCGCTCTTCCTGTAACGCCATGTGCTGTAACAGCAGAAAACATTTCAGGAAAAAGACTAACAACACCAAACCACACCTTTAAAACTCCGGATCCCAATCGATCCGTAATACACCTTGTGTGAGGTCAATACCACACACAACCTGCTTTTCCAAATATGGAATTAAGCGTTCACGCTGATCAATACTGCCTTCGCAAGGCTTAACAACGAGTACATCGTTAGAACCTGTACTTAACAAATGATCAACTTTCCCTAACAACAGTGGCTCAACACTGTTATCACTGATACCAGTGACTACATTTAAGCCTTCAAGCTGATGCCAGTAAAATTCACCTTCATCGAGCTCTGGTAATACTGTCTTAGGTACCAGGATTTCTGCACCACAATACTTATGCGCTTGCTCCCGGTCATCACAGCCTACAAAGTGGGCAATTAGGCCTTTGCCTTGACGCTGGCCACGGTCAACTCGAACAGATAACTGCTGACCTTTGAGCTTCAGTGTCCATTCCGGATAATTCAAAATATTAGTGATCGGATCAGTATGAGAATAAATCTTTAACCAACCTTTAACACCAAATACTGAAGTCACCTTACCTATTTCAATAAAGGATGACGATGTATTGGACTGACTCACTGACAACTCCGCCTAAACCTCACTAAATGGCCAGATTACGCCTTTGCAGCCTCTTTCAGCAACTGAGCTACACGGTCAGAAGTTTGTGCACCTTGGCCTAACCAGTAACTAGCACGTTCCTGGTCAACCCTTAGACGCTCAGCTTGACCACGAGCAATTGGGTTAAAAATACCAATACGTTCAATAAACCGACCTTCGCGAGACTTACGAGAGTCAGTCACTGTTAAATGGTAAAAAGGGCGCTTCTTAGAACCGCCACGGGCTAAACGAATCGTTACCATTGGACTTCGCTTCCTAGATCAATGGCGTAGAACACCACTGGTTGATTCAACAATCCAATTCGAGCACAGTGCCCGAAAGGGCGCATATTCTACGGAATATCAAGAGGGATGGGAAGAGCTATTCTACTAATTTCTTCCTATCCCATTCACTGCTGATGAATCAGCAGTTTTTTCATCAACTAAACCAAAGGTATAGAATCAGAAACTTTTTTAAACTAGCCACTTACTCATACAGGTTAGACCACATGTATATGTACGATTAAAGTAGCTGCTCACTGAGTTGTTACATGTTTTGGAAGTTACATGTATTAGAAATAGTTACATACCTGGGAATCGCCCACCACCAGGAGGCATACCACCGCCGCCCATTCCACCTTTCATGGCAGATAAGCCTCGCATAAGCTTCGTCATGCCACCTTTCCCTGACACTTTTTTCATCATCTTTTGCATTTGCTTATGCTGCTTGAGTAACCGATTAACATCTTGAATCTGTGTGCCGGAGCCTGAAGCAATACGGCGCTTACGTGAGCCATTAATAAGGTCAGGATTTCTTCGCTCTGCAGGCGTCATAGAATTAATGATCGCTTCCATCTGGATCAGCGGCTTTTCATTAATATTTTGATTAGCCATCTGCGGCATTTGCCCCATACCAGGCAGCTTATCCAGCATACTGGTAATACCACCCATATTCTTCATTTGCTGAAGCTGATCACGAAAATCTTCTAGGTCAAACCCTTTACCTTTTTTCAGTTTTTTCGCAAGACGATCTGCTTTCTGTTTATCAAGCTTTTGTTCCGCCTCTTCAATCAGCGAGAGAACATCCCCCATCCCCAAAATGCGGGAAGCAACTCGGTCAGGGTGGAAAGGTTCCAACGCTTCAGTTTTTTCACCAACCCCCAAAAACTTAATAGGTTTACCTGTAATATGTCGAACAGAAAGTGCAGCACCACCTCGAGCATCACCATCAGCTTTGGTCAATACAACCCCAGTGAGTGGCAATGCATCATTAAATGCTTTTGCTGTGTTTGCTGCATCCTGACCTGTCATGGCATCTACCACAAACAAGGTCTCAATAGGATTAATCGCTGTATGCAATTCACGAATCTCATCCATCATATTTTCATCAATATGAAGACGACCCGCAGTATCCACAATGACTACATCAAACTGTTTCTGCTTGGCAAACTGAATTGCGCCTTCTGCAATCGCAACGGGCTTTTGTTCAGCGTTTGAAGGAAAGAATTCAACAGCTACCTGCTCTGCAAGTGTTTCTAGCTGTTTGATTGCGGCAGGACGGTAAACATCAGCACTGGTTACCAAAACCTTTTTCTTCTTACGTTCTCTTAAGTGCTTAGCTAGTTTTGCGACAGTAGTGGTTTTACCTGCCCCTTGCAGACCCGCCATCAGTACTACTGCAGGAGGCTGAACAGAAAGATTGAGTTCATCACAGGCTGAACCCATAATTTCGATAAGCTCAGACTGCACAATTTTGACAAACATCTGCCCAGGACTGAGGCTCTTCTGAACCTCTTGTCCAACCGCCCGCTGCTTGATTTTTTCAACAAAATCCTTAACGACAGGTAAGGCAACGTCAGCTTCGAGCAAAGCCATGCGTACTTCACGCAAGGTATCTTTAATATTATCTTCTGTTAACTTGGCTTTGCCAGTAACATTCCTTAGTGTCTGTGATAAGCGGTCGGTCAGATTTTCAAACATGAAGGCTACCTTAAACGATAATCCTCCCTGCCATGTCACAGACAAATCAGCCTGATATGTAACAATAGTGACTCTGGCGGGAGTTTTTGAATGCTTTCTGCTGAGTATAGGCTTAAGTTTAAGCGATTATACCGTATTATCTGTAGCGGCTGTCCAGTTCCATGGCAACTTCATTTATCAATGTTGTCCAATTAAGTCACTAAACAATACTTTCATCTGCTGTCTCAACATAATATGCTGAGGCACCTTGCTTACGATATGTACTGATCTTTTACGTTTAATCTAAGTACCGTAAGCTGTTTCAGATAGGATAAACCACGTTAGCACAGGATTATATGAACATCATTTTGCCAAGTCTTATTGCAGTATTGCTCTATGCGGCAGGATCTGTCTATCAGGGACGGGCCTTAGTTCAGGGCCACACTATACATAAGCCACTTATTCAAGGCATCGCTTTAACTGCATCAATACTGCAGATGTTAAGTATTTATTTTGTACTTCATACTCAACAAGGTATTGATTTAAGTTATGTCAACGTTGGTTCTTTAATTTCATGGCTAATCATCAATGTTGTACTACTCAGCAGTTTACGAAAGCCCGTTGAAAACCTATTTGTCATCTTATTTCCCATTGCTGCAACGACTATTCTACTGTCTGCTTTTCATCTTTCGCCTACAGATATCAAAACCAACTTATCAGCAGGCATGATATTACATGTGCTATTTTCAGTTTTAGCGTATAGCATTCTAACCATTGCTTTTTGTCAGGCTTTACTTTTAGCTTATCAGGATTATCGGCTAAAACATCGCCACCCTACTGGAATGATCAGGCTATTTCCCCCATTACAAACAATGGAAAGCCTGTTATTTGAATTTCTATGGGCAGGATTGCTCCTGTTAAGCTGTTCACTCTTAAGTGGATTTATAGCATTAGACAACAGCTTTGTTCAGTCACATAAAGCAAGCCTCTCTATTATTGCTTGGTTAGTATTTGCTATTTTACTGTGGGGAAGGCATGCACTTGGCTGGCGAGGTATCACGGCCATACGCTGGACTATTTGTGGTTTCACCTTACTTGTACTCGCTTATTTTGGTAGCAAACTCCTACTGGACCTAATCAAACAAGCTGGATAAACTTCACCACAGTCGTCGGCTAATCGGACGACAGGTGAAGCACGTTCTGTATTACATGAGGTTATTGTTTCTTGGACGACGTACCCCTTAGTTTTTTACTGAGTTGTTTGGTTATTCTTATCCTTCTTTCTGCTTTTTTCTCCAGTTCTGAAACGGGTATGATGGCACTTAATCGCTATCGACTCAGACACTTGGTAAAGCAAAAAAACCGCTCAGCCATACGCGCCCAAGAGCTACTTGAGCGA
Organism: Zooshikella sp. RANM57; assembly: GCF_050749885.1. Taxonomy (NCBI): domain Bacteria; kingdom Pseudomonadati; phylum Pseudomonadota; class Gammaproteobacteria; order Oceanospirillales; family Zooshikellaceae; genus Zooshikella; species Zooshikella sp. RANM57. Next base: position 944,632 of record NZ_JBOIUB010000001.1, on the reverse strand, counting down.
CCAGACCGTTTAATTGGTGTTATTCTAATCGGCAATAACTTCGTCAATATTCTTGCCTCTGCAATTGCAACAGTAATCGCCATTCAACTCTGGGGTGAGGCAGGCATAGCCATTGCCACAGCCATTTTGACACTGGTCATTCTAATCTTTGCAGAAGTCACCCCCAAAACCCTTGCGGCTCTCAGTCCTGAGCGAATCGCGTTTCCTGCATCCTGGATTCTTAAGCCACTGTTATGGCTACTTTACCCTGCAGTGTGGTTAATCAATGGTATAAGTAACGGTCTACTGCGTCTGTTTGGTGTTGATACTTCAGATATCCCTGAAGATCACTTAACAACAGAAGAGCTTCGAACCATTGTTCATGAGTCAGCCGGCAGACTACCACGGCGACGTAAAGGTATGTTACTGGGTATTTTGGATCTAGAAAAAGTCACTGTTAATGACATCATGATTCCTCGTCAGGACATTATTGGTATTGATATAAACAATGACTTATTAACCATCCTGCAACAACTTAGAAACAGCCAACATACGCGTGTACCTATCTACAAAGGTGACATCAACAATGTAGTTGGTATGCTGCACATGCGTGATGCATTACGCTTTTTGAGTCTTGCTGAACCAAGCAAAGATGCATTACTTCAGGAGTCGAAGGAAGTCTTATTTATTCCAGAAAATACACCTCTGCATATTCAACTGTTTAATTTTCAGCAAGATAAAGAACGGATAGGCCTGGTCGTTGATGAGTATGGTGATATACAGGGATTAGCCACGTTAGAGGACATTTTAGAAGAAATTGTAGGTGAGTTTACCACTGGCCTACCGGATAGTAACCTTGACATTATTCCTCAAGACGATGGCTCATATATTGTTGGCGGCTTGACAACCATCCGTGATATTAATCGAACGCTGGCTTGGAAACTCCCAAGCCAAGGACCAAAAACACTTAATGGCCTTATCATTGAATTACTAGAAGTGATTCCTGAAACCAGTGTATGCCTTAAAATTGGCTCGCATAGAATCGAAATTCTAGAAATTCAAGACAATATTATAAAAAGGGCACGACTGACTAATGCCCGAAATCACTAATTAAGCTTTATTACCATTTAACTGAGAATCACCCCATGCATGCTCATCTCTTAACGAGATAGCATGAATGGCTTCTGAGGGATAGGCCCTAGTGATTAAAACTAAAACGTTTATAGTGTGGTAGGTTTAAATCAATGTTGGTCTCAAACACTGTATTCAGTAAATCAGCCAACACGATAGCTGTTAACCCCCATATTTTAAAATCCTGATATTGATAGCTGGGCAGTACAAAATCATGCCCCCCATAGTTAAGACGATCCCAGCCCAAGTTTTGCTTCTTCAAAAAAAATGCTAGCGGTACCCGAAAACAGCACTCCAACTCATCGGGACAAGGTATAAGATGCGTTTTAGGGGGAATCAATCCAACAAATGGTGTTACTGAAATCCCAAAGCGAGAGACAATAGATCGAAGTTGCCCTAGATACTCAACTGACTCTGGAATAATACGAACCTCTTCATGACTTTCACGAAGCGCTGTTTGCCAAAGGTTTTTATCCTGTGGCTCACGCTTCCCACCAGGAAAGGCTACTTCACCACTGTGTGACGATAAGTGATGTGCACGCTGAATTAAGATCAACTCTGGCAAATCAGCGCTCTTAGTAATAGCGATAAGGACACTTGCTTGAGGTAAGTTTACCTGGCTAGAAGGTGGGCTAAACTCTGCTAGTTGATACTTAAGCTGCTCAAGCATATCTGTCATCATAGTTGTTAATCCAGTTTACATTCTTTCTTGAGCCATAAGGCCCATTGTTTTCTTTGTACTCAACTTAAATTTCGTTGATTTTATACGTTAATCTTTATTAGTACTTAATATTAAGCTTCATCAGTCTTAGTATGGTTATCGTGTTTAGCTATTTAGTTGTCGTACTTATTAACAACTCTATAGTGCGCTGCTTTTTTGGTTAACTAAATCACATTTCTTATAAAACCCACCCTATTTTTATTATTTTCTAACCACCTGATTTACCAACTTTTTTATAATACCTAACCGTTTTATAGGCTCTTTAGTCAGAACTGGCACACATATTGAGTGAGAACTAAGCAATATCATGTTGGTTCCGCCGTCAGTAGTATAAATATTAACCAGCACGGATTATCTGACGGACTAGGGCAAAGCCTAGGGATAGATAACAGTATTTTTGGATGTTTCAGGTGAACACATGAAATTAACACTTCCAGATTTTGATCACTTAATGAACTTGGCAAGAAATAAACCAGAAGATCTGGAAAAGCTAAGAAACCAACTGATTGAGAACACCATCCAGTCTGCATCAGAAAATTCTCAACGCAGACTTAGAGGGGTCCAGTTCCAGATCGATATGCATATCCGTAAATCGAATAACCCTATGGCTGCTTGTATTGCAATTTCAGAACTCATGTACAAATCTTTACAAGAGCTTCAGTTATCACTAAACGACCCTGAAACAATCAACGAACGTCTTAAAACAGCTAAGCCAACTTGTGCACCTGCTGATGTAATCTGTATGAATGAAAAACGCAATCTAAAACAAATTAAGCTATAACGCTTGCGTTTCATATCTATCCCATTCCTTTCAGTTTACATTAATAGCAGTTTATACTCATAGCCTCACATTAGGAGCTGAGGCTATGAATTATTGCAGCCACTGCGGTGGTGAAATAACAACAACAATTCCTCAAGGCGACAATCGACCACGCCATGTTTGTACTCACTGTGGCATGGTGCATTATCAGAACCCTAAAATAGTTGCAGGTTGTTTGCCCATTTACCAAAACCAGATCTTACTTTGCCAACGAGCAATTCATCCTCGCGCTGGTTTCTGGACACTACCAGCCGGATTTATGGAACTGAATGAAACTACGCAGCAAGCCGCAGAGCGAGAAACCTGGGAAGAAGCTTGTGCAAAAGTAGAAATTGGTGAGCTTTATACCCTATTTAACTTACCCCATATCAATCAGGTTTATCTGATATTTCTTGCTCAATTAACCCAACCGACATTTTCACCTGGAGAAGAAAGCCTATCCACAGAGTTATTCACTGAAGATACCATTCCTTGGAATAATTTAGCCTTTCCAACGATTACTAAAACACTAGAGTACTACTTCAGAGATTTAAAGCAGGAAAGTTTTACCTTTCGTTCTATTGATATAGCCCCTCATGCCTCATACAAAGAGGTTAAGTAACTGCTTAACGCTTGAATGCAATATCACACAGCTGCCAAACATCAAATGCTGGCTCCTCATAAGGGTGGCTAGCACGTAAAGCCTCAATGGCAGCATAAATATATTCATCATCACACACTAGTTCGACACGGTATTCTTCAACCTGCTCAACCATACCTTGCTGCCCAAGGTAAGGGGCACTACCATCAAGTGGTCGAAACTGACCCATACCTTTTACCTGCCAACAACAACTGTCATAACAACCAATACGACCTGCTCCCACTGCAAATAATGCAGATTTTACTTGCTCAAGCGCTTCTTCAGGGACATAGACACAAAGCTTGTACATACCCACTCCATTTTAAATACGTTTATTATTAACGTTTAGATCAATAATGATTCTTATCACTACAAATGTTTGCTACATAACACATTTGTTGCCTATTAAAAAAGTGTCTAACGGATAAAAAGAAAACTGTAGCCTTAACAGGCTCTCAAGACAGGAAAACAACTCAGGAGAAAATGGCTTAATCAGAAAGGTTTATAAACAAAAAACTTAGCGCTGGGCTACATAATGTCTTCTCACTACCAGGTTAAAAGCATCAACTACTGTAGGGTTAAACTTTGAATTACTGTTACTGTTTATTTCAGTCACAGCTCGCAACAACGTTTTACGAAAGCTCACATCACTGTGTTGATGTAACACTTTCTGATAAGTATCAATAACCGCTAGAATCATTCCCCCAATATTAATTTGATCCTCCTTTAACCCACCGGGAAAGCCCGTACCATCAAAATGTTCATGATGGTGTTCAATCATATCAGCAGCCCCCTGCCAGCCCGCCATTCTTCGTACCAGTCCAGCACCTATGCGAACATGATCCTGATACAAAAGCTGCTCTTCTGGAGTAAGTGTCGTATGCTTGTTCAGCACCTGCCAAGGCACAAAAGCCATACCAATATCATGTAAATAAACAGCTGCACTTAGCTCTTCATGCGATACAACATCACCTAACTCTTTATTAATTTCAGCCGCCATTTTAAGTTGTTCATTAAAAGCAGTCCCCTGTTTAAATAAAAATAACCTATCCAGCTTCACAGCTAATGAATGAAAAAAATCTAAATCAGAGGTTTTAGCATCTTCAACTTCTTCAGGTGGTTCAACCACCACTCGCTGTTTTTTAGGTGCTAACTCAGACTCTTCTCCTCCTACAAGTTGATCTAATAGCTGATTAACAATATCGACTCGACCGCTATCATCAGCTTCTCTAACCTGTAAAATATAGTTTTCTAGGATATCCAGTAAATCTTGGTCAGCTTCACCGGTCTGTAATAATTGTGAAATAAGTTCATCAATACGGCTAATGACCGCCAACATGAACTCCCCATACACTGGCTCATAAGGGTATTTGCCATCCCGAATATCAGAAACAATTTCCTCCAGTTTATGGCTAACATCCACTAAAGGGTCCAAAAACACCATCCGACAATTCCCCTTCAAAGAGTGCATAGAGCGGAACAAGTCATGGACGTCTTCTGGACTGGGAGACTTTTCTAAACGATGACAGCACAACTCAATTTCTTCTTGCGCTTCCTGAAAACAGGTATAAAAGTCAGTCAGGATATCTTGATCTAAATCGGTAAACGTCTCGCAAGTAAACGTAGTCATTGAATAGTCCTGCAACTTGAAGGGATTTGCCTATCATACGACTTTAGAGTTTAAATCTAGCAATGACTGGATTATGTGCCAAATGCTAAAAGTAACCATTAGGCATTAAGGCTTATCGTTATATTGCTATCTTTTATTAGCTTTTTGGGGGAAATGATCCTTTTATGAATATTTTTATATTCCCCAAAATAACTATTCCTTTTTCGATATTCATTATCGAGGCATTATTTTGAGCAGTTTTCCACTCGACTCATCCGTTAACGCATAAATTGCGCCATCAACCCCTACTTCAACATCACGAATACGTGCAGTCATTGCAAACCGCTGCTCTTGTTGAATACGATGATTGGCAACAGGTAAACGGACCAGTAGTTTTGCTTTTAATGCCCCAACCAATAATTGGCCTTGCCAATCTTTGAATAATGTTCCGTAATAAATACTCATTCCTGATGGAGCAATGGAAGGAACCCAATACCATTCAGGAGAAGTCATACCCGGTAGCGACGTAAACTCAGAAATGAGTAAGCCACTATACTCTCGACCATAAGTCACCATCGGCCAACCATAATTCTCTCCAGCCTTCAGTAAATTGACTTCATCACCACCTAAAGGGCCATGTTCATGCAGCCACATCGTATTCGTTTTACGATCATAAACGAGTCCCTGTGGATTTCGATGGCCATAACTGAATATTTCACGGCGTTTATCTGATGACGCACTAAATGGATTGCCCATGGCCGGTTGACCTTTATCCGTTAACCGCAAGACCTTGCCAAAATCATTTGTTAGATGCTGAGCATTACTCCGTTCACCACGATCCCCCACCGTCACATACAATCGATGCTTCACATCAAAAGCAAGCCGAGAGCCAAAGTGATGTGTATTATCTGACACAGCTTTTGCACTAAAAATTGTTTCAAGCTGTGTTAATTTCGGTGGATTAACCGTAATTTTGGCTCGTGCTACAGCCGTTGTATAACCACTCGATAACTCGCGGCTATAGGAGAAATAAACCCAATGATTTTCTGAATAATCAGGGTGCAAAACGATATCGAGTAGCCCCCCTTGCCCCACATAAGCAATGGGTAAATCTAAATTAAACTGGAATATTTTCTTCCCTTGTTTATCCAGAATGACTATTTGTCCACGCTTAAGTGTTATTAATACATGGCTCCCTTTATTCACCCAAGCCATTGACCAAGGGTATTCCAATTGGTCATTAAGGGTAATGATGTGTAATCTATCGTCAGCGTAGAGACCATTCTTAACAAACAACAATATGAAGAATAATATGATAACTCTGAGTGACACTGACATAGTAATCACCTGGCAAAATAGTTATTAAAGCAAGACACTGAAATACTTATACCCTCAGCGAAGGGTACACTTTCAGTCATTATCAAAACCAATAATAAAGGACTATAAGGTAATAATATGACAAGCATGGAAAACAAAACGATTGTCATAACAGGAGCAAGTCGAGGTATTGGTCGCGCTATCGCTCTTAAATGTGCAGCAGCAGGTGCCAATATTGTTGTTACAGGAAAAACCAGCGAACCACATAAAAAATTACCTGGCACTATTCATAGTGTAGCAGCAGAAGTAGAGGCTGCGGGAGGCAAGGCACTTGCTGTACAAATGGATGTCCGCAATGAACAACAAGTCCAGCAGATGGTGGAACACACTGTTGAACTGTTTGGTGGTATTGATGCACTCATCAACAATGCAGGCGCTATTAAACTGCTTCCTGTTGAAACACTCCCCATCAAACGCTACGACCTTATGCAACAAGTGAACAGCCGTGCACTATTTATTTGTGCTCAAGCCATGCTGCCTTACTTAAAAAAATCATCCACCCCCCATATTTTAAGCCTTTCTCCGCCTATCAGCTTACAGCCAAAGTGGTTAAAAAGCTTTGCACCCTATACGCTTTCTAAATATGGTATGACCATTTTAGCATTAGGTATGGCAGAAGAATTTAAAAAATACCATATTGCTGTAAACACCTTATGGCCTAAAACAGTGATTGCAACGGCGGCAGTTGCTTTTGAAGTAGGTAGTGAAGAAACATTCCAGTACTGTCGTACACCTGATATCATGGCGGATGCTGCGTTTAAAATACTGAGCCTATCCCATGAAGCGCTTAACGGACAAACACTGATAGATGAGCCTTTTCTAAAAAGCCAAGGTGTTAGTGATTTCGAACACTATCGATATGACCGCACCGCTGAAAAAACATTAATGAATGACTTATTTATTGATGAAGAGTAATCGTACTACTCTGAAGCTGAAATAGATTATACAGGTCTATTTCAGCTTCATTAAGCAATTCATCATTAAGGGAATATAAGCACTTTAATATCAACTCAATACTTTTCTTTGGTGTGTATGGCCATACCCAAATACTACTTTTGATAGTTATTTTGGTAAATTTCATTCCCCATTATTTGAATTTGCTGGTCAATCATTGCCTTAAATGCTGCCAGAGGGCTTTCCAGAATGGTTTGATCATTTACCAACTCACGTAATGCCATCACAGCAGCCTCAACAGTAGAAAGGTAGGTGCTATTGGGTATTTTTCTAATACGGTAGGCTGAAGGTTCACACTGACTCAAAACAATGGATGGCAACGTATGTAATTGAGGGTTTAAGTACCAAATTTTTTTGGCCTTTTTCCATGTCCCATCAATGACAATTAAGTTCCATGACTGAATATCAGTACCTTGCAAATAATCATGCTGAAATTCATGCACGGTTATTGCTCTATCATTTGGAAATAAGATCACACAAGGTTGTTTGAGCATTTGCTCAAAAGGCTTATGGTTGCTAAAACACTCCCCTATCATTCGTGTACAGTTGTTAATACATAAATCCAGGATTTTTGCAGTACCGATAGCTTTCTTTTGTTCTGAAGGGTGCTGAAGGACAACAAGATTCATAGGCGCCCGGGAACAGGCTATATATTTGCACAAACACACTTGAACGGGTCGGTGACAACGTGAACAAACATCTCTAGGCATATCAGGTTGATATCTTAATCATACTCAGCAACAGTTAACCACTATTATACCCACAGCAAGCTACAGCTTTATATAGCTTTCACCATTCATTACTGGATGTTGCTACTATCCACAGCGAAGGGTATGTATTGATGAATTATTTCATCGTAACGCCCACTCCTTTTTAACGCTTTCAAGCCTCTATTAAACTTATCTCGTGCTGCTTTACTTTTAAACGCGACGCTATAGTGACTAGGAGGAAAGATTTTATGAAGAGTAACGGGAAGAGAAGTATCAACGTATTTTTTTTCCACTGCCCGGTAATACTTGAAAATATTAATATCCATCACAATCGCATCAACCCGCTGACCAAATAACATTGTTACCTGGGTTACTTGCCTTGCCTTTTCAGAATACTGTTTATTGTTCATAGCCATTTTGGCAAAAGCATCACCTAAATAGAGTGTGGCATTTTGAAAGGCAACAACTGATTTATCTGCCAAGTCTTCAACCGATTCAATACGATAATGATGCTTAGCTAAGCTGATAGCAGCATTCTGATAAGTGATATGACTATCAGACAGAAATACATTATTTAAACCTGCCTTCTGATTAAGTGTCATCGCAGCATCAACAGTCCCATCCGCTATATGCCTTACCACTCTCACCAAGGGTAAGTAAACCAGATGGATGGTATACCCTTCTTTCTCTAATACTTCTCTAACAATATCTAATTCCATGCCTTTATCCCCGTCTTTGATAATATAAGGGGGGATTGCTAAGCCAACTGCCATAATAAGTGTCTCTGCAGGTAATGGACGAGCAAAGGCCATTAAAACATTAATGAACGCTAGCCAGTACCAAACAGACAATGAACATTTATTAAAACTCATTATAATTCCTTCTGAGGCTTACAGCTCATTTTAGGAAGTCGTATGACTAACCTAAAATAACGAATGCTCAATAGTCTCTGCAATAACCGATCAACAGCATTTAAACAATTAAGTAGTGTGATAACTATGCAGTTAATTTTGTCTTTACTGCAACAAATGAGTGTTTTTTTTGTGATTGCTTATTTATTTAGCAAAACACCCATTTTTAAACCATTAGTCAATATTTCCATTCAATTTCCTCACAAGGTTGTGATATATCTGGTTTTCTCCGGCTTTTGCATTATGGGCACCTATTTTGGCTTAGAGATCCATGACGCCATTGCCAACACCCGTGCGGTAGGTGCAGTGCTAGGTGGCCTGTTAGGCGGACCTTGGGTTGGCTTTCTGGTAGGGCTCACGGGTGGCTTACACCGATACTCTCTAGGTGGCTTTACCGATATTGCTTGTGCCATTTCAACAACATTTGAAGGCCTGCTTGCTGGCCTTGTGCATTTTTATTTACTCAATAAACACCGAAAGATCGATACGCTATTTACACCACACATTGCTTTTCTTACTACACTCGTGGCTGAAATAGCACAGATGTTGATTATCCTGATTGTTGCCAAACCCTTCAGCGAAGCCTGGACCCTCGTTAAATTAATCGCCCCACCTATGATATTAGCCAACTCAGCTGGAGCAGCTTTGTTCATGAATATTATTCGTGATCAAAAAACCATGTATGAAAAATTTAGCCAGGCCTTTTCTGCTAAGGCACTGACCATAGCTGAGCGAACAGTTGGTATACTAGCCACAGGTTTTAACGAAGAAAACAGTGCCCGCATCGCTCAAATTATTTATGAAGAAACTGGAGTAGGTGCTGTTGCGATTACCGATTGCGAAAAGATATTAGCTTTTATTGGACATGGTGATGATCACCATCTACCTGGCACACCTATCTCATCAGCAATGACCTTTAAAGCCATTCAACATAATCAAGTCATTTTTGCCGATGGTGTAGAGGTACCTTATCGCTGCTCCATCCAATCTCAGTGTGGGTTAGGCTCTGTCGTTGTCATACCATTGCAAGGTGATAATGAGCAAGTCATTGGCACTATTAAACTTTACGAGCCCAAACATAAATTATTCGTCAATATAAATAGAACCCTGGGTGAAGGTATTGCCCGCCTGATGTCTAACCAGATTTTAAGTGGCTTACATGAGCAGCAAAAACGCTTACTCATTCAAGCTGAACTTAAACTAATCCATGCACAAATTAACCCACATTTTTTATTTAATGCACTCAATACCATCAGCGCAATTATTCGTAAGCAGCCAGAAGAAGCCAGAGAATTACTGCTTCACCTCTCACGCTTTTTTAGAAAAAACCTAAAACGAGACTGTGAATCCGCTACTCTGGAAGACGAAATAGACCATGTTAACTCTTATCTAAAAATTGAACATGCCCGCTTTGCTGACCGTTTAACCGTGACAATAAATATCCCTGAACAGCTAAAAACAATTCAAGTACCCACGTTTACCCTGCAACCCATCGTCGAAAATGCCATCAAGCATGGTATCGCTCAATCACTTGATGAAGGCGAAATAATCATTAGTGCCTCTCAACAGAATTCGTTATTAGTACTCACGGTTGAAGATAATGCAGGACTTTATGAAGACAAACCAAGGAGTGATGGACTCGGAATGGGCATTGTTGATAAACGTATCAAAGCGCGTTACGGCAATCGCTATGGGCTTGAGGTACAATGCCAACCAAACCAATGGACACGTATAACAATAACATTACCCATTGAGGAGCCTGGTGATGATTAGCGCTTTACTGGTTGATGATGAGCCACTGGCTCGGGAAGCTTTGGCTGACCTGCTCAGTATTGACCCAGATATTTCTATCATAGGTCAAGCTGGCAATGCCATTGAAGCCCTACAAATGATTAACACCCTGCACCCAGATGTGGTCTTTTTGGACATTCAGATGCCCCGCATCAGCGGTCTGGAGTTAGTCAGTATGCTGAATATGGATGACGCACCCTATGTTGTATTTGTGACTGCCTATGATGAATATGCTATCCGTGCCTTTGAAGATAACGCCTTTGATTACCTGTTAAAACCCGTTGAGCCACCTCGCTTGCAAAAAACTTTAGCAAGACTCAAAAAAAACTATCAACAACCACCTTCCCTCAACCCTATTGCCAGTGCTGAACTACAACTTATTCCCTGTTATCTGCAGAATAGAATACGGTTAATTAAAATTGACGATGTCGAATTTGCCTTCTCTGACCTGTCGGGCGTTCACGTTATGAGCAAAGAAGGCACAAGCCATACCCAACTCACCTTAAAAACACTGGAGAGCAAAACGCCTTTATTGCACTGCCACCGCCAATATCTCATCAATATAAATGCTATACGGGAAATTCAATTATTAGAAAATGGTTTAGCAGAAATCATCACCCAAAATGGTCATAAAGTACCAGTAAGTCGTCGGTACTTAAAAATGCTTAAAGATCGCTTTGGGTTGCAGTAATTTATCGAGTGTCAAAAATCAGCCCTTAACAAGTCCCAACAGTTTCGGAATATTCTCAACAATGGTGTCAATCCAGTTCAACAGCTTGTCTACAAATCCACCCTGTTCGATATCAAATAATCCACGAATGATCTTCTTTATCTTGGGTTTTACGAAAATTCAATTTCAAAATAACTTCCTTTAAAAATGTTTACCTTTGGGGAATAATTACAAATAAATATTTTCCTGAATATGGTTATCAAGCATTAATTGCCTTCATAAGATCTTCATAATACTCTGCTCGACCAGTCTTGAATAAACAATACCAGGCTTCTAACACAGGTGGAGAATAAATTTCTAGACACTTGAAAATATGGTATGCAAAATCCACAGGAGCCATGGCAGGAGCAGTTACAAGATTTGGTTGTGGCTCAAACCTGTGTTTCATCAAATATTTCGCCCAAACTCATAGCGATTAATGAAAAGTCCTATAACAATGTCATGCATTTTATCTGACTTTGAAAAACAAATTGTTTTTCTGCCTAGACGTTTAATCCGTGTTCTTAAGGTTAAGTGTTTTCTTTCGATTTTTTGAGTATTTCTTTTCCCTACTACGTGATGTTCTGGTGGAATATGTCGGCTGTAAGTACCCCAGTCATCCGTACAAAATAACTTAATACCAAAAGGCTTCAGTAATGATTTTAGCTTTATAAAGGCTCCATCCTTGCGAGAGTCAAGTACATACGCCAGTACATCGCCAGATACAGCATCGATAGCATGCCATAGCCAGCGTTGATTAGCTTTCTTCTTGACAAAACTCCACATCTCATCAACTTCAGCCACCAATACTTTTTCCAGTTTAACCTTGATATTACTGGAATTTTCTAATTGGTCTAACCGCTCATTATTGACAGAGTGTAGCTCAGACTCTTTTTTTTATTGTTTCAATGACCGTATTTCGGCTAATAACCAAAACTCTGGCTATATCCCTTATTCCACTTCCATTTACCGTCATATCAATGACCTTTTCTTTTACCCCTGGCTGGTAAGCTTTATTGCTATAGTCCAATATAAATGACTTTTTACAGGATAGGCTTTTACACAGATAGCGTTGCTTTCTTTCTGACGTATAACCTATTTTTTTTCACTTGATCACTATTGCACTGAGTACACAATACTTTAACTGTAGCCAAAACTTACCCATCGAAAACTATTATTATAAGTGTCAGCTATTGTACAACACTTGTAGTTATTATTTTGCTCAGCCTCTCTGTATAGTATTTAGCCAAACACAGGTTTGGGTCACTACCGAAAATGGAAGCAGATTTAGTATCTTCTCTCGAAAATGAAGGAAGCGTTGTATACACTTCGTTTGATATTGTTCAGGATAAAAGAATTTCATTTTTTTACTTTAAGGTATATCGATAATCCATTAGCGCAATTGCATATAGCTTTGCCCAAGGGCTGGATAACGCCTTTCGATACACTATTATACTGCTTCTACCGTATGAGCTGGCACCCAACCTACAACGTTCTGTGAGTTCTTCACCCTAAACCATTTATTCAGCTCATAAATTACGTCCAGTTTTTCACCTAAATGAGTATTTAATTCATTCGCATCATAATCCGCTGTAGAAACACCTGATCCTGGCTGTGAGCTGACTGAAATATACTGTAAGGGAGCCCAGCCAGTATTACCTTCTGTTGTCGTCACTTTAATCCAATTAGGATATTCAGTATCAATTTCTCCCAATAAGAGACTTTCACCACACTTGAATTTAATCGGATTGGGATAGTTAGATATATGTGTTTTAATCACTTGTACTTTCATCAGTTCCCATATATACCCTTCAGCTATTCATATCAAAAAAGTCCTTTAGCAATGGCTTCATCAATCTTATCTTCCCACCAGTCATAAACCCCATTCCATTGACAACATTCATCACTAAAGTCAGGTAGAGGAATTAAGTACCTATTATCTTCATTAGTTATGAGTTCATAAAAAACGCCATATTCAACCTTGCTATCATAAGCAATATGTCGGCCTACATATTCAGGTACAACCGTTATCCATTTTCCTGAGTCTAATATTCTATCAAAAAACGCTTGCTGACCACTTCTTAACTCTATAATACTTCCATTCTCTATGTACTGAGCAAACGAAGTAAGATTTATTGAAAAATCCTTATCATCAAATGGTTTACCATTCCCATTAGACTTTATCCCGGTAATATCTCCATTTTCAATATTGCACCAGTAACCCCAAATATCAAATATTTCAATTAATGACTTTGCCGCTTGTAAATCATCTCGATTTTCTGAATTAATATAATTTGCATTTTCTTTTTTAGACTCAAATGCTTTATAACGTTGAAATGCAAGATCAAGATTTTCTTTTTTGATGACAAACTTTGTAGGCTTTACCCCAAAATATACACCCATAGTACGACCATCACTTCAAACATTGCAATAAGTACTGTATATATTAACAGTATTGTTAATGATATGAAACACCTGTCTTCTAGATAGCACTTTAAAAGAAACAAAGCTCACCCATCAGATATACTTACTGAAGTAACAAGTAAGTAAGCATTAACAAAGCAAGCGCAGAAGTAAGGCCGTCATTGACTTATTGATAGAATTAAAATAGGACGCAACAATAGTTTGAGATGTTCGTTATGGAGGGAAGATCACCTGTACATTTATTGACTCAAAGACCGCACCAACCTGATTGATGACCTAAGAATGATTAAACCTAAGCCGCAATAAAACACTAAAGCCAAATAAACAATATAGGGTAATTTATGCTCAACTTGATTATTTGAATCCAAGGGATATAACGATTGCCTCGTCATCGTAAAAAGCAAGGCAGATTCACCTATATATGGTGCATCAGCCAAATTTGAAAGTAATCTCGGCAGTAACAAAGTACCATCAGGGAGTGGCCAAGATGCAACTAATGCCTCAGTTGCCAATGAGTAAAATTGTTGCTGTTGGTTGTTTACCTTTGCAGCCCCAATACCAAATGCACTAGCAGCCACACCATACTGGCTAATCACTGGTCCAGCATCTACATCAAAGAAGAACGAATCAATACCACTATTTCGTGAAAATTCAAAAAAACCTGAAACAATACTGCCTTCATTCCAAAAGTGCTCCTCATATTTGCCATACCATGTACGAGCCACATCGGGCCACAGCTCTGGCGCCCATATAAGCATGTACGATATTCCTACACCTCTCGCAGGGCCATAACCATGTCCAGTTTTTGAGTTAGCAATATAGGCAGGCAAACCAGTCCCTTTATCCAAAAGCTCATCTTCAAATGCACGGAGAGAACGATCAACGAAATCAGATTTATCCATACCAAGCAGTACCCCTGCTCGATTTAACACTGCGATAGCAGGCAAAATATCAACGGGATAACACTCCCCTGGATAATCATCCAATAAACCATAGGGGGATTCGTCTAACTCTTTTGACAAAGATGTTACTTGACCTATCAATACTTCCTCATATTGATTATTACCCGACAATTTTTGATAACTTGTCAGCCCTGCAATAAGCAACATTCTATAAAACAGATTTTCCTTATGCAGATAACCACTACCCCAATGCGCTTTTACCCATGAAGCATTATTTGGGTCAATTATTAATTTCGCTGCAGCGTCAATGGCTTCCTTAGCATAATCATTTGGTGCTTTTTTCGAAAATTGAGAATTAGCTTTCCAGTTTTCTTGCAGAGCCTCAGTTGACCATAAATACAACACGGCACTAAACATGGGCCACTCAGTACCTGATACATTATCCGTCGTTAGTTTTGATGCTTTTTGAGAATCGATACGATCATTTGCCCACGGCGTAAAATCTTTGGTTATTGCGGTGTGCCAACGATATGTAAATCTCGGAACTTGGTCTGCTTGCAAACCTGGATCACCAAGATCGTACACTAATATTCCAGCCGGAATTAAAAAGAAATACAAGGCAACGAATGCCAGCAGTATAGCTCGCAACCATATAATTATACTGACTTTTTTAAACTTCATTAATAAACATTTCCACATTTTTGGGCTAGAAGACCAAAAATTTACATTGATATATGACTTATAACAAGTTAAATCGTATGTCTTAGTTAAGAATTAAAAAAGAATACTCATAATTTTTCTTCACTCAAAATTGCAATAATGGTACAACAAACATGGTTAGTTTTCTTATTAGAGTAATATTTTTATCTTGCATTTTTCCACTGGCGTTTTTATTACCATTTAGTCAACTCAAACGTGGAACGAGGGAAAGTCTGATGTTAATAGTAATCACTTCTCTCATGAGCTGGATTTAGATCAATCTAGCTCACATATCAATGACAAACACCTTAAATAAATCAGCAACTAAATCAGCCTAATAAAACTACTATACTAACATACCAATAAATACAGCAATAATAAAGAAATCCGATTAATTATCCAATTACCTTCGTTGCTGCGCATTCTAAAAACCTCTTCACAGCTAACTTTTTGAACTCATAAAATATCAACCATCTTCTTATTCTGCCATTAAAAATACTAGCGCTATATTTTTCAGGGATTTTTTTGTAACAACTTCGTTTGCCTATCAAACTGTATCATTATTTGAGGTTTGATAGGTATTCCAAGAACTTTATTTATCCAGTCGATATCCTTATAATCAACATAATACAGGTATAAATACTGAACAACCATTTCGTTTAATATTCTTGTGGCAATACAGTTTTTTGAAAACTCCATCTTAAGGGATTTAATATACTTTTTTGGAAGCTGATGGGTAAACTCTAACTTAGTCATTAAATTGATTAACCTAATAGCTGCAGAATCAGATGATTCATCAGATATTTCATCTAATATACTTACAATCTCCGAATGACCTGTTGAAAATGATATTTTAGTAAGTAATGATTTTGTCAATCCATAACAAAGGTAAAGGTAGAATTCTTTTGCCTTTTGCGAAATTTTATCTTTATCTACATCAGCATCATTTAAAATAATGCCCTTAATAAATGATTTTATTTCATTTTCGAACACATCCACCGCCTTTAAATAAAACGATAGAAATCGCAATCCAACACTATAAGCTGATTCAGCCAGATCCTTAAGCTGATTAATTTTTAGTGACCCATGCCTTGACTTTAAAATCTGACCAATTAACTCAACAGCTTTCATTGCCTTATTAATTTCTGACAAAAATTTGTTTTCATCAATATCTGAATAACCTATACGTTCATACTCTTCTTCAACTTGATCATCAACTATATTATTAATTGCATCTTTAACTTCTAAACGCACTCCTCTCTCTTTATCAATATCTATTTGCTCTATTACCAGATCAGGAATATGATTTAAAATATCTTTCATAAACTCTGTTTCGTTAGCACAGAGCTTAGCCTCGCAAACAGAGTCAAAAATACATTCCACATAAAGTAATATTTCATCAATAACACTTTGCTTTTTAGTATGGTGCACCAAAAAAATCAGTATATTCGAAGCCTTATCTGTATGTAAATTCTCGCACAACTCTTGCAAAATATCAGACAACCCCTTATCAGACATATCTTCCGAAACAATATATTTCGCAACATAAAAATAAAACACATATTTATGAGAAAAATACACATTCTCCCCATTATCCATTAATATTTTTGACCTAAGCAATATATCCAACTCATTTTTTGGAATAAGATATTTCTCTTCGTATCCATCTTTAAAAACATAGTAATCCTCAACAGATATAGACCTATTACCACTTTTATAAATATGAAACGACAAATGAGTTATAAAATTTATAAGCGAGTCTATCAATCCTCGCTTTAGCTTCATTCTTTCAAATATATTTGAAATTAAAAAATTATAGCAATAACCATACGATGAAATTGCATGATTATTAGCCTGAGATATTTCTAAAGACTGAAGAATTGACAAAATAAATATTGGCTTTGAAGGTACAATATTTTTTCTTACAATTGAATTTACATGATTTGTTAATGTGGACACCTCATCAACTAAATTCTTCTCACTAATTATTTCCTCCACCCCTAATTTACACCAGTTACGAATAAGTTCATCTCTTTTAACATAGCCAAGATCCAAGATCTCATATTTCTTAAAACCTACAAACATTGCATGTATTTTATCATCAAATTTCAATAAAGAATCTGAAAACAAAATCACAAAATCGAATTGATTCAACAATTCTTTTACAAACCTATTTTTATATTCATAATTTAATTTACATAAATGAAAGTCGTCCAAGAGACAAATTCTTTTCCCAGTCATTGTTTCATACTTAGTTTGTGTAGACAGCTCGTATTGTTGACCTAAAGCATCCTTTAACTTTTGTTTACTTTTAACTGTAGATATACTTTCACCATTCAACAATAGAGGGATATAATTTTTCTTTTCAAACCTTACCATCAACATTTTCAAAAGCGATGTTTTCCCTGAAAGCTCTTCACCAAAAATCAAAGTCAATCGGTGGTTCAGCTCAAGCAAAATTTCAGCACTTATATTTTTTTGCAATGTTTTTACTTTATTACCAGCTGCTGGCTCTGCTTCAATTATATGCGGATAAACAAATACATCCTTCAAAAAAACAGAATCTTTATTGCGATGCTGAAACTCTATATCCGTTGACTCTAAATAGACAAAAAACTTTTTTTTAAACGATATTACATCACTTAAACTAAGTTTTTTTTTACATCCTCTGCAACTTTTTTTATCTCTTCAACCACGTTTACGTAACCTTCATCTTTATCCCCCCAAGAGGCAATTGCTTTTCCATCTTTAGGGAGGCACAAATAATTCACAATAAATGTTTCTTTCCAACTGCATGGTTTAATAATAACAGGTATAATTCGAGCATTTGTTTCTGACATTCTTGAAAATGATTCAACAAGCTCCTTTTCAAAACAAGAATAAGATGATATGTATTGTGCGCTAATTAAACATACAACTAAGTCAGCACTTTCAAGCTGGGTAAGAATTTTACTATCAAGGTGATCACCTGCAACTAAATCTTTGTCATGCCAAATTTCAATAAGTTCTTTTTTAGTCAAAGGATGTAGATGCTCTCTCAATTCATTTAAAAACTCTTCATCTTTATGACAATAACTAATAAACATCTTAAGTGGTTGCATTTTCATTTAGTTCATCTCCCCCCACATCAGATAATTTAAAGCACGCAACAAACCACATACTCCAACCATTTACCAAACAGACAAAATATTCACAAAGCACAACACCATAATCAATCATGGCCATTAAAATTAAAACCGACTAAAAATAGCTCATTTTTTGAAAAACTTAACCAGTTAAATATTATTTTAGACAATCACTCTTCAACAACAGAAAGCAAAATCGATTTTTTTAACTATATTTTAAAATAAAGTACTTAGTGTATATTTCTCACAGTTCTTTGATAATTTTTACTTAAAGGTAGTGTCATATTTTTTCGCTCACCTTAGTTTAGCAATTTTCATTTCAGATATTTAATCTGAAATTCATTTTAGAATAACTTAAACAAATAAAACACTTACTATTCTTAATACTGCAACCAACCTGTTTGCGAAATCACCATACCCAACACTTAAACATTCCCCATATATATTGCGAATCAATTTTTGAGCTTGTTGTCTGCGCTCTAAAGCAATATGGATGTTGGGAATGCAGTTAATGCAGGCGCTTTTAGCTGCCACCCCAGTCACTGATTAATATTTCGGTGTTCACCAGTTTCAAACAAAGGCTGGATAACGCACATCGAACTGTTTGCCGCAAGGATGCGGCAATCAAGCCTCCAAGGAAGGATTCACGGCGTGTTCGAAGGGTGTTATCCAACCTTTGTGGGCATAGGGCTTTAAAATAATAGCTTTTATAAAAAGTACAGTTAATAGGCTACTGCTCTGTACTGTGCCCCAAGGGCTGTCCATTATTGAAGTCGATAGGCTAACCTTGAGCTTTAATACTTTCATGTGAGCGTCACACCACTGCAACCACTCCCACATGTTTTCCAGCCACTCCCATCGTTATTCAGCCACTCACCTATTTGTAAGTCCTTCTCTATATATCAGTTGGAATACACTGGCATGGCAGGATAAAGACAGTACTATAATTGGGAGGGCCATCAACATGATGTGGTTTTTACTTTGCGTCGGCGCACTGATTGCCGGCTACTTCGTCTACGGAGGACTGGTTGAGAAAATTTTCAGTCCCCGCCCCGAACAGAAAACACCCGCACTGACTATGAACGATGGGGTTGATTATGTCCCCATGTCCGATAAAAAAGTCTATCTTATTCAATTACTTAATATAGCCGGATTAGGACCCATCTTTGGCCCTATTTTAGGAGCACTTTATGGCCCCGTCGCCATGCTCTGGATCGTATTTGGCTGCATCTTTGCCGGTGCCGTTCACGATTATTTTTCTGGCATGCTTTCTGTAAGAGCTAAAGGTGCCAGCGTCCCTAGTGTCGTAGGCCAGCACTTAGGCGTTGCTGCTAAGCATTTTATGAATATCTTCGCCGTTTTATTGCTGTTATTAGTAGGCGTAGTATTTGTACTTGGCCCAGCAAAACTGCTTGGCAATTTGTCTGAAATGAATGTTGCCTGGTGGGTAGCCATCATTTTCGGCTATTACATTATCGCGACGATTGTTCCTGTCGACAAAATTATTGGCCGTTTTTACCCCTTCTTTGGTGCCCTGTTATTATTCATGTCCATTGGCTTGCTTGTCGGTTTAGGACTCAGTGATAAAGGGTTTTATGCCGCAGGATTAGACTTCAGCAATCTGCATCCGAAAGAACTTCCTCTTTGGCCATTACTGTTTATTACTATTGCTTGTGGTGCTGTATCTGGCTTCCATGCCACTCAGTCTCCGCTAATGGCACGCTGCATGCAAAATGAAAAATCGGGCCGTTTTATCTTCTACGGCGCCATGATTGGTGAAGGTGTTATTGCCCTGATCTGGTGTACCTTAGGCTTGTCTTTCTATGAAAGCCCAGAAGCACTCAATGCAACCCTAGCGTCTGGTGGCCCTGCTGCGGTTGTTCATGAAGTTTCAACTTCTCTGCTTGGTGCTGTAGGCGGTGTGTTAGCAATATTAGGTGTCATTGTTTTACCAATCACCTCTGGTGATACTGCATTCCGTAGTGCACGCTTGATTGTTGCTGACTTCTTTAAAATGCCACAAAAAGCGCTGGTAAAACGTTTGTTAATCGCGGTGCCCATGTTTGTCATTGGCTATCTGATTACAAAAGCCGAGTTTGGTGTTATCTGGCGTTACTTTGGCTGGGCCAACCAAACAACAGCGATGATTATGCTATGGGCTGCTGCTGCATACTTAATTAAAGAAGGTAAACTGCACTGGATCTGCACCATACCCGCAATATTTATGACCGCAGTAACTATCACTTACCTGGCTAATGCCGAGATTGGTTTTAACCTGCCCATGAATATTGCCACTATTATTGGCGCAATTACCACCGTCGTGTTTACTGCTGGCTTTTTCTGGAAATACAAAAAACCTGCTTTACTGCCACAAGAGCAAAATGGTTAACGATTAGAAGACCTAATACTGGAGAAACCATTGTTCCATTGCAGTACTAAACTTAGGCGGCTTATGTCGCCTTTTTTTATTCATAAAACCATCATAACTATTATTCATTACAAATCATCGTAATGATTCTGAAACATCTTTAACATCTCCTCAAATCCCACCAATACTGAGAGTAAATGATGAAATGAGCTTTCAATCAGTTACTTATACTGTTCGCTAACAGCCAATCCTGACCCAAGCGACAGCACATCGATTGCATAATGGGGAGGGTTTACCATGCCCCAGACTATTAACACTAACCTGTTATCACTGATTGCTCAGCGTAACTTGAACCAAACCCAACAAGCGCAAGCAACAGCGCTTGAGCGGCTTTCCTCTGGGTTACGTATTAACCATGCCAGCGACGATGCTGCAGGACTGGCAATTTCCATTCGGTTTGGTACACAAATAAGCTCAACCGCTACTGCAATACGAAATGCCAATGATGGTATTTCACTCTCGCAAACCGCTGAAGGTGCACTTTCCTCAATCACAACCAACTTACAACGAATTCGAGAACTTGCATTACAGTCATCAAATGGCAGCAATACCGAACTGGATAGAGATTCACTGGATGAAGAGGTACAACAGCTCATTGATGAAATTCAAGACGTTGCGAATAACACGACCTTTAATGGAAAACCTCTGTTAAATGGCTCACTATCCAAAACAAACTTTCAGGTGGGCACAAATATTGGTGAAACCATTCCCGTATCTATCAGTGCCATTACCACGGACCGACTGGGTAGTGCACTCACAGATGGTATTTCGTCCACTAGGCCAGCCTTACTCACCTCCTTGCAGGCGGGAGATATTGTTATTAATGGCATTGCCGTTCCCGCCCCCTCTTCAACCAATGACAGTTTATCCAGTGCTGATAATGAAAAAAGTGGAATTGCCATTGCTGCCGCAATCAACAGTGTAAGTGACCAAACAGGTGTCACTGCCCGAGCGAATACCAATGTTGTCGGCTATGCTGATTTTGCTGCAGCAACTAATGCAACGGTTAGCGGTAATATTATTATCAATGGCACCACTATCGCAGTTGCCACCAATGATGCGCTCAGCGCAGATGCTAATCGTGAATCAGTGGTAACTGCGATTAATACTTTTCAAGGACAAACGGGTGTGCGGGCAGAAAACACTGGCAGTATTAATACGGGAATAACCCTTATTGCCGATGATGGACGAAACATTGTCTATGATGACAATGCCTCAGGTTTATCTGCTGCTGTTGCTGTAGGTATAAGCGGTGCAGCTCAAACCTTTGTCGGAAGCTATACCCTTGTCTCACGAAGCGGTGCCGATATTGATATTGATTTTGGCCGATCTGACATTGACCGTTTTACTGGCTTACTTAAAGGTACATATAGTGGTGGCAACAGTGGCGTTGTTGGACGTCGAGTCGGTGTTACGCAAGCGTTAGAATCTGGAGATTTAGTCATTAATGGTGTAGCCGTTGGCCCCTCACTCAGTAGTGATGATACGGCCTCGTTTAATAATAAAGAAGGTAGTGCTATCGCTAAAGCAGCCGCAATTAATAAAGTCTCAGATCAAACAGGTGTTACCGCCACAGTTTTATCAACGGCCGTCTACGGTACAGGTATCACAACGGGCAATACACGAAATGAAAGTATCGATATTAATGGCGAAACCATCAACATCAGCTTTGATGCGGGCGATTCTGAAAGTACTATCATTAACAACGTCATTACTGCCGTTAATGACAAACAAGGAATAACAGGGGTTACGGCTGAAGCTTTTGGTACTTCATTTCGTTTAATTGCTGAAGATGGCCGGAATATTAACCTGGCCAATGACAGTGCTAATGTGACTGAGGCTGGTTTTAATGTTGCCTCCATTGGTGCCGATACAGGCTCTTCTATTTTACTAACGGGCGCAGGACAAATAGATATATCAACTCAAAACCCTTTTACCGCGATTGACCGGTCAGGCTTTCGTGTGGGTGAGTTTGGCAATGTCGAAGATGGCGAGTTATTGGAAAATATTGATATCACCACCGCCGATAATGCTACTGATGCTTTAACTTCTATTGATAATGCACTGGATCAGGTGAGTAGCCTGCAAGCTTCATTAGGTGCACTACAAAATCGTTTTCAGTCCAGTGTAAATAATTTAAGTGTGTTTAGTGAAAACTTATCTGCGGCTAATTCTCGTATCGTTGATGCCGATTTTGCAGCGGAAACTGCTGCGTTTTCCCGAAGCCAAGTACTACAACAAGCAGGTATTTCAGTATTGGTTCAAGCCAATGCGAATGCACAACAGGTGTTGGCTCTGTTAGAATTTTAAGATAACGTAATGTTAAATACCCCTGGCGAAGGGTATATAAGTAATGGAGAATTAAGCATGGACTGCGTTTTACCCATCACCCCCAATTTAGCTGTTCAACCTGAAGTTATCCCTTTTTATGACCAGCATACACAAACCCTGTCTTATATCGTAAGAGACCCTGATTCATCAGCATGTGCAATCATTGACCCTGTCGCCGATTTTGACTATGCCTCAGGTGGTTTACATTTTGCCCAAGCCGATCAGCTCATTCATTACATTGAAGAACATCATTTATCATTAGAGTGGATATTAGAAACCCATATTCATGCAGATCATCTTACCTCCGCAAATTACCTGCAACAACACATAGGTGGTAAGCTAGCTATTGGTAATAAAGTCACTGAGGTACAATATACTTTTGCCAAATTCTTTAATGATATTCACTCGCTCCCCTGTGATGGCTCACAATTTAATACGCTCTTTAATGATGGTGACTGCTTTAAAATTGGCCAGCTAACAGGCCATGTTTTACATACGCCGGGTCATACCCCAGCATGTGTTAGCTATGTCATGGGCAATGCGATGTTTGTAGGCGATACCCTCTTTATGCCTGACAGCGGTACCGCACGTACAGATTTCCCTGGTGGAGACGCGAAAATACTTTATCAATCAATCCAGCGAATATTCAGTTTACCTGATAGTATGCGTCTTTTTATGTGTCACGACTACTGTCCCGATGGACGACAGTTACAGTTCGAATCATCCGTAAAAGAAGAGCGCGAAAAAAATATTCATATTAATTCACAGATCTCTGAACAGGATTTTATTACGCTACGTCAACAGCGTGATGCCACCTTAGCAATGCCACAGCTTATTATTCCATCCTTACAGGTTAATGTTCGTGCAGGAAAGCTCCCTGCGCCTGCAGACAACGGTGCAATTTACCTTAAATTACCCATTAATGGTTTTTAACGGATAGTTACCTTTTAACAACATCATTAAAAGAAACCACTCATGCAGCCAAATTCTCGCATCCTATCCGTCATTAATCGTTTACTCCCTGCAGGACAATGGCTCAAAAACTATAAAGCAGAACACTTCAATGGTGATCTTATTGCTGCGCTTATTGTCACTATTATGCTCATTCCTCAATCATTGGCTTATGCACTTTTAGCAGGTTTACCTGCAGAAATGGGTTTATACGCCAGTATTTTACCATTGGTTTTATACGGTTTTTTTGGTTCCAGCTATAGTTTATCCGTAGGGCCTGTGGCTATTATCTCATTAATGACGGCCAGTGCCATTATGCCACTGGCCTCTGCTGAATCACCCACTTATGTCACTTTGGCTATTTTACTGGCATTTATTTCTGGGTTAATGCTTATTGTGCTTGGCATTTTTCGTTTTGGTATTATTGCCAATTTTTTATCTCACCCAGTGGTTTCCGGCTTTATCAGCGCCTCAGGCATTATCATCATCATTAGCCAGCTAAAACACTTACTGGGAATCTCCGTGAGTGGTGATAACCTAATAACACTAGGCACTACTCTTTTTCAATCAATCTCACAAATACACATCACCACCTTTCTTATGGCGATAAGTTGTTTAGGTTGCCTATGGTGGTTACGTCACCATTTTTTTACTCGCTTACCACAATGGGGTATACCTTTACATTTCGCTCAACTATTATCAAAAACGGCACCTGTCATTGTTATCAGCCTTGCGACATTAGCCACCTACCTTTTTCGACTGGATTTAACAGGCGTGGCAATTGTGGGTGAAATTCCAAAAGGCTTACCCCAATTAACCTGGCCCACCATCACCCTTGAACACTGGCAACAAATCACCAGCTCTGCATTATTGATTGCAATTATTGGGTTTATTGAATCCGTATCTATAGGTAAAACCCTTGCCGCTAAAAAACGCCAACGCATCACACCTAATCAAGAGCTTATTGGTCTCGGTGCCGCTAACTTAGCCTCTGCATTTTCAGGGGGACTTCCGGTCACAGGGGGTTTTTCACGGTCAGTTGTCAATTATGATGCAGGTGCATCAACTCCTGCCGCGGGTATATTCGCAGCCTTGGGTATTGCGATTGCCACACTCTGGCTAACACCACTGCTATATTTTCTACCCAAAGCCGCCCTTGCAGTTACCATTGTCATGGCTGTCCTCTCTCTTATCGATATCGATTTAATTCGAAAAGCATGGCAATACTCTCGAGCAGAGTTTGCAGGTATTACCACCACCCTCATTATCACCTTATTTTTAGGTGTAGAGTATGGCGTATTAAGTGGTGTTGCCATTTCAATTAGTCTGCACTTATTTAAAACAGCACGTCCACATATTGCTGTGGTTGGCGAAATACCAGGAACTGAACACTTTCGTAATATCCAACGACATAATGTCATCACTTATCCTCATATTATCTCTATTCGCGTGGATGAGAGTCTTTACTTTGCCAACACCAGCTTTTTAGAGGATAAAATTTACAGTCTGGTTGCTCAAAATACTAAAGTACAACATGTTATTCTGATGTGTACCGCGATTAATGAAATTGATTTAAGTGCACTGGAAACACTGGAAGTTATAAACCAACGATTACAAGAATTAAATATTCACTTCCATTTTTCTGAAGTGAAAGGTCCTGTGATGGATACATTACAAAAAACCACATTTACCAAACAGCTCAATGGCAATATATACCTCAGTCAACATCAAGCGATTGAAGACCTAAAATAAGCGCATTACTTTATTTTTGAATAGACCATTTTTATGTTAATACCGTATCGTCAGCTTCATAAAAAGCTTATAAAACCCCTGATATTTTTACTTATTATCGACTTACTATGCTCAATTGTCTGGTTATACTACGTGATTTATCCGCTTAATCACAATGAACTCACCGACTCACCCAACGTTGATGGCTTAATTATCCTTATGGGAGATTTTAACGATAGTTATACTGCTTTAGGAAACCAAACACTCCGCAGACTCAACTATGCCCTGACGTTAGCGAGAAAAAAAACCATTAAAAACTTTTTATGCGTTGGCGGCTCACGACCCAATAATAATATCTATGGCGCCACCCTCATGAAGCAATATTTGATAAGTCAAGGTATTGATAAAAACAATATTTTAACAGAAACACAGTCCTACGACAGTCAGACTAACTGGCAAAATGCCAGTTCAATGATAACCCAACAAGGCTGGCAAACCGTTTACTTAGTGAGTACCCCGCTTCACTTTCAGCGCTTTAAGACAATTATTGAACAAAACCCAATTAACACAGAAGTCATCTTGCAGCCCATTTCATACAAAACTGCAAAGCCCGAAATCACTTATTGGGAACTTTGGCTAAATGTCCATTATAACTGGGCAGCCAATATCAGCCTTTTTTTACCAGAGTCATTCCGTACCCGACTTTTAATGTTTATTCGACCTCAACAGTAGCGCTATCGACTGTTTATTCAAGAATAAACCACAGTAAAATTTATAATAATGCCAAGATACGACAAAGCAATTTGACAGATTATTCATTAATTCCTTTCTCTATTGAAAATATTCCTCTTTTTTTAAAGACTTATATAAACAGATCACTGACAGAAAACACGATCACATCTAAACTAAATTAATTATACCAATCATAATTCTTAAGTATTCTGAGAATAACGATAATACCCTCTGTTAAGGGCATATACGCTGCAGTCTGGATAATTAATATGCTAACGAAACTTAAAACCCGTTATAGTATCTTTCTATTCACATTTATTGTGATTATGTTGTTATTGACAATTATTGGGTTACGAGTATTCCTCGCACCGAAATTACTGACACTAGAAAGCAAACTCGTGCGAAATGAACTCACTCAGATTGGAGAAGAAATCCGTAGAGAGTTATCTCAAGTTCAGTCGCAACAGCGTTCAATTACACAATTGATTCCGGTACTTGAAAGTGAGCAAATCGATCAACTATTACCAAGTTTATTAGATCAATATGGCGAGGCAAAAGTCTTTGGTGGCGGTATCTGGCCACTACCCAATATGAGAACACAAGATCGTCAAAAACACAGTACGTTTTACCATCGTAATGCGACGGGCAACATGACCGTCAATACTTACTGGAACTCAGCAGAAGCCCCTAATTATTATGAACAGCCTTGGTATGCAAATGGACAAAATGCACCAAAAGGTGAATGCGCCTGGGCCCATGCCTATAAAGACAATGCCAGTACAGAACCGAGAACAAACTGTGCAATGGGTATTTATAAAGGAAGCTCACTTTATGGCGTAGCCACTATTGATGTCACACTTGGTTTTTTTAATAACTTAGTTGCTCGCAGTGAAAAACGTATTGGAGGTCATATTGTTATTCTTGAACAAGACGGCACGCTAGTGAGCAACACCTCGGCAATTTCCAATGACATCGTGCTAACCAAAGTGCAAGACCAGGCCAAACAAGCCAGCATTACAGCCAAATTGGCTAGTTTACCCACGCTCAATGACAGCCAATCAACGCAAGTAGAGTATGAAGGTAATGACCAGGAGAACCTCACATTATTAGTAGAACCCATTAGTGGTACACCTTGGGTTATGGCTGCCAGCGTGCCCACTTCTGCCCTACAACAACAAAGTAACACACTTATAACCTTGTTACTCTCTTTTCAAATTCCTTTATTGTTATTGTTACTGGCAACAGTTGCCTTTGCTCTTTATCGGTTAATGGCAAGACTGATTCGCTTGAAAAAAAGTATTGATGATTTATCTGCCGGTGAAGCAGATCTAACGCGTCGCTTAAGTATCGGTAAAGGCGATGAGCTTGATGATATTGCAGGGTCAATCAATAATTTTATTGCCTATCTACAAAACATGATTAGGAAAATTACTGATGCCAGTGATGATATCAACCAGTCACTCACCCAGTTAAAAACAGGCGCCAAGCACAGTGGCAATATTTTAGAATCACATGCACAAGAAACAGATCAAGTAGTCACTGCAGTTAATGAAATGAGTGCTTCATCAGATGAAGTTGCTAATAATGCAAATGGTACCGCTGATTTTATTCACAAAGTCAATGATCAAGCTGAAGAATCGAAAGCACTCGTTCAAAAAGCATCTCAAGCCGTCCAAACCCTATTAAATAATGTAGATAATGCTACTGCAGAAGTCGATAAAATGCGTGATGCAGTACAACAAATTACGCCCATTTTAGAAACAATTGCAGGTATTGCAGAACAAACTAATTTACTTGCGCTTAATGCAGCAATTGAAGCGGCCCGAGCAGGTGAACAAGGTCGAGGGTTTGCCGTCGTGGCTGATGAAGTACGAGCTTTAGCCGCCAGGACTCAAAATAGTACAGAAGAAATCAGTACTCGCCTAAGCCAATTAACTGAGAGTGTTGGCCTGGTTGTCAACTCTATTGATCACACTCGCGAAAGTTCCAATACAACAGCAGAACATACCGCTTCAGTGAATCAAGGATTAGATGAGATGGCAAATGCAGTCAATCAAATCTTGGATTTAAGTACTCAAATAGCCACGGCTGCGGAAGAACAAAGTATGGTTTCCCGCCAAATTGACAACAGTATGGTGAGCATTAAAGAAATGGTCGAGTCCCTGGTCAGTCAAGACAAAAATAATGAACAGTCCACAGAAACGCTTTCCAATGCTAATAACTTGCTCGTTCAACTCATCCAAGGTTTTAAAACAAAAGGCTAATTGATTCTGTAAAGAGCACATAAAAATGGATCAAGATTGGTATAATTATGCCTGTTAATTTTATGGTGGCGTTCTCACTTATCACCAGCATATGGCTCATTAGTTTTCCATCTATTGCCATTGCTAAACAAGCTGTTTCTTTAGTTTACAATAGTGAGCCTAACCCCCCATTTAATATGGGCAATCACTTATTAGACAAACCAGGTGTTACCATTGAAGTATTAAACAAAGTAGCCGATAAACTTAATTTAAAAATAAACTTTATGCGAATGCCTTGGAAACGTTGCTTATACTGGGTAAAAACCAATAAAGCTGATGGCACAATTGATGCCAGCTTCAAAGAAGAACGATTAAAGATTGGGGTCTACCCAATGAAAAACAACAAATTAGATCAAACCAAGCGAAATAACACACAACAGTACTCAATTTTTACAATACCTAACTCAAAGATTACACAGTTTGATGATTTACTTGATAATAAAAAAGTGAGTGTCACTTTAGGCTATTCAGTCATCTCTGAACTTTACCAAAAAGGGATTCCTCCTGATAATCTTACTGAAACTAAAGGTTCTCTGAGTAGTTTAAACATGCTTATCAATGGACGAGTTGATGCAATAGTAGACCTAGACACAAATATTGAGAATCAACGTCAACGTTATCAGTCAATGTTTAACGAAGTAATTAAGATTAGTCCTCCTGTTATCAGTAAAAATTATTATTTATTATTTTCATACAAATTTATTAGTAATAATAAAGCGCTTGCAAATCAAATCTGGTCCTCCATTGCACAAATACGAGACTCAAAAGAATACCAAGAAATTCTTGGTCACTACTAATAAATATCATATATCTTTTATTAATAAAGTTGGATTCTTTTTCATTCATTGCCCCTTACGATGTACCTTATAAACATATTCTATTCTTTCGAATGCTATAAACGAAAAGTTTGAATTCTCACCTCCACTCTTCCTTGTTATCTTAATTCCATCAAATATGACTCATGATTTTCCTAGCATACGCTCCACAGGAAGTTTAAACATGAAAAAAGTTGCTGTTGTTTACCATAGTGGATTTGGACACACTGAAGTACAAGCCCAAGCGGTTGTCAAAGGCGCAAGATCCGTATCTGGGGTAACATCAAACTTGTTTGAAGTTACTCAAGTCACTGAAAAACCTGAACAGCTCAATGCCTACGACGCCATAATCTTTGGAGCACCAACTTATATGGGTTCTCTCTCAGCTCCATTCAAAACATTTATGGATGCCTCATCCAAAGTTTGGTTTAACCAAGGCTGGAAAGACAAATTAGCCGCGGGGTTTACTAATTCTGGTAGTATGAGCGGCGATAAATTAAATAGCCTGATTCAACTTTCTACTTTTTCCGCCCAACACGGTATGCTCTGGGTTTCGCTTGGTCAAATGAATGAGTCCAGTGAGCCGGGTATTACCAATGGACACCCTGAGGCCATAAATCGCATAGGCTCTTACCTGGGAGCAATGGCACAATCTGACAACTTACCGACAAATCAAACACCACCTTCAGGGGACTTGAAAACGGCAGAATTATTAGGTAAGCGTGTTGCAGAAGCCGCAATACGTTGGCAATAGATATTTAAAAATTATTGATTTAACCTAATGCACCTTAAGTAATAAATAAAAGTTAAAACTACCCCATGAATTGAATAAAATAATAACTCTAATGATGTAACTGTATAGGCAACAGCATACGATGATAAAAACAACTCTTGAACAATGGCGTATGTTCAAAGCTGTCGTTGATCATGGCGGATTTAACCAGGCAGCAGTAATTATCCATAAAAGTCAATCGACTATTCATCATGCCGTTCATAAATTAGAGGAAGTTCTTGGGGTTTCATTACTAACCACTGAAGGTCGTAAAACGGTGTTGACTGAAGCCGGCGAGCTTATGCTAAGGCGTGCAAACTATCTGCTTGAGGAAGCCGCCAAATTAGAAGCAATCGCAGGCACGCTCGGCAGTGGAATTGAAACCAAAATAAATATTGCGGTTGATGCGGCTTTTCCTCATGAAGAACTTTATAAAGTCCTTGATACTGTCTCTGCTCAATACCCTCTGCTGCGCATCGAACTGATTGAAACTATTTTATCTGGTACTAATGAACTTGTTGCACAAGGACAAGCTCAAATTGGTTTATCGGCATTTCCTATGCCTAATGGGCTAAATGAAGAAATTTGTCAGATCAACTTTATAGCTGTTGCTCATCCTGAACATTCACTACATTCAACTGGGCGCAAACTGAAGTATGAAGATCTAAAGTCACACCGCCAAATTGTTATACGTGACTCAGCTATTAATACAAATACCGATTCAGGCTGGCTAGGAGCTGAACAACGCTGGACAGTCAGCCATTTACGAACGTCTATTGACTTAGTCAGCAAAGGTTTTGGCTTTGCCTGGTTACCAGAGCCAAGCATTAGGCCATTACTCGAAGAAGGCCTATTGCGTCCTCTTAATCTAGAGCTAGGTTTAAAGCGTTCCGCTCGATTCTTTTTAAACTTTAATGATGCCGATAAATTGGGTCCTGCCGCACGAAGTTTTATTGGTGAGTTACGTTATCAAACCCAGCATATTGTGGTTTCTGATAGTTAACTGCTTTAACTACATATTAGGTGCAAAATTTACCTTATATTATCTACGAAGGGACCTGACTATATAGGCAAACCTGTGAAGTCTACGATCATATCCAATAATAAATATTAGGGCCTGTTAACACTATTTGAATCACCACTGCCGTAGACTATTGTTTTGCTTAGCAAGGCACAACTCGTTGTTGCTCATTGTTCATTTAGAACAACTAAACTTCACACTTCGCCTAGATGAGTGCTTTTACCGTCATAATAGTGATTTTCAAATAGTGTTAACAGGCCCTAGCAGGCTTTCACTTTAAACTACAACAGTAATATACTCACTTAGCAAAAAAATACTTAAAAGCTATAACATATTTTTAGCTTTTAGTGTTTCAACTACAATTTTCTTTCGAATAGGCGCTTGCTTGATATCTGGCATATCAATATTTAATGCAAACAACCATGGACCTGACTTAGAGTCTACAAACCCGACAAACCAACCAATTTTCTGAGACCAACCTGTTTTCGCATACAATGTATAGTTATCATTGCTATCCTGAACCATTATATGTTTAAGCGTTGCAATATCTTCCTCTGCATAAGGAAGATTTTCTTTGTATACTTTTCGTATAAACTCAATTTGTTGTTGTGCAGAAATTCTTAAGTCCCCATCAAGCCAAAAACGTTGCACATCAGGACCCGTTTTTGCATTACCATAACCAATCCGCTTAAAATGACCAAGATACTTGGTATTACCTACTTGACTGGCAACTTGCTGGTAACACCATACACATGAAAACCCGAAAGCTGACTTCAACGTCTGATCTTTATTCCATGCCTCCCAACCTTTATCTTTACCATCCCACTTAAAAATAGATTTTTTCGTAATTACACCTTCATCAAGACCTATCAACGTATTTAATATTTTAAATGTAGACGCTGGTACAAAACCTTGATGACTTCTTTGCTCGTTGAAGATTAACTTGTTTTTACCATCCAAAGAAGATACAACCAACGTACCATTAACATGGTACTTATCAAATAGTTTTTTTATTGTTACATCTTCATTTGCAAAGCAAAACAGTGGTACTACTAAAATAGATATCAAACACTTCGAAAAAAAATGCATTAGATGCCTCACATGTTAATAAATTTAACTACTTTGATCACAGCACAAATAAAGTTTATGAACTAGTTATTGGAATCGGTATTATTCAATATTATGACCGAGTCAAAAAAAAGTATAGGGAAGAAAAATGATGAATTATGACCAAAAATGGCAAAACAAACATTCGTACCAAACAAAAAAATATTAACAATTTCAACTCAGAGCAAATTAAATAACATAAAAAAACCATTTAAAGAAAAATATTTAAACTAAAAACAGCCTCACACCAAACCTAAAATCCAACATAATACATTTTGATACACTATTCATTTTAATAAAACACAAAAAAAACACACCATTAATACAGCTCGCAGCAGCGTAACAAGGCCTCCCCACTTAATATAATAAATACAAATCACCTCTCAAATTCCGACCATAACAACTCTACTTATAGAATATATATTTCTTTTCGTGTTTAAATATTTACTCACAAAAACTCTGGAGGAATTATGCGAAAGAAAATACTATGCTTTACAATCGGAATGCTGTCTTCTTTTTATGTTGCTGCTAGTAGTGAAAAAGATGAAATTCTTAATGGCATTCAAAACACTAGTAAAGCATCTAATGCTGTATTTCAATCAGCACAATCTATCAATGATATAAATGAAGGGCTACTTTCTCTTGAAGTACAACTGTCTAGCAATAGCAAAGATGATGCTCAGTCAGTTATTAGCAGTTTAAAAGCCCCCATCCTTAATCAGCATATTAATAGCGATGGAAATAGTTTTTATATTGTTACAACACTTAAAGGGCTTCTAGAAATTTCTAGGAATAACCTTACCAAAACAATAAAAAGTGGTTCAGGAACAAACTTTTCTTCAAGTTCAGGTAATACATATGTACCTACAACTAGTCTTTCACCTTCAGATTATAAAGGTAAGGGTGTTAAAGTTGCTGTGCTAGATAGTGGTATAAACAATAAACATCCTCAAATTCAAGGAAAAATTATTGAGGAGTATTGTTTTCAAAGTATTAATCCAAATAATATAACATTAAGTCAAGCTATCGCCCTTGAAAAGAAATATGGTAAAGATTACGGTGCATGTGCTAATGGTTTAAAGTTTCAACAAGGTAAAGACTCTGCAGTAGATGATAATGGCCATGGTACTCATGTAACCGGTATTATTGCAGCCAGCAAATCAAGTGATCCAAATGCTGCTCCAGAAGGCGATGCTTCTCAAGCAGAAATTATCTCCATAAAAGTTACCAATAGCAAAGGGAGTTATTTAAATACAGATTTAATTGATGCATTAAATCTTCTAGCAACTGACCCTAATCTTCAAGATGTAAAAATTATTAATCTAAGCTTGGGGCAGGATTTAAATCTACCTGGCTCATGTGATAAATATGTAATCGGTGATTTACCCAAAGTAATAGAAAAACTGACCTCTCAAGGTAAAATCATTGTTGCTGCTTCAGGCAATGAAGGGTTAACTGGGGGAGAAGGTGTACCTAGTTGTTTAGATAAAACCATTTCAGTTGCAGCCCATAGTACTCACTCTAGTCCTGATTTTCAGCTTCTTGGCAATTGCGGACATGAGTCTTTATCTGAAGATGAAATTATTTGCTTTTCTAACGTGAGTAAAACTACAGACATGGCAGCACCAGGTCATAATATTATTTCACTGAATCATTTATCAAATAATACAACCATTATGTCTGGTACATCACAAGCAACACCAGCCGTAACGGCCTGCATAGCTAGAATGTTAGAGAAAAATCCAACCTTATCTCCAGCTGATGTAAAAATATATTTACAGCATGGAGGCAATTACATTAAAAAAGCTGTAGACAGTGATGCATACATCCCCAAAATGGACTGTGATGCTTCTTTAGACTTAGTACCTGCAATGACCAAAAAGTAATACCTATAAATAAATTAACGCAAGCATAATTAAGATCTTTATAGCCTCTTCCATAGAGGCATTTTATTCTTACTTACTCATTTAGATAAATTCAATCGACAATACCTTTAAAAGAGACTGTTACTTTTAACCCACTTAGTATTTGACTTTCCGTTAAAATCACTTCCCCATCATACTGAGTAACCACACCATTAACAATATTTAGGCCAAGGCCAGCTCCTTCTACACTCTGCCCTGGTACACGATAAAACCGCTGAAGCACTTTATCTCGATATTGTTCATCAATACCATGACCACCATCTTCTATAGAAAGCACCACCATTTCATCATATCTTTGACAGCTTAATATTAGCTTCACTTTGCCATCTTCACTTGATTGACCGTAACGTAATGCATTTTCTATTATGTTTTTTATAACCATCTCCATCGCAAGAGGGTCTGCTTCTACGTCAAGTGTGGTTAAACCTTGTATTTGGCAATCACACTGTTCGTGATCATGTACAAGTTCAATCACCATCTGACGTAGTAGTTCACAAAGGTCAAACCTTTCATGCTGCTCTTTAAGTAGCTCACGATTATGACTTTTAGCCAGGCTTAAAAACTGATTTGCTACGCGTACAACACGCAGTGCCGCATTGTTAATGTTTATTAGAAAACTATCTAAATTCTTATCAATCTTATGCAAGCTTTGTATTTGAGCAATAAATGCTGTTACTGGCGTTCTTAACTCATGAGTACAGGTATCTAAAAATTGTCTCTCTTTTAGCAACTGTGTTTTCATATTAAACATTAACTGATTAAGCGCTTGAATGAGAGGAAGCAACTCTTTTGTATTCGATTCATCCTGCAATGACGTTAGTTTATCAACTGAAGCACATGATACTTTTTCAGCTAATGTATTGAGAGGCCGTAATCCGGATTTAACCGCAACGTTCATGGCAAGCATGGTTAAAACAAAAATGATGAACAAAGGTAAGAATATTAAAACAACTAAAATCTTAACCGTACACCGCCTTTCAGTATCCTTAAGGCCTACCAATACACACGCATTATTTTGACAAAAAGTAGTAATAATCCACTTTTCCTGTCCTATTTTTGTGTCATAAGTTTCTTTATTACTTGGTTTATCAAATTCGCCATGACCTTGTTTAATCACAGGCTTATCATTTAGCCAGCCAAATAATATAAAATTTGGTTCCTCAGTTAATGTTAAGCCTTCAATCCCTCCCTGCTCAACAACAGCAATCCAACTTTTAGCCATTAATTGCGTTTGATGCTCAATCAATTCCTGAGTCTTATGCCAGACAACACTGTTAGAATAAATAACCTCAATAATCCAGGTTATTGTTAGCACAAGGCCAACTCTAAGTAAGAGTCGTTGTTTTAAAGATGACGTTTCTGTTTGGCGATCAGGTAACCAATTCCTCGAATTGTCTTGATGAGCTCGGGCCATAGATGCTTTCTCAACTGCGAAACGTAAACTTCAATGGTATTTTCTTCAATATCTTGATCCCATCGATACAGCGCATCAATAATCTGCCGTTTGGTTTTAACACGGCCCTGTGACTCCAGAAGATATTGAAGTAAGCGGAACTGACGTAATGGAATGACAACCTCTTGTTGATTCAGTGTGACTTGCATTTGACCTGGATCCAAGGTTAAGTTTTTATATTCAATGACAGCAGCAGCCCTTCCCATACTTCGTCTAAGTAAGGCTCTGATCCGAGCAATCAATTCATCCATATTAAAAGGTTTAATTAAATAATCATCTGCACCACTGTCTAAGCCAAGTACTCTATCTCTAGGTTCATCTCTAGCGGTTAATACTAAGACAGGAAGCGCTAAACCTTGTCGACGAATTTGATGCAAAAGTGTTAAGCCATCTCCATCAGGCAAACCCAGATCTAGCACAATCAACCCAATAGCTTTATCACTTAGTGATTTTCTTGCGTCGCTAAGACTGATTATGTGCTCTACTTGCAACGCTGCGTCACATAAACTACGAACGACGCCATCAGCAATCATTAAGTCATCTTCAACTAACAATACTTTCATTGTTATAACCACTGTAATCACTTAATCATTAACGACAGAATGTTTTTTGGGCACAGTCAGGTTCTCGTCAGATTTCATCATTATATTTGTTTTCAATAAAAAAGATATGAACTTACCTCGCCAGTAATACGTATATATTATCAGAGGTCATTATTTTATAGGAAAAATTGAGAATACTCTTCTCATAGCATCACCTTTATGTCTTACGTTAGTTCAAATTACTTTCTATAAGTCACACGTTAAAGGTAGTAAAAATGCGTGATACCAAAGAAAAACTTACATTAACAACCATTATTTTACATTGGATTATAGCTTTAGGGATGATCAGCTTAATTATTCTTGGAATATATATGACTGAAAATCATACATATGCCTTATACCCCATACATAAATCACTCGGCGTAATCCTCTTATTTATTGCACTCTTTCGTACAGTTTGGCGATTTGTAAATAAACTACCCAAGCCGGTACGGCAATGCACACCTCTGGAGTTGATTCTATCAAAGGTAGTTCATTACTCACTTATTATTGGGACCTTACTCATACCCATTTCAGGAATTGCAATGTCCACTTTTTCTGGTCATGGCGTTCAGCTATTTAATTTTGTACTGATTGAACCAAATTTAAACCCTGCCGAATCAGGTAAAGTGATTGCATTAAATACATTTTTAGCAGATGCAGCATCTTTAATACATGCTATCTCCAATTATATAGTTATTCTTTGTATTAGCTTACATATTTTGGCCGCATTAAAACATCATTTCTATGATCGAGACTCTGTTCTAAAGCGTATGCTTGGCCAACGTGTTTAACTGTACTAATTACCAACCTCAAGCCTTGTCAGAACAATGCAGACAAGGCAACTACTACTATTTACGTTCCTCATCTTACTTCAACAGAAAAACTTATGTATAGCATCAGTATTTCCAGCTAAAACAATCAATCATCTTAAGTTACAGTTCTATACTTCATGAATGTTCTTAAGTTTGGACAATATCGATGATATCTCTGAAAAATAAAACAATCCTATTGACCGGCGCCTCAGGGGGCATTGGTTTAGCCACCACTCGATGCTTATTAAAAACAGGTGCAAAGGTAGTTCTTCACTATAACAGCGCTTCAGACAATATTGAGTTACTCCGAAAAGAATTCGGCTCAAATCGTTGCAAGACAGTTCAAGCTAACTTAGCTAACCCCCAAGAGGTCAACCAACTATGGCAACATGCTGTTGACTGGCAAGGTTCTATCGATGGAATAATCAATAATGCGGCCTTTGAAAGCGCTATAACGATCGACTCCCCCTTAGAAAAGTGGCGAACTGTTTGGCAAACTACACTTGATATCAATGTTATCGCTGTTGCCGATTTATGCCGTTATGCCATAGCTCACTATCAACAACGTTCTGGTGGTATGATTATTAACTTAGCCAGTAGAGCGGCATTTAAAGGTGATTTACCTGATATGATGCATTATGCTGCATCAAAGGGAGCTATTGTTTCACTGACGCGCTCAGTGGCTAAAGCCTATGCAAAAGACAATATTTTTGCATTTATTATTGCTCCTGGCTGGGTAAATACCAATCGTATCCAGGCAAAATTAGCTAAACCCGGTAATGAAGCCTTACTAAATGAGGTACCCACTGGCAGACCCGCGCCACCAGAAGAAGTTGCAAATATCATAGCATTTTTACTGTCTGGTTTGTCTAATCATGCAACAGGTGCAACCATTGATATTAATGGGGCTTCTTATTTTCACTAATAGCAGAAAACACTGTTACCATGACCAAAAAACTTCCTGATTTAGCCAATAGTGCAGTTGTTATTATCGACGTACAGTCTGATTATATTAGTGATACGACGACATTATTAGACCAGCAACAGATTAGTCTATTTGAACAATTTCCTAAATTCCCAGAAAAAGTCAATTTACTACTGTTTAATGCACGAAAAAATAAAGTACCAGTTATTCATGTTCGAGAAAAAGATGATAACCAAATAAGTACTTGGATTCCCTGGTGGAACAAGTTGCACCCTCCAGGGAACATTGCACTAGGTGAAGGTACACCAGAACCTTATGCAAAAGAGCTGAATAATGAAAAAGTATTTATCAAGTGGACTTATGATTTATTTCATAGTGTAGGTGATGAATTTGAAGCCTATCTAAAAAATAATAATATCAAACGGTTATATATGTGTGGTGTACTGACCAAAGCCTGTGTTATGTTTTCGGCTAACTCTGCTTTCTGTAAAGGGTATGAAGTATACATTCTCGAAGACTGTTGTGCTGACCGAAGCAAAGATCACCATGAAGCAATACTTAATATTTACGATGGATATCACCTTAAAGTTATTAGCTCAAATGAATTATGGGAAAAAGTCAATTAAACCTCCTCACCATTAACCAAACTAACCAAAAAATTTATTAAACGATGATTAATCGTTTGTACTGGATATAAAAGGACAATCTCCCTTTGGTATTTTTTTATATCCACACAGTGCACCACGATATTATTTGCAATTTTTTCCAATCCCTTCCAATAAGGAACTAAACTCACACCAACCCCCTCCGATACAAGTATGGCAATGGCTTCAAGACCATCTAAGTCACATAAAGGATCCACGATTATTTTTTCACCTTCCAAGTATTCTGTCACTAATCGCCCGCCCCATGAATGTGGATCATATTGAATATAGGGCACAGTTTGCATGGCTTCTTTAATGGATAGAGATACGGACTTAGGCTTTATAAACGCGAGAGGCTCAGAGTACAGTGTTACTTTTTTGACCATTTTAGGCATATCAAACGGAGGATTGACAACAATAACAAGATCTAACTCCTCAGCCATGAGTCTTTCATACAACGAAGCTGATGTACCAGGTATTATACTTAGTTTGACATCAGGCGCTTGAGCCATCAGTTTTTTCAGGAGTGACGGTATTAACCCCGTTAATACCGTTGATATTGCCCCAATACGCAGTTCTCCTGTTAGCCCTATTGGGTCTAGATCGGTTTTTAATGCTTGTATTTCTTGCACAATTTTTCTGGCCCGAGGAACTAACCTCATGCAACTTTCTGTTGGTTTAGCCGAGTGTCCAATACGCGAGAATAGTGTTACACCTAACTCCTTCTCCAGTGCTTGGATTCGCTGACTGACAGCTGAAGACGTTAAATTTTCATGTCTTGCGGCATCAGCAATTGAACCTTTATCAATTACAGCCAGTAAACTTTTTAAAAAACGTACATCCATAAGTTTTCCCTGTGGTCAGCAACATTAATTTTCAGCTTTTGTCAGTTTCTAATGCTTATTGAATCAGTTAGGATGAATTTGATAATTCAAAACTAAGGAAAGACCATTATGCAATCACTTTTTCATCTAGCCTACCACGTAAATGATTTATCTGTAGCCAAATCCTTCTATAGTAATGTTTTAGGTTGTAAAGAAGGTAGAAGCACTGATACATGGGTTGATTTCAACTTCTTTAATCACCAAATATCACTTCACCTTGGTAAACCGTTTACCACAACCCTAACAGGATTTGTGGGTGAACACCAAGTTCCAATGCCCCACATTGGGCTCATTTTAGAGCTAAACGAATGGCAGAAACTTGCTAAGCGCCTATGCAAGGCTAACATCAACTTCATCCTCCCACCAACGATTAGATTTAAAGGCCAACCCGGCGAACAACATACTATGTTTTTCTCTGACCCAGCTGGAAACCCTCTTGAATTTAAAGGTTTTAAAAATTTTGAACAAGTTTTTGCCAAGTAACCTACTTGGCAAATTCATTAAACAATAGCTATTTCAAATTTAGTTTGCTCACATCCAATTTTTTAATAAATCCTCATACTCTAATTATAAAGGAAAAATATTTGTATCTTATGAACCCTCAGTACATCTATACTTATTTTTATGATTCATAGAGTGATAACCGTATCATTTAATGTTAGCTTTTATACATTTTTTAAAAAAGTCATATTTATACTCAGTCATTTTTATAATAAATAATATTTATGCTAATCAAATACAGGAGGTCAAAGTAGGTGTAGGTGAATGGCCTCCTTATATAAGCAAATCACTCCCCCAATATGGATCTCTTGCTCAACGAGTAAGACAGTCACTTAATGCGGTTGGTATTAATAACATCATTTTTCTCTGGTTACCTTGGAAACGAGCTTTTCATATGATTAAAACAGGGGAAATTGATGCAACACCCGGGTGGTCTAAAAATACAGAAAGAACGCAATTCAGCCTTTTTTCTGAAAGTATTGTACTTACACAATATGCACACCTATTCCACAAAAAAGACAATCCAATTCAATGGAATACGATTAAAGACTTAACTCAGTATCGATTTGTTGGTTTTATTGGCTATAACTACGATTATTTAGAAGCTGAAGGCGTCACTATTTATTATGTCAAAAATGAAAAACAAGCGCTCAATATGATATTATCGAACCGAGCAGATGTCTTTGAATCAAACTTACGTGTTGGCCAAAAAGCAATCGATCAATATTTAGCACCAGAACAAAAGTCCATGGTGAGCATCTCAAAAAAACCTATCAAACAATTCGAATATCATGTTCTTTTCCCCAAAACGACAAGGGGAGAACAAGTCAAAGAATTATTTGATAAAGGGTTCAACCTCACAAACACATCTTCACCGCAATGATATGCTTACAAGCTGTTATAAATAATTTTTTCCAACACCAAGGTACTAAAACAGCGTTAATTCCGCTTATACCCAGTTAATTTTATAGCCCCAAATAAATATTCTCTTTATTAAACCTGAAACATTCAAATAGCTAACGCTAAAATGTAATTTTTTACAAAAAATTCAAACTTACTAATACTGACACCTTTATATTTAGGACCTAGGAAGGGGTATCTGACACCTTAATACATTTGTATCAACACTGTTACACTATTTATTGTGAATCGTGTCTGTTTTTTTTGTTAGCTCACTTCCGCTTTCTACCCGCCTATATAAAATTCATACCATTATTGAATATAAAAATAAATTTAACAAAGATTAATACTGGATAATTTTTACAATCACTAAAAAGGAACCCACATGAAACTTTCTACAGTTTTATTTTCTAGCACTGCTTTTTTATTTTCGATGGCAAGCTCAAATATAGTTCTTGCAGCAGAAAAAAGTCAAAATATTGAAACAGAGACTAGGACCCCAACGTC
This sequence comes from Zooshikella sp. RANM57, assembly GCF_050749885.1. NCBI lineage: Bacteria > Pseudomonadati > Pseudomonadota > Gammaproteobacteria > Oceanospirillales > Zooshikellaceae > Zooshikella > Zooshikella sp. RANM57. The sequence goes on along the minus strand of NZ_JBOIUB010000001.1, from coordinate 902,825 downwards.
TATTACTCGCACTTCATCATGCTCCGGCTCAGTTAGCTGTTCAACTTCTACTTCCGTCTCTACCACAGAACTGAAACCTACCTCTTCCACAACAACGAGTACTACTAGAACACGTTTTACAGAAAATAATAACTCTAACTCAAATAACCAATGGAGTTCCTGGTTTAATAATAACAACTCAAACGTGACTAAAACGTTTACAGAAACTAAAACACCTACTTCTATCACTCGCACATCATCATGTAAAGGCTCTGGTAGCTGTTCTAGCACTACATCAGTTTCTACTACTGAGTTAACACCCGTTACCAACAAAGCACAGACGCAAAATCAGGCTAAAGCAACGAATAACAACGCCGTAGACTGTTCTGCTTTTGCGGATGCTGGCAGCAAGCTTAATGGTTGGTTTTTTATTGAGTTTGACTTCTTTGGTGACTATACACGGTCTGAGCTAACACCTACTACTTCAGCAGCGTGTGCAGGTAAACAGTATTATCAGATAAACGAGTCTGGTTATGATGGTAACAAAGTCACCTTCCGTAGTTCCCATGTAGAAGGTGAGCATAAAAGCCAACCAGCACAATTCACCTTCTGGTTACGTGCAGCTGATGCTTATAACTACCAGTCCGTTGACTTCAAATGTACACTTAGCAAACGTAATGCAACAAAGTTAGGTAAAAAACTTCGTACTTATCCTAAGCAAGGTGTAGAACTAAAAGCAGACCAAATTACTAAAGTAATCTTAGATGGCCCATGCGACAGTGCATCGGTATTCTCTTCGGTCTATGGTGAATTCCAAATTATCAATGTTGAAGCAAGCTACTAATCCAATAATAATAAAGCGTTTCTTAACCTCACTCTAAACGGCACCTCTGTGCCGTTTTTTTTAATGGCGGTTTATATGATTACTTTACGATCAATGAATTCTAGTGAGTTTAAACACTTTCTTGAAAATGAAATCAATGAATATGCACAGTGGATACAATGTGCTTATAATCTATCTAAAAAAGATGCTTACTCTAGTGCAACCCAACAACTATCATCCTATAAATACAAAGAAGGCTTAAAAACCCCTAATCATAAGTTCTATATTATTGAAAATAAGCAACAGATTAATATTGGAACGTTAGTGTATTCATTCAACCAAACTGATAATTCAGTTTGGCTAGACTGTATAGAAATTGATCCATCTTATAGAAGCAAAGGTTATGGCCAAACTGCACTAAAAACTATAATCAACATGCTTAAAGAACAAGGCTATCATCATATTACACTTCACGTATACCATGACAATAAAGTAGCTCAAGCACTTTACCAAAAAAATGGTTTTGAACAGATTAGCCATATTATGGTTAAAACATTAGAATAGCATTTTATTAAAAATACTATTAAACATTAATAATTATAACAATTAGATTATCAATTATTTCATAGCGGATTTCACTCAACAAATAGTAATCCCGCAGACAAAAAAAACTCTACCCAACAAAAAAGCTTCTAAAAAACTCAAATCTATAGTATTTTTTTATAACTCGCATTTCAGATACAATAATAAAAAGCGAGTATTTTTTAGCTATACTCTGAAATCAATTCTTTACTTACATGTGAAGTTTGTGTTCTATGCCTACTATTAAACAAAACAATATACGCTTATCATTTAAACAAATAATAAAATTCAACATATTATTGAGCATATTATTCTCAACAGTGTTATTAGGCGAAGAGATTAAACTAGCGACTGTACACGAATTTCCTCCTTATAGTTTTAACACAAAGGAAAATGGTCTCTCTGGTATTGATATTGAAATAATCGCTGAACTTTTCAAACGTATGAATAGAGCTTATTCAATAAAACCTTATCCTGTACAACGAGCTCAATACTTAGTAGAAAAACAATCGCTTGATGGTATGGTGACAACAACCCCCTATATGACGGATAAATTGTCAGAGAGATTATGGCGTTCAGATACTCTTTATACGGCAACGGTATCAATCTTTATTAATCGTCAGCATAAGCCAGCGCTCAATCAACGTCTTTCACATAACAAGTTTTGTGTAAGTATTGGATTTTTAAGCAGCACATCGCCAAAGTCTGTTGGGCTAACGCAATCTGACTACCTCGATGTTCGACTTGTACAACGACTTCCTCAATTAGTCAATTTACTTGTACAAAATCAAGTTGACTGTGTCATTGCCGAAGATATCTCTTTTATTTATCAGGCAAAATTAATGCAAAAAGCCGATCAAGTATTTCTTCTTCAAGAACTAGCTGATAGAGATAGCTTTATAACCTTAAATAAAAACTTAGCCCAACAAAATCCTCAACTTACAAAATCTATTAATAGTACAATTGCTAAGCTTCAGAAAGCGCAGTTTATTGATGACCTAATTATTAAATATTTAGAATTACCACTTCGATCTTGGAAGCAGTAATAACCACTTAGCAAGTACACTTCACTCAGTAAATATACCTTATTACCTCTATTCTTATTTTTTCTTTAAAATCAATAAGTCAATATAAAGAACCTGCCTTTCATGTGGTCTATACTGTTACTCATTAGTTATTATCTACTCAATGAAAGGATAATAAGAATGAAATTAATCTTAATACTATGGCTTTCGTTACTCACAAGTCTTTGTTTTGGTGAAAAAATCACTGCTGCTGGCGATCCATGGCCTCCTTTTCTTTCACCAGATTTACCTAATCAGGGTCTTTCTGTAGCAATCGTTACAGAAGCATTTAAGCGGGAGGGATATGATCTTACAATGAATTTTGTACCCTGGGCTAGGGCCATAGATGGCGTAAAAAAAGGGAGTTACGATATATTAGTCAGCACATGGTGGACTGAAGAACGGACTAAATTTTTACTTTACAGCGATCCTTACCTAGAAAATCAGATTAAGTTCATTAAGCGTAAGGGTGATAATTTTGAATATAATGGTTTAGCAAGTTTAGATGGCAAGAAAGTCGGTATTGTTAGAGGATATGGTTATGGCGACGACTTTATGAATGCTACTAATTTTACCCACCATGAAACCAGTAACCTAATAAAGAATTTAAAAAAGCTTGTTGCTAACCGCATAGACTTGACGCTAGAAGATGAAATTGTGGCACGAGCCCTAATTATGAGTAGTGATCCTAAAATAATGGAACAAGTAGAGTTCACCAAAAACATGCTATCCACAAAAAAAGTGCATGTCACTTCAGGCTTAAAAAACAAAAAACATAAAGAAATTATTGAAGCTTTTAACAAAGGATTAAAAGCTATTAAAGGTGATGGTACCTTTGATAAGATACTAAAGGAACATAATATAAAATAGGCAACCATCATTCATTGAATACTCAATTGGATTTTGATCATATTGGCAATGTAGTTCAATGTGCAACCTAGTGTTTTTTAAAATACTCTTAGTAGCACTATCCTTGACTAGTCTGGTTAGCCATGGACAAACTTGTAATAAAAATTTCAAACATCGTTTAACAAGTACTCATCCAAAAGTAACGTTTTACTTAACGGTTGTTAGTACCAAATATCCTCCTTACTGGATTAAAAAAGGTGATTTTATAGAAGGATATGCTGCAGATATTGCTTGTGAAGTTATAGGAAATGCTGGTTTTCATTTTAAAATGCTGACATTTTCATGGGCTAGAGCCTACAAAATGGGACTTGACCATAAAAATACCATTTTAGTTTCTGTAGGAAGAACTGAAGCAAGAGAAAGTAAGCTTCAGTGGATAGGGCCTGTATCAAAAAAATTTTGGAACTCCTTTATCAAATTAAAGCAAACAACTTTGGATAAAGAATCCCAAGACCTAAAATCAATGCCTATTGTTGTCGAAAGGGACTCTTTCAATCAATCCTATTTACAAAAAAACGGGTTTAAAAAAATTATAGACATAACCCAACAAGACCAACTAATCCTTATGTTAGCTAAAGGCCGTGTTAAGCTTACATTATTTCAAGAAGATCAATTTTTTGCCCTTGCAAAAGAAAACAATTTAAAAAAAGACCAGTTTTCAATTTTACAAAGAGTATTTTCCGTTCAAGAGTATATGGCTGCCAGTCTATCTACAGAGAAAAAATATGTTAAACAGCTTAAAAAATCGTATACCGAGCTAGAAAAACAAGGAAAGATTATTCTTAGATAGCCTCTATACAACACAAATCCTTAAAATCCAACAAGTATATCCCTATAAGAGCTGCAAAAATGCAGCTCTTTTCAGTAATTACCTATCAGATATCAAGTAAACATTATTACCTGTACCTTTGGGTAACTCAGTTCTGGTTTGCAATAAAAAGCTTTGAAAATTATTAGCACCATTAAGTACATGAATTTCCATGCTTGCTACACCTGTACGCTTAAATCCAACCAAGTCAGGCACACCATCCTGGTTGTAGTCTGCCACTCGGAAACTCCAATCCTCATTAGTCGCATGCAGTGCAGTTGGAGTATGCAAAGTGAAATTTTTAAAGCCACTCTTGTTCCCTAATATATGAACCTCTGTGGTATTGGATGCACCTTGTTTTGCAATGTACCAAACATCTGCACTTCCATCATTATCGTAGTCATGCACTAAAAACTCATCAGAAGTGTTAGGAAGTAAACTTAGCGGTGTTGCGCTATGCAATAAAAAACGTTGGGGGCTGTTACCATCCACCACATGCACTTCAGTACGACCACTGCCTGTTGCATTATGCATGATAGACCAAATATCAGGTTTACCATCCGCATTATAGTCTCGAAGTGCCATATGATCATTGGTATTCAAATAGCCCAAGCCCGTGCCAGACTGAAAGATAAAACGCTGTAAATTACTCTTACCATCCATAACATGTAATTCTGTTGAACCTGTGCCTGTTCGCTGCATTTTGAATCCTGCAACATCCATATAGCCATCATTATTCCAGTCCGTCAGATCAAATTGCCAGGCTTCATCTGTTGCTTCAAGAGCACTGTTTTGAACAGATGTTGCGATCAAATCTTTGGTTCTCAACAACTGTTGAAATGTTGTTTTTCCGCCACTCCCCTGCTTATTAAGTGCATAAATACTCAGTGGCAAAGGCTGGTTTGCTCCAGGTGTGCACCCTGGATTCAAGCAGATAAACAGTGACCCCAATATTCCAGGGTTTTGAAAATTTGCACCCGCAGGTGCCTTAAAACGAATATACAAGCTACCCCTCTCATAAGCCCATGCATTTCCATCAAAAGCTTTCAATGCAGCCACTGAGCCCACAGAACCTAATTGAATCAAATTACCTGAGTAGCCATATTGTCCAGCAGGATTACCAAGGTATACATTGGCATTTTGGGGTACACCAGGTAATTCAAGCGTCACATATTCACCCACACTCATACTGTGGTAGTCAAACCTGGTAATGCTAGGAATTGCATCATGGAAGATATAACTATATGTGTACTTTCCATCAACCATTGGTAAGAGGCTAACACCCTCAATTTCTTTACGGGTTTCAGTATAACGAACACCATCACTGCGTAAAAAAGTGCTGGCTTGGCGACGCGAACTAACCAAAACTGGTGTAGGTAACCAGATTTCATCAGATGGACGTACTTCAACATAAGCATAGCGATATGAACTTTCCACACCGCTCAATCCTTGTTTTATCTGACGGCTATTATCGTCTACCAATATAGGATGATCTTGGGAAATAGCTGTCATCGCCTTACCTGTAAAAGCACCATCAACGTCATAAATAACGGCGTTGAACCAGACCGGCCCTACATAATCATTTCGATACCTTACCTGGTAACTGTTGGCAGCAACTGTTGTATTTATAAGTGAGTGCCCAGAGTATTTAATGTTAGCGCCCCACTGGTCGAACAGAGTAAAGTTTTTACGTTCAAAACCTGTAAAGTGAGAGTCTTTGATATGGACGGGACCATCATAAAGTATGTGACCAATCACAAGCCCCAAAACACCACTCGAAGCAGAGCGACCCAACGGCACAACAGACTCATAATTTTCTGAGGCACCTACCCACAGTACTTGGTTATAATCCGTGATCCATGTGCTTGCCTCTCCCTCATAATTATCCGCTACGATGAAATTGTTATAGGTACTTTTGAGACTATTACCTCCTACTCTTGAGTATGACCCCAGATAATTTTTATAAACCGTTAGCCCATTTATAACGGGTGCCTGACTTGGCATGTAATCATTATTTAAATTGGGGGTTTGTGTTGCATCATTTGCCACAGGGGCCATTCCTAATAACCAGCCATGGAAGCTTGAATGTGCCGTATTATTATCTATGTTCCCAGCAGGGAGGTTAATTACATTTGGATTTAAACCTTGCTCGTAAACAGGACTGTTAGGGTTTTGGTGGAACGCAAACCAAAAACCAGAGCCATCTGAACCCGCCGCGTGATTATTTCTCACTATATTGTTGGGATGAGTAATCCAAAAAGTGGAAGGCCCGCTGGCATTTCTTAATCGACCATCCGTTGTATCGCTAGGTAACAATGCATTTTCTTTAGCAGGTCTACGCGTGACTAGCCCCAGATTTCTAACGATTGTATTACCTATTTCATTACCATCCTCCATGAAAATAGCATGACCAAGATTGTCATAGCAGACATTATCTTCCACTCGTGCGTTGTCTGTGCCATGTATTGTGATAGCTCTGTTATAGGTATGATAAATGCTGGAATTACGAATGTACTGACCTGCAGCGTTACCTGCAAGATGCCAATGAAAAGGATATCGCCCCAGTGTGCCCCGTTGTCCCATTCTGGTTAATTCAACATTTGACAGCCGACCTATAGCCCCCCTCATCACCATAATGTTGCCACCATAAGCAAGCTGGCTACTGTCTTCATCACCTTGAACCGTTAAATTCCGTGATAAAAGACCAACCTCTGCTCGCTCGTCCAATACCCATTCCTGACCATTATCGCTATATTGTTGTAGTTTTCCGAAGTGCTTAAATGACAAGTTATCGCTAAGAGTAAGTGTACGATTATCTGAGCTGACAGCACTAATCGTAAATTCTTCAGCATGATTCATATCGAAATCTGATGAAGCAATGACGATTCTGTCACCCACTTGCCAATTCACAGCTTCTTTTAAGGTAATGGTATTGCTACCAGCAACAGCGGTTGTTTCCAGTTGTGTCCAAGACAATTGTGGTTTTCCATGCAATTCAATTCGACCACGATTCATAGCACGAATAAATTTCGAATCTGTCGTTGGATTATTACCGATTAATGTAATTGTTCCCTCTGCTTTAAAAGGGCTTCTTTCTCTGCCAATTTCCAGCACGCCGCCAGCATTTATATGAACTTCATTTGCTTCAAGCGAAAAATTTTTATTCAGAGGAACCGTTAAAGTGCCGTCTACAGTGATAACGTTAGCTTCATTTTGATCATCCATGACAATCGTGGAATTAGAAGGAATAAATATATCACTACCTGCTGTAGGTACTGTGTTTTCCTGCCAGGACGCCGCTTTTGACCACAGAGGTAACTTTTCTAACTGGATAGTATCAACCAGAGCAGTATTGTCTCCACTAGCATTTATCCCTTCCACTATTAGCGTATACGACCCAGAAGGTAACCATAAAGCAGCTGAATAATATAATTGATATTCCGCTCTCAAAGGTCTTATATTACCCGCATTGATGCCACCTAGTGTAACATTTAATACTTGTCCACTGGCTGAATTTACACAACCACGTTGTGCCGCCAACATGTTAATACGATATGCACCTTCACTAGGGACTGTAATTGTCTTTTTGGCAAACCCTGTTTTTTGTATAAAAAGTACCTGCTGTCCTTGTGGTGCCGCCGGATTACACGAAGTGAATCCTGAACTGTTTTCAGCAATACCTGAAGCGCCAGAAAAAGACCACTCAGCACTCTCAGGAGCATACTGAAACCCCCCAGAGGGAATATCTGGAGACTCAAAACCAGCCTGTTTAATGGGAATCAGCTCTTTAATGATGACCGCGGTTTCTGCAACGACTCGTTCACTTTGAATGAAAAAGACAACGACGATCAAAAAAAATTTTAACCATACAAACAAGGAAAAATTATTTTTCCTACATGCTCCATATATATGCTGTATACATCCATCAATAATCATTCAGCTACTCCCTTGTAATATATAACCTTCACAAATCATTTTTATATGTGAACTTCATAGCGATTACCCTAAGAATTTTCATTATGGGTATATTTATAACAAACAACAGAACAGTTTACTGGGTTGACCATTTTTATTTGTAATTTTTTGTAGCAGTTCTATCAGCATCAAATGATGGATAAATGCAAATCGATTTCACCCGTCACTCAAGGTAACCTAAAAGCTTAAACGATTAAGTGCTTTCTAATAGCATACAAAATAGCACTATAGTTTAGCAACTAATACTCAATATTCCTTTAATTCAGTTGTCAGCCATTTTTACAAAAAAATATTTTCTTTAGCATAAAAAAATTTAAACATATCCCCTCATAATGTTTTATTTTTTTACCTTATTAAAAATCCAATCATTTTAGTGATGCAGATCTACTTTCTAATCGTCAATTTTATTTACATCCTTATTCTTCGACTCACCCAGCTATCGTTTATTATTCCTACTTACTCAATATGACGTTTTTATGGCATATATGTTGCGTAATATATGTTCGCTTTAATCGTTGGATTGGATATTAAAGGACGAAATTAACAATGAAAGTAAATAAAGTAGTTTCAAAATTTTTTCTAATTGCTTCACTCAGTACTAGTTTAGCTGCAAATGCCAGTATTATTATTGATAACAATACAGGTGGGTACTATAACGACGGTATTGGGGATATGGCAGACTATTATGGTCCCTCTCAATTTCCTGGTGCCAATATAAGTGAAGGAGACCCTGTCATCAACCAAGCCGTTGAGCCAACTACTTTTGGTGCTGCATTCGGTAATGACTGGCTACATGGTGACTATAGCGGTGCTGGTAGTACATGGACCACCGTAAATAATATACCTGATACCTGGAAAATTAATCACGAAACAGCCATTGTCTATGAATTTACAACAAGCAGTTTCACTGATTTACATATTGATCTTGGGGTAGATAATGGATACTACCTTTGGTTTGATGGCCAGTATATCTCCGGAGCACTAGCACCAGGTCACTCTAATATCAATGAATATAATATCGACATTGCTAATGTTGCAACAGGTGATCACCGACTACAGATTTTACGTGAAGACCATGGCGTAGCTTCTGACTTTGATATTAAAGTTGATGCTAAATGTAAACCAACGCCAGTTCCTGCACCTTTTAGTATTGCACTACTTGCAACGGGACTATTAACAATATCAGTTCTTAGAAAACGTAAAACAATGCTTTAAGTTTTACCGTTCCACCTTAATTACCTATATGTATTGCACAGATAAACAAATGTGGTTAAGAGGATATCATCTATCCGATGAAAATAAGTGCTCCTAACCACTTCTGTGCAGTATCAACAAATACATAGCAAACAGCTCCTCGTAATAATCTTTACCCTTCACGAAAACACTTATTAATTTCAACATTACCACCAAACAAAACTAGCAAGTCAACCATACATCTTCAAACTATTAGAGCATTGTTTTATTGTTACTATAACCCATAATGAAGGGTATATAGTCTTTACTTGAGGTATTTAACACAAGGAAGGTAGTAACAATGAAACAAATAATACTATTTTTTATAATTTTAATTATCTCAAGCAACATTTACAGTGAAGATTTTTCTGACCCAAAAATCAAACAGTTAATCATTCAGCGATCTATTCAAGCCTATCCAGGTAATTGTCCTTGTCCTTATAACCTGGCGAGAAATGGTAGTCGTTGCGGTAAACGAAGTGCCTATAGCAAACCTGGAGGCTATTCCCCCTATTGCTATCCCTCTGATATCTCTGAGTCAGTAATAAGACAGTTCAGGGATCAACTTAAATTAACACAACAATAGGTACATTATTAAAGCGATTCTCACATACCTATTTTTTATTAATAATAACTGAAGGTTAGTTTATAATTCATCGTATGACAAAAATAACTAAACTGTCTTGTTTAGGCATATTAATAGCATACAGTTTCATATAGTTGATGGGATATGTTTAAAATATACTCTGAGTTCTCAATCTCTTCTCCCAGACTTAATAAGCTATCAACGCCATTGAAAGCCCCCCAAATTGCGCCGGCCATCGCACCGATAGTATCTGTATCACCACCTAAATTAAAAATATCAGACAGCATGCTTTCAAAACTGTCATCTCTATATTTTAATCCATAGTAAATCGCTGTTATACATGACTCTGTAGCTGTAATGCCATTACCCAAGGTCTTTTTTATACTGTCTTTTTTAACTTTTTCCGAAGCATTCATACAGTTAATGCAAAAGTCGATTTTATGGCTAAATTCCCTTGATGTGCACCAATCCGATAACAGTAATACAATAGAAGCAATAGGTTTATTTTTAAGTGCAGCTAAGACAGTGTGTGCTATAAGCTCAGCTCCCTCAATAGCCAAAGGATGTGCATGCGTTATTTCTGAGACTTTTTTTACACTCTCTTTCATCAACACCTCATCATGAGGAAAACACAATGCTACAATAGGTGCTCTCATAGCAGCCCCATTACCCAGAGAGCCTTCTTTATATTGTTTACGGTTTACTTGATGCCATTCAGCTCCACAACGTATTTGCTTAAGTAATGACGCTGCAGCAGGACCATAACCTCTTGACCAGCGATAGCTATTGGCGAATGCTTTAGCTAACGTATTTTGATCAATTGCCCCATATTTTAGGAACGTATCTGCCACATCTAAAGACATCTGAGTGTCATCGGTATACCTATACAATCCATCCTTTGTTCGCCCAATCAACTTCCATAATAGCCTTTCTATAATTCCCCCCTCATACGATGCTCCCAATGCATCACCTAATGCCAACCCCATAAAACATCCCTGATATTGGTTTAATTTCATCCTTATTCCCTACTGTTTATACTAAAGCTTGTTGACATTACTATTTTCAAACACTTTTTATCTAAATTTATAATAACAATATTAACCTTGATACAATTTAACACATATATTTTTACAATAAATCATTTTATTAAAATACATGATTTGTAATTTTATTCTCTTTGTATCCAAGTCAAATTTATTGAACCAATTGTCTTTATTTTGATGAAATAATTATTCATATAAAGGATAATTACACACCTATCAGTTGCTAACATACCATGAGTTCAAAGTAATTTGAGGCGAACTATGTGGTTGATAGTCAGGAGTGTTTCATGAAGATCATTTATAAACTAGGTATTTTATTACTATTGATAGGCTCATTATCGGGTTGCGTTTATTCGCATTGGCAGGTAGATGAGCCTGATTATTACCCAACCTCCAATAGTCAACCTCCCTCTCATCCATATAAGCGTCATGGCTACCATCACCCCGAATATCAATGCCATACCGATGCATTCGGTAAAAAGGCCTGTGGTTATGACTGTAAAGAAAGTGCTTTTGATGGTTGGATCTGTGCGTCTCATCCTGAAATGAACTGTGTGAAAGATGTAACAGATGTTAAATGTGGATATAACTGCCGAAAAGAATTTATGGATGTAAAATGTGATCAGCCCCCTCCACGACATCGATCAAGGCATAGAGGACCAAAGTATCAATGCAGGTCAGATGCATTTGGTAAAGAAGCCTGCGGTTATGACTGTAAAGAAAGTCCTTTTGATGGCTGGATCTGTGCCTCCCGTCCTGACATGAACTGTGTGAAACACATTAATGAGGTGAGATGTGGCTATAATTGCCGAAAAGAATATGGTGACATCATCTGTGATTACCCCGATAGATAAAAATGTATTTAACACATCAGGATGTACTTTTTTCCTATTTAAAATGCTGAAGCATTCATTAAAATAAACGCTTAAATATCAATTTATTTAAGCGTTTATTTTCTGAGTTCTTATTAGCTAAATTTTGCCTAAAGCATCAACAGCAATATCATATTGCCAATTATTTTTTTCATCTCCAAGTACCATACTCCCTTTACTGTCTTCAGCATCTAACATAAATGTTGGTTGCTGGACTGGGTCATCGCCACAAAGCACTTTAGTATTAACAATAAGTGATTTTTTCCCCAGCTCAGATATGAATGCGGAATATGTGCAGTTTTCATCTTGCACTTCTAACCACTTGTCTTTTGGTAACGTTAGCTCAAAAGATGCATACATTTTATCATTATGTTTTACCTGTAGATGGATTTTATACTCTTGACCTGCTATCGCATAGCTGCTTAAAAAAACCAGCAGTGAAGTACTTAATTGTTTGATCATCTTAAAAAGTATCTTTATGGGTTACTTACAAATTCTTCTCATCAGTATGACTAAATTATTTATTAAATAGTTCATAAAAATGGAAAAACCACCCTCGACTAATAATAAGTTTGTTTTAATAGAACAACTCATATTATTTTATTCAATTTAATAAGTATCTCTAAGCACCTATGCTTGAAACATAAACTATTTTCAAAATTAGTATAACCTTATGGACTACATCAGGTGATGAATTAGGCGACTTTTCCCACATTAGGGCAGATCAAGAAGGCTTAGAGGAAGTATGGTTTGACTTACCTAAACTATAGCTTTTTAAATCAACAGATTAACGAAGCATCACTGTTTAAAACTACAACAAAAAAAAGGCCATCTAATTTTGATGGCCTTTTTGCTTTCCTGGTAAAAAAGCAGCACTAACTGGAACGTTTTTCCTTTCGTGGTGCTCTTTTCTTTTTAGGTTTTCCTGCTGGAGACCCGCTATTAGGTTTCCCTTTTTTAGGGCTTGGCTTACGACGTCTTGGTGATCGCTCTACCACTTCATCCGTCAAGGTGATTTTAAGTTGTTGACCACACACCAGGGTTTTCTTCAAAGATTTTAAGATATCTTGAGGCAAACCTGCAGGCAAATCAACCGTACTATACTGCTCTTGAATATCGATACGGCCAATGAGTTTACTGCTGATATTAGCTTCGTTAGCAATAGCACCTACGATATTGTTGGGCTTAACGCCATGTTGATGGCCTACCGCAATACGGTAACGTTCCATCCCCTTATCAGCAGAAATGTCAATCTGCTTCCGCTTAGGTTCAGGCTTAAGCAGTAAAGGCTCATCACCTTGCACCAGCTTCGCCAGTGCTGCGGCAATATCCTGTGCAGGCACATTATGCTCTTGCTGATAGTCAGTTACGATTTGCAGGAAGAACTCCAAAGACTCTTCAGCGATAGTATCTGTAATTCGCTGCTTGAAACGACTAATCCGTTGATCATTAATGATTTCTGTAGATGGTAATTCCATCACTTCTATACGCTGCCGAGTTGCACGCTCTATGCTATGCAGCATCCGCTTCTCACGAGGTGCAACAAATAATATTGCTTCCCCTTTTCGTCCTGCCCGACCTGTGCGGCCAATTCGATGCACGTAAGTTTCAATATCGTAAGGAATATCAAAATTGATGACATGACTAATACGAGGTACATCTAACCCTCGGGCGACAACATCAGTAGCCACAAGTATGTCTAACTTACCTGCTTTTAAACGATCCACTGTTTTTTCACGTTGCTGTTGAGGGATATCACCATTCAAAGGTGCTGAAGCAAAGCCACGTGCTTCCAACTTTTCAGCCAACTCTAAGGTCGCAGTTTTTGTACGCACAAAGATGATCATGCCATCAAATGGTTCTGCTTCCAGCATACGGGTTAATGCATCCAGCTTGTGGACACCACTCACTAACCAGTAACGCTGACGAATGGTATCAACAGTAGTGGTTTTTACCTTAATAGCAACTTCGGTAGGATCAACCAGGTGCCTTTGCGCGATCCGGCGAATTTCATTAGGCATTGTCGCTGAAAATAGCGCTATTTGCCGCTCAGCAGGTGTTTGTTCCAATACCCACTCAACATCATCAATAAAGCCCATGCGTAACATTTCATCAGCTTCATCCAGCACTATTGTCTGTAGCTTATTCAGCTGCAACGTCCCACGCTTGATATGGTCAACGACCCGACCTGGCGTCCCCACCACAACATGAGCACCACGCTTAAGCTGACGCAATTGCCCACGATATTCCTGTCCACCATAAATAGGTAATACATGAAACCCTTTCATATGCGCTGCATAGCGTTGAAAAGCTTCAGCTACTTGAATAGCTAGCTCACGAGTTGGCGCTAACACCAACACTTGAGGTGCATTCAGCTCAAGATTAATACGAGACAACAGCGGTAGGGCAAAAGCAGCAGTTTTACCTGTACCCGTTTGAGCTTGACCAATAACATCCTGACCAGACATTACATGAGGAATCACTTGAGCCTGAATTGGAGAAGGCGTCTCATAGCCAACATCATCCAGTGCTCGTAAAACCGGAGGAATAAGGTTTAAATCGTGGAAACTGCGCGAAGAATTTTCATCAACAGACATTAAGAATACCTATACAAAAACACTCTAGTCAGGGCAGTTGTCTGTGGCATGGGCAAACCCTGAACAAAAATAAGGCGCGCATTATACGTGATTGCAAAAGGTTTGTATCGCTTTTTTCCTTTTCGAAGCGAAACCTTTGCCTCTCACATCTGCACCTTCTCTTTAATGTATAGACTATAACGGTCCCAATCAGTCACTTGTGCTCTACAAAATCACCGTTTCCTTCAGCAAATGTCCTGAAACCCATCAATAACATTGGATACTCAGGGAAAACTCATCATTGAAATATCCCTATGTCTAACAGCATGAGACTGGGGGGGGATTATAGCCAACGTCTTACACTTTGTTTGTATGCTTCATATTCATCCCCAAAAAGCGCAGACAGACATCTTTCCTCTGGCGCAATTTGAAAATGATTCATGTAAAGAACAAACACTGTAGATATCAAGAGAGAATAACCATTTGCAAGATAACACCCCCACCCCAGTAATATGAAAAAAAGACCAAGGTACATTGGGTTTCGAGTAAACTGATACACCCCTGTTTTTACCAAACACGTTGTATTTTGAGGGAACAACGGATTAACTGTAGTTTGCACACTTTTAAAATCAAAAACGCCAGCAGTGGCAACAGCTCCCCCAAAAATAAGACACAAACCTGTAAGTAACATTCTCACGCCAGCTAAGAATAACACGGGTGTAGTTAACAGTGACACCAACCACATTAATAATGCGACACCTAGAGCTACCAAAACGGGGGGAATTTTAAGTGACAGTGTTATTTTCAATGTATTATCTCAATAAGCACATCCGCAATAACATCTTAATAGCTTAAGCGGCTTAACTATTTAAACAAGTTAAACATCGAATGACTTAGATGCATCCTTGCATCTTGAATAAACTCATCCTATAAATTTAATGTCTTATATCAAGGTCATCATTACGCATGGCTTTCTGTTAATAATGGGCTATCTGTTTGCAATACAGCAGCAGAAGACACTTCACTACTCGCTTCTTGAGAACCCATTGAACTCATTGACTGTACCAATTGATTCAAACGACCCACATCATTATTGTTAACCCGTTGCTTAACTAGTGATTGGTGATCAACCTTAAAGTAAACACCATCAATGGATTTAAACATTAAGTTCCTATGCTTATTATCCTGCTGAAAGTGTTGTACAACCAACCCTCCTTTTTGATCCGCGACATCTAAGCGAAGCCAAATACTCTTACCCAGATGAATACTTTTACTGGAGTCTGCTAAGTCAAGGCTACGCGTTTTAATATCCTCGTACTTGGCATTAAACAATACGATATCCTGCTTTCCATCATCAGCGTTTGTATCTACAACCACCAATCCATCTGTCTTAGGTGTATAAATATAGACATCATGGCCATTCCCTCCAATCAAAGTATCATAGCTATAGACAGTGCCACCATTACCACCACCCTGCAAAATATTATTCTTATCATTCCCCGTTAGTCGGTCACCAAACTGACTACCCGCAAATGACACTAAATCAACATATGGGTGTATTCCAGTTGTGGCATCTCGGTCTACTACCACACCTTGTGCAGACATTGACGCATCAAACCCTGTCACCTGAAACTGATATTGATCATTATTCTGCACAAGTTTTAGGGTTAAATTGTCGCTGGTTTTAAAACGAACATGTTGCACAGACTCGCTCTGAGTCCAATACTTTAGCTTGACATTAAGTGTTCCTGAATGACCATCATTTTTATAGGTCGTGTGTTCCTCAATTTGTTGTTGATATTTCAAGATTAATTTTTCATAACGCTCAGTGTACTGTTTTACCGCATCAGAAAACGACTGAGCAGGAGGAACTCTGCTAGCAAAGGTTTTTAACCGTTCGACAGTAGGCTTACCCAATATTTTTTCAGCTGCAGAAGCATAAACCTCCCCATCTGATACCTCATAAACCTGTCCCTGAAAAGCAACAGTCCTTTCCCTCAACGCATTATCAAATGCCTGCAAAGACAATGTTTCATATTGGGATATTATATGTTTTAAAAAAGCAGCAATTTGTTGGAATTTTGCTTTATCTGCTGTCAATGATTCAATTTTTTGCTGTTGTGCTTGCTGGTTAACACGTGCGCTAAAAGTGATATCTTCGCCATTCACAGACAATGATGATAAATGGGATCGCTCTGCCCCTAGCACAATATAATCCATAGCTTTATCATGTGCACGATTATCAATTTCGACACTATTGGCTCTATCCAAATAAGACTGAACTAAATAAACGTCATTACCCTCGCCACCAACAAGCTTATCTACTTGCGCACTCGATCCATAACCGTTTAACACATTCGCCAAGGCATTACCTGTCAGCTGATCTCCCTTTGAGGTACCTGTTATTTGCCGAATATTTTCCATGCCTAGACGATTAGCATTGAATACAGCACCTGTTTCCTGTTGTGGGTCAGTAGAAGATCGATCATAAGCAACAGGCGTCAATAAGATTTTTGCATGTGTGCTCACCGCCTCTTGAGGATGCTCATTACTAAGTCCAGGCTGACGAGACACTACAGTCCTTTCCCCATTACCATTACTATGGTCTTCAGCACGATCTCCCAGTGTTGCCGAAACAAGCTCTCCCACATGGACTAAATAACCGTCTTGGGTTTTTATTTGTAAATGCTGATAATGACTGCCTTTAAACCAATTTTGGATACGCACATAATGTGTTTTCTGTTGTTTATCTTTATAAACCACCAACACATCATCACTCCAGCCCCATTTTTCCCTACCTTCTTTAACCTGCAATTTATACGCAGTAATAGCATTAAGTTCTGCATTAACAATCAGCGTATCCAAGCCTGGTTGTGTTGAGTCATCAAAATTATTAATGGTTAACCATTCTGCAGCGTTTTCCCCTGCGATATAGGTATCTGCACCTTGATCCCCAGACACCATAATTTGCTGTGGGCCTAAAATAAATAAATCATCACCAGCCAGTCCTTTCATGGTGTAGCTGTAGCTTGACAACGGCGCTCCAGCCGTTTGCTGTTGAATGGTTTGAAAAACATTATTTTTATCATTCCCTTCATAGGTTCCATTTCTAGACCCCTCGTCAGTATTTATCCCTCCTCCTTCATTACGTACAATAACCTGCTTGGTATTAATTGGGATAACCCACAACATTTTGACTGTTCTGGATTCCATCGTGATTTCAGGGGACTGACCGATACCTAATACAATATTTTGTACACCCTCTGTGTTTACAGAAAACGTCTGTCTTTTTTGTTCTCCTGACGTATCAACCATATTGTCAATAATTAACGAAGAATCATAACCCGGATCACCCAGTTTAAACTGTAAATTACCGCCATAATAAGAAGCTGGAGCACTCGCAAAATCAATGGTTGCTGGACCATTTTCATCTGTTTGATAAATACTAAAATAATTCCGATAATCTGACAGTAATGACAGCAGTTTTACATCTTCTCGATACTGATCTTCTAATGCTTCACTTTGCTGTAAAGCATTCATAATATTGCCTATCGGATGGAACTCATAAAACAGTTGCTCAATACCATTACCAAGACCTTCAAAAAATGCATCAGCACGCTGTTGCCAAGAAGCATCATCAGGTAATTCACTCAGCGCTTTTTTCACATTGTCGTATAATGTGCCAAAACCTAGTCTGGCAATAGTAAAGCCTATCGAAAATGCTTCAAATAAAGGTGACAGAGGAGAAGGTATCGATGCTAATGCACCTGTTGCTGTAGCAAAAAAATCAAGCACAAAATTGACTGTACCCCTCACTTTATCAGGATCTTTTAAATCCTCACTCATGCCATGGATACCCAACCCCACACCAATTAATGGTGTAGCTTTGGCTAATAACTTGCTAAACGCACGTATACCCGCAGCACCCGTACGACTAAACTGAGCAAACGAATTGGCTAAAGCAGGAGCCGCATTACGTGCTGCTATTTCTGATAAACCATTTGCCGTAGAAGCCGTGGCTTTCGCTAATAAATCCCCCGTACCCGTTAAAATTTTAGGGGGCATATTGGCCAGTTCACCAACACCATAAAGGGTCATTGCAGAATTCGCCGCGATAGCCTTCGCATCCCCTTTTGTTAAAGCATCAGACAGACTTTCCATCCCTTTTAGCGTCATAAATATACCTAACGCTCTTGAAGTACGCGCAGTTCCCTTTGCAAACTCCTGTCGAAAACCATTAATGACTTTTGTAGTACGAAACTGGTTTTGGTCAGTGTTTATACGCTGCGTTTTGCGTTGCCCTGCATCTTGATACTCAATAACAAGCTTACCAGAAGATAAATCAGTGCCTTCAGCAAACCCCACAAAATCTGTTGCCTGTTTTCCTAAAGAAGTCAGCTTTTGTTCAACTAAGTTTTGAATCAACTTTTGATCATTCAAACGAGCCGCTTGAAGTGTTTTCGCAGGACTAAAAAAAGCATCTGCATCCACTCCCAAAGCAGAAGTGCGAGTCTGACTCATTTGGCTCAAGGCATCTTCAATTTTTATATTTTTAATTATATCAGTATCAACCTGGCTTAATGGCTTTTCTCCCTCACCCAATGTAAATACCTGTTCACTAACACCGCCTGAACCGTTGGTTGTTACAACCACCTTATGTTGATGATCGCCAGCTTTCCAAATAACCTGACCATCCTCCATAAAACGCAGTGTTTCTTTTTGTCCCTGAGCATTCACTTTAACAACAGTGTCTTGTGCTGATATTATCACTTTAGCTTCAGGCTTAGTTGCCGCAATTTGTTCTGCAACTTGTGTCACAAATCGACTACCCTGCTGGCTATCAACGGCACCCAATCCACAACCCACTAAACTGATTTTTTTAGGTACAACCTGTTGTAATCCATGCTCTAAAAGTTTGCTGGTTAATTCCTCTGGACCCAAGCCTGCTAACGTAGAGCCATGCTGTAACAACGGATTATTGAGAGTAGCTTCTGAGTGTCCAACCAACAACATTTGATCATTGACTGTCATGGGTAATGCTGAAACAGGTTGGCCTGTTAGTGCATCCACTACTTGCCCTTGTTGAGGGTTCCACTGTAGCCATTTCACCTTATTAGCTGGGTATTTATGAAATAAACGTAACGCAGCATTAAAACTAACAACATCGCCATCCAGCTGGACAATAACATTATTTGAATATTTACTACCCGCAATTGACGATTGATCGCTCAATCGCTCTACTTGCCTTGTGGATGGACGTCGCCAATTTGCAGCCGTTAATACACGATAGTCTGTTAATTGACTCGCCGTAGGTTGTTTAAAATTTGCCTCATAAATGACTTTAACACCGTTTATTTCGCTCGGTTCAAGCCAGTTAGTTTGCTTAGTATTTATATTTTCATTGGTTCTAGTTCCATCACGATAACTAACCGCACTTTGTTGGAGCTTAACAGTACAGGAACTACATGCAGGTTTTGATATACCTATTGTTTTGTCTGTTAATGAAATATCGTTATCTTTAAAATACCTTAATAGTTGCATTTCTGCATGAGGTTTAGCAGCATCATTAGCATTTTGTGGCGTATCGCCTATACCAATAAAAACAACCCGATCAAAATCAGCGACACCTTGTAGCTCCGCTTGCAACTGATCAACCACTGCCACTCTGTTAGCAGCATGGCTACGCTGATCCGCATCCTGAAATAACGAAAATGATAAATATTTATTTTTACTATCAAGCCCAGTAAGCTTTTTCGTATTCGGGTCAATACTTACACCAAGTCTAGATTTAGTATTAGACGCTACATAAAGTGTTTTATCAACAAGTGTTACAGCCACTGTCTCATAATTGATCTCAGTTGCATCTCCTGTGGCACCCCGTCCTTTGGTTTCTGGTGATAATTGCTTTATTTTAGTAATAAGCTCAGGCGTCGCATTTGGAATTTGCTTAGGGTTTAAAAGATAATCCTTAATTTGCTCGACGGTTAACTGATCTGATCCTGGGAGATTTGCTAATACTTCCTTGGCTTGATTAACCAGTGATCCCTCTGCGTAGGCACGAATATTAAGTTGTTGACCTTCTTTTAAATAAGGTTCCCAAGCTTCAACATGTTCACGAACTTTTGTCTCAAACTTTTTTTTAGCTTCAGTAATTTGCTTGTTTTTTGCTTTATCAGGTATAGCAACACCCTCTAACCATGAATCAATATGCTCATTAGAATATGCAGAGGCTAATATAAAATTTGCTAATTTATCTTCAAAGCTAAGCGCACCAATATTTGCGCCACTGTTTACAACTTCATTTGTTTCACTATCAGGCACGAGTTTATCCTTACTACATTAAACAACTAAAAACTCAGTGAAAATAACTCCCCGTAAAACCAGAGTGGAGAGAGTAAAGGGTATTATCCCATACGAGAAATAAATACAGATTTTTGGGACGTTAAAATCTCTAAGCAGCCACACAAAAGAAAATATGTACATTGCCTGCAACGAATAAAAAGATAGCAATGCAAGAGAAAAGCATCAAAACCGAATAAAATCAACCCACTCTAAAAATAAATAGATTCACAGAGAAAATCAAACACAATATAAACACTTTTAAAAAACATTATTCCTAAAATTTAATAGAGCGATACACTACGAACACACAAACCATACAATTATTATTTTATTTTCATACTAATTATGGCAACAAGAAAATCAATAAACAAAACTTCAAATAATGTTAAGAATTCTCGTCACCTACGTTCATTAAGATGCTTATAGTTATGTATCTATGAAACATTCTACTTTGGGAACATTAGCATTTGTTTCAGATGTTAAATCATTATCACTTTGCATAATGGATATTAGAAACATAAAATATCTGATGTATCTAAACTCATTGCAGTCAATTCAATGTTGCATCGATAGCAAGTTTCCATTACACCTTTTAGTAGCCTGATGTTTACGAGAGCTGTGTCAAATTTTAGTGTCAATCAGTAGTCTAGCGGATAGAAATCAGTCTTGATAAGTAACAATAAATATACCTTTAGCTAATCCACCCGATCTATTTTCAAAGCGATGAGGCATTGAAGCGTTAAATGTAACCATTTGACGGGCTTTTACCGTAATCACCTTGTGAGCAACACAAATATTTAATTGACCTTCTTCTAACCACAAATATTTTACTGATTTTGGAACATTCGCCGAAAAAGCTGTTTTGCCAAACTCGCGAAAATAAAAATGATAAAAATCGATAGGCACTTGCCCAGCTCTTGCCATTAGCTGATGGCATACAAAGGCACTACCTCGCTTACTGATAATATTATCTTCTAAGGGCTCTACTACTTGCACATCTTGCGATCCTCTTGGTAGCTCAACAAGATCGCCCAGTCTTACATTCATTGCTGTTGCAAGCTTCGCCAATACCACAATTGTGGGGCTCGTCTGGCCACCTTCTATTTGAGATATCATCGATCGGCTTACCCCTGACCGATCGGCTAAGGATTGAAGGCTTTCTCCATTTGCCAGCCTGTAACTCTTAATAAAAGCACTTATATACTCAAAACTCATAGCAATCTGTCCAATATATTGGAAATATTCCTTTATACCGTACAACAAGAGAACAGCAAAAGATACACTTAGCCACTGAAACAATGACCAACTTTTACCAAGGATACAATCATGTCAAATCGTGTAGTCGCCATCACTGGCGGTAATTCAGGAATTGGACTCGCAATTTCAGAATGTTTCTTGCGAAATGGTTTCAATGTCGCTATCTTCGCTCAATCAATTGAACGAATGCAAAATGTACAAAAAAAGTTTCCTGACAATGTTCTGATATTTTCTGGGGATGTAAGCTCTACTACTGACGTGCAAAAATTTTACAACAAGTGCAACGAGTGTTGGGGAAACATAGATGTTGTTATTGCCAACGCAGGTGTAGCCATATCAGAGAACATACCTGAGGTTAGCGAGGAAAGTTTTGACAAAAGTATAAGCATTAATTTTAAAGGTGTATTTTTTACTGTTCAAAAATCCCTCCCCTTTCTCAATAAACAGGCCTCAATTATATTAGTCTCATCCATTCAAGCTCAGCGAGGTGTGGGTATTTGGTCAGTGTATGGTGCGACAAAAGCAGCTGTCCGCTCTTTGACTAGGTCATTTGCTCAAGAACTTGGTAGTAAAGGAATAAGGGTTAACGCTATCTCCCCTGGCGTGACTGAAACGCCTATTTTAGATAAATTCGGTTTTGATAAGGATAACCTGACAACTATTCTTCAACAGGTTACTGCTAATACCCCTCTTGGTAGAATAGGTCAACCAAATGAAATAGCTGAAGCTGCATTATTCTTAGCATCCGAATCAGCTTCATTTATAACGGGCGCTGATTTACAAGTAGATGGCGGATTAGCTCAAATATAAATTCTTTACATAATGTGTTAATGAACGCCCTGTTTATCGCAAGGATGCGACAAACAAAGCTATTATCGTTTAAATGATTCTTTATCATCAAACTTGTTAAGTATTTCCTAATAATCACACAGGTCCGTCATCACACTTCGGAATATTGTCCAGGCATTCATCCCAGCTCGCTTTACTGGAAACAAATATATGCGCATTTGGTTTTATCAATAATTGACTATTCAAGCTACCTGCGGGAACCACCAAAAGCTTGCCATTCATTTGTACACTGGGTAGTGCAGAGCCACACACCGAACAAAAACACTTCACATGTCGAGTTGATGATAGGTTAAATAACGTAGTTTTATCCTCACCTGATAACCATGTAATCTTGGCAGTGGTTGAAAAAAGATTTGCAGCATGAGCTGAACCGGTATCTTTACGACATCGTTTACAGTGACAGAGATAGAAACTTTCAAAATCACCATCAATTTTAAATTCCACATCGCCACACAGACAAGAGCCAAAATGTTCAACACTCACTTACAGATTCCTTTTTTGCATCTTCACTCGCAGCATATATTGCCAGATATACGATTTCTTTTGAGTTATCGTTGTGGTGGGACAAGTGTAAGATAGATATGATTAATGATTGCTTGCCCTGATTTATTGCCTGTTCGTTGCGGAAGTAAAATCAGTTTAAACGCTGTCGTGGAAGTGTTGACTAGCCTAGACCAAAGTTTGGAAATATTCAACACCTGATGCAGCCCATCAGAGTTAATATCTGATTGCGGACGGTTTCCATAAAATGATAACCCTCCAGCCAATACTGATGGCAGTGCAGAATCTATGGCTTTTAGATACACCTCATAATTAACACAATGTGTATCACCAAAAATACCATCGAAGTGGAGATAAGCCAAAAAAGATAACTCAGTTTTTTGTAAAGCTCGGGGTAAAACAAGATCAGCCTCGACTTTATCACCTTGCAGGGTAATCGTTTTTTTTACCTGAGCAATCAGATTAACACTTTTAATACTCATATTATCAATCCATATCGACTGATTGCATCGACTCTAAATTGAAAACCACAAAAATTTAAGCGTTAATAATAAAGACATCAATATGCAGATATAAGACAATACCTTTGTTTCAGCAGGTAAACAAGCGCGCTCATAAATCAATAACACCGTAAAAATAGCCATGAGGATTAAGCTGTGACCAGCAATCACCAACGCAGCCATGATATGCCAACAACTGCTCAGGCAGCGTAAGCCCATTTTAAGACCATAATGAATACAGTCGAGGTAAGCACGCCAGCCATTAATTCTTAACGGCATGCCGATACCGCAACTAAGCATTGCTTTACGCCGATGATAGCTAAAACACCAAAGCCCCGCAGCCAGAAAACCAACAGCGCCAAGCAACTGGCGATAGAAGTCTGTAAAAAAAACGGTATGCAGCATTAGCCCATCAAACAATTCCACAACAACGCCAGCCAAACTCCAGATAAAAAGGTAGCCCAATAGAAAAGAAAAAATTGATCTTTCTCTACGATATCGGGGCAAAGCATAGACAACAAAACGTAAAGCACTGCTCATAAGTGGTAGCATCATCGCTAACACCATCAGCTGCCAATGCCAAATTCGTAATAAATGGCTATTGAATGCGCTATCCGTCGTATGGCTATGAGTAGTATGGTGTGACACCTCCGTTACAAAAGAAGGTAACACCAGCCATAACCACACGACGAGACTAATGAAAATAAATCGCCAATGGGGATTATCTTGCCAATAGTGATGGTTATGTATACCAGCAATAGCCATTAGTCAGAACACTCGCAGTAAAGACTAATACGCCCTACATTTACTTTCATTCGCTTATCAAGAGGGCGTTGTGGTTCAAAACCAATGAAAGTGGAAATTTGGGCACCTCAAGTCTATCAATATCCGTTTCAGGTTTGGGATAGTTAGGCTGATAGGTATATCCGAGTTCCTGTGTATTAACGACCTGGCTGTTTTTCATGGTCACTTCCTCGCCCTTAGCATTATGGAAGCGAAACTCAAAATTTTGCCATATTGCAGATTGTGGATTTTCACGCCCCTGGCCAAAATCCAACCACACTTGCCAGAGCCGGTCGATGTTGGCATGGTGCAACCAGAAAATTGGATCAAGCCCAGCAGTGTCTGGATTACCCATTGCCCCACCAATGTCAGTATGTACACGGTTGTGCGGCAATGACTCCAACTGACCTGTTCGACGGCCACTGTGACTGAACCCCGTAGTCCCTCCACCAAAGTCCGTGGATATTAAATTCCCGGTAAACTCAAGCTCATTCATTGCAGGCCAAGGGTCAACGTTGCTTGACACGAGCGTGTTGTCAACTCGACCTTGAATCCATAAAAATGGGGTTTTGGGATTAGGTTCTACATTACCAAATGCAGGAGGTATATTTAGAGCCTGCTCTCGCTGAGATTCAGGCAGCTCTGTATCATAATAATCACAGTAATTCCAAAAAGGCAGCGTCCAATCTGCAGGCCCACCTAAATCAACGATGGTTTTGGCAACAATTTGTTCAAAGAAATGCAAGTACATTCGATGCCAGGATAAGAAATACCAAGTCCCATGCTGACATTGATCCCAATAGTCACTTTCTAGCAACGCGGATGATGGAGGAAAACCTGGCGCTGGACGCCAAAAATCTAAAGCCTCTTGATAATCTTCCTCAGATCCATAATTTCTGCGGTTAGGATAGCCATGAATGCCTGCTTGATACCACCAACTGCTAGGATCACTAATATCCCGTTTTTTCATCTCTTCCACTGCTTTAGAATACCAAAGTAAGGTATCGTCTTTTAGATCATACACATTTTGACGTATTCTCATTGTTATGCTCCATGTCAGCTATAAGCGAGCAGATAAAAAAATCACTCTTTCCATGCTTGCATGCGTCAATGATAAAAAGAATAGAAGAGAATTATAAATTTACATATTCATATAATTTTGCAGATAAAAAAACTTATGTGAATTTTTATAAAATGACATATCTACGACATAATAAAGACCATAATATTTAGCTTAATGCACTGTAATTTATGTAATTCACAGTCCACTTTTACGAATATCATCACCAACGAGCTCGTATTTCCCTTCACGAGATTCTATTAAATACAAATCAAATTTTCCTGTTTCTCGCAAATGGGCTATTCCCTTGTTAAAACGTCTTAATCTTTCTTTACTTTCTGGCTTTATTTTTGGAAACAAGAGATGCATTGATGTTAAAGGTTTAAGAGGCTGTGGATGATGTGTCACACGACTTACATCTTTGTTTGAAAATAATTCTCGTAATTTAGCATAACCAGCTTCAATGTCTGATGGAAACAGGTCAATGCGCTTAACCAGTAATTTTCGCCAATTAAGTTCATCAGAATAAACCCATTCAACTTTAATTATTCCTTCCTTTGAGGCGGATAAAAACGCTTCTCCATAGTTGTAAGAATTAGTTCCTCCAATCACAAACAATTTTAAGTCATTCATAGACTCCCAATCAAAATCAGTCTGCTTAAGGTGAAAAAACACATAGCCATACTCACCTATACTGTCGCTATATAAATGATGTTGTTCTCTTTCAGGCTTATGACTCCATGGAAATGAAGCATCCATTTCACCACGTTCAGACATTTTGAGTACACGACTCCAAGGAAAAAAATGAAAAACAACTTTGTCACCTGAAAACTCAAATGCTTCCTTAACAATACGAGCCGTTACTCCATAATATTTTAGTTGTGTAGAGACGTATGGAGGCCAGTCACCAGTGGCTATCACGAGTGTTTCTGCTAGGACAGAAACAGGCATGATCATCAACAAAACTAAAACTGCTGCTCTAGCTTTATTCCATATCCATCTCATACAAAATGTTCCTGTTACGGAATAGCTATAAAAAGAGAAACATCAGCTTCGTAAGTATAGTCAGAGCAATCGTATATAACTTTATCTTAATAAAAGTCATTTTCTAAAGCACCTTTGTCCAACGTCTGCATAACACCTTTTAAACACACCGTAACCATTGCTACTAGACATATATTTATTAGTTATATTTTAAAAACTGCTACTCATTAAAGTGCTATACATAATGAATTCGATTTATCACAGCTACAATTATATTATTAATTAATGACTTAAGAATAGGCACTTTGAGAATGAAGTTACATACTTTAGTATTTCTTGCTTTAGTATCATCAAGCGTAACTTTTGCAGCAGGAGCTGAAACGAATGAAGTGAGTGTTCTTATTTCGAGCAACGATGTTTCAGAACCCTTTGGATTTGGAGGTCAATCAAAAGGAGTTATTGCTGATACTTATAAAGCGATATTCAAGGATACAGGGGTAAATACGCTCATTGTACCTATGCCTGACCAACGAATAAAAAATCATATTATAAAGGGTACATACAAGAACTGGCTTAGCTGGGGAGGCATGTCGTGGTTTAGAAACTCAAAAAATATCTACTATTCAAAACAACATCTATTTGTTTCAAATGACATTATTGTTTTTAATGCGAAACCTACTGCAAACAAAATCACAACGAATGCTTTAAACGATTTAAGGCTAGGAAAAATATCTGGCTTTTATTATCGTTGGATAAATCAGAATACAATAACAAATATTGCCACTGTTGAATCTGCATTTTCAGCACTACATCGAGATAGAATTGACTGTTTTTTATTTGCATACCCGCGTATAGAATATTATTTTGCTAAATACCCCAACATTGCTCGTGGATTGAAATACGATTATATTACCAACTTGAATGAAGAAAAAATCTTTTTGATTTTTGACCAGAAACTTCCATTAAAAATCAAGTCATTAATTGACACTCAGTTAGTCAAGCTGATCAGCGACGGTACTATCGCCAGTATATTTAACAAATATCACTTGCCGTATACCCAATAATACTTTCAACCCCTATACACTTGGTACTGCTAGCCTTATAAATCAGACTAGCCCAGTCCGTTTCTAACCAGAAACGAGATAACTTCAACCTAACCTTTGACCTACTAACTCAACTTCATCAGTATTTTTTCACAAAGGTTCTTTAACTGGATAAGTTCATCTAACGTCATGTCAATCTTGCATGCGATTGCCTCAGGCACCTTCTGTGCTTTTTCTTTCAGATCAATTCCTGCTTGAGTTAAGTAAAGCTCACGAACTCGTTCATCATGCTCACCCCGCTTTCTTATAACAAACCCCTTTATCTCTAAGCGTTTGAGCATAGGCGTTAATGTACCGGAATCAAGATGCAGTTTGTGACCAAGCTCTTTAACATTGATGCCATTTTGAGACCATAGCACCATCATAACAATGTATTGAAGGTAGGTTAGATCTATCGCATCCAGAAAAGGTCGGTATGCTCGAACCACAGCATTCGCGGCACTATATAGCGGAAAACAAACTTGATTTTCTAACGCTAACCCTACTGAGGATGACTGTCTATCTGATGCCATAATGCCTCCACTCATTTAAATTGCGCACAATATAGTTGCATTCTAAAACAGAGTCACTTAAAATTGCGCACAATATAATTGTTAGCAATACATATCTTATAAGGAGCTCGTAATGAAAACACTTTATACAACCCAAGCAACGGCATCTGCAGGGCGAAATGGACAAGTCAAAACGGACGATGGACTACTTTCATTACACTTAAGCTACCCTAAAGAGCTGGGTGGTAGTGGTGAAGCAACAAATCCTGAACAACTATTTGCCGCGGGTTATTCAGCATGTTTTTCAAATGCAATCTTACACGTAGCGCGAGAGGCTAAAGTAAAGCTCTCACAAGCGCCAGTAACGGCCACAGTCGGTATCGGACCGAATGATACAGGTGGTTTTACATTAACAGTAAAGCTTGCTTCCCAGCTCGATTTACCGGATGACCAAGCGTTGCAACTTGTAACAGCAGCACATCAAATTTGCCCATACTCAAATGCTGTTCGTGGCAATATTGAGGTTGAAGTTACAGTAAATGGCCAAACGATTTAGATATTAACCTTCTGGATCACTTAAAAAGTGATTTGGAAGGTTAAACAGCGAATCATTTTTAATCTCGGCGGCTGTATGTATAATCGCATCAATATGACACTGTTTTTTGTGTCACTAACCAACGCTAAAATTATCGTCAGCCCAGTATGAAAATATCAAATCTGCAAGCCTTTCCTGAATGTATACCAGAAATTGCTCAATGGCATTACGCAGAGTGGCATACATTATATCCTCAGAAAACACTTTCTGATTTTGAGACAGACCTTTATACATCACTGAATAAGCACACCATACCGCAAACATGGGTATTACATGATGACGAAGAAATCATTGGCACAGCATCTCTTCTGAAACATGATATGAAAACAAATACAGATCTATCGCCATGGCTTGCAGATATTTTTATTCGGGTAGATAAACGCAACATGGGATTTGGCAAGCTATTGGTGAAACGTATCATCAATGAGGTGGGAAAACTTAATGTTCCCCATTTTTATCTTTTTACAGAAGATCAACACGTTTTTTATGAAAAACTGGGCTGGTCATTACTAAAAAAAGAGTTATATGAAGATCAGCAAGTTTCGATCATGAAATACACATTCAATGAGAAAGCCAATGTCAAAAAGTAATCCGCGTATTATCATATCGTAAGCCATTTCTAGCCCAAAATATCCGATATACTCATGTGTCGGATATTAAGACTCACTTTGCAGGTGATAGCACATCCACCCTAATGATTATGTGCGTATTTTTTTACTAGTTTACCAATATATTGACTTTCACTGCACATCCGACGAAACTCCACATCGACTGTATACCATTCAATAAATTGCTTCTCTTCCAGTAACGATTCTTGAATTGACCGCTGCACACCTTGGTCAGACTGCATCAGACAATATACCTTTACCAGGTTTAAATGGACTAACTTTCGTGTTGGATCCAGAGACTTCGCTTTTTCAAGGGTTTCAACTGAACGTTCATACTGACCATTTCTAAGGAACGCATAACCTTTAAATTCTAACGCAGCAACATCATTTGGTTGAATAATAAGCGCTTTTTCATAATGTTCGATTGCACCATTAAAATCTTGTTTCCTGCGAGATTCTATACCTGTTAGCAGGGCCTCTTGGAAATGCATTTCTTTTTTCTTATTTTCAATTAACCCCAAATACGTTAAT
The DNA here is from genome assembly GCF_050749885.1 of Zooshikella sp. RANM57. NCBI lineage: Bacteria > Pseudomonadati > Pseudomonadota > Gammaproteobacteria > Oceanospirillales > Zooshikellaceae > Zooshikella > Zooshikella sp. RANM57. The sequence continues at coordinate 872,771 of NZ_JBOIUB010000001.1, read as the reverse complement.
GCAGTTTGGGAGTTTTTCTCCTTACCAATCATAAAATAAGTCTCAGCCTGGTCGAGATCATTTTTTAAATAAGATAATATACCCAAATTATTCGATGAAATAATGACAGCATCTTTATCGCCTAATTCTTTGGCTAGCTTATAGGAAGCTTGCAAATTTTCCTCAGCTTTCGCAAAATTGTTCAATTTCAAGTAGGCCCATCCTACAGCATTTAATACCCCTGGATTGGAGAGAGGGTCTTCTGTAGGTAGCTGCTCCAATTGAGAAATAGCCTCCTCATATTGCTCCTCCTTAAGAAGCGTTTTAACATGTTGAACGGTATCATCTGAAGAAGCCCCAACCGAAATCAGATAAAAAAACAACGCACTGACTATTTTGGTGCATTTAATATTCACTATTATTTTTCTCCTAATAAACCACCAAAACCGGAATCACTGGAAAAGCTTGCTAGCTTTTCAGCCAGAGCCTTCTCACTTACCCTTAACGCTTCTGCTTTTTTTCTTTCTTTATTTAAAGCTTCAAAAATGGTTTGGTTATCAACTAATATAATATGTTCATTTTTAATCGTTGCTGTACCTTTACCATTTTGATCTAAAGGAACGAGCGTCGTTTGAGTATAAACCAATGGCATATAAGCTGATTCTGAAGGAGAAACGGAAAACCCAATATTGGCCTCTGGTCGATACTGTAACTGAAGAACAATAAGACCTGCAATTAAAATCACACCCGAAAAAACCATGAAATATCGAGTATTTGAAAGCTGTTTATCGGCTAAATCATTCCATACTTTTAATCGGTCAGCATCAGTTTCTTGAAGGTTGACATCCAGTATCTTCTTCTGAATTGATGAGGTTAACTGATATCCAACATAAAGCATTAAAAATGCAAAACCACTGACCCCTGTGCTTAGTATTTCCACTAAATCCATAACACTATCCTTTTAATAAGCTCGTGTATGAAAATATTACCACCCCACAACACATATCATTTTATTAAACAAAACTGTAAACAACTCTTTTTAGCCCTATTAATATCAAAGATATACCCATAGTGAAGGGTATACAAATCATAAAAATAAGGGGTAGTCACTTTCGTGCTTATTAATTAGAACTGCTGGCAGGCCATGATGAGCATTTCTGTATCAATTTCCATCAGAAAACTGTCACCATTTATACTTATTCTATTGTTTCAGCAAACAAGATATCCTAGCGATATTTTTTCCATATTTGCTCTATGGTACCTGAGTCAGTAAGTTGCTTTATTGCGGAATTAAAACGGGGAAGCGCTTCAGCTTTATTGGGATGAATACGTAACATGATATCCACACTACTTACCTCATATCCCACCTCAAAGTCTTTATAATCAGGATTTTGCTTCATCAGATAAAGCGCTAGATATTTGTTGATGATAATTTGATCCAGACGGCCTAACTCAAGCATTCCTAAAAGCTGTGATTCTCTAGTCATATCTACCCGTAGAATGGTGCCACTTTGAAAAAATCGGGTAAAACTAGGGTACTGATATCCTCGAATAACACCTATACGTTTTCCTTCCAAGTCCTCAGATGCACTCACCGGAATACGTTTACCAGGTGCAAATAAAAGGATATCGACCGATTGAGCATAAGGAATCGTATACAGCCCTTGCACCTTTTCACCTGCTCTCCATACTGGATTGACACCAGGTTCAATATCCACTTGGTTTGTCTCAAACATAATCAAAGACCGAGTAAAGGGTACATCATGAAAGCTAAAGTGATCTCCCATCTTTTGACTCAAAGCATCGAAAAAGTCACTATAAAATCCTCTAAAGGAATCCCCTTCTTTGAAAAAATAAGGTGGGAAGTCTTCTTGACCATGGAGGACTACACTGAATTCTTCAGCTAAAATAGATGAATTTGGTGCCATCCCCCCAATAAGAAATGTAAAAAGAAAGCTTAAAAAAACACCTACAGACTGACACAGTGAGTTCATTGTCTTATATTTTGTAGTCAGAGTTAAATCCTACTTACCATATTATTCAGACTTAAATACTCAATCAACATGACGTTTTCACCAGCGTCTCATACCCTTCATACGCCATTGATCAATGCATTAACCACTCTGCAATTATTCGAGTAACACTTAAATTATCAAGATAGCCATAAAACTTATGAGGGTTAAGGCCATGTTCACCAACCCAAAAATTATACACAATATGATCCTGAATAAGATCAATCAGTTGGCGTTGATACATTGGATAGAAGCAGTCGGCATGGCGAATATCACGTGAGACAAAGTCATCTGCAGCAGAAAAGTTATGCCACTCACTAATATTTTTAGGATATCGCCCATCCTCAGGTTCATGAACATCATATAACTGTTTTGCAACAGCAGGTTCTCCTAATGGTGAGCCGACTGTGATCAATAAATTAACTTTTTTATCATGCAACGCGCTGTACTCACTCATACGAGATAACTTCCAAAGCACATCATAAGCCACCACACAGCCTAAACTATGTGAAATGATACAAATATCATCCCCCTTATGAAGAGCCGGCACGAGTAATTCCTGCAACCGATACCGGATTAATGAGCCAATCGTTCGATATTTAAAATAAGCACCTAAATCCGGCATAATAGAATTTATGATTTCATCATTAATTCCTAACAAGTTAACGACACGACTAATAAAATCAATACCATCATTCGCACTGGAAAAATGATTAAGTTGAAATTTTAAATGCGAGTAAGCATCAGACGACTGTTGTTTAATATCAAATAATGATTCCATCGCTGCATCATAACGTCCATTATGTTCATAGCTATAATTCCACTGAGAAAGAAAATCGGTCACAATTTTTTTCTGTGGCCGCTGATGTGAAGCCCATAGTAAAGCATTAGTAACATCCCCGTAGTAAACCAACTCAACAGGCACCACTTTACTCATAACCATTTGTGCCACTTCGTCAGAGTATCTAGATAACCCATGACTCAGCGCTTTATATACCAGTCGATATTTTTCATTCTGTTTGGGTTTTGTGGCCCTGCCATGCACTACAATAATTCTTTTTCCCATTGAGCTCCCCTCACCATAGCCCTAACACTTATCCGCACCTTTCCCTAGTAAAACGGGTATTATTTTTCTAATTATTCAGCGTTTTTTAATAATTTATTATTTCCGTAGCATCATGTTGAGCATCCCCACCGACATATACATGTATAATTTCCTGTTGCACCTCATTAAGCTTTACATGTAACAGTGAAGGAGATGGTGGCTGTAAATAATGCCCTTGTTCAATGACAAATCGCCGTTTTTTCATATTAATAAATTCATATAAAAAACCCGCTAAAATACCTGCAGCCACACCTGTAGCAGATTCTTCCTTTATACCCAAACGGGGTGCAAATAAACGAGTACTGGCATCATGCCCCTGCTGTTTTACATCCAGAGAGAATAAATAACATCCCACGATATCAAGAAATTCTGAATAGCGTTTAACCGTTTCATCCACCACCCGTGCTTTCTTCAATACAGCAGCATTTTTAAGTGGAATAAGTAAAAATGGATTTCCCGTATCACCAATGACGGGTTGTAATGGTGCCAATAAATCCCTAGAGGATAAGTTCAACCCAGCCAGTAATACCTGCTCATCATAAGCTTGCCAGATATCCAAGGGCGCGTGAAATACAGGTGTTTTTTGTTCAATAAATAGCTGGCCATCTTCAAAGTAGATTTTGCGAAGACCATCAATCGTTTCTTTTGTTGCTTCTGAGGATTGCCATTTGCCCTGCTCTCGTAACAAACTAAACACAGCAAGTGTTGCATGGCTACTATGGGCAATTTGTGCCTGTGGTGTAAAAAACTCTATTTTTACTGTTGCTGAAGATGAGCTTGAAACAAACGCTGTACGGAATGTACCAGACTTATGAGCAATCTTTTGTTTGTCTTCTTCTGAGAGATGATCTGCATCTAATACGACTGTCGCAGGATTACCACCCTCATTATGATCAGTAAAAGCATGCACTCTATGTAGTGTAATCTGGGCCATGAACCGCTCCTTGTTCAGGCAACAGGCACTGGTTAATAGTGCCTGTCTATTTCACTATTATTGGTTAAACATTGATATACACGTTTTTGGGGGTATATCAATTACACAACGCTCAGCAATAAACCGCTTCAAGTATAGCAAAATAGCTAAAGCTCACTATATCACTCATTAGACGTTATCTTAACCAAGCCAAACTCTGGCATTGCGGAACATTCTTAGCCAAGGTGCATCTTCACCCCATGCAGGTGGATGCCATGAATGCTGAACAGTACGGAATACTCGTTCAGGGTGCGGCATCATAATGGTGACACGCCCATCCGTTGTCGTTAATCCAGTAATACCCTGTGGTGAACCATTAGGATTTGCCGGATACTGTTCAGTGACTTTTCCATAATTATCAACATAACGTAAACTCACTATTCCTTCTGACTCAGCTTGTTGCCTTGCGTGGTCAGAGGCGAACTCAGCAAATCCCTCACCATGAGCAACGGCTATCGGCAAGAAAGAATTCTCCATATCGGCTAACAATATAGAAGGCGATTCATCCACTTTAACCCGGCAAAAACGTGCTTCAAACTGTTCAGACTGGTTGCGAACAAAGTGTGGCCATGCATCGGCGCCAGGGATCAGCTCTCGTAAGTTGGAGAGCATTTGACAGCCATTACACACACCTAAAGCAAAGCTATCTTCACGATTAAAGAACTCAACAAATTGATCTCTTGCACGCTGATTAAACAGAATCGACTTAGCCCAACCTTCTCCTGCACCCAACACATCTCCATAAGAGAATCCGCCACAGGCTACAAGCCCATTAAACTGGTCGAGGGTGATCTGTCCAGTAAGCACTTCACTCATATGGACATCAACAGCCATAAAGCCCGCCCGATCAAATGCAGCCGCCATTTCTAGCTGACCATTCACCCCCTGTTCTCGCAGAACAGCGATAGAAGGCCTGACTCCAGTATTAATAAAAGGCGCAGCTACATCTTCTTGAGGATCAAATGTGGTAATGACTGATAAACCAGGATCTTGCTCATCCTGCAACTGACTAAACTCTTGCTTAGCACATTCTGGGTTGTCCCTTAATGCTTGCATTCGGTAACTGGTTTCAGTCCACCACTGCTGCCATTTTGTGCGTGAACCAGCAAGCACTACGGTATCTTCAAAGGTAAAGACCAACTGTTGATCATTACTTAATGTACCCAGAGGGTGTATACAAGGTGAATCCAGCCCAGCCTTTAACAACTCGGCTTTAACGTACTCAACATCAGCCTCTTTAACCTGAATGACAACACCTAACTCCTCATTAAACAGCCCTGCCATCATTGCTTCTTGTTGAGAAACATAGCTATCAAGTGCAATCCGTAGCCCTGTACGTCCCGCAAAAGCCATTTCCACCAGAGCAACAAGCAAACCACCATCAGAACGGTCATGATAGGCAAGCAGCTTCTGCTCTTGATTGAGTTTCTGAATAGCGCTAAAGAACTGGCTTAAACGCTGAGGTTCATCAACATCAGGTGATTGATCACCGATTTGACGATAGACCTGAGCCAAAGCTGATCCACCGAGTCGCTGCATACCCCCTGCTAAATCAATTAACAGTAACTGAGAGGGTCCCTGATTAGTAACCAGTTGAGGTGTTAGCGTTTTTCTAACATCTTGCACTGGTGCAAATGCCGAAATAATCAGCGACATAGGTGCCGTCACTGATTTTTCTTCACCTTGCTCCTGCCATTGAGTACGCATGGACATTGAGTCCTTCCCAACAGGAATCGTTAAGCCTAAAGCAGGACAAAACTCCATACCCACGGCTTTAACGGTGTCATACAGAATGGCATCCTCACCTTCATAGCCTGCTGCCGCCATCCAGTTAGCCGACAGCTTAATATCACTGAGCCTGGCAATTTGCGCTGCGGCAATATTAGTGATTGCCTCACCAATAGCCATTCTTCCTGATGCGGGTCCATCTAATAGTGCTAGAGGTGTTCGCTCCCCCATAGCCATCGCTTCACCTGTGTAACTATTCAGCGTCGTTGATGTGACAGCTACATCAGCCACAGGTACCTGCCAGGGTCCCACCATCTGATCCCGACACACCATACCCGTAATTGAGCGATCGCCAATCGTGATTAAAAAGCTTTTACTGGCTACCGCAGGCAATTTCAAAACCCGCTCTATTGCTTCTTCAAGCTGTACACCTGACACGTTTAAGGGGGGAAAGCTGATCTCTCTGCGCAAAACGTTTCGATGCATTTTGGGTGGTTTACCTAACAAAACATCCAGGGAGAGATCCACAGGTTTATTCTTGAAGTGCTTGTCAGTAACCGTTAAATGTGTTGCCTCTGTTGCTTCACCCACAACGGCATAGGGACAGCGCTCTCGCTCACAAATTGCAATAAATGTTTCCAGCGCGGCGGGTGTAACAGCAAGGACATAGCGTTCCTGAGACTCATTACACCAAATAGCCAGTGGCGACATGCCTGGCTCATCATTAGGAATAGAGCGCAGTTCAAACTTACCGCCACGACCACCATCGTTCACTAGCTCTGGCAAAGCATTGGAGAGTCCCCCTGCACCCACATCATGAATAAACGCAATTGGGTTATCAGTGTCCATCTGCCAGCACTGGTCTATTACCTCCTGACAACGCCGCTCCATCTCTGGGTTATCCCGCTGTACCGAGGCAAAATCCAAATCAGCTTCACCTTCACCAGAGGCCATTGACGATGCCGCACCACCCCCCAATCCAATTTGCATCGCAGGGCCGCCCAGCACAATCAGCTTTGCACCAACAGGAATTTCACCTTTATTGACATGCTCAGCTTTAATACTGCCATGTCCTCCAGCCAACATAATTGGTTTATGGTAGCCTCTTACCTCAGCGCCTTGCTTAGTGGGTACTTGCTGCTCATAAGTACGAAAATAACCACACAGGTTAGGTCGCCCAAATTCATTATTAAACCCTGCTCCCCCTAGTGGTCCATCCAACATAATGTCTAATGCCGAAACAATGCGGTCGGGTTTACCATAGGACACTTCCCATGGCTGTTGAAACCCAGGAATATTCAAGTTTGAAACAGAAAATCCTGTGAGACCGGCTTTAGGCTTAGAGCCTCTTCCTGTAGCCCCTTCATCACGTATTTCACCTCCAGACCCAGTTGAGGCCCCAGGATAAGGTGCAATCGCGGTTGGATGATTGTGTGTTTCAACCTTCATCAAAATATGAACAGGTTGCTTATGATACTGATACTCTTTGTTTTCAGGCTCAGGGTAAAAGCGGTCAGCGGTAAATCCTTCTAGCACCGAAGCATTATCACTGTAGGCCGATAACACGCCTTCCTGATGCATGGTGTAAGTGTTTTTGATCATGGCAAACAAGGAATAATCTTGCGCTTCACCATCAATCGTCCACTGTGCATTGAAAATTTTGTGCCTACAGTGTTCTGAATTGGCTTGAGCAAACATCATCAACTCAACATCAGTGGGATCCCGTTGTAGCTGTTGATAGCTTGTCAAAAGGTAGTCGATTTCATCTTCAGCCAGGGCTAACCCTAGTTGTTGATTCGCCCGGACAAGTGCATCACGTCCTGCAGTCAAGACAGGCACTGTCGTCAGTGGAGCAGGTGCTGTTGTTGCAAATAGCTGTTCTGCCTGCACCATTTCATCCAATACCACATCATCAAAAGCTGTCTGCGTCATCCGATCATATAAACAGCTCTTGATGGCTAGTTTATCTTCACTGGTTAACGGCTCACTTGTAACCAAACAGTAGAGGGTTCCCCGCTCAATGCGTTTAATGTTACTCAGGCCACAGTTGTGAGCAATATTGGTCGCTTTGCTGGACCAAGGGGAAATTGTACCTGGCCGGGGTGTCACAAGAACCAGGGAGCCATTTAAGTCATGGCTGGCTCTTTTGGGACCATATTCAAGAAGTCGTTGAAGAAGCTGAAATTGAGAGGAGGAAAGGGAGGAAAATGTGTGGATAAAATGGCGAAACTCGGCGTATAAATCTGTAATTTTTGGCACTTTTGACCGGATTTCAGCAAGGAGTTTTAATCGGCGAAACTCGGACAAAGCAGGTGCACCGCGCAATTCAAGCATGGTAGATTCGGACCTCTTTCTTTATCGTCAGCTTGTAAAGTATCAGCATGTTGCTATACCCAGGGACTCGTCAGGTACGAGGACAAACCAGAACAACCACTAACCAGAACAGGTGTTGTGTCGGGCGCTAATCATACTGGATATACTGACTAACAGCCACTATCAACCACCCGTTCTATTTAGAATATTCCCTAAGAGTTTTCCAAATGTTGCTCGTATCAGTTAATATTTATTTTTTAAATACAAATGATTAGGTGCATGGTTCAGCAATATTGGTTTTGGCTTTCATATTATCAGCGTTGGTCCCGAGGGGTTCTTTTACTGCCCGTTGTATTGCTATTAGCAGCCTGTGAACAACCAGTCAGCACGCTTGATCAAATAAAGCAAACCAATACCCTATGGGTAATGACTCGCAATAGTCCCACCACCTATTTCCAGTGGCGCGACCAGCCCACAGGATTTGAATATGAACTCGCCAAGCTGTTTGCTAAAGACCTTGGAGTTGAACTCAAGCTGGTCACGGCCAACTCCCTGAATGATATTTTTGCCTCTATCAGCACAGGCCCTCATGAACATCGCTTTCATATTGCCGCAGCAGGATTAAGTATCACCAAAGAAAGACAACAACGTGCACGCTTTGGCCCACCCTATATGAACGTCAATTTGAGTCTAATTTATAATACGAGTCAGCCTCGACCTACGTCTTTAGCTGACCTGGTGGGTAAGCGAGTCATGGTGATGGCAGGTAGTAGTCATGAAGAGCGGCTCAAAGAAGCCAGTGAAACCCTGAATTTGACATGGGAGTCCACCACTGAGCATGAAGCCATGGACCTCATAAAAATGGTGAATGATGGAGAAATAGACTACTCCATTGTTGACTCTAATGTGCTGGCAATGAATTACATCTATTTTCCTAAGGTCCGTTCTGCATTTGACTTACAGCCCAGTGAGCAGCTTGCTTGGGCACTTTCTCCCACCGCTGATGCAGAATTTGTTGCCCGAATAACCCAGTTTTTTGAAAAAATTCGTAAAAACGGCACATTAGACCAATTGAATGAACGCTTTTACGGGCATGTTGATCAGCTGAATTATGTGGGTGTTAAAACCTTTATTCAGCAAACTCAAAAGCGTCTGCCCAAACACGAAAGGCAGTTCAAACATGTCGCCAAAAAACATGAATTAGACTGGCGATTACTTGCGGCGATAGGCTACCAAGAATCGCACTGGAGAGCACGAGCAAAGTCACCAACCGGCGTTCGAGGACTCATGATGCTAACACGCCCAACCGCAAAAGAAGTGGGTGTGAAAAATCGGCTGGATCCTAAGCAAAGTATTCAAGGCGGCGCTAAATACTTTCGGAAAATTAAAGAACGTTTATCTGAAGAGATTAAAGAGCCTGATCGTACCTGGATGGCGTTAGCTGCTTATAATGTAGGCTTAGGCCACCTGCAGGATGCACAAGACATTACCCGCAGGCTTGGTGGAAATGCGAATAAGTGGGTAGATGTCAAAAAAAGTTTACCTTTGCTTGCCAAAAAGCAATGGTTCAGCCAAACCCGTTATGGTTATGCCCGAGGCTATGAACCCGTGCTTTATGTACAAAATATTCGCCGTTATTATGACTTACTCCAATGGCTAACTGTCCCCAAAGATGAAGCCTCAACAACCGTTCAAGCAGCTCATACCCCAGGTGTTTTTGAACCAGAGAAATCCAGTAAAATTAAGTTAAACTAATATTATTCACACGTTATCTGAATTACTTTTATTATTCTGTTTAAGCTGTTTACGTGCATCACGCCGCTGTTGAAAAAATGCTTGAAGTAACAGGCTAGACTCGTCGGCTAAAACGCCCCCCATCACCTCAACCTGGTGATTCATATAATCTGCTTGTAACAACTGGTTTTTACTCTTAATAGCACCAGACTTCGGTTCCGAAGCAGCATACACCAAACGCTGTATACGGCTATGCACCAGTGCTCCTGCACACATCGTACAAGGCTCTAAGGTTACATAGAGTGTACAGTGCAATAGTCGGTAATTTTGTAACACCGCTGCCCCCTGTTGTAACGCCATGATTTCCGCATGAGCGACTGGGTTACATTGTGATATAGGCTGGTTAAACCCTGCACTGAGTAACCGTCCACGTTGTACTAAAACAGCGCCAACAGGGACTTCACCTTGTTGCGCTGCAAGCCGGGCCTGCTGGAGTGCAAATCGCATCCAAAAGCGGTCAATAACCGCTTGAGAAGCTGTTTGTTGTTGGCAGGAAGAAAGCAACTGATGGGTGAACGGGGCGTATGGCATAGAAGTTACGACGTTTTTACCGGTTTACACTGTTTATGTCTACAATTTAAGTCAGACCATGGAACGAAACACATTACAAAGGATTTGTCATGACTGCAATACAGGCTATTCCTCCCGACCTCGATCTTAAACAGTTTGATATTTTCAAGCCGCTGAGTCAGGCAGATATAATTCTTTTGTGCCATGCAGGCTCATACGTAGAAATTCCTAAAAATAAGTACATCTTCAATTTAGGTGAACAAGATAACTATGACTATTTTCTTGCTGATGGCACAATTGAGCTGATTGCTGCCGATGAACGCAGTAAAGAAATAAAAGGGGGCACCCCCAGTGCTGTTGCGCCACTCGCACGATTACGCCCTCGCCAATTTTCAGGAAAATCAAAATCAGCTGTTAAGCTTATTATCTTTGAGCATGATAAGTTAGCGCGCTTTCTTCGCCTACGGCAATCCAGCAACAATCATGATCATAGTCTTGAGCATCAAATTGCCCAGGAAATTCTGGCTGGCCATGCCATTTTGCACTCACTGCCAAAAGCGATTCAGCTCATCAAAAAGCAAGACCTAAAAGACCCTCCTATTGAAACATTGGCTCGCTCGATTGCATTTGATCTGGCAATTTGTTGCAAAATCATGGCTACTGCTAACACTCCTTTATTTAGCCCTTATCAACCAGTATGCACACTGACTGAAGCGATAAAAACCCTGGGCACTGATACCTGTATACAGCTGATGGAATATTACTGTCAGAGAGAAGTGCAATCAGAAAAAAATAGTTTTGTCCTTAAAGTCATGAGGAACATCTGGTTACAAAGTGCAGAAGTTGGCAGCCTCTGTTATTTGATTGCCAAAGACAACAAAAAACTCAATCCTGAAGCGGGCTTACTTTTAGGTATGTTAAACTTTTTGGGTCAGCTTGCTATTTTAAGTTATGGCGCTCATCATGATTATTTTGAGGAGCTGGCCAATCAGTTTACCCCTGATGAAACACAGCAAATTGCACATTTAATTTTAGAAAAATGGAATTTTCCTGTTGAGTTTTGTTCTGCCGTAAAACATAGCTGTCAATGGCAGTATCAGTCATCAAATGAACAAGATTATACATCTCTCTTAATTCTAGCTAACTTAATCATGCGCAAACGCCATCAGCCTCAAAATCAAGGGTTACCTGATGTTCTGAGTATTCCAGCAGCCATTCATTTTGATCATAACCAACTAAAAGAAGTGGCTGAAAATCGTACCTATGAAGGTGGCCCCTCAATTACTGAATATCAAAAACTACTCGCTTAATATTATTTCTTAATTCAAACATTTAAATTCAGCGAGTTCAGTAAGAGTCAAATAATTATGAAAGACAAGTTTCGTACCGTATCCGACAGTATGGGCAACTTAGAAGTCCCCATTGATGCCCTGTATGGCGCTCAAACGCAACGCGCCATCGACAACTTTAAAATCAGTGGCTTAACATTTTCATCACACTTTATTGTTGCCCTTGCCCAAGTAAAACACGCTGCGGCAGAAGCTAATCAAAGCTTAGGTTTATTGCCTGCAAGCGTAGCTGAAGCGATCTGTAAATCTGCCACTGAAATTATTCGTGGAAAGTACCATGACCAGTTCCCTATTGATATTTTTCAAACGGGTTCAGGCACCAGTACTAACATGAACATGAATGAAGTGTTGGCCACCTTAGCTTCTCGTGAACAAGAAAATACTGTACATGCTAATGACCATGTCAATATGGGACAAAGCAGCAATGATGTCATCCCTACGGCTATTCATATTAGCAGTGCACAACAGATCGCTAGTCAGTTGCTTCCTACATTGACGCATCTTCATCAGCGCCTTGCTCAGCGCGCCAGTGAACATATGGATACCGTTAAAACTGGCCGAACGCATCTAATGGATGCAATGCCCGTCACTTTAGGTCAAGAGTTAACAGGCTGGGCCCAGCAAGTTAATGATTGTCGTAATCGTATCCGGGCGGTTCTTCCTCGCTTACATACTATTGCTCTGGGTGGGACAGCTGTTGGCACAGGTATTAACACACACTCCGCATTTGCCACAGAAGCAACAGGTCGGCTCAGTGTGTTAACTGACTTAGATTTAACAATAGCACCCAGTTTTTTTACATTGATCAGCACCCAGGACACTGCAGTTGAGCTATCGGGTCAATTAAAGACCCTTGCAGTAGCACTTCTCAAAATCAGTAATGACTTACGTTGGATGAACAGTGGCCCACAGGCGGGCCTGGGTGAAATTACCCTCGCAGCTTTACAACCTGGTAGCAGTATCATGCCAGGTAAAGTAAACCCTGTTATTCCCGAAGCTGTGATGATGGCGGCCGCCCAAGTCGTTGGCAATGATGCAACCATTACCCTTGCGGGTCAGTCAGGTAATTTCCAATTAAATGTCATGTTACCCGTTATTGCTTTTAACCTCTTACAAAGCATCGAACTACTGAGTAATAGCGCCAATGCCTTGGCAGATCAAGCCATTGCCACATTTAAAGTCAATCAGGTAACGATCAATCAACCTTTATACCGTAACCCTATTTTAGTGACCGCACTTAACCCGATCATTGGTTATGAAAAAGCGGCTACCATCGCCAAACAAGCCTATCAACAAAATAGACCTGTACTTGATGTAGCGCTGGAGTACACCTCATTAAGTAAAGAGCATCTAGAGCAACTACTTGACCCCTTTAAATTGACACAAGGGGGTTTAGAGCATGAATAGATGGCAATAGCCTCATTTTTAGCTATCGGTTATGGGCTGATGTAATGCTTAAGGTTTTGATATGCAACATTTAAATGAATATCAGTAAAGGTTGGACGACACTGATAAAGCGTTTGTATGGCAAGCCCATGGATCATCGCCTGGGGGTTTTCCGCTTCCAAACGACTCATGACCGATAAAAAATAGCGCATTAAGTCTGGTTGATAGTGGTGACAAAAGTAATCGACCATAAAGGGTAAAGCTGGGTCCATCCGCTGCAAATGGTGACTTTGACACTCTGGATGCCCAGGAATTATGTCTTGATGCTGATTGATATTCTGTTCTTCCTGCTGCAATAATGCGCTTATAAACTGACGCTGGGCAGGTTCTGGTAACGTCAATAATGGCTGTATAAAGTTACTCGGTACATAGCCTGTTTGTTCTTGCCGCCAATCCTGAATAACCACTATTTTTCTACCAGGAATAGGAATATATAAATAATATTCACAAGCAGATAAATAGCCAGCAGGCTGATTTTGTAGTGTATTTGTTTGATAAATTACAACTTTCTGCTGATCTGGTACTAACCTTGCCACCTGCCAATCAGCATGAGTTAACCCTGTTACTAACATTAGCCCCATAAACAACGCTAGCCGCACAACCATTTTTTACTTCCTTTTGAGTTCTCTATACACCCTATTGTATTGGGCTATTTTATAATTCACAGTGGTTAAAACTGACCGACTATGTATCAACATACTTTCAGAGGCGGGCCACTATACTGAATTTTTCGGCCAGAACAAATGGCTTGCTTCACATATACTACGGATATCAGTCTTATAAATGCATGTGAAGTAAACAACCCTACCTACAATTAAATAGTTTGCCAGTGAGACTGGATATATTCCATATATACTCATGCATTCTTCTCACAAACAACACTTCCCCTTATTAATAACGTCATGGCTTTTGTCTATACCTATTCTTGCAGTAAGCACAACTGGATAACCTCAATATCAGCATAAGGAACCGCTAAAATGCGTTATTTACTTTTTAGTAAGCTATGCATGGCACGAAAAGTAATTATCAACCACTTAGCCAAAGGACTAGCACTCTGCAGTTTGGCGATCAGTGTACCAGGTATTGGCCAGGTACTTGATTCAAATGATATTCAAGCCTATTTGAATGATACACAATTAGCTGAAGCGGCAGGATATAAAACCATATATGTTGTTTGTGAAAGCTATAACTACCAACCTGGCGTATGTACTCTGGGTGATTTAAAAATAATTCACACCAATGTTCATAAAAAATTATCAAGATCAAGTTGTGATAACAGCGTATGGTCAACCACTGACAACCAAATTATCACCACCAAAGGTTGTCGTGCCGTTTTTCAAGTACTCGCTGAACTCAATGTAAACCCTGTTACTCTTCAATGTGACAGCAATAACTACCGCTACCATGAATGTCCATTGCCATTTCAAGTCAAAGGCGCATGGTTGAGAAAACGCAATTCTAATTCACCCTGCGAACAAGAAAAAGGTTGGGGAACTCGCAATAATATACTTTGGGTGAATAATGGTTGCCGAGGTGTATTTAACCTTTTCTAAATTCACTTCTTTGACGATAAAGTACATAATAAAAAATGTCACCGACTGCTGTAGAAATACGGCAGTCGAAAAAGAAGTATCTATTCAATTACAATCGTATTATATTGATGGCACTATGATAAAGGCTATTTTTTTCAAGCACCTTTATCCAAAGCCTGCAAATTAAAATTAATTATTATCGGAAGAAATAAAATTAAAGATTGTAAAAAAATAAATACAGCATGATATAAGTTTACCATGCTGTCGTTTTTTATAAATTAGCTATTTGCTATAGCGTACTGACTTCTAATTGGATAGTGTACATTGGTTTGAGCCGTTATATTGACGTTTGCTTTACGCTCAAAAACCATAACGCAATCAGACCCACCGAACTGGAAGTAAGAGAACATCTCACCTTTACTTAGGTTTTTACCAGTCAAACAACCTTGGATTTTTTCATTGAGAAATTTCACTTGTTGATTGTAATCCAACTTCCGCTTTTCTTCTTCCGATAACTCAATTGGCTGATGCCCTTCATCCCTTGGTGTAACAAATACAACTGAAGAAACCTGAGCCATCCCCATCGGCAGAATAGCGACTTTACCAATACTTGACTCCAATACTAACAGTCCTCGACACTGAACAAACTGATAGCCTGTATTATCCTCCGCATCCAAAAGCCGTTTTGGGGTAACAATATTCGCAGGTTCTTTATTGCCCTCTTCATCAGCGTTAACGGTAAGTTCAACCTCCAGATAAACCTGACCAGGAATAAATTTAGCTTCTAATACTTTGCCTGCTACTGGTGTATGCATTCTATGGTAATCGTATGTATTCAAGAAACTATGACAGAAAATGCCACCTTCAAAGTCATCCGCATAGTCACTATCTTGTAATAACTCTCGAATAGACCATTCAATATTTTTCACGACAATACTTGGTGGAGCAGCCAGCGGTGGGCCCACTTTAGTACTCACTGCCCATTGCCCCACAAAAGTAGATTCAGCAGGAAACACTATAACCTTATCATTTTTGGGTTGCGCTACAGGTCTTTGAACATTAATGTCTTTGAATTGACGCGCAAAAAATGCATTGAAATTAGGATACTCTTCTGGTGCTTTTTGGTAATCTTGCCATGCATATTCAGGGGCATATTTAAATGATGATAAATATTCTGTTGAAGCCGCTGTATTTAAAAAAGCTCCCCATTCAACAGCAAAGTCTCTCAACCAAAGCGAAATAGGTGATAATTCCTTGCCTTCTTGTGGTTCAATTGGACTTTGTAATGCTTCTAATTGAGGCTGGTTAAAGTAATAATAAAACTGTGTAATACGTAAATATACCGTACGCTCATGCAAAGTTTCTCCATACCAATCCCAAACTCGTATTTCAGGTATCCAAGTAACCAACACATCGACATAAAAGTAAAACTGATCTAATGTCTTTATACGATCAAGCTCTGGAATACGTTGTTTACTCACTTTTTTTATAGCATTCTCGAAAAATGCAGCATAGTAATTTGTATCAATAATAAGCTTTAACTGTTTTGTAGCTTTCTGCTGGGGGTTATAAGTAACACCGACTGGAGGCAGTCCAGACAGAAATGGCCGAGGCTGACAGGGTAATTCTTGTTCAACCTCTGCAAGTGGTCCACGTTTTATCGCATTTTGAAGATCTTGAGCTGTCGCAAGACGGTGATGTGGAGTCCCAGTGCGAAATTTTCCACTCATAGTGTTATTTCCTTATAACAATTATTAGTTTTTTTACCTTATAAAAGTATGCAACACCAGACAATATCAGGTTTATCATACTTTCTAGTTTTTATTCTTAAATCTGCAATCTTCCAGAAAGAAAACGAATAAATAGCAATGCGACACTACCTTAATATTAGTTTAACATTCAAACTAACATCTTCACTTTCTTAATTTGGTAGAAAATACATAATGTATATTTATTGATGGTTACACAATTATTAATATTCATTTTTTTACAAAAATTGCTTTTACCCTTTTTGATACGAGCATATAAGGAACCCAGACAACGACCATAAACAGTGAGCCGGTAAGCTCCTTAATGGTATCAGGGTCAAATACTGGTTCATTTGGAAGAACCAGCTTTACTGCAAACGCATCAGCAATAATAAATAACAGACTAAAAATAGCTATACTGATATAACACTTGGGAAAATGTTTATTCTTGGTGAAGAATAAATAGGCCATATATAACCAGGCTAATAACAAGCCACTATTAATTAATATCTCTCCGATAATGATAGGTGCCCACAGAAAATGATATATTTCTGTTCCTGGTGTTGTCAGTACTTCCCAAACCTCTGTTGAAAAAACATCTGAATAAGTTGTCACACCCAATATAATAATTTTGAATGGCGTGAGGACTATACTTATAGCGATTAAAATAAGCCAACCTCCGATGCCTTCAAATTTTTTTTCTTCGCTCATTTTACTACCTCTTTTAATAACCTAATACCTATACTCATCAACACTTGAGAGCGATCTTTCAAAGTAAAGGCGTCAATGGAAGTTTAACTCAAAAAGAAGTTTATCAGTTAATAAATAATTTCACTATTAATCCAGGACAAGTGTTTATAAAAATAGCTTGTGATGAATATAGATTGTACCAATGCAGTGTAAACTCGCTTTTTGCTATACATCAATCATTATTAAATAAACACCTGTGGTATTTCGATAGGCCCAGTGGTAGGCAAAAGCTGGATAATACACATCATACTGTTTGCCGCAAGGACGCGGCAAACAAACTTTCAGGAAAGGATTCATGACGTGTTCGAAGGGCATTATCCAGAAGTAGGATAAGGACGCTTAAAAAACTAACTCAGGGTATTCCGTAAATGGGCGGGAATAAAACGTCGTTCAACCCCTTCAAAAAGCCATTCTGTAAAAATAGCAAGTAATGCTGCAGGAACAGCACCAAACAACACAAGTGTTGTATCGTTCAATGAAAGCCCCATAACGATTGGTTCTCCTAGGCCTCCAGCGCCAATAAAAGCCGCTAGTGTAGCAGTGCCAATATTAATAATTGCAGCTGTTCTAATACCAGAAAAAATCATGGGAACCGCAAGCGGTATATAAACATGCCGTAGCTGCTCTCTTGGGGTTAACCCCATACCAACAGCGACTTGTTGCATAACAGGGTCTAGGGTTAACAATGCAGTTAGTGTATTACGGACAATCGGCAATAATGAGTACAAAAATAATGCAACCACCGCAGGCATCCAACCAATCCCCAGTAGTGGTATCATCAATGCTAATAGCGCAATTGAAGGTATTGTTTGTAGCAACCCCGTACAATAAACTAACATACGACTTGCTTTTGGCCGACGATATACAGCAATACTAAGTGGTATGCCTACCAGACAGGAGCATATCAAAGCCAAAATCGTCAGTTGTAAATGTTCAACAATATAACGAGGTAACAATTGCCAGGGACTATTCAGATCCTGTGATTGGGACGGTTTAGATTTAATCAATGCTTCATCAATTAAAAACTGTGCTGCAACCTCTGCGAAACTTTGATCATCATTAACAACCTGACTATTCAACTGCTGCATTTTGGCTTCATCAATACGATTAGCCAATGCTTGTAGACTGTTGATTAATGCGGGATCTGCATCATGGCGAACCAAAGGTACTGCATCGTACCGTGGGAAAAAGTGCTTATCATCCTCAAGAATCCGCAGTTGATAACGAGCAATATCACCATCTGTCGTATAAACATCGGTAATCGTAATCTGCTCATTAGCAATTGCCTGATAGGCCAAACTATGCTCAATACCCACAGGTTGATAAGATAAGTCATATGCAGCTGCTAAAGGTTGCCAGCCATCTTTGCGCTTTAAAAACTCGTGGCTAATGCCTAAACTTAAATCAGGGTGATTCACTAAGTCAGAAAGAGTGGAGATATTATTTTCTTTAGCAATTTGTTCACTAATCACTAACGCATAAGTATTATTAAAACCTAAGCGAGGTAATACATTTAAGCCTTCTTTTTTTGCATGTTGCTGTAACACTTTTAATGAAGGTGTATTTTCTAACTTCAAAATCGCTTGGGCTAAAGTCCCCGTATATTCTACATAAACGTCAATTTCGCCTTGTTTCAACGCTTCATAGGTAATAATTGTTTTGCCCAAACCTAATTTACGTTCTACATCAAAGCCATCATATGCTAGCTTTTGTGCAATGATCTCACCTAATAAATAACCTTCATTAAATGCTTTACTGCCTACCACCACAGTTTTTGCGATACTTTGTAAAGGTAATAATAAGCCTACGATGAAAAAGATAAGCCATCTACTCATATTAAATATGCTCCTGTACTAACCGAGCAACATAATCCGTGGCAGGTTGACTCACCACTTGTTCTACAGGTGCAAATTGAACAACCTCTCCTTGCTGCATTACGGCAATATGATCAGATAGTTTTACTGCTTCACGCATATCATGAGTAATAAGCAAAACCGTTCTTGGCTCTGTTTCTTGCAATCTTAAAAAATACTGATAAATATCCATACGTGTTATAGGGTCTACTGCTGAGAAAGCTTCATCTAAAAGCAGAATGGGTGGCTTTAACATCATCGCTCGGCAAAGCCCAACGCGCTGAGCTTGCCCCCCTGACAGTTCATGAGGAAACCGAGATAAAATAGCTTGATCAAGTCCCATTTTTTCAGCTAAGTAATTCAAACGCTCTTGTATAGATGATTCAGTCCACTGTTCAAGTTGTGCCAATAACACGACATTATCTGCCGCACTAAGGTGAGGAAATAAGCCAATTTGCTGGACTGCATATCCCATATGCCTTCGCCATTCTGCTTGATCAGAATGTGATACTTGCTGCCCACAAATATGAATTTCTCCATCATCAGGCTGAATCAGCCCATTAATAAGCTTTAACAAGGTTGACTTACCACAGCCACTCGCACCCACAATAGCCGTGATTTTTTCTGTTGGTAATTCAAAGGAAAAATTCTGAAACAGTGGCTGGCTATCAAAACTTAGACTAATGTTTCGCAGCTCAACGGCTGCTTTTAGCGTTGAGTCTACCTGCACAACAAACCCTTACTCATTATGATACACGCTCTCATCGTTATACCCTTCGCGGTGGGTATAGTACTGACTACACTCAGCCTTTCAGCTTAATATCCCATCGTGTATATGACCTATTTCTTAATATTTTCGCTGCATATAGGCCATTCACGCAAAAAAAAAGCGGTTATCTTGTAGATAACCGCTTAGGGCAAAACCTTAACATGCATGATTTACAAATTCAAATCCATGTAAATGCCTTATTTGCTAGTGATCACCTTCACTCGCATTGAAAACTGTAGAACTCTTAACCTCAGATAATATTCTTACCCCTTTACAAATGAACTTTGAACTTCGCGAGGTAACTTAGTTTTGCGTTAAAAAATGAATCACAATAAGTATATAACTTAGCTAAAGTTAGTATATTTTTCAGCTCTAAAAACTATACCCTAGGGTCAATCCAGCAAAATTTTGTCCACTATTTTTTTCTGTTAACCCGCCATTGGAAAAGTGCCTGGCAAATAATTCAACATTGACACCGTTATCAAATCGATACCCCACAGCTAATTTTTCTCCGAACGTAAATTTAGAACTTATTCGATCTGTTTTTTTATCTTTTATATAGGCACCTAGCCCTAATGTGAGATAGCTATTAGTTCCGCTGAGTAACGCTACGTCTTTTGAAAACCCAAAAAAATTGACATCAAATTCTTTTAAAGTCCCATCACCTTTATATGCTCCTACCTCGATATTATTTCGTGCAGGCAGTCTGAAAAACGTATCCGGTTGACTATAGGAAATAGCGCCAAAATGTAGCTTTTCAAAACCATCACTACGAAAACTTTCGCCGCCATGAATAGCCAGTTGATTACCTTTATCACCAAACATGGGGTTTACTTTAATATCTTCATCAGCATGTACGGGTAAGATAAAAATATTTATCGCAAATAAAACAGCAATAGATTCACATTTCATAGTGGCCTCATGATGATATTTCTTACGACTTATGAAGAGAAAACCAATATTGAAACAAGCATAACGTATACATAAGTAAGCTACCATCAGAGGTTCTTTAATTGACAACTTATACACAACTTGTTTTAGTAACAGGCCACACTCTAACATCTTACAGTACCCATCAATTCATCACCCATTACATTTTGCGACCTTTAATTGCCAAAAATACAAATACAGCAAAGTGTATTTATATTTATTCGCATCTCATTCAAACCTATACCCTTTTATAAAAGCGTTAAACACCACAAATAAATAATCACAATAACAAATTGCAATTCACACATTTTTTATTACACATTAACTACCATAAAAACTTAGCATTAAAAATAACGTTCCATTTGGAGTAACCTTATATGACTACTAAAACAAATTTAATTTTTGGTACTATTATTTCTTTATCGCTTATTTCCGCAGCAATCTCAAACGCCAGTACTTACAATGATAGTGATAGCTGTAAACAGTCAGGAAAAGGATACTCTTCATGCACAACGCATGCAGGGATTAACTTTAAAAATAATAAAACAAAGACTTCCAATAATAATGACTGGTCCATTCCTAGTCATTTTCCTACTAACTTTCCAAGTCATAATGATTGGTCATTTCCAGATTTCCCCGACTTTCCTGACTTCCCAAATTTTCCAAACGATAATAATTGGCCAAATACTGATGACACCAACTCAAATGTATGCCAAGACATCGCTAAAGTAGATCAGCTGAAAGGTTGGAAAACGACGGGGACAGCTAAATTAACGGGTCCTATTCAAAGTAGCATGTGTGAAGGTAAAAATGAATTTCACTTAAGCGGTTCTTCTTTACAAAATGGAGAGCTTACCTATTCACTTACATCAGGTAAACAGTACAGTCTGGATGTCATTGTGCATGGCTTAAATAATATTGCTACCAAATTGTATGTTAATGCCTGTGGCTCACAAAGCACATTATCAGTTAAAGGAGATGGAAAACAACACAAGTCAACTGGCAGAGTGAAACTCAAATCTATCTATGCTAACTGTGAGGCTATAAGAATATATACTGACTATTCTGAAAACCCCAACTACAAAATAGCTATTGATAAACTTGAAATAACAAAAATTTAGTACACAAAACGTACTAAAAAATAGTTGTTGCATAGTTCAAGATATACTCTTGAATAATAGGATATTTCATTTCAAAAAGAACAAGCGCAGAGGATGCGCTTGTCACCACTAAGATAATCACTATCCCTATGATGCTATCAATTGATTACATATAACTAAAACTTCACAAGCAAATTTTACATGAAAAACCCTTCATTGATAACTTTTGATACAAGCATGGCAAAACTATAAATATTTTCTAAAAAAATTAAAAATATCAACCAATATCAAAATAAGTTATCCAATTGTCGCAACACAACGCGAACTGCATCACATATTTATGAGAACGGCTTCACAAAACAGCAACACCCCAAACACTATAATGGGTTCTTTTGCCAAACAAATATCACTATGGATACACGTTTCTTTGAAGGTATACTGATAATTTTTGCCTTTTACCTTATTACTGGCTTAATAGCATTAGATATATACCTTTTTTATAAATATAGCTTTGCCCTATTCATACCTTTTTTTGCTATCTATAAAGGCGTAAGACAGTTTTATAAGTACATACGTTTATTATCTTAATTTATAAATCCATTTAACCCTGATAAATAAAAAAATAATTCACTCTAAAATTTGTACATTAAAATACAATCGTACCCACCAATAATTTATTTTACCCTCCTTAATAACATTTACTCTAAGTCTCATCTCTCACATTACGTCTCTAATAAGCATTCATCACTTCAAGGGTCCTCCTTGGCCCATTCTTGATTTAGATCACTGTTTTTTTCAAATGACAGAGTATGTTTATTGTCATACAATCTACAGTATTCTAAAAACAAAACTAACATGAGTCTAAGATATGAACAAAGCAATCCGCCTGAATGCCGCAGATAATGTGGCAACCCTGCTGGCTGATGCCCATAAAGGTGAACAGATCCATGTTATCTCAGCTAGCAACGGGCTAGAGGGAACCATCACCTTGCTTCAAGATATTCCTTTCGGCAACAAAGTCGCTTGGCAACCTATGGAGAAAGGGCAAACGGTTATAAAAGGGAGTTTTTCCATCGGTAAGTCAATCAAGCCTATTGCCATTGGCCAAATGGTTCATGTTCACAATGTCCGCAGCCAAAAGCTTGATATTCCCACCGCAATCATTCAGCAGATTATTCAGCAAATGAATATTCAGGAGGATGTATGAAGCATTTTCAAGGGTATTTACGTTCAAATGGTACGGTAGGTATTCGCAATCTGCTGTTAATTATTGCTGTTGATGAATGTGCCGAAGGCATTGCACGGGCGATTAGCGATAAAATAACTAATAGTGTCGTGCTCACCAACTACAACACATGCATGTATGGTGGTAATGAGGAAATGATTGCCACCCTTATCAATGCCGCCTGTAATCCTAACGTTGGTGGTGCACTGGTGATTACAATGGGGTGTGGCAGTATTAACCCTTCTATCATCACTACCCCGATTGCTACCTGTGGCAAACCAGTGGAATCACTCACCTGTATCAAGTCTCAAGGTACTCGCAGCACAATTCGACAAGGCACGGATAAAGCCCAGGCTATTGCTGACGAGATTAATCGAGCGAAGCGTGTCGAGGTGCCTGTAAGTCAATTATTTGTTGGTGTTAAATGCGGTGGCTCGGATACCACCTCAGGAATAGCCTCAAACCCAAGCGTTGGCCGTGCCGTTGATAAGCTGATTGACTTTGGTGCTTCCGCCGTAGCTGGTGAGCTTCTTGAGCTGTTAGGTTGTGAAGATGTATTAAGACACCGAGCCGTTAATGATCAAGTCGCAGATGACATTGAACAATTAATTCAAGAAGAAGAAAAGCGCTGGCATGTTGCAGGTACTGACCTGGAAACCATGAGTGTTGGAAATAGCGTAGGAGGTTTAACTACGTTAGAAGAAAAATCACTGGGAGCACTCGCAAAAACAGGGTCACGTCCAATTCAAGATATTTTAAAGATAAATGCAAAAAATATAGATAAACCTAAACAGCCCGGTTTATATCTTTCCGAAACAACCATGCTTTGCGGCGGCGCGGGGATGCATTTTGCAGCCCTTGGGTGCCAGGTAATTTTATGGACAACGGGTGGTGCTGGTTTTAATAACCCTATTGTTCCCGTAATACGCGTCAGTGGCAATCCTGCCTTAATTAATGACGATATTGATGTTGATGCCACTGGCATTATGTCCGGTACAGACAGCATCGAAGTTGTTTCAGAACAAATTTTAACGACATTAAACAACGTTATTAATGGCGAACCTACCGCTATTGAAGAAATTGGTTACGCCTATTGCACGCTGTACCAAAAGGATCAGCGAGTCGAAAAGTTATTGGGTATTGAGCCTAAATAATCCTTTCAACATTGAGAGGTTTAATCATGAAAATTACTGATGTTGAAGTAATTCATCTGCGAATACCTTCGATGGAGGAGGAATGCGAATGGGGTGAAGATGCATTAATTGTTCGAGTTCATACCAATAAAGGCATTATGGGTCTTGGTGAAGCAGATAGCTCCCCCATGGTCATTAAAGCCCTTATCGAAGCACCCAATTCAAATCTCTATTGCAATGGATTAAAAAAATTATTAATTGGCGAAAATCCTCTGGAAATAGAGCGTTTGTGGCAAAAAATGTATTGGTCATCTAACTATGTGGGACGTCGTGGCGCCGGCATTCATGCCATGAGCGCTATTGATATTGCACTTTGGGATATCGCAGCACAGTTTTATGGCGTTCCATTACATACACTTTTAGGAGGAAAATATCGAAATAAAATAAAAGCCTATGGAACCTTTATTCCTGTTGATTGTGCTCAAGAAAACATTAATTTTGCGAATAATTTGGTAAAAAAAGGGTTTACCAGTATTAAGTTTGGTGGTGGTATCTTGGGTAGTCATCCTGAAGCAGATTATCAAACCGTGAAAATCATCCGTGAGACTGTCGGTAACGATATTGAACTGCAAATTGATTTAGCTACCCGCTGGAAAACCGCCGGCCATGCACTTGCAATGTGCAAACGGCTCGAACCATTCAACCTTAATTGGATTGAAGAACCCTTATTAGCGGATGATCGCTACGGCTATCAAAAACTCGCCAACCAAGTGCCGCAAAAAATTGCGGGAGGTGAAGCGCTCACAACCCGTTATGAATTTAAAGATTTTCTTGAGTTTCACCAACCCGATATTGTGCAGCCTGATATTACCCGCTGTGGTGGTATCACAGAAATGCGCAAAATAAATGATTTAGCCCAGTTATATGGTGTGCAGCTGATTCCCCATGGTTTTAGCACAGGTATCTTGCTTGCAGCGTCGGTACATTTTCTTGCTGCAACAGAACATGGCACCCTAATGGAGTACTCAGAAAGTCCAAGCCTATTCGCTAATGACAATGGATTAGTCATTAACCCGATACGTTTCGACCAAGGTTATTTGGACGTTCCTGACCGCCCTGGACTGGGCATAGCGCTAAATGAACACATTATAAAAAAATATCAGGTGATGTAATCCTTATTAGTTGCGCATTCCTTTATTCCAACCATGAGGAATGTGCAAAGGAGATACCGATGAAAACGACAAAAAAATTAGACACTTTTCTACTCACAACCAGCCTTATCACGGTCGCGACCATTGTTATTAGCCTGACAATGTTTCCTGAAGCCGGTAAAGCTGGTGCAAACTATCTGTTTAACCTACTCACCGCCATCTTTGGCACTCCCGTATTACTGGCTGTTTTTGGTGCAGTCATTTTCCTTGTGTTACTGGGCTTCAGTAAGTATGGCAATATCAAACTAGGAGAAGGAACACCAGATTACTCAACATTCAGTTGGGTAGCCATGATGATTTGTGCTGGCTTAGGCTCTGCCACTGTGTATTGGGCCTTTGCTGAATGGGCATACTACTTCAACGCGCCACCCTTAGGTGTTGAGGCAGGAACAACCGCCGCCTATGAAATCAGTACAGCTTACAATCTATTTCACTGGGGTGTGAGTGCTTGGTCAACATACTGTATAGCCGCACTACCCGTTGCCTATCACTTCCACGTGCGTAAAAACTCAGGCTTAAGTTTATCTGCAGTCTGTTCTGCAATACGAGGCAAGAAAGAGTCCACTCCTTTATGGCGTAGTACTTGCCGCGTTATTGATACCATCTTTATTTTTACCTGTTTTGGCGGCCTTTCAATAACCTTAGGGGTTTCAGTACCTATGGTGGCTGAAATCCTTGCCTCTATTATGGGGATTCAACCTAGCTTTGGTATGAACTTATCCATCATCCTGCTTATTTCTGCAGTTTTCTCCCTAAGTTCTTATGTAGGCATTAGTAAGGGAATGGCGCGTATTAGCAGCATGAACACTTACCTGGCGATAGCGTTTTGTCTGGCCGTCTTTTTAATTGGGCCCACACTGTACATTACTAAATCTACAGTGAATGGCTTAGGTACCATGTTCCAAAACTTTATTAAGATGAGCCTTTGGACTGATCCGGTTGATAACAGTGGTTTTCCAGAAGGTTGGACTATTTTCTACTGGTTATATTGGATTACCTACACTCCATTTGTCGGCTTGTTTGTCACTAAAGTGTCCAAAGGACGTACCATTCGTGCCGTCATATCTAACATGTTAGTGAGTGGCAGTGCGGGTTGTTTCTTCTTCTTTGGCATTATTGGCAACTTTTCTCAGCATGCTAATATCACAAATACCGTAGATGTTGCGGGACTTGTTGCATCGGGTCAAGGTAACCCTGCCATTGTACAGCTACTGAATACCCTACCAATGAGTACAATATTTATTATCTTATTTGCTGCCATTTCAATATTGTTTTTAGCTACAACCCTAGACTCTGCTGCATTCACTATGGCGGCTACCGTCACCCCAGGACTCAAAGCAGGAGAAGATCCATCGCCCATGCACCGCTTATTTTGGTGTATTCTACTGGCCGCAGTGCCACTCGCTATGCTATTTATTAATGCCCCATTAAATACCATTAAAACCTGTGCCATCGTGACCTCCATACCCCTCACATTTATTTTGTGTTACATGGTGTATGGCTTTATCAACTGGCTAAAAGCAGACTATAGTCTGAAAACAGCAGAACAAATAATGCAGGAGTCAGATATTCTTCCCAAAGAAGGTATTGCCCCCCCTGCAACAATAGCAGCAACAGATAGCTAATTTGAGTGTTTTAACACAACAATTAAAGCCGAGATTACAATCTCGGCTTTTTTATTTCCGATTTTGTTTTAAATTTTTGCCCAGCTCAGTAAAGGTAGTAATATTTTCCTTTGCTAGTTTACCCGCCAATGCGGATTTTCCTTCACAAATAGCCGCCACAAGCTGTGTATGACTATTAGCACTTTCCTTAGCATCAAAGTCCAGATGAGTCATACGTATAAACATCATTAACTGATTCAATACGCTATTGTACATTCGAGCCAACCTTTGACTACCACTTAACTCGACAATCAATTGATGAAGCTGTAAGTCAAACTGGCATATTTCATCAAGGTTAACGGTATCAGACTGACACAAAGCGACATATTGCTCAAAGAATGCTTTTAACTTAGTTCGCTTTTCATCTGTTATACGTTCTGCCAGCATTTCAGCCGCCTGGCTTTCTAACGCGACCCGTAAATGATAAATCTCCCAAAGATCATCTTCAGTAAACGAAACAACACGCCAACCCGCATACGGCTTTTGAATCACTAATCCCTCGTTTGCCAGGGTATTCAGCGCCATTCTGATCGTCGTACGAGATAGCTCTAAATCTTTGGAAAGTGTGCTTTCAACTAGCTTGACACCAGCCCCATAAGCTCCAGAAATAATTTTTTCCCGAAGGTATTCAACCGCTTGTTCTTCTAGGCTCTGTTTAGAAAACTTCATTTAGTCATTAGCTCAATAATCTGAATCACTAGAAATCTAGCGTATTGCTAAAAACAACTATATTCAAGTTTTACCTACCCATCTGCAAAACTGTGTAGCTTTAAGAATGCAGTAACCAAGCCTCCAGGGAAGGCTTCACGGTGTACTCGAAAAGCATTATGCAGACGTTGAACAACGGTACTTTAGAACATGGTAAAGTTATCTGTGATTGCCCTGGTTTTTCCAAGAGGCATGATAACTACTCTAACAGATTGGGTTTAAAGCATTCTCCGAACAAGCCTGGCGCCTCTTTTAGCAAAATGATGCTTAATAACAAAAGCTATATGCCCAAGTACAAAAAAGCCAATAACCCATGCACCTATTTCATGCAATTCCATAACAACATTCATAGTCGACTCTTTTTCTTGCATAATATCAGGCATTGCAAACTGAAAAAAGTGTACATTATATGGGCTACTATCCATGATGATATAGCCTGTCACAGGCATAAATAACATAAGTATATACAGTAAGTATTGCCCTACTTTCGCATGCATTTGCTCACGTTTAGAAAAGTAAGTTGCAGGTAATTCAGGGTATTTTCCTATGTTGCGAGCCACAACTCTCAAGATCAAAAACAGCAACACCAAAATACCGCTAGCGTGGTGTAGTTGTATCATTAAAAATGTTAAACTGCCTTCTTCGCCCATCACTTTTGCATATAAAATAGTGACAAACTGAATAGCAATCAACAATGCCATTACCCAATGAATTAACCGAATAGATAATGAGTACTTTTTATAGTCATTCATTTGGCAGTTAACCTCCGTGTTTTTTAATATAAGAGCACCTCTAAGGTCGTTAACCTGTATACTATTACAGTTTTGAATGATTGAGTAGCAAAAATGATAAGTCAAAATTAATATATAATCGCCAACCCACCTTCTGGTTTTAACTTTAATCTGACTTTTTTTCCTGTCGCTATTAAATCACCTATACCTGAAGGTGCCGAATCAAGCCTCTCACGTAAAGCGGACAAGGCATTCTTTTCTGATGATCTAATAGGTGCAAAGTCAACGACTGTTAAAGTAAGTTTCTCTGAACTATCTTGAGGACCTTTCACATTCAGTACTATGCCCTCTGGAAGTAATCCAACATAATGTAATTCATTACCCTGCCACAATGGTTTTGAAGAAAGTTTATCTTCAGCAACATTGTAAATTAACTCCAATTGATGATACGGACTATCCAGCTTGACATATAAGTAAGGCGACTGTCTTCTAGACTTAACTCGAAATGCATTAACCATTGATGAATTTCTCGCCAAACCTTTATTTTCACCCTTTGCAATGCCTTCAAATGCAGTCCATGTTGTTACCAGAGGGCTTTGTATATTTATAGCATCTCGCTTTTTCATAAAAACTTGATACCACGGCGCAGGAATATACTCTGGCGCTGAATGCGGGCCTTCAACATTATTTAATACCTTAGGAGGGATTACTTCACTGCCAAACAAATCCATTGGCACAAATGCATAAAAATGGCGACTAAAGTGTTCTGACTCCCCTTGGTAAATCCAGTGATTGAGCACGCCAGGGTGGTGTTTATTATTTACAGGTAATAATAGTGACGCTAAAAACAAGACTGATAACACAAGTGAAATACCATAAATAATTCCTCGCGGACTTATTATTTGGTTCATCATAACAGACAACGGCATGACCAATAAAACCACAGGTATAGTAATTATGGCACAGCTCATAATACCAATACCATCAATAATCCAAAACGTAAGTGGCAACCAAAGCAAACAAACTGGTACCCAACACAAAAACTGCAACCAGTATATATTTTTGCTCTGGACTAAAACGTTAAACTTTAATAACGCAAGACAAAAAACAACTACCATTAATGGCACTATAAATAAATAAGACGCCACCTCCAACCTCAATGAGGTGATAAGCCCTAAAACAACATAAACACTCCATACACCCAACCAAAAGTGTAAACCACTTTGGTTTTTGATAAACTTTTTAACCAATTGTATTACTACCAGTATGGCTAATAAAGCCTGCAATGAAAGCGTTACATAAGGATAAGCACTCCAAGGAACAGCTGTTTTTGTGATGATTTTCAATAACATTTCTACACTTAATGTGAGTGCAAATGCCAAAATACAACCTACAGGTACACTAAGAAAACCTAGCCCCATTTGACCTAACTGTTTTCGCCATCCACCATTATGTTGAGCTATCCCAACACTCAACAATATAAATGCTAGACAAAGCAACAACATTACAGGCAATGTCCATTTTGCATTCCAATAAACAACCCATCGAGTTAATACATCAAAATAAACTACACTCTCTTTATTCGATGCCTGATTTAATGATTTTTCATCAAGTGAATCAATATATTTGACTAACTCAAGTACATTATTACCTTGATGTTGGACACTACCCAAATCAACATTATCTATTGCATCTAAAGGGGTATGGTAATGGTAAATATTTGAAAAAAATGCAAAGTGAGCCCCAGATTTACCTTTTGGTAAATAAACTGACATATCTGATGCATTAGGTAGATGAGAATAAATAAAAGGCGCAATGGCATTTCCTGCAGGGCGACTAAGCGCCTTAGCAACAGCCAAAGCTGTAACTGCTTGATTTGTACCAGATTCAATTAAAAAACTGAGGCCTTGATTACCTCGTGCTTCAAGGTTAATAATATAATCTACCGCTTTAAAAAGTGGATTTTCTACGAATAAAGATGCGCCAAGCAAACCTTGCTCCTCAGCATCTGTAAACAGTAAAATGATATCCCCTTTTAAGTTTCCTTGATGTAATAGTACTTTAGCAACTTCAACAAGGCTGGCTACATTAATCGCATTGTCTGCAGCACCCGCTGAAGCATTCACTGAGTCATAGTGGGCGGTCATCACGACTTTTTTTTCTGGATTTTTGCCTGGAATTATCGCTAGGATATTACTCACCAATCCACAACGATTGCCATTGCATGCTTCACCCACGTTTACTTTTGGCGATAATCCTAAAGACTTAAGTTGTTGAACCAACCTTTTCCTCACGTCCTGTTGTGCCAAACTACCTGTTGGGTGTGGTTTTTCCGGAAAGAAAATTTTTTTATAAATAGCTTGGGCGCGATTGGCAGAAAAAAGTGTATTACTGGCATCAATAGGTAATGGTTTAGGTGGTTGCAACATATAACTTACTAAAAAGATCAACACCAAAATGGAAACTACGCAGAGAAAAACGGGTAACCGATCGTTACTCTTTTCTATATCAGCTATAGATTGGTGATAACCACTCAAATGTTTTTCATGTAAGTCTGAATACATAAACTTTTGTCTATAAACATAAATAGTGATGCCATGGGAGCATACACATATAATAATAAGTAACAGGAAAAGCCGTTAATATCTCTTGTATTAACGGCTTTTCTGCCTTCAAAACGCATTAAACAGTAGTATCAGTTATTTAATAGCCATTAATTAACGCTGAACTTTTGGTATTCATTTTTAATATTCAGTTTATTTTGTTGCTTCAATAATGCCATGAGGCGTCCAGCCTTCACAGTCAATAGCTTTGGCATCTTTAAATCCGGCAGCATCTAACCATTCCATATACTGATGCCATGCGTAAATCATTCCACCTTCAGCAGGGATAGCAGCAAAATAAACGCTATCTAAAGCAGCCATGAGTGGACCATCCCCTTTATCATTAGAGATAGAATTAAAGATGATAACTTTGCCTCCAGCAGGTAATACATCCTGAGCTTTTTTCAGTAGCTCAATATTTTGCTCAGGTGTCCAAATCACTAACTGATGAGAAAATAAAACACAATCATGTCCCTGAGGAAAATGATCATGGAACATATCACATTGAACGACATGAATACGATCTTCCAAACCTGCTTTTGCAATACGTTGCCTAGCGATAGGCACTGTTCCGGCAATTTCAAGAATGGTAATTTCCAAATGAGGAAATGCTTCTGCCAGAGCAATAGCATTCACGCCAGTCCCACCGCCAACATCGATTACTTTCTTGACATTACTAAAATCTGCGTGTTGCCATAAAAGCGGGTTACTCAACTCAGACCAAGAGTGCATATAATTATAAAATGCCTGCTCCATATGAGGATTCTCTGACAAGCGATGGTATAAATCTCTGCCTGAACCACGAATACGACGAATGCCGACATTACTGTTTGTTTTTAAAGACTCACTGAAGTCAACCTGCCCCTCATAAACCACATGCTGCTCAAAACCAACGACATCTTTAAAAATTTGCCACTGTCCACCAGCAATCAGCTGCTCAATGACATCAGCATTAACATATCCTTGTTCTGTTTTTTCTGTTAATCCAAGTGAGTTTGTGCCCAATAATAGAATATCAATAGCACGGTGTTGTAAATTCAGCTTTTTAGCAATCTCTTCTTTGCTTAAATTGGGTTTCTCATGTAATAAATCTAATAAACCTATATCACATGCTGCATTCAAATACTGAAATGCAGAAGCTCCAAATAAAATAGGCGTTAAATCCTCCATCGTTAATGGTTTACGCTGATGAGCGATTGAGTGGGCATTTTCAGCAGTAGATATTACGTCTTTTTGTTGTAAACCCATTGTTTAATCTCCTTATTAATTTACATGTTACTCAAAAGTCCTATGCCCTTTAAACGGGTATAGTAAACCTTTTCAGTTTTTATTATTTCGAAAAAATAATTATGGTTTAGTAGTATTTCTTTATTCCGTACGAATAGAACGTGGTCTCATATCAACCCAAACCTTATCAATATAAGCCACGCAGTCCGAACGAACGCCCTTAAATCCTTCCTCTTTCCACCCTAAAGGACAAACCTGTTCTTTGGGCCAAATGGAGTACTGCTGCTCTTCATTCACAACAACTTTACACTCAACACGATCATCATTTGAAAGAAAGCCAGACATGTTTTTTAACTCCCTGTTTCTTCTACTAATTACCTTTTAAACAATGCAACGCCCAACACATAGCGTCACACTACTACCTTTTCAGGTGCGGGAAGAAATTGAATATCGACTAAATACTGTAAACATTGATGGGCCAGTTTTTCACTCATAGGAGGACAATTAATATCACTGTCCGCTAACGCATTAATCGTATTTTGACATTCATGTGCAGGTTGTAATTCATCCATATGCATGGGGTCTAACGCCTTTTGTGGATTAGCCTCAGCATCACGAATAAGAGGCACCAATGAATATAGCGGATGGTCAGCACTGACGGTTAATGCTTTTTCTCGCCCTTCTTCAAATGGCACAATATCAAAAGTATAACCAAATGAACGAACCCATTCGCAAAATCGTAATAAGGAGACGGGTGCCGGATTAAATAAATGATAAAAACCATCCGTATTATTTTTATTTAAGGATATATGCACTAATGATTTAGCTACATAATCAACCGGTACTGTATCAAAAATACGTGGATAATCTGGAATAATGCTCATCGGTAAAAATCCACGTAAAGCTACTAATAAATAATCATTAGTTTGGGTTGCACCGGTTTCACTATGACTAATCACCAAACCGGGTCTAAAAATAGTAATCGGAATACCACGTTGCCGACCAATATCAACCACTTTTTCGGCAACCCATTTACTCCCGGTATAACCTTCAGGCACTGATACCGGGTTTTGCAGAGGGTTATTATTTTCAATAAATGGGCGTGGACTATGCGTTGACAGTAGTACATCAATTGTTGAGACATAATGTACAGCCTTTAACTGCTTAGTACATGCCAAGCGCAGCACTTCCTGTGTACCTTGCACATTAGGTGCACGCAGCGCAGAGTAAGGGTAAACAAAATTGACTAAAGCCCCATTGTGGTAAATAGCCTGTAGTGTTTCAGCTAATGTTTCCCACTGAGTTTCATTGAGACCAAGTCTTGGTAAACCTAAATCACCCACCAAAGGTTTAATACGGTGCTCGTAACGCTCATCCCAAATGAGATACTGCACCATCACCTGACGAATTCTTGTGAATGCCTGGTTTTCACTTTTAGCTCTTACCAAGCAATAAATATCAGCCTGCGTACGTAGTAAAAGTTGTTCTAATAAAAATGCCCCCAAATACCCTGTTGCTCCGGTTAATAATACAGCTGTCGGATTTTCAAAATCACAAACAGGTAAATTACTCGGTGAAATATCATCCGCTAATGTTGCATCCTGCATTAAGCGGGAGGCATGTTGATCAGCAATAACTGCCTGCACCCCTTCACGCTGATAAAACTCAATAACTTCAACCACTCCCGCAACTGTGGGTGTACTGAAAAATCGATGAATAGGAACAGGTATGTCATACCGTTTTAACAAACGTGCAGCCAATTGCGACAAAATAATAGAAGTGCCACCCAACGCAAAAAAATCATCATGAATACTGATCTCATTAAGACCGAGTACACTGATAAAGTCCTGCGCAATCACTCGCTCTAATGCCGTTCGTGGGGCAACGAATTTACCCAACGCCACCGAACGTTCTATTTGTGTGTCAGGTAACGCCGATTTATCCACCTTTCCATTTTGCGTATGGGGTAACTGTTCTAGCAGTGTAATTATTGAAGGGGTCATGTGTGAAGGTAACAAATCAGCCAAAAATTGCTGTAAGCCTTCGGTTGTTAAGTCCATATCTTTCGTGGCCACAAAGGCGACTAATCTCGCAATACCTGAATCACTCGTGCGCACTACCACCACAGCATCGTTAACCGCAGGATGTAAACGTAATGCTGCTTCGACTTCCCCTAGCTCAATCCTGTAACCACTAACTTTAACCTGATCATCAACACGGCCTAAGTATTCAATTGTGCCATCGGCTAAATAGCAGCCTCGATCACCCGTCCGGTAGATTCTTGCACCTGGTATTTTTGAAAAAGGATCAGGCAAAAATCGCTGTGCTGTCATACCTGGTCGCTTATTGTAGCCTCGAGCTAAGCCAACACCGCCAATAAAAACCTCACCTGCAACCCCTACAGGCACAGGTTGAAAATATTCATCAAGAATATAAACCTGAACATTAGCCGTAGGTTTTCCTAATGGCACAATATCCCGCGTGGGTTCAGGATGCTCACAGCAGGTTACATCAATGGTTGTCTCCGTAGGGCCATACAAGTTCAAGATTTTGGCTGGCACCATACTGTCCAGCTTATTAAAGACTTTGCGTGGAAATGCTTCCCCACCACTCAATATATACTTTAACTGAGAGCAAGCCGCAAAACTCGATTCCTCAGCCAATAATGAAAATAACGAAGGCACGCCACCTAACAATGTAATTTCATAAGACTGGATATAATCAATCAATGCCAAGTGATCAGCACTGATTCGGGTTGGAGCAATAACAGTACAAGCACCTGCAATTAGCGGGAAAAATGTAGCCCAAATAGCAGGATC
Source organism: Zooshikella sp. RANM57 (assembly GCF_050749885.1). Classification (NCBI taxonomy): domain Bacteria; kingdom Pseudomonadati; phylum Pseudomonadota; class Gammaproteobacteria; order Oceanospirillales; family Zooshikellaceae; genus Zooshikella; species Zooshikella sp. RANM57. The sequence goes on along the minus strand of NZ_JBOIUB010000001.1, from coordinate 837,559 downwards.
AAAACTAAATGAAAAATTCTGTAAAACCCGATCACCTTCAGCGAGCGGCCAAACAGACTGGCGCCAACTCAAATTATTAACAACACCTCGATGTGTAACCATCACCGCTTTAGGTGTGCCAGTAGAACCCGACGTATATATTAAATAAGCTAAATGCTCTGCCCTTACCGTTAACTGAAGATTAGCCCTAGCGCATTCAGCAATGGCAGGCCACTGCTGATCTATCTTAATCGTTTGCAATGACTGACCTGCTAGCAAAGGTTTTAGCGATACTTTATTTTGCAGCTCCTGCCATACTCCTTGCGCTGTTAACAAACACTGAGCATCACTATCTGAGAGCATATGCGATAGTCGTTCTTCCGGATACGCAGGGTCTAAAGGGACAAAAACCCCACCTGCTTTCAACACCGCTAACATCGCTACTGCCATTTCTACAGTGCGTTCCAGACAAATGGCTATACGCGTTTCATCAAGCCCCTCCGGTTTAGCTAATACCTGACACAAATAGCTGGCCAGCTGGTTGGCACGCTCATTTAAATCCTGATAAGTCAGCTTTTCTCCCTCACATAACACACTCAGTGCTGTAGGAGTATTCGCTGCCTGATGCTCAATAAGGTGATGTAATGCAGCATCGGGGAAAAAGTGTTGCTCAGTGGCATTCCACTCCTGTAGCAATGTAGTTTGCTCAGCTTGAGTTAAGAAAGGTAATAAATGACTCATTTGCTGAGGGTCTTTAGCAATGCTGGAGATGAGTTGAACCCAGTGTGCAAGTTGTCGCTGTATAGTCTCAGTGTTAAATAGGTCAATGTTGTAATCAGCTCTTAACTGTAAACCATCAGAAGTTTGGGAGACCGTCAACGTCATATCCGTATGCGTATTTTGCTGCGGTAAGGATAAAGCTTCTGCTTGCAGTTCACCTTTCGCAGTCATTTGCTGGTCTATACGCAAATCTTCAAATAAAAACATCACCTGATAAAAAGGTGTTCTACTCAGATCCCGCTCAGGTTGTAGCTGTTCAACCAGTGTGGCAAAAGGCAAAAAGCCCTGAGCCTTTACCGCCTTGCGCTGCGCTACAATCGAGTTCAGAAAAGCTGAAAAAGGAACCTCTTGAGTAATCTCAGTACATAAGGGCAACCAGTTATCAACAGGACCAATAATCTGTTGAAACGCTTGTTCCCGGCGATCGACTTTAATACCAATTGCAAATTTGGTTTGATTTGTATAGCGGTTTAACTGTAAAAAAACGGTACTCAGCAGTATGTCATGCAAGTCAACCGTTAAGCTCTGACACTGCTTTTGAAGACACTCCAAGACTTTATCCTCTAACCACACAACCTCAGCGGCACAATGGTTAGTTTTAATGGCAGGCCGTGGAAAATCTGTTGGTAGTTTCAACGGGGGAACATCATCTAACGCAGACTGCCAGAAACTAAGCGCTTTTTTCGCTACAGGTGACTTTAGCCAGTTACGCTCATACAGTGCAAACTCAGTAAAAGAACCTGGTTCCGCCTGTATTTTTATAGTCGAAGCCTGAGGCAAACTTGTATTTAATGCTTGGTAATTAGCAAGCAGCTTTTTAATGATCAGCTGACCCGCCGTTAAGTCCCCAGCTAAGCGTGATAGCTTAAGTAAAAGCAGGTAATGACCTTCACTTAACTCGATCAATGTTAATGCAGCGAGTTGGTCCTGGGTGATTTCCCCTGCGGTATGGTGAGACTGTGTAGCAGCAGTGTCCAACCACACTTTCAAAATATCATTGACTGTATGCTCTCCCAGTCTTGTCTCAACATTGAATGAGATATCTTTTTGCTGACAGGGAATACGCAAAGCCGTATGAGCAAAAGGCTTAAAATGACACCCCAGTACATCATGCTGACTAACCACTTCTGCCCAGCTTTGCTGAAGCCTTGCCAGATCAATGTTTCCTTTTAATTGATAAGCAAAAAAATTCAGCATGGGCATGGAGTTATCAAGCTGCAGAAGCGTCCATAAGCGCAGCTGCTCAACAGAGAGATTACTTTTACCAGACTGAAGCATCTTCTGAAGCTCCTTGCGCTTCTGGGCAACAGCCTCCTGCTCCTTAGAACTCACTAACAAACTCATGACATATTCTCCGCAAGAAGTGGGTCACTCAATAAACTATCAACCATGGCTTCTGATAAGTGCGCAAAGGGGTCTTCAACGGCAGTGGCTTCTGCTGCTTGCTGCTTTAATCGGTCGATGGCCTTACTGAGGTGGGCAATAGTCGGCTCCAGAAAAACTTCACGCATAGGTAAAGCAACGTCAAAGCGTTGCTGAACGGCCTGTATCATCTGGCCTGCTAACAGTGAGTTCCCCCCAGCCACAAAAAAGTTGTCATCAATAGATACCTGCGGGCACTTAAGCAAACCAAGCCAGATTGTTGCCAATGCTCTTTGGGTATCCGTTGAAGGTAAGCGTTTACTGGTTTGAAAGGTTTGAGAAAATTCTGTAGGCGATGGGAGCTGCTGTTTATCAATCTTGCCGTTTGGTGTCAGAGGAAACGAGGACAGAGGGATGATGACTGAAGGCACCATAAAATCAGGTAGCCTCTTCTGTAGTTCAACAAATAACGGCTGTAGCAGTAGTTCATTGTCTTGATTAAGTGATTGCGCAGTTGCTGACCACACAATATAGGCAACAATTCGTTTTGTATGATTACTGTCTCCACTACTCATAACAACCGCTTCTGCCACCCAGGGCTGAGCCAACAAGATAGCCCTGATCTCTCCTAACTCGATGCGGAACCCTCTTAGTTTAATTTGCTCATCAACTCGTCCAAGAAACTCAAGCTCACCATTAGCCAGACGCCGCACTCGATCACCTGTACGGTATAACCGTTGCGCTGTAACGGCACCTGATTCACTGTTAAATGGGTTAGGAATAAAAGCGCGTGCTGTCAGGCCTGGCTGCTGCCAATACCCTTGAGCAAGCCCCCGTCCGCCTATAAATAGTTCACCACACATTCCTGGCGCAACCAGGGATAGGCTATTATCCAGTACATGATAAGTAGTGTTATCCAGTGGTTTACCCAGGGTCACTTTTTGCTGGGGTTGAAGTTGTTTGCACAGCGACCAAATGGTTGTTTCCGTCGGCCCATATAGATTCCACACCTCAGCCCCGTTACTAAGTAGTTGACTTGCTAACTTATCGGTTAAGGCTTCCCCCCCACAAAGTGCAGTAAATGATGAAGGGGGTAGCCAACCTGCATCCGCTAACAGCTGCCACGTTGCAGGTGTGGCCTGCATCACTGAAATATGATGTTGTTGAATAATATCAATGAGTGCTTGGCCATCCCCGGCCTGCTCTCTTGCCACTAGCACAACCTGTGCTCCACTCATTAAAGGCAACAATAGTTCTAGAACCGCAATATCAAAGGCGATCGTCGTTACTGCTGCCAGTCGGTCTTCAGATTTGACGAGTGAGCGCCGATAAAATGAGGATAGAAAGTTGTTCATCCCCTCACGGGTAACCATGACGCCTTTTGGTTTACCCGTAGAGCCTGAGGTATACAGCAAATAAGCCAGTGATGTGGAATCTGAATAAGTCGATAATTCATCAATATCTACTGTTTGGGGTGAGATATTTGGTGCAGTGTCCAGCCGAGTAGGAAGCGAACCTCCAGTATCATCGTATGCATCCACTAAGGCTATATTATTGACCTTGAGATTAATCTCCTGCAGCGACTCATAATCTTGGGATGTAACCAGTAACCAATGTGGTGCAGCATCAACCAGTGTCAACTTTACTCGTGCTGAAGGATAGTCTGGATCAATAGGTACATAAGCGGCACCCAGCTTGTAAACAGCCAATAATGCAATAACCATTGCAGGTGTTCTAGGCAAGCAAATGGCAACTCGCTGACCAGCCCTCACTCCCTGAGCATCAAACCAAGCAGCCCATTGCTCAACCTGATTAACTAGCTGCTTATAAGTGAGCGATATACTTCCTGAGACCAGAGCCACCTTATCGGGATGGAGAGTTTTCTGTTGTGCTATCACAGGCCAAAAACAACTGATAGCGTCATTTGATTGCTCTTGTTGAGAGCCACTTTCCAGAAACGACAGCTCCTCCTTAGTGTTTGATACCAGAGGCAACTCAGCTACAGCACATAAAGGCGTTGTTGTAAGACTGTATAAAGCAGCACTATAAACATTAATAAATTGCCTAATCGTGTCTTCACTAAATAGCTGAGTACTGTATTCAATCAGGCCTGACCAGTGCTCCCCTTGCTCAAACATAAATAGTGACAGGTCAAACTTTGATGTCTGATAAGCAACAGGTTGCTGTTTAATCTGTAAGTCATGGCAGCTAAACTCCGCAGGTGCTCCTGCAAATAATCCAAACATTGTCTGAAAAACAGGGTTATAACTCAGACTACGCTCAGGCTGCAGCGCATTGACCAAAGCATCAAAGGGTAGCTGCTGATGATCCATTGCCATCAGTGTTTGTTGCCTTATTGCATTGAGCAACTCCAGTACTGATAAATCATCTTGCAGTAAGGCACGAACCACTAAGGTATTAGCAAAAAAACCAATAACATGGTTTAACTCATCTTGGACGCGATTGGCCACTGGCACACCGACTAAAAAGTCATCCTGGCCCGAAAAGCGATGAAGCAAAATAATATAGGCTGCTAGCAGGGTCATGTAATTAGAAAAACCATGCTTTGCATTAAAGGCAGTAATCTGGGCTTGCAATGATTCAGAAATCGTAAAGGTGGAGGTTCGTCCTGCACAAGAACGTATTAATGGTCGAGGCTGATCTGTTGGTAGGTCAAGGTAAGGAGAGGCACCGTCCAGTAAGCGTATCCAGTAATCCTCTTGCGCTTTGGCCTCAGGTGTTTGCAACCATGTCTGCTGCCAACTCACATAGTCAGCAAATTGCAAAGGTAATGCAGGTAACGGCAAGGGTTGGTCAAGCAGTATCGCCTGGTAAGCAGCCAGTAGCTCTGACACCAACTGCTCCATAGACTGTCCATCCGCAAGTGCATGATGAACACTGATATATAACGTTGCCTGTTCCTCTCCTTGACGAACTAGCACCAAGCGAACCAACTGCTGATTTTGTTCTAGTGAGGCATTTTGATTTAGCTCACTAACCAAGTAAGCCTGACGTTGTTGCTGTTCACTGTCATCGAATAAGCGCCAATCCAAAACAGATATTGTAACCGTACCATTAGGATCAATGACTTGCACAAGCTGGTCATCAAGGATTGTCAGGTGCGTACGCAGGCTTTCATGCCGTTTCACTATTTCATTCAATGCACGCTGTAAAATGACCTGATTCAGTGGTCCTTCTATACTCAGCTTTACTAACATGAGATAGGCATTTAACCACTCTGGATCCAGAGTGCCTAAAAACCACAGCCGCTGTTGACCACTCGACGCAGGAAAAACATAGCATTCTGCTAATTCCGTTAACGCTACCTGTTGTGGAGGATGCGTTGTCCTTTGCTGGTCTACCATAATTCCTTGTTACTCCCTTACCAACTGATACGTATTCCCAGCTTCACTGTTTTGAGTAAGTGACTCGCGGCTGGGCCTTTATCGATGTTGTTATTTGCTGCCCTTGCTGTTTAGTACGGGTAAGCAGCCTAGCCTGTTGAGCAATAGTGGGGGCCGAAAACAGTTCCTGTACACTCAACTTTATGCCCAACTGCTCATGCACTCGACTGGCTAGCTTGACAGCCAACAATGAGTTTCCCCCCAAAAGAAAGAAGTCATCATGCACACCTATTTTTAAAGAGTGCTCTTGAGAAGCTGCTTGGGAAAAACCAGAAGATATTCCTGACTGGCCACTTAAAAGCGCTTGCCAAATAGCATGAAGCTTCTGCTCTAACGGGGTTGTGGGTGGCAGATAATCAGATTTGTCTCTATGAGATACCATGTGATCAGTAAGAAGTGGTATTTGTTGTACCAACTGCTGGCGATCTACTTTACCGTTAGGCGTGAGTGGCAATTCATCTACGACTAAAAACTGAGTGGGTATCATGTATTCAGGTAAATAACGCCCAAGGTAAGCACGAAACGCTCTCAGCTGCTGATCTTCCTGCTCCAAAGGCTGATTTGGATAAGCTGCATTAACCACAAAAGCCACTAGGTAACGTTGGTCATCATTACCCTCACTCACTAGTACTACAGCATTGCTAACGCTAGGGTGCTGACAAAGTAACGACTCAATTTCACCTAGCTCTATGCGATAGCCCCGGAGTTTCACCTGATGGTCAGTACGTCCAATGTAGCGTAACAAACCATCATCACCTCGACGAACCAAATCACCTGTCCGGTATAAACGACTACCTTTAGACTCAGACTGAAATGGGTCAGGAATGAAGCGTTCTGCCGTCACTCCTGGTTGTGCATAATAGCCTCGAGCCACGCCTAAGCCGCCAATATATAACTCACCCACCATACCTACTGACACTTCGTTTAATAACTCATCCAATACATAAAGGGTGGTATTGGCAATTGGCAAGCCGATCGCTACAGGCTCACAGACCTGCGCTGAGAGTTTGGCCATGGCTGAATAGGTGGTAGTTTCTGAAGGACCATAAAGGTTAATCACCTGAGCGACGTCTGTTTCCTGGTAAAGCCGACGCACCAGAGAGGCTCGTAGTGGTTCTCCAGCTAAATTAATGACTTTTACTGACGGTGGAATAGCTTGTTGGCTCAACAGGCTGGCAATGGCTGAGGGTACGGTATTTATCAAAGTAACGTTTAAGGTTGGTGGTAATGAAGGAAGTTGTAAGGCATTTTCAACCAAAATGACCCCTCCCCCATGACATAACGGTACAAATATTTCAAAAATGGATAGATCAAAACACACTGAGGTTGACGCTAGAACACCAGACAGTGCCTCCTCTGTAAACTCTTGCCCTGCCCAATGTACCAAGTTTGCTGCATTGTGGTGATTGATGCTGACACCCTTTGGCTGGCCCGTTGAACCGGAGGTAAACAACACATAACACAACTGGTCAGGTTTAATTTGAGTAGTGGGACATTCGGGCACTAAGCTTGAAGAGGTTAACGCCTCGATTTCAAACACGGGGCATGTCACATTCGGTAATTGGGGTAATAGCTTCGCAGATGCGAGTACGACATCAACCTCACCAGCCTCTAAAATGTACGATATACGTGATTCAGGGTAGCTTGGATCAACGGGCACATAAACCAACCCTGCTTGTAGCACCCCTAATAAAGCAAAAATTAAGTGCTGATCTCGAGCCGTAAATAATCCAACTTTACTCTCCGCTGATAAACCGAGTGCCAGTAAATGTTCAGCAACCTGGTTAGCATGATGGCTTAACTGCAAGTACGTAAACTGTGTTTGTCCCACCGTTAATGCGATACGATCAGGCGTTTTCTGAACCTGCCGTTGAAATAAAGCTGGCAGATCATGTTCAGCCAAAACATCAACAGTTTTAGTATTATTCCATTCCGTCAAGCGCTGGTATTCATACTTAGAATAAGCTGCTGTTGACATCCAGGGTAAATCTTCCAAACCACCCGTGTGATCAAGCCAAACCCTGAGTAAGTCAACAAATTGTTCCGCATAGCGTTGCACTGTTGAGGTTGAAAGTTGACTCTGATCATAGTCAAAGGCACACCATAACCCATTAGCAGCTTGTGCTAATGTTTGAGAAAACGGTTTTGCTGCCACAGTCAGGCTGAGTAAAAACTGAGGATCAGCAAGTGGTAAAGGATAAGCCGTCAGTTCTGCTGATCCAAGCAGTAGTGTACTATCAGCTGTAAACTCCTCCATCGCCAACGCTGACAATGAAGGTAAAGAGGAATTATTTAAATAATTAAATAGCGTTTGAAATAAAGGGGTATGAGCACCATCACGCTGTATCGCAAGCCGTTCTATCATTTTAGGTAAAGGAAAAGCTTGGTGTTTGAGTCCCCCTGTCACCACTGACTGTACACTCCGCATTAATTCAGTGGTCGAAAAAGAAGTATCTATTTTTATTCTCAATGGCAGTGTGTTTACACAACAGCCCACTATTTCGGCGGCCCCTGGAAAAGTGCGATTTACAACAGGTGAGCCGATTATAAATTCGTGATCGCCTGAATAACGGTGTAGTAACACACTGTATACCGTTAACAATACAACATAAGGGGTTATACCCTGCTGATCAGCATAATCGTTTAAACGTTGATGAAGTACTGCGTTCACTTCAAATTTGTAACGCATTGCACTTGTTCTAGCCGGAAAAGGTGCATTATTTGATGGCAAAGTAGACTCTTGAAAATCAGGCAACCGAAGTTTTGGCAACTCTCCCTTCAGCTGTGCTTGCCAATATGGCCAGTCCTGCTCTCGAAAAAAATACTGATTATAATGCTGACTAAATATTGAAAAATCACTTCCTTTTAGAGAAAGCGTACATTTAGCCACATCATGCTGAGTATTAGTAGAATTGTAATGATTATATTGTTGACAAAAGTCACGAAGAAATAAAGCCATCGACCAAAAGTCAATGATACTATGGTGACAAGACAATAAAAATATAGTGTCTTGCGTTGACCGAGAAAACAGTACTGGTCTTATTAAATAATCATTTTCTAAGTCAAAAGGCTCATATGCTTTCTGAGCAACCATTGCCTGAACTTTTTTTTCAGGCAAGTCCGTAATATCAACATTAATTACATCAACTTGCGCTGGCCATAAGTGTGAAAAGAAAGGCTCATTATTCTCCACAACATAGCGGCTGCGAAGTGCAGTATGTGCACTTAATAAGTCATTTAAAGTTTGTTGTAATGCCTGTTTACTGACGACACCTTTTATTTTTACTGCACGAGCAACAATATAAGCTGTTGATTCTGGTTCCAATTGATGTAAAAACCAAAATGAACGTTGCATTTCTGTTGGTTGAAAAAGCGAAAAATTCGACAAATGAGGATTGGGAACAATAGCTTGATCAACCTTATTGGCATCATTTTTTTCAATTAATTTATTAGACAATAAGCTATCTATTTCTAAACGTAACGCCTTAAGTGATTGTTTTTTAAGTAGCAATGGCAACGGAACTTCACATTGAAAATCTTGCTCCAAATCATGCTGTAGCCAAAGTAACGACACCGAGTCAAACCCTAAATTGAATAATGTCATTGTCGGCTTAATTGAAGATATATTGATACCACAGTGTTTAGCAACATTGTCTAATAAAATTGAGTAGTTTTCCCCCAACTCTATTGAAAGTGCATTATTAATAGCTCTTTCAGCATTGCCTCTCTCAATATTCATTATTTTTTCTGGTTGGCACTCACTCACCACTGTCACCAACTTATTTTCCAAAAAGCGCTGTTTAGACGCACTTCTACGTATTTTCCCACTAGAAGTTTTTGGAATCGTGCCTGCTTGAATGAGCACCAGTCGATGAATGCTCAAGTCGAATTTTTCAGCAACTGCAGTGCGAATTGACATCACAACATCTGTACGTTGTTGTGCATAATGTTGACCTTGGAATTTTCTGGCCAATTCCTGCACCACAACCAACTGCTCACCTAAATCACTATCGACTGTAAATACAGCTGTTGATGCTGGACGTAATGCCGGATGACTATTTTCAACAACATACTCAATATCCTGCGGATAAAAATTCTTACCACGAATCACCAACAAGTCTTTTAAGCGGCCAGTAACAAATAACTCATTGTGATCAAAAAAACCTAAATCGCCCGTACGTAACCAACCTATATCAGTTTGTTTAGAATCAGGTTTTGAGTCTAATTTATGGTTCAGTTGTGCATTAAATAGTTCTGTGCTCTTATCATTCTGCCAATAGCCCTTTGCAACACTTTGCCCTTTAATCCAGATCTCACCAATCATATGCTCTGATAAGCGTTTATGTTGATTAGGATCGACTATCGCCACCTGCACCCCAGCAACAACACGCCCACAACTGACCAGCGATTTTGATAAAACACCTTGATCTACAGGCTGGATAATTTTTGACTGATAAGACGGATTATCAACAGATAAGATCCTTGTGCCTCGACCACGCACAGAACCACTAACAATTAAAGTATTTTCGGCCAAGCCATAACAAGAAGAAAAGGCATGAGAGTCAAAACCAAATGGCACAAAAGCATCACAAAATCTAGATATCGTTTCAGGTCGTATCGGTTCAGCTCCACAAAAAGCAATTTTCCATTCACGTAAGTCCAAAGGGTTGTCAGGTTTTCGGCGCTTAAGAGCCCTGAGGCACAGCTCGTAGGCAAAGTTTGGTCCACCACTAATAACATTGGTATAGTGTGAAATAATAGATAACCAACGAAGTGGGGCTTGTAAAAAATAACGAGGCGACATTAGTGTCACAGGCACCCCACCGAAGAGCGGCGTTAAAATTGCACCAATTAATCCCATATCATGGTATGGGGGGAGCCAGCTTACCACACGCGTATTTGCTTCTACTTCAAAATGGTTGAAAATACAGGATAGATTGTGCAGTAAATTGTTATGTGTAAGCACTACCCCCTTAGGTGACTGTGTAGAGCCTGATGTATATTGTAGAAAGGCAATATCATTGCCACATATAACAGGCAAATGAAAGCTCTTATTGGCTACTCTTTCAATTAAATCAGTATTTACCCACTTAAGCTTATTAGCTGAAACAATACTGTCTACAAGCAATCGAGTTTGTTCGCCTAATGTTGATGTTGTTAGTACACCAGAAACATCAGAATCTTCAATAATTGTACTTAAACGCTCTAATTGCTTATCGAGTCTGCTTTCATCTGTAGAATAAACAGGGACAGCTATCACATTCGCATATAAACATCCTATAAATGCTTCAATATATTCACTGCTGGGAGGATAAAGCAATAGCATGCGTTTACCTTTTAACCCTGCAGAGAGCAAAACATCTGCAATAGAAAGTGCTGACTGATCCAACATCTGATAGCTCATGTACTTATCTGATGTACCTTGATCAGCAATAAACGTATATGCTTCATCAGCTGAGTTATTATGTGCTCGATTCCGAAGCACTTCTACCAGTGAATTCATTTTAACATCCAGTTTTTGATATCCACTTCATTCATTTTATATTTTTTATTTTCTATATAACACTGAACGACAACGAGCAGGTTTTATGTTCTAGATAACAAGTATACAGCAACACCCTAACTATTTACTGTCTTAGTATTTTTTATACAAATCAATATGGCAGGCATTAATATATTTTATTAAAACTAAAATAATCTCTTCACCAGCACAAAGTCAATCCCTTCAGTTATAATTATTTTTCAGGAAAATTAAAATCCACTTATTCAAATAAGTAAAAAACACGTATACCAAACTAACATCTAATACTAAACTTAATTTATTAACCTTAGCTAAAATTGCAACATTCTTTAAAAGTCAAAATACGACTGACAAGTTCTTATTTATTATGCATTTCATCCAATATTCGACACTGACAGTCTATAGAAATTATATTCAGCTAAGAATTAGACTTTAGTCGTATTGACTTTAAATGTACTAAAGGTTATACAATCACTTATTAAATATAGGGATTGTGCTAATAAATTATTACCAAACTAAAGCTAAGGACATCTTTAACTGAGCGTGAAATCTATTTTCATCGCAACTTATGTCTATACATTATCATCATAAGCTTAAGTTTTACACGTATGGAGTTAACATACAAAATATACGAAGCTATGAGACTATGTTATTGTTATACAACTGAACACTTTTTCTTTTGGCTTTAAATACTAGCGCGAAGTTTTTTTTGCAGACACACAGTAAAATTAAGTTTATTCATCATAAAAAGATAAGCTACTTATATTACGGCATTAAGAATTATCAAAATAGACGCCTTTAACAAGTATAGGGATATAGGAGGAAATGTTTGTGTATAAAAGCACCTATGGGAAGCTTAATAAATTCTTATTTAACAAACAACTAAGCATTTATCTATCCTTGTTTGCCTGGCTGTTTATTGAATCTGTCAATGCGTCAAACTGTGAAAGTATTTGCTATTCAGTTAGTCATGTTGGCAACTATCAAACCTTATCCCAAGAGCAAAATCGTCCTCTATGTATCAATTTATCCTATCAAACAATTTCCCAGCGTGAGATCAATTGGATCGCGAACACAAGAAACATTTGTAGCTTAAATTTAAGCTGGACTAATATTACAGAGCTCGTTCCTTTTACATCCCCCAAAAGCATTCATGCACTTTACCTATCTGGAACACCATTAAGATATATCCAAAGCATCAAACAATTCAGTAATATTGATACTTTATATTTGGACAACACCAACATTCAATCATTACAAGATATCGCTAAATTAACAAAGTTAAAAATACTGACACTATATAATACTCCTCTACAATCGTTGAATGGTTTACAGGAACACCAAACGCTAGAGTCCCTTTTTGCAAGCCGCACGTCAATAAAAGATTTATCCCCTCTTAGAAACATTCATAGTTTAAAGCAACTTCACTTAAGAGGGGCACCTGTTCGTTCATTGATCCCTCTTTTTGGATTAAAGAAGCTTGAAAAACTAAATATACAAGAATCAAAACTAACCTCTCTAATTGGTTTAGAGAATGCTGAGTCACTTCTTGAATTAAATGCTCGTTACAGTGAACACCTTGAAGATATCTCTGCTATTCAGTCATTAACTTCACTCGAGAAACTCAACCTAGGTGAAACTCCTATCAAAGAAGTTGAAACCATTAGTAGACTTGAACACCTTAAAACGTTACATCTTAATTGGACAATAAATGTTAAGGACTATAGCCCTCTTGCCCAGCTGACTGAGCTAAAAGAACTCGAACTCAGCTTTATTCAAGATCGGTCGCTGGATTTTATTTCTAGTCTAAATAATCTTTCATCACTTTATATCAGTTTCTCTACGGTTTCTCCACTCGATACGCTCATCAATAAAACATATTTAACTCATTTAAGTTTAAGAGGTACAGCCATTCACAATGTTTTACCGCTTACCTCAATGCAACAGTTAAAATGGCTAGACCTCAGGGAAACAATACTCCCCCCAGATCAAGTTCAACAGTTAATATACCAGCTGCCACAAACAGATATACTATTTGAGTAGCTATTATACCTAAAATAAATACAACTTCATTTTGGGCATATTACATAGAATGGAACTTTAAAAGTGAACAGTACACTACCGCATAAAAACCATAAATATAAAAATAAACTTAGCATCCTATATTTACAAATACTAAGCTTTTACTTTTTAACAAGTTCAAATGCAAATGCTGAAACACCATATCATGACCAAGAAAAATATTTGTTTGACGACACCAAAAAAGTATCTGTACAAATCGAGCGTTTGAAAGCAGCTAAACGTCTATCAGACACAGGTTTGTATCTAATACAAGCTAATACTCATCTTAAACAAGCTGCAATAAACCCAGCTGTTGACCTACATATTCCTATCTATCCTCTATTTTCAGATGGTGAACGTAAAAAACGTCATATTTACCTTCCGCCAGGCACTCAAATTGATGCCACAAATATTAATAATTGGCAGTTCCCTATCGGTACAGTATTATGGAAATCATTTAGTGATAAAGACCGTTATTTAGAAACACGCATTGCTTATAAAGTATCTTTGAGTGGTGCATCAGCCAGTGATCGATGGGAATACAAAACCTATCAATGGAACGAAGAACAAACCAATGCATTTATGACCCCTGCAGATCAACGCGTGAAAGTACCCAATAGTTTTCATACAATCCCAAGTAAAGCAGACTGTGAAAGCTGTCATAGTACTCACAATGACTATGACTTTGCTTTGGGCTTTGATACCATTCAGCTCAGCGCCCATCCTCAAATGATTACTGGGGGAATTAATTTAGTAGATCTCTGGCTTAACAACCGCATAAAAACAAATAGACCAAAGTTTTTTGTACAATTAATGGACTACCAACTACCAGGCTCTTCAACTGAAAAGTGGCTGACAGGCTATATGCACACCAACTGTGGTTCTTGTCATAACAGTTATAAATATAGTTGTAGTAGTGATGAAAAACTAAACTTACGCCATAAGTTACCCATTAACGTTAATAACCTGAACGCAACAGAAAACAGCAATGTTTTAACAAGCAGTATAAATCAAACAATGGGTTCAGGTTACCTTATTGATACACATACTAAAGGCTACCAGCGTTTGCTAAATAGTGATCTATATTTACGTGTAGCTGAAAGCAATATGCCTTATGATCATGGTATAAGACGCAATATTGATCGAGAATTTTTAAAAAAACTTGAGGCCTATATCCTTAAACTTTCTGTAGCGCCAAAAATGAACAACAACATAAATTCAAATGAGTGATTATTGTATATAAATAACAAAATATATAGTATAAAAAGCTCACAACAAATAATAACACCGCACATTCATCACTAAAGATAGAGTAATTCATCTATAGGTGTTAGATAAAACCAATATACCCAAAGGGTAAATATGGAATTATGGATTTTACAATGCCTCAATCAACTAATTTTTATTTGGCTGTCCCAGAGTTAATACCTGAGCATGCTAAATTACTTGATATTTTACCCATTGTTTTAGAGACCACTAATAACTTATTAGATTTCCCCCTTACACTACCAGCTAAAAAATTTCATCAAACGCTACAAAAACACCTTAACACACTAAATACATCACACAGTGGTTTTTCTAAAGCAGATTGCATATATATAGGAACAAAAGGTAATGAAGATAATGATCATGCCTTTAATATTATTCGCTCAACAGATAACCTTTCATTACTAATGCTAAGTAGTGCGCTTGAAGCCTTTAATTTTATTTTTAAAGAAGCGATGCAAGGAGGAACAACTTTAGATCAAACACAGTGGGGACGACTTATTTATGCACTATATGCTCTTTTGAAACTGTTCAAGTCAGAGCAATCACACACTCATAATCCACCTTTAATCTCCCCTCCAGTAATGGAAAATACTCAGCGTGATGCACTTCAGCGTTGGACCAAAGGTCACTATGTATTTATGGTTTTTTGTCAAGGACTTATCATAGCCATAAATAGTTTTCGCAATGAAGTAAACGCTGGCAATACTGCAGCAGCACGCTATTATTTAGGTATAGCTACATCTATTATGTGGGGAGTTGAGTCTAGCTTCCGCTTTACTGGCGATTATACTTACAGTGAGTATGAAAAGTCTGTGCGTCCAACACTCACTCCACCCATTGCTCCTGAAGATATGAGTGGCCTACATTGGCGAGATCATGAACAACTTGTTAAACAGCTTATCAATACGAAAAAAATATTCAATCAATTACCCTCAGAGCTACATGAAAGCAGAGACTCATTTTATGAGGCCATGTCAGCAAGTTACGATGCTCATAAATTTGTTTGCACACAATTTGTTGGAGATGAATCTCCAAGCTTATTAATGCAATCCAGAAACCAAATATCTGCAGCAGATACATTAACTAATTTTAAAAAATCTCGGCTAAATACAATTCATACAAAATCAACTATTTCTTAAAATTAGTATCAACAACTATACTGTAAAGGATTAACCACATGATACATCACGTTGAAACCAATCAAACTATTCTTAACTATATCCGTGATAACTCGCTAAGAGAAAGTAGCATTCTTAAAGCACTCCGTGATGAAACGGGAGAAATGCCTGAGTGCAACATGCAGATCATGCCAGAACAAGGACAATTTATGGCGCTACTGACAAAGATCACACATGCTCAGAAAGCGCTTGAAATAGGTGTTTTTACCGGATACAGCACACTTTGTGTAGCCCAAGCATTGCCCGAAGATGGCTTACTGATTGGTTGTGATATCAATGAAGAATGGGTAAATATAGGCCGCCGCTATTGGCATGAAGCAGGAATTGATCATAAAATAAAAACCATGATTGGTGATGCTAAATCAAGCTTAACCAGCTTACTCGATGAAGGATTAGCAGGTACATTTGATATTGCCTTTATAGATGCAGATAAAGAAAACTATGACAATTACTATGAGTCTGCATTGCAGTTAATCAAAAAAGGTGGTCTGCTTATTTTAGATAACACGCTCTGGTCTGGCGCTGTTGCAGATCCATCAATAGAGGATGAAGAAACCACATCACTACGTCAAATTAATAAAAAACTTCATCATGACAATCGAGTTGAATTAAGCTTTTTACCTTTTGCTGATGGTTTAACACTTGCCTTAAAGCGTTAGTGTACATTACATCTTACAAATGGGTACCTCTCATAGTTCACTTTTTACGTGATAGCCGTGTCAGCGTTATACGTGGATCCTTATGTATTCCTACACTGCAATCCTCTGTGTTGAGCTTCCTTGCTCTCACAAAAAAACACTATATTTGGAGGTACCCAAATGCTATTAATGAGTTTTATCAGAGATAATCTCCATCGTGACTCAATATTTAAGTTTAATAAACAAATTACAAACGATAGGTAAATCTACAATAGTCCACTCATGTCTTACTCACTGTTTATTTACTAGCCCACTACTTAATCATATAAAGTATGGCGTATAACTCTATGTCTCACTTACCAACCTCCCTTAAAGCAACCACTAACGTTGAACAGACTAGTCACTCTCATCAGACTACTGCAACTACATCTAACCTTCATTTAATACCAGGTTATCGGCATACACCACTGATTGGTTGGCGTTGGCAAGGGCTTCGCATGCTAAACGATCCTATAGGTTTTTTTATGAAAACATATAAAGCCTATGGACAAATAAGCAGCTGGGATAATACTGATCCAAAATATATTGCTATCTTTGGCCCAACGTTTCACCAAGCGTTATTTACCCAGTCAAAACAGTTTATTGCAGATGCATTTAGGGAAAGTCAATTTCCGGTTGGGTCGTCCATGGAACGGCTCAGCCTGGGATTACTGAGAATAAATGGTGAAAAACACCGCCAACACCGTCGACTAATGCAACCTGCTTTCAAAAAAAACAGCATTGATCAATATCTCAATAGTATTACTTCGATCACTCAGGAAACTCTGGATACTTGGAGTTTAAACGAAGTACGTCGTATTGATCAGGATATTACTTGCTTAATCACCCGAATTTCACTCAAGACTATGTTTGGGCTTGAACAAAATCCACTGTCGAAAAAGCTCGAGCATTACATAGCACTTTTATTAAAAACAGCGGGTTCCTCCGCTACACTACTTTTTCCTGTTGATGTTCCAGGAAGCACCTACCGTAAAATGTTGCAATGTGCTGCATCTATTGAAGCAATCATTAGAAATATGATCCACCAAAAACGTAAGGCTTCAACGCAAGGTTATGATATATTATCAGCACTTATTGCAGCTCGAGATGATCAAGGGATTGGCTTCAGTGAAGATGAACTTATTGGTGAAGCATACACTGTACTATGTCATGAGAGCAGTGCCTCTGCAATTTTATGGACGTTATTTTTATTAGACCAACACCCAGAAGAATATGCCCAATTACTCACAGAGCTACAAACAACCCTTAATAGTAAACCGCCTACCATAGAAGATTTATCAAGATTAAACTATCTTGACTGGGTAATAAAAGAAAGCTTACGTTTATTTCCTCCTGCAGCTTTTGGTATTCGTTATGCTAATGAAGATGCCGAGCTAAATGGCTATCCTATCAATAAAGATACAACTATTTTTTTCAGTGCATATGTTTCGCACCGCATACCAGAAGTATTCAATCAGCCTTTACGTTTTAACCCCCAACGCTGGGCATCACTTAAACCCTCACCTTTTGAGTATATTGCATTTGGTGCAGGAGAACATAACTGTATGGGCCGCCATTTCGCCTTGCTTGAGGTAAAATTAATTTTAATTTTACTCTTACAACGTTTTAGGCCCTCACTTATTACAGGTAGCAAGGTCGATCGTTCTATGCGTATTTCATTAGTTGCTAAGCAGGGTTTAACTGTAAAACTGGAAACACCCAGTCGTTTTTTAAAAGCACCTGAAATAAAGGGAAATATTTTGGAGTCATTTGAAAAAAATGCATAAATATATAAAACGAGATCCTGGTTATATTGATATTTTTAATCGCATAGCCCCGTTATATGATCAAAAGTACGGTCAAGATTGCATAACAGCGCAAACTAAGGTGTTTAACTGGGCAACTAACAGTTATTCTACCTATCCCTCAAAAATATTGGATATAGGCTGTGGAACAGGTACTTTGTTACAACAACTTACAAATTTTTGGCCTGAATCTCAAGTTATTGGTCTTGATCCAGCCCAAGCAATGATTGAACAAGCCAGTAAAAAATTGCCGCATGCTAAATTTATTACTAAAAAAGCAGAAACAATTCCACTCGCCAATAACACCATTGATCTTGTAATCTGTACAACATCATTTGGTCACTGGCGTAACCAGCTTTCGGTATTAAAAGAAATAAATCGAGTTCTTTGCCACAGAGGTATTTTCATTCTTGCAGAGCACTGCCCTCCAAATTTTTTTGTTAAGTTTTTCCTCTATATTATTCAACGTTTACCCAATTTAAAAGCACTACCAGACATTAAAGTACTACTCAAGAAATCAGGACTAACGCCAATTCAAGAAGAGATAACCGACGATCATTTTATTATATTAAAGTCAATAAAATAAAAATATTATATACCTAATACTTCTACTACTATGGCACTTTTTTACACCTAAAATTATTCTTGATGAGTATATTTAAAGTATTTTTGTATGGAGCCAGCAATGTCAAAAACAGCAAACGTTATCATAGTAGGCGCAGGTCCAGCTGGATTAACACTCGCTACTGAACTTGCCAACGCAGGTATTCAAACACATATTATCGAACGAAGAGCTAAACCCAGTAATTTATCTCGAGCATTTGGTATTTTACCACACACCCTTGAATTACTTGATATGAGGGGACGTGCGGATATACTCATTAATAATGGGACGCCCTGGGTACATGCACCACTGGGTGATGGCAAACACAGCCTTGACTTTAGTCGTTTACAAAGCCGATTTCCATTCATGCTAATCATTCCACAGTGTAAAGCTGAAGCTCATTTTGAAGCGATGGCATTAAAAGCGGGTGTGAAAATTACTCGAGGCATGGAAGTAATCGATATAAAACAAACTTCTCAACACGTTATAACTACTGTAAAAACGGCTAAAGGTATCAACCATTTACAAGCAGACTATGTGATTGGTTGTGATGGAGTGAAAAGCACCATTCGTCAGTTACTTAATATTGAGTTTCCAGGGTTTCGCTATGACTGCACATTAAGTATTGCTGATGTTCATTTAACTTATCCTCCAGAACCTAAAGTTTATGCTCGTACCACTAAACGAGGTATGGTTGCTGTTTTTCCATTTGATGATGGATCTTTCCGCCTTATTGTACTTGACCATCACTATATGCATATCCCGGTAGAAAATCCTCTCACGCTCGCTGAACTTAATGATAGTGTACAAGGTATTCTTGGCAGGGACTTGGGCATTCATCAACCCACCTGGATGTCACGCTTTCGCAGTGAACAACGCCAAGCCGATAAGTACCAGGTCGGTCGTGTATTTTTGGCGGGTGATGCAGCCCATACTCATATACCCTCAGGCGGACAAGGTCTGCAAATAGCCATTCAGGATGCAATCAATCTAGGTTGGAAATTAATTGCTGTACTAAAAGGCCAAGCACCAACTGAGTTATTGCAAAGCTATGAACAAGAACGACGCGCAATAAATAGTAAAATACTCAAAAACACTGATAAAATATTTAAATATGAAATATCCCGTAGTCTTCCAGCTCGAATACTTCGTCATTTAAGTGTACTACTAATGACTGTTCCATTTATTCAATTATTAGTTATCAAACAACTTTCAGGTGTAACATTGCGCTACCCATTTCCAAAACAAGGATCACATAAACTAGTAGGAAAAAGAGTACCAGATATCATGTTAATTGATGAGTTTGGTCACACACATCGTATTTATGAGACGTTAAGAAGACAGCAATTTATATTAATTGATCAAACAACGAATAGCCATTTTATTAAAAACTATATCAATACTGGTAATGAACAGCTCGTAGTGTTAACAGGTCAAATTCAACCGCCACACCAATTACCATGTGCCCTATTGATAAGGCCTGATGGCTATATATTGTGGACGGCCCAATCAGAAAACAACACCACCCTACCACGCGTACTGGAAAAGTGGCTTCCTAAAAAAATACAAAAAAACCAGCCATTGGCTGCTTAATCTACATTGTAGATACAGATACTCTCTCTTAAAACTATAACTGTAAGAGAGAGTAAATTGTAAATACTCCTCTGTATATACAACTCAATCGTAAAAAATTATTTATTAATCCTAAAATTACCCTTTGGTTTATTGCTTTATTTAGCCAGTTTGTCTCGTCTTATGCATCCAACAACATGACAAAGTCATTACTTATCATTATCCCCTTCTTGTTTGACAGGCTATGGTACTCAACTATTGCGGTGTTGCTCTCCAAGCCACACACTATTAAATAAGCTTAATAAAAACGCTATTTGGTTAGATCGAATAATGGGGTGTATTTTATCACTGTTGGCATTAAAGGTTGTTTTAATATCATGATAGCCGTGGTATTAAGTGCCTAAACATTAAGTTTCGTACTACTCTTAAACATAAAGAAAAATCACTATGGATGGTGAATTGTACAACGCACAATGACAAGCATGAATTTCAAAGGCAACACCATGTATGAAACATATCTTAACATTTTTATTCATTTTGTTATGTGGTCATATCGCAATTGCTAGAACTGTAGACATTGGCTACACTCCTCATGGACTTCCTTTTGATGAAGAAAAAGGCGACAAGCTGATTGGGGGATTAATCTACGATATTGCCTCGCTTATTGTGTCAACAGCGAAGCTTGAACCTGTCTTCCATTCACTACCTGTTAATCGAATAGAAGACTTTTTAGCTTCTGGACACATTCAAATGTTGTGCTTATACAACCCCAACTGGTTAACATTTCCTGAACATTTCACTTGGGGACCAGCATTATTAAGACAACGTGAATTTTTTATTATTCGTCAGCAAGATGAAGACATTACTCATTATGAACAACTCAAAAGCTTTAATATTGGAAGTCATCTCGGCTATATCTATAGCGATACATTGATGTCACTCTTTGACGATGGCAAAGCAACCCGTATTTCAAGGCGCTCAACAGCAGAGCTTTATAAACTAATACAATTAAAGCGTGTTAATGTTATTATTGATAATGACTATTCTTTTTTTTATTTAAAAAGACAAGGTAAAGCTAATGGCTTACAACTGGCCTCCCTTATAGATAACATATACCCATTGCATTGTGCTTTAAGTCAGAAAAAGCCAAAATTAAATAAAGAATTGCTTTCTGCAATAAATATAATTGCCAACCAAAATGATGTAACAAAAGTTTTAACTCACTATAAACAATATTTACCCTCTTCGGCTAACAGAACACCGAATTGAAAGCTGTGTTTCTAAAAGTAATGTTTTTCCTTTTTTTCGTTTACGTTTAATTTTATCAACAAGTGTAGCAACGGCCATTTTTCCTAGTTCACGCTTTGGCTGAGAAATACTGGTAAGTGGCGGAATAAAATATTTTGCCATGGGAATATCATCATAACCAATGATCGATAACGCTTCAGGAACCTTCACCCCATTTTTATAAGCGGCACATATCATTCCCATCGCCATAACATCATTACATGCAAACATCGCAGTTGGGCGTTTGGTTAATGACCAAATTTCCTTAAATGCCTGTTCCCCGCTCATCGCTTCAAAATCTCCAGCGACTACCCATTCTGAATTTATGGTAAGGTTTGCTTCCTCCATAGCCTGTTGAAATCCAGCGAACCGTTGCTGACTGGGTAATTTTTCCATAGGCCCTGTTAAACAACCAATGGCTGTATGTCCTTGTTCAATTAAATAACGTGTCGCAAGGTACCCTCCTTGTGCAGAATTATCCTGAATTTTATCCATAAACTCGTTACTAGGTCCCCAATCCATAATCACTTGAGGCAAAGACTCATAGGACTCCAATAGTGAAAATAATAAAGGATCATATTCTGTGCACATTAATAGCAAACCATCAATACGCTTGGCGACTAATGTTTCCAAGTAATGACGGAGTTTTTGACGATCCCCTTCAATGGTACATAGTAAAAGCGAGTAACCCTCCTCAAAGCACGCCGCTTCTACCCCCTGTACTACTTCCGCAAAAAAAGGATTGGAGCTTGAGGTGACGAGCAAACCCAAGGTGCGAGTTTGGTTAACCTTTAAACTTCGGGCAACGGCACTGGGTGCATAGTTCAATGACTTAACAGCAGCATACACCCGCTCCTGCGTTTCTTTTGCAACAAACCGTGTATTATTCAACACATGAGAGACTGTTGTCGTAGAAACGCCAGCCAGTTTTGCCACATCTTTTATCGTTGCCATGACATAAATAGCCTTTATCAAGCTTTCTGCTGTTTACAGTACTGCTCAACCTCTGCTCGTTCGGGTATAGCACTTTGTGCACCTAGACGTGTCACACTGATCGCTGCCGCAGCTTGAGCCAAATAAATAGCCTCTGCCATCGATAGGCCTTCTGTTAATGCAACCGCTAAAGCACCATTAAATGTATCGCCCGCAGCGGTTGTATCTACGGCTTTTACATCAAACCCAGGATAATAATGCTGCTCTCCTGCGTGACTGAATAATACACCCGCTTTACCCATCGTAATTAAAACCTTTGAAATCCCTTTTTTGTGGAGCACATCAGCCGCCATTTTTGCTGAATCAATGTCATTAACCATCACCCCCGTTAAGAGAGAAGCTTCTGTCTCATTCGGTGTAATAATATCAACTGCCGCCAAAAGCTCATCACTTAATGGTTGCGCGGGTGCAGGATTCAGAATGACATTAACCCCCTGCTTTTGTGCAGACTTAGCCGCTAAGGTAACAGTTTCTATTGGCGTTTCCAGTTGCATTAATAATGTATGAACGGTCTCCAATTCTGTAAGCCAAGGCATAATAAGTGAAGGCGTTAATTCACTATTGGCACCAGGATGGAGTGCAATACAATTTTCACCTTGGCTATTAACTAAGATGAGTGCTGTGCCGGTAGGCACATCTTTAATAGCTGTTACCCGGTTTGTATCTATACCATCCATTTGAAAATCATGACAAAACTGATGACCAACCGCATCGTCCCCCACACAGGCAACAAACACGACATGGCCTTTTAAACGGGCTGCAGCAACAGCTTGATTGGCCCCTTTACCACCACCCGTTAACTGATAATGGTCACCCGCAAGGGTTTCTCCTGGTTTTGGGAAATAAGGCACTTGTAACATATGGTCAGCATTAACACTGCCTAACACCCATAAGGTATTAGCCATTACTTACTCCTAAATCAATACATTTGGGTAGGTAGAACTACACGCTTTAATGTAAAAAGCCTGGCTTTACCAGGCTTTTATATACGTCGTTTTACAAGGTAATCATCTTCAATGGTACGGAAATAGAAGACTCAACAGCTTCACCTTTCAACACTTTTGCCGCGACTTCAATACCTTTTTCACCAATTAAAGCAGGCTGTTGTGCTACAGTACCGGAGAGAGAACCAGACTTAACTGCATTCACGCCTTCGTCAGTACCATCAAACCCAACAACCAACACATCCCGTTGAGCCGCCTCAATAGCCTTAATTGCACCTAATGCCATTTCATCATTTTGAGCGAACACAGCTTGCACATCTTGATTCGCTTCCAATAAATTCTCCATGACATTCAAGCCTTTTGTTCTATCAAAGTCTGCAGGTTGGCTAGCGAGAACAGCTAAATGTTTCGCTTCAGCAGCTTTAGTAAAACCTTCACCACGATCTCTCGCTGCAGAAGTTCCAGGAATACCCTGTAATTGAATGACTTTGGCACCAGCACCAAGCTTTTCAGCAATATAGTTACCTGCTAGTTCACCACCTGCAATGTTGTCAGAAGCGACGTGTGATGAAACCTCCCCACCATTTGCACCACGGTCTAGCGTAATAACAGGGATTTTAGCTTGGTTAGCCACACGAATAGCATTCACAACGGCAGAAGAATCTGTAGGGTTAATCAAAATAGCTGCAACTTTTTTTACCGTAAGATCTTCTACATTTGCCAGTTCTTTAGCAGGGTCATTTTGTGAGTCTAAAACCAGCAGCTCATAGCCTAATGCATTCGCTTTCTGCTCTGCACCATCTTTTAAGGTTACAAAAAACGGATTATTCAATGTGGAAATAACCAACGCCAATGTTGGCTTTTCTTTGGCTTGTTCAACGGTGGCTTTTTCCTCTTTTTTATCACATCCCATTAAACCTATCGTTAACAAAATACCCGTCATTAACATTATTATTTTTTTCATTATTTCCTCCTACTGTCCATTTTTTATTTACTACGTGTATCAACCAATACTGCTAACAGAATTACAGTTGCTTTAGCAATCATCTGATAGTAAGACGATACATCTAATAAATTAAGCGCATTATTTAAAATACCAATAATCAATGCCCCAATTAATGTACCTACAATTCGTCCTTTACCGCCAGCTAAACTTGTACCGCCCAAAACAACGGCAGCAATCGCATCCAGCTCATAGCCGGCACCAGCTGTAGGTTGAGCTGAAGCCAGTCGTGCTGTTGCAATTATCCCTGCTAGCGCCGCTAGCATACCGCATAAGCTGTATACAATCAGCTTAATATTATCAACATTAATACCCGAAAGACGTGTTGCACTTTCATTACCACCTAACGCATAAATATAACGTCCTAGACGGGTATGATTTAAAATAAAATACCCCCCCGCAAATACGAACACCATTAAATACACTGGCACAGGAATACCAAGCACATAACCTGTTCCTAGCCAGGAAAACTGATCTGCGGTATGGTGAAGCCCTGTTGAAATCGGTCGGCCATCCGTAAATACCATGGTCACACCACGAAATAATGTCATCGCCACAAGTGTTGCAATAAAGGGCTGTACTTTACCTTTGGCAATAACAACCCCACTGCAGGCTCCCATAAAACTGCCCATCAGCAAGGTAATGAGTACCGCACCAATCACCGGGACCTCATAACCAATTAAGCTGGCACAAATAGCACCCGATAATGCCAAGACTGATCCCACACTTAGGTCAATACCTGCGGTCAAAATAACCAATGTCATGCCTACCGCAATAATGGCATTGATTGATGTTTGCCGTAAAATATTGAGTAAATTATCAATTGCAAGAAATTGAGGATTAAACAGAGATACTATCGCCACTAAAATGAGTAATGCTAAAAATGACTTGTGGCGAATTAAATTCTCAACAGAAAACCACTGAACCCAGTGTTCAGTTGAGCTTTTTTTAGTCGACTGTACAGGGCTATTCATACATACTCCTCTTCAGTGGTCCTACCTACTGCGTAACGCATGATATGTTCCTGATTCGCGCTTTGGCCTTCAAACTCACCCACTAAGCACCCAGAATACATAACTAGAATTCGGTCACTCATTCCCAAAATCTCAGGCATATCAGACGACACAAGAATAATTCCCATCCCACTGCGTTTTAACTCATTAATCAAAAGATATATTTCTTTCTTAGCACCCACATCAATGCCTCGTGTAGGCTCATCCAGAATTAACACCTTAGGGTTGGTTAATAATCCTTTGGCAATGGCTACTTTTTGTTGGTTGCCACCCGATAAATATTTAATTAATTGGTATGCAGAAGGTGTTTTTACTTGAAGCCGTTGAATAAAATGAGCAATAGCTTCTTGTTCTTTTGCTTTATTAATCACACCAATTTGTCGAGAAAAGGTTTTCAGTGAACTAAGCACCATGTTTTCACCGACTGAAAGCTCTGTAACAAGCCCCTCGCCTTTCCGATCTTCAGAAATATAGGCAATGCCTGCCTTAAGTGCTTGTTGTGGATTAGTGCAATGTAATTTCTGACCATTAAGGGTAATACTGCCTTGTGTCAGAGGGTTAACACCATAAATAATTTTCATTAATTCAGTGCGCCCTGCTCCCATTAATCCCGCAATACCAAGGATTTCACCTTCAAATAACTCAAATGAAGCATTTTTAACCCCAAGACCACTTAAGCCATCAACAGCCATCAGTGTTTTTTGACTGCGCTGTTGAGGTTCCCGAGGATATTGCTCAGTGAGTTTTCGGCCAACCATCCACTCAATAATTTCATCCTCATGGGTATCTTCTACAGGCACCTCTTTAATAAACTCTCCATCTCTTAATACAGTAATATCATCACATACCGTAAAAATCTCTGCCAAACGGTGAGAAATATAAACAATGCCGCACCCTGTCGCACGTAATTCACGAATAATACGAAAAAGACTTTGAGACTCTGTATCTGTTAACGCATCCGTCGGCTCATCCATAATAATAACTTTGGCATTAACAGCCAAAGCCTTGGCAATTTCAACCATTTGCTGTGTGCCAATATTTAAGCTGCCCACAGGGGTACCAGGATCCAATGATAAGCCAAGCCGCTGCAACAAATAATGCGCTTCCTGTTTCATTTTCGACCAGTCAATTCTTCCTGGCCAGCAGGTAAATTCACGACCTAAAAAAATATTTTCCGCCACAGACAGTTCAGGAAGTAAATTTAATTCTTGATGAATAATACTGATGCCTGCATCTTGAGATGCTTTTGGCGAGGAAAATACACAGTTTTTTCCCAAGTAACAAATGTTACCTGCATCAGCCTGATAAATGCCTGTTAATACTTTCATCAGGGTAGATTTACCCGCGCCATTTTCGCCTACCAAAGCCATAACTCGCCCTTGGTAAACATTAAGGCTGACTTCATGGAGTGCTCGAACCCCAGGAAAAGACTTACTTATTGACTGCAATTGTAGTATTGTTTCTGGCATTCGACCCTCACTAAAATACGACACCTGCTTTAATTATAACATTAGCATAGGGTGTAAATTCACCAGTACGTACTACAGCAGTAGCACCATGAGTATTGGCTTTAAATAATTCATGGGAAACATAAGAAATTTTAATCGAACATCCTTGCGCTTCTTCCTGCTGCTTGACGAGTTGAATAAAGGACTCATACAGTGCTGGGCTTTTAGCCGCAAATTCTTCTGCCAAAATTAACGATTCTACTTGTACTTCACTAAACACTGTGGTGCAAGTTTCAATAAATGATGGCGTACCAGGGCAAAGCGCCAAGTCAATGCGCGGCGTTGTATTAGGTATAGGTAATCCACTGTCTGCAATAGCCAACATATCATTATGGCCTAATTTAGCTACACAGTAGGATAACTCCGAATTAAGCAGTCGACCTCGTTTCATAGCTTATGTCTCTTGGCATAAAGTTTTTTATTTTTTAACCACAGCAAAAGAAATGATGAGCAGACACCTAACATTAACTCCTATAATAACGCCTGAATGGAATAGCTAAATGTCAACATCCTATATGTAAACGTTACCTGTTCCTATAAAAGCTGTTTTTTGAAAAAAAACTATTTATTTGTGTCCTTATTACGATCCACTCATTTCATTTTGACTAATGCTGAAGTTAATACACACTCTATTTTAAGCAAACGATTGCGCAATCGTTTGCCTTGCACAATAATGAATATTCTTAAATACTGTCAACTCATTTCTAATACTAAATATGCCTTAAATGATTTATAGCTAGACATAATAGTTATGAATCTAAGATCACTAACTATGTGTGTTTTCAGAAAATATGCCCACCCAACTAGTAACTTTGCTAATAACCTTTTCGTTTATAAGTCATATTTCGCCTCACTTTACGATAGAATGTCGATCTTTTGTCAGATACTGGCAATAGGCCCTAAAACCATTCGTGTAGGGTAATTTGTGCTACGGTATATTCCTACGCCGGTTAACAGTGTTATGGATGATTGGTCATACTGTTAGAGGCACAAACAGAGTTGTACATACTGTTTTTTTTGTATAAGAATAAAGAACCTGAACTCACTGAGGTATCTGTCCAAGTTATGCTGAAAGTGTCTAAATCTCCCATAGTCATTACAGGAGGAGCACAACGAATTGGCCTTCATTGTGCGCTAAGGTTTGCTGAATTAGGTCAACCTATAGTTGTCTCTTACCGCACACCAAGAGACACTCTCAAACAACTCGATAAAGCAGGTGTTACCTGTATTGCTGCTGACTTTAGTCATCCCGATGGCGTAACCGCATTTACTCGCACGCTTAATCAGCGCTTTGGTAAACTGCGAGCCATTATCCATAATGCATCAAGCTGGCATACTGAAGCAGAAGGTATTGAGCCTGCCGATCTCATGCAGCGTATGACGCAAATTCACATGGTGACGCCCTACCTTATTAACCGCCTTTGCCATAACTTGCTTTTGGCCAACAAACCTGAAGCTGCAGATATTATTCACATCACTGACTGTGTCGTTGAAAAAGGGAGCTATTCCCATATTGCATATAGTGCAAGTAAGGCAGGTATGGATAATATGACACGGTCATTTGCCAAGAACTATGCGCCGGACATTAAAGTGAATGCAGTTGCACCTGCACTGATCATGTTCAATGAAGGTGACACACCTGACTACCAGCAACAGTCACTGAACAAATCACTTCTGAAGATCGAGCCAGGAGCAGAAGTTGTTTTTGAAACATTATGCTTTTTATTAAATTCCAGCTACATTACTGGGCGCACTATCGGCCTTGACGGTGGCCGACATATTAAATAGTTGAGATTACATTATGAGCAACGAAAAAGTTCAAACTGTTCTTGCAGAAAACTTTCGCACAATTATCTCTTCGCTAGGAGAAGATCCTAATCGAGAAGGACTGCTTGATACCCCAAAACGTGCCGCCAAAGCAATGCAATTTCTCACCCAGGGGTATCATCAGGAATTAGAAAGCATTGTTAATGGTGCGATTTTTGAGTCTGACAATGAAGAAATGGTCTTAGTTAAAAATATTGAGCTTTATTCTTTGTGCGAACATCATTTATTGCCCTTTATTGGTAAGTGCCATGTAGCTTACCTACCTGCAGGAAAAGTAATTGGCCTATCCAAAATCGCTCGGGTCGTTGATATGTTTGCCCGTCGCCTACAGATTCAGGAAAACCTTACATCACAAATTGCCAAGGCAGTTGAAAGTGTTACAGGTGCTCGAGGGGTTGGCGTTATCATTGAAGCTAAACATATGTGTATGATGATGCGTGGTGTTGAAAAACAAAACTCAGTGATGAGCACATCCGTTATGCTGGGTGATATGCGTAAATCCCAAGCAACCCGCCAAGAGTTTTTAACGCTAGTAAATCACCACAACTAAGACGTTACATGAATGGCACTAAAGCCTTTTACCTCAACTGTTTTTCTTCTCCCATTAACGCCTTTATTGCGGGAACTAACCGAGGTATTGGGCTAGCCTTCAGCCAGCCGCTTTTACAAAATTCATACATTAACCGTGTATATACAAGCATAATGTGAGTGATACATGGTATCCAGGCTCTAGCAGTTATTAACCCACCCTCATTGCAGGATACCAGTCTTTTTTGGCATAAATTGATCAAAAAATAATTTGATAAAATGCTCTCTATAAAACAAATAATTTTGGGGGGCACAAAAAAGCAGGCCGAATGCCTGCTTTTTTTATCACTGAACCATCAAAACATTCGTTGCGTTATTGCTTACTAGAGATTACTTTCATGACTCCAACGGCAATGATGAAAGTGACAGCCGATGCCAAAAAGGCCATCAATGTTGACTCAGTAAAACCTAAGACTAAAAAGCCAACAGCAGCAATAAACGCAGTAATTAAGGCATAAGGTAACTGCGTTACTACATGATCAATATGATGACAGGAAGCCCCTGTTGAAGAAAGGATGGTCGTATCCGAAATTGGTGAACAGTGATCCCCAAATACTGAACCTGCTAATACCGCTGCAAACATAGGCAACATCATCGCAATTTCAGTGGCACCTGCCATATCACCCGCAATAGGTAGCATAATGCCAAACGTGCCCCAGCTAGTACCTGTAGCAAAGGCCATAATGCCTGAAACAATAAATAAAATGAGTGGTAAATACGCCAGATTAAGTACATCTTTAACCAGGCTTGCCAAGTACTTACCTGTTTCCAGTTCACCAATAATACCCGTCAACATCCAGGCAAAAACCAAAATATAAATTGCTGGCAGCATTGCCTTAAGGCCATTTTTCAAACCTTTAGCATAGTCTTCTACAGAAAGCTTTCTAAAGGCAGATAAAATGAGGGAAATAGCTAAACCACCCAAACCACCAAAGACCAGTGATTTTGCAACATCAGTCTGTTCAAAAGCACCCAGAATACTGAAAGGCTTACCATCATTAGCCAGCGCCTCAGCACCGGTTGATATCATAAAATAAATGGTAGCTACAATCAGTACAACAACAGGTAACACGAGATCGATCACTTTACCTTGTCGGTCTGTTTGCATTTCTATTGAGCCAGGAGGTGTTCCTCGATCAACGCTAAACAGCTGCCCATTATGTGCATTATGAGTGTGCTTACGCATTGGACCTATTTCCAATTTGAGCACAATAACCGCTAATACCATCAACAACGCAAATAATGGATAAAAATTCATGGGGACAATGGTGATAAAGGCTGAAAGTGCTGTATAACCAGTTACTTCATGGGCAACCAATAAACCACCAATCAGTGCAATGATATAAGCTCCCCAACTGGAAATAGGTGTCAAAACGCAGACAGGAGCAGCGGTTGAATCGATTAAATACGCCAGTTTTGCACGAGAAATATTTTGGCGATCAGTAATAGGCCGACAAATATTACCAACAGCTAGACTATTAAAGTAATCATCAATAAAGATAAAAATTCCGAGGAAAAAAGTCATTAACAACGAACTTTGTTGCGACTTGACGCGCTGCCTCGCCCACTCAGCAAAGGCATTACTCCCCCCCATCATGCTGATAAAACTAGTAATAATACCAAGCACAACTAAAAACAGGAGAATATAAATATTCCAGGTGTTTGGTGCCCCTTCTTTCCAAAATACCCAAGCATTGGGTACGCCATCTTCCCAAAACACCCCTTTAAATGCTTCGGCAGTATGCACAACGGCCGCCAGAGGGTCTATATTAGTCAGCAGCAATGCGCCAACAATGATGCCCGCCCCCAAAGAAAGTAGTACATGCCGTGTAATAACGGCTAAACCAATGGCAACGACTGGAACAAGTAGCGACCAGGCGCTGTTAATATATGTTGATTCCATGAGTTTACTAACCTTTGTTGCTAGGGTTATCTCTACCCTCAGCAGCCAAAAGCTGTTCGCGTGGCACAGTGGTCAAGATACTGAAACCATCTGAGCAACAGACTGAAGCTTCGCGTTTCACTGTATTACTGGCAAAAGCCAGTGAATCAGATATCTGTTAACCATAACCGTCAGTTTCCACTTAGTAGTAAAGTGGTCATTGAACCTAATGGAAAATATTCGCAAACCGCTTAAAACTGCATTGATCAAATTCTTGTTAATGGCTAAATCAAGCGTTCCTGGTAAGTACACCCGAATTAAACTAGGGGCATTATACTCAAGACGCTCAAAATGAACAGATCATTCAGTTACTGCCTGTAACTCATCATTAACGATGGTATAAGTCAACTGTTTACTCTGAGAAGGACAACATATACGATCTTCTTCATCATGTTGCAGCACAGACAACAGAATTTGTTGATTTTCCACCGCTAGGTTCTGTACCTTGGTACGATCACCCAAGTTAATGGCAGGAAGTGCTTTTCTTTCTTCTCCACCAAGTACCACAGATAGTTCTCGATAATAACCAGAGCCTCCAGTATCAGTGATTAATATCGCGACAATATCCAAGTGTTCGTCATTATTCACATCGGCAAGTACACGCTGGCTTGAAAGACGAACGACTAAATCCTCACCATTTTCAGCCCCTTTTTTATGACGATAGAGTCCATTACTTAAGGGAGCCCATCCGGATTTAGTAAAGGTTGTTCGATAATCAACATCTACAACATCTGTTTCAGTAAATTCAACAGGCTTGGTTTGTAATAGCTGACAGCCACTCAATACTAGACTAACTGCAAGATATACTGCCCATTGAGTCAATGACTGCATCATTCACTCCTGACAACTTATACAAAGTTAAACGTTCAAAACAACTCTGACCGTTGATTCATACCTTCTACGTTAACAGGTTAGTATAAAATAATGCCCACATAATAGTGGGCATTATTTTTTTACCCCTTTACGAGTCATGTAGTATACATCACTCAGGGTATCTCAAAAGCAAAGCTCAGTTTATAACATGCTACGTAGCATCCACACATTTTTCTCGTGCAAGCGCATTCTATCAGAAATCAACCCTGCTGAGGACTCATCGTTAGCATCCTGAGCAGTTGGTAAAACACTTCGAGCAACACGCACTACTGATTCATTGGCTTCAGCCAAAATACGTAACATGTCCTGAGCTGAAGGAACATTATCAGGCTGCTCTATACTGGATAATTTTGCAAATGCCTTAAAAGTACCTGGGGCCGGAAAGCCAAGTGTTCGGATTCGTTCTGCAATTTCATCTACGGCATTTGCAAGTTCAGTGTATTGTTCTTCAAATAACAAATGCAGATCACGAAAACTAGGCCCTGTCACATTCCAGTGAAAGTTATGAGTTAAAAGGTATAAGGTATAACTGTCTGCTAATAGTTTGCCTAAGCCGTCAG
Source organism: Zooshikella sp. RANM57 (assembly GCF_050749885.1). Taxonomy (NCBI): domain Bacteria; kingdom Pseudomonadati; phylum Pseudomonadota; class Gammaproteobacteria; order Oceanospirillales; family Zooshikellaceae; genus Zooshikella; species Zooshikella sp. RANM57. The sequence continues at coordinate 804,809 of NZ_JBOIUB010000001.1, read as the reverse complement.
CAATCTGACCCCGAGCGTCATCTGTGATACCTAAGTTAGGTGTATGAACATCAGCCATGGTCATCTCCTTAAAGCTGTTTTCTTGCAAGGTTATTGCTAGAGGATATATTCAGTTTAATTGATAGCGAATGAACAATAAAACTAATTATCTAAATATAATTGATTAATTTTTTCTATAACAAACACCATTAAATAATAACAAAAACCTGCACTTCCTCAGCCTCCGCCAAAGAACACTATCAATCATTCATAAAAGACTAAGGTAATACAAAGTAAGCAAAAGCGAAGTTTGTTATTAAGAAAAGTATACAAAACAACATTAGTATAACAATGTTGAGCACAAACTTGATGACACTCATCATAGTAGATTCAAGTCAAAAATTGATTCGTTATGTCCCATAAAAAATAGAGTGACAAAAACACAACAGGCCAGCACTATGGCTGGCCTGACGAGTACTACTTATGTGGAGTATTTATTTACTAGAGGTAAATAAATACATTATTAACAATGATGATGTTTGGTAAACAACAATTACTCCCACTCAATCGTTGCTGGTGGTTTGCTGGAAATATCGTAAGTCACTCGTGAAACACCGCTGATTTGATTAATAATTCGGTTTGAAACCCGCTCCAAAAACTCATAAGGTAAATGCGCCCAACGGGCTGTCATAAAGTCAATGGTTTCAACTGCGCGCAGTGCAATAACATACTCATAACGCCGTCCATCACCCACAACCCCGACTGATTTTACAGGTAAAAATACCGCAAATGCTTGACTGACTTTGTGGTATAAATCGGCTTTATGTAATTCCTCAATAAAAATAGCATCAGCTTTTCGCAGTAAATCTGCATATTCTTTTTTCACTTCCCCCAGTATTCTCACCCCAAGACCTGGCCCAGGAAATGGGTGACGATATACCATGTCATAAGGTAAACCGAGCTCTAACCCTAGCTGGCGGACCTCATCTTTAAAGAGTTCACGCAATGGCTCAACCAGCTCAAATTGCATATCTTCAGGTAACCCACCCACATTATGGTGAGACTTAATCACATGCGCTTTACCTGTTTTAGCACCAGCAGATTCAATAACATCTGGGTAAATAGTACCTTGTGCCAGAAACTTAACATTGGTTAATTTAGTTGCTTCCTGATCAAATACTTCAATAAATGTATTGCCAATCACTTTCCGTTTTTGCTCTGGGTCAGCTACTCCTGCCAGTTTGGATAAAAATAATTGCTCCGCATTAGCTCGAATCACTTTTATCCCCATGTTTTCAGCAAACATGGCCATTACTTGATCACCTTCATGCAGACGCAATAAACCATTATCAACAAATACACAGGTTAACTGATCACCAATGGCTTTGTGTAATAATGCTGCGACAACAGAGGAATCCACTCCCCCAGAAAGCCCTAACAGCACTTTATTGTTACCCACTTGCTCACGGATACGCGCAATCGCATCGTCAACAATATTTGAATATGTCCAAAGCGCATCACAGTCAGCAATGCTGCGCACGAACCGCTCAAGAATACGCTTACCCTGCTTAGTGTGGGTAACTTCTGGGTGAAACTGCACACCATAGTATGCTTTTTCATCATTAGCCATGGCTGCAATTGGGCAACTATCTGTAGTGGCAACCACAGTAAAACCTTCTGGCAATGCAGTCACTTTGTCACCATGACTCATCCAGACATCCAGTGATAAGGTGCCGTCTTCTTTAACATGATCTTCAATACCTTCGAATAACCGACAGCTGTCTGCTAAATTCACCTCAGCATAACCAAACTCTCGATGATCCGAAGTGCTTACCTGACCACCAAACTGCTCTGCCATGGTTTGCATACCATAACAAATACCCAACAGCGGCACGCCAAGATCAAAAACAATTTGTGGTGCACGAGGTGTGTCATCACCCGTAACTGACTCAGGACCACCGGCTAGAATAATCGCTTTAGGGGTAAATGCCTGAATTTCAGTCGCATCAACATCATAAGGATAAATCTCACAATACACTCCGATTTCCCGAACCCGTCGTGCGATGAGTTGCGTGTACTGAGAGCCAAAATCCAAAATAAGAATACGTTGAGCATGGATATCCATTGACATAGGTGTTCTCTACTGTAACTAAATAAAATACTAATTTTTTTGCTATACGCCTTTTTCACATCACGTTGTGTACTTACTATGACCCCATCTTCAATATGGTAGCCACTAGCCTGCTTAACACATTTTAGTTTTAAAAGGTAAATAGCAAACGGGGCTGAATTTCAGCCCCGTGTTTGAGTATGTTTTAGCCCACTCGGTAATTGGGCGCTTCTTTAGTAATACTCACATCATGCACATGACTTTCTTTCATGCCTGCGGCAGTCACTCTGACGAATTCTGGTTGAGTACGCATGGTTTCAATGTCTGGGCTACCGGTATACCCCATAGAAGCACGTAAGCCTCCCATGAGCTGGTGAATAATAGCTGAAATAGGCCCTTTATAAGGTACCCGTCCTTCAATGCCCTCTGGCACCAGCTTTTCTATACCAGACTCTGCATCCTGAAAATAGCGGTCGCTAGAGCCTGTTGATTGTGCCATGGCACCTAATGAACCCATACCTCGATAAGCTTTATAACTCCGCCCTTGGTAAAGTTCTACTTCACCAGGTGCTTCTTCTGTACCCGCAAACATACTTCCCATCATCACGACATGGGCACCTGCTGCAATGGCTTTAGCCAAATCGCCAGAAAAGCGAATGCCTCCATCAGCAATCACCGGCACCCCTGTTCCTTTTAATGCAGCAACCACTTCTGCAATCGCAGTAATTTGCGGTACACCTATACCTGTCACAATACGGGTTGTACAAATAGAGCCAGGCCCAATCCCCACTTTTACCGCGTCTGCTCCCGCGTCAGCTAACGCAGTGGCTGCTGCTGCCGTCGCAATATTACCGCCAATCACTTGCACATGAGGAAAGTTTTCTTTTACCCAACGAACACGATCAATAACACCTTTTGAGTGTCCATGAGCCGTATCAACCACAACCACATCAACACCTGCAGCAACCAGAGCAGCAACTCGCTCCTCCGTTTCAGCACCTGTACCAACAGCAGCCCCAACCCGTAACTGCCCCTGCTGGTCCTTACATGCACGAGGATAATCTTGTGCTTTTTGAATATCTTTAACGGTCATCATACCGACCAACTTAAACTGCTCATCAACCACCAATACTTTTTCAATCCGGTGTTGATGCAATAGCGTTCTTACCTCTTCAGGTGTTGCACCTTCTTGTACTGTTACAAGCTTACTTTTAGGGGTCATAACCTCCGCAACTTTTTTCTGTGCATTGGTTTCAAAACGAACATCTCGACTGGTAACGATGCCCACTAATTCGCCATTTTCCATAACGGGCACGCCAGAAATTTTATTTTGGCGAGTAATGCGTATTAAAGACTCAACGGTTGCATCCGCATTAATAGTAATGGGGTCTTTTACAACACCACTTTCGTATTTTTTAACCGCCCTTACTTCGCTAGCCTGTTGCTCTATGGTCATATTTTTATGAATAATACCTAAGCCACCTTCTTGTGCCATAGCAATAGCCAAACGTGATTCAGTAACCGTATCCATGGCAGAAGACAGTAGTGGAATATTGAGCGCGATTTCCCGAGTGAGCTTAGTCGATAGTAAAACATCTTTGGGCAGAACTTCAGAATAACCAGGAAGTAATAGAACATCATCGAAGGTGAGAGCTTCTTGAGCTATGCGCAACATACCTAAATTACCGAATTGCTGGTGGGAAGATAAAATTCATTTATTATAACGTCCGCTATAAAACCTCACAACACAAAACGAGGGTTCATCATGATTTTTATTGTATCCTGCGGTAAAATCATCCGCTCTGACAACAACTTAAAGATGCAGTTAAAAAAACATTGATTAATCAATCAACTTTGTGTCCCTATTTAACACACTCATATTTTCAAATAAGGAACTGCCGTTTTGAGTATAGCTGCAACCCAAGAGACTGAAACACGCGATATTTTATCTGTTTCGGCGCTTAACCAAAGGGTCAGGCGCTTACTTGAAGTCAGCTTTGCACAAGTCTGGGTTGAAGGTGAGATTTCCAACCTGGCAATTCCCAGCTCTGGCCATTGGTACTTCACCCTTAAAGATAGCCAGGCCCAAGTTCGCTGTGCCATGTTTCGAGGTCGAAACCAGCTGCTGGGGTTTATCCCTGAAGACGGGACACAAGTATTGGTACGCGGAAAAGTAGGTATTTATGAAGGACGCGGTGACTACCAATTAGTGGTCGATTTTATGGAAGAAGCTGGGGATGGCGCCTTAAGACGAGCCTTTGAGCAACTAAAATTAAAACTGGCTGCAGCAGGCTTATTTGCTACCGAAAACAAACGCCCTATCCCTTCAGCATTGCAACATATTGCTATTATTACCTCACCTACAGGTGCTGCTATTCGCGATGTACTCACTGTACTCAAGCGACGTTTTCCAGCACTTGAGGTCACGATTATTCCCAGTGCTGTTCAGGGTAAAGAAGCACCTGCACAATTAATTCATGCGCTGGAGCTTGCCAATAGTGGTATTGGTAACTGGCAGGCCATTCTTCTCACTCGTGGCGGTGGCTCGCTTGAAGACCTATGGGCATTTAATGATGAGCAGCTCGCTTATGCCATTTACGATAGCAAACTCCCTGTTATAAGTGCTGTTGGCCATGAAATCGACATAACCATTGCAGACCTGGTTGCTGATTTACGGGCTCCAACACCATCAGCTGCAGCCGAATTGTTAAGCTTAGATCAAACAGAATTAATGGCCAATTTCCAAGGCTATCAGCAACTACTTCATGACATTATTGCAACACAGCTACAACGCCATCAGGAACGTTTACACTGGCTTCAAAAACGCATGCGACACCCTGGACAGCGTATACAAGATCAACAACAGCGACTGGATGATATAGAGTTACGCTTGCGACAGGCGATACGACATCACTTTCTCCAAAAACAAAATCAATTACACACTCAACAGGCTCGCACGCTTCAACAATCGCCACAGCAACAAATCCGTTTATTACAGCAACGTTTAACTCACCAACAACAAAGTTTAAGCAAAACAATTCAACATTTACTACCAAATTACCAACAAAAATTAGTTAACCTCGTACAACGCCTTCAAACCCTTAGTCCTCTTGCCACACTTGAGCGAGGCTATGCCATTATTAAAAAAGACCAACATATTATACGTACAACACAAGAGGTTATTCCTGGCGACCAAATAACTGCTCGGTTATCAGATGGTGAGCTTATCTGCACTGTCATCGAAACACAGCAGATAAAAAAATAGACCTTCCCGTTGTAAGTCTATTATCCAGCACTTATAAGTTATAAATTTTTTGTAGGATTTTACCTCTTTCTCAAGAGGTAAAACATTTCATTTCTTGTAGCTTTAAAACCCAAAAAACGATTTTTTTACACCATCAGTTACTTAGACCTTGTTTTACACGGCTTTTTAAAGTTTATTTAATTTATCCTAAACCTAATTTCACCATAAAAATGTGTAGAAAAAATAATTTTAGTGGTTTAGTATACAAGGTAAACTTATCTACGTGCTATTTATACAGTAAAAATGTAGTCAAATTTTCTTTTCATAAATAAATTGAAAAAGTTGAACTACAAACTGTTTGCTATGTCATATACACTTAATGGATATAATACTTATCGTTTCATCGCTGTGGACGCCCCAATGTATAGCATCTGCGTTCAACAGAGGCTAACAACGGTTTTATTGGATAAAGCAATCATGTGTAATGGATTACAGGCGTTGCTATGAAGCTCACAGTTCAATTACTGTTACTTACTCTGACGCTGCTTGCGCTTCATATTATGGAGAGTAAACTTCATAGAGGGAATACAAACTCTTTTAACAATAGTTTTCAGTTAATTTCAACTGAAAACCATATTCATAGTATACACTCACAAATTGATCATATTATTGAAGAACATGAAACGAGCAGTGACGACTGTCATGGCTGCTATGGAAATTGTTCCCCCTTAACCAAGTATAAAGGTATTTCTATTATCTGTAATACGAATCTTTATTGTGCATCTCAACCCGCTCTCCTCATAACAGGTTATTATACATTACCCTTTCGCCCACCTATCATCTTCCATGTTTAAGCTCGTTGGCAATGTCAACAGATAAACAGTGATGTCTAAAAAAAACAGACTGCTATCCGCAATTTATCATCCTTAGCAATTTCAGAAAAATAAATTGCAGCATTATGATAAATTAAAAAGCATTATCTGTTTTGCTAAAAATCTACTTTATATTTTTCAAGTAGTTATGGTGCTTTTTTTCAGACTCACTAAAAAAAGTCTAATAACATTAATAATTGCCACGAGAATACCGTTCAAACAGTAACATTAAGAAATACATTACCCTATGCCTCTACTGGTATGGGCGAGATCATTTTGTCTAAAAAAATACCTGCACATAAACAGGTTAACTATTAGCAAAAGATTTACTTTAAGAGGAAAAATCATGTTACTTCATCAAACATCTCAGAAAAAAAGCATTAGTGCTAAAACAATACTCAAAAGCAACTTTACGATGTCACATCTATTGCTTTATCGTATTTCAGGTCATGTAAAAAATAGTTTTCATTCCAGTATTGGTATTAGCTGTTATTACAATCAGTCACATTCTCATGTGAAATCTAAAATTGTTCCACATGAAAGAACAGACGAGTATCATGTCAAAGAAATTGAGCGGACCATGACATATGAAGCCATTAATTCGCCATGCTACTTGGTAACACAAAGTAAACTCTTTCCATTTAACCGCTTGTCTGCCTGGTTTGATCAATACCCACCTACTTATTCTGTTTCTATTAACGGTTTAACGCACGCTTTTATAAAAATTAACAACACAGCGTACACCAGACAGCTCATGTCTTGCCTTAATAGTATTGAGCACTTTATGATTGCAGATGGGCATCACCGTTTTGCGGCACAAAAACAGTTATTTCATAACCAAGGTGTATCTCAACCACTTCCCGTGTTTATTACGCATACTACCCAAGCGCTGGTTAAAAGTTTCGATCTGGTTGCTTCCATGAACCAACAATTCTGCTGGTTTGCATTCCTTCTTCACCTAAAACAATCTGGTTTAATTAGCTGTACCCAAATACACGAAGATTACCAAATTCTGTTTAATGGTCTGCACGCTAGTTTCAGGATAAAAAATAATGAGAATGGCAAACAATTTAGCGATTCATGCCTTCAATATACGCATATTCTAAACGCATTAAAAACATATGACGGCTTTGATGGTATCGCCAGTGAAGACTTAATAGAAAATAATGCCCAACACCATAACATAAATTCAACCAATCAACTTCGTATAAAAATAAAGCCTCCTAGCGTTTCTGCCATGTATAACACAGCATTAACGGGTTCCTTATTGCCGAAGAAGTCTACGTGCTTCCTCTTTAAACCTGTAGAGCATGTGACTCCTTTTTTAGCTGCACCTAAAAATGATTTTTGAAGGCTTTACTCAACCATAATTTTTACATACACCCAATTCTATGGGTCTAGATAATATTAAAGGGAATAAAATGTTATCTTTAGCATCTGACAACGCATCAACAATAATATCCAATAGTTTTATTGCCAAATCTGTTGATCACGCTATAGGTCATGTACCGTTTGTTCAACTGAATCGTATTCACCCTCTTTGTAAAAAGCATCGCGTTTTTATGAAACTTGAATCGTGTAATCCTTCTGGCAGTATCAAAGACAAAAATGCTGCATACCTCATTAATCAAGCGGAAAAAGAAGGCTTACTTAAACCTGGAGGCACCATTATTGAATCAAGTTCAGGGAATTTTGGTTTAGCACTCGCCAGTATTGGCGCGGCAAAGGGTTATCATGTCATCATTGTTATTGATGCCAAAACACCACCACCCGTGTTAAAAATGCTAAGCGCGTATGGCGCACAATTGGTGGAAGTTCCCTTGAACCAAGCAGATGCCGCAGGTTCAATGCAAAAGGCTCGCATGGCTAAAGCCAAAGAATTATCTCAACAAATGAGTAACTCATTTTATCCCTGCCAACACCTTAATCCTAATAATCCTACTGCACATCAAGTATACACCGCTCAGGAAATTTCAGCTGCGTTTAATCCAATGCCTGATGCGATTGTATTAGGTGTCAGTACTGCTGGGCAATTGGCAGGAATAGCTCGCCATTTTCGTCAACACTCCCCTCATACTGATATTATTTGTGTTGATGTAGCAGGTTCAGGTGTACTCGGTATGCCCCGTCATCCCTATAAAATGACTGGTCTAGGGTTGTCATTTGTACCACCTGAATTTAGTTATGATTTTTTAGACTATGGTTATAACGTCACAGACCAAATTGCTTTTTCAATGTGTCACTATTTAGCGCGAATGGAAGGATTATTATTAGGTGCATCAACAGGCGCTATCGTCAGTGCTGGTCTTGCTTATTTACAGCAACAGTCACACGATGTGTCTATGGTGCTGATTAATCCTGATCGAGGAGATCGTTATTTAGATACTGTTTTCAACCCACAATGGTTACAAAAAAATAACCTTCCCTTACTAGAACAGCACGCACTTAACGCTGCTATTCAGCAACAACTACATCCTATCTATGCGCCCCCAAAAGAACGTATTAAATCGTATTTACCCACTACATCTTTTCTAACACAGCAACAAACATAATAAAACAACCACGATAACGCTTAAAAGCATTACTTCGATTATGGATACCGGCTCCCTTCACATTAGTAAAGCATGTGAAGGGGCTATTAAGGAGTTATTTATGAGCAAGGTTAATGGCTCATCATGCTATTTACTTAAACAATTTATACCTATGGCCACCAGCGATATCGTCATGGCGCTGGGTGACCCTATTATTATATTTGTATTGGCAAGTTTACCTAATAGTACACATTATCTTGCGGCATTCGCATTAGGTAAAAGCATCGCTGTTTTTTTTGAAAGTCCTATTATTCCCATTTTACCTACAGCTAATGCCATGGCTCATCAGGCAAAAGCACGCAACCTTCTGTTTCAATTTACTTTAATCCTGAGTATTAGCCTAATGATAGGAATGATACTCATTGGTTGTTTTCCAGCCCTTTCCGTGTTCTTCCAAGTTGATAGCACCCTTTGGCAAACCGCTTCATTACTCGTGTTATTACTCTGTCCTTGGCCACTGGTTATTAGTCTACGTCGATACTGGCAAGGTCAAATTATACGTGCAGGGTTTACTCATATTATTGCCAAAGGTTCACTACTACGGTGCTTTCTATTAACGATTACAGCATTTACAATGGCCTTTTTTACCGACCAAGGCGCATGGATTGCAGCAGCCGCTTTATTGACTGGTGCGGTGAGTGAGCTGTTATTTATCCGCAATAAAATCAACAAAATTACACTACAGGAGGATCATAACGCTTCACCTTTACCTGACAATTTAATGGCAATGAGTCGTTATTACTGGCCGTTAGCACAATCAATGATTTCACTATGGGGCGCTCGTTTATTACTGCCTCTATTAATCGCGATGACAAGTACTTTAAATGTTGCCATTTGGGCTGCTGGTTGGGCATTAGTCATCAGTATCAGCAATGGTGTAAGAATGTTGCAACAACTTGTCATACGTAACATAAGCCACATCAAAAAAACAACTCTTTGCCTATTTTCGATAAGTATTGGCTGTAGCTTTAGTTTACTTTTATTTGTACTCGCTACAACCCCCTGGGGTCATAAATTCCTTCTCTATTATGCTGGCAGTCAGAATAAGCTACTCATAGGTATTCAGGATATTTTACTTGTCTGCAGCTTGCTACCATTACTTATGTCCTTACAAAACTTCTTTCAAGGTTTGCATATGGTTCAAAGCTCAACAGTGATCATTGGGCGATCAGCACTTATTGCCAACTTAACGCTAATGGCAGGCGCATTTTTCATGATGTATTTAAATGCAGCCCCTGCCTGGTTTGCCATCATTGTTTGTTTGGCTACATTACTTGAAGTTTCCTTATTAGCCTATCAATTGAAAAATAATATCAATGATGGGTACACAACGTCTCTGGTGAGACTTTTACGCATAATTCCTTTAAAAACCACAACAAGAACAAATATAAAAACGATAAACAACTAGTCACTTAAGCTTCATAATAATACAAGTAATAGTATTTACCTGAAAAAGTAGAAACCATTTTTAATAAAATATAACTATACTACTGTGAGAAAAGGATATCCTGCACAAACTCATTTATGATGAAATCAAAAAGGCATTTTTTTGCAAAGTATCTGGCAATCATTTTCTTGCCAGTAGCTATTTTAATTGCTGCTCTGACCTATTTAGGTTATGAACTTGAAAATGAGCGTATTTATAATAGGTTGGCACTTACTGGCCAAAACGTAGTCAGAGCAGGCAATACTACCGTATTAAGAAGTCTTGACTTGATCACAAGCGATGTCATTTTTCTCTCTCATGAGTCAGAACTTAACGAGTATATTAACAACCCAAAACCAGAAACCTTACATAACATCCACAGTGAGTGGATCAATTTTATTCGCTCTAAAGCCATTTATGATCAAGTACGCTGGATCGACGAACATGGGATGGAGCGAATTCGCGTCAATAATAGCAATGATGGTCAACCCACCTTTGTTCCTATAAAACAGCTACAAAATAAAGCTGATAGCTACTATTTCTCTGAGACAAACAAATTATCACGTGGTGACACTTTTCTTTCAGCACTTGATTTAAATATTGAACATCACCGTATTGAAGAACCACATAAGCCAACACTGCGTGTAAGCACACCTGTTTTTGATCGTAATAACAACCGGCGCGGTATTGTGATACTTAACTATGCGAGCGGGGATATGCTTACCTTACTGCGCTCAATAAGCAGTAACTATATCTGGCTGACGAATGCTGATGGCTACTGGTTATTAGGTCCCAGTAAACCTGATGAATGGGGCTTTATGTTTGACCATACTGATCTGACGATGGCAAACCGTTTTCCAAAAGCCTGGACCTATATTGTTAATCACGAAATAGGCAGCCTTGAGACTGAATATGGTTTTTGGACATTCTTAACCGTTAATCCATTATCAACTCAAAGCTTAGCACCTCATCATAGCCAAGAGACTTCGCAACAGACCAACCCTCTTCCTCATAACCCCTGGAAGTTAATTCACTTTACTCCTGCGAGTGAGTATTGGCCCCTGCTAAAAGAAATCCAAATTCAGTTTATGACTTCAACACTTTTACTGTTTTTGGTTTTATTAGCCGTCACATGGCGTTATTCATTAGTACAACGAACAAAAACACATGCATTATATCAAGTGGCACATTCCAATAATGCCAAACGAAAAGCAGAACAAGCGCATGTAATAGAAATAGCCAAGCATGCTTATGAATTACAAGTCGCTAAAGACAGCGCAGAACGAGCAAATCAATCAAAAACCAATTTTCTTTCCAATATGGGACACGAAATACGCACCCCTTTAAATGCAATTCTAGGCCTCACTTACTTATTGGAAAAGCAGGAAGATTTATCTTCTTCCGCTCAAAGCATGGTACAACGTATTTACAGTGCAGGTCAGTCTTTAATGGGCATAATCAATGATATTCTCGATTTTTCAAAGATTGAAGCAAACAAACTGGAAGTTGAAAGCGTGCCCTTTCAACTGTCTGAAGTGCTTGATAACCTGGCCAGCATTATGGCTACAACTGTGGGTCAAAAACCAATCGAAGTAGCCATTGCTCCACCACCACCCCATGCTGAGCACCTAATAGGAGACCCACTCCGTCTTGGACAAATCCTTAGTAATCTTGTTAGTAATGCCATTAAATTTACCGAAAAAGGAGAAGTCATTGTCAATGTTTCTCCTGTGAATAACGAGCCAGTTACTGCACCTATTTTATTACGCTTTTCTGTTATTGATACCGGAATAGGTATCCCTCAAGAAAAACAGCAACAAATATTTAACTCATTTACACAAGCCAATTCCTCACAAACACGCATATACGGAGGTACCGGATTAGGTTTAACAATTAGCCGGCACTTGATAGAAATGATGGGCGGAGAAATTGGCGTAAAAAGTGAGGTAGGAAAAGGCAGCGAGTTTTTTTTCGTTATTCCTTTTGAGTCAAGTAACCCAGCCCTCAACCAAGCTTACCCCGCATTTCACCAACATGTCTTAGTGATTGATGACAATGCTTCAGCTCGTGCATTAATCACCGAAAGTGTTGAGAGTCTGGGCTGGACTGCCCACTCATCCTCTTCAGGCGAAGAAGCGTTAAAGTTAGTAAGTCAATGTAATGACAAACCATTTGATATTTTATTAATCGACTGGCAAATGCCTGGCATGGATGGGCTGACTTTTGCTACAAAAGTAAATGACATATTCGCTCATATGTCTTTCCAGATTATCTTAATGGCCAGCGCTTATGAGCGAAAATCCCTGTATGACAACGCTCAATCTACACTTTTTGACCATGTTTTGACAAAACCTATCACCGCGTCCAGTTTATATAATGTAGTGCTTGAGGCTCAGACACGCCGCACTGCCCAGTATAAAGCTGAAAAAATACCCATACAGCGGTTAAAGGGTATTCAGGTTCTTGTCGCAGATGATAGTGAAATCAACCGTACAATGGCCCGAGAAATACTCCTTGAAGAAGGTGCTCATGTTGCACTGGCTGAAAATGGTGCAGATGCATTATCAATTTTGCGTGCACACCCAGACCAATATGATATTGTTTTTATGGATTTACAAATGCCAATCATTGATGGCTATGAGGCGATACAACAAATAAGATCTGACCCCACTATCGCCTCAATACCTATCGTTGCTATTTCTGCAGACGGCATTAAACACCAACATTCAAAAGTATTTATGGCTGGTGTTAATCAATGTATTCCAAAGCCATTTGATCACAATGAATTAGTCTATGTTACGCGCAGCCTTACTAAATTAAGTGAAAATGATATTCCTTTTATTGAGGAATACTGTGTTCAAAAAACCAATAAGTCAAACAATATTCCCTTGCTTGACATTGATGATGCAACAGAAAAGTGGAGTGAACTTGACAAGTTTTATGTTCAGTTAAAAAACTTCACAACTGATCACAACAAGGATGTACAAAAAATCTGTGATGCCTTAAGACACAATAACATTGAATCTGCAAAAATAATTACTCATACATTACAAAATGTTGCCAATAACTTATCACTCACCCGTGTTGCGCAAGACGCTCGAGCCTTAGAAATTACTTTTAGAAAAGAAGTGGAACCCAGTAAACGTGTTGATCATAAAAAAGTACAGACATTATGTTCCACCCTAAACCAGACAATCAGCACTGTAAGTGAATATCTAACAGAAAGTGCAAATACCAGCGCAAGTAAAACACCAACGCTAACCTCATAGCCCTTCGTTATGAGCATAGAATGCTGAGTTAGTTTTTAAGAATGATATCTAAAATTACACTATAATAGTATTCAATAAACCATGTTTTCAAAATGTGTTTATCCAAAAATTCACTTTCAGGTAAAAATGATCAAGTGTCTTATTAACAAATTTAATCTATACCCATATCAATAACGGGTATTAAATAACAATATGGTAGTGGATATATGACCCAAACACGCCATTTTTTTGTCAAACATTTTTTAATTTTATTTTTACCTGTTTCCTTCCTGCTTTTAGGAATTGCCTATTTTTTCTATCAAGTTCAAGCAGAACAAATTTACGGTCAACTTCGTCTTACCAGTCAAGCAAGTGTTGATGCTGGTCGGTCCACCATTTCCCGATATTTCGATTTAATCACTGACGATTTATTGTTCTTAGCAAATGAAAAAGAGTTAAATAACTTACTTAATAATAAAACACAGCTGTCGCTTAAAAATATTAAGCAGCAATGGATCAGTTTTTCTGCTGTAAAGCAAGTGTATGACCAAATCCGTTGGCTTGATGAAGAGGGTATGGAACAAGTACGAATTAACTACAATGGTGGTAATCCATATGCAGTATCAACGCAACAATTACAAAATAAAGCTAATCGCTATTATTTCACTGAAACACATAAACTTAAAAAAGATGAAATTTATATTTCTATCCTTGATCTTAATATTGAACAAGGAAAAGTCGAATTACCACGAAAACCAACCATTCGTATAGCCACGCCATTAATTAACGAAAACAATGAAAGACGTGGCATTATTGTGCTTAATTTCAACAGTACGGACATGTTGGAACAGCTCCGTATTGTTAATAGAAATCACCTTTGGCTAACCAATAATAAAGGGCATTGGTTACTTGGACCTACCCATAAGGATGAGTGGGGATTTATGTTCGAAAAGCCAGAGTTAAGTGTAGCCCATCGTTATCCTGACGCTTGGGCTAATATATCAACTAATGAACGTGCTGTATTTGAAACATCTAAAGGGTATTGGGTATATCAATCGGTGTATCCCCTTCATACTATTCAAGTCAGTAAACATAATAGTAAAGCTCAACTCGAACCAACCCCACTTCAGCTTCATAAATTCAAGTATTCCTGGTACTTAATTCATTTCACACCTCATAGACAATACTTACCTCAGCTTGAATTAAAAGCTTCACAGACCATTGCTGTAACCATGCTGCTACTCACCATTTTATTTATGGGAACACTGAAACTTACTCGCTTACAACAAACAGAGGCAATTGCCTTGAAGAAAGCCGCCAAGGCACTGGAATTACAGCGAAAAACGGAGCATACCTATGCAGAAGAAATGGCTAAGCGCGCCGATGAACTTCAAACTGCTATGAGTACGGCTGAACAAGCCAATCAGGCCAAATCAGATTTTTTATCCAATATGAGCCACGAAATAAGAACGCCCATGAATGCTATTCTTGGCATAGCCTACCTACTTGAAAAACAAGAAAACTTATCTCCATCGGCCATTGCGATGGTACGAAAAATACATAGTTCTGGACGGGCCTTACTGGGCATTATCAACGATATTTTAGACTTTTCAAAAATAGAAGCGAGTCGACTTGAAATTGAAAATATACCTTTTCAACTCACTGAAGTACTCGACAACTTAGCCAATATTATGTCGTCTGCAGTTGGTCAGAAGCCTGTTGAAGTTGTGGTAGCACCTGCACCAGAAGGCTCCGAGTTTTTAAAAGGGGACCCATTACGGCTTGGGCAAGTACTGATTAACTTAGCCAGTAATGCTATCAAGTTTACCGAAAAAGGTGAGGTCGTGGTGGGCATCACACGTGTCAACAGAGATGATCCATTCAACAACAGTGTACATCTTCGTTTTTCAATCAAAGACACGGGTATTGGTATTCCTAAACACAAGCAAAAGCAAATTTTTGAGTCATTTACCCAAGTCGATGCCTCTACCACAAGAAACTTTGGCGGGTCTGGCTTGGGACTAACCATTAGTCGACATTTAGTTAAGTTAATGGGAGGTCAGTTACATTTAAATAGTACATTAGGTAAAGGCAGTGAATTTTTCTTTACACTGTCTTTTGGCTGTAGTGATCCATCTTATAGTTCTGTGCCAGAAATGTTACATCAACGAATTTTAATTGCTGATGACAATAATACAGCGCGGATGTTACTTTCCGATACTGCCGCGAGTTTAGGCTGGAGTGCAGTGACAGTTAATTCAGGCAGTAAAGCCATTGAAGCGGTCAATAATATTCATCAACCGCCTTATGATATTTTACTGCTCGACTGGCGAATGCCTGGAGTCGATGGCCTTGCAGCCGCCGCAAAAATTAAAGAAACATTTCCAGGCTGGAAATCACCCATCATTATTATGGTGACAGCTTATGACCGCCAACAACTAATTGAGCGGCCAGAACATTATCTGGTTGATGGTATACTGACGAAACCTGTCACCAGTTCTTGCCTGTATAATGCTGTTTTAGATGCTAAAAATCATCGCTTACCCACAAAAACACAGAAGAACCGACTACCAACACAACGTTTGAAGGACATACATATTCTTGTTGTTGATGACAGTGAAATAAACCGTGATGTAGCTGAAGATATTCTGACTGGAGAAGGTGCAATTGTTGATGTCGCTGAAAATGGGCTACATGCATTAAAAATACTGGAAACTGAAAAGACATCATTTGATGTTGTTTTGATGGATATGCAAATGCCTGTGATGGACGGTTACGAAGCAACCCGAAAAATTCGCTCAACGCCATCACTTCACCACCTACCAGTTATTGCATTGACAGCTGGCGCATTTAAAAAACAACAGGATGAAGCCTTTAAGGCAGGTATCAATGAGTTCGTATCCAAGCCTTTTGAAATCAACGAACTTGTTAATGTTACACTACAGTTGTGTGGTAAAAAACTTGAAATTCCCTCCTCAAGCAATAACAAAACACAAGAAGACAACAGCCCCAATCAACCAGATATTCAAACGCCCCATATTGATCAAAAGCCTCACCTTGAACATTCGCCAGAATCCAACGAGATTAATGAAAAGCCATTAATCGATATTGAAGATGGTAAACGAAAATGGCGAAAAATTGCGTCTTACCATAAGCAGTTAAATGTATTCATCCGTAGTCATAGTGATGATGCCATACAAGTAAACAGTGCTCTCCATCAAGGTGATACAGAACAGGCTAAGGCCATTGTGCATAAGTTAAAAGGTGCTGCGGGCACCCTTTCATTATTCCGTGCAGCCAATGAAGCAGATGCTTTAGAGCATGCACTGCAAGACCCTCAACAAAATAGCCCACAAAACAATGAGAGTTTAGCTCAAGCCCTACAGGCGACAATGCAAAAAACCCTTTCTATCATTCAAAACTATCTTTCCTCTCAAGTTCACGATGTGAGTGGTCAACAACAGGCTGTACCTTTAACCGTAGAGACTGAAGAAATTAAAATGTATTGTCATCAACTTTTAGAAGCGTTAAATACAGATGATCTTGAGATTATTGAGCCACTTTTGCATAAACTTGAAGGGAAATTACCCAAAGAATTTCAGTCCAAACTAGTAACCTGCATTGAAATGTTCGACTTCCGTGGAGCCGAAATACTGATTCGCACCTTACTGGAATCAAGGACGGTAAAACATGAACAGAAAACCCATTCTATGCATTGATGATGAACCTTGTAATCTTGCGCTCGTTCGCGAAATTCTGCAGGGCAGCTATAAACTTGTTTTTGCACGCAATGGGGCAGAAGGTATTGAAGCCGTCGATAAACATCACCCATCCCTCGTGCTCTTGGATGTTGAAATGCCCGGAATGAATGGCTTTGAAGTAGCCCAACATTTAAAAAGCTCGCCTAGTAGTGCTGATATTCCGATTATTTTTGTCACCTCATTAAATCAGGAAATTGATGAGCAAACAGGCTTTGATGTCGGTGGTGTTGACTATATTTCTAAGCCAATATCACCGCCCATTTTACGAGCAAGAGTACGTACTCACTTATCCTTGGTACAAGTATCTGCTTTGGAGGCAAGTCATCGGTCAGCTATTCATATGTTAGGGGAAGCAGGCCACTTTAACGATACTGATACCGGTGTTCACATTTGGCGGATGGCTGCCTACACACGGCTTATAGCAGAAGAAGTCGGCTGGAATGAAGAAGACGCCAAACTATTAGAGCTAGCAGCCCCAATGCATGATACAGGAAAAATTGGTATTCCTGATGCAATTTTACAAAAACCAGGAAAGCTTACGAGTGACGAATGGTTGGTTATGAAAAAGCACTCCCTGATTGGCTTTAATATTCTTAATCAAAGTCAGGCCCCAGTCTTCCAACTTGCTGCAGAAATTGCCTTAAATCACCATGAACGTTGGGATGGTAGTGGTTATCCTAATGGACTCGCTAACGAATGTATTCCTGAGTCTGCACGCATTGTTGCCATTGCTGATGTTTTTGATGCCTTAACAATGCGTCGTCCTTATAAAGAACCCTGGCCTTTAGAACGTACACTAAAAACAATGGAAGAAATGGCAGACAACCACCTTGACGCGCGTTTAGTAGAAGTGTTTTTTAACATTCTTCCCCATGTTCTTGAAACCAAGAAAATTTGGGACGAACGAGAAAAAATAACTGAAAATGGAAGAATAATTGCCCAATTTAGTTAGCGTTATCAAACAATTTTATTATGACTCTAGGCATGGATAACTTATGAATACAGTGATTTAAAGTAGAAATCAGCATCCTTCACTCGCTTGGAAACGATATGATAAGGCAATGGCTTACTAATTAAAAAGCACTGTACCTGATCACAACCTAAGTCCCTTAAAATACTAAGCTGTTCATTATTTTCAACCCCTTCAGCCACTACAGCCAAACCAATATCATGACTTAGATTTATTATATTGTGTACCAGCATGCAGTCAGTTTTTTCCTGGTCAATATTGATGATAAAACTACGATCTAGTTTAACTTTATAAATTGGCATTCGTTGTAAATAACTTAATGAAGAGTAACCCGTTCCAAAATCATCAATTAAAAATTTAAATCCTAAATCTGACAGTAAATTCATATTGTTAAGCGCAGCATCAAAATCCTTTAAAATACAACTTTCGGTAACTTCAAACTGGACAGCATCACAACCCACACCAAATTCTTCAAGTACCCCCAACAAAGTAGCAACAAAATCTTTATCAACCAGCTGTACACCAGAAAGATTGACCGTAATAGGCTTACTGAAAGTACTGGAAATAGTTTTCCACTGACAAATATGCTTGCAAACTGTTTTCAGAACCCATTCTCCAATGAGCGAAATTAAACCTGTTTGCTCTGCCACAGGAATAAATTCTGATGGCGATACATCTCCTAATACAGAATCACAAAAACGTAGCAATGTTTCAAAGCCAATAATCTCTCCTGAATTTATACAAACGATGGGTTGATAAACTAAATAAAAGTTATTATTTTGAATTCCTTTCTGTAAATGTTGTTCTAAAATAAACTGGCGACTTATAAGCTGAGATGACTCATTTGAAAAGTAAACAACACAAAGATCACTGTCCATATTACTTGATTTTGAGCACATCCTTGCATTTTCAAGTAAAGTCAACGCATCTTTACCATCACCAGGATACTCTGACACACCCACTCTCACTTTTAAGTACAAATCAACGCCATTGACACAAAAACTTTTTTGAAATATTGAGCATAATTTTGAAGGAAGTGCATACTTAATATTGGTTGTATTAACCGCGTTTTTAGCTCTACGTGTAAATCCTAAGATAGCAAATTTATCTCCTTCCAAATGTGCCACAGTAAACTCTTTCTTTAATTCACTTTTCAGTCGAATTGCAACATCTTGTAAAACCTGATCACCGCACTTTCTTCCCCAAGCATTTATTAAATGTGAAAATCGACATATATTTATAATACAAATAACAATATTAGAGAAAAAGTCACTATTGAGTAGTGTTTGTTGAAACCTGTCTATAAACAACTGTTGATTAGAAAGTCCTGTTACAGGGTCATAAAATGCGTTTGAAATAGTTTGTTCTTTTAATTGAAAAACATTGTAGTTATGTAATAGCTCACTTTCTACCAGATCAGAAAAAATTAATAAATGATTTCGCTGGCGACCTGTTAGTGCTCTTGGTTTTCTATCAATAATACAACATGAACCAACGGGATGCCCCATAGGCCCTCGTAAAACAACACCCGCATAAAAACGAATATAGGGTTCACCCACAACAAGAGGATTATTAGCAAAACGACTATCTTTATGAGCATCTTCAACAACAAGAATTTCTGATTCTAAAATAGCATGTCCACAAAATGAAATATCACGTGATGTTTCAGTAGCCTGGAGCCCACATGTTGACTTAAACCATTGCCGGTGAGTGTCAACCAGTGAGACCAATGCAATAGGAACATCAAGCACATCCGCCATCAACTCGGTAATACGATCAAAACGTTCTTCAGAAGACGTATCTAGAATATTAAGTAATTTTAAGTCATTAATACGCTCGTCTTCATTGAGAGGAAGAGGAGGCTTTTTAAAAGTAACTATTTTTTCCGTTTGAACCATAAGCTTAAATACAGTTGTCTGAGTATCAACACTTAAACTTTTATTAAGATAAACGTTAAAGATAACAAACAATGATACAACTTGAGGCATTTATAATACTGTTATAATTTATATCTTTTTCCTTAATTAGCTTGTTACTTTATCGATAACACTGTTCTTTTTAGTATAGCCTATACACCCACTCTGTAACGAATAAGTCGCTGTGAAACACACCTTTCTATATCCTTTCTCAAATGGCCTTTCCATAGTGCTTACCCTATACTCATACCTCAAATCAACACGTACATCCATTTAGAACACATGCTCCACAAAAAATCCTAGTTAAATCTATTAATTAATGTACAATGCTACAGTTCAGCAAAATAAATAGCACAAGAGTGCAATATTAGTGTACGCGAGGACTGCATGTAACATCAGTAACCCATGCAATACTGGGTAGCTAGGATTATTAAATATTAATTGAGAAATCAAAGTATAGAGATAGTTATACGCTCACAACTTAAAATTATGTATAAAAATCATTCAAAATTTTCCATTAGTAGCATTAGGTCTTTGTAAAAATTCAGACAATGAATGACTCATCATTATTAAATAATTCCCAAGAAAACCCGGACTTATTCTGGGATATATCATCTATAACGAATAAAAGCAAAGCTATTCATTTTTTTCAATCTGTATCATCTTCTTTTTGTGTATATAGTCCTACAGTTGAAAAAATATACAGCAACTTTGAAGTTATTCTACCTAGAGATCATAATAGTGGCTTAATTGTCCTACCCAATCCTTTTGCATTCCATGATACCTTTAACCGTGTAAACGAGGAGGCTATAAAATCCACAGGAATTTTATTATTTCCTGGTGAAGTATTCCAAAGAAAAGGGTTAATTATCTGTCTAACACAAGCAAAAACTAAAAAAATACAACATATTGAACTTGATAGTGCATCTATTTTTCTGAACAGATTGTATCTACGTCGATTTAACACACCCTTTTTACCAATACTACTCAATGGTGACCTAAAAGAGTTTAAAGCAAACTCACCTTATTTACACTTACATAGGTTTGATCCTACCGCAGTCACAGAACTGAGTCAGTTTGAAATAAAGTCAATTAGCAATACTATTAACGAGCGATTTCAAGCGATGATCAAAAATAAAACTCACAAACGCGCTTATATTTAAAGTATAATTCACTTTGGATATGCTCTAAGAAAGTGTATGTTGTAACATCGTATCTATAGATATTAATAACCTATTATGCTTTTTAAATCCTCCCATAATCTTCTGCTACACTTTAAATAACTACTATCGGATAAGAGCAGGGATACCACATCATGAAAGAAGGATCAGGTATACTACTAAAAGAAAACTTTATCAATAGCCTTAGTGTCGGTGGCGAGCTAGCATGGTTTATCGTTGATAACAACGGTGGATCAACAGGCTATTCGTGGAAGTGTGTCGCCGACAATTCGGGTATTTATAAGCTTGTCAAACGTATTGTCTTACATCCAAGTGTATTGGCAGTAGGCGTACCTGGAAGTGTTGTGTGGCAATTTGAGGCAATTAAGCCTGGAGAAGGTCAAGTGCTCTTTCAGCTTTATCCCCCAGGCGGCATTAAACCAGTAAAAAGTATTCGAATTACCATTGAAGTAAAAAGTTAATTTGTCATAATAATGCTAAGAAATCTCTTCAAGAAGTATGACAAATTTTTTCTTATATCAAGAATAACCCGTGTCACAACAAAGGAGGTTGGAAAAGTTCAACCTTCACTTGCTCACCAGAGCTCACACTTCCTTGAACATCATCTAAAACTATAAAACAGTTAGCGTCAGTTAATGAGGACATAATTCCACTACCCTGCAAACCTGTGGATGTTACCATTAACTCCCCCTTGTTATTGGTTGTATAGCAAGCACGTATATATTCGGCTCGCCCTGGTCGCTTACGTAAATCATGGGTGATATTTGCAGATAAGTGCATTGGTGGTTGGTAATCTCCACCCTGCATTTTAGTAATTGCCGGTAATGCTAATTTATAAAACGTAACTAAAGCTGACACTGGATTACCAGGTAATCCTAAAAATAATGTTTGTGACAACTTACCATATGCGAAAGGTTTTCCAGGCTTTATTGCCACCTTCCAAAGGTGTAACTCGCCCAATTCACTAATAATATCCTTAATATAATCAGCTTCTCCGACAGAAACCCCTCCAGAGGTTATAATAACATCACACATTTCCCTCGCTTCAATTAAGGTCTCTCTTAATAATCGAGGATCATCTGCAACAATACCAAAATCATGTACATCACAGCCGATTTTTGCTAATAACGCAAGTAACATGTAGCGATTACTATCATAAATATCACCCATGTTAAGTGTTGCCCCTAAAGGTTTTAACTCATCACCCGTAGAAATTAATCCAACCTTTAATTTTCGGTACACGCTAACTTTTGGTATACCCTGAGCAGCCATGAAACCAATATTAGTTGCTGAACATTTGTGCTTTACTGGAAATAATAACTTGCCTTGTTTAATATCCTCACCTTGGACTCTGATATGATCACCTTGTGTTACTGTACCTGAAAAAGTGATTTTACCAGGACTGACTTCCTGGGCCTTTTCCTGCATGACCACAGTATCCGTGCCACCAGGTATCGGCGCACCCGTCATAATTCGTACACACTGTCCATGTTCAACAGTACTTTTATAAGGATGGCCTGCAAAAGCTTTCCCTACTAACGTAAATGGCTGATCTTGGTGGAAGCTTTTGAAGTTAATGGCATAACCATCCATTGCTGAATTATCCCACGCAGGGCTATCCATTTGCGCATATACTGGTTGAGCGAGGTACTGATTGATCGCATTTAACAACGGAACTGTCTCATAATCTGTAAGAGTATCCACAGCCGCTAACAGCATATTTACAGCCTCATCTACAGATATCAGTCCTGGCTGATTACAACAACTCATATAAACCACCTTACCCAACAATATTCAGAAAATTTGAATAACCTTCTCACTTAGCTATACCCTTCAGGATGAGCAATATCAATTATTTAATTTTTTTGTTTATTCACCATCCATACAGCAGCTTCAACTCGTGAACGCATATTCAACTTCTTTAAAAGATGTTTTACATGGACTTTAACCGTTCCATCAGAAATACCCAACTCTCGTGCAATAATTTTATTACTATAGCCTTGGGCAATTCGCATAAGTATTTCATACTCTCGACTGGTGAGTGTTGCCAACAGGTTATCATCAGAACGATCTGGCTTGCGCAGTGCCGTTGCCAACACTTCGGCTAAGCGTTCACTAATCACCATCCTTCCCAAAACGACTTGTTTTATTTTATCGAGAATATCTTCAGGCTCCATATCCTTTAATAAGTAACCATCCGCTCCCGCCCGAATACAATGAATAACATCCGCATCGTTATCAGAAACCGTAAGCATTATGATACGTGCAGTAACCCCCTGCGCTCTCATCATTCGGAGTGTTTCCAAACCATCTAAGCCCTGCATATTCAAGTCTAATAAAATTAAATCAGGTTCATTATTTTTTACAATCTCAAGAGCATCCTGTCCCCTACTACACTCAGCAATAATTTTTAGACTATCCTCTAGTTCGAGTAACTGTTTTAATCCTTTCCTAAACAATGGATGATCGTCAACCATTAAAATAGTAGCAACTTCAGAAGACATTACGTTGATCTCTAGGCATTTTTTTATGGGTATAATATTTATCGTCCAAATTTGTCATAAAACTTTACATTTAAGTGATGACTAATTTTTGATCTACATCAGCATTATGACTAATAACGATTATAGTCGATAAGGGACCTTATCCCTTATGTGAATAGTTTTTATACCCCTTAGTAAGTATTTTTAAGTATGCTTTACATATTATCAAATTAACACATTACGCTCTACCCGCAGTAATACGGCCTTTTTAACGTATTGCTTATGTAAAAAGAAATGCATTCTATATTTTGAAAATGAGAAATGCGATCTACCCCCTTCTAGGCATTGTTCCATACTCACCATCCACTCATAGTCAATTTACATTTCGTCACGCCTCATTAATGGGGGAGATTGCTATGACTGATATATCACATTGGAACCCTGAAGATACCCAACAATGGGAAAACTCAGCCAAAAATATTGCAACGAGGAACCTGTGGATTTCGATTCCATCATTATTATCTGGCTTTGCTGTTTGGTTATATTGGGGAGTTATTACCGTTCAGATGTTAAATTTAGGCTTTCCTATAGCTAAAGCTGAACTTTTCACTCTGATGGCTATTGCCGGCTTAACAGGCGCAACATTACGTATACCCAGTAGTTTTTTTATTCGTTTATGTGGTGGGCGAAATACTATTTTCTTCACAACATCTTTGTTAATTATTCCTGCTTTAGGAACTGGAATGGCTTTACAGGATAAAAATACTCCCCTCTGGATATTTCAGTTTTTAGCGCTCTTATCGGGTATCGGAGGTGGTAATTTTGCTTCTTCAATGTCAAATATTAGCTTTTTCTTTCCTAAAAAGAAGCAAGGCCTTGCACTTGGCCTTAATGCAGGACTCGGCAACTTCGGCGTCACGACAATGCAAATCATCGTGCCGTTATTCATGACCTTTGGTGCATTTGGAGCACTCGGAGGTGAACCTATGGTATTAATCAATGGCTCAGGTACTCTGATAGGAAAAATTGCTGCGGGTTCGGAGACATGGATACAAAATGCTGGCTATGTTTGGCTGCTGCTCCTGATCCCCCTCGCTTTTCTAGGCTGGTTTGGTATGAACAATTTGTGTACTCCCGAAGTGTCGCCAGATATAGGCAGTACATCAAGTGCATTCACCAAAATCACCTTTATGTTTATCATCGGCTTTCTAACCGCAAGTTTAGGATTATGGTTAATGCTACCAGAGTCTGCTAACGGCTCTGGTTGGGGTGTTCCAAAAGAAATTGTACTTATTGGCGTGATCACGGCAACCGTTTTTGCGTTAAAAAGTTTGCCTGGACAAATTAAAACAAGCTTATCCCGTCAGTATAAAATATTTAATAATAAACATACCTGGATCATGAGTATTATTTATACCATGACTTTTGGCAGCTTCATTGGTTACGCCGCGGCTTTCCCTTTAGCGATAAAAGTCATATTTGGGTATAGCCATATCATGGTTGATGGTCAGATGACCCATGATACTGCAAATCCTAATGGTCCAAGTGCACTCATGTATGCCTGGATGGGACCTTTCATTGGTGCGCTTATTCGTCCCGTAGGGGGCTGGATAGCAGATAAGATAGGTGGAGCAATAGTAACACAGTTCTGCTCTATTATTATGGTCATCAGCGCGCTGGGTGTCGCCTATTACATGCAGGCAGCTTATAACGCTGCAACACCCGAAAACTACTTTATTCCCTTCTTTATTTTATTCCTTGTTTTGTTCACTGCAACGGGCATAGGAAATGGTTCAACATTTCGTACCATTGCCATGGTTTTTCCTAAAGAGCAAGCAGGCCCCGTGTTAGGATGGACTTCTGCAGTAGCCGCTTATGGTGCTTTCTATATACCACAAGTTATTGGCGAACAAATTACCGCAACCACACCCGAAGTAGCCCTCATTGGGTTTGCAATATTCTATGCTGTTTGTGTCATTATCAATTACTGGTTTTACCTACGGAAAAGCGGCGAGTTTTACAACCCTTGATCTATATAACCCTTCGTATTGGGTATAGTAAAGAGTATATTGTCAGTAAAGCTTTCCCCCTTTGCTGACAATTATTTAAAAAATGAAAAGTCTACTTTTTTTCTTGCAAACAGTCAGGTGTAAACTCAAAGAAAACCCCTGTTCCTCCCTCTTTTAAGCGTTTAATTTCTAGCACTCCCTTCAAGTGTCGACTTCGTTCACGCATAATCGCTAAACCATAATGGTTGAGTTTGTCTGGATAATCCTTAATACCTATTCCATTATCCACAATCGAAATATTAATATGCTGATGATTATTTAAATCCAATGATATTCGTATACAATTGCCTTGTGAGTGATGTAGGGCATTCTGTACAGCTTCTCGTATTAGCTGTAATAAATGTATTTCTTCATTTGGTGTCAATGGTAAATGGTGAATTTGATAGTCCAGATTAATATTGAAATTTGGCTGTTGTTCAATGGCTTGTTTAACAGTTTGTTCTAAAGCCGCCGATAACCCCTGCTCCGGAATTTGTAGACGAAATGTTGTTAATAATTCTCTCAGTTGTTGATAGGCCGATGTAATACCTTCTCTTAATTCAGTGACAATATCCACAATATGAGGCGGTTGCTGCTCTTCAGGTAAAGCGCGTTTTAAACGTGTCACTTGAATCTTTAAATAAGACAGTGCCTGTGCAATAGAATCATGTAGCTCTCTCGCAATCACCGTTCGCTCATTCATTAATGCCATTCGCCTTTCCTGATGCAATTGTCCTCTCAGACTCAGTGCTACAGCAACTTGACTGGCAAATGACTTTATCACTTGATGCTGCCATGCTTCCAGCTCACAGTGAGCGTTTAAGGTAAACACTAACACACCATAATGATTATTATCTTTTATTAATGGATAGTGAATTTTAGGGCAATCGGCAGGTGTTACAAAGTTACCTTCAGCAGACAGACACTGCTCGCAATCGACTGGACGACAAGTGTTAGCAGAAGAATGGGTGCTAAAATGCTCATAAGGTATCTGTGCATCGGAGGTTTTCAAACATATATCTATTGCATCCACATTGATAACATCAGACAAACTTGC
Organism: Zooshikella sp. RANM57; assembly: GCF_050749885.1. Taxonomy (NCBI): domain Bacteria; kingdom Pseudomonadati; phylum Pseudomonadota; class Gammaproteobacteria; order Oceanospirillales; family Zooshikellaceae; genus Zooshikella; species Zooshikella sp. RANM57. The sequence continues at coordinate 777,923 of NZ_JBOIUB010000001.1, read as the reverse complement.
TAGCCAATAATCAAATGAAAAATGACTTTTACTTTTTTCATTAATATCACAAGCAACCTGATAAAGAAAATTCAGTGTTTGATTACTCCTGTTTAATGCTTCTGTTTTTTCTGTCACACGTTGTTCCAGATGGCTATACATTTGCGAAATATCAATACACATGGTATTGATGGTTTTCGCTAATAAGCCAAGCTCGTCGTCGTGATTCAAATCAATATTCTGTGAAAAATCCCCCTCACCAATCTTTCGTGCACAATATGTTAATTGTTGCAAAGGCCGTGTAACGTGCTTGTTTAAAATTTTTACTGAAAAATAGGCTAATGACACAATGGAAAACAATGCAATTATTTGAATAAGTCGTAGTGTATCAATTTTCCTTTCTGCCAAATGCTGGTACAAGTTAACCAACTGATCAATTTCTTCGACAAATACTTCTACTTTATTCTGTAATTTATCAAGCTGTAGAGGGGTCTTATAATTTTCTTTTTCAAGTTGCCTTTTTATATCATCAAACCAATGCTGTTTGACGACAGTATATTGTTTACTTAATAATGAGTTTTCATCATCAAGTGCTTGTAATAAAGCTGGAGCCGTTAAACTTTGATTAAAATCATCTAGGTACTGATTAATAGGTTGTCTTACTTGCATCACTACTGCATTACGTACCACGACATTCAACAACCTATAGCTTTGCATACGTAATGATCCTGCTATATTGACAGCTTCAGCATCTTGATCAGTACTTTCTGAAATAAAATAAGATGCAATTATCGTAACCAATGACAACAATACCAACATGGTCATAATGGCACTCATACGAAAAGTGATCGATTTTTGAAAGTGCTGTAGCATTTTATTTTTTCCTACTTAAGTATTATTAAATATACACTCTACTACGATGGATATACCACCAAAAAACCACAACGTTTCACTTTTCCCATATTACTACGATAAAACGCCGTATATTACTTAAAAAACTCACTATTTCGCCATCTTTCTCTACCTCTTAATGAGTACAAATGCCCCTATACTGTCTATCCTCCCGAAAAAACCTTTGATGCATATCAATTAGCCACATGCTCTGCTCCTTACACTTATGAATAAGCATCCTAATGAGAAAAAAGCGCCACAATTAATGATGAAAGAAATTAGTTTTATCAAATAAATATTTTTATAACGTAATTAAGAAGACAGCGCCTATCGCTCACTTATTTCTTGAGCATAGAAAAAGTTGTTACTCGCAAAATTATTTTAAGTATTTCAGCCTGCCGTTGAGGAGTTCACAATGAGCCATTTTCTAGACAGGTTACTGTTTTTCAAGCAAAAAAAATCAACATTTGCAAATGGACATGGTGAAACCACCACGGCAAGTCGTCAGTGGGAAGATGGTTACCGTCGCCGTTGGCAGCACGATAAAGTGGTTCGTTCAACACATGGCGTGAACTGTACAGGATCTTGTAGTTGGAAAATCTACGTTAAAGACGGCCTTGTCACGTGGGAAACACAACAAACTGATTATCCCAGAACTCGACCTGATCTACCAAACCATGAACCACGAGGCTGCCCTCGTGGGGCCAGTTATTCATGGTATATGTACAGCGCTAATCGTTTGAAATACCCTAAAATTCGCAAACAATTATTACAGCTGTGGCGTGATGCATTAAACCAGCATTCTGATCCTGTTAATGCCTGGCAAAGCATTGTCGAAAACCCAAATTCTGCAAAGAGTTATAAGCAACAACGAGGCATGGGCGGATTTGTACGTGCCAGTTGGGAAGAAGTCAATACCCTGATTGCTGCCGCCAATGTCTATACGGCCAAACAGTATGGTCCTGATCGTATTACCGGCTTTTCTCCCATTCCTGCCATGTCCATGGTGTCTTATGCGGCTGGTGCACGCTACCTGTCGCTTATTGGCGGTAACTGTCTTAGTTTTTATGACTGGTATTGCGATTTACCGCCAGCATCCCCTCAAATTTGGGGTGAACAAACCGATGTGCCTGAAGCAGCCGATTGGTATAACGCCAACTACATTATTGTCTGGGGTTCCAATGTGCCTCAAACACGCACACCTGATGCCCATTTTCTTACTGAAGTTCGTTATAAAGGCACAAAAACCTGTGTCATCACGTCTGATTATTCCGAATGTTCGAAATTTGCTGACAGTTGGTTAGCACCTCGACAAGGAACTGATGCAGCCCTGGCGATGGCCTTTGGTCACGTTATTTTGAAAGAATTTCACTTACAACAGCCCAGCGCCTATTTTTCGGATTATATACGACGTTATACCGATATGCCGATGTTGGTGATTCTTGATGAATATCAACAGGGTAATAAAACGGCATTGATTCAAGGTCGCTTTTTAAGAGCATCAGATTTAGCGAATAATTTAGAACAAAACAATAATCCTGAGTGGAAAACCGTAGGCATTGATCAGGATACGCAGCAAATCGTAACGCCCAATGGTTCCATAGGGTTTCGCTGGGGGGAACAAGGTAAATGGAATATAGAGCCTGTTAATAGTCAAACAGGTCAAAATACCACTCTATTGCTAAGCCTAAAAACAGCTCATGACGAACTTGCCAACGTTTTATTTCCCTATTTTGGTAGCCAACAACACGAGCATGGTTACTTTCAACATACCCAGCATGAAGCGCTACTGGCCAGAAAAGTCCCTGTTAAACGTATCACCTTAGCTGATGGCAAACAGGTTAAAGTCGCGACCGTATTTGATTTAAGCATTGCCAATTACGGTATTGATAATGGCTACAACGATGAGAACACGGCCAGCGATTATGACAGTGATATTCCTTACACCCCCGCCTGGCAAGAAAAAATTACCGGCGTTCCTCGGGCTGATGTCATTCGCATAGCACGAGAATTTGCCCGCACTGCAGATAAAACCCAAGGCCGCTCAATGATTATTGTGGGTGCCGCATTAAACCACTGGTATCACATGGATATGAATTACCGTGGACTCATTAATATGCTGATGCTGTGTGGGTGTGTGGGGCAAACAGGTGGCGGCTGGGCACATTATGTCGGTCAAGAAAAACTCCGACCACAAACGGGCTGGCTCCCTTTGGCATTTGCTTTAGACTGGCAGCGCCCTCCTCGTCAAATGAATGGCACTTCCTTTTTTTACAACCATTCAGATCAATGGCGCTATGAAAGACTACACATGTCGGAAGTCATTTCGCCCTTAGCCAACGCCAATAAATGGCAAGGCTCCATTATTGACTATAACAGCCGTGCTGAGCGTATGGGGTGGCTACCCTCAGCACCACAACTGGGTATTAATCCACTCCAATTAACGCGTGATGCAGCCTCACACCAACAGGAACCCATAGACTACACCTGCAACCTATTAAAATCAGGCCAATTAAAGTTTGCTTGTGAGGATCCAGATAACCCTCAAAATTACCCTCGAAATCTTTTTATTTGGCGCTCGAATTTATTAGGCTCCTCAGGCAAAGGTCATGAATACATGCTTCGGCATTTACTGGGAACCCGCCATGGATTAATGAATAAGGATTTAGGTGAAACGGGAGGTCAAAAACCTGAGGATATTACCTGGCGAGATGAAATTCCTGAAGGTAAACTTGATTTACTGGTTACCCTCGATTTTCGCATGTCCACCACCTGTTTATATTCTGACATCGTGCTGCCCACCGCCACCTGGTATGAAAAAGACGATTTAAATACCTCCGACATGCACCCCTTTATTCATCCGCTGACCAAAGCCGTTGACCCAGCCTGGGAAGCTCGTAGTGACTGGGATATTTTTAAAGGCATCGCCAAACAGTTCAGTCAAGTTGTTAAAGGTCATTTAGGTGTTGAAAAAGATTTAGTCACTGTTCCTATTTTGCATGATACACCCGCTGAATTAGCACAACCCTTCGGCGTAAAATACTGGTGGAAAAAAGAGTGCGAATTAATTCCCGGAAAAACTGCTCCGAATATGGTTGTCGTAGAGCGTGATTATCCTAATACTTATAATCGTTTCACATCGCTGGGACCTTTATTAGAAAAATTAGGTAATGGTGGCAAAGGTATTTCCTGGAATACCACAACTGAGGTTGAATTATTAAGTAAATTAAATCATACCTATACAGAAGATAGCCCTCGTCATCAACGTCCTAAAATCAATAGTGCAATTGATGCCGCTGAAGTTATTTTAACACTTGCACCCGAAACCAATGGTCAAGTGGCCGTCAAAGCCTGGGCCGCATTAAGTAAAGTGACAGGACGCGATCACTCACATTTAGCAACCCCCAAAGCTGATGAAAAAATTCGCTTTCATGATGTGGTTGCTCAACCTCGCAAAATTATTTCCTCACCAACCTGGTCAGGTTTAGAAGATGAACACGTTAGTTACAATGCAGGCTATACCAATGTCCATGAATTCATTCCATGGCGGACAATCACTGGCCGCCAACAGTTTTACCAAGACCATGAATGGATGCGTGATTTTGGCGAAACCCAGTGTTTATATAAACCTCCTATTAATTTAAAAACGATAGAAGGCGTCTATCAACAAAAAACCAATGGTCACCCAGAAATATTATTAAACTGGATTACCCCGCACCAAAAATGGGGCATACACAGTACCTACTCTGACAATCTATTGATGCTGACACTATCCCGCGGCGGTCCCATCGTCTGGATAAGTGAAACAGATGCCCAAAAAGCCGGTATTGAGGATAACGACTGGATTGAAGTGTTCAATATTAACGGAGCTATTTCTGCGCGTGCCGTTGTCTCACAGCGTGTACCTGAAGGGATGGCAATGATGTATCACGCCCAGGAAAAAATCGTCAATACCCCTGGATCAGAATTAACAAAAACCCGAGGAGGTATTCATAACTCTGTCACCCGCGCTGTAATGAAACCCACTCATATGATTGGTGGTTATGCCCAGCAAGCGTATGGTTTTAATTATTACGGTACGGTTGGTTGCAATCGCGATGAATTTGTTGTCGTGAGAAAAATGCATCATGTCGACTGGCTAGATAACGAGTAACGGGAGTCAAAATCATGAAAATACGTGCACAAATTGGCATGGTGCTCAATCTTGATAAATGTATTGGCTGCCATACCTGCTCAGTAACCTGTAAAAATGTCTGGACCTCCCGCGAAGGCATGGAGTACGCCTGGTTTAACAATGTTGAAACTAAGCCAGGTTTAGGTTATCCCCAACAGTGGGAAAATCAGGAAAAATGGCAAGGCGGCTGGCAACGAAATAGCAACGGTGACATTACCCCTAAAATGGGCAGTAAACGAAAAATACTGGCCAATATTTTCGCAAACCCTGCTTTACCTGAAATAGACGATTATTACGAACCTTTTGATTTTGATTATCAGCATTTACACCAAGCTAAATCCGGTAATCACCCACCAACAGCACGCCCCCGCTCATTAATCAGTGGGCAACGCATGGAAAAAATAACATCTGGCCCTAATTGGGAAGAAATATTAGGTACAGAATTTTCCAAACGACGGGCCGATAAAAACTTTGAACAAATTCAAGCCGACATGTATGGGCAATTTGAAAATACATTTATGATGTATTTACCAAGGTTATGCGAGCACTGCTTAAATCCGGCTTGTGTCGCTTCTTGTCCTAGTGGTGCCATTTATAAACGTGAAGAAGATGGCATTGTACTGATTGATCAAGATAAATGTCGTGGCTGGCGCATGTGTGTTTCAGCCTGCCCCTATAAAAAAATCTATTACAACTGGAAAAGCGGAAAATCAGAAAAATGTATCTTTTGTTACCCTCGCATCGAAAGTGGGCAACCTACCGTATGCTCTGAAACCTGTGTAGGCCGAATTCGCTATCTAGGTGTTTTATTATACGATGCTGACCAAATTCATCACGCTGCCAGTACAGAAAACACGGAAGACTTATATCAGGCGCAATGTGATTTATTTTTAGATCCTAACGACCCAGAAGTAATAAAAGCGGCTCGCCAAGAAGGCATACCAGAAGCGTGGTTAACCGCAGCTCAACAATCCCCTGTTTATAAAATGGCAATAGACTGGCAAGTTGCCTTACCACTGCACCCTGAATACCGCACACTACCGATGGTATGGTATGTCCCTCCCCTTAGTCCGATTCAAACCGCTGTCGAAGCGGGTTATGTAGGTAAAACCGGTGAAATTCCTGACCTTAAATCATTGCGTATTCCCATCAAATACTTAGCCAATTTATTAACGGCCGGCGATGAAAAGCCCGTTATTAGAGCATTAGAACGAATGATTGCTATGCGTGCCTACATGCGGGCTAAACATGTCGATCAAATCAATGATAACGATGTACTCCAGCAAGTCGGTTTGGATGAAGCCTCTGTGGAAAGCATGTACCGCTATATGGCCATTGCCAATTATGAGGACCGTTTTGTTATTCCCACCAGCCATCGAGAGTATGCAGAAAATGCATATGATCTAAAAAGTGGTTGTGGTTTTAGCTTTGGTAATGGCTGTAGTACTGGTGATAACCACGTCAACCTATTTGGTGGCAAAACAGCAACATCGCGCAATATTATTCCAGTAGTGATGAAGGAGTAAACGATGAAAAGCCTTATTATTCTCGCTCGACTACTGGATTATCCCACACCAGATATTACAAATGGTATGGATGAAATTTATCAATTCATGCGACAAGACTTTTCTTTAGACGAAAAAGTTAAGCAAGATGTGTTGTCTTTTCTTGATCACTACTCATCCTATCCATTACTGGACTGGCAAAGTGAATATGAAGGGCTATTTGATCGAAGCCGCTCTCTGTCCTTGCACTTATTTGAACATACCTATGGAGAATCCCGTGATCGTGGTCAAGCCATGGTTAACTTATTAGGTCAGTACCATCAAGCCGGATTACAACTTAATAAACAGGAATTACCGGATTTTTTACCGCTGTATCTTGAATTTGTATCAACCCAGGGCACACCACAGGCTACCGAATGGTTGCACGATATTGCGCATATTCTCAGCCTGTTAACCGCTCGTCTCCAACAACGTGAAAGTCAGTATCACCTGTTATTTAAAGCCTTACTTACGTTTGCACAAGTTAGTGTTGATTTAACAGCCGTACAACGTCAAATTGCAGACGAAGCCAAAGACGATACTCCAGAGGCTATAGACAAAGTCTGGGAGGAAGAAGCGATAAGCTTTGGCCACCAAGACGCCTTATCCAGTGTCGCTAATAATCAAACAACCCATTGCACTCACACTTCATTTCGCCCTACTGAAGCTCAGCGTAAAGACCACTATTTAGCAGTTAACTGGCTACAGGAGAAATCGCCAACACCGACTACATCTACAGTACAAACTGTGGAAGGAGAGCAGCCATGAATTATATTAATACGTTGTTATTTGCTATTTATCCCTATATTGCGTTAAGTGTATTTTTTCTTGGTAGCTTAATTCGTTACGATCGCGATCAATATACGTGGAAAACCAGTTCCAGCCAGATATTTGAAAGCCGCCAGTTACGGCGAGGTAGTATTTTATTTCATGTTGGTATCATTATGATCTTGCTTGGGCATTTTGTGGGATTACTGACTCCCACTGCCGTATGGCATGTCTTAGGTATATCCGCCAGTTTCAAACAATTAGTTGCCATGTTACTCGGTGGTATTTTTGGTTTAATCTGCTTAGCCGGGTTAATCATACTTATTAAGCGTCGCCTCACAAACCCTCGTGTTCGTGCAAATACAAACATCATGGACTTTACCATTCTTTGGTTATTACTGGCTCAACTAGTACTTGGTTTACTGAGTATTTTTGTATCGACAGGTCATATGGATGGGCAAGAGATGCTTAAATTAATGAGCTGGGCTCAGTCAATTGTCACCTTTCAGGCAAACGATGCAGCCGTATCTATTGCAAGCGTTCACTGGATTTATAAGCTACATGTGTGGCTCGGCATGACATTATTTTTAGTATTTCCTTTTAGTCGTTTAGTCCATATTTGGAGTGTCCCTGTCGGTTACTTGAATCGACGTTATCAATTAGTGAGGGCCAGAGCTCGCTAAACATTATGATTACCGTATAAGTAGCATATTAAAGGGCACCGCTAAAGAAAACCACTATTTATACGGTAATGTTCATCCCCCTGTGACAGGTGGAAAAAATGCAACTTCATCTCCAGTGTTTATCGTGGTTGTTCGCTTGACCATTTCATGATTACACGCAACTAATGTAGTTTTTTGTTGCAATAATTGTTGCCAATGTTCTCCTCGTTGACTTAATAATTCAATTAATTCTTCAATCGTTTTAACGGGTAATTTATTCAAATCAATCGTTAATTGTTCACAACCTAACTGCTCGCGTAGTTGTCCAAAAAAAAGTACGTTAATCATACTGAGTCCCAATAAAGCTTTTTAATAAAACCTGTAAGCTGAAAATGATTCACCTAACCTTATCCACCGAGCATAGAAAGGTGTTGAATCATGCCAGACTGGCCTTGATGCAATAAGTGACTGGGAGTTTTATGCGTAATAAGATGTGTAATAGCCATTGCGAGCTGTTCAGCATCCTCTTGTTGCGCATATTCTCTTAGATCAATACCCTCATTGGCAAACAGGCATAAGTGAAGCTTACCAAGCGCAGAGATGCGTAAACGATTACAGCTTTTACAAAAGTCTTTACTGTAAGGTCTGATCACGCCGATACGCCCCTGATAGTCGGGATGCCAAAACTCTTCAGCAGGACCCGCATCATGGGTTTTAATAATGGGTTGCCAGCCTTGTTTTAGCAATTTTGCAATAATTGAAGCGCCACTTACATGCTGCGCTTTAAAAAAAGCTTCATTGTCTCCGGTCTGCATCAACTCAATAAACCGCAACGTCACAGGTTGATTTTTAAGCCAATCAATAAACTGATCAATCTCTGTGGCATTATCGTTCTTTAATAGAACAGCATTAACCTTTATGGAGCTAATCCCCAAAGACTGTGCACGTTCAATGCCAGCAAGCACTTTATGCAAACGATCATGGCCTGTTATTTTCTTAAAGTTAGCTGGATTTAAGCTGTCGATACTGACATTTAATGCATCCAATCCCGCGTCATGCCATGAACTTATTACAGAAGGTAAGTTGTAACCATTAGTAGTGACGGCAACCTTTTTGATTCCGTCTATTTGTTTACATCGCGCAATTATTTCAGGTAACTCCCGTCGCAATGCAGGCTCTCCCCCTGTAAGGCGTATTTTCTCCGTACCCAAAATAGCAAACGCTTTAGCAAATACACTTATTTCTTTTAAGGATAAAAAGTCAGGAGTAGACTTGTCGCATTGAAAACCATCAGGTAGGCAGTAGTTACAACGAAAGTTGCAAATATCCGTTACAGAAAGCCGTAAATAATAAAAACGACGGCCAAATGAGTCTTGTAGCATAAAACACCTTTCCAAATTCGGGAGGCTAGCAGATTTCTCTGATAACCCAGTGGTAAAAACCACGGCCAGTACACCATGCCAATGCGGTTTAGGTGTAAAAGCTCGGAGTTTTGACGCATTAAAAATTTTAGGGGTACACGCCTAAAAAACCCTTCACTGAAGGTAATTGACAGTTACTCACCCTAGCGCTAAGTATAATGAGTCATGGCTATGGTGCAAATCGAACATCCATGCTGATCTACAATCTACCCTCACGTCAACGGTTTACCACAATTGATACAGGTTAAAACGCTCTATTACTTTTTGTGTAGCCATAGTGAAAAACCTATAAACATATTGCCTAGCATACTGTGCCTCTATCAATGAGAACACGAATTATCACTAAATATTTCATGACCATGTCAAAAAGCAATGCCTGTACCTATATGGTTGTAGACTTCCCCACAAGAGGCAGCCATACCTATCACAAAATACCATTGGAGAAGCATACCTATGCAGGGGGAGCACATGATGAAAAGCTATTAAGAAGGGTATAATATACTATGGCCTTAGTACCTAAAAGTAGGTATTTTCTAATAAGAATTATTCATTTACGCCAGTGTTTGTTGACCAAACTCAAATAAATTCAACCACTACAACGCCACTTTTTACAATACCCCATCATCATACATTCAATTACACTTATACGTCTTTAACTGAAGTATTGATGGATATTAACTTTGAATCCGGTAATCGATAGAGATAAATTGAAGCAAGTACAGTGGTAGTCCCAATGACTATGACCCATGATAACTGGGTGTCAAAGACAAGGTAATCAAACAACATCGTTAAAATGGGTACAAAGTAAAATAAAACACTGACCTTACTTGCAGCATCCTTCTGCAACATAAATAACAACAGTAGCACAGCGCCAACAGAAACTACGACAATCATCCATGAAGAAGCAACGATAAAATTAGTGTCAATGTTAGCATCCCAACCCACAAGAGAAATAATTGTTATAAACAAAACAGATGCTGCACAATATTGTAAAAATGCAGAAATGAGTGGCGGTTGATTACTTTGCTTTTGATGTACTGAGCCGATGGTAATTGCAAGTACAGATAATAAACCAAACACAATTCCCCATACGGTGATATTGCTTGTATCTTGTGCCCCCACAATAGCAATTGCCAGCCCTAAAAGTCCTATCAGCAGAAAAATATATTTGGATAGTCCTATTTGCTCCCTTCCCACAATGGGGGTCAACATCGGCTGCAAACCTAGTACTAATGCCAACACGCCAGGTGACAAATCGTAATAAATCGCCAGAAAGAAACAACTTTGATACGCGCCTTGCAACAAAAGCCCTGTAATGAATAGGCTAGAAAGGTCTTTCTTCGTTAAATATCGTATTTCTGTAAATACTGAACGAAAAAAAATACCGATGATGATGAGCAACAGAAGCAATGCTCCTGTTGCTCGTACCGCCAAAAAAGACCATACAGATGCACTGGTTAATCCCAGCTTTACAAAAATCGCCCCACTACTCCACATCACTAAAAAGAGAATCGGCGCAAACTTTTCTAATAATTTAGTCATGCTACTTGTTTTGATGTCCAATTATTTATTGAAAAGCGCTCATCTAACGCTCGCTCATGTATAAGATACCTTTTTAAGTCACGAGCTTTCTCCTCTAAGTCCTGGTGCTCCCCTTTAATACAGGCATCAATTAACCACTGATAGCACTCAGCAACTTCAATATCATAAATAAAATGATATTTTGATAAAGCAAATAATATATCCTTAAACGTTTCCTTGCTAAGAATAAGTGACATACTGTCAACAATACTCTCTTTAAGAGATTCAGGCAATGCTTGTCGTTGTTTATAGGTTGGCTTGACATCAAACACTACATTAGATGTATATTTAAAGATATCACTATCGTTAAACTCATCTTTAAAAATAAAGTCAAGACATAAAAACATGCGACTTTGAAAGGAAAAGTTTATAGCAGCATGGTTTATTCCTGCATCTAAATACCACACTTCTCCAGGTTTCATTTGAAATACACCTGTACTGTCAGAGTGGTACGAATCTTCATTATTTTCTAGTGGGATAAAAACTCTAAAATAGCTTACCCCTTTATCGAGTTCAACAAAGTCTCTATGTGGAATCACCATACCGTCAATTAAGTTTCGTGCACGCACCATGCGTAATGTTTCTATACTAAAGTTTTCTTCTATGAAACGCTTAATTTCTGGGCAGAAATCCATATATTCTGTAGGTAAACATTGATCAGCATTTTTATACTGACTATCCCCCTTCCTGCCACTACTGTTATACAACGATAAATTTTTCCAGTACCCCTGACCAAATTCATCATATTCTTCACGCTGTTTTGGAATGGCGTTTAGATAATTTACTTCGTCAATAAGTTTATAATTGTCAATATCAATAAAGCCAATTAGTCTCGATGGCATGGCAACTGCTCCCTTTACTCCTGAAAAAGATATTTTTCACTTTTTTATTGGGCACACGTAGAAAACTAAGCACAACCTTTACCAAAGAAAAAGCTTAGTTCTAGAAAGAAGTATTTTCTTATAGATCCTTTATTAAACGCATATAAAATCAAGATTTTTTCAGCATCTTGTTGCAGTTAATTTACATTAAAACCAAATATATTTGTATTAGACTTTAGTATATACAAAGCAGTCATTATTTTTACCTATCTCCACAAATAGAAAAAAGCATTAAGTAACGAATACATCAATAATTTTTTCATTATTCAACAGCCGGTTTTAGTGCTATTGAAGGAATTCTTGCTATGTATTTAAACAAAGTTATAGAACAAAATTCTTGTGCTACCCTTATATGGGTATTAACAAACCTTAACATTATGAATTGTGACGAAATATCAAACGCCAATCTCAATATGTTTAATGTTGTTGCTACTTGCAACCCTATCCACCACGGGTATGGCCGCTTGTGTAAAACCAACATTAACCTCATCTTGGATTCATCTCCCACCCTATATGCACAAAGACCCTAGTGGTGGTCTTGATCCTGTTGGGTTTGATGTAACAATTCTTAATCATGTCAGTAATCAATTGAATTGTCCGATAGAGTGGCGTAGCCAACCCTGGAACCGCTCAATGCATGAGATTGAGCAGGGCAAGCTCGATGTGCTTGCTCCAGCGTCTTATAACGCTAAACGTGCAAAGTTTGCCTGGTACAGTGCACCTTTCCGTGCCGAAAGAATGCGTATCGTCGTACTCAAAGCAACTAAAGAGCAGTGGCCTTTAACCAGCCTAGAAGATATGTTGAAACAAAACTTTAGATTGTCTTTTCATTTAGGTACATGGTATGGACCTGAGTTTGAAAAAATAGAAAAAAATCCAAATTTTCAACGCTTACTTTATTCCAACACCGATAATCAAAAACGGCTGCAAATGCTACTGCATAATCGCGTTGATGGCGTCTTAGGAGAGGTACTTTCGCTTTTGCTGGATGCAAAAAAAATGGGAGCCGAAGATAAAATAGCCGTCATTGATTACCCAATACATGATAATGAAGTTCATTTTATTTTTAGTAAAAAAACCATACCAGAAGACTTTATTCAGTCGTTTAACCAAGTATTAAAAACATACAAAGGTTCCTCAGATTACCCTACATTTAGCTATTCGCCTTCAATAAAATAATGCATTAATTATGCTTACTACATTTAAATCTACTATATAAATATCACAGCATAAAAAAAGCTGCAGTATGCAGCTTTTTATGTATATCCTTTGTTTTAAGGTATAACTTTATTATTTCTTTTTCTTCTTGCGCTTTTTTTCTTGTTTTTTTACATGCTGGACCAGCCGTTTTTTCTTGGCAACTTGTCTATCAGTCAGTTTATTCTTTTTACCTGCAAAAGGATTCTCTCCAGTCCTAAACTCAATCTGAATAGGTGATCCCACAATCTTTAATTCACGACGAAAAGTGTTTTCCAAATACCGCTGATAAGTTTGAGGTACTGCTGCAGTCTGGTTTCCGTGAACAACAACAAGAGGGGGATTTAAACCACCCAAGTGTGCATAACGTAATTTGATACGATGCCCATTAACGAGAGGCGGTTGATGTTCTGCAACAGCATCTTCCAGTAAGCGTGTCAGTCTATTACTGGACCAACGTGTCGTTGCTGCTTTATACGCTTCATTAACAGACTCGTAAAGATTACCTACACCACTCCCATGCAATGCAGAAATAAAGTGTATTCTGGCAAAATTTGCAAAGCCCAACCGGTACTCAAGCTCGTCTTTGATATCTTGCTTAACGCGCTGCTCTAAGCCATCCCATTTATTAACGGCAATGACCAAAGCTCGACCCGTTTCAATTACAAACCCTAATAAGTGAAGATCTTGCTCTACTAATCCAGTTCTAGCATCCAACACTAAAATAACGACATTGGCATCACGAATAGCCTGCAGGGTTTTTACCACAGAAAATTTTTCAATAGACTCGGCCACACGTCCGCGACGTCTTACTCCTGCAGTATCAATTAAGGTATATCGTTGCTCATTACGCTCAAAGGGGATATATACACTGTCTCGCGTAGTACCTGCATGGTCATAAACCACAACCCGCTCTTCACCCAGCAACCGGTTAACAAGCGTTGATTTCCCTACATTGGGACGCCCTACAATTGCTACTTTGGTTCCGTGCTCAGTTTCAGCTGATACAGATTGCTCAACATTTTTAATGGAGCCTTCTCCAGCAATAGAACCATCTTCAGTGGGCAGGTCACTATCAGCTAATAGTTCACCTGTAAGCAATTCTTCTGACTCAAAGAGAGGCGTTTCAACTTCAGGCCTGGGAAATAACTCCATCACCTGATTGATCATACCTCGGACATTACGTCCATGCGCCGCAGCAATACCGACTGTCTCAGCAATACCTAGTTGATAAAACTCACTTTTCGCAACATCATCATCAATGCCATCAATCTTATTCACAATCAGAAATGTAGGCTTATTTCGGGTACGTAAATGCTGCCCAATCATCTCATCAGCTGCGGTTAGTCCTACTCTGGCATCGACAAGGAATAACACAGCATCGGCTTCTTCGATAGCTTGTAATGACTGTTGAGCCATTGCTGCATCAATACCTTCTTCATTGCCAGAAATACCACCTGTATCAATGACAATGTAATCCCGATCCCCCAGTTTACCTTCTCCATACTGACGGTCACGAGTGAGTCCTGAATAGTTTGCAACTAAAGCATCCCGAGAACGGGTTAAACGATTAAATAATGTTGATTTACCAACATTAGGCCGACCGACAAGCGCGATAACTGGATTCATACCACTGAATACTCAATACAAGCAGATCACTTAACTGTACGACTTAAAGGCCGCTTTGATTAAGCCCTTGATTACACAGGTAAGCCACTACTTTATTTAATGATCAATACACTACTGCTTTGTAAAACTACTCTTCAACTCAAATCATTAGCTTTCGAAATAGTCTTACAAAGCATATCCTCTGATACCTATCAGCAGGAAGCAATTTCTACTACGAGTATAAACAAAACGGCTGCTTAACGAGTAAGCAGCCGTTTTGTTAAAATAACATATTAGTCTTCTTCTTTTAAACCTACTTTCAACGCAGCCAGTTCACCGCCTCGTCCATAGACAAAAAGCAATACACCATCAGACTGTGGAGCGACTTGAATACCATCGCCATCCACTTTAATTCGTCCGGCAAACTGTCCATCTAACTGAGACAAAAAGTGCACATAGCCTTCATAGTCTCCCACAGCAATGTAATTACTATGTGCCGCAGGAGGCGTTACTTTCCTATACTCAAGTTCAGTTTGTGTCCACTGAGTACCACCTGTCTCCTGATCGAGTGCAGTAATATGCCCATTGGTACCAGACATGTACAAGTTGCCAAATCCTTGAGTTAAACCACCATAACTTGATGCTTCCTGCTGCCAAAGCAGGCTTCCACTTCGGGGGTCTATGGCAACCGCATTACCCTGGAAGCTAACAGCATAAAGTTTATTTTCACTAAGTAACAAAGGCCCATCAATATCAACCATTCGTTCCAGTTCATTACGCCCCTTAGGAATCGCAACCTTTTGCTTCCAAATCTGGAAACCTCTATCAGCAACGAATGCTTTAACTTCACCATCAGCAAAACCACTGAAGACAGCCCCAGACACAATCAACGGTGTACTGGTTCCTTGCAAACTTAAAATGGGCTGGCTACCTTCATAAATCCACACCTGTTCGCCGTTATTGATATCAAGCGCAATCAGCTTATCATCTTTGGTATGAACAACGACAACCGAACCATCTGTCGCTGCAGGTGCTAAAATCTCACTACTTAATTGAACTCGCCATAACTCGCTACCATCCGCCTGGCTTAACGCAACCAGTTCACCCGCCTGAGTACCAATAAAGACTTTTTCATAACCCGCGGCAACCCCCCCCATCACCTTTTCATCAAGCTCAATTGACCAGTTTTCTTTGCCTGAATCAGAGTTAAGTGAATACACTTCACCTTCGATGTCACAAACAAACAACTTCCCGCCATCAATGGCCGGTACTAGTTTTACATAACGGTGACCATCCACCCCGTCACCAATCTGTTTACTCCACACTTCCTCAATATTGATGGTTTCCTCAAAATCAACCAGCGGCTTTGGCTCAAGCACAACCTCATCTTCAGAATCAAAGATGCTACATGCTGAAAGCGTCATCACCATACAGAATGTGGTAGCTATTTTTAAAGGTTGAGGTATATAGCGCATCTATGCACCTTCCTTCGCAACAGCGATGTTATCAAGCTTAACTTGAATGGTAGGGTCAACTTGCTCCGCTTTTTCTCCCGCAGCAATAGCCTTGGTATACGCTTCACGTGCTTCACTCAACTTGTTAAGTGCAACATAGAAGTCACCTTTCGCATGTTCATACGACATAAGGTAAGCTTTGGCATCAACATTGTTGATCAAATCCAGCGCTTGTTGTGCATTCTCCGCATCTTGCGCAAAAATAACCCGTGCCAGACGAAGCTGCGCTAACAGTTCAATATTTTCTTCAGGCTTTTGATCTAATACCCATTGTAGTTCCTGTTGCGCTTTTTCCAGGTCTTCATCTTTAACCCCTTGCTGTGCTCGCAAAAGGGCCGCAAATTGAGCATACGTTGAGCTACTAAAATCAGTTTTTAACTTACCCAATAAATGATTAAAAGTAGATAAGTCATCCTCAGATAATGTGCCAAACTGTCCTTTGTTAACAACATTAATAACATCTTGAAACAGTGCAGAAGCCTCAGCTGCTTGGGCATCTTGGTAGTTATTCCAGGCTTTGTAGCCAAAAACACCCGTCAGTGCGATAGCTAGCCCAACAACAATCGCAGACCCATTTTCTTTCCACCATTGCTTGATGACTTCAATTTGTTCTTCTTCAGTGCGGTAACTATCCACCCTAAGCTCCTATAAAAAGTCTGCAAAAATCTATAAAAACCTGCATGTCAGCTGCGTGTATGTTGCCTGCAAGGGACATTCTACGGTCAGCAAACCCGAAAAGCTCAAACCCGAAAAATCATGTGCTTTGGGTATGATGCGCTTAAGTAAAACGTATATGTTTAGAATTATTTGACCACAATGCCACACATTTTGTTAATCAGATTTTTATATTCTATATGAGGCATTTGGCATAAAAGCCCAGTTTTGTTAAAAAATCCTTAAAAATTACTACTTAAAACCCGTCAGTTGAAAACGTTCAACCTGACGGGTTTCTTTATTTACAAGCCTATTCCGCAAAAGACTGCTCGGCAAACCAAGCAATTGCATCAGACAGTGACATCACCTGCTGTGTACCTTCACCCCGTAACGGCTTGATGGCAACAGTACTTTCTTGAAGCTCATTTTCACCAATGATAATGGCTACATGCGCACCACTTTTATCCGCTTTTTTCATCTGGCTCTTAAAGCTTCCACCACTACAGTTCATCTGTAATCGAATACCAGGGACTTCATTACGAATAGTCTCTGCTACTTGAAAAGCATATCCCGTAATATTTTCACCTGCCGCCACCAAATAGACATCAACATGATTATACACTGTCTCTGGTACAACCTTCAGGGTTTCCAAAAGCAGAATTAAGCGCTCAATACCCATGCCAAATCCAACTGCGGGTGTTGGCTTTCCACCTAACTGCTCTACTAAACCGTCATAGCGTCCACCACCACAGACTGTTCCTTGAGCACCAAGTTCATCCGTAACCCATTCGAAAACCGTTTTCGTGTAATAATCCAATCCTCTTACCAGCTTTGGGTTGACTTCAAACTCAATACCAGCTGAAGATAGTAACGCTTTCAGCTGATCAAAATGCTGTTTCGATTCATCATCCAAATAGTCCAATAACATTGGAGCATCAGCCAGAATAGTCTGGGTTTCAGGGTTTTTACTATCCAGCACACGCAGCGGATTAGTGTAAAGACGCTTTTGACTATCCGCATCCAACTTATCCTGGTGCTTTTCCAGATAAGCAATAAGCGCTTCTCGATGGGCTTTACGGCTTTCAGGTGTCCCAAGCGAATTAAGCTGCAAAGACACCGCCTTATCAATGCCCAGCCTACGCCAAAGTCGTGCCGTTAAGATAATAACTTCAGCATCAATATCAGGACCCACCATGCCAAAACACTCTAAACCTAGCTGGTGAAACTGTCGATACCGCCCTTTTTGTGGTCGTTCATAGCGAAACATAGGACCCATATACCACAAACGCTGTACTTGGTTATGGAGTAAGCCTTGCTGTAATGCAGCTCTTACCGCACCTGCAGTACCTTCTGGACGCAATGTGATACTTTCATCATTACGGTCAGCAAAGGTGTACATTTCTTTTTCAACAATATCCGTCACTTCGCCAATAGAGCGCTTAAACAAATCTGTGCTTTCAACTAAAGGCGTACGCAGCTCGGAATAGCCATAAGCGCTCAGCACCTCATGGATATGATGCTCCACATACTGCCATAAGGGACTTTGGCTAGGGAGAATATCATTCATTCCACGAATTGCTTGAATTTGTGTGGCCAACGCTCTTTACCTATCAATTAAAGTGACAAACTAAAACCACGATGTCGCTAGACATCGTGGCCACATCATGAATTAAGGGGAAATAGTTTACGGATTATTTAAAAGACTTCCAGCACAGCGGCATACTCTTTTTATATCTCTTACTAAACTTTGATGATGGTATTGGCCTCGTCAGCCTGACGCTGAGCTATTTTTTCCCTAATTTTACGTTCCAGCTCATTAACCAAATCATTGTTGGTGACTTTATAGCTGGGCTTTCCATCTTCATAAACAAGATTATTTGGAGTACCACCTGTTAAACCAATATCAGCTTCACGCGCTTCACCAGGGCCATTGACAACACAACCAATCACAGCAACATCAAGCGGTGTCGTCACATCTTCCAGTCTGGCTTCAAGCTCATTCATGGTCTTGATGACATCAAAATTTTGCCGTGAACAGCTTGGGCAGGCTACAAAGTTAATCCCTTTTGCTCTCAACTTTAGACTTTTTAAAATATCAAAGCCCACTTTAATTTCTTGCACTGGATCAGCAGCTAACGAAACACGTAGCGTGTCACCAATGCCATCCATCAGCAGCATGCCTAGCCCAATGGATGATTTAACGGTGCCAGAGCGAAATGCACCTGCTTCAGTGATGCCTAGGTGAAGAGGTTGCTCTATCTGTTCAGCCAATAAGCGATAAGCTGCAACTGTTGTAAAAACATCTGAAGCCTTAAGACTGACTTTAAAGTCCTGAAAGTCCAATCGGTCTAATATTTCAATATGGCGTAATGCTGACTCAACCAGAGCAGCGGGTGTTGGCTCTCCATACTTTTTCTGCAGCTCTTTTTCTAATGAGCCTGCATTCACGCCAATACGAATGGGTATATTACGATCACGTGCAGCATCGACCACAGCTCGAACACGATCTTCTCGTCCAATATTACCGGGATTAATTCTTAAACAATCAACGCCATGTTCAGCAACTTTAAGCGCAATACGGTAATCAAAGTGAATGTCAGCAATTAATGGGACATTAACCTGCTGGCGAATCGCCGAAAATGCTTCTGCTGCTTCCATCGAGGGTACAGAAACACGGACAATATCCGCACCAACCTCTTCCAGCTGCTTAATTTGTCCAACGGTTGCAGCCACATCACAGGTTTCAGTATTCGTCATACTTTGAACAGAAATGGGTGCATCACCACCTACGGGTACATTACCCACCATAATCTGCCTGGATTTACGTCTTTTAATAGGAGATTCAAATTGCATAGTGATTTATTCTGAGTCCTGTCCAAGTACAAAGTGAGCTACATTTCCTCGTGAACGTCCCTCCAAATTCACGCTATTATCATTAAATTTCAGTTGCTCAACAGCGTTTACATTACCTAATACAATTTTTATAGGGCCTGAATGTGAAACACTCAGCGAATTACCTGCCTGTTTAAGGCCTGCAGCCAACATTTTATTAGTTTTCGCGTCACGAACTTCTATCCAACATTCATTTTTAAAAACGGCTTCGAGGGTATTTTCATTTTTTACCGCCGCCACGGCTGATGAAGCACTGGTATCTGTTGACGCCTCGTTATCTGTAGTACTCGTTTCATTTTCTTCAGCCACCACCTGGTCACTGGTTTGCCCGCCTGTGGCATCTTCACTGTGACTTTGTCCTTCAATCTGTTCTAGAGGTGAACGAGTCTCAGCAGTGACTGATGCCTCTGGAATGGATTGCTCTTCTTCAGCAACATTTCCAGACGTTTCGGCTGAAAGTGCATGATCAGTAGTGACTTCTTCTGCAGGGTCAGGGATTAAATCAGAAACAACATTTTCACCATCAACTGTCTCAACCGTAATTTGCTCTGCCCCTGTATCGGCATCCAATGCATCACTGTTTTGACGTTCTAGCAGGTCATATCGCCACCAAACGATAGTCATAATCACAAGAACGATGATGACTAAGTAACTAAACCACTTAACTAAAGGGGTATGAGCAGCTGCTTGGGTAGATACTTTTTGGACGGGTTCTGGACAGTGGGCTTCTGGTTTTTTTCCTGTGTAGGAATCAAAAGCTTTAGCCACATTATCGCGGTTCAAGCCTACTCTTCTTGCATAGTTACAGACATAACCTCGCGCAAAGGTTAATCCAGGTAGTTGCTCAAAGTCATCCTGCTCAATCGCATCTACATAACTGACTGATATTTTCAGTTGATTGGCAATAACTTCTTGAGCTAAACCTTGTTCGAGGCGAGCCTGGCGCAATAAAGCGCCAGGTGTTAAGACGGCTTGCTCTTGAGTGGAAACAATTTCTTCTTTCTTAAGGTTTTTCATTCGCCATCATACCTTGATACTGCTTTAGTTCAGGAGAACCAGGATACATTTTCCGCAGTTGTAAACCATAACTGGCCATACGGTCATTATCATTGAAAGCCTTGGCTATTTGTATCCCTATTAGCAGTGAACGTGCATCTTGTGAGGCAAGTTGAGTAAATGCCTTATAATGCTCTCGTGCTTCACTATAGTTGGACTGCTCATATAGCAGGTTTGACAACTCCAGATGTGAACGAGATAACTCTTTGTTTAACCGTAATGCCCGGCGAAAGCTCGCTTCAGCTCCTTCTTTATCTTTAAGCTGCAACTGGGTTAAACCCAAGTTTTCAAAGCTACGGCTCCGCTCAGTGTAATCAATATTATTAGCTGCTTTTTGGAAATATTCTGCAGCCTCTTGGTAACGTTCTATATCATACAAAAAAGCGGCATAGTTGTTATTGGTTTCAGCATCATCCCGATCTTCCCACAAGGCTTTTCGAAAATACTTTTCGGCCAATTCTACTTCACCATCTTGATGGTAAGTTAGTGCTAAAACACTCAACGCCCTAACAGAGTCACTGTCATATTTTAAAGCACGCTCTAGCTTTGCTCGCGCATTTTCGATATCACCCTGACGCAAATAGGCAATACCTAAATTCACGTAACTCTCAGCCGCTTTTTCACGGTCAATAGCCTCTTTACCACCAGTGCTGACACACCCTGTTAATTGCCATGCTAATAACCCAGTAAACAATAACGCTTTGGCTTTTCTCATTTGATCCCCCAGATAATAAGACAATTGCCATGTTGTTATTGTTATTTTTTATGATCTATCTCACACTGGCAACTGTTTCGTGTTAATTAACTGAGCTTGATGAAGATAACGTTGGCTACGACGCGTCCTGTCCTGAACTATTCCAGCTAGCTGACCACATGCAGCATCAATATCATCACCGCGCGTTTTACGTACTGTCGTATTATAGCCCGCAGCCAACAAAACCTCTTGAAAACGACGAATCGCATTATTGCTGGGCCGTTGATAGGAGGATAAAGAAAACGGGTTGAAAGGGATTAAATTTATTTTACAAGGAATATCTTTTAAAAGCGTAATGAGCTCTTCAGCATGGTGTTGCTGGTCGTTAACATCTTTAATCAGTGTGTACTCGATAGTAATCCGTCGTTTATCTGCCAAGCCATTCATATATTCCTGACAGGCAGGTAATAAAACCTCTAATGGATAGCGTTTATTAATGGGTACTAGCTCGTTTCGCAAAGCATTATTGGGCGCATGCAAAGATAGCGCTAAGGATACATCGGAGTATTTACCCAGTTCTTTTAACGCAGGTACAACACCTGAAGTACTTAATGTAACCCGTCGCTTTGAAAGACCAAAGCCAAGGTCGTCCATCATTAAGTTCATCGACGCCACCACATTATCAAAATTCAGTAGCGGCTCGCCCATTCCCATCATAACCACATTAGTAATACTTCGGTCTTGTTTATGTGGGACATTATTAAATGATTTAGCAGCAATCCATACTTGACCAATAATTTCTGCTGCCGTTAAGTCAGAGTTAAACCCCTGCTTACCCGTTGAGCAAAAACTACAATCCAGCGCACAACCTGCTTGAGAAGACACACAAAGCGTTCCACGCCCACTTTCAGGTATAAATACAGTTTCCACACAGCTGCCACTGGCAACTTCAACAATCCATTTACGTGTACCATCAGCAGAATAATCACAGCTAACAACTTTAGGGCCTTTGATTTCAGCACACTGGCTCAGTTTTGCTCTTAACCCTTTGCCCAGGTTAGTCATCTGTTCAAAGTCGTCCACGCCATAGTGGTAAATCCACTTCATAACCTGAGTTGCACGAAATTTTTTCTCACCAATAGACTCGAAATACGCCTCTAACATCGGGCGCGGCAAACCTAACAGGTTAACTTTTTGTGCATCGCTCATCGTGAATTTACCTATCGTACAGACGTGGACATCAATCAAATTAACGAGTACGAGGACATACTTCGTCGTCACTGAAGAAGTAAGCTACTTCACGTGCTGCAGATGTTTCAGAATCCGAACCATGTACTGCATTCTCATCTATAGTTGATGCGAACTCAGCACGAATTGTACCTGGTGCAGCGTCTTGAGGGTTAGTAGCACCCATCAACTCACGGTTTTTAACAATGGCATTCTCGCCTTCTAAAGCAGAAACAACAACTGGACCAGAAGTCATAAACGCAACAAGATCGTTGAAAAATGGGCGTTCTTTGTGCTCTGCATAGAAACCTTCGGCCTGCTCTTTTGACAGGTGAAGCATTTTAGTTGCAACAATTTTCAGGCCAGCTTCTTCAAAACGGCTGAAAATTTTACCAATGACATTTTTAGAAACAGCATCGGGCTTAATAATTGAAAGAGTACGTTCTACTGACATGTTTTTCTCCACAAAACCGTAACAGTTAATGGCAAATGGGTGATTGAACAATGCCCTATACCCACCATTAAACTAACTTCATTGGCAGTGGGTATAATACACAAAACCCGCGGATTATACGCAGGTTCTAGTAAAATAACAGCCTTTTGGCAGATGAAGCGTCCGTTAATCAATCAGCTTCTTCAATCCAAGCCGCTTGGATTGCTTCTAAAATTTTTTCGCCGCAACGATGAGAGTCATCATCAAAGTCTGGAAGCGCCATCACCCAATTGCGCAAGTCTACAAAGTTCACGTAACGCGGATCGACATCTTGATGCTGCTCTGCCAGTTCAATAGCAATATCATTTACATCAGTCCAGCATAAACTCATCTATCATTCACCTCGAAAGTAAGAGAGCGATCAGCCTTTTACAACATACAACCAGGCTTAATTTTGTACAGGTAAAAGTCACTAGTGTCTTTCAGAAACCTGGTTAACTGTATACTTAGGAATTTCTACGACAAGATCCGAATCACCAACCACTGCTTGACAGCTTAAACGAGATTCAGACTCCAATCCCCACGCTTTATCCAGCATATCTTCTTCCAGATCATCCGCAGGCTCCATAGAATAGTAACCTTCGCGAACAACGACATGACAGGTAGTACATGCACAGGATTTTTCACAGGCATGTTCTATTTCAATATCATGTCGTAATGCCACATCACATATAGACTCACCAGCTTCTGCTTCAACAACAGCACCCTCAGGGCATAGCTCATCATGAGGTAAAAAAACTATTTGTGGCATTAATGTTGTTCCTCAGTATCAAAATCTGCAATCGAGTGGCCTGACAAGGCTTTACTGACAGCGGCGTTCATTCTACGTGCAGCAAACTCATCCGTTATTTTGGCGGTTTGTTCAATAGACTGCTTAATAGCTTCAGCATTTTCTCCTTGAGCTAATTGCCGCAATTGAGCAACTTCATGATCGACATGCTGACGTTCTTCAGCATTTAATAGCTGCCCATCTTCAGCCAGCGCGGATGTAATCGCTTCCAGCAGTCTTTCAGCTTCTACTTGCTGCTCTTTCAGATTACGCTGGTCCGCATCATCCTGGGCATGCAGATAAGAATCTTGCAACATAGTTGAAATTAACTGATCAGAAAGGCCATAAGATGGTTTAACTTCAATGGTACTTTCAATTCCCGAACTTAACTCTTGGGCATTGACACTCAACAAACCATCAGCATCTACCTGATAGGTTACCCGCACCTTAGCAGCACCCGCAGCCATAGGAGGTATACCAGATAAAACAAAGCGAGCCAAAGAGCGGTTATGTTCTACCAGTTCCCGTTCCCCTTGCAGAACATGAATAGACATCGCCGTTTGACCATCTTTATAGGTGGTAAATTCTTGTGCTCTCGCGATTGGGATAGTGGTATTTCGATGAATAACTTTTTCCATCAAGCCCCCCATCGTCTCTAACCCCAACGACAAAGGAATTACATCAAGTAACAGCATATCGTCAGAACGCTTGTTACCTGCCAGCACATCCGCTTGGATGGCCGCCCCTAAGGCAACAACACGATCAGGGTCAATGGAAATTAAAGGCTCTCTATTCAGTAAAGAAGAAACGGCCTGTCGAACGGCTGGCACTCGTGTTGAGCCTCCGACCATGACCACTTCATTAACTTCATCAACTTTTATGTCAGCATCCCGAAGTGCTCGCCTAACAGCACGTATCGTTTTTTGAATCAGAGGCTGAAATAAGTCATCACATACTATGCGCAGCAACGTGCCTGACCAATTAAGGAAATGAACCTCAACTTCATTACTCTCCGTCAGTGCTTCTTTAGCTTTACATGCTGTTGAAAGGAGAGAGCGCTGCTCTGAAGTTGAAAGCGTTTCAGCACTCAGTCCAGCCTGCTGCATAATCCACTCAGCAATACTGTGGTCAAAATCATCGCCACCTAATGCCGAGTCCCCACCTGTCGCTAATACTTCAAAGACGCCTTTTGACAGACGCAAAATGGAGATATCAAACGTTCCTCCGCCTAAGTCATAAACAGCAATAACACCTTCCTGGCGCTGATCTAAGCCATAAGCAACGGCTGCTGCTGTTGGCTCATTTAACAATCTCAACACATGGATACCTGCAAGGCGTGCTGCATCCTTAGTCGCTTGACGTTGAGCATCATCAAAGTAGGCGGGTACAGTAATAACAGCACCCACTAAGTCCCCCCCAAGACTTTCCTTTCCTCGGGCAACAAGTACTTTTAAGATTTCAGCAGATACCTGAACAGGATTAACTTCACCGGCGCGTGTTAGCAAGTTAGGCATGCCGCCATTATCAACGAACTGGTAGGGACAATAGTTACCTTGCTGCTGAATATCTTGGAGACCACGCCCCATCATTCGTTTCACTGAAATAATGGTATTTTCAGGATCATCTGCTGCTTGCTGTTTGGCTTCAAGCCCTACTCGAACCCCGCCTGTCTGGTAATGCACCACTGAAGGTAATATATGATGACCTTGTTCGTCTGCAAGGGTCTTTGGCGAACCACTGCGAACAGCCGCTACCAATGAGTTGGTTGTGCCTAAATCAATGCCTACTGCCAGCTTTCTTTGATGCGGCTTAGGACTTTGGCCTGGTTCGGATATTTGTAACAACGCCATCTTTAATCGTTTAACTTATTTGGGTTAAAAATCGTCTAAAAGCTCTGCTTCAAGCTCAGTGACCTGTTGCTGTAATTTTGTCAAAAAGTATAATTTCTGGACGATAACAGCCGCTTGCTCAAGTGCTGTAGGATCTTTTTGATCCCAAAGATTTGAAAAGGCTTGAAACAGATCTTTCAATCGCTCATCAACAGTTGTCTGCAACTCTTGAAGAGCTACTTCAGTATCTATAGCAGAGCGTACTTCTTCCAGCGCTTCACGTAGCGCCATTTGCTCCATCAAAAACTCACTATCAAATACTGTTGTGCTATCCAACTGAGGATCTACACCCTGTAACTTCAGTAAATACTCTGCACGAAGTAAATCAGAGCGCAGTGATTGATAGGCTTGATTGATATGAGCTGTACACTGGACGGCTAAACGTTGTTGCTGCTGAGATTCAGCGGCAAAATTATCAGGATGGAATGATCGCTGTAACGCTCGATATTTTTCTGCAAGATTTGCTTTATTGATAGCAAAGCTTGGCGCAAGCGCAAACAGCTCAAAGTAATTCTGCTTTAGCTCAAGCATTCGAGGATCTCTTTACTACCTAGTTAAATTGAAAAGCTTTCACCACAACCACATTCACCTTTAACGTTTGGGTTGTTAAACTTGAACCCTTCATTTAACCCTTCTTTGACAAAGTCGAGTTCGGTACCATCCAGGTAAACTAAGCTTTTTGGATCAACGTAGAGCTTAACACCATCCTGCTCATAGAGCTTATCCTCTGGCGCTGCATCATCGACAAACTCCAGCACATAAGCTAATCCTGAACAACCTGTCGTTTTGACCCCTAAGCGAATACCATCACCCTTACCACGATTTGCCATCTGTTGACTGATATGGTTGACGGCTGCAGTGGTCATTGTGATTGCCATAAATGACTCCTCTAATAGCAATAATGCTGTAAAGGTAAGCACTTTACAGCATCGTTCGCTCCAACTGTCAGTAGCGTTTAGCCAGCAGCAGTGTTGTTAGTAATGTCAGACTCAGGCGATTGCTTGCTTTTATAGTCCTGAATAGCGGCTTTAATCGCATCTTCCGCCAACACAGAACAGTGTATTTTTACAGGAGGTAGTGCCAACTCTTCAGCAATGGTGGCATTCTTAATCTGTGCAGCTTCATCCAACGTCTTACCTTTCATCCACTCAGTCGCTAGCGAGCTTGAGGCAATTGCAGAGCCACAACCATAGGTTTTAAATTTGGCATCTTCAATCACCCCTTGACCATTCACTTTAATCTGCAAACGCATGACGTCACCACATGCTGGTGCGCCCACCATGCCCGTACCTACTGCAGGGTCTGCGATATCCATTTTTCCCACATTACGGGGGTTTTCGTAATGGTCTATGACTTTATCACTGTAAGCCATTTGGTTAACTCCTCAGCACGAAATCAGGCAAAATTATTAGTGGGCAACCCATTCAACCTTACTTAGGTCAACACCCTCTTTATACATATCCCATAAAGGCGATAGCTCTCTTAACTTATCCACGGCTGTACGCACTTTCTGAGCGGCATAATCTATTTCTTCTTCGGTTGTAAAGCGGCCAAAACTGAAGCGAATAGAGCTATGTGCCAATTCGTCAGACAGACCTAGTGCTCTCAATACATAAGATGGCTCAAGACTGGCAGAAGTACATGCAGAACCAGAAGAGACTGCCAGGTCTTTCAGCGCCATAATTAACGACTCACCTTCAACAAAGTTAAAACTTACATTGAGGTTACTGGCAACGCGCTGCTCAAAGCTACCATTGACATATATTTCTTCCATGTCCTTAATTTGATCCCAGAAGCGGTTACGTAGCTTTAGCAAGCTAGCCTGTTCAGTTGCCATTTCTTCTTTAGCAATTCGAAAGGCTTCACCCATACCGACAATTTGATGGGTGGGTAAAGTACCTGAACGCATGCCACGCTCATGACCTCCGCCATGAATCAGAGCTTCCAAACGCACTCTTGGTTTACGGCGCACATATAACGCACCAATACCTTTTGGACCATAAGTTTTATGTCCAGAAAAAGACATTAAATCGACCTTCATTTTTTCCAGGTCAATGGCCACTTTGCCAGTACTTTGGGCTGCATCCACATGGAAAATAATATTTTTACTACGCGTAATTTCACCAATCTCCGCTATATCATTAATCACACCAATCTCGTTATTGACATGCATAATGGAGACTAAAATTGTGTCTTCACGAATGGCGTCTGCTACAGTTTCAGGGTGAATAATGCCGTCTTTATCAGGGTCCAGATAAGTCACTTCAAACCCTTCACGCTCTAGCTGACGGCAAGGATCAAGAACTGCTTTATGCTCTATACGAGAAGTAATAATGTGCTTGCCTTTCTTGCTATAAAAGTGTGCAACACCTTTGATAGCTAAGTTATCAGCTTCTGTAGCACCAGAAGTCCAAACAATTTCACGAGGATCACAGTTAACCAGCTCCGCTACTTGCTTTCGCGCCAACTCCACAGCCTCTTCCGCTTTCCAACCAAAGGCATGTGATCGGGAAGCTGGATTGCCAAACACACCATCCACTGTTAAATAGTCAGCCATTTTTTGGGCAACACGAGGATCTGCAGGGGTGGTGGCTGCATAGTCAAAGTAAATCGGAAGCTTCATGAGGTTAACAACTCCAACAAAAGGCTAATCTATTCAATCAGGCAAATTATATAATCTGTGACGTATTAATGCGCTCATCTTGCGAAGGATCTAGTGAAGGATGATCTTGTTTTATTTGTTGTTTTTCATCCTGACGTGAAGCTACAAAGCGTACTTCACGGCGCGCCACCAAATCTGCGAGACTGATATTACTTAAAAAGGAATGAATTTGGTTACTTAAATCGCACCACAAGTGATGAGTAAGGCAAATATCGCCCCGCTGACAATCATTACTACCATGGCACCGAGTCGCATCAACTGTTTCATTAACAGCATCAATAACTTCTGCGACATAAATCCCTGAACTTTCACGACTGAGACGATAACCGCCTCCAGGCCCACGAACACTACTCACAAGCTGGCAACGACGTAATTTAGCAAATAGCTGTTCAAGATAAGAAAGAGAAATACCCTGACGCTCAGAAATATCCGCTAATGCAACAGGGCCTTTTTCAGCATGCAGCGCTAGATCGAGCATTGCCGTTACGGCATAGCGCCCTTTGGTGGTTAAACGCATAATATCAGTCTCTTTTTATGCTGCAGTTCATTACAAAGTCTTGCGACGTATTATGCTTTAACCAAGTAAATTGATCAAGTATATAACCCTATAAATTAGTCAAGTATGCAGTTTAACAGTCTACTGCAATTCTTAACTTTCATTCATTTCTTTAATCTTTTCTTCATGGGTGGCTTGCTCTTTACAAGAAGCCTTCACCTCAGATTCATGAGCCTCAACAGGGTGCTCACTGACACATTCAAAGTCTTCTTCTTTTAATGTCGGCAAATTGTTATCACAATAGTCTACACCCAGTTCTTTCAGTGCTTTACACATGACAACAATTTTATCATCAACCGCCAGCATATGATCCAAAATACCTGTCATGGCTTTTGCTACTGGATCAGGCATATCTGCTACACCGTAAGCATCAAATCCCATTTTGTTAGCCATTGCCTGCCGTTTTGCATCTTCTTCAGACATTTCTGCATGCTTAATAATTCTACCTGGTATACCAACAACTGTTGCACCATCTGGTACTTCCTTAGTTACAACCGCGTTTGAACCAACCTTAGCATTATCACCCACAGTAAAAGGGCCCAAAATCTTGGCGCCAGCACCTACTACTACACCATTACCCAGTGTCGGGTGACGCTTACCTTTATTCCAGGTCGTACCACCAAGTGTTACGCCTTGATAAAGCGTAACATCATCACCAATTTCAGCTGTCTCACCGACAACAACACCCATCCCGTGGTCGATAAAAAAGCGGCGGCCAATCTTAGCCGCAGGGTGAATTTCAATGCCTGTCATCCACCGCCCAAAGTTAGAAATAAATCGCGCTAGCCATTTAAAACCCTTAACCCATAATTTATGACTTAATCGATGCAGTAATACCGCATGTACACCAGGGTAATTAGTCAACACCTCAAAAGCATTACGAGCAGCAGGGTCGCGATGAAAAACGCTGGCAATATCCTCTTTGACCCGTTCAAACATAACCACTCCTGTAAAAAATGATTGTGTAGTCACTACTGGCTTTAGTCTTTGTAGCGTTAAAGCTTCATCGTTGTTTTAGCCGCCAGCATTGAGCAAAGTTATTTATTTTTAGTCTTATTCTGTGTCTGGCTCAAAATACCACGCAAAATTTGAACTTCTTGCTGCTCTAAACGAGCACGTTGATATATTCGTCGAAGTTTAGTCATCATTGAGTGTGCAGAAGCACTTTTGAGGAAATTTATTTCTTGCAGTGTTTGCTCAAGATGCTGATACAAATGCTCTAACTCTGCACTAGTGGCTAATGGTGCATCATGGCCAGAAAGAGGCTCGATTGACGGGCTTTGACTGGCCTGCAACGCTTGCATTCTAATTTCATAAGTCATCACTTGGACTGCAGCACCAAGATTAAGCGAACTGTATGTTTCATTGGCGGGAATATGGACATGTAGCTGGCACAAGGCCAGCTCATCATTTGTCAGACCATGTTCTTCTCGGCCAAATATCAGTGCAACTTCTCCCTGCTGAGCTTCAGTTAAAAGCTGTTGAACGCATTCCCGAGGATTTACCAAAGGCCAGGGTACTTTACGTTGCCGCGCACTGGTTCCAATCACCAGTTGGCAATCAGCCACAGCCTCAGCTAATGACGCCACCACTGTTGCCTGCTGTAAAATATCATCTGCACCAGCAGCCCGACTGGTAGCATAGGGGTGAGGAAACTCATCAGGAGAAACAAGCATCAGCTTTGTTAATCCCATGGTTTTCATTGCGCGAGCTACAGCACCGATATTTCCTGGATGGGAAGTATTTACTAAAACAATACGAATGTGTTCTAACACCGACCTAACTGACCTCAATTGATGATACAAATATTTAGTACCTTTACTTAGCTTACACAGTCTACTAAGCAGGTATTTATAAAGGTATTTTCTAAACAGTTTCATGCAATATTGCTTTTAGTTAGTACTTAAAGCAATGTTGCATACCAAGGTGGATAGTGACTTCTAGTGTAACAAAACCCTTGATAAGGCACTATGTAAGTTTCATATCAAAAGCTAAGGCCAAAAATCTCCTTCTTCTAAATAACCTAAGCTTCAAAGAAAAAATAAGTAATCATGCGGCTTATTGAACTGCAAAGTATTTGATATAGTTAGCGTCTTATGTTCTTTAAAACCTCAGGTAGATGAGTCGCTATGCAACCTATGCTCAACATTGCCCTGCGTGCAGCTAGAAGCGCAGGAGAAGTCATACTCCGTGGCTATGAACAATTAGACCTCCTGGAAGTGAGTGAAAAAGCTCCACACGATTTTGTTACTCAAATTGACACAGCTGCAGAACGAACCATCATCAAAACACTGCGCAAAGCTTACCCTGACCATAGTATTTTTGGTGAAGAGTCTGGTCATAGGGAAGGTAAAGACAGTGGCAAAGATTATCTTTGGATTATCGATCCACTTGATGGAACCAGTAACTTTATACATGGTATTCCACACTTTGCAGTATCCATTGCCTGCCAATACAAAGGCCGTATAGAACATGCTGTCGTACTTGACCCAATCCGTGGAGAGGAATTTACCGCTTCACGAGGAAAAGGCGCTCAACTCAATGGCCATCGCATAAGAGTAAGTAATAGAAAACAAATGCATGATGCCTTAATTGGTACAGGTATTCCCTTCCGTCAAGACCAAATGAAACACGCAGAAGCCTATTTTGGCATGATGAAAAGTATTGCTGAAAAAACAGCAGGCATTCGTCGTGGTGGTGCTGCAGCTCTTGACCTAGCGTATGTTGCAGCTGGGCGGCTTGATGGATTTTGGGAGTATGGTCTTAACCAATATGACATGGCTGCAGGTATTTTATTAATCCTTGAGTCAGGTGGATTGATCGGTGACTTTAGCGGCTCTCATAGCTACTTTGAAAGTGGTCAGGTAGCATGTGGTAATCCAAAGTGCTTTAAGTCACTCCTACAATTAATTCACCCTTTCCTGACACCCGATATGAAAAAAGCGTAAATACTTTTCGTAATACCTTTTACGAATAATTTTTAGGCTTTGCTGTCAGCTTTTTTCTTCATGATAAAAGCTGACGCCTAACTTTTTACCAGGGAATTAATTGACCATCGTAAGCGACAAAATTGCCCGATTTTTCCAACGTATTATTATCCAACACTTGCTTAATACCGTTAATAGATGTTGGTGTATCTATGAGTGCATTTGGCCCACCCATCCGTGTTTTTACCCAACCTGGGTGTATAATAGCAACCTTAATATTATCAGCCGCAAGATCAATCGCTAAACTTTTTGCTGCTGCATTTAGTGCTGCTTTTGAACTACGATAAATATAACTACCACCACTGCTATTATCAGCAATACTACCCATTTTACTACTCATCACTGCAATTTGTTTCAGCTCACTTTGCTTAATCTGGTCAAGAAAATATTTAATAAAAATAAAAGGTGCTACACTGTTTACGTGTAATACACTGAGCCATTCTTCTGCAGATATATCATTAAATTGATATCCCTTAGGTCCATATGCACCTGCATTCATAAAAAGTAAATCAATAGTCTGCTGCTTATACTTTTCAGCTAGAGCCTGAACACCTTCCTCTTGAAGAATATCAACTTGTTCAATGCTAATACTTGGGTACTGCTCTGCTAATGTTTTTAATTCATCAGCACTTTCAGGTTGACGACAACAAGCAATAACCTGCCAATTATCACTGGCATACTGCTTTACCAACTCTAAACCCAATCCTCTGCTAGCACCTGTTATTAGCATAGTTTTCATAATAAACTCCACTTACTGGACATTACCTGTCTTATTTTATGTTAAAAAAAAGCGGCAATCGCCGCTTTTTCTAAAAAGAACACTGAAGATCCTGTTAATCAATATTAAGGCATATCATCAACCACTTCTTCCTTTTCTGGAGGCAATAAATCTTCCCTACTGACTTTCATTGCTATCAACACATTAGCAGCAACATAAATTGAAGAGTATGTACCAATGACTACCCCAACAATCAGTGCAAGTGAAAAGCTTTGTAGTGATTCACCAGCAAATAACGCTAATGCAATTAACACTAAAAGTGTTGTAATAGAAGTAATCAATGTTCTACCAAGGGTTTGAGTCAATGAATGATTAATGACTTCAACGGGTGTTGCAGAGTGCATAATACGAAAGTTTTCGCGGATTCGATCAGAGACCACAATCGTATCATTCAGCGAGTAACCAATGACGGCCAAAATAGCCGCAAGTACTGTTAAATCAAAGGTGATGCCTGTCACTGCAAAAAAGCCCAAAGTGATAATCACATCGTGAATCAGCGCCAATACCGCACCCAGAGCAAACTTTAACTGAAAGCGCAAAGCAATATAGACCAGCACTACCGCTAAAGCTAACAGCATCGCGAGCCCACCTTTTTCTCGTAGCTCTTCACCCACTTGCGGCCCAACAAACTCTACACGGTGTAACTCAACGGATCCAGCAGAAGCCTTTGATAAAACTTCAGCCACTTTGTCACCTTGCTTGGGATTATCTCCTGGTAAACGAACTAAGATATCCGTCGCAGATCCATACTCCTGTACCGTTGCCTGATCATAACCCGCAGCCTTTAATTGCTCACGAATATCATCAAGACGAACAGGTTTATCATAACCCAGCTCAATCAGTGTTCCACCCGTAAAATCCAAACCATACTGCAGGTTATTTACAATCAGTGAGCCAATTGAACCAATTATTAGTGCTAACGAAAATATAATCGCCAACACCCGAGCATTCATAAACTGAATGACACGTTCATTGTTCATAGTCGTTATCCTCATGCTGGCTGATTAAATCCATAGTTTTTGCAACGGCTTACCACCAAGGAACAAATTAACCATCGCACGCGAAAAGAAAACTGCCGTAAATAGCGAGGTCACAATCCCTATCGCCAACGTCACTGCAAAGCCCTGTACAGGCCCCGTACCAACAGAGAGTAAAATAATGGCTACAATAAATGTGGTGATATTTGCATCGAGGATTGCCACAAATGCCCGGTTATAGCCTTCATGGATCGCTTGCTGAGGTGAAAGCCCTTGTAGCATCTCCTCCTTAATCCTTGAGAAAATAAGCACATTAGCATCTACAGCCATCCCCACCGTCAACACAATTCCAGCTATACCAGGTAGTGTAAGTGTGGCTGAAAACATCGATAATACTGCGACAAGCAGTACAAGGTTAAACGTCAGAGCAATATTGGCAAATACACCAAACACTTTGTAGTACACCAGCATAAAGACTAGTACTAGTGCAAATCCAACCGCAACAGACTGGAAGCCCATTTCAATATTAGCTTTTCCCAAGCTTGGGCCAATTGTACGTTCTTCAACAAAGTACATGGGGGCGGCTAGTGCACCCGCCCGAAGTAGCAGCGCTAACTCAGAAGACTCGGCAACACTATCTAAGCCCGTAATTCGGAACTGCGTATTAAGCGCACTTTGCACTGTTGCCAAACTTATAATGTGTTTTTCTTCCCGGAAAGACTGCTTAATCTCAGTCACTTCCTTGCCATTTACAACTTTTGTCACTTCCTTGGGTGGAAGTGGCTTCTGCTCAATAAAGACAACCGCCATTCGGCGCCCAATATTATAGCGCGTTGCCCGGTTCATCAGATCACCACCATTACCATTTAAGGTAATATTGACTTGTGGCCGGCCATTTTCATCAAAACTGGCAGATGCATCAGAAACCAGATCACCGGTTAAAATAACTTCGCGCTCTACATTAGCAGGTGGATTTTTATCATCTCTAAATCGAAACTGCTCAGTCGCCGTTGAGTCAGCTTTCGCTTCCATACGAAATTCAAGATTTGCCGTTTTTCCAATAATATTTTTTGCTTGAGCCGTATCTTGAACACCTGGTAACTCAACAACAATTCTATTTCTACCTTGTCGCTGAACTAATGGTTCAGATACCCCTAGCTCATTGACCCTATTACGAAGAGATGTCAGGTTTTGCTTTATTGCGTAGTCTTCGATCTCCATTAACCGAGCTTCAGCAAAATTGTAAGCCAGTAGATACTTATCACCGTCATCAATTACACGAGTGGTCAGCTCATTATGTTCTGCTTTGACCATTCGCTCAGCTTTATCACGGTCAGCGGCTGAACGAAATGCTAATTGATGTGTTTTGTCATTCAAGATAGGCGCATTGCGATAGCGAATACCTTCTTTACGCAACATGGTGCGTATTTCACTATCCAGTACTTTTAAGCGAGACTCCACCGCTTTATTCATATCTACTTCAAGTAAGAAGTGAACACCACCACTTAAATCCAACCCCAGCTTCATGGGCTCTGCACCAAGAGATGAAAGCCATTCAGGGGTTGTGGGGGCTAAGTTTAAAGCAACAATATAGTCCAAACCTAATTGGTCATGGAGATAGGATTTGGCCATCGCCTGATTATCCATTTCAGTCAGACGAATAAGTAAATTGTTGTCTCCTAGTTCAACTGCTTTGAAGGGGATTTTTGCTTCTTCAAGAATTTTCTTGGTACGCTCAACTAACTGTTCATTTACAGTTACTGAGCGGCTATTGCTACGAATTTGTATGGCTGGATCAGCGGGATATAAATTTGGTAATGCATAAATACCGCCTACCACAATAACAAACACAATAAGCAAGTACTTCCACAGTG
Organism: Zooshikella sp. RANM57; assembly: GCF_050749885.1. Classification (NCBI taxonomy): domain Bacteria; kingdom Pseudomonadati; phylum Pseudomonadota; class Gammaproteobacteria; order Oceanospirillales; family Zooshikellaceae; genus Zooshikella; species Zooshikella sp. RANM57. The sequence continues at coordinate 742,195 of NZ_JBOIUB010000001.1, read as the reverse complement.
GGTACTTATTGAGCATGGCTGTGCCCTGTTCCTTTTGGTTAGCAAACATGTCAGGGCACACAACACTAATCAGTTATTATACAAGCCCTGACGAGTGATGATTAAATGGCTTTGATAGTACCTTTAGGCAAGCTAGCCACAATTGCAGCCTTTTGGAAATTAAGCTGGGTATTATCATTAACTTGTAGTGTGATAAATTCATCAGACACTTTGGTGATTTTGCCAATTATGCCACCATTTGTTACCACCTCATCTCCTTTCTGAAGTTGAGACAACATTTGCTTATGTTCTTTCGCTTTTTTCTGTTGTGGTCTGATTAAAAGAAAATAAAAGATGGCGAAAAAACCAACCATCATCAACGTTGTCATCCAACTACCACCAGCAGGCTGACCCGCTGCAGCATCTGCAAATGCTTGTTCAATAAACAAACTCATGCAATAAACTCCTCAACATTCACTATGTCAAAACCTAAAAAATCAGCTAAATCATACCAAAACTGAGCAATTACTCAGTTTCGAGTGGAGGAACATCCATGCCACGTGCATGATAAAATGCTGTCACAAAATCGTTCAATTTACCGGCTTCTATAGCTTCACGCAAACCGGCCATTACTCGCTGGTAGTAACGTAAATTATGGATCGTATTCAATTGCGAACTAAGAATTTCACCGCACTTATCTAAGTGGTGTAGATACGCTCGACTGAAGTTCTGACAGGTATAGCAATCACAGGTTTCATCTAAAGGACCCGTATCATGTTTATGTACTGCATTTCTAATTTTTACAACACCTGCCGCTGTAAATAAGTGTCCATTTCTCGCATTTCGAGTAGGCATGACACAGTCAAACATATCAACACCTCGACGAACACCCTCAACCAAATCTTCTGGTGTACCCACTCCCATCAGGTAACGTGGTTTGTCCTCAGGCATCAATGGTGTTATACCTTCTAATACACGAAACATCTCGTTTTTAGGTTCACCAACGGATAATCCACCAATCGCATAACCATCAAAGTCAATTGATGTTAATCCTGCCAATGACTGCTCACGTAGGTTTTGATACATCCCACCCTGAATGATACCAAACAGCGCACTTGGACTATCACCATGGGCTTCTCGGCTTCGCTTAGCCCAGCGGAGGGACATTTCCATGGACTTTTTGGCTTCAGCTTCTGTCGCGGGGTAAGGCGTGCACTCATCAAAGATCATAACAATGTCAGAGCCTAAAGCACGCTGAACTTCCATGGAACGTTCTGGACTCAAAAACACCTTAGCACCATCGACAGGTGAGCGAAATGAGACTCCTTCCTCCGTGATCTTACGCATTTCCCCCAGGCTAAATACCTGAAAACCTCCAGAGTCGGTTAAAATAGGTTTATTCCAGCCATTAAAGTCATGTAAATCGCCATGCTTACTAATAATTTCTGTACCAGGCCTAAGCATCAAGTGAAACGTATTGCCCAGAATAATTTGAGCACCTATAGACTCAATATCCTTCGGTAGCATACCTTTTACAGTGCCATATGTTCCGACTGGCATAAAAGCTGGCGTTTCTACCACACCTCTTGGAAAAACCAAACGAGCACGTCGAGCCTGACCATCTGTTGTCAGCATCTCAAAGCGCATAAAGCATTCAGATCTACTCATATAATTGCTAATTTGTAACCAATAAAGTCAACAGTTTACGCATTTCTGCGGATTAACAGCATAGCATCACCGTAGCTAAAAAAACGATAATGCTCTGCTACCGCTATTTGATAGGCTTGCATGATATGCTCATAGCCTGCAAATGCGGATACTAACATCAGCAGTGTTGATTCTGGCAGATGAAAGTTGGTAATCATTAGGTCAACACACTGAAACTGATAGCCAGGAAAAATAAAGATATCAGTTTCCCCTTGATAGGGTTGAATATGACCTGAACGCGCTGCAGTTTCTAACGACCTTACTGTTGTAGTACCCACCGCTATCACTCGACCACCACGGGCTTTCGTTGTAGCTATTTGGTCACAAACAGTTTGGCTAACCTCAAGGTACTCACTGTGCATTTTATGCTCAGCAATGGTTTCAACTCTAACAGGTTGAAATGTCCCTGCTCCTACATGAAGGGTAACGAAGGCTTTTTCAACCCCCTTGGCCGCTAATTTGTCGAATAGTGTCTGCTCGAAGTGCAAACCAGCCGTTGGGGCTGCCACTGCTCCAGCAGCTCGACTATATACTGTTTGATAACGCTCTCGATCAATTTGAGCATCATCACGATCAATATAAGGTGGTAGTGGAATATGCCCAATCTTATCCAACAGAGCTAATACTGACAGATCTCCTAAAAAACGGAGTAAAAAAAGATCGCCTTCCCTACGCTCCATTTCGGCTTGTATACCTTCATCAAAACAGAGTCGTGTTCCTGGTTTCGGTGCCTTACTTGCACGCACATGGGCTAACACTGAATGCTGGTCGTCCAGAATACGCTCAACTAATACCTCAACCTTCCCCCCCGAGGCTTTGGTACCATAAAGCCTTGCAGGGATGACTTTTGTATCATTCAGTACAAGTAAGTCTCCAGGCTGCATATAGTCAACAATGTCAATGAATGACTTATGCTCTAGCGAACCAGAGTTACCATCAAGCACCATGAGGCGGCTTGCAGAACGCTGGTCAGTCGGGTAACGGGCAATCTGTTCTGCAGGTAATTCAAAACTGAAATCTTTAACGCGCATACTATTCAATTAAACCGCAAAAAACGGCCATTTTAACGGAAATAGTTTTTTGAGACATTAACTTTATCAAGACACTCGACGTACAGCACTGTTTAAATTCTAAACAGGCAACTGATTTAATTCACTTTTCCTGTCTTGCCTTAGTTTAAAAGCATTGACCTTCGCAATAGGTTTGCTATACTGCGCCGCACGTTTAGCCCGGGTGGCGAAATTGGTAGACGCAGGGGATTCAAAATCCCCCGCCTTTGCGGGTGTGTCGGTTCGAGTCCGACCCCGGGCACCATCGCCAAATGTCTGATTTTCAGACCTGCAGTTGTTTCAAATACCTAAATTTACTTAACTAGTGCGATTTTAATCGTAGACTAAACGTTGTCAGAATTTTCCGCTGACACACTACCTGATTTACCTCTCAGAAAAACTTCCTAATACTTTTCACCTTAACAGTACTGACAACATCACCAAGATTCTCCTTTCCTCTAAAGCCTCATTTGCAAAAGCATAAGTTCATACCATCGCGTTTTAGATGACAACTTTTTTCAATACTGGCTGCCTTCATTCACACAAGTTAAGCTTTTGACTTTCTATGAACTAAGAAATTAAACGATTAGTATCAATCCTTGATACCTCACTTAACAAAATATCCCCCTGAGTACAAATCAATTAATCTCCTCTCCACACCTCACAGGAGATTTTCACATGATTTCAACTCTTTTCCCTATTTCTGAGTTTCCACATTTGGTCAACTATCCTCAAACGCTGTCACCATTATGTAATAGTGGTTTTTTGTTATTCTCAGGATTAGCATTGCTTGGCATCACTGCACTTTCAATCGCAATAACCAAACAGTAACTAACTATAATTAATACGTATCGCTTATACAAAAGAATTAAAACACCTATTCTATTGACGTATTTAATTTGCGCACTAACTTTACTATTAAGTGGTATTAATAAGGATATTGATTATGACCACCGTCGAATGGATGATTATTTTTTGCGGTATCAGTGCAAGTTTCGCTACTATTCTTTATTTAGTCATACCATGGAAAGTATTGAGACTTAGTTTTGTAAAGGGTAATGACCGAAAACTAGGTTTAATATGGAGAGAAAAGGTTAAAATAATCGACTATCAACTCTCTCCAACCCCGAATCCTATTAGAACAAAAGAATTAAATACTTATATTCTATCTTCTTTATTTTTTCTTTCAGGTTTTTTAGTTTACATTTATACAACTCATACTTATTTTCCTTTCAACATAATAACCAATGAACTTTTTCATGCTTTCGTTTTAACACTCTTCTTTTGTGTTTTAACCTATTTTCTCTGGCATATACAAGATACTCTTATTAAATCATCTACAACATTCAAGCTTTGGATTATTAATCTAAGCGCAAAATTCATAATGCGTAAACATTATAAAGGCAAACACATCCCGCTTTCTTCGCACAATTTTTGTAAATAATCGACACTAAAAATTATTATAAAGTAAACTTACTAACAAGTTGCCTTAATGTTTTTACAATATCGTGCAATGCTGATGACACATCGGAAGTATGTGCAGCTTCTCGAGCAGTACTTATACTTGCCTGTTGCATACTGCTAACACGTTCTGCCATATTGATAGCCACTTTATTTTGTGCTTCTGCTGTTGCAGTTACCTGATCATTTAATGCAGAAATTACGGAAATCTGTTTTGCAATCTGTTCCAGTGTATCACTGGTTTTTTCAACCTGCTCCACAGTCAAACTAACCATCGAACTGGACTCTTCCATTGATGCAGTAATTGATGAAATTCGCTGCTGTAAACCCTGCATGCTAGCCGCAATCTCTTTGGTTGAGTCCTGTGTTTTGGCCGCTAAAGCCCTTACCTCCTCAGCGACAACAGCAAAGCCACGACCGGACTCTCCAGCTCGAGCAGCTTCAATGGCTGCATTTAATGCTAATAAGTTGGTCTGTTCTGCAATCCCCCCAATCACGTCCAAAACCTTATTAATCGAACGACTTTCCTCTGCAAGCGTTGAGATTAGCCCACTATTTTGCTGAAGCTTTTGGGTAAACTGCTGAATACAGTTAATCGTCGTTGCTGATGTTTCAACCCCGATTTTAGAGGCCTCCTGACTTTCCTGAGAAGCTTTAGCGGCCTCAGCAGCATTGTCATTAACCAGCTCAGAAAGATGCGATAAGTCCTCAATTTCAGCCTGCAACTGCTTACTCAATGACTCTTGCTCAACAGCAGCAGCCTGAGTCTGCTTCGCCAATTGTGAGACTTGATCTGCATTACTATCCAGTTGTTCTGTTGTAGTCGTCACCTTACCCAAGCCAGCCTGAAAAGACTCAAGTAAACGGTTTATAGCAGCACCCAGCATGCCAATTTCATCATTCCCATGCAACTTAACACGCTCATTCAGTAGTGCTCTTTCAGCTATAACAATCACTTGTTTAGCCTGAGATTTCAGCACTCGTATTATGTTACGGTGGATTAAAAACACGATAAGGAGTAAACCCACACCAAAAAGCACACACAACCAAACCGTTGCATTCAGTACATGCTGCTGAACCTGCCTATCCAGGCTTGCCAGAGAATATGTCACTCTAACAGCCCCCAGTACTGTTCCTTCCTCTACAGTATGACAACCCAAGCAATTGGTACCTCGAAATGAAGCTTGTGCTACCACAGGCTTAACAACCGTTATCGCTCGCTCACCTTGGTGTTGACTAATAACCACTTGTTGCTGACCCGCAATTCCCTTTTCATCTAGCACATCTTTAACTGCCTCAGAACGTTGCCCTTCTCCGAACTGCTTATTTAAGCTTGGTGAACGAATCAGTCTGGCATCCACAATATTCGGTTGTTGCAGAATTCGCTCTTGTAACAGCTGACGGTTATTGATAGTCCCCATAACCATCATCATATTCAGACTATCGAAATAACTATCGGCAGCCTGTAGCGCTTGTTGTTGCGCAAGCTCTTCACCCAGCTTTTTTTCTTGTAAGTTAGTCAACCAAAGAGTAGCCACAAGCACAATCATAAAACTTAGTGTACTCAACAGAGCAATCTTATAAGCGATTGATATAGATGACCATTTCATAAAGCCCCCACCGACCTGTCTCCCTGCACCCAGCCCATTTAACTTTTCTTATACCTAGACGTTTACTACTCCTTGCAAAAGGTCATCCTGGACCTAAATCTTTACCTCAGTTAGATTAGTGTCCCCCTTATATGTGAACGACTGCAGGCCTTTTTCTCTTCCAACTCTGCATTAAAAGTAGAATTAACAATGCTCCCTGTCTAATTTTGAAGAAACTTTCCTCTGGAGGGCAAAAAATATTAATAAGAAAAAAGCGCCACTAAACTCCAACTTAATTGCAGTCAATATCCGCTTTAAACATACTAATAACCGAAATATTGAGAAGAGTAAAAATGCTAAAAAAACGAAAAGACACGCCTAGTTAAACTGTGAATTAGACACACTTTTAAAGTTATCATTTACAGTACAATCAGTTCACACAGATAGCATAGACTCCGTCACTTGAATGGTAAAAATTTTATCCCAAAAGCATTATTTCTTTCGACAAGATAATGTTTTCCCAAATGTATAGTCGACATCCAGCACAGTTTCTATGTTTATTTGATATAACACATGTCAAGCATCAACATAATAGGCAACAAAGATAACTTCTATGGAAAGCAAAAAAACAAGCCCTAACAAGGAATCAAAAGCTAACTACCATGAAGATCAAGTCTGTTTTCGTCATGGTATTTACCAAGCACAACACCCAAATAAAAGAACTAACAAAAATCCTACTTTTATTAACACTCTCATCAAATCTGTTACAAATTGGCTAAAAAAATAAAGTTAATCACTTATAATTTGAAATATTTCACAAATAAATTTTTCTTGCTAATCCTACTAATTACCTACAGACATCTACAATTAACAAAAAATAACCCTATACTTGTAATAAAATAGCTTTTCAAGACTTTATTCACGTTATTTATGCGACAATTCGTTATCATTAATCAGGACCATTTGAAATAAAAACACTTATTTTTAACACAATCCAACTTCGACATTGCGCATAAATCATGGAACATTCAGAATTACTCAACACGTTTAAAGCGATTATAGGTAACAGCTACTCCGGTTGGCATGATGAAAATATGTATGCCGCAGCCCGGTTTCTACAAAACTTGTCTCCCGAGGATAGAGACTTTTTAGCTAATACTATTTTAAATAAACCTAAATATTGGCAAGAGCGTATTGCCAAAGTAATGCATCAAGCCACTTATAATGAGCGAATCACAATCCTTACGCGACTTCTTCACTCTCAATATCTTGATGTAGCTCTCATTGCAGCATCTGCACTAGAGAAAGCTCAAGCAGTGCTTGAAGAAGATGAGAAAAAGCGGGTTGCTGAAATTCTAAGTGGCTTACATTTACATCCACACCATATGGGCTACTATTCTCAGCTTGAAGGTTTTCTAGAACGCCTCGAAAGAGCCTGAGGTTCTTTCGAGGTAATTAGGCAATAATAATTAAAAAGAAACCGGAATTAGGAGTAATACCAATTTTGAACAGTTAACACTTTAAGACAATTGCCAATAATTGCCTAACTGATTAGTACTCGCTCTTTTTCTACTGCAGCAATAAATGCATGTGCGGCTTCTACAGGGTCAGTCACTTCTTTTGCTGTATGTCCTGTATGCTCAAACTCTAGTAGCAGATTAATGACTTCAATGCCGTATTCTGCATCTATCCAGCTGGCATACATTTGAGCTAGCTCATTTTTAGCATAAGAAAGGCCTTCGCAGGAGCTTACCAGACTATCTACACTTGCTGACATCTCTAAGCTCATTTCTAATAAAGTCTGTTGAGTCGCTTTTTCTTGCAGCCAACGGGCCGGAGACAGGTTAGTGCCAACACCTGATACCAGCCATAAATCATCTAAACAAACTCCCAGCTCATTCACTCTAACGGGTTTATTTCTTAAACTCAGCATCAATGTGTCCATAACCTTTCGTCACAACAATAAAGTGATACGATTAAAATAATAAACTTGTTTTATTTCAAGTATTACACTCCATCCAAACTTTGGGCATACTAATTGATCACTTGCGATGTGATCACAAATCAACACACAACACATAAAATTTGTTAATATAGTCGACTTGGGGTTAACAACATAAGCATGCAAGAAAGTTACTGCTTCCCCATTATGATTAATCAATCTTGAGTGTCACTATACACTGTAGCTTGAGTGTCACTCGAAAAAGTAACATAGATTCTGCAAGTAGGGTTAAAACGTCTTTACCTGTATAAAATACAATCATGAAAGCTATTTGAGGTTTTATAATCTGTCAGAAAAAGACAGGAACTTAATAATCTAAAAGTTTTTTGATGGATATACACAGGTAATACTAATAACAACCACTAGAAAGTTAGTTAATATCTATGGAAAAAACGACAACCACTCTACCTTCCGCTCCATTATGGCGACGAATTGCCGCCATGTTTTATGATACCTTGTTACTTCTTGCCTTAGCTTTACTTACAACTGGTCTATACTTGTTTGCTCTCGTACTCATTTTGGGAACAGAAGAAGTTAAGATTAGAACTGCACAAAATGCATTTGATCCTCTATTAGCCTCAATCCTCTTATTTGTTTTATTTGGTTTTTTCGCCAAATTCTGGACTGTCAGTGGTCAAACATTAGGTATGCAAGTTTGGCGGGTGAGAGTGCAAAACGCAGATGGCACAATGATTCGTTTAAACCAGTGCTTGCTTCGTTTTATGATAGGAATGGTCTCTCTTGGTTTAGGGGGCGCAGGCTTTTGGTGGATGCTAGTCGATAAAGATAAAAAAACGTGGCATGACCGTTACTCCATGTCAAATGTAGTATTATTGCCTCCTAAGCCCAAAAAAAGGTCATAAGCTAACTAGATCTCTTATCTTGCTGCCCCCAAACACACAATACAGTATCGTAGATTTCTAACTTATAACTTGGCCCCAACTCAAAACGCTGAGGCAAGGTCAATGTGTTTGATGACGAGCTTAAACTTAACCTGCTCGACGTAAGAGAATACCCCCAACCAATATACAAATTATGATCGGAGCTAAAATAGCAAGCAACGGGTGAAAACCAAAGACCAGACTTGATGGCCCCAATAAGTCCTGCAAAATACTAAACACTAGACCAACAACAACCCCCGTAAATACTCTCAGCCCCATCGTCACTGTCCGCAAAGGACCAAAAATAAATGAGATGCCAATAAGCACTAGAGCAATTACCGCTAGAGGTTGCATGACTTTACGCCAAAATGCCAGTTCATATTCGCCCGCATTTAGCCCTTGTGCTTTAAGATAAGCAACATAGGTATAAAGTCCTTGGATAGCTAAATCATCAGGCTTAACAACAACAACATTTAGCAGTTCTCTGGAAAGTGAGGTATTCCACTCCAACCTTGGGACTGTAACGGTTGTAACTTGGTCATTCTCAAACTTATTCAGGGTTAAATTCTGCAAAACCCAGTGATCACCCTGGTAAATAGCTTGCTCAGCAAAACTGGACTCAAGCAGTTCTCGCTGTTTATTAAACTTCATCCGAGTAACACCGTGTAACTTACCATTAGGTTCAACGGCATTAAAACGCATGAACTCATTCCCTTCTCTATGCCAAAGTCCCTGCTGAGTGAAGCTTTGTTCACCATCTCCACTACGCGCAACGGCTCGTCCACTATCAGCAAGCTGCTCAGTCAAAGGGGCAACATATTCCCCAATGGCTAAACCTACACAGATAATTAGCAGCGTAGGCTTTAACACTGCGACTAATATTCGCGTCAATGACACACCTGCTGCCCGCATTACGACTAGTTCACTATTACTAGCCAATGCACCTAAACCAACCAAACAACCAATCATCGCGGAAAAAGGAATAAACTGATAAATCCGTTTTGGAATCGTCAACAACGTATATTCCAATACTTCGGCCATTTGGTAGTTTGCCCGCATACTTTCTAACTGTGCAACAAAGCCAAACAGCGTATCCAGTGCAACAATGATTAATAAAACAACCAACACAGCACCAAGCACATGACGACCAATATAACGATCTAAACGACGCACTGACTTACCCCTCCTGCTCTACGGGCTGTGTTTTTCGCTTTAAAATACGTGGTAAGTTATCCTTGCTTAGAAGCAGCCATGCAACGCCAATAAAGATAAGGTGTGCAGGCCACAACACGGGAAAAACACTCACTTTGCCGTCTTCAATTGCGCCTTTTAGCCCAATCAGTATTCCAAGATAAAGCAAGTAAATTAACACCGCTGGCAGTAGTTTTAAAAAGCGTCCTTGTCGAGGATTCACTTTACTGAGAGGAACCGCCAGAAAGGTAATGACTAATACAATAATAGGCAGTGAAAGACGCCACTGTAATTCGGCCTGATGTTCTGGCTTATCAGAATGCCATAAGACACTTGTTGCAATTGCTTTTTCTTTCGGACTTTCTTTTGTTACTTTGCTTTCGGGCATTTTGATGCCGTACACTTTATACCTGGTCACTCTATAATCAGGCTGACCAGGCGTACCATCATATCGATACCCATTATGCAGCATTAAATAACGTGAGCCTGTAGCCTCATCTATTTGCTGAGTGCCCTCCTCAGCGACCAAAACTGTCAGGCGTCGTTTAGTATCATCTGGATTACTGTGCGAAATAAACACATTCCGCATACGCTGGCGGTCATCAAACAACTCTTCTGTGTATGTCACACGCCCAGCACCTTCTTGCCCCTGAAAACGACCAGGCACCAAGGTTTCAAATTCTGTCATGGCATCCTGTTGAGCAAAGATATTCTCAACATGATTTGCCCCCCAAGGACTAACAACAATCCCCATAAACCCCACCAGGATAGCAATAAACGCTGCAGGAATAAGGGTTAACTTAAGAATCTGGTTTTGACTAACGCCACAAGCCGTTAATATAGCCATCTCGCTTTCCACATAAAGACGACCATACGCGAGTAATATGCCTAAAAATAAGCCTAGGGGAATAATTAGTTCTAAAAAACCTGGCAGTCGGTAGCCCATAATGGCAAACAAAAAATCTGCCCGTAACTGCCCAGTAGCAGCCTCACCCAAATAACGGATAAAGCGACCACTCATAATAATTAGCAGCAGCACACCACTGACGGCTGCCATTGTGTAAACAACTTCTTTTGCCAAATACCGAAAAATAATCAACGGCTGACGCCCTTTTCTATAGCCAAAATTCTAAAACCAGAAAGCCCAACACTGCATAATTTGTTGTACAATCATCCAAAATAGTAAGGACAAATTAGTACCAATTTAGCTACTCAGTGCATCATCACTCAAGCACTGAGCGTGAGTCCACCAAGAACTATACCTGAGACTCCAAAGAGCAAAAAAAGTTACGCTTTTCAACCAGTTTGCTCTCTTTACTCAGACAAAATAGTACGGCACCCATTCACTCTTGTGCTAAAGGTGTGTAAATTTGTGAACTAAGGAAACTAACTGATACACTAGGTCGCCAGAAGTGTGAATGTTTTTGCAGCATTGTTCAATACAAAACATAAGAAATCTCACCACTCTTCGTTCATTATCTGCAAAGCTAATCACACCTAAGCACTTTTAACACGCCCCACAGAGGATGGTTTAAAGGAGGCTAGCCAGGCTCAGGCTAGAAAACAGTATAACCAAATGGTCAAGTGTGCTGATATTGCCATTAGTCGTTAAAGTTAAGCAACTGAATTCATTTCTGTAGCTACGCACACATAGTTACCTCTCTTTTAAACCAGTCATGACGGGGATATATCCTGCATACTGACTTATAAATAATGGAGTATTCATGGACTTCGTTACCAAATCCACTCACCCCAGTGAACAGTCAACAGACTGCTTAATTACTGCTGTTTTCGCAAATCAAACGTTATCTACAGCGGGTGAAGCACTGGACCAAGCAAGTGAAGGTTATTTAAGCCAAGTATTAAAACAAGGAGATATAACAGGTAAATCAGGAGAAGTGCTCCTACTACCTCATGTCCCAAATGCTAAAGCAAAGCGTGTATTACTGGTGGGTGCTGGTAAAGCAGAATCCTTAACCCCTAAAAAGTTCTTATCCATCGTCAACAGCGCCATCAGCAGCCTTTTGAATACTGCAAGTAAAAATGCAGTGATCACTTTAGCAGAAGATTTGATTGTTGGTGATCACGATAATTACTGGAAAGCACGACAAATTATCCAGGCTATTGGCCAGCAGCACTATTCGTTTGATCAGTTTAAAACAGATAAAAAAGCCTTAAAAAAATATGCACTGACCAAAGTTACATTCTGCCACAGTGAAAAAGATGAACAGCAAAATCTGAAAAAAGCTTGTCACCATGGCAAAGCCCTCATTAGCGGTATTTATAAAGCCAAAGACTTAGGCAATCTTCCAGCCAATGTGTGTACACCACGTTATCTAGCAAAAGAAGCAAAAGCTTTAGAGAAAGACTTTAATAACGTTAAAGCCACAGTATTAACAGAAAAAGAAATAAAAGCGCTAAATATGGGCGCGTTTCTCTCAGTCACGGCAGGCACGGAAGAACCTCCTCGCCTCATTGTCGTCGAATATAATGGTGGTAAAAAAAGCCAAGCCCCTTATGTGCTGGTCGGTAAAGGTATTACCTTTGACAGTGGGGGGATCAGCTTAAAACCTGCCGCTAATATGGATGAAATGAAGTACGACATGTGTGGTGCTGCTAGTGTAATGGGCACATTACGCACTATTGTTGAACTACAGTCACCTATTAACGTTATCGGTATCATTGTTGCCGCAGAAAACCTTCCCAGTGGGAAAGCCACTAAGCCAGGTGATATTGTCACCTCAATGTCAGGCCAGACCATTGAAATCCTGAATACAGATGCCGAAGGCCGTCTGGTACTTTGTGATGCACTAACATACGCTGAACGCTACAAGCCTGCTGCAGTCATTGATATCGCCACACTGACGGGTGCTTGTGTTGTGGCGTTAGGTGCACATACCTCAGCCCTTTGCAGTAATAATGATGAACTGGCCAACCAGCTACTCAATGCTAGTCAAAGCGCCTATGATCGTGCTTGGCAGCTTCCTCTCTGGGAAGACTATCAGGAACAGCTTGATAGTCCATTTGCAGATATGGCTAACATTGGTGGACCTAAAGCAGGCACAATTACAGCGGCTTGTTTCTTGTCTCGCTTTACCAAAAGCTACCCCTGGGCACATTTAGATATCGCAGGTGTTGCCTGGACGGGAGGTGAGAAAAAGAATGCCTCTGGACGACCTGTTCCTTTGTTAACCCAGTATCTTATTGACCAAGCCAACTAACCTTTTAACATAGCAAAATGGCTATTTTGGCTTTGAATCACTAAACTATACATCACGTGTACCCAAAGCAAGTTTCTCATGTTTCTGGGTATGCGGATGATAGAAACTAACTCGAATAAAGCGTTTCAAGTATTTCGAGCCTATCTATTCTTTCTGTCTGTCTGCTGATCTTTCCTTGCCACATACGAGTAGTAATAGTTTTTATGCCGCGAGTTGACTTTTATATCGTCCAAGGCACCACGCAAGATGCCCAATGGCAATTCGCTTGCCGACTTATTGAAAAAGCTTACAAAATGGGGCACCACATTTATATACATTTAAATACACAAGCCGATGCTCAGCTTTTTGATCAACTTCTGTGGTCTTTTCGTGCAGATAGCTTTATCCCACACCATGTTCTTGACAGGGAAAAAGCAAGTTATCCCAATAATAAAGTGGCGATTGGCTGGCAAGACCCTGCTCATCCCCCTTATGATGTTTTAATCAATTTAGCCAACACGATTCCTGAAGCATTTTCACATTTTAACCGTGTCTCAGAAATCGTTTATGGTCATGAAGAAAGTCGCAAAAACTCTCGTAAGAACTTCATGATTTATCGTGAAAGTGGTTATCCTTTGCACACACATGACTTACGAAAAACGATGCGAGAATGACTAAGCTCAAACCATCCAGAGAAAAAACAGAAGCCTTAATTCATGACCTAGAGTCGATAAGAAGCCTTTTGGATGATGAACAACCCACTTTTGCTCACACACCAAACACGCCTGCTTTCAACCTAGTCAGCGCGAATGGTGAAATAGACAATCTGGGTAGCACTAGCAAAACAGACAACACTGATGAAACAGATCTCTTTTTTGTATCTGAGAGCTTAGTGTTTGATGATGATGGCGCATCGGTTCAGCGCTATGATGACAAAATCCCCACATTAGAAGATATTGCAGAAACTGATTTACAAACAAATCAGCAAGAAATACCTGTGTTACAAGACATACCAACCCTGAATGGCTCAACAAACCCTTTTCTTCCTGTAGAGACTTTGGATAAACTTAGCAGCCTCAAATCTACCCAGCTTCACCAGGAAGCAGAACAACATAAACAGGCTATTTTTACTGAAGTGTCACAAGCAGAATCATTAAATCAAGCTAAAAAAAATAAACTGAAACGCGCTCTAGAGTTAGAGAGCGAACTTATTTTGCAAGAAATCATTGATGAATATATCCCGCAGATAGAAGCTGAGTTTCATAAACGCTTACGCTCTGAAATACAGCAGATTGTTAACCGATTTATGGATAATTAGGCCAACATTATCTTATTTCCCCGTATTTGGGGTATGACTTACATGCTATTTACGCGAGTCCATTGACTTAATCATGCTCAACACACATTAGTTTTACTAAAAACAATTAACCCGATAAGCTATTCCACTTCATTTCCTGTGTATATACCCACAATCTTTTTTAGCTGAAGGAGATGGGTATAGTCATGTGGAGATGACTAAACGCGCTACACTAAATAAATCCCCATCTCTGCACAAAACTGGCAAGCAAACCATTACCCTATGTATAATCATCGGTTTGCATTTCTGGAAAAACGGTGAGTTTAGACACAACCATGGAAAAGACCTACCAACCACACGAGATTGAGCGCTCTTGGTATCAGTACTGGGAGGAGAAAAACTACTTTGCACCCAGTGGTGAGGGTACATCCTATACCATTATGATCCCTCCCCCCAATGTCACAGGTTCACTGCATATGGGTCATGCCTTCCAGCAGTCCATTATGGATGCGCTGACGCGCTATCGCCGCATGCAAGGTTACAATTCGTTGTGGCAAGTAGGTACAGACCACGCAGGTATTGCCACGCAAATGGTGGTGGAACGCAAGCTTGCGGCAGAAGAAAGTAAATCCCGCCATGACCTTGGCAGAGATGCATTTATTGAAAAAGTGTGGGAATGGAAAGAACAGTCGGGTAATACCATCACCCAACAAATGCGCCGACTGGGTAACTCCGTTGACTGGGAAACTGAACGTTTTACCATGGATGACGGCTTTTACAACGCAGTGCAAGAAGTCTTCATCCGCCTTCATGATGACGGTTTAATTTATCGTGGTAAACGACTGGTTAATTGGGACCCCAAATTACACACCGCCATTTCAGATCTTGAAGTTGAGTCTACTGAAGAGCAAGGCAGCCTGTGGCATTTTCGTTATCCTTTAGTCGATGGCGCTAAAACGTTAGATGGCAGCGACTTTATTGTAGTCGCGACTACCCGTCCAGAAACCATGCTGGGTGATACTGCAGTTGCCGTAAACCCTAAAGATGAGCGTTATCAGCATCTCGTTGGCCAGTATGTTGAACTACCTGTAGTAGGTCGTCGTATTCCTATTGTTGCTGATGATTATGTTGACCGTGAGTTTGGTACTGGTTGTGTAAAAATCACCCCAGCTCATGACTTTAATGACTACGAAGTAGGTAAGCGCCACCAGCTACCGCTGATTAATGTCATGACGATTAATGCTAACATTCGTGAACTTGCGGAAGTCTTTAATCTGGATGGCACAGTTAATACATCTGTCAGCAATGTCATTCCAGAGCAATATCATGGTCTTGACCGCTTCAGTGCCCGCAAAAAGATTGTTAAAGAATTTGATAACCTGGGCTTTTTAGAAAAAATCGAGCCCCACTCTCTTAAAACTCCACGGGGTGACCGCTCTGGCGAAGTTATCGAGCCACTACTCACAGATCAGTGGTTTGTGAAAATCAAACCGTTGGCTGAACCTGCCATTAAAGCGGTTGAGGATGGCGATATCCAGTTCGTACCCAAACAGTATGAAAATATGTACTTCTCCTGGATGCGTGACATTCAGGATTGGTGTATTTCCCGTCAACTGTGGTGGGGTCATCGTATTCCTGCTTGGTACGACAATAATGGCAATGTCTATGTAGGTCGCTCTGAAGAAGAGATTCGCAGTAAATATAAGCTGGCAGATGACTTAGCACTAAGCCAGGACAATGATGTACTGGACACCTGGTTCTCCTCCGCACTATGGACCTTTGGTACCCTCGGCTGGCCAGAAAACACAGCGCGTCTTCAAACATTCCACCCAACTGACGTATTAGTGACAGGTTTTGACATCATTTTCTTCTGGGTTGCCAGAATGATTATGATGACGATGTACTTTATGAAAGACGAACAAGGCAACCCACAGGTTCCCTTTAAAACCGTCTATGTCACTGGCTTGATTCGTGATGAAAACGGCCAGAAAATGTCGAAAACCAAAGGTAACGTATTAGATCCTTTGGACATGATTGACGGCATCAGCCTAAAAGACCTGCTTAATAAACGTACTGGTAATATGATGCAGCCACAACTTGCGGCGCGTATCAAACAAAGTACTCAAACACAATTCCCCGAAGGTATTGCCGCTCACGGTACAGATGCACTGCGTTATACACTGTTCTCTCTTGCTTCAACAGGCCGTGATATCAATTGGGATATGAAGCGATTAGAAGGCTACCGTAATTTCTGCAACAAACTTTGGAATGCGGCACGTTATGTATTAATGAATACAGAAGGCCAAGACTGTCGTCAAAATGGTGGTGAAGTTGACTACAGCCTGGCAGACCGCTGGATTGTGTCTAAGCTTCAGAACACTGAAAAAGCCGTTTGCGATGCGATTGAATCCTACCGCTTTGATTTAGCCAGCCAAGCACTTTATGAATTTATCTGGAATGAATATTGTGACTGGTATTTAGAGCTTTCCAAGCCCGTACTGTGGGATGAAAATGCGACAGAAGACCAGCTTCGTGGTACGCGCTATACCTTAGTACGTGTGCTAGAGGCAATCCTTCGTTTAACACATCCTTTCATGCCCTTTATCACCGAGGAAATTTGGCAACAAGTGCGCTCACTGGCAGGTAAAGAAGGCGACACCATCATGTTGCAACCTTACCCCGCTTGTGATCCCAACAATATTGATGAAGCTGCTGTTGCTGAGTTGGAATGGGTAAAAGGTATCGTTGTTGCCATTCGTACCATTCGCAGTGAAATGAACATTAAGCCTAGCGCTGAAATTAGTGTGCTGCTTAATAATACCACTGAATTGGATGCTGACCGTTTAGCAAGTAATTATACCTTCCTCAAACGTTTAGCTAAGTTGGCCGATATTCAAATCTTACCTGCTGGCAGCAAAGCGCCTGATATGGTCGCAACAAAATTAGTAGGTGATTTAGAAGTACTTGTTAGCATGGCTGATCTTGTTGATAAAACCGCTGAAATTGCTCGCTTACAAAAAGAAATTGATAAGCTAACCAAAGAGCAAACTCGGTTAAACAACAAATTAACCAATGATAACTTTATTAGCAAAGCCCCTGCAGTTGTTGTTGAAAAAGAGCAAAATAAACTGAAAGAAGTTGAAAATGCTCTACAAAAATTCGCAGAGCAGCTCAGTAAAATGCAACAGTTGTAATTTTTTATAAAAAACAAGCCATTTAAATGGCTTGTAAAAAAAGGCAGCAAAAGCTGCCTTTTTTTATGAATAAATATCGTTAGTTTTTACAACAACATCCATAGAGTATTAAATGATAATTTTAACGCCTGGCTGATTGCTGCTGATTCAATCACAACAGCGGTAGGATAGTTGCCTTCCTGCAATGATATCATGGCACATTTAGGTGGATAAATAGCAACATAGCTTGCTTGCCCTCCGACATCGCCATCATCAATCCATTTTCGTTCTGAAAGAGGTGCATCTTCTCCACCTTCACCAATAGCAATAGCTCTGACGCGAATATTGCGTTTCACACGTTGTAATGTGTAATTTGGAAAAGGGCGATAAAGATATTTGCGGATGGCTTTTGAAGAATAAACATCATAGCTTCCAGATTCACTTTTTTCAGCTGTATTCAAGATATCTTTTAATACTCTCTCTATCCCTTCATCCCCTTCATAATATTTAACTTGTGGGGAGCCTGTATCAGAACGAAGGCGGTTTAAGTCAGGAATCACATCATTGACCAACTGTCGTGTTGCTGCTCGAAGATTTTCCTGTTTGTCATTCGCCAACTCTAAAAGCTTATCTGGAGGTTCTGCACAAAAATGACGTCGTTTACCTTTTGGGTAAAAGCTAACTACACCACGTTTTAGTAAATTTTTAAGAATTTCATGCGTAGTCCCTCGGTTAATACCAGATTGCTCTGCAATATCACGAATAGAAGCTGTACCCAGTGTCAATAACGCACAGTAGATATCCACTTCACGATCTTCAAAGTCGAGTTGCGCTAATACCTGTTTTATATTCATATTTGTCAATTTTCTGCTGACAATTAGTCTATTCGTTAAATTATCGGTTATATATCATCCTTCGGCAATACTAATGTCAGTAAAGGAATGACAATCAATGTGTGGTGTATTTGGCTATATTGGTAAAGACAGTGCAGTATCAACGGTGGTACAAGGTTTACAACGCTTAGAATATCGAGGTTATGATTCTTGGGGCTTAGCTATTCCAATAGAAAACAACATTGAGGTTTATAAAACACTAGATCCTCTGCATACAGCAGATACAGTACCCATCGATTTTAAAAGTACAATTGCGCTAGGCCACACCCGCTGGGCGACACATGGTGCTGTCAATATGATTAATTGCCATCCCCATGTATCCACATCCAAACAATTTGCTTTAGTACACAATGGTATTGTTGAAAACTACCAGGCACTTAAGGCTCAACTTAAATCTCAAAACATCAACTTAATCAGTGACACGGATACAGAAGTCATTGTTCGCCTCATTGAAATAGAGCTCAGCAAAATGAAACAAATCGATGAGTTCTGTGAAGAAAGCCTACTAACGGCGGATGACTATCAAGAAGCATTTGGACGGGTATTTAAAGTACTTAAAGGCCGTAATACGCTAGTTTTGATTTGTGCAAACCTAAATTTACTACTTGGCATACGCAATGGCTCACCACTGATTGCAGGCATAACCTCTGACACCAACAATAGCGATGATAGTTATAAAGAGCTTTTTATCGCATCTGACTACTATTCTTTCGCAAAGTATACCAATACTTGCCTACTCCTTGATAACTGGCAAATGATTCGCTGCGAACAAAACAACGCAAGCATTATTGACTTAAAAACGAATCAGACAATACCCAGCAACTGGCAAGAATTTGAACGTCATACATTAGAACTCTCACGGGATGGTTTTTCCCACTTTATGTTAAAGGAAATTCAAGAACAGTGGTCAACCATAACCAGAGCGACAGCCATTGACCCTCTGGCACTTGAAAAACTTATCCATGCAATGAATCAAGCAAAAAATATTTACATCACAGGGGCTGGTGCCGCCTTTTTTATTGGAGAACAAATTGCCTCCATTTTACGAGAAATAGCAAATATTTTTGTCATCCCTGTTCCTGCTTATGAGGCAAAAAGTTATTTACCTACCATGCAGGCAGATGATGTGCTTATTGCAATCAGCCAAAGTGGTGAAACGGCTGATACCCTCCACTTTATTGAACAAGCCAAACAAAAAGATGTACTGATTGCCAGTGTTGTTAATATGCCTGGGGCAATGATGTCACGCCTTTCCGACTTTCCCTTTTTAAGTAATGCCGGTCCTGAAGTTTGTGTATTATCGACGAAAAGCAGTACCTCTCAATTAGCATTTGGTTACTTGCTGGCACAAACGATTATCAATCAATATGAATCGGCAAAATGCAATATTGACCGACTCTCACATCAACTCAGTCACTATTTTACTGACGATAGTCTCCAAGCTATTGCTGATATCGCTAAAACAATTACTGGTGAACATATTTATTTATTAGGCAACCAGCCATTTATAGGTGCGAGTAAAGTTGGTGCACTTAATATTAAAGAAGCCAGTTATGTTCATGCAGAGGCCTTTGCTGCAGGTGAATTAAAACATGGTGTCATTGCACTTATCGAAAAAGGAACCCCCGTCATTTGTTTTATGAATAAGCGAAATGAAACCTATATGACAGCAATAGCCTCAGAGGTAAAAGCACGTGGTGGCATGATCATTGGTATTAGCGAACAACACAATGAGCTTTTTGATCATATGATCCACCTTCCCTCTCCTGATAATCCCGCGAATGTAATCACTCATATCATACCCTGCCAATTACTGGCCTATTACTTGGCAACACAAAGAGGATTAAACCCAGATAAACCACGAAACCTTGCAAAAAGCGTAACGGTCATATAAAAAAAGACATATACCCTCCGCTGGTGTAGAAATACAATAAAGTTTCATACTAACAATAAAGTATCTTACAGTGACCTTTCCAAGCTATGCTTGATGCATTAGCATAGCTTGGATATTGCCTAATAAACGCTCACATCCCAGTACCAAACATGCACTACTCCTCTTGTTTGTTTTGAGCGCTTGTGTCAAAGGGTTGTGTAATTTTAATTTGGGCTAATGCAGGAGAATGCGTTAAATCATTCTGTTTATCCTCATTCTCACCTAGTGCTTTTTTAAACCCTTTGATAGAAGTCCCCAAATCACTACCTAATGTACGTAATTTGTTTGTTCCAAATAATAAAATGACAATAATCGCAATAATGAGAAGCTGCCATATACTAATACCAGCCATATTAAGCCCCGTATAAAGTGAATAAACTGTTTTATGGATATTTATCTTGAAATGCATGCCAAAGATCACTTTTAAGTTAAATGATCTTGGCTTGTTTGTCTTATCGCTTCATGTGCACGTTACTTAATAGCTTACAGCCATTCCAACCACCATCAGAGTTGGGAAAGGTGACTCCTGTGATAAAGTCTAAAGACTTATCAAGGTCTCGGGTTTGAGCTTTTAATAACAAGCCCTGACGTTGAGTACGTTCGTCTGTCATACTGATAAATTCTGTCCGAGCAGAGTCAACCGTATGAGCTACAGTGGACATTTGTAGAGGCCCCTGACTGGATAATAATTCACGCTGATAGAGCTGACCATGTTCGTCTGTGTAATTAGTAACAATTGCAGTCATAATTGCAAAATTTGGATCATGATAGTCAATTGGGTTACTGTTAGTGGTTACATAGACCGTTTCCCCTTCCGTACACACACAAATATCAAAAATATCTTTTTCATCTTCATTTGATCTAAACTGTGCCCTTTGTACCAGGCCACTACCAACAATTTCGTAAAGGCGAGAGTAACTGAGTGCCCATACCTTAGACTCTGTTCGACATACCCAACGAATCTTATCCTCAGAAGGGAAATCACTTGAGGAAATATACAGCCTGTCACTTTCAGTTGGCGGACGTTGACCTGCTAACCATTTATACATATCGTCTGTGTAGTTCGTTAAACGACATAAACCGTATGCATACCCATTATGTACAGCCACACATTTTACTGAACGGATTAAATCTGACTTATCGTAAGTCCAGTCATCATAAAGATCGCGGGGCGAAGAGGATAATGAGATAGGAACAACTTGTGGTACACCATTTGTAGCATGATCATCATAGATATAAACTTGGTCACTATTGTTGCAAACAGCACCTCTGTCACTGATTGAGTCATTGAGCATAACCATATTATGGTGGCCATCTTCCCACACTAACTCATTTACATGAAATTGAAAAAGTTGGCCACGACCTTCCCAGTTTGTTTTAGCAGAGAGAAAGTACCCTGTTGACTGGTAAAAAAAACCATTTGGTTTAACGACTTGGTTTGTGTAATTCTGCAGCGGTGAAGGTGGAATATGTTTGGGGCCAAAGATTTCCCATAACCATTGCACAATAGCAACAATCCCACCAACAATAGCAAGGGCTAAGGCAATAGGACCTGCCATAGGCATACCCGCCAACGCCAGCACACCAAAAGCAACCCCTCCTAACCCTATCAGTGTATTAATCGTTTCAAAGACAATTCCTGCAATATAACCATTAATAATCGCATCAGCAAGACTGTACGCTGCAACACCTAGAGCCGCTACACCAAATACCAATGAAACCCGCTCTGCAATAGAAGCAATTTTAGACTTCATAAAAATCTGGGTAATAATTTTGGTTTCTGCACGTTGGACCCCTTTATAATTCCTAGCAAAGCCAAGATAAAAACGTGCCGCTTTAGATAAAGGTCCACCAACGTCTGCAATACCTTCTAATTGCCCTAAAAAGTAATTTTTGATTTGGGTGACTAATACCAGGTAAAGAATACCTTTTCCTGCGTCAACCACGGCACTAGAGAACGATATCAGCTCAGGTATATTCACATTGGGATTTTCATCCTCAACAGTTGTATAAATAAAGTGTCCAAGAGCAATACCAAGTAAAAACTGAAAGAGCGCGGCTTCACCATGAACAGCACCCATTGCAGACCTCTCGGCACTTAGACCTTGTTCATTAAACATAGGGTATTGGGACTTTAAGCGAGCAATAAAGTTAGGACCTACAGCACCCATACTATCTGCTGAACTCGCTTGGTCATAAATCATCGCATGGGCTATTTCGACACTGCCACTCCCATACTCATTAATAAAACGCTGCCAAAATTCACGTGTTGCACTTTCTGGCTTGAGTAGCTCATTCATCGTATCAATATGAATTTTTCGATTGTTTCTAAGCGAGTGTGCTTCACTTTTAGCCCCTATTTTGATGCTCTGGGCCATACCTAAAATAAGAGCTCCAAAATATTTCCCTTCCAGTTCATCAACTTGCTCCATGCTAAGGCGAGAGTCGGTATAAGCTAAACAACGTAACTTAGAAGAAATATTTTGCACTTTGGCAAATTTTTCAGCGACATGAAGTTTATCATCTGAGCTATCACTGATTTTATTGTCATCAATTACAGCTTGTATAGTTTCTTCAGTATTATAGTGATTATATAATTGCTCACCCCAATGGTAGCTACTATTACTGTCTTTATACGCTTTTAAGGCTGATCCAGGAAGATAAGTGCTAAATGGTTCTTCCGCATGATCAATCGCTAAATTATACAATTGAGACATCAATTCATTAAAGTCATGGGTTGATTTTGCTGTATTGTATTTAGCATTGGCTTTAATCATATCCCAGGAGTTTAAAGCCTTTCGGTCATCTGGCGTGTAGTTATTAATGTCATCCGTCACTGCATACTCTTCCTGAAGAATTTGAGAAACATAGATAGGGGCAAGTTCGGTAACAAGTGATTGATACTGGCTATGGACCGCAGAGACCCCATTTGTGTTATAAATATTCCAGTCAGGATCAAGTTTTCCATTAAATTCATGTATCACGCTATAGCGGTTATACATTTCCATCTTCATTATTTCTGTCAACATACGATTAGCAATATACTGAGCTTCATCACTTAGCTTACCCAAATTGACCCGTTCATTATTAAAGTTTGACTGGTAAGCATAAGGTAAAATATTAATTAAATTTTCAAGACTTAAACTGGTAGATGCCGTTGAAGTATTTGTATTCTGATTAACAAAAGCGGTGGCATGACCGGATAAGGGGAGCATTGTGGCAGCTGATACTACTGAACTATTAACTAAAAAGCGTCTGCGGCTAATATCAGTACTGTCACTTGGTGTGTTTATAAAAGACGAGATTCTTGTTTTTTTAAACATGTTTACCTACTCACAATAATGTCAAAGGACCTCTTGAAGTTAATCAACCCTATACACTGCAATTAGTCCTTAAACAGACTTGACCACGTTCTTTAGCAAAGAAAAGTTTGCACTTAACATTCGCAAATTAACAGTGAAAAGCAGGGAATTCCATGGAAAAACAAGGAAAAATACAAAAACCGTACATTGATAGTCAGGTTGATATTCTTTGGGTTTATCCATAAAGGAAGTACACAGTCAGATGTCTATGGATGTGAACAATCATTAATAATCTATATACATAATTTAATAGATAACTTCTGGATGGGCATGGCGTACTGCAAGCTTTAACCAATATTGATATACTTTATCTTTAATGGAATTGAGCTTTTGCATACTCATTCGCGGCGACTAAAAAAAGCATTGCGCTTTTCATCTTATACAGAGTATAGCTGAACGCTTTATGTACACAGCTAACAATAGGACGTATTTGTGAAAATAAAAAAATGATGAGAATACTGATTTAGTAAAAAAAGAGGCTTTATATCAGAAGACTACTCCAATAAATATTAGATGTTATTTATATAATTATTTATTTTTTGAGAATAAAAATACCGAGTAGTTTGGCGTGCTAGGACTTAAGTCATTGATGAATATTTCACCATCATAGTAGATAATTTTAAACTGACCAACTTTATCATGTTGGGCATTAAATAGCATATCGGTATAAGGTTGAGAATGGCGTAACGAATTTATTTGAGCTTCATGCACAATATTTAACTTGGAGTTATATGTATACATACCCTTTGCATGACGTATTATTTCACCATTTCCATCAAACAATGCTATACCATCAATGCCATCACTTTCAAAAAACAAGCGGTAATGAATCGACTGTTGCTCAACCGTCATACTCAACGTTTCTTTCCAGAAACCTATTTTCGGGTCATAACTATGAATTATTGAATTATAACTTCCAGATAAATCACTATGGTATACATTGTAAAAAACACTAATTACATAAATACTCAAGCTTACCAACAATAATAGAAAACTATTCATCAGGCGGAAACTCTTTCTTTATTTTAGTTATTGCTTGCTGTAGTTCATTCTCTGGCATAATTAGACTGTTTCCCTTATGTGTATTACTGTCAAAGAAACTGATCAAAAAAGTATCTGCGCGCTTCTCAATAAAATAGGTGCAATTGCAGGGAATTGATATCAATTTTTTTAACAAAAGGTTATCTATTTGAGTTTCTTTTTTGGTAATAAATGAATAGATTCGACGTTTATGCGTGTACTTTTTAAGCTGGTAGGCTTCGTTTATATACCCTTTTGGTATTGAGGGAAATGCTGTGTAAAAGTTTAATACTGAGAACAGCAGTAGGACCACAGATGCGAGTATAAATTTATAGCGTTCAATATATGTATAGAGATACTTTATATTATTTGTAGTTGCTATTGTATTATTTGCGTCAGTTACTAATAAAATATTAATACGATCTAATACTAATTTATACCCTATCCTGGGTATAGTTACAACAATGTCATTCTCTGCCGTCAAATAGGAAATATGGCCCCTTAGCTTTGCAATGGTTTTGGTGAGTGAAGAGTCTGTAACGAGAGATCGTCCCCATATATAGCTTTTAAGTTCTTCTTTATTAATGACCTGATTAGGTTTCGTTAAAAAAAATTCTAATGCTCTTAGCTCGCTATGGTTTAGGTAACAATGTTCATTATCAAACGTGAGAGTACTTCTATTAGTATTAAACTGAATATTTTTTACTATGGAGCCACTTTGCATGTGTTTGGATTACTCTTAGTAACAAGTTTTTTCGCTAAAAAGGCTAACATATTTACTGATGACCTGTACTCCAAAAAATACTAAATGTAGGATGACTCAGATGAATGGCAAAAGAGCTAAGAACAAGCTCATGCTGTTACTAGATATCAAGCCAGTCACTATAGCACGTCCATCATATTAATCGATTTATATATGTTGACATTATTTATTCGTTAAAAACTATTTTTATTCAAATCGTCACTTTCAATCTAACGTGCTGTCATTCCGAATATTTCCGTATAAATCCGTATTTTTCACTTTCTAATTAATATCTTTAAAGACAAGATCATTCATCAGCAAGGCTGCTGTGTAACATGTTTGATGGAATCAGTCATTTAGTATTTGAGGTAACATTATGAAGAATATGTTTAATGCTGTGTTAACGCCAATAGTAATGCTCCCACTTCTGTTCAGCCAGGAATCTTTTGCTTCAGGATCTTATGCAAGCTTAGCAGAATTCACAGATAATAATGATATTACTATTTCCTACAAGGATGATGATGGTATTACCCGTGTATATTCAGCCAATAAAATATATATGCATGAGCGAGGTGTTATTAAACGTATTGATGTAAGCAAATGCTATAGTAACAGTGAATCGTGTAATAATGCATGGCAGTCTGCGAAAGAATCCCCCATGGTTATTATTTATGACTCCATCTATGACCAAGAGGGTTATGTTGACCCTAATGACACTGACCTTCCAGAAGGAACCTTCAGGACATATTGTGTAGATTCATCATTGGATAGGATTTCCAACCTTTATGATTATAACGAAGGTCACGACATGGAGCTGATGGCAAAGCATTGGTATTTTATAAAACCTAATAATGGCAGCCCTGTCGTTGTACAAGCAGAGGACTCGCCCAGAAGAGGTGAAAGTGGTTGGGGTAGTCTAGAAAATGGTGATACCAAAGAGTGGGGTTACAAGCCTTTTGGGCCTTGGGTTACAGCTTCTTGTGTACTTCAAGGAGGTCATATTGGTTATGTCACAAAGTTTTATGAAACAGATGGTGAAGATCTTGCTAGTGATAAAATAAGGGCTTTTGAAAAAGCCATCCAAAAAACAACTGGATTATTTCTGTCGCCAGGTGGAAGCCTCCTGACCAACCTTGCCACTCACCACTTTCTTGGCTCTATTGCAGATGAGTTAACCTATTCAAGCAATCCAGATCCATACACAGCGGTATCATTTGCAGCTACTTGGGGAGCATTAAAACGTCTTAATGAAAATAACTTGAGTATTAAAGGAAAAAATCTAACGAGAGATCCAGCCAAGGAGGAAAGTATTCAACGTGTTAATGTGCAAGAGAGTGAATTCTCGAGTAAGTTTTGTCGCTACGAAACGCATGGATCAATGCACCCTAAAACAACCTATTACTCAAAATTAAAAGGATATGACGATCTAGGTTGTAATTTTAAACATGATACCGTCAATATTGGTAGTTATCCTAGTAATACGGTTTTGATAAATGATATGACAGATCGCGGTGTTAGACGGTATATGACGATAGATACAACGATAAAAGCAGCTAAAGGTACTTATACACCAAACAAAGGCTTTAAAATTATACTGACAGAAGAGTAAATTTTTGAAAAGAGCTATCATTCAATATTAAACACGCTTTATTCCAAAAAAGCACCTTTAAAAATAGAATTTTTTTTGTGAGCGCAAGGAAGCACAGCTCAAAGGATCGCAGTGTATAAGGAATACATGAGGATCCGAGTATAACGCTGACACAGTTTTCACAGAAAAAGTGCATTTTTAGAGGTGCCCAAACAGTATTGACGACGGGATCAGTACTAAATCGCCCTGCAATTGACTTCTAGCTGTACGAAATTAACAACGACAAATGAACGTATTACTACAGTAGAAACACTAACTTCCACACCTAATATTTGATCAATAATCAAATAATCACAGTGATATTCAAATAGTGTTAACAGGCCCTACAAAAAGTCATCTTCAATCAACTATGATTATGACCCATGAAATATTGACAGTTTTCAAATCATCGTATCTGTTTGATTTTTTTTAATGAATAAATTATAAAAGTATGATATTTTGTTGCTAATCTAGATACGTTTCATGGTAAAAGCCACTGTATCGTTACACATGGACTAAACAAACTTCAGTACATTATTAGTAATGAAAAAAGAACGATCGACAATACAAAACTGGTTTGTTTACCTTATTGAGTCAGATGCAGGTCTTTACTGTGGTATTACCACTGATATTAAACGACGTTTTGGTGAGCATCAGTCTGGAAAAGGTGCTAAATTTTTTCGGCGTGCAGCTCCGAAGCAAGTTGTCTATGTTGAACGTTGTGCTAATCGAACAGACGCAAGCCGACGTGAAAATCAAATAAAGCGCCTAACCCGTAAACAAAAGTTACAGCTAATTGCAAACGCCAAATAACATAACTCCCACAATGACAGTAATGTCATAATTCATCACAATCAATCCATGATTCCGCCAGACTTCTATGTTTTACTTTCAACCCTAAAGGAGGTTTGGCTTCATGTTCATTGCACATCTACCTGCAGGGTATCTCTTATCAAAATATTGGCTATCAACATTCAATGAGAATAGCGTTAACAGAAAATTATTGTTAGCTATCGGGCTATTGAGTAGCATACTGCCAGACCTTGACCTTATTTATTTTTACTGGATAGATAATCAACAGCACTCCCACCATACTTATTTGAGTCACATCCCTATTTTCTGGGCAGGGCTTTTTTTAGTTTTACTGTCTATTTCTACCATCGTGCAATCACGTGTAATAAAACATTTTGTCGTGATATCTGCCTTAAATATCATACTACATTTTATCCTAGACTCCGTAGTAGGTGATATTTTATGGTTATATCCATTTAATAGCGATCCTTATGCACTCTTTCATGTTAGTCCTAAATATGAATGGTGGGTGCTTAACTTTTTTCTTCATTGGTCATTTCTATTTGAAATCGGAATTATCATTTTTGCGTGGCAACGGTTTTTAAACAGCAAAAAAAAGTACCAAATGAGTTAGCGGGAGTCACTTTCAGAGACCAGCAAAATACAAAGCCAACCTTTCTCCTTAGCAAAAGTTTCAGTAAAATTTCGACTATACCCACAGTGAAGGGTATACATGGCCTTATGTTGGCTTTTTCCTTCCCACTTGCCCTCAGTGGCTTTGGAGTTAAAAAAATGCGCTTTGATTACTTAGAGCCAGGAATCAAAGAACTTGTAACAACGTTTGTCAACGCTAAGTCATCCTCAACAACCAAGCCATCAATAGAAGAAAGACGGAAAAGTTATATCAACAGTAAAGTGCTTGCAGGCATCAGTGAATCAGTTCATGAAGTTATCAACAAGCAATTTGACCACTTTTCGTTGACTATATTTAAACCCTCAAACCAATCCAATTTACCTATTGTTATTTATTATCACGGCGGTTGTTTTATTAGTGGTAGTGCCGAAACCCATGATCAACAGCTGAGAAAACTAGCTAACTTAGCTAATGCTCTGGTCGTCGCTGTTAATTATCGTTTAGCGCCTGAACACACCTATCCTGCAGCTCATAACGATGCATATAATGCAGCGCAACTTATCTATGAACAAGGTCATCTTTGGGGTGGAAACACGGAAGATATTACGTTGGTTGGTGACAGTGCAGGAGGCCAAATTGCCCTGATCACAAGCCTCAGACTACGGGACCAAGCTAACTGGATGCCTACACGTCAAGTGCTCATTTATCCCATGTTAGACGCAACGGCATCATCAAACAGTTATATTCAAAATGGTGAAGATTATATTATTACGAAAGATACGTTGATAAGTGGTTTTACAATGTATTTAGGTGATACTCATATTAGCCTCAAACATCCAGAAATTAGTCCATTGTTTCGTGATGATTTTAGCGGACTGCAAGAAACCCATATTATTTCAGCAGAATTTGACCCTCTTCTTAACGAATGTGAACAACTTTACCATAAACTTTTAAAAGCCAAGGTACCTGTTTACTGTCAACGATACCTTGGTGTAATCCATGGTTTTTTTCAGTTGTCAGGTATAAGTGGTGCAGCAAAACAAGCTCTAAAACAAGTGGCAAGCATTATTAAAGGGTAATGAGAAAAAACAAGGCAGTATTAGATTTATTCCACAGATAAAGGATTATCTGCTCTAACGCCTCTTAAACAAGGCAACGTATTAGGTGATTTCTCGTTTGAGGCATGATAATGATATACCTTGAATGGAAAATCTTTAGTCATCCCCACATGCCCACGACACTGGTCTAAATCCAAAGGCGGTTGCCCATTTGCATCAAGATGTGCATAGATAGGATACCCATCCATAGCAAAACCAATAAGTCTATTGTCTGTTTGAGGTACATACAAACAGCGTACATCATGTATTTTATATGTTAACAGCACATTATTAATGGTTTCAGGAAACATATGGAAATGATAAAAACCCGATGGGTCCTGATGCCCACCACAAGGATCTACTGCAGGCAAATCACCTACTGGACCTTTGCTCCCATCTGGCATCTTAGGTCCATTAACAATAGAAGGTGCAGGTCCATTAATGGGTACACCATACAACGAGACTCCCACGAGACTTAACACACTATCAATAGGACTTGGTTCTTTCCGTAGGGTAGGAGTTGCAGGTATTAAATATTTTAACGTCAAATTATAATCAGGATCAGCCTCTAAACAATATTTCTTTGTTCTATTTTTTTGGTGCACAACATCATCTGGATGAGCTATACGAACCCTGCCTTGCTCATCAACAATATCAAATCCGTCCGTTTCCATAGCCATCAGTAACTTACGATTAATCGGCTGCAATCCCGGGTTGCTCACGCCATCATAATCATAAATACCCCCAGTCTGATCAACACTTTTGGGACAATAAGGTCCCTCTGGTAATGGATTGCTTACAAAAACAAGTTCGATACAGGTCGCTTTTTTATTTGTCTCTAAAATACAGTCTTTAAAGTCAAAAGAAATTGGGTTGTTATAATACTTAAAATCACTTGGGCTCATCAAATACAAAAGCATAGGCTTGCTTTCTGGGTAACATACGTTCGGTAAGATAGTAAACACAATTAATGGAAATAATAACTTTAATTGAGGTGCTAACATAATTGTTCCACCTAAATAGTTTAAATAAGCATAGAGTGATAAAATGTTTTATATATTTTCACCACTTTCACTCTAGTGCTTCTTCATGACACACAAAAAACAACCTTACTAAGAATTAGCTATAATCAACCCTAATGTCGTACAAAAGTGTCGCAAACTATCGCAAAAAAAATCATTATTTTTACTGGAAATTTTGTAAATGAATACTCATACATCAGCAGGACCTACTATTCTCTTTTTGTCTCATGGTGGTGGTCCTATGCCACTACTTGGAGACGAAAGCCATCAGGATATGGTAAACAACTTAAAGGACATTGCAGGTACCTTACCAAAACCCTCAGCCATTTTAGTTATTAGTGCTCACTGGGAAGAAAACCAACCAACCATTACCAATGGCAAGGCACCTTCTTTAATCTATGACTACTATGGCTTCCCAGAAGAATCATACCACATCCAATACCCTGCTATAGGAGAGCCCCAATTAGCTCACACTATTTACCAACAACTAAAAAAAGATGGTATAAACGCCAAGCAGGATGAACAAAGAGGCTTTGATCATGGTCTATTTGTTCCCTTAAAGATCATGTATCCAGAAGCTGATATTCCTTGTATTCAGTTATCGTTGATGAATAACCTTAACCCTGCTGAGCATATCAAATTAGGTGAATCATTAGCCAAGACAGCAAATGACGACTTACTGATTATCGGTTCAGGATTTTCATTCCACAATATGAAAGCTTTTTATTCAGCAAGTACCCATGATATCAAAACAAAAAATGAGGCTTTTGAAGCATGGCTTATCGATACATGTTCAAATAAAACTCTTTCTGAACAAGAAAGAACAAAGCGCTTGGAAAACTGGGAACAAGCACCTCATGCTAGATTCTGTCACCCAAGAGAAGAACACCTATTACCACTGCATGTCTGTTATGGTGCAGCCAAACGAGCATGTTCACAATATTTTGAGTTAACTATTTTAAATAAGAAAGCAAGTGTTTATCGTTGGTAAATCATCCTATTCTTTTTTCATCCACAATGTATTAACATCAGAGGTAATTGATACAAATGTTCTTTCCGACTCACTATTATCTGGCAGTGAAGCCATTAAACGCAACGTTCTTGCTACATCATGGTCAATTAGGTGCTTATTGATTAATAAATCACTCTATACATAATATGCTAATAACAGTAGCGCGCTTCTCATTTCCTTACGAAGCCCAAATTGCTTGGGCAAAACTTGATGCTGAAGGCATTCCAGCTTTTATTGCTGACGAGCATACGATTAATATGCAATGGCTTTATTCAAATGCCTTAGGTGGAGTACGTTTACAAGTACCAGAAGAGTACATCGAACAAGCACACCGTATATTACGCGAGGATAGAACACATGATTTAGTTACACAGGAGGGCAGTAGTAGTATACCTTGCCCTCAATGTGGTAGTGCTGATACTGAGTATTACCCGTTTGGAAAACGTTGTGCTTTTCTTGTGTTTTTATGCATTGATTTTCCACTTTATCCGGTTAAACACGGCATAAAATGTAACCAGTGTGGGCACAAAACAAAGCTATAAATTAGCCAGTACTCTTTAAATACAACAACTTTTGCTCTACTCTCGATATTTTTGACACTGCTCTGAATCATACAACCAAAGCATTTGCCCAAACATCCCCCTAACACACTCTACGGTCATGTTGGTGTGAAGTGTCATTGTCTTAGTTTGACCATCTTTAATTACCTCAACTGCCCACTGAGTCTGTACATTAAACACTGAACTCCAACTCTTGCCATCCACTAATAAGTCTAAAAACTGAGCCTCTACCCCAGGTAAGGTTGTTAGTGTAAATGGAATTGTTTGACTAACACTCACCTTTTTGCTCGGTGAATACCCACGAAACTTGAACAATAATGAAGACGGTATGTATTCACCATTACTATTTCTTACTTTACAGTCAATGTCTCTTGAAACACTACACACAGCTTGTGCTTTGCCATGGTTTTCCACCTCTATGTCCTTAATGTTATAGCGCGTCTTTGATTCATTGGCATAAACTGGTGAAAGTGACATACCAAGCTGTTGAGCTTCAACTTCGAATTGCTTTATATCACTTGCTTTAGCATTGGGGGATAAAATACCAAAAATACGTAAATAAGACTTTCCTTGAAATAAACCACCTGCCCAGGTTTCCTTATCAATCGTTAAGCTTGGCTCACTGCCTCTTAATTCAACTCCCCCTTTTTTTGAAGCAAACCATACAAGATTTTGATCAACCGAGTCGGCAAAAAGGTAAAAGTTATCCTGAACGTCTTTACTGAAATAATTTGATACATCACGATCTGATGGACTCACTGGCTTTGCAGATAGTGATGAGGTAGAAATGATAGAAAAAGTCGATACCGAAAATAGCCCTAAATAATATAACCATTCATTGAAACCGAGGACTTTTTTACGTACGAACATAGATGTTGTCCCTAACATAAGTGCGCTCAAATCAAACGTTACTTCGCTATATTGATATAAATCACACTACTTATATCCCTGCAAATTAACAACTGAAATATTGTAATAATTAATATTATGACGCTTAGCTTTGAATACATCTAAATACATTTATTAGTACTGTAAATATCATCGGTCGTGTAAGGAAAATCCTTTTTCTTACCTACTCATTTATCAATGCCTTTCTGACTGCTTGTATTTTTGATGTGTAGAAAGACTTATAAAAAGAAGCATTAAATCATTTAATGCCAATATCGAAAGACCACACTTGCATTGACACCACCAAAACCAAAGCCATTCGACATAGCATGCTCAATTTGCATAGCTCGTGATGAATGACTCACCAAATCAATACCATCAGCAGCGGCATCTGGATTTTCTAAATTAAGCGTGGCTGGTGCTGTTTGGTGATGTAAAGCAAGTATTGTATAAATAGCTTCTAACCCACCAGCAGCTCCCAGTAAATGTCCTGTTGAAGATTTTGTACCACTTACCGCAACCTGTCGCCCATTGCCAAATACTGATTTAATCGCTTCTATTTCACCTTTATCACCAACAGGCGTTGATGTTGCGTGTGCATTAATGTGTTGAATTTGTTCCGGCTTTAAACCAGCCCGAGACAACGCCAATTCCATCGCTCTGGCTGCACCTCTACCATCTTCAGGTCCTGCTGTCATATGGTATGCATCAGCTGTGGTACCATACCCCACCAGCTCAGCTATCGGCTTGGCACCACGCGCAAGTGCATGATCAAGGTCTTCAATGACTAGCACACCCGCACCTTCTCCCATAACAAAGCCATCACGCAATGTATCAAAAGGGCGAGAGGCACGCTCTGGCGACTCATTGAATGATGTTGAAAGTGCACGGGCAGCAGCGAACCCCGCCAGACTGACTTTGTCAATGCAAGCCTCCGTACCACCACATACAGCAATATCAGCTTCATTCATTGCAATCATCCTGGCCGCATCTCCCACAGCCTGAACACCTGCAGCACAGGCTGTTACAGGTGTTCCTATTGGCCCTGTAAATCCATACTTAATAGTGATATGTCCTGCAGCCAGATTAGAAAGAAATGATGGTATCGTGAAAGGTGAAAGTCGTTTAGGCCCGCGATGATCAACCGTTCGTACCGCTCCAGCAATAGCAGGAAAACCACCAACACCTGATGCTATTACGGTGGCTGTGCGTTCCTTCTCCTGAGTAGTTTGCGGTTCCCATCCAGCCATAGCCAGTGCTTCTTGAGCAGCGGCAAGTCCAAAAAGAATAAAGCGATCCATTTTTCGCTGTTCTTTGGGGGACGCTACGAGATCAGGATTAAATCCAGCTACGTTGTCTTCAGTAATATCAGGTACCACACCAGCAATTTTTACTGGAAGATCACTGACCATATCATCAGGTAAACATCTTACTCCAGACTTCCCTTGCAAAAGTCGAGACCAATTCGTTTCAACACCACATCCAAGTGGTGAAACCAGGCCCATGCCAGTTACAACAATTCTTCGCATACGCAACTTCTACCTTACAGTTAATGAATAGATACAGATCTCACCAAATGCTGGAGAGCTATATTAGTCTGTCTGTGTAGGGTTCTTTGATTGAAGCGCTTCAAGCAGTCCAATGCGCTGCAACGTTTGCTCGGTGGCTGCAGGTCCTGGAAGTAATACAGTATTTTCCGGTGTAATACGTTCACCAGTATCAGCATCTACGACAATAGCCTGTCGTACTTCACCTGTCGCACGATTGCCCAAATGCATCGCGATTTGGTCTGATGGTAGATGACGATTTCCCCAGGCAAAAAGAGCAATAGCAACAGGATAAAAATCCCGCCCTTTAGGCGTCAAAATATATTCATAACGCGGGGGACGCTCCATATATTGATGGCGCTCAAACAGCCCTTCACTCGTCAAATGTTTTAAACGGCGAGAAAGGATATTCGTGGATACCCCAAGACTCTGCTGAAACTCATCAAAACGTTTCAAGCCTTGAAAGGCATCACGCAAAATTAAAATACTCCACCAGTCACCAACACTTTCTAGAGCACGGGCTGCTGGACATTCAAATGAAAGAAAGCTTGTTCGTTGCATCCCAAAATCATAACCAAGTAACTTCTATTATGCAAGTTACTAATGCAAACCACAAATGACGCACCTGCAAATCACTCTTTATTGAGACGTCACTAGATGAGCAAAGCCATGTTGAGTCAAACTGTCTTCCATTATTTTAATCACATGTTTTGTCACACTATGAGGTAATACGTCTGACTGTGTTTTATTTGATAAAATCAAGTCAGAAACATGGATAGCCTCAAATTGAAATCCGCCTCCTGCAATGGGTTCATCAATAGTAAATGATTTCCCTTGCCATTGAATGCTGATCTTTTTCGGATTCCACCACTTGTCATGAATCACTATTTCAAGATCAGGCCCTTTTATAATTGCCTCTCGAGGTAAAGCTGAAACAATTGATGCAGAAAGCTTGCCTCGTATTGGCGCACTAAACTCAAACTCAGCATGCTCATCAACACCAATTTTGTAGTGTGTTGATAATAAACGACTTGAAGGTAAAGGCAGTTGCCCTGTTAACTGGTAGGCTAAATTACAATATAACCACAATAAATAAACCCCAATATCAAGGGTAACCCCACCACTAAGCGATGGATTAAAAATCCAATGGTCTTCATCAAATTCGAGTTGAGTACCATTAGAGGCTTCAATTGACTGAATTTGAATAGTATTCTGTTTTAAAAAATTAAGTAATTGTTGATAGGCAGGAAATGTTACTGTTTTCATCGCTTCAAGACATAAACAGTTTTTTTCTTTGGCTAAAGCGGTAAGTTCATCCCACTCTTTTTCGTTAATGGTTGCCGGCTTTTCTATTAATACATGCTTACCTTTTTCCAGAAAAATTGCTGCAACTGATTTATGAAAAGGATGAATACTAGCGACATACACCACATCAATACTAGGATCTTCTGCTAATGCATAATAAGAATCATAACCTTTATTACATCCATATTGTTGGGCAAAAGACTCAGCTTGTTTGAGGTTCCGAGATGCAACAGCAGCCAGTTGTGCATTTGGCGTATGTTGTGTTAAATCCTTTGCAAAACGATGGGCAATACTGCCTAATCCAGCAATACCCCATTTTATGCTTGTGCTCTGCATAATAAGATTACTCATTTGTAGCCATAACTAAGACATACAAAATATACAGATTATTAGACACTTAACAAAGCAATTAGAAAAGCGGTGACAAGAAGTGTTGAAACACGTTTTGTTTTAAGCAATGTAGTTACAACTGCATTCACCGCGGTATGTCTATTGGCGACAAAAAAAATGAGACATTCCTGCTCTACCACTGAGCTACTATCTACTGTTGAGATAGGCAGGACTTGAACCTGCGACCCGGACATTAACAATGTAGTCCCATAGGCATTCGCCAATGTGACCCGTCGTATAGTGTGTAGTTATAAATTATATGCAACAAGTTTTTTTTACGAGACAGCATATACTCTAAATGTAGTCTCACAATGCATTTGCATTATTAATTAATCTACACACATTACTTTGGGCTAAATAGGTCAACAAGAAATGATTAAGATAGATATCATGGAAGGATGTAATCTTAATCGGCATTTGACCAGATGAGATAATTATAATTCTACCTGATTAATTTCATTTAGCCAACTGTTTGGTTCACCTTTTATAAAAGAATTTACGACATTAAATACATTATCAGAGAAGCCTCCTACATTTAAAATATCAGTTCGCTCCACTGCTTGTGAGTAACTATTAGGTACCACATCAATACAAACCATTTTTGCATTTGGATTACGTCGCTTTAACAACTCCCATTGCTGCATAACAGCAGTACCTGAGGAATAAGCAAAACGTGATGTAGTATCTATCCATGACTCATTATCACTAATATAAACCACAGTATCTGCATTTACATGCTTTTTATTCATCGCGACCAAAGGTGCAGCACAGTTAGTTCCTCCACCGCCAAGTTGCACTAAACGCGAAGCATTTGTTAACACCGAATCACGAGGATTTAATTTAACTTTATGCACATCTGTAGCAAATGGAATAACCTCTGCATCTGGGTTTTTAGCTAAAATAGCTGCAGCCACTAATGCCGCAACATCAATACAACGCACTTTACTGGATGCCCCAGGTCGATAACCTGTAACTGACTGCGTCATAGAACCACTCGTATCAGGCAGTACATACACTTTACCAGTAATAACAGGAACATTTTCTAAAGCAATTTCCATAGCATCTTGCAAAGCATCCATTATTTTACTTGGCACATCATCAACAGCCATATAATAGGCAGCCATCAACTGATATGGAAAAACTCGGGCTTTTTTTATTGCACGCTCATCACGTAAGCGTGATGCTATTAAATCTACAAGCGCGTCATCCTTAAACACATCATGCCGAGCAAATGTATTCAAATTCATACGTGTCATTTGCCAACTCGCCTGCCGTGCAATTTCCTGCCAGTGCTTTGTATTTAAATCAAGCGCTGTTAACAAACGAAAGTCAACATTAGGTAAACCCTCTGTTGGCTTAACCTTAAACAGCTCATAATCTTTCACAATTTGTGGTAAATATTCTGCACTATACGGTTTATCAATCAGGTAACCGTAAAATGCTTCTCGCATTTTATTAGCAGGTTTTGGCCGTACCATTTTAATTACATCTTTCAAAGAAGGTGTATTTCCTACTGAATCTTTAAATAATGCAGTTTCACCACGTTGATTAATCCACTGCTGAACCAATCGTTTTGGCAACGTACCTAATGATTTACGCCCCGTTACACCGGAACGAATTATTTGGACAAAATTACGCACCATGCGGCCATTATCGATGACTCGATTAAATACTTTGGGTAATAACTCTGGCGCTTCAATTGATAGCAGTGCAGTTAACAATGCCGGCATATCTTTCATATGCCCTTTTTCTCGCGTATAAATTGCTAACTTGGCAAGAAATTCTGGTGTAACCTGTGTTTCCAGTTCTAGCACTTTATCTAATTGCTCTTGAGCACTTGCATAATAAGTATTATTAAAACATCCAGTGATCGCATACTGCGCTAATGCATGTTCAGCGGTTAATTGATACGCCTGCCCACCAGCGCGATTTATAGTATCAGCCACTTGAACAGTACGGCTTTGTTGATTTTGAAATATTGTGTTATTTGCCATGGGCTTTTTCTCTTTTACTTCACTTATGAATTTCTATTCGAGGAATGGGTAAACTGTCTCCTTATACATCCTCTCTGTACCTACAGCACTCTGCGTGCCAGAATGGTTAAAATATATTATTTTTTATAACCCATTGATTTTAAATAATTATTATCAATTTAACACTCAGTTCTATCAGCATCACTTAAAACCTAGATTATCTATATAAATATTTTTATATTTATATAGATAGGAATTACATTTCAATTTAAGCTGTTTATCAACAGTTGCTGCACTTCAATGATCATCTACACTTTTGGTAAAGGCTTGCCCTATAAACTCAGGGTTTAATGAATGCGTGTATTGAGGTTAACAGCATGGCTTTGCAAGAAGAGTTTCATAACTATTATGAAACAATGGTCGTAGACTACATTACACAGGAATATCGTAATCAAGCTGAGATTGATGAGATGGTTGTCGATGTGGCTTGTGTTGCTCTCAATCACCTTCCTCCTCGATACATCCATCATGATATCGATATGGCCTACTACCTTTCGCCGAAAGAGCGCAAAGAGATGGAGAAAAAAGTTAGGGATGCAGTAGAAGATGCGATTCAGTTCGTCTACAAGCGTCGAAATAAAGAGGGGGAAGAACAGTCAGCTTCTGCCTCATGATGTTCAGTATTAGGTAAACACCCTGAGGCAGTACACAATATCGATTCAGTAGCTCTCTAACCGAACCTATCTCTAAGTTATAACACTAAGGTTTCCAATCAAATTTATGCTTTTGACCAGAACATTAACCTTGTTTTGCCAAAATTTTTTCCTGCCAAATTTTAGGGCCTGTTTGATGTACAGAAACACCTTTACTATCAACTGCTACCGTAACAGGCATATCCTCAACCTCAAACTCATAAATGGCTTCCATACCCAATTCAGGAAAGGCAACCACTTCGGCTTTCTTGATCGCTTTAGATACTAAATAGGCCGCACCACCCACCGCGATAAGATAGATAGCTTCGTACTTACGAATCGCTTCAATAGCCACGGGTCCTCGTTCAGCCTTACCAATCATGCCTATCAAGCCTGTTTCCGCAAGCATCGTTTCAGTGAATTTATCCATCCGTGTTGACGTTGTAGGGCCCGCAGGACCAACCGCTTCATCACGGACAGGATCTACAGGTCCTACGTAATAAATAAAACGATTGCGAAGATCTACAGGTAGTTTTTCGCCTTTTGCCAGCATTTCCGTCATTTTCTTATGGGCGGCATCACGTCCAGTCAGCATTTTTCCTGAAAGTAAAACCGTTTCACCAGGCTGCCAATCTTTAATATCTTCAGCCGTTAACGTATCTAAATTCACCCGTCGGGCTTGAGGTCCCACATCCCAAGTAATATTTGGCCACTCGTCCAGTTTAGGAGGCTGCTGTAGTCCAGGCCCTTCCCCCTTAAGCGTAAAGTGCGCATGACGGGTTGCAGCACAGTTTGGAATCATACACACAGGTAACGAGGCAGCATGTGTCGGATAATCCAGAATTTTAATATCCAACACCGTTGTTAAACCTCCCAGCCCTTGAGCACCAATACCCAGACTGTTGACGGCATCCATAATTTCCAGTCGCAATTCTTCAATGCGGTTTTGTGGCCCACGCGCCCGTAGCTCATGAATGTCAATGGGTGCCATTAACGACTCTTTCGCTAATACCGCCGCCTTTTCCGCTGTACCACCAATACCAATACCCAGCATTCCAGGAGGACACCATCCCGCGCCCATTGTTGGTACCGTTTTTACTACCCAATCAACAATACTGTCACTGGGGTTCAACATGGCCAACTTAGTTTTATTTTCTGAACCACCCCCTTTAGCTGCAACATGGACTTCCACCGTATTACCAGGCACTACCTGCATATGGATAACAGCGGGTGTATTATCTCGTGTATTAACCCGTTTACCTGCCGGGTCAGTCAGTATAGATGCTCGTAATACATTATCAGGGTGTGTGTAAGCCTGGCGTACACCTTCGTTAACCATATCTTCAACGCTAAGTGAGGCATCCCACTGCACATTCATCCCAATCTTTAGAAAAACGGTAACAATGCCCGTATCCTGGCAAATTGGACGATGTCCTTCAGCACAGAGCCGAGAATTAATCAAAATCTGGGCAAGTGCGTCTTTTGCAGCCTCAGATGCTTCTCGTTGATAGGCTTCATGAACCGCCTGAATAAAGTCTACAGGGTGATAATAAGAAATATACTGCAACGCATCTGCAACACTGGCGATAAAGTCTTCTTGACGAATAAGGGTCATGCGGATACGTACTCCTCTTGTATAAAAGATGTCCGCTACCTATAGACCTACCAAGACAACACAAAAATTAATTCTTTCAGTTCAACCATTTTGGATTGTCATCGTTAGGCTTATAACCTTCAGCGACACCTTTTAGGCTAGTTAGGCTAGGCGATGAGCAGAGTTACCTTTCTGGTGAGGCTTACTCCTGGCTCTAAGGGTCTATTTCAACGAATACCTGCTATTACTTTTGATGGTTGTCACTGGATACCATGGGAGCTATTACAGGTATGTTTTCTTCTCTTACTTAGGTCATTCACCTTCGTAATATTATTCGCCCGAAATAGTAACATATTTTTCATATCAGGCAGCACTTCCCCCTTTACAGCACTGACATCTCCAGGTAATTTCAAATTAGCTTAAGACCCAATATACCCCGCTATAGTGAAATCGAGCGGAAAAGGAAGGTATACCCTTCACAATCCATTTTTAAGGATTAGTTATGGGTATATTAAACAGAAAAAATACAACAAGTAGCGCAGGGTCTTGGCTGTAGTTATAAAGCGCTTATTGCAAGTATTGGTCTAAAACGATGCCAATTATTCAATTCAAGGATCAGAACATTCATTGTGACAAACAGCAAACACTGCTGGACAAATTACTTGCAGCAGGCTGTTCTGTGCCTTTTTCTTGTCGGGCGGGTTTGTGTCATAGCTGTTTAATGTATGCGACAGCCGGAACACCGCCAAAAGCGGCCCAACAAGGTCTAAATCAGGAACAGTTACAGAACAATGGCTTCCTTGCCTGCCAGTGTCATCCTGAAACTGATCTAGTGATACGCCTACCCAGTCGCCAACAGGATGCGATGCCAGCCATCATCACATCTGTTACCTCATTAAATCAGGTCGTTAAACAGGTACACATTTCACCCTCTAAGTTAATTGATTACCGTGCAGGTCAGCTGATCAAGCTATCCCATCAAGGGCAAGAGCGCATCTATACCTTGACTAGCCACCCAGAACTGGACCAAGAGCTTATTATTCATGTGCAACGAATTGCAGGGGGTAATGTCAGCCAATGGCTTTGTGAAGGTGCCGTAGCAGGAGATATCGTCACGCTGAGTGACTTACAAGGGGATTGTTATTATCAGCTATCCAACCCTCATACCCCTCTAATATTTATTGCAGCTGAGGTAGGTTTAGGCGCTATGCTAGGTATTATTAAAGATGCACTTTGGCACCAGCATCGTGGTCCTATTCACTTAATACACCACGTCCCCAATCCAGCAGATCTTTATTTGCAAGACTCATTACAGGCACTCTGCAAACAAAACCAGCAACTGTCTTATCAAAGTGTTATCGGTAACTGGACGGCAGAAGCTTTGAATCAACTTAATAATCTGCCGCTTTGTCACTTTTTTTTCGCTGGGGCTACACCACGGATTATGGAGTACTGGTCAACATTACAGCAGCTTGGTATTCCTCTCGCACAATGTTCAGTTACCTCATTTGGCCTGGATGAGGTATCCAACCAAGCAGTTGACAATCTAGATCTATCTTTCTAAGCTTGATTTCAAACAACCGTTTTAATTAAATTTATTCTCCGCTAGTCCACCCAATAACAACCCCCAAGAAGGGTACTAAAACCTATAATATGCCCCTCAACAAGGGTTATAAAACACATGTGTACCTACCGCCAAGGAGTTAACCCGTGAGTGATGTTCTAATAGAGCAAGAAAGTGGATGCCTCATTCTACAAATTAACCGGCCTGAGAAAAAAAACGCGCTAACCCACTCAATGTACACCCAACTCACTCAGGCAATACTGGCTGCTGACGAAGATGAATCGATTAAAACCCTTTTGCTCACCGGAAATACAGAATGCTTTACCAGCGGCAATGACATTAAAGATTTTATGCTCAATCCACCTCAAGGAAGTGACAGCCCAGTTTTTCAGTTTTTACAAGCTCTCGTTAATTTAAAAAAACCTTTGATTGCCGCGGTAAATGGTAATGCAGTGGGTATCGGCACAACACTTTTGCTCCACTGCGACTTCGTTTATGTCGGACAAAATGCTATTTTTCAATTACCTTTTGTTAATTTAGGTTTATGTCCAGAAGCAGCTGCAAGCTTTTTATTACCTAACCTGGCAGGTCATAGGATAGCGGCAGAAATATTAATGCTAGG
Organism: Zooshikella sp. RANM57; assembly: GCF_050749885.1. NCBI lineage: Bacteria > Pseudomonadati > Pseudomonadota > Gammaproteobacteria > Oceanospirillales > Zooshikellaceae > Zooshikella > Zooshikella sp. RANM57. The sequence continues at coordinate 699,397 of NZ_JBOIUB010000001.1, read as the reverse complement.
CCAACCTTTTGACTGCCACAAAGCCAAAGAAGCAGGATTGGTCAATCAAATTATTGATGACCCAGCACAAACACTGGGAATTGCCAAACAAACAGCACATCAACTTGGCGAACAACCTACCCAAGCCGTCCTACTTACCAAAAAATTAATGAAGCAGCATATAAAATCGACAGTACAAGATGTTATGCAACAAGAAGGAGCGTTATTTGTTGAGCGGCTAAAAAGCCCTGAAGCACATACGGCCTTTAGTGCTTTTTTCAATAAAACAATACAGAAAAAATAGCCATCAGGACCTGTTTACAGGTCCATTCTTATCACGATAAGTTAAGTCTATAACTAAATCCTTTACTCAAACTGAGAGCGGCTATCTGTTTCATCACAAAGCATCGTTGCTTCAAGAATACACACCTGATGTGTTATCTGTAGACGTTCCTGAACTAAACGCTCTAATAATGTCTCATCACCAATAATATGTCGGTTGTTGATAATACACAGATTATCCGCATTATCGCGTTTTATTTGATAGGGTAACTCAAGAACTTCGTATGTTTTTAGGCCCGCAGCCATAAAACTAATTCGATACAATGGCATATTTTAAATCAGCATCTTTGTATATGATGTATTAATACCCTCAGTGAAGGATATAATGTTATAACCGCTATTAATTTAGCATAATACCTATACGCTTGCAGTATAATTCAGTTGCGGTAGGATTTATTTTCTCGCAAAAGAAAGGACTTTCTATGGCTCTAACTCCCTCTTCAATGTTACCACTCGGCACAAAAGCCCCTGATTTCAACCTTATTAATACAATTAATCAACAACCCCTATCTTTAAATCAAGTCAAAAAAGATGCAGGACTGTTGGTTATGTTTATTTGTAACCATTGCCCTTATGTCAAACATATTTTAGAGGGGCTCACAGCTTTAGGACATGACTATCTTGATCAAGAGATTGGCATTGTGGCTATTTGTTCAAATGATGCCATAACGCATCCAGATGATAGCCCTGAAAAAATGCAGCAACTGGCTAAAGAAAAACAATTTCCTTTTCCTTATTTACACGACGAAAGTCAACACGTTGCCCGGGCGTACCACGCCGAATGTACCCCAGACTTTTTTTTGTTTGACCGTAATTTATGCTGTGTATATCGAGGTCAATTTGATGGAGCTCGTCCTGGGAATACGACTCCAGTCACAGGTCAAGACCTCCGATCTGCTATGGATGCATTACTAAGCAATAACCCCATTAGCCCAGAACAAACACCAAGTATTGGTTGCAATATTAAGTGGAAAAACTAATCCAGCCAAAGTGAAGCCGCTTATTTCATATTACCAATGCGAGTGGAGTTGTAATGATCTTATCCCTAGACCTATCGATTATTGACTTTTTTCAATCTCTGCCTGCCATGATGGTGAGTGGACTAAGCTGGCTCTCAGTGCTTGGTTATGGTGAAGCTTATGTCTTAATCCTTGTACTTTTAATTTGGCGAAATCATCGCCAGCAGGCATTACCTTTATTATTACTCTTACTCTGTAGTAGTGCCCTTAATAGCTTACTTAAACTGCTCATTGCGGCTCCACGGCCTTATTGGCTTTACCCGGATCTTCTGCTCAATTTGCCTGATACCGCTTTTGGAATGCCTTCAGGGCATGCCCTGAGTGCAACTGTATTTTGGTTCGGATTAGCACTATGGATACGACATGGGCTATTTTGGCTACTCGCTGTTGTTATCGTGCTATTAACCGCGATTTCGCGTATTACTCTGGGCGTTCACTTTCCCTCCCAAACCATAGCCGGTATTTTTCTAGGCCTAATATGCCTTGGTTTTCTTCCTCGACTGAAAACGCTGTTCCACTGCAATACCTTACATCATCGCTGTTTCATACTGCTTATACCTATAGCCTTTTTACTTGTCATTGCCATTAGTTACCGTTTGATAAACCCTCCGCTCCTTGCTTCTGGCACAATGACGCTTTATCACCAAACCTTTACCGACATTATTCATAGTCCATGGTCCTTAAAAAGCTTAATTCGAGACAGCTGTCTGCTTGCAGGGCTTATTTTGGGCTATCACAGGTTAATGTTGGCAAAGCCCAGAACAGCACTCATCATCGGATATCCTCATATTCTCCTGGGACTAGGTATTGGCCTTACCTATTGGGTCACTAGCGGAATACTCATTAAAAAGTTCATGACTGATGAGTGGTTATTCTTATTAGCACAAGGTCTTCGGGGCGTTATATTAGGTTATGGCATCAGCTATTGGTTACCCTCACTTTATGCAGATAAGGGGAATCGTCCATTAAACTCTCATATTGTGGATTGTTAGCCATAATAAGGAGTTAAGTCATAGCAGTTAGACTTAACTAGTGAGATGATTTTGGGTTTAGACTTAAGTGTCTTGGTTGAAAGCCTGTTCCATTACCGATATAAACAATAGGCATCGCCATCTCGAAAAAGGAAATACCCTTAGCCAGGTGTATATCCTTTTTTATGCAAGTCTAATTTACTCCACTAATGGTTTAGGTAGGTGTGTTATGCAGTATAAAAACGCCGAAATGGATCAAATAAAAAAGATAGCTTTAGTTGCTCATGATAATAAAAAACAAGAGCTTATTGATTGGGTAAGCAAAAACCTGCAACAACTGAGTCGACATACATTATTTGCTACTGGCACAACAGGTGCACTTATAGAGTCAGAACTCAATTTATCCGTTCATAAACTGATTAGTGGTCCTCTGGGTGGAGACCAGCAAATTGGCGCTAAAATCACTACGGGCGAAATTGACGTTTTGATTTTTTTCTGGGACCCCTTTGAGCCAATGCCTCACGATCCAGATGTCAAAGCATTGTTACGCATTGCAGCTGTATGGAATATCCCTATCGCCTGTAACTTAACATCTGCAGACTTCTTAATCAGCTCACCACTCATAGAAGAAAGTTACGCACGTAGTATTCCTGATTATGAGCAATACCTAGCTTCAAGAAATTAGTACCTTTATTTAACAGTAAACACTCACTTACATCCAATTATTCCAGTTACGTGCTTGCGGGCTTGAATGGTTAAACTAAATTTATCAAAGAGTCTAACCATTATTGGTCAGGAACAGGCGATTTGAGTGCAGTCACCAGTCAAGTGAAGACATGCTCCTCAATGGGTCACTTTAATGATGAGGAAGGAGCATATATGTATCACCAAAAACTTGGCTGGCCCTTAAGGGTAGGCGCGAAGGAAAGCCCACATCAAAATGATTTGCGTGAGTAGAGTATGGTGTAAGTGAGAAACTTTATGTTGGATATTGCCTACTTCAACCCTCCTGCTCAAGGTGATCTTGACTTAAAGGCATATGATCCAAATTACACATTCAATGCCGATAAAACTCTGCTCAAAAAAGAAACTGAGCAGTTACATCATGAGTTGAGTGCTTTACAACAATGTATGCTTGCTGAAAAAAAGGCCTCGCTGTTACTGTTATTTCAAGGGCTGGATTCTGCAGGGAAGGCTCACTCCATTAAACATGTCTTTTATGGACTCAACCCCCAGGGTCTTGCGGTTCATGACTTTCAAAGCACCGTGTTAAGCAGAGCACATGATTTTTTATATCGATTTCATCAGCGGGTACCTGCTTTAGGTCATATTGCCGTATTTAGTCGCAGTTACTATGACGATATTATTCATGAACTGGAAATAACAACACAGTCACCAGACAATGCTCGATTACTCAGACAGTCCCGACATATCAATAACTTTGAACAACTGCTTAGTGACAATCACACCTTGGTTATCAAGTTTTATTTGCATATCAGTAAACAAGAACATCGACGACGCTTGATTCAACGCTTACAAGACCCAGAGAAACATTGGATGCTAGATCAGCATGACCAAGTTATTCAAAAAAACTGGAACCTATCAATCCAAGGCTGTCAGCACATTATTATGCTCACCCATTGCCTCACGAGCCCCTGGTATATCGTTCCTGCGAATCACCCCTGGTTTCGAGACTGGCTAATTATAAGCATCCTTCATCAAGCGCTATCTCAATTGGCACCTCAATATCCTCGCCCTCCTCTGCCTTTTACAGAAAAAGACCTTCCATAGCGTTTTAGTACGCTAAATGTTCAAAGAATAATTAAACCACTTTTATATGCCAGGGCTCATAACGAACGCCAAAGTGGTTATCCAGTGTATAGCGAATATTGACATAACCCAGATCTTGCAATTTTTTAAAAACATCTGTTTCCGCAAAATCCTTGGTAAAGTTTCGCTTACCTAGACCTTTGCAGCCAACATCAAAATCACCAATAGCATGGTAAGAGTGTCCAGGAGGGGCCAATGATCGCGAGGCTTGAGACAAATTCCCTTTGGAGTGAACAGCCTTCGCCATAAATAAATGCAGCTGTTTCATTACACCACGAATACCTGAAGTAAGAATAAGTGAATCCCCCACCTCAGAATGCACCTTTTTATACAACTTTTGTGCTTCGCCATGAAACAGAAAATGCCCCGTGCCAGGGATTTTACTGATGTCTTTTTCAGGAACAGCGGCAGAAAGTTGAGTAATTATTTTTTCACCAAAAAAACCATACTCTTTTGCTTCTGCAGAAAAAAGTTCATCGATAAACTCAAGCTGTTCCTTTGGAAATTCACCACGCTTTGAATACTGTGCATAGGTTTTTAGCATTGTATCCAAATTAATAATATTAAAATTACCATGCCCAACAATACGTTGAGCTTCAGTAAGGCTGGCCAGTGTTGATTTTAAAAGCTCATACCTTTGCTCGGAAAGCACAACATCGCCTTCGTGATAAGTATCAAAATTATCAATTTTAGCTTGGTAACTTTGAGCCACATTAATGGATAAAGCTTCTTGGGTATCCAGAAAGTTCAGCTGTTGAGGCTGCACATAAGATAACTGCTCTGGTTGTGTAAACTCACCTGTAGTCAGCGTATCAATAGCAAAATACTCGTGACTTTTCCCCCCAGGCACCACCAAGGCATCTTTAGTCATTGTGGGTTGAGTGGCTACGGTCTCAATAATTGTTTGCGGGATATCTTCCAGGTCGGTTAGAACAATAGGCTGCTCACCAGGTAATACAGCTTGATGCTTTACCTGCTTCGCTAACTGTCCCCACATAAACGCACACGATACGGTTACGGTTGAGCCTGTTAACACCCCTTCAAGAAAGACTCTTCGTTTCACAACTGATGAATCCCGTTTTCAAGTGTTGTGTATTGTTTTTATTGACTGGCATTTAAATATGCCAAATTCACTACTATCCAGTGTAGCTAATAAAACAGAAAAAGGACGAAAGTGATTTATAAAACCACATAAAAAAATACGCTATTAGCCGTTGTTCTTAAAGTGATCTCTAAAAGCACTAGCATAATCAGTATACGACACTCAATGCAAGTGATTCGCTCAGCAGTGGCTATTTTACCCCATTTATTGCTGAGCCTACTCACTATACCGCTATTTATAATACGGCTAACCTCCCATAACACATTGCTCAACAATCTACTATTTTCGTCCTAAAGCGCTAGTCCCCATCAGGATAGTAGCGTTGATTCATTCGCTCACAGTACTCAACAAGCACAGGTAATGACTGAGCATGTTGCTGCAGAGGAGAAGGAAATTTAGTGCACAATGTTCCTACTAGAAAAGCATGGGCAACAGCATCATAGACAGTCGGCTCCTCACCTAATACAAATGACGACCCAGTCAATAAATCAGCCACGGTTGTTAAGTCTCGACAACCCAGCTGATAAATCACATCAGGCTTATGACGACCTAGCCCTTGAGCAAGTAACTGGCGTTTCACATGCCCTCGAGTCATAAGCGAAATAAAGTTTCCAACACCTGGCGGCATATTTTCCATTAATAAGCCTTTAATCACTGGCCAGTTCGTTTTATCAACCCAACGACTGTACATTAATATCCAGTAATAGTGCTCTTCCAACATCCGACACATCATGTATCCATGTGCTAATGCTTTGATAGACAACCCCTGCTTTATATCCAGGAAAAATCGTTCTACCAAGTAATCAATAATCAAGTAAGAGTCTGCTATTAATAGATCCTCAGCTTTAATAAAGGGAAGTTTTCCATTTGGCCCTGCTTGAGGATTACGAATAAATTGAGACTTATGCTGTATATCAAACATGCGCATGAATGTTTCTACTTTCATACAGAATGGACTTAACTCGGGCAGTCCCAAGCCGGGTCCAAAGCGATATAACTTTATCATTACGCATGTCCTCTGGCTTTTTTATTATCAGTCTCACTTGTTTTAGCCAACGCTGTCAAATACCACTTCCTGTTTTGCTACCACGTACAGACAGCTTGTCGTTACCTCTTGTGACAGCCTGCTAATATACAATTTCTGTGTTTCAACATAACATGCCTCCGCCCAAGTTACGTTATACTCTTCTTTTCTATTCACTCAGTACAATTAAGACTATGGTTGAAGGATTCTTTATATGTACATGCATCGCTATTACCTGGCTTTGGCTTGATGGTATAAGATGCAAAGATATTGCCCGAGCAGCAGGTAAACGTGCATGCAATGATTTAAAACTACAACTGTTGGATGACACTGTCGCCAATATCAAAACACGACTCACCCGCAATCAACAAGGCTCAATCACTTTACTCAGATACTATCGCTTTGAGTTTACGCAAACGGGTGAGTGCCGATATAAGGGTACAGTGCAACTTGTTGGTCATAGAATTCAGCATATTCATTTAGACACCCCCGATGACCTTAAGTCGTCTCGGCAGACGTTTTTACAATAATCGGAGACTTTCCCCTATGCCAAAAGCAAGTGATTTAGCTAAAGGCCTTGTGGTAAACATAGGCAATTCACTAGGCTTGGTTCGAGATATTGAGGTGAAATCACCTTCATCTCGAGGAGCTCAAACACTCTACAAAGTCCGGTTTACCCTGATCCCATCCCAACAAAAACTGGAAAAAACATACACAGGTGATGACTGGCTTGAAGATGCCGATTTCCAGCGTCGTCAGTGCACTTTACTGTTTCGCGAAGATAACCTGCTAACCTTTATGGATACTGAAACCTATGAACAATATAGCCTGACAGCGGATACGATTGGAGATCAGGTATATTACTTACCAGAAGAAAATCAGGATATCACTGTCTTATTAGTCAATAATCAGGCAATTGCGCTTGAACTACCTGCAGCCGTTACGCTAACGATTACGGATACCAGCCCAGGCATCAAAGGTGCAACAGCGACAGGTCGAACCAAGCCAGCCACACTATCGACAGGATTAGAAATACAGGTGCCCGAATACATAACCCCAGGTGAAAAAGTCAAAGTAAATACCAATACTGGAAAGTTTATGTCTCGCGCATAAACTAAAGAGTAAGGTATAAAACAGTCATAACTATAATTGTGAGAGCGTTATTCGTTTATTAAAAGCTATGAAAACCCCTTCATTTCTTTCCACGCTAGATACATTAACTCCTCCTCAGCAAATATGTTTTGCTGCGGCCATCATTACCCGAAGCACACCAAACTATCAGCTATTTTTGGAGTTAACACAATTTGGTGATATACAGCTTTTTAGACAAGCTTTAAATCTACTCTGGGACTTTGCTTCAGGCCAACAAAATCAAGTGGCCTTGGAAAAGTGGCTACCGCAAATAGAGCAGCACATTCCAGACCGAGAAGCATTTGATATGTATGGGGTACACCCAGCCACTGATGCCATGCTGAGTTTAAGTATGGCGATGAACTGTGCCTTATCACCCAACTCAGAAGAGGTCGATGGTATTGCTCAACTCGCATTAAAAACCATTGGACAGTTTTTAAAATACAGTGAGGTCCCTGAGCTTAAAGGTACAGAGCTACAACAATACATAGAGCAACATCCATTGTATCTACAACAGCTTGATTTTTATGATGAGTTATTGGGCTCCCTTAGCAAGGTTAAAGTGACACCCTCTTTAATAAAAGAGATTAAAAACCTGGCTCGTAATGATGAAATCAGCCACTTAGGCATCAGTATTTCAGAAGACAAATAGCACTGATAAAATATTCCACCAAGAATACATACAAACTCGTTGTAAAGAACACTTACAACGAGTTTAGTGTTTTTAAAATCTAAGCCACTTTCTTTTGAAAAACACGTTGCAGCTTGTCAGTGATAACCTGCTGAATACCATTATTAACCATTTTGCTTAGATGCTGGATGGCAGATAACTCCAATCGATAAATCCGAATTGCCTTGCCATTCGCCATACTTTTACCTGCAACGATCACAGGTAACACCGGTTTAGCATGCAGTGCCAAGCGTAATAGCTCACTAATACCTTCCTTCACCGAAAGCATTGCACTAGAAGATGTGGGCTGACGAAATGCAAGCCCATGAGGAAATTCCTCACTTTTTTGACAACAACGAACTTCAATACCTGTATATCGGATAGCCTCTTGGGGAATATTATAAAAAGTATGATGTAAAGCTGATTTATCGGGTTGAACAATCACCCTCTTTTGACAGGTTAAATCACTGCTTACTGAATTACGCTCATTACTATATTTTAATTGGTAATTGGTGATTAACTTTGCCGTTTCAGGCAAGTACACGCAAAAAAGAAGTTTTAGCAAGGGTAAAGCATTAATCTGATTTTGATCTGAGACATTACCAAGCACTAATGACATGGCAGACTGAAATGCTTCGTTTGTTGTGTTAAACGACATAACTTTTCCCTCAGGCTTGTAAAAGGTTCCCGTAAACGTCATACACCTTCACCTATCAATAAGGTATTTAATCGATCTCCATTCCTAACCACATATGTACACACACTGGGATAGTTATTGAGATTGCAAACCTGGCATATCTTTCTCAGCACAGCAAAACTACTCTTTTTGTTTGCTTCCCCAAGAGCGTTTAAGCAACATACACTGATTAAGGAAACGTTACGGGAACGATATACCTCAACACGAGGCATAAAATACAACACTGCACTATGAGCAGTTAATGTGCCAAAATAACGCCCCAAATTAACGTTAAACGCATCACAAAAACAAAATGAGACTTTTGTCACCATAGTCACTGATTTGGTTACTTTTTTTGTCATTAACCAGGTCAACAAGTGACAAAAACAGTCACATCAAGAAAACGAGTCAGTGCGGCTTAAAACAAACGATTATCAATAACATTGTTTTGCGATACACTATGACGCTGTTTTTTTGCCGTTTTCTCTGGAGTATCGCCATGAGCTGGGAAGAATACGAAGCACTTTTCATGCAAGGCCTTATCGCTGCACTTATTATTTTTATGTTTTTTATTGTTTATGATCTGGCCAAAAAAACAAAAGCAGGAAAGTTCGGTTCTTTTGTGTTATTTGGCGCTCTCTGCCTGGGTGTTATTGCTTATATTATCAAAGCAGTGGTTGTTGATAGCTTTGGTGGGTATTGATTGAAAGGAATTGATAAAGCCTAGTTAAACACGACAGTTAAGATACACTATGCTCTTATCTTCGAAAACTACAAGAAAAAATCCCATAAAAAAAGCCTGGTTGTTTAACAGCCAGGCGAGACAAGAACGAACATGATAAGATAAGGCTTGGTGCAGCTTATCTCGTTTCATTGTGGTCAATAGCCCTATTGACTACAATCCGTACAAATACTGACTAAGATATGATCAGCTCACAAAGTAATCATTCGTCATTACTTCATGTTACAACTGCAACTGCTCACCTACTTTGGGAACAATAAATTGTCCATGCAGCTCATCAGCTTGTTGATCCAATAGTGTAGTTAATTCATCTGCAGCTTGATATTGACCATCATCCCCTAAATCAAACGTACGAAAATGAATAGCCATACTATAGTCAGCCGCTAGCTGTTGATGCGCTGATAATGCATCCTTAGGTGAGAGATGATTATCAGCCATAAACCATCGAGGTAAATAAGCACCTATGGGTAGAAGCGCCAAATTCACGTGCTTAAATCGCTGCTTAATCAGCTCAAAATGAGGCCCTATCCCAGTATCACCCGCAAAATACGTTGTGTCCTGCTTTCCTTCCAACACAAAACCTAGCCATAACGTTCGATTCATATCAAAGCGTGTTCTTGTTGACCAGTGCTGGGCAGGTACGCCTGTTATATTAAAAGAAGAAGAAATTTGAAGCGTTTGCCACCAGTCAATTTCACTGACTTTATTAATCCCTGCATTACGTAGCAGCTTGCCATTGCCCAAACCAACAACAAACCTAGGGTTAAATTGCTTGTCCAGTTTTACTAATGTTGGTAAATCCAAATGGTCATAGTGGTTGTGACTAATGATGACGATATCAATAGGGGGTAATTCATCAAGCGCCAAAGCCGGTGGATGATAGCGTTTAGGGCCGAGAAAACTAACGGGACTACAGCGCTCAGACCAAATAGGATCCGTCAGAATATTTAAATTATCCTGTTGTACAAGTACTGTTGCATGATTTATAAATGTTGCTTTAATACCTGAGCGAATCCGCACTGGCATAACCTTGACGGGTCTGACGTTAAAAGCCTGCCAGCTGTCATTATCCACACTTTGCCACCGCCAACGAATAATATCCCATAATGTTTTGCGCTTTGTTGGCACAATATTAAAAAAGTAAGTACCATCAAAATGGTCTGATACAGGTCCCTGATACGTTGAACTGCACCCTGCTAATATAAAACCAGTCCCTCCAATTATCAGGCTAAGCGCTATCAACCACTTTACCCAACACTTCGTATTCATAACGTTATCACCACATACTCAAGCCAGAACCAGCATGTTATACTCAATGCTCATCAAATAATGTCTGCAGCCAATAAGGTTATCCCGTAGCGAACATGATTCACCTTAAACTGACTGTTAATCCATTCTTTACAACACGAAGCATTCATCTGTCTACCCTGTTTAAAGGTTAAAACACGACAATGCCCTTTAAACTCTCGAAGCTAAAACAGAAAACCCAACGCTCACATATCACCCACGCTAATACGAATGACATAGTGGTGCTTTTTAATAAGCCTTACCAAGTGCTATCACAATTTACAGATGACCAACAAAGACAAACGCTTTCAGACTATCTAACAATTCCAAATATTTATGCCGCTGGCCGTTTAGATCGTGACAGTGAAGGCCTACTACTTTTAACCAACAATGGCCGTTTACAACACACAATTGCTCATCCAAAGCACAAACTACCCAAAACCTACTGGGTGCAGGTAGAAGGTATTCCCAGTAATGATGCCTTACAGCAGTTACGCAATGGGGTCATGCTTAATGATGGCTTAACACTCCCTGCTACCGTAGAACTGATTCCTCCTCCCCCCTCACTTTGGCTGCGGGAGCCTCCCATCAGAGAGCGTAAATCAATTCCTACTCAATGGTTAGCCATCACGTTAGTGGAAGGACGTAACCGCCAAGTCCGACGTATGACGGCTGCCATAGGCTTTCCAACATTGAGATTAATACGCGCGCAAATGGGGCCTTGGCACATAGGGAAGTTACAACCTGGTGAGTCAATGATATTACAAGACCCTTGGCAGCAAATAGCGCGGTACCGATCACAGCAATCTCAACACAAGCCATCTAAACTTCGGCCCAAAATATGACTATTAATACGTTATGCAAATGATGACTAAATTCTTACAAAATAATTATGTATTACTGGCCCGTCTGTCGTTAGGCATTTGCCTGATTGCAATTTCAATACTTGCTTTCAGCCCTGCCGTTGTTGATCCTCTCGTACACACCAGCGACAAACTTAAGCATGGCTTTGCCTTTTTAGTTTTGGCCTATTTAGTTGATGCAGCATGGCCTACAAGCTCATTTCACCGCCATAAATGGCTGTTTTTATTGAGTTATGGCGTATTTATTGAAGTTGTACAGTATTTTATCCCCTACCGCTCGGCTTCATTATTGGATCTACTGGCTGATACTTCAGGTATCGTGTGTTACTGGCTGCTTATTCCAGGGTTCAAGTATTTACCTCTCATCAACTGGCGTTGGCAGTTTCTTACGCTTTCCACTACACGCCAGCAAAATTAAGGACTGATATGCAGTATCTATGTCCCTCTTTTGCCACACTTGCAAAGCAACAACAACTTGTCCACTTTAGTGATTTTTGGGACTTAACCACCCCCTGGTTTGAGCCACCAAACCATCGCCGTAATGGCTGGAGTGGTGTCATTGAATACCCATTAACAGATAACAGTGGACACATTCACCGCTACTTTATAAAGCGACAAGAAAATCACAATACACGTAGTTTGCGCCATCCTTTTACAGGAGAACCAACGTATCGTCGTGAATTGATTAGTATTCTGAAATTACAGGCTCTCAAGATACCTACTTTAGAAGTAGTGTACTACCAAGAGCGAAAAACAAAAGGACAGCATCAAGCTATTTTAATTACCAAAGCACTTGAAAACTTTCAAAGCCTTGGTCAGTGGTATGAAAGTAAACCGAATGAAAATCAAATATCATCAGCTTTTCAACAACTTACTGCTATTGTTAAACAGCTTCACCAACATAAACTCGCACATTACTGCTTATATCCTAATCACATTTTTATTAAACCCGACGAAAAAAATAAATTTGATATACGCCTAATTGATTTGGAGAAGGTACGTTACACCCCTCTTTCTGCGAAAGGCCGTTATAAGGACTTAGATTGCTTTTTACGCCACGCCTCAGCCTTTTCCAAACAACATTTAAATCTTTTTTTAGACGAGTATTTCAAAGACTTATCCCAGTTTACTCATATTCAAAATAAGTTAATGCAACAGTTACCATAATCAAAAGGCTGTATTTAGGCAGTTATTTTTATTTATTGTTTTTAGAGATACCCTTCAATATTTTTTAAAAGTGAGAACTACATAAAGTCTATGACATTTCCCTTCTAGGGCAATGTCATTACCATACGGTGACAATAATAAATACAAAGTGGTGCGAAGCCGTATGAATCACTTTATTGTTGCCTCACAAGCCGTTGCTAATCTTCTGACTCAAAATCAACTGAGTAGCTTTGAGCAAATCTGGGAATCTGAGCTACCGTGGTTTGAGCCTCCAAATCACCGCCGTAATGGCTGGAGTGGTGTCAGTAAGCACCAATTGCATACACCTTCCGGCAATCACATCAACATATTCATAAAGCGTCAGGAAAACCATAATACATTTAGTTTTCACCATCCTATTGCAGGTATTCCTACTTTTTCCCGCGAGTTTAATAATTTAAAGCGACTTTATCATATTGGTATCGGAGTCCCTCAACCACTACTCTACGCAGAACGCAATCACTGCGGTAACAAACAAGCCGTTTTAATCACCAAAGCGCTTGATGGCTACTGTAGTTTAGAAAGCTGGTATCAGCGCTATCCAAAAGCAACATTTACAATACGCGAAAAATTACTTGGCTCGCTGGCAGCATGCCTACGTACCTTTCACAATCATCATTTAGTCCATAACTGCCTTTACCCAAAACATATTTTTGTCACTAATGCCGAAAACCCTGAACACTTCCAAGTTTGCTTAATTGATTTAGAAAAAACCAAGCGTGTATTCAATGCAAAAAAACGCTGTCATCATGACTTACAACGTTTTATTCGACACGCTGATATCATGCCAGAGCCAGATATTCAGTGCTTTATGGAACGTTACCAGCTAGTCGATAGTAGAAGCACTACCTTTGTGCAAGTTAAATCTATACAGACAACAGAGGCGGTCACTTTATAATAATATTTTACGTATATGTGCTTGTAGAAAAGGCACAACTTCAGCCTCAAACCATGGATTTTTTCTTAACCATAACGTATTTCGAGGTGATGGGTGAGGTAGTGGCAAGTAGTCCGGTAAGCATTCTTGCCAGTGGCTAACGCGCGCTGTAAGCGTTTTATGCTGATCTTGCAAGTAGTATTGCTGAGCATATTGCCCTATCAGCAGGGTAAGCTGAATATTGGGCATTAATGGACGGAGTAATGGGTGCCACTTAGGTGCACATTCTGGACGCGGAGGCAGGTCACCACTTTTGCCTTTACCTGGATAACATAATCCTATAGGCACAATGGCAATTTTGCTTTCATCATAAAACTGCTCACGCGCCAAATTTAACCATATACGCAACCGATCACCACTGGGGTCATTCCACGGAATACCAGTAGCATGAACGCGTGTTCCTGGTGCTTGGCCTACTATCAGAATTTTCGCCGTTTCACTTGCTCGAAGTACAGGGTTGGGTCCTAAAGGCAAATGTTCCTTACAGCTATCACACTGTCTTATGTTCGCCAATAAATCTTTAAGAAGGATCATCCGTCATTACATCCCAGTACATAGCATTCATCAGAGATATAATGTAGAAATTTTAGCGGGAGTCAAGAAAAGCGGAAGGTGTTTTACAGAAGAGACTATTTACAGAATCAAGCAGCTTTCACTGTTACACACAAATTAACATCAGTCATAAAAAAAGCCCCCGAGTTTGAATACTTGGAGGCTTTTTTAAAGGCCTTGCGGTTGTAAGAACCTTTTCCTTTTTTCGGTTTCTCTGTCTGACTGCGAAACTGTCGCTGCATAACTAATTGTTTACCCAGTGCTCGACGCTTAGGTTTAATTGAAGTAGCCATTATTTATTCCTGTTTGCTTCTTTCAAATGATTAATGCTAAAAGTTACCTGCATACCCTGCAAGCCTCAATAGCGAGGAGTATCATAATAAATCTTTGTCCTAAACGCAAAAAAGCAGGTCAGTTACTGACCTGCTAAAGGCAAGGGTAATGTACATCAGGGAAGATAAACTCAAAGAATCTCCTTAAGAGGAGAAATAGATACGTGACTACTCGCCTTCACCAATAGGTTCTTTCGATGTTGACAAGAAACCTCTACCTTGGGCGAAGTATAGATAAACAGGCTTCTCATTGCGCAATACATCAATTACATTTTCAAACATGGCTGATGGTAGATGCATCCTGATAATTCCACCACTTTCATAGTCATTTTCGTATTGCATACCAGGATCATTAAACCGAACATATCCTTTTGTTTTGCCATCTGAACCATACAGTGCTATTTGAGCACGGTTAGTTTGATAACCTTCGGGGCCACCATAAAATAAAACATGATAACTTTTAATTTCTGTAGACATAACTTTCCAATCTCCCTATGGAATACGTTTTTCTATTCTTTTACCTTTATCAGGTAAACAGACCCTCTTTCTTTGCGTAAAGACTTACACTCAGATGTCAAAAATAGTTTACTGGGCAACCATCTTAAACCTAGCTTACCAACACTTGATAAAAACTTAAAAAACCGTAAATCAACTCAAATAAGAGCTTAGCAGGTAGTTAACTAGCTGCAACAAATTACCATCGAATACTCATGATTATTTTGTGAATTATTTTTAACAATTTAATAACCATCATTAAGCAACCAGGCTTCTGGAATTTCATAAAAACCATAAAAAGTGACTTCTTGTTTTTTCCCTTTCAACTGTATGGTATAACCTGGCCATTCGTTGGTATCTATCGCTAAAATTGATAAAAATGCACTCGAAATAATAATAGGGTATCCCGTCACCTTGCTTTGCTGTTCTAATCTTGCTGCAGTATTTACATCATCGCCAATTGCACTAATAATTTGTGCCGCTGGAGGTCCCATTGTACCCACAATGGCTCGGCCAAAATGTAAACCTATACCACACGACAACGGCGCTAATAATTCAGACGACAATAACCCATTAAGATGGGCCAGTTTAGCTTGCATTAATGCGACCCCTTTTAATGCCTGTCGACAAACACGTGCCTGGTTTTCTTCCGCCAAACCATATAATGCCATTAAGCCATCGCCCGCAAATTGAGCATAATGCCCTTCAGTATCATGTAATGCTGCCGTCATTTCTGCAAAAAACTGGTTTAAAATAAATAACACATCATAGGGTAAACGTTGCTCGCCTAATCGCGTCGAGTCCCGAAGATCTAAAAAAAGTATCGCCACCTCACGCTCATGCCCATCAAGACCACCTGGTCGTTTACTTGCTGAAGCCCTCACATCCGGTGATAAAAGCGGCTGCACTGCAATTGTACCTGTTGGGTACAACTGACACGCCAAACGCGTGTGAGCAGGTGCATTTATTTTATCTAATGCTTGCTTTTCAATCGTGTTAGGTGGTGCTAAAGCCGCCTCTCCAGAAGTAATTAATACCCGACAGGTTGTACATCTTCCTCGACCACCACAAATAGCCGCATGAGGAATACCATGCTGACGAAAGATATCTAACAGTGAGGTATTGCGAATAAGACGAATGTTTTGACCATCAGCTAAACAGAGCTGTCCAACTGTTTGCTGCTGTAACCACAGATAGTTCAACCAACGTACCATTAATGGCAAGACTAAAATGCCCACATAGACCAACCAGGCATACTGGGTATAATCTTCAACCGTAAAAAAGTAATCATTTGTGAAATTGGCTTGTGCTTCTATCTTTGCAATGAGCGCTTCATCAAGCATCCTCAACAACTGCCGACCACTGGCTACAAACCCCGCAAGTGCTAAAGCTGGTATCAATACTGCACCCACTAGCCAGTAACCTTGCTGATTTTGATACCAGCGATTAACACGCAACCAATAGTGGATACCTAAACAACCGTGATACCAAACAAGCAATAAGGTAGCTGCCTGCCATATTCCTTTCTCAGGCGCTAAGTACCAATAAATAAGCTGAATTGAGTGATAGTCATGCTCTACCAAAAATCTATCCACAAGCGCATTTGTGGCCAACACATGCTGTACAAGCATGATGGGTATCAGCAACCCAGAAACAATCTGCCGCCATTCCCACCCTGCAATACCCTGAACATTCCTCCTGGCTAAAGCCCAAATTGCATTAGCCATGTGAGTAAAAACAGCCAAAAACATGATTATTTGGCCTACTACAGTATTCCATGGAGCCAGTAGCCATTTACGCGCTATATTTTGAAAATGGATGTCAATCAACCCCATGCTGTGATTAACCAAATGCATTAATACAAATGCAAATAGAACCAATCCGGAATATAGCCTTAACTTTGCTCTTAGATTTTTCAGCTGCAACCATCAATCTCCGCAATAGCATATGAAATGTCCCTTACAAAAGGGATATGTTAATTATACTCATGATGCGGGGTAATGGGGTTATTCAATAATGCCCTTTTTCTCAACTCCCATACTAAAGCGATCAGCAAACCATCAATTCACTTCTAATCTTTACTTCTCTGATATTCACTCGGTATAGTGACTTTAATTAAGAGTCAAACTCCCTAAGAGACTAATAAATATACTGCAAAAGCAGCATAGCCCCCCCAGTATTGAAGAGAATACAACGATGCTAATGCTTATTTCTCCAGCAAAAACCCTTGATTTCAGTAGCCCAATTCCTAATAACCTCTCAGTGGTACATCCTCAATTTACACAACAATCTACCCAGCTAATAGAAATACTTCGCCAGTATTCCACTTCAGAAATTAGCCAACTCATGAAATTAAGTGATAAATTGGCAAGCTTAAACGTTGCACGCTACGCAAGCTGGGAGGAAAAACATACAGAAGCCAATAGCCGTCCAGCGATTTATGCATTCAAGGGAGATGTGTACACAAGGCTTGATATCGATTCATTTACGCAGGAAGACCTACAGTTTGCTAATACCCATCTTAGCATTTTGTCTGGTCTATACGGTTTACTTCAACCATTGACACTGATCCAACCTTATCGCCTGGAAATGGGAACTAAACTAGCTAACTCAAAGGAAAAATCACTGTATGACTTCTGGCAAGATACAATAACTACAACGATACGTCAGCAACTCGATAAGCAGAGGGATAATATTCTGGTCAACTTGGCTTCAAATGAATATTTCTCAGCTGTTGATAAGAAATCACTCAATGCCGATATCATTACCCCTAGTTTCAAGGATTACAAGAATGGGACCTATAAAATAATCAGTATGTATGCCAAAAAAGCGAGAGGTATGATGGCACGCTATATTATTCAAAATAAAATCGTGCATCCAGCCGAAATTAAACAGTTCAACGAGTCAGGCTATCAATTTAACGAACAGTTATCAACGAATGATAATTGGGTATTTACTCGAAAAATGAGTAATAACTAATCACTTCTTTTAGATGTGATTACCAGGGATGCTAACAAGCATAGTTTTTTAACTGAAAGTATTAACCAGACAATAAGAAAGTAACTGAATGAAATTTTTAGCTTTTCTAGTCATTTTTGTTAGCTGTTCTGCCAATTCGGCTTATGTTTTCAATAGTGATGGAAATGTAAACGATGTACCCGTTACCGTTAACTTATCTATAAATGATGCCGGAAAAGTAACTGGACATTACTTCTATAAAAGAATAGGAAAGCCTATTGGCTTAGTAGGAACACTCAAGGAAAAGGACCTTAAATTATTCACCACGAAAGAGAGTGGTATAAATGAGAAATTTGTCGGGTATGCAAGTATTCTTGATAACCAGATAGTCCAGATTAAAGGTAAATGGCAAGGAAGGTTAGGCCCAGATACTTCACTTTCAGGAAAGAAAGTGGATGCCCACCTCAAGGCAACAAGTTTGAACATATTTGAAGATAAAACTATCACCTGCCACGAAATGAGATCGGTTCCAGAGATTGTTTTTGCAGATGATGCGGATATTGATTTAGGGTCTGGATACCGAGGTTTTACTGATATAGAAGACTGTCGAGAAAGTTTGGCAAATATTAGCTTTTTAGAAAACTTAAACCGTATTGCGACTAATATTAGAAGTGAAAAGTATATACAAGGTTGTACTGGTACTATTTACTATGCTCACTATCGGTACTTTAAATTTAGCCTGCAAACAGCAGGCTTTTGGCCTCCCATCATAAATGTTAAAGCAAAAGCATCTCCTAAAATCTTTTCTTTCAAAAAAAACGCTACTTTTGATTATCTATATCATTGGTCACTTGAAAGCCCTTATAATTATCGCCTATATACACTTTTGTTAAAAGAAATCAACCAGTCTATTCCTAGGCTGACCCAACATTATATGGAAAACTTCAACTATTCAGCTCCCTTTGCTAAAGAAAGTGCTGAAAATGCCATAATGCTATTTGTAGACTGGGCTGCTGGCACCTACTCCGAAAACAATGGTGATTATTCATTTTCCTCAAAAAATTCTTTAATAAAACTAAAAATAACTGAAAAAACCACCCTACCCGAACTTAAGTCTCTATTTAAGCAGCTAGATAGTGATGAGCATATAGAGCAAATACTTAGAGCCTCTCTGGTCCTGGGTATACCCAAAAATTTTATCCAGTATATTATTAATAATGGTGGTAGTCAGTTTCTAAATAGTGGTAATGAAAGCTTATTAACTTTGACCTTAGATCATCCAGAAATATTGGTCTATCTAATTAACGCTGGTGCAAAGGTGGACTTAAAAACCCTTTTGGAAAAACACCATTGTATTACGCTATTCAATTTGACAATGTTAAAGCCATACAAGCTTTACTATCGAAAGGAGCCAATATCAACCATAAGTATAAATCAGCCAGTGAATTATCCAGTATGAGATGCGAATATGATATAAAGCACACGCTTCGCACCCCGTTACATCATGCTGCACAACATGCTTCTTTGGAAACAGTAAAGTACTTGATTGAACAAGGCGCTGATATTACAGCCAAAGATGAACTAGGTGATTCAATTTTAGATTATGCAAAAAATAATGAACGAAAAGAGGTTCTTTTATATCTTGAAAAAAACTATGGAGATAAGCTACGCAAAGCGAAAGAAATATAAAGGAATCAAGTCGATAAATACTATTTACCACAACATATCGCACAACGCTTGGATAACTCATGTTGAACTGTTTGCCGCAAGGAAGCGACAACTAAGCCTCCAGGGATGGATTCACAGCGTGTTCAATGGGAGTTATCCAAGTATCGTATAAAGGGGCTTTAGACAAACGACTGTTACAAAGCTAATTGATAAGTGATCGCTTTAAGTACTAGCCTAATCAAGCTCTTATAACTCTTTACTGTAAGTTTAAAATACACCTTTGATTTTCAACTACTCACTCAGACTTTCCTGATCAACATTTTCTTTTATTTCTACTTTTAATTTCCTTGCTTCTGTATATAAATATCGAACTAAATCGTATTCAAACGGTGAGCCTAAATCACCATAGCGAAAGGGTGTAACATAGCGCTGATTAATTGCTTGCAGCGCAAAAATTTCATTATGTTCTTTTCTTTCACGGGCAACATTTAAAAAATTAATCTCTTTTTCTGAAACAATATCTACTACGATACCTGTTGTGTCTCTCAAGTTACTGGGTCCTAGAAAAGGTAATACCAAATAGGGTCCTTCTCCTACCCCCCAGTAAGCTAATGTTTGTCCAAAATCTTCTTTAAAAGCTGTCAATCCCATCGCTGATGCAGGATCAAATAACCCAAAAATACCTAAGGTTGTATTTATTAATAAGCGCCCAACACTCTTTGCGGTATTTTTTATTTGCAACTGTAACACTGAGTTTACGATGGTGGGGACTTCACCAATATTGGAGAAAAAATTTGATACACCCGTTCTCACAAACTCGGGAGTAACCGTTTTATACCCAGAAACCACTGGTAAAAAAACATATTCGTCAAACAGATAATTAAATTTATAGACTCTTCGATTTATTCCTTCTAAAGGATCATACACAATAAGAAAATCTAAACTGTCAGGATTCGGTGTTAAACGGTCAACTTCCTGTGTATAGTCAATCGTTTTTAACGGATATTTAAAACCATCTGCCGCAGGTTCAGGTAATTGCTTATCCGCATAGCTCGAAAACGACCATAAACAAAAGATGAAGGAAAGGAAGTGTTTCATAATGAGCTGTTTTCCTGACGACTTAACGCCAAATCAAAAAATGCCAGTATATCTCTAGCATTCTGTTTAAAGTTTAAGTTTCCACAATGCCCGCCATAAGGGTATATGGTGTAACGCCCGTCTTGAAAAGTATCCTTAATAAACTGCAGATCTCCCTCTCCCAGAATGAAGTCATCGGCATTGGTCATAATCCCTATATAATCGGCATTCTTTAAGAAGCTCTGAATTCGGTATAAACTCACATTATTCATAAGATCCGTCAGTGTTTTACCTGGGTTTTCCTGTTTCCAATAGGGGTAAACCCGCTGCTTAACATAACACTCAAAGTCACAAATAAGCACCCGCCGTAGGTAGCGTGTCAGAGAGGTACTCACCGTCACCCGTTGTTTCACTGGCAAGTAAATACCTGTTTTACCAAGTTGATTTGAAGTAAAGTTCATATCAGCAACCGCAAACCGAAATACAATACCAATCAGTGCTGCCATCTCTTCTCTTGTCATGGCCTGACCTGAACCTTGCAAATCAAAAAGAAAAGCATCATCGACATTAATTCGACCATACTCAGCAAAAAATTTAGCCAATTTACTAAAAATATGATTATAAAATTGTTCAGCCGACTTAATACCCGGAATCTTAGCATGAATCATTTTATCTAAATGAGTAATTGAAGTGTAAAGATTAACTGGAGGATTAAGTAATAATATCTTTGAAAAGTTAATTCGTTTTTCTCGCGCATCAAGATCGCCTAAAAAAGCAGCGTCTAAAGCTCCCAAACTATACCCTGTCAGAAATACATCAGAAACGTTAATTTTTAAGTTTTGTTTAATATAATCAAAAGCTTGCTGAATAACATAATATAAATCAACCGCATCATTCGGGCTAATACCTGGAACAAAGGTGGTTGATGCTGAAGTAATAAAGTCATAATTTGTAGGAGAGGATACTTGCAATACATGCAAACCTGCACTATAGAAAAGTTTCTTCAAATAACCCATTTTCTGTTCATTATAACTCCCTCCTGTACCCGCAATAATAACGACTATTGGTGCTTTATTTTCCTGCCAGGCAATATTAATAGGTAACTCAGCAACATCCCAAAGATTTTTAGGGACTTTACGTTTAGGAAAAACGTTTAATTTAAATGTTTTTTCTACAATATCATTTTCATGTATAAGCTGCGGTCTAAACTCTGGTGGAGATGTTGCAATAGTAGCAAAAAACGGATTTTTTATAGGGAAATCATAATCAGCAAAAGTCTCTGATGAACATAATATAAAGCAAGAGAATAGAGCTAAAAGACAGTGATATATACGAACAATTTTTTTATAACTCACTTGATACAAAATCAGACTGAGATAATAAAGTCTACCTTTCATAATAACCGTACGATTACCCTCCCAGAAGTCTAAGAATAACACTGTATATGTTGGGGAACCTGCATATTAGCCAACCAGCGACTAATCCACGCAGATAACTTGCGATCAACACTTTCTGTTTGGTCAAGTTTTAGCTTTAACGGCTCCAAAATACGTTTTGCATAGAGTTCAAGTAAATGTTCATCAATAAGTGTGGTTGAACAATGACCAACATGCTCCATGACTGTGAGAGGTGTAAAAACAATGACACCATAGTGTAACCCCGCTAAAATAGGACTAACCTGACTTATTTCTTCAAAAAGCGTCTGGTAACCAATTGGTGCAACATCAGCAATTGATGTTTCACAGACCAAAATCACTTTTCGATGAGGTGGAGAAATTGCAGATAAAGAGGGTCGCTGTTGCTCTATAGTAAAGTGCTCAGCTGCCAGTCGTTCTACTATTGTGTGTACCCAATATTGACTTTGCTTCGCCAGGCATGAAGAAACAACTGTAATTGTTGCCATAATCCTTATGTCTACATCCCTATAGGTTACTGTTACGGTTTACAGCACTAACATGATCATTTAATGATCATTATATCCATATAATAAACGCAAGAATTATTGATATTATCATCTTTTGCAGGTGATAACTCATTCTTAGTTTATGATGTTATGAGAAAGTCGCAAGCCTAACTTTAAGAATAAAGATACTTTTCCTACTCTCTTTGTTGATACTGAATGAATGTATATACCTTCAAAGAATAATTTTTATGCCTTATTATCATACTATGCCGTGCGCTTGACGAACATCAAGGTAGATAATGACTAATGTTCATACACTGCGCATAGTTCTTTTTCATGTACTTAGGGTAACAGGCTTATGACAGCGGACACATTGGTTTACGATATAGGCAATAGTCGATATATTAACCTGACTGACCGCTGCACACTTCGCTGCCAGTTTTGCCCCAAATATAATGGTTCCACTCAAGTCCATGATTATCAATTAAAACTATCAAAACGTCCTACCGCAGAAGCGATTATTCCTCTGCTCGAAAACCCTGCCCAGTATAATGAGGTTGTTTTTTGTGGTTTTGGTGAGCCAACGCTAAACCTAAAAACGTTGCTCCGTGTAGCCCACTATGTCAAAGATCATGGCGGGAATGTCCGCGTTAACACAGATGGTTTGGGCAACCGCCTTCATAAACGCAATATTCTTCCAGAGCTTGCCGACTGTGTTGACCGTTTATCCATTTCATTGAATGCACACAATGAAGACGTGTATAACACACACTGTAAACCTCAATTACCTAATGCCTATCAGGAATTACTCGACTTTATTAAACTCGCTCCTCACTACATCAAACATGTCACAGTCACAGCCATTGAAGGGCTACCAGGGGTTGATATTGCTGCATGTGAGAAAATCGCTAAACAAGCAGGCGTTCATTTCAAAAAACGTGTTTTAGATCAGGTCGGCTAACCACAACTCATCGATACCACCCTGGCTCTCTCATTCAAACTATCATTTAAAAGATAAATAGGATTCCCTCGTTATTATTATGGTTTTACTAGACGTTTAAAGTGACTGCGCGTCTCTTTAATTCTAACTGTTTTTAAATCACAAGTTGGTTGCCATTGGCATGTTGCAATATCCTCACCCAACTCTTGTAATACCTGGCTTGCAAGCGTAGGGATTAGTGGATACGCAGCAATAGCCAGTAACCGTACCAAATTTGAAGTCACTAAACATGTTTCCTGTACTGAAATATCACTTTTTCCTTTACTAATTTCCCATGGCGAACGTTGGTGAAAATAACGATTACAATAGTCTAAAGCCTCTTTCCAAAACAAAGAGGCTTGGTAAAAATCAAATGCCTTATAAAAATGAAATATTTCGTTAATTACTTGCTCACAGTACTTAATAATTAACTGACTCTGATTCGACAAGGTGGCCTGATTAACCAATTTTGAATCAATACTACCTGAAAAATACTTCAATATAATAGTGTGATTTCGCTTAACCAAATTAGCAAAATTATTAGCCAAATCGGCATTAATAACTTCAACTAAATCACTATGAGTAATATTTCCATCCTTAGCAATCTTTTTCTGTCGAAATAAAGCATAACGTAAACCATCACTAGTCAATTTTTTAATTAACTCATTAGGGCTTATTAACGTCTCTGGGTTAGATTTAGATATTTTTTGTTCATTAATCGTCCACCAACCGTGGACCAATAACTTTTTCGGCAACGGTAACTTTGCCGCAAGCAACAATGCGGGCCAATAAATAGCATGAAATTTTAAAATATCCTTACCAATAATATGGGTTGTTTGTGTTAAAGCATTCTGATCATAGCCTGCTTTTTTAAGTGCCGATAAATAGCTAAAAAGAGCATCAATCCAAACATATATGGTGTGCTCTTGGTGGTTAGGTACTTTGATACCCCAAGGAACATTCACTCGGGAAACAGACAAGTCCTCTAGAGGACCTTGCTTTAAATAATCAAGAATATCCTGACTATAATGACTAGGAGTAATAAAATCTGGTGAGCGGTGATAAAATGCTATAAGCTGCTTTCGGTAAGCATCCAGTCGAAACAGATAAGTTTCTTCACTTCTAATCTCAACGGGGATTTTATGAATTGGGCAGCAGTTATTTTGCAATTCGTAGTCCGTGTAATATTGCTCACAACCAAGACAATATAACCCTTGGTAATAACCTAGATATATATCCCCTTTCTCCACTAGGTCATTCCATATAGATTGGATTAAGTTCTGATGTTGTTCATCTGTCGTTCGCACAAAAATATCAGTTTGAACGCCCAGCTCTGGCCATAAAGTTTTAAAAGCCTGCACTTTGTCATTAATAAACAGATTTATGTCGGTTTTACTACGAACAGCGGATTCCAAAATCTTTTGACCATGCTCATCCGTTCCTGTGATCAAAAGGCAAGATTCATCGTAAACAAGCGCACGAAAACGTTTATATACATCTGCAAGATATCCACTATACGCATGCCCAAGGTGAGGGGCACCATTAACATAAAATATGGGGGTTGTAATTACATTAGTCATTATTAAGTCTCCATGAAGCAAGTTAACACTTGACTGAAATGTAGACTTAATAGAAAGCTGCTATTTGACCCCACTCCAGTCAACACACTTTGATAAGGAATGGGTAATACCAGAAAAAAGAGTCAGAAACGAGGGCAGCCCATTCCCCACAACATTCGTTGTGTAGTCATAGGCATCATTTTGAATAGAGATATTTCTGGTGATCTGTTCATATACCTGAAGATAACAAAGCTTGATTAAGTTTGCATCTTTTTTTCTCTTTCAGACTTAAGCTGCAGAGACATGATACTGTCTTCAGCAGCTAAGCAAGTTTGAACTAGTGCTGTAAGATTTGGCTCAAAAACAGCTGGGTTCTTTCTGACTGAGGATTATTGAAAAATTCATTCGGATTATTTTCCTCAATGATTTGTCCGCCATCCATAAAGACCACACGGTTAGCAACTGTTTTCGCAAACCCCATTTCATGGGTTACACAAAGCATGGTCATACCATCTTCAGCCAGTTCAATCATGGTATCCAATACTTCCTTAATCATTTCAGGATCTAACGCAGATGTTGGCTCATCAAACAACATGACTTCGGGATTCATACATAAGCTCCTTGCTATAGCAACCCGCTGCTGCTGTCCTCCCGATAACTGTCCAGGGTACTTAAGTGCCTGATCAGGAATTTTTACACGTTGCAGATAATTCATGGCAATTTCTTCCGCTTCCTTTTTGGGCATTTTTCGTACCCAAACAGGTGCCAAGCAGCAATTCTCTAGCACCGTTAAATGAGGAAACAAATTAAAATGCTGGAATACCATACCGACTTCTCGACGGATCACCTCTATATTTTTAAGGTCATTCGTTAAAGGTGTTCCAGCAACAATAATATCACCCGTTTGGTGTTCTTCTAATCGGTTGATACATCTTATCGTGGTTGATTTTCCTGAACCCGATGGACCACATAAGACGATTCTTTCACCTCGGCGAACCGTTAAATTAATATCTTTTAAGACATGGAAGTCACCATACCATTTATTAACACTGCGCATTTCCACCATAATCTCATCAGAGATTGCCATTAGGTTTTGCTGAAGCTCATTACTCATGATACGACTCCCTAATTATTATGATTTATGCCCAGTATCTAATTTCTTTTCTAAAGCTTGGCTATAACGCGACATACCAAAGCAGAAAACCCAAAACACCAAACCAACAAACACATATCCTTCAACTGAGTAACCCGCCCATTTTGCATCAGCCAAACCCGCCTGGACAATCGCCAGCAAATCTAACAGACCAATAATTAAGACAAGGCTGGTATCTTTAAATAAGGCAATAAAGGTATTAACGATGCCTGGTATCATTAGTTTGAGCGCTTGTGGTAAAATAATGAGTCCCATCATTTTCCAGTAGGATAGGCCTAACGCACTCGCCGCTTCATATTGCCCCTTGGGAATAGCCTGTAACCCACCTCTGACAACTTCTGCCATATAAGCAGACTGAAACATCACAATACCAATCAATGCGCGTAGCAGCTTGTCAAAGACAATTTCTTCAGGAATAAAAAGTGGCAACATAACTGAAGCCATAAACAATACTGTTATTAGTGGTACACCACGCCAAATCTCAATAAATAACGTACAAAACGTTTTAATGACAGGCATGGTTGATCGACGCCCAAGTGCTAACAAAATACCAAAAGGCAATGCAGCAACGATTCCCACGACAGCAAGAATCAGCGTTAGCATCAGACCACCCCATTTATGGGTTTCAACAACCTCCAGGCCAAATGCACCACCATAGACCAGATAAAAAGTAATTACAGGAAAAGCCGCCAACGTGAATATAACAATCCACTTTTTATAGGGTGTTTTTTCTGTAACAAGTAGTGCAATCAATGAAGCAAAAAGAAGAAAAACACAATTGACTCGCCAGTAAAATTCCTCAGGATAAAATCCATAAATAAATTGATTCAAGCGTGTTTTAATAAATACCCAGCATGCACCACCTACTGCACAATCATCACGCGTTTCTCCTGCCCAACTGGCATCAATCAATGCCCACTTAATCACTGGCACAATACCAATGTAAATTAAGTACACTGCAAACAGCGTTAATAACGTATTCGTCACCGATGAGAACAGATTGGCTCGAATCCATCCAAAAGCCCCATCAGAACGTCGTGGTGGGGGTAAATCAGGCAATTTGGTATCACTATGAATCATGCTATTACCTCTCCACCAATGCAATTCGTTTGTTATACCAGTTCATAAACAATGAAATAAGCAAACTTAAGGTCAAGTACACTGCCATTGTCATTGCAATCACTTCAATAGCCTGACCTGTCTGGTTCAATGTCGTACCCGCAAAAACAGATACTAAATCTGGATAACCAATAGCGGTGGCTAAAGAAGAGTTTTTAACTAAATTAAGGTACTGACTGGTTAATGGTGGAATTATGACCCGCATAGCCTGAGGAATAATGACTAATTTAAGCATTTTTGGCCGAGATAATCCTAATGCAAATGATGCCTCAGACTGACCTTTATTTATAGATAAAATGCCTGATCTGACTATTTCTGCAATAAATGCTGCAGTATAAACACTCAAAGCCAATAACAGTGCTAGAAATTCAGGAATAACGGTAATACCACCACGGTAGTTAAATCCACGCAAAGCTGGTACGTCCCAGTCTATAGGGCTACCCACAATAAAATACGTCAATGCTGGTAAACCAAGCATAATAACCAGTGATATGCTGACAATAGGAAAGCTTTTACCTGTCGTATCCTGCCTGTTCTTAGCCCAACGCGTTACCCCTAAAACCACAAACAAAGACAATGCAAAGGCAAGTAAAACCCAGCCAAAGCCTTCCGCAAGGTTAGGCGAGGGTATGGAAAGTCCACGATTATTGAGAAAGAAAACATCAAACAACTCAATACTTTGCTTGGGTCTTGGCAGGGGCCTAAGCACCGCAAAATACCAAAAGAAAATTTGCAGTAACAGTGGAATATTACGAAACGTTTCAATATAAACAGCAGATATTTTTGCAATTAGCCAATTGTTGGATAGCCTTGCTACACCAATAATAAAACCGAGTACGGTAGCAATAATAATACCTATCGATGCAACCAGTATGGTATTCAGCAAGCCTACAAAAAATGTATGACCATATGAGTGACTTTCATCATATTCAATAAGACTCTGGTTTATACCAAAACCAGCTTCAGACCATAAAAAGTCAAATCCTGTTTTGATACCTCTTGAATCAAGATTATGCAGCGTATTCGAGACAATATAAACACCACATATTACCAAGAATACCAACATAATTATTTGATAAATCATGGATCGCTTTTCAGGGTCATTCCAAAAAGCCGTGTGTCCCTTAGCCAGATCCTTCTTTTTTTCCGGCATAAGCAATGATCTCCACTGTTTCTGTAAGTGGTCAGGTTATTGTTATTTTCGACAATTCACTTCAGGGTTATTGTTTTTTAATTCGCACTTTACCTGTGCTTACAATTAGTTCAGCAACTGTTTTATACCTTTGTGAATAACTTTTAATCATTGGTCTAAAACAGCTGCTAAAACGCTCTTTTAATGTATTTCTAGCGCATAGGTGGTGCGTATTGAATTCCACCTTTTGTCCAGAGGTTATTCAAGCCACGATCGATTTTAAGCGGTGAACTTGAACCCACATTACGCTCGAAAATTTCTCCGTAATTACCAACCTGCTTAACAATTTGATAAGCCCAATCACTGGATACGCCAAGTGACTTAGCACCTTCACCACTGATAAAGCGCTGAATTTCAGGGTTCTTTGATTTTTTCTCTTTTTCGATATTAGAAGATGTTAAGCCCAACTCTTCAGCATTAACCATGGCAAAAAGTGTCCATTTCACCAAGTTAAACCACTGATCATCGCCTTGTCGTACTACAGGGCCTAAAGGTTCTTTGGAAATGACTTCTGGTAAAACCATGGCTTTATCAGGCTTGGATAGTTTGATACGTAATGCATAAAGTTGAGATTGATCACTCGTCAAGACATCACACCGACCCGCTTCAAAACCTTTTGCTGTTTGATCAGCAGTATCAAAAACCACGGGTTCAAACTTCATTCCATTTTGTCTAAAGTAATCCGCCAAATTCAGCTCAGTGGTAGTACCTGACTGAATACACACAGAGGCGCCATCTAACTCTTTCGCACTTTTAACACCTAACTCTTTACTGACCATAAATCCTTGGCCGTCATAGTAGGTGACACCCGTAAAGTTCAGACCCAGTGATGCATCCCGTGTAATTGTCCAAGTGGTTACCCGAGACAATACATCAATTTCACCAGATTGAAGTGCGGTAAAACGTTCTTTTGCAGTTAAGGGAGTATATTTTACTTTGTTCGCATCACCCAAGGTTGCAGCCGCTACAGCCCGACAAACATCCACATCAATCCCTTGCCACTTACCCTTGTCATTTGGATTAGAAAACCCTGGTAAACCTGTCGTTACTCCACACTGGACATAACCACGTTTTTGTACTGACTTCACCGTACTATCCGCAGCGCTTGCCATCATGGGAAAAGATACAGAAACAGCTGTTAATACTGCACATATACTTATTTTTTTCATTACTTTTCCTTTATCTTATTAGAATTTTACTGGGGTCTTCCTTTACTACTGATTCTTAACAGCAGTACTCGCTTGCTCCTTTAATAGGCCCCTTAACCTACGTATACACTCTTTAACAACCTTTAGCTCCAGCCTTCGCAAAGGCCACACCAACCATCCCTTTTGCTAGTACTTTCATTTTTTTGTTTTGCACTCTTTCTAAAACCTGGGTAAGGATTTTTCGCAATGCAATACGTGAAAGACGAAAGCGTGTGGCCTAATTAAACAGCAATCCCTTCACATTGCAATGTGAAAGTAGTCTTGAAGTGATTAATAAATTGAAAAGATTTGACGAACTTCAAATATTTATAACTTAGTTAAAGTACGAAGACATTCGATCACAAACAGTAAAGCAATGTTACAGTTAGAAACTTAAATGCTAATACCTTTTTAAACAACATACCTTTACTGTTAACTCAAGCTTCTTCAACTCCACCAGACAGATGCGCCTGAAATTATTTTACAATAAAGGTATTAAGTATCACTTTAAAGCAATTCGAAATAACACTTAAAAAAGCTATTTCCTTTTCTTTCGATGCATTTTAAAAGTATGCCGTTTTTTGCCTGGTGTGTACTGGAAAAACTACTTTAGCTCTAAAGCGATACATTTAACGGGTAGTGACTGATTTGACGGGACAACTGTTCTATTTGAAAAAATAGTCGGTAGCTTGATGCTTTCCATAAAACGATTTGAAGCGATAATTTTTACATTCTTTTCCTTACTGACAGACATCATTTTAGCTGCAGTATTTATCGTGTCACCAAAAAAAACCAATTCACGTTTAATCGTACCTACTTCCGCTACTAATACATCACCGGAATGGATACTGATACGAAAATCTGGTACTCGACTATAACGCTTTAGATAGTCATTTTTTTTTGCTTCCATCATTGTGCATAGAGATTCTACACATTGAATACAACGCTGATTATCCGTATTATTTTTCATTTGCCACGTCACTAATACCTCATCGCCTATTACCCGCTGCATAAAACCTCCATGCCTTGAAACAATGCCAGCGATATCGGCAAAAAAATGAGAAAAAAACTGCTGTGCTACATTGTCACCTAACTCTCTTGTTAAACTCGTTGAGCCAACTAAATCAATAAACATAAATACGCGTTGCTCATTTGTAGGCGTACGGTATTTTCCTAAAAAAAGCCCCCAGAATGTTGCTGTTCCTAAATGGGTATTAATACGTAGTATAAAATTCAAACCAAGCGTTAATAAGAAACTATATACAATATCATGCCATATATTAGGTGCTAAAAAAGGCTGACTACACTGAGGAATAAATATCTGTGTACTCACCGAGTTATAATATTCAATGGCACCTATAATCAAGGTTGCAAAAACACTTAATACCAAGGCAAAAACAAGTTGATTTAACTGAACAAAAATTTCTGCCACTTTTGTCATGACATGATTAAGTTCTGTAAAGGAGACCAGTAAACTCACTAAGATACTTAACGTAATCACATGAAAAAGAGTGCGATCGCTACTCAGCGAATAGATGTAGCCAAAGATGCTCCCCATCAACATAATCGTTACAACTTTTACAATACCTTTTCGCACAAGCATACTACCAAAATATAAAAACCTAATATTCATTCGTGAGTTCCTTTTCAATACTTCTTTTAAACCAATCAAGCTAACTCCCAAATCCAGATATCTGGACCCTCACTAAAAAAATTAAAAACCGCCTCCAAATCATTATCTGTTACTTACAACTCCATCCACCTAAGCATTTATCAGAATTTTAATACTCAAGATATTTTCTTTTACGGTAAATAATTTATTTATCTAATATTAAAATACTTATTTACTATAATAATGCGTAAGTATAAGCCACACTATTTTTTTGCAACGATTAAATAACTAACAAAAAGTAAAACAAATACCCCCCGAATGACAATTCATAAAGGGTATATCCAGTGTATAATTAGTTATTATCGTAATGAATTATTGCCCTTGATCTTGGGCACTAATGAAATTTCAGGCTGACCTACATAAAACTCAAGCTAGTCAAACTAATGCTGGCCAGCCCCGCTACAAAAGTCTTTATGAGGATATAGCTATGATGATAGCCAATAACTGAATAGACATAGCCGATTGACTCTTCAGTTACTCATTATGAGACCTAATTCTAGCTCATAAATTCCATATAAGTGAACTAGTTTCTTTTTTAGTCTATTTTTTGTGATCTATACAACACTTTCTCCCTTTATATAATTTACGAAGATTTGCACCAAGCTAATAACCACTGAATAAAATCAGTGACTTTAGGATTATTTTGCTGCTTTTTAGTCAGCACGAAATAACGATAGCCAGATTCATACGTGATATTAATTAACTGCACCAACCGCTGATTTTCAAGATCTTCTTTCACCAAAAAATCAGGTACCAAAGCAACGCCCAAGCCTTCACAAGCTGCCTGGATAAGCATAAAAAAGTGTTCCATACCAATTCGCTGAAACTGTGGTTTATCTATATGCTGAGCATTAAACCAGTGCTGCCAAATTTTATCTCGTGATGTGTGTTCTAACAGCGTGTACTTCATAAGGTCTGCTGCAGTGCTAACCTTATTCTTAATAATATCCTTACGGCAGACAGGAATCAGTTTCTCAATGAATAGTTCGTCTGCTTGAATACCAGGCCAGCTACCTAATCCACTACGAATAACAACATCAACACCTGGAGGAAACAGCTCTGTCTGGTTGTCTCGGGTGATCACATTGAGTACATAGTGAGGATAGTGGTGTTTGAATTGGTTCAAGCGCGGAATCAACCATCGGGTACTGAGTGACGGTAATACGCTGATAGTCAACAACTCACTAGGTCGATGTGCACTCATAACACTTTGAGTCGCATCACTCAAAATGTTCAACGCACTCGCAATCGCTGCTTGATACTGAAGACCTGCAGCCGTCAGTATTAACTTTTGACCTTGTCGTACAAATAAATCAAACCCTAAATATGCTTCCAGCTTTTTCACTTGCCGGCTTACGGCCCCTTGTGTCACACATAACTCTTCCGCGGCAAGCGTAAAACTATGCAATCGCGCAGCCACTTCAAATGTTCTTAATGCATTCAGTGGAGGAAGTTTACGTGCCATAAAGCAGCCTGTTATGAGAAAAACTCATGATAGCCCTAAGTTTAATCGTTTGCTTATTTTATGCTAACTCGTTGTAATCATCATGTTTTACCAGGGTAAGTTTAACTCACTGATAACGCTTCAAACTTGCCTTATTCTCATTATTAATAGCCAGTGCGAATAGTATAGAAGTACTTATTATGATTGATACAGGGTTTCTAATGACCAAAGTGAGCTTCCTATTCATTTTGGTGATGATTGGATTTTCCTTAGGTAGACGCTTCACTATCGAGCTGAAAACAATATCCACATTGTTACTTTATTTGCTCTCCCCTATTGTTGTGTTTAGTGGCATCGCTCAGGCTAAGCTCTTGCCAATGTATTCACTTATTCCCATCTTCTTTTTCCTGTTTAGTCTTACCATGGCATTAATGGCGCTTAAGTTTGGGCGATTATTTTGGCAAGACAATACTCGTCATTTATTTGCACTCTCATGCAGTACGGGGAATACAGGGTATTTTGGCCTGCCTGTCGCTATGGCCATTCTCGATGAAACAGGCGTAGCACTGGTGATTTTTGCCATGCTTGGCATTACCCTTTTTGAGTATACAGCGGGCTTTTATATCACCGCTCGAGGCCAATATGACGTTCGCAAAAGCATACAAAAACTGATTAGATTGCCCTTCTTTTATGCATTTTTAGCGGGTTTATTGATAAACCTAACCCAAATAGAACTACCCTCAATCATTACGGATCAACTACCCATTTTCAAAAGCAGTTATACCATGCTGGGGATGATGATGATTGGCTTTGCCCTGTCTTCAGTAACGCGTAAGGATGTTGACTGGAAGTTAATCGGGCTAACCACCTTAAGTAAATACTTACTATGGCCTAGCTGCGTAATTCTTGTGATTTTATTAGATCAACATTCACATCAATGGCTTGACGATATCATGATTCAAGTAATGTTACTTATATCCGTTGTCCCTCTAGCAGCAAATACAATTGCGCTTGCCGTTGAACTCAATGTTCACCCCCAAAAGGCCTCTGTTGCAGTGCTAACCAGTACCGCACTAGGCGTTCTTATTATCCCTATATATCTTTCTACCTTAACACAATGGTTGATTTAACAACACGATAGTGCTGTACAAAAAAAAGCCCTGCTTAAATAATTTAGCAGGGCTTTTTTTAATTCTAGTTGAAAGCTTTAAGTGAGTTACTTTTACAGTTGGCTTGCTAATTCCTCAACTGTTTTCACCAAATGAGTTGTATCATCAACTGTAAGCTGTTGAGTTGTAACATTATAACTATCTTGTTGCTCAGCACAGACAAACAATACTATAACTCCTTGTTGCTGTAGATACTCAGCAATACCCACCACAGAATTAGCTTCTACAGTAGATAAAACCTCCTGGTCCAGCACCACGACATTACGGCCTTGATTAAATAAAAGCCGTTCCAAGTGCTTAGCGGCAGCCTGACGCTCCTGCCCAGTAATTTCAATAATCTGAGGTTGCTGATTGAACCGTGCTGCACGCTCTTGTTGGGTAACAGGCTTCACCTGTTGTTCGCCAACCCCTTTGACCATACCTGCACCCACAGTCACATTAGTCATTCGGTCAACTAAAATAAATGCGCCAGTCCCCGGGTTACTATGGTAAGCATCAAAGTTCACTGATTTATTCAGAGCAAACTGACACAGTGCAATCTCATTAAGCAGTAATTGTTCACCTTGTTGTTGCTCCAGGGTGTTAACATCCGTCTTATGTTCAATACGTGTTAGCGTAGCAATCGCCTTATTTGTGAGAAATTTAATATCATACTGTTTACCTGCCTGGAGCGGTGCCTCTGCCATCCATACAACGGTTGCCTGTATATCACTCGCTACCAGTGGTAAATTGTCTGGTTTAACAAGCAAATCACCACGGCTGATATCAATTTCATCGGTTAATGTCAGCGTAACCGCCTGACCGGCATATGCTTCAGTCAGTTCTCCATCATAAGTGATTATTTGCTTTACCCGACTCCGCTGCTGCGAAGGAAATACCACCAACTCATCACCTGGGCGTACAACACCAGAGGTGATTGTGCCACTAAAGCCTCGAAAGTCGAGGTTAGGCCGATTAACATATTGAACAGGAAAGCGAAAATCATCGAGGTTGCGGTCCGCATTGATTTCTACTGTTTCTAAAATAGACATCAATGGCTGGCCTTGATACCAAGGTGTATTTTCACTTAGGTTGACAACATTATCACCGTCCAAGGCAGAAATTGGTACAAAGTGAATATCTTTAAAACCTAACTCAGCAGCAAACGTCGTGTAATCTTGCTTAATACGTGTAAAAACGTCCTCAGAAAAATCCATCAAATCCATTTTGTTAATGGCAACGATGATATGCTTGATACCCAATAACGAAGTCAAAAAGCTGTGACGACGAGTTTGTGTTTTTACGCCATTTCGAGCGTCAATTAAAATAATGGCTAAATTACAGGTCGATGCCCCCGTCGCCATGTTTCGTGTGTATTGTTCATGGCCAGGGGTATCCGCAATAATAAATTTTCGTTTTGCTGTTGAGAAATAACGATAGGCGACATCAATCGTAATGCCTTGTTCTCGTTCAGCCTGCAAACCATCAACCAGCAGTGCTAAATCTAATTTTTCACCTGCATTACCATTTTTTTTACTGTCGTGTTTGATCGACTCCAGATGGTCTTCATAAATCATTTTAGAGTCATGAAGTAACCGACCAATTAATGTACTTTTTCCATCATCAACACTGCCACAGGTTAAAAAGCGCAACAGCTCTTTCTGTTCATGCTGTGCCAGATAAGCATTGATATCAGTAGCGATCAGTTCAGATTGATGTGACATACCCTGGCCCCGCGGACAATGCTGCAAACGTTAATACCACACCAGTGGCTACATTAGTGCTATTTTGGCAAATAAGACGGCAATTGCTGTTCATGGCTTAGAAATACCCTTCTTGCTTCTTCTTTTCCATGGAACCCGCACCATCATGATCAATCACACGACCTTGTCGCTCTGAAGTTTTAGTCAGTAGCATTTCCTGAATAATATCGGGCAATGTCTTTGCGGAAGATTCAATAGCACCAGTCAGAGGATAACAACCCAGAGTTCTAAACCTAACCATTTTCAATTCTGGCTGCTCATCTTGGTGAAGAGGAAAACGCTCATCATCAACCATTAAATCCACACCATCGCGCATCACAACGGGACGTTTTGCTGCATAGTAAAGAGGTACGATAGGAATATTTTCTAGGTGGATGTACTGCCAAATATCGAGTTCAGTCCAGTTTGATAAGGGGAATACACGAATACTTTCGCCCTTATTCACTTTACCGTTGTAGATATTCCATAATTCTGGACGTTGGTTTTTAGGATCCCAACGATGATTTTTATCACGGAAAGAATAAACACGCTCTTTTGCACGAGACTTTTCTTCATCTCGTCTGGCACCACCAAATGCCGCATCAAAACCGTATTTATCCAGTGCCTGCTTCAATCCCTGAGTTTTCATGATATCCGTATGTTTGGCACTACCATGCACAAAAGGATTGATACCCAGTGCTTCACCTTCAGGATTTTTATGGACCAACAACTCCATGCCCACTTCCTTCGCTCGTTGATCACGGAAACTGATCATTTCACGGAACTTCCAACCTGTATCGACATGAAGCAATGAAAATGGTGGTTTACTGGGATAAAACGCTTTTAGGGCGAGATGCAACATGACAGAAGAATCCTTGCCTATTGAATAGAGCATGACTGGATTTTCAAACTCTGCGACCACCTCGCGGATAATATGGATACTTTCAGCTTCAAGCTGTTTTAAGTGGGTCAGATTATTTGCTTGCATCTCAGGCTACCATAGCGATTCTTCACGCAGTTAACTTCAAACGGATAATCGCAGTTACTAAGTTGTTCGGTTACACCCTAGCGTATAGTTCAAGGTTACCACCAGGACTATCAGATCCGTTGCCGAGTATTCTTTAATCCCCCTGCTTTGCAGGGTTATGTTATCAGTAACCTACTATACCAAATTAATAATAATTATAATAAGAGAGCTATTTAGATGTTTTTGTCATATAAATATGTTTTTTGGGGATAACTGTAGCCACGGAAAAGAGTCTACACAGCCCAATGTCTCCAAATACTGGGCTGTGACGAGATGAGGAAAAATAAAGGTCGGATTAGACGGGGTTATCTATATCAACAAATATGTGTTCAATACCAAAATGATCTGCAAGTGCTTCACCTAACGCTTTAATTCCATAACGCTCAGTGGCATGGTGGCCTGCAGCAAAATAATGAACCCCTAATTCACGCGCAGTGTGCACAGTTGGCTCAGAAATTTCACCCGATAGATAAGCATCCACACCTAATTGTGCAGCCTTTTCAATGAAACTTTGTGCTGCACCTGTGCACCAAGCGACTTTTTTGATGGGGTGACTACCCGATTGAATAACAAGTGGAGAACGCCCTAATACATCCGTAACTTGCTGGGTTAATTGCTCTACTGAAAGCTCACTAGAAACTTCACCCACCAGACCAATGCTGGTATTAATATCTGCATCCATCCCTTGAGTAATCTTCAAACCTAACAACTTAGCCAGTTGTGCATTATTACCTAGTTCAGGGTGAGCATCTAAAGGCAAGTGATAGGCTAGCAAGTTTATTTCATGGGCTAGTAATGCCTGTAAGCGCTTTTTCTTCATACCCACAACAGGCTCAGACTCACCCCGCCAGAAATATCCATGGTGCACCAGCAGGGCATCCGCCTGTATTTTAATTGCATGATCAATAAGCGCCTGACTAGCAGTGACACCAGTCACAATTTTCTTAATATGTGGTTTGCCTTCAACTTGCAAACCATTAGGGCAATAATCCTTAAACAGCTGCGGTTGCAACCATTCACTCAAAGTATTTATAAGGTCTTTACATTCAACCATAGTGTATACGTCTTACATTAGCAGAATATGAGATGACAGAATAAGTCATGCATCCGTATAATAAGTGCGCCCAAGGGTTAAGAAACACCTGAATAACTTGGCCAGATTTCAAAGCCAAAGGCAAATTATTACGAAAACATGACTATGAAAAAACTAGTGCATTTCCTTACATGGCCAACAATTTGTGGTGTCTTAGTTGCCGTTATTCTAATGCAACAATTCCCCAGCTTAGTTGGAAAAAATAATACTGTTGAAAAAAATACACCACAAGTTACTCAAGCAGTATACAACAGTACAAATAGCCCTATCAGCCCAACTGAACCTGTCGTCGTTAATCAAGAAAATGTAACCGTTTCCCCCAGTAAAACAGGACCCAGCTCTTATAGTCATGCTGTAAAAAAAGCAGCACCTGCTGTGGTTAATATATACACAACAAAAATAATTCGTGAGCGCCAACACCCAATCTTCGATGATCCTTTCTTTCAGGATTTCTTTGGCTATAACCAAATGCCTAAACGGAAGCGTATGCAATCCAGCTTAGGTTCAGGCGTGATTATGAGCCCAGAAGGCTATGTCGTTACCAACAATCATGTTATTGCAGGTGCCTCAGAAATTCTAATATTACTGCAAGATGGTCGTGAAACAGCCGCTCGCGTAGTTGGCACAGATCCAGAGACGGACCTAGCCATTCTTAAAATAGATCTAGACAATCTACCTTCCATCACCCTAGCCCCAACGCGTAATGCTGAGATTGGTGATGTGGTATTAGCTATTGGGAATCCTTTTGGTGTTGGCCAAACTGTGACCATGGGTATTATCAGTGCCACAGGTCGTAGCAAACTTTACTTAAACACATACGAAAACTTCATCCAAACAGATGCAGCCATAAATCCTGGAAACTCTGGTGGCGCACTTATTAATGTGCATGGCGACCTGCTCGGTATCAATACAGCTATATTTTCTAAGTCTGGAGGCTCTCAAGGAATTGGTTTCGCGATTCCTTCAGAAATAGCCCGCGATGTGATGTTATCAATCGTCAAACACGGCAAGGTTATTCGCGGCTGGTTAGGGCTTGAGACTCAACAGTTTACCCGTGAGCTTGCAGATGCTTTTGGTCTTCCGCATATAGAAGGGATTTTAATTACGGGTGTATATCGTAATGGCCCAGCTTTTCAAGCGGGCTTAAAACCGGGCGATTTAATCCTGGAGATTAACAGTATGCATGCACGTGAAGGCCGCAAAGTCATGTATCAGGTGGCTCAAATGCGTCCAGGTGAAGAAGTTATTATTAAAATTATTCGTAATGGGGTTGAGCAAGATATCAAATGTATTATTGGTTTAAGGCCGTCCCTCTCAGGACTGCAAGAACCTTCTCGCTCAAGGCATTAACTGCCCATTTAACTTATCCTTCCAACTTAAAGCTTCATTTCAAACACTAATCCAGAATACTTACAGT
The DNA here is from genome assembly GCF_050749885.1 of Zooshikella sp. RANM57. Classification (NCBI taxonomy): domain Bacteria; kingdom Pseudomonadati; phylum Pseudomonadota; class Gammaproteobacteria; order Oceanospirillales; family Zooshikellaceae; genus Zooshikella; species Zooshikella sp. RANM57. The sequence goes on along the minus strand of NZ_JBOIUB010000001.1, from coordinate 659,901 downwards.
CTGGATTAGTGTATTCGCCTCAACGACCAACAATTTATTACTAAAAGCCCAAATTAACTGGCAAGCAAGGCAGCTAACTCCCTTAATAACACCTCATTTTCTTTTGGTGTACCCACCGTAATACGCAAACAGTTGTTGAGCAAAGGGTGTGAGCCATGAAGACACTTTATTAAAACACCTTTTGCGAGCAATAGTCGCTGGACGTCTACTGCATCATGTTCAAGAGTTCGGCATAGTAAAAAGTTAGCCTCACTTGGCCAGACATGCAGATTATCAAAAGCAGAAAGTCGCTCTTTAAGTGCTTCCCGATCAGCACAAATCTTAGTCGTTTGTTTAAACAACTCATCCACATGTTGTAACGCAAATGCCGTACTGGCTTGGGTTAACACATTGATATTGTAAGGCAGGCGTAGTTTATTCACTTCAGCTAACCAGCCAGGGTGACCAATTAAATACCCTAAACGCAATCCTGCTAGCCCTACCTTGGAAAGCGTTCGCATGATAACTACATTGCTATAATCTGCTAGCAAAGAATAAGCATCACTTGAAGAAAAAGCCGTATAAGCCTCATCGATAACAACCAACCCTGAAGAGGCTTCAATAATACGCCGAACTTTTTCTTCACCGAATACATTACCTGTTGGATTATTGGGCTGTGCTAAAAAGATCAAGGCTGGGTTATGCATCTCAATAGCCTTCAGCATGGCACCAATATCCAGAGAAAAATCTGCACCTAATGGAATGCCCACATAATTCATCTGCAAGTACTGAGCAATCATCTTGTACATAACGAAGCTTGGTTCTGGTGCCAGTATCGTTCGGTTTGGGCCTGCTACTGTCATTGCTAATAACTGGATTAGCTCATCGGAGCCATTACCAAATAGAATTTCATAATCTTCTGCTATTTGGAATGCCTCGCGAAATGACTGCTTTAACTGAGCGCAGCCTGCATCTGGGTAGCGGTTGACATGAATTTGCTGGAGGGAGTCAAGCCATGCTTGATGCATTGTTGATGGCCAATGATAAGGATTTTCCATAGCATCAAGCTTGATAACATGCTGCCCAATGGTCGGCACATGATACGCTTTTAATGCCTGGACATCCGTTCTAACCCAGCGCTCAACACGAGCACTTACTGCTTGTTTACGATTATCACTCACCATAAGTCATCTTCTTATTGTTAGCTGTGTTCTCTCATTATTTTTTATTCACGATTCGGTATTCAGCTGAGAGTGCATGTGCCGTCAGTCCTTCCCCCCTCGCCAGTGTAGAGGCTATTTGTCCAATCTCACTGGCACTTTCTGCCGAAAAACACACTAATGAGGAACGTTTTTGAAAGTCATACACACCAAGAGGAGAAGAAAAACGCGCTGTCCCAGAAGTAGGCAGCACATGATTTGGGCCTGCGCAATAGTCACCCAGAGCTTCTGCCGTATAGCGTCCCATGAAAATAGCACCGGCATGACGTATTGCAGGCAATAGTGCATGGGGATCTTCTACTGACAGCTCCAAATGCTCAGGGGCAATTTCGTTGCTTACGGCTATTGCTGTATCTATATCAGGAGTCCAGATAAAAGCACCACGATTAGCTAATGAGGTAGCAATAAGATCTTTTCTTTCCATTGTAGGCAACAAGCGTTTTATACTTGCTTCCACTTTATGCAAAAAGTCTCTGTCTGGTGAAATTAATATAGATTGAGCGTCTTCATCATGCTCTGCCTGCGAAAACAGATCCATCGCAATCCAGTCAGGCTCTGTTTTGCCATCACAAATCACCAGAATTTCAGATGGCCCCGCAATCATATCAATGCCTACCTGGCCAAACACCAGTTGTTTAGCCGTGGCGACATAAATATTACCTGGTCCCACAATTTTATCGACTTTGGGAACAGACTCAGTGCCATAAGCCAAAGCAGCAATAGCTTGAGCCCCTCCTATCGTGAACACTTTATCAACCCCAGCAATGGCTGCTGCTGCCAATACCCAATCATTCACCACACCTTTAGGCATGGGTACAACCATAATAATTTCTTTAACACCAGCAACTTTGGCTGGAATTGCATTCATTAATACAGATGAAGGGTAGGCTGCTTTGCCTCCTGGAACGTAAATACCGACCCGCGCCATTGGCGTAACCTGTTGCCCAAGTAAAACGCCCTCTTCTTCGTACTGCCAGGAACGTTGGACTTGCCTTTCATGGTACTGCCGAATTCGATCAGCTGCTGCGACCAGTGCTTGTTCATCATTGGCATTTAAGCGTTGGCGAGCTTCATGAAGTGCTTTGCTATCAAGACAAATATCAGCTATTGAGGCTAAATTTCGCTGGTCAAAACGACAAGTGTAATCAACTAAAGCCTGATCACCCTGTTGTCGTACATTACTAATAATTGATTGCACAGTACTCAGTACTTGCTGATCAGAAACCGCTTCCCATGCAATCAATGCATTTAAACGCGTAGAGAAATCTTCTGCCGTGGCATCTAACCACTGAATATCAAGCGACATGAATTACACTCTCCAACCAAGACTGCTGCACGGTATTAACTAAGCCAGAACTGTTTGACTTATTTTCCTGATATTTCCCGCTGATTCACCGCTGATTCCAAGTCCTTAATCAGGTTTTGAAGTAATTTATGTTTTATTTTCATCGCAGCCTTATTAATGACCAGCCTCGCACTGACATGAGCAATCAGTTCTCTTGGCGCCAAGCCATTTGCTCGCAGTGTATTTCCAGTATCCACCACATCCACAATTTCATCAGCCAAGCCCACCAAAGGTGCCAATTCCATTGAACCATACAACTTAATTATTTCTGCTTGCTGTCCTTGTGCCGCATAGAAACGCTTAGCAACGTTAACAAACTTCGTAGCCACACGCCTCCCCCTGGCCTGAGGTTTAGCGTCTACAGGTCCTGCCGTCATTAACCGACAACACGCTATTTTTAAATCCAAGGGTTCATACAGCCCATGAGTACCATGCTCAAGCAAGACATCCTTACCAGAAACACCTGCATCCGCAGCACCATATTCAACATAGGTAGGAACATCAGTAGTTCGAACGATGAGTAAGTTAACATGAGGATGATGGGTGGGAATAATTAACTTGCGGCTTTTCTTCAAGTCTTCTGCAGGCTCAATGCCTGCAGCTTTTAGTAAGGGCAAGGTTTCATCGAGAATCCGCCCTTTCGATAACGCGATCGTAAGTTGATTTTTCATTGTTTTAGTAGCGTATGCTAAGGTACACGTCTGATTTTTGCGCCTAATAGTTGAAGTTTTTCTTCTATACACTCATAGCCACGATCAATATGATAAATACGATCTACTACTGTATCACCTTCAGCAACTAAACCAGCTACCACCAAACTCGCGGAGGCACGTAGATCAGTTGCCATAACTGGCGCAGCTTTAAGTTTTTCAACACCAGTGACAATAGCAGTATTGCCCTCAATGGTGATATTCGCTCCCATGCGCATCATTTCTAAAGCATGCATAAAGCGATTTTCAAAAACGGTTTCAGTAATACTACCTGTTCCTTCAGCAACCGCATTTAAGGTTGTGAATTGTGCCTGCATGTCAGTTGGAAACGCAGGGTAAGGCGCTGTTTTCAAGCTGATGGCTTTTGGTCGCTTACCATGCATGTCCAGCTCAATCCAATCATCACCTATAGTCATATCAGCGCCCGCTTCTTTCAGCTTGCTCAATACGGCTTCAAGGATAGAAGGATCTGTATCTTTAACTTTCACCCGCCCCCCCGTAACGGCTGCAGCCACGAGATAGGTTCCAGTTTCAATTCTATCGGGTAATACAGAATACACACAGCCATGAAGCTTTGGTACCCCATCAACCACAATCGTGTCACTACCATGGCCAGAGATTTTCGCACCCATTTTAATCAAACAGTGCGCTAAATCGACCACTTCAGGCTCTCTAGCCGCATTTTCAATCACTGTTTGCCCATCAGCCAAACATGCAGCCATTAAAATATTTTCAGTACCGGTGACGGTCACTGTGTCCATGAAAATATGGGCACCTTTTAAGCGATCTTTAACACTCGCTTTGATATAACCATCCTCAACCTTAATATCCGCACCCATGGCTTCCAAACCACGAATATGAAGATCCACAGGACGACTACCTATAGCACAACCACCCGGTAGTGCTACTTCAGCTTTACCAAAGTGCGCTAACATAGGCCCCAGCACAAGGATGGAAGCCCGCATGGTTTTCACCAGTTCATAGGGAGCACTTAAGCTTTTAATTGAGTTTGCATGAACTTCAACATTTAACTTTTCATCAACCACAAGCTCAATGCCCATACGGCCAAAAAGCTCAATCATGGTTGTAATATCATGAAGGTGTGGGAGGTTACACACTGTTACTGGCTCATCAGCCAAGAGTGTTGCCGCCAGGATAGGTAAGGCAGCATTTTTCGCTCCGGAAATTCTTATCTCACCATCCAGGCGACTACCACCGGTAATAATCAATTTATCCATTAATTATTCCTCAAGCTCTTACTAAATACTGAGCCAGATAAACTCTGACAGCACAGGGGGCATCACTTTCTATTGCTGTCCATTTTGTTGGAGATACTGTTGCCACTCAGCAGGCGAGAAGAATTTCATCGTAACCGCATGGATAGTGCCATCAGCGATAAGGTGGTTGAGGTGAGCATAAACCATCTGTTGTTTTTTTACGGGCGATAAGCCTGTGAATTCATCGCTGACGAGTATTAGCTGAAAGTTACAGCCTTCACCATCAACGATAACTTCAGTATTTACCAGCTTATCTTCTAATAATGCTTTTATTTGCTCTGGTCCCATCGCTACCTCAACATAGAATGCTGAAAAAAAAGGGGAGTATCATATAAAAAAATACGCAGTAACGAAACCTTAACTGCGTCTTAATTACCATAGCAAATCTGACTTTTTACTCAATTCCCAAGGGAAGTACGCTATCAAGGCCACTTACTCTGGCCAAATCAAACAAATCAGCAGACATATTGACGAACTTAAGCTGGTATGAACACTTTCTCGAAAAACGTAACCAGCAAAGTAAAACAGAGAGCCCCACACTACTGCAAGAAACTATGCCACTGAGATCAATCTGCCAGGCTGTCACTGTATTAGTACTCGTCATCAAGTCTCGTCCTTGCTGCTCAATTACCACAGCGTTGGCTGCCTCAAGGCAGCCTGAAACTTTAATAACACCTGGCTGAGTAAGTTCTACTGTCGCGTCGGTCACAGCTTAAGCACCTTTAGCTCGTGTCTTTTCTTCTGCAGACTTCATGATAGTAGACCAGTTATCGATCACTTTTTGAATATTGCGCTGGTTTTCACGCATTGCTTGGTCAAATTGAGACTGGAAAACTTTACCAATATTGATGCCATTAACTACAACATTACGCATCTTCCACTCTCCTGCACCATTTTTAAACATGGTGTAGGTTAAAGGGTAAGTTGTGCCATCTGCAGCATAGATAGTCATATGCACAGGTATACGAGGTTTTTTGAGATGTTCAGCTGGAATTGGTTTTACATCAATACGTTGATTATCGTATTTAAGCAATGCTTTTCCATAAAACTCAATCATGCTGGTTTTAAATGCTTTTTCAAACTGCTGTAATTGTGCAGGTGTCGCTTTTTTAATGTGACGAACACTCATAACACTGCGTGCGATTTTATCAAATGCAACAACAGGTGAAAGCACTTTATCCAGCTCACCAAAAAAACGTTGTGGATTACTTTTGTAATTTGGTTTTTCTTTTTTAATAACGGCAATCATTTTCTCAGTAGTATCTTTAACCAACCGATCAGGGCTATCGGCTACAGCTAAAGCACTTGAAATGAGGAAGCATTGCGCAAATACCAAAGTAATCGCTTTAGTTAAATAGTTTCGCAAATTCATGAATATACCTTCGTCTAGCTAATCCTGTTTATCTTTATTCAACTTCTTTGACTGATTGTTTAAGGAATTTTCCAATCAAATCTTCAAGAATTTGCGCTGGTTGGGTATTCCATATTTCCCCCCCTTCCTGCAAAGTCTTTTCCTCACCACCTAACGTAATTCCAATATACTGCTCGCCCAAAAGACCTGAGGTCAAAATGGCTGCCGTGCTATCTGTTGGAATATTATTAACTTGGCTGTCAATTTCCATAACAACCTTGGCACGCATTTCCGTTTTATCATAGGAAATGGAAACCACTCTTCCTACATTGACACCACTAATAGCCACCTTGGAACGCACTTTGAGACCACCAATGTGATCAAAGAAAGCATGGACGTGATAAGTAGTTTGGGCTGTCTGAATGGATAATCCACTTACTCGCAAAGCCAACAAAATCAGCGCAAATATGCCTGCCAGCATAAAAACTCCCACGCTGATCTCAACGGTTCTCATGCGCACCATTACAGTTCTCCGAACATCACTGCCGTTAAAATAAAGTCTAAACCCAGTACAGCTAATGACGAATAAACAACGGTTCGCGTTGTTGCTCGACTAATGCCTTCTGAAGTGGGCATAGTATCGTAGCCTTGGAAAACGGCGATCCAGGTTACGACAAAACCAAAGACCAGGCTTTTAATCACACCATTACAGACATCATCTGCAAAATTAACAGACTGTTGCATGTTTGACCAAAAAGACCCTTCGTAAATACCAAGCCAGTCAACGCTGACCATGGCCCCACCATAAATGCCAATGACACTAAAAATTGCCGCAAGCAATGGCATTGAAATAAAACCAGCCCAAAAGCGTGGTGCAACAATTCTTTTTAATGGATCAACGCCAATCATTTCCATACTGGATAGTTGTTCCGTTGCTTTCATCAAGCCAATTTCTGCCGTCAGTGCAGACCCCGCACGCCCCGCATAAAGCAATGCAGTAACAACAGGACCCAGCTCACGAAGCAGGGTCAATGCAACCATCTGACCGACAGCTTCTTCAGAACCATAGGTAACGAGTATGTTATATCCCTGAAGGCCCAGTACCATCCCAATAAAGAGGCCTGAAACAGATATAATGACCAGTGACAGCACACCTATTGAATACAGTTGCTGTACTAGCAACTGATAACGTGAGCCAAAACCAGAACGACCAAAGATGGCCAGTAATAAAAAAACACCCGAGCGTCCTATTGACTCAACTCGCGCAATCCCAGTCTGACCAAGGCGACGAAGAAAAGTAATGAAGCTGGTCATTAAGTCCTGTCGTTGCCGCTTCATAAAACCTCTCCCATCAACAAGTCTTGGCGATAATCTTGTGCCGGATAATGATAAGGTACAGGACCATCTGGTAGACCTTTCATAAACTGTCTTATTCTGTCATCTGTAGAATTCATTAACTCATCAGGTGCCCCATGACCTAATACACTGGCATCACCAACGACATAAATGTAATCTGCAATACTGGCAGCTTCATGAACATCATGGGAAACAACAATACTGGTTAAATTCAAGGCATCATTTAATAAACGAATCAACTGGACTAAAACCCCCATCGCAATAGGGTCCTGTCCAACAAAAGGTTCATCGTACATAATCATCATCGGGTCCAAAGCTATAGCTCTTGCCAACGCAACCCGACGCGCCATACCACCAGAAAGTTCACTGGGCATTAAATCTCTTGCACCACGAAGACCAACTGCATGCAACTTCATTAATACCACATCACGAATCATTGCTTCTGGAAGCTGAGTATGTACACGTAATGGAAAAGCAACGTTTTCATAAACACTAAGGTCAGTAAAAAGAGCACCACTTTGAAACAACATGCCCATTTTTCGTCGAACCCTAAATAAATCACTACGCCCTAAAGAAGGAATACTATGTCCATCCACAATAATATCGCCAGCATCAGGCTTAAGCTGGGCCCCAATCAAGCGTAATAACGTGGTTTTACCAGTTCCACTTGGCCCCATAATAGCTGTCACTTTTCCTCTAGGAATATGTATTGTGACATTGTCATAAATAGCACGACCTGAACGTTTAAACGTTAAGCCGTTAATTTCGACAATATTATCAGAGGCAAACGCCATAATTTATCAACCTTTGTTAAACGCAGAACAACATTGACTATGGGCCAGACTGAATCAAATAAATACTGCACTCATTTTATTTGAATACGTAAGCTTTATTTGAAAATAGTGCACATTTTATACAACGGTTCATTATTCGGCTGTCATTAAAGGATTGTCATCTATCCCTTTTTCAGCAAAGACAATGTATCCATAGTTAGGTAAAAGTACTTAGTGCCGGCTGACAGTATTAGTATTTTGTTACTAGGGCGCGCATTTTAGCACTATTTAAGAGGGAAACAAAAAGCAGCTTTTTATACACTAAACTACAAAAGAATGTACTTACTACCCCATGAAGCATCGAGATGCATTAAACCATTTTGCACCAAAGTAACAGTATTGATATTTAGATCACACTAGTGAATATCTTTTTTATCACACTACAAACCAATAACAACATAGCATTTAACAATAATTAAACACTATCAACACATTTTCATAAACAACACTTAGTGTTGCGAAACTTTAATACCAATATAAATGAAGTGGTTATTTCTATATTTAAAACAGCTCTGTGTAAAAAAATATTACATTGCGTAATGTTTAAATACTCAATAGAAGATTATATATACGACTTGAAACTGAAGGTATTTCACCCACTAAAACAACGTTAACGCCTTCCTTAACCCTACTAGAAAGCTAAGGAAGGAGCAGAATGCCTTATAGCGTTTTAGTTACTCCACTGCCACTGCTGATAGTCATTTGATAAGTCATACCAAACACCTACCCAGTCACCATACTTTTCACCAAAATGTGTTAAATAAAACTTTGTGTGTTCAGCATTTTGCAGCTTTCCACCAACCAGCCCCCAACGTTGTGTATTATCTGTTGTCTTACACTCACTTAGTTGAGCCATATTGGCACCTGTAAACCAAGAGCGCATAGCCAAACACTGTTTTTCACTCCCTTTGGGGTGAATACGCCCCTCACCATCCATCATCCATTTTTGGTTAGCCGCATTATTACACTGACTTGCAGTGATCCTATTTCCGCCCTGTTTATTGACGCCTAAGCAGAAGCCTTTGCCATTTTTCAGTTGCTTATAAGAACCATCATCGGGAGTATTTGGATCAGGGTTGTCAGGGCTATCTCCCGCACTTTTCGCTAACTCTACAGCAAAAGCCGTTGCTAACTTAGCGAATTTAATGGCATGCAAACCATTACCACCCGCGCTTTCCAATGTATCATTCGTGGTATGAATATTATTATTTGATTCACGCATTTGCGCTTCAAAAGGCATTACTGCTGGATAGCCATTACGATACCAGGAAGCATGATCCGAGCAGGCGTAACCACAACTACCGTAATCTACACTAATTTCTGGAAGATAGGTTTCAGCAAGCTTTGCCGTAAACTGAGTAAGCTCATTAGAGGTATTGTCTTGCATAAATACAACATCTGCACGAGAACCATTAAAGAGCGTCATATCCAACTGCATCACACCAATAACATTAGCGTTACTCTGCTTATGTTGTGCAGCAATATCGCCTGACCCTCGCAAGCCAACTTCTTCTGCCGCATACCCCATAAACTTTATCGTGCGTTTAGGGTTAAAATCACTTGTAAAAAGCACTCGCATTGCTTCAGTCAGTGAGGCTATACCTGATGCATTATCATCAGCACCGGGTGCTTTTGCGCGTATTTTGTCACTACTGCTTTGGTTGATAGAGTCCAGGTGCCCACCCACAACAACAACCTCATCTGGTAACTCACTTCCTTTCCAGGTCAATACCACAGATGGTTGTTGCCACTGACTATGCTTCACCAATTCAACTGAAACATTTTCATGACCTTTTGCTAACTGCTCCCACTGACTTTTAATCCAGCTAGCGGCCTCTACACCTGTATCGCTTTGATAATAACGATTATTAAAGCGACTTAAACTATTTATGGTTTCTTTTAAAGATGCTTCCTGAACAGAAGGAATCAGAGCAGTAACTATTTCCCCTTGATCAATGGTGTAATTAGGTTCTACAAAACCATTAAGAGGGATATTTTCATTTTGCTTCACCAAAGCAAGTGCTTGCTCAAAGTCATCATGCACTATAAATCCCCCACAGCGTTTCATCCGTAGGTGAATAAACTGACTTAGTGCATCTATTTTTTTCGTCGAAACCTTGGCGACAGTTGAGTTACTTGTTGAAAATGCTTCATCAGCTGCCAGTGATGACAGATCAACATCCTCCAAAAGATAAGGCATTTCTGTACGGATTTTTTCCCGTGTCTCTTTATCGATGGTGATCCAAAAGCCATCATCAGCCCAACCAGACATACTGACTGCAGCTAACAATGCACTACTCACAAAGACACGACTTAATGGTAGAAGCTTCACGGCTAAACCCTCGTGATTGACCTAGTTCATAACAACGGATTACTTCGACTTGTACTGGCTGTACGCTAGGTGCTCCAAAGGTTTGTTGCCCTAATACAACAGACCAAAGCTAATCGTTAAAATTTTTTATAAGCATTTTACAAACTGCAATTTCATCAACGAATAAATTTAAGTGCTATATAAGCTAAAAAACGTGGCTATATCACTTTACCTACAACAAACTTATTCTCAGACACAACCAGCACACAATAAGTGTCAGACAGCACAAAAATAATTCATAAACGGTATACAAATAGCAAACACCTGTCGTACAGAACGCAATCAAGCTTATCAGTTAACGAAGGAGGGGCTGAGGGGAGCAAGTCGCAAATTATTATCACCTACTGACTAAAATGCTGATCTGTATAACATATCCCACTAGAGTAATGATTTTCGTCATCGAATAGTTGTGAAAGCATAATGACTGCAAATTAATGACAAATGTCTCAATGCAATAACTTAATGCAAACGATTTATTCTTTTTTCTTTACTTGCATTTCACTTACAGACTTTCTTTAATAGCGCCCAAACAACATGAGAATATAAACGAGTTGAATTTATGTCTCTGCTATTAGCTTTTATCGCCATCTTGGTAGGTTTTGCTGTGCTCATTTGGAGTGCTGATATGTTTGTCGATGGCGCAGCCGCCACCGCACGTAATTTTGGCATGTCAACGATGATGATAGGTTTAACCATTGTCGCTTTTGGTACCTCTGCACCAGAAATTCTAGTGGCGATCATGGCCGCTTCGGATGGGCACTCAGGTTTAGCGGCTGGTAATGCACTAGGCTCTAACATTGCCAACATCGGTTTAGTTTTAGGTATTACTGCACTAGTAGCCCCCCTCCCAATAAAGTCATCTTTACTGCGTAAAGAAGTCCCCCTTTTACTTGCCGTGACATTTCTAGCAGGAGTGTGTCTCTTCGACTCTAGCTTGGCCCTGATGGATGGAATAATTCTACTGAGTGGGTTAGTGGCAACGCTTTATCTATTTTATCGTTGGCAGCAAAATGCCTCTAAAGGTGCAGACCCACTGATTACTGAGGAAGAGGAGGAGGTTCCTGATATCCCACAAAAAAAAGCAACCTGGTTATTCATTTGTGGGCTGGTTCTTCTCCTTATTAGTTCCAGAATCTTGGTGTGGGGAGCCACTGAAATTGCTTATTGGCTCGGTGTCAGTGAACTCATCATTGGTTTAACAGTGGTTGCAATTGGAACCAGTCTCCCAGAACTAGCAGCTTCAATTGCTAGTGCTCGAAAAAATCACCACGACATTGCAATTGGTAATGTGGTTGGCTCAAACCTTTTTAACTTACTGGCTGTACTACCTATGCCCGCGCTGATAAACCCTGACCATTTTAGTAGCCTTGTCTTCCAGCGTGACTATCTAGCTATGTTGTTACTCACAGGATTACTGGTTGGGATGATTTTCTGGGGTAAAATTCGGCAATCCTCACTTAGCCGTATTAATGGTTCCTGCCTAGTTGCTTGTTATGTGGGGTATGGCATCGTTCTTTACTTAACTCACAGTCTTTAGTCTGTCATAATTCGCGCCAGCTAATACTGTTGATTTTTACTCAGTCCACGTTCCATGTTAGATAAGCAGCCCAGTTATGTGTCTTTGACTCACTCTATATAGTAGGTAGATTATGACCCAGGCAGAACAGCTTATAGCGTCAGGCAAACGCACCTTTGAAATTGAAATTGAAGCCCTACAAAAACTAGCGGGCTCGGTAAATGCTGACTTTGTTGCAGCATGTGAGCTTATTCTTAGCTGTAAAGGCCGAGTGGTTGTTGTAGGTATGGGTAAGTCAGGGCATGTCGGCAATAAATTTGCGGCAACACTAGCCAGTACTGGCACACCTGCTTTTTTTGTTCATCCTGGTGAAGCGAGTCATGGTGATATGGGTATGATCACTGCCAGTGATGTTGTTATTGCGCTCTCTAACTCCGGCAACACTGCCGAAATAGTTACCCTTCTCCCTCTGCTAAAGCGACTGGGTACCTCTTTGATCAGTATGACAGGAAACCCTCAATCGACGCTTGCAAAAGCGGCCGATGTTAACCTTGATGTTTCCATTAAAAGAGAGGCTTGCCCTCTAGATTTAGCACCAACAGCAAGTACTACTGTCGCTTTAGTCATGGGTGATGCGTTAGCTATAGCCTTATTGGAAGCTAAGGGGTTCACAGCTGAAGACTTCGCATTTTCCCACCCAGGCGGCAGTCTAGGTAGAAGACTACTGTTAAAAGTCGCAGACATTATGCATCAAAATGATCGCTTGCCCACTGTTCGTTCAGGTACACGGCTAAGAGATGCCCTGCTGGAAATGACCCAACAAGGCTTGGGTATGACCGCTATTGTGAACGCTGAAGGTATTCTTCAAGGCGTATTTACTGATGGTGACTTACGTCGAGCACTCGATCAGGGCATCGATATTCAGCAATCCACCATTGATAGCGTCATGACAACACAATGCAAAGTTGCCCAAGCCGATATGCTGGCAGCTCAAGCACTTAACATTATGGAAAAGCACAAAATTAATGGCTTGATTGTGGTAGACGATAACCATAAAGCTATCGGCGCCCTTAATATGCATGACCTTTTACGCGCAGGTGTCGTATGAGCTTACAACACTTAACCACAAAAGCCACAGCTGTTCGTTTGCTGGTATGTGATGTTGATGGAGTACTGACTGATGGTCGCCTTTACTTTACAGAAGATGGCCAAGAGTTTAAGACATTCAATACGCTGGATGGTTTAGGCTTCAAACTTTTGCAGCAAACTGGGGTCAAAATCGCTATTATCACTGGCCGTAAATCTAAGGTTGTCAGTCAACGAATGGCTGCACTTGGTGTAGAAATTGTTTATCAAGGTCGTGAAGATAAGCTTGTCGTTCTAAAAGATATTCTTGAGCAGCTTGATCTCACACCAGAACAGGTAGCTTATTTAGGGGATGACTTACCTGACCTCCCCGCTATCCGTCATGTTGGCCTAGGCTTGGCTGTTGCTAACGCAAATCCAACGGTAAAACAATATGCAGCTGGTGTAACCCAACAAAATGGTGGACTTGGTGCTGCCAGAGAAGTATGCGAGTTTATTATGGCAAGCCAAGGTACCCTTGATGCCCAACTAGCTCCTTACTTATGTTGTTAACGTGACATTACTGTCTTTAACTTCTTAATGGAATGAGCTTAGTTCAATATGGGCTTTAAACGTATTACTACGCTGATATTACTGTTGATACTGGGGTATGGCTTATTTACTTTTCTGAATCAGCCTGATGCATTTAACTTAACCGCCCCCACAAGTGATAAAAAAGAAGATGCCGCTATTTCTCCAGACTTTTTTATGGAGTCACCCGTAATCACCCAATATACAACTCAAGGTGAGCGAGACTACATTGTTGTCGCAGAGAAAGTAAGCCATTTTCCCCACAATGATATTTCGTTAATTGATCAGCCTGATATTTTGATTACGCGGAAACAAAGTAGCGATTGGCATACCACATCACGACAGGGCAGGATACTTCCTGGTGGAGATGTGATGGAACTCTGGGATAATGTCGTAGTTAGAGAACAGAAAACGACTGGAAATCCTGGCATGATTATAACAACAGAGTTTCTTACTGTTTATGCCGATCAAAATCAGGCTAAAACCAAACGTCCAGTAACCATTAAAACTGTCAACTCAGTTGTCAACGCGGTCGGCATGAATGCCTATTTAGATGAGGAGCGTGTGGAGTTGCTATCCAATGTTAGGGGAACATATGAAGTGCAGGATTAACCTTTTAGCAATAGGAATACTACTTGTTAACCTACTGGGCCAGCAAAGTGCCTGGGCTTTACCTGCTGATAGAGAAAAGCCAATCCACGCAAAGTCTGACAGTGCTAATGCCGAAAAAGATGGTGTACGCATACTGACGGGGAATGTTGTCATCACCCAAGGCACCATAAAAATTACTGGCCATAAAGTCACGATTTACACTGACAAGCAGGGAGATATCAACAAAGTAGTTGCTCTTGGTAGCCCTGCACACTATGAAGAAAAGCCTGAGCCCAACAAGGAGTTGATTCGCGCCTATGGTAAACAAATCAACTATATGATTCCTCAAGAAAGAGTTGAAATTATTGTTAACGCCAAACTATTTCAGGAAGGCAACAAGTTCACAGGCAAGCGCATTGACTATAACATGAAAACCCAAACGGTGAATGCTAAAGGCGACTCATCAAAAGCTGGCGGCAAGCAACGTGTTGAGATGATTCTGCAACCCACTAAGACGAAGTAACTCTATGCCTGTCCTACAAGCCCAAAATCTGGCAAAAAGCTATAAAGGCCGTCAAGTTGTAAAAGAAGTCTCACTTCATATTGAAAGTGGTCAAATCGTTGGTTTGCTTGGTCCTAATGGTGCAGGGAAAACAACTACATTTTATATGATCGTTGGCTTGGTTAGGTCTGATCATGGCCAAGTACAAATAGATGAACAGGATATTACACATCTACCAATGCATGGTAGAGCACGTGCAGGAATTGGTTACTTACCACAAGAAGCGTCTATTTTTCGTAAACTGTCTGTCAGTGAAAATATTATGGGGATTTTAGAAACCCGTAAGGATTTAAATCGTCAACAGCGAGAAGAAAAACTTAACCAATTACTTGAAGAGTTCAATGTAACCCACCTCAGAAATAGTTTGGGCATGAGCTTATCTGGAGGAGAACGCAGACGGGTTGAAATTGCTCGTGCACTGGCAACAGAACCTTCATTTATCCTATTAGATGAACCTTTTGCTGGGGTTGACCCCATATCTGTAAATGATATAAAAATGATAGTAACTCATTTAAAAGAAAGAGGCATTGGTGTACTGATTACCGATCACAATGTTCGAGAAACACTTGATATTTGCGAGTTAGCCTACATAGTAAGTGAAGGACAGATAATCGCTCAAGGTTCTGCGAGTGATGTAATGGCCAACCAAAAAGTCAAGGATGTTTATCTTGGACACCAATTCAAAATCTAAGACAAGTAGCCTGGTCGCGCATATAATGTGTTAATGTATGAGATGCGGCCACTCATTATTCTCTTTCACTGTTGACTGAATTACTAATGTGGCAGCATTCATTCACCACAATGACAGGTACTGTTTAGTGGCATATTAATAGATAAATTTCAGCATTTGCTTTGTTGCAGTGTAGGTAAACCAACTAATTATGAAGCCATCCTTAGTTTTAAAAATGGGCCAACAGCTGACAATGACGCCTCAGCTGCAACAGGCCATTAAACTACTTCAGTTGTCTACGCTTGACTTGCAACAAGAAATTCAGCAAGCCTTAGACTCCAACCCATTACTTGAACTTATTGAAGACGCTTCAGACTCAAATATGAATAATGAGTCAGCTGACTCCTCTGATGAACAACACGCTGAGTTCAACCAAGAAGCTCCCTCAAGTTCCAATGGTGATGGCAGCAATATTGATGCTACGTCTAGCACTACTTCTCAAGAACAAGAGAGTGATGGTGAATCTCTTTATGAGGATCAGTGGGCGGAGCAAATTCCATCGGAGCTATCGGTTGATACCGCCTGGGATGACGTCTATGACCCAATACTGCCAACGACTGGAAGCTCATCTTCTAACACCGATGAAGATTTTGACTATACCGCTAGAAACAGCACTGCAGAAACAATACAGACACACTTACACTGGCAGCTTAACCTTACCCCACTCAGCGATAATGACCGCCTGATTGCCATTGCAATTATTGATGCAGTTGATGAAAGCGGCTATTTAACCTGTACCCTGGAAGACATTCTGGAAAGCTTTGACCCAGAACTTGAGATAGAGCTTGATGAAGTCGTTGCCGTTCACCGCTTACTAAAACAATTTGACCCTGTTGGCGTTGCCGCTCGCGATTTAAAAGAGTGCCTTTTAACTCAGTTGACACAACTCAGTGCAAATACGCCTTTTGTGGAAGAAGCGAAGCTAATCACTCAAAAGTATCTCCATTTATTAGGCAATCACGACTACAATCAACTTATGCGAAAAGCAAAGTTGAAAGAAGAGCAGTTGAAACAAGCCATCCTGTTGATACAAAGTTTAAATCCACGGCCTGGCTCTGTTATTCAAGATGAGAACTCTGAATATATCGTTCCAGATGTCATTGTTCAAAAAAGAAATGATCGCTGGAGTGTAGAACTTAATACCGATGCCACCCCCCGTCTTCGCATCAATGCAAGCTATGCATCTTTAGTCAAACGTGCAGACAGCAGTTCTGACAATACCTATATTAAAAATCATCTCCAGGAAGCACGCTGGTTTATAAAAAGTTTGCAGAGCCGTAATGAAACATTAATGCGAGTTGCTAGCTGTATTGTTGAGCACCAAAAGGGCTTTTTAGAGTACGGAGAAGAAGCCATGAAACCTTTAGTGCTCCATGATATTGCAGAAGCCGTTGGCATGCATGAGTCAACAATATCAAGAGTAACAACTCAAAAATATATGCACACCCCTCGTGGTATATTTGAACTGAAGTATTTTTTCTCCAGTCATGTCAGTACCTCATCGGGTGGAGAATGCTCATCAACAGCAATCCGAGCCATCATAAAAAAATTGATCGCGGCGGAAAATGCGCGAAAACCTTTATCTGATAGTAAAATAGCCAAGCTTCTAGAAGAACAAGGAATAAAAGTGGCAAGACGAACTATCGCTAAGTACCGAGAGTCACTTTCTATTCCGCCTTCTAACGAGCGAAAACGGTTGGTGTAAGAAAGCGTTATAGGGTGACAAACAACCCTATTACCCCTACTCAATTGATTAGGGATGTTGTGGAGTCAGTAGTAGTACACAGTTTCTACTGATAGACTGTAAATCGGATCACTTAGGAGATCGATGCATGCAAATAAATATTAGTGGTCACCACGTTGATATTACCGATCCGCTGCGCCAATATGTTATCAGCAAGTTTGAGCGGTTGGAGCGGCACTTTGATAGCATTACCAATGTGCAAGTTACTTTAAGTGTTGAAAAACTTCGACAAAAAGCTGAGACCACTTTACATATAAGAGGTGCAGATATTCGCGCGGAAGCGGAATCTGAAGACATGTATGCAGCGATTGACATGCTTGTCGATAAGTTAGATCGTCAACTTCTAAAACACAAAGAGAAAAACCTTGACCGTTTACAGGGCGCAGGAGCCCGTTAAACCGGCCATTGCTGGAGATTGTAAAAACGCAATGAAACTCGAACAGATTCTTGCCCCGGAGTGCACCGCTTGTGATGTCGAGGGTGGCAGTAAAAAAAGAACGTTAGAGCAAATTGCAGATATCCTGGCCGGTTACCGGCCAGGCATAGGTGCTAGCGAACTTTTTGATAGTCTTATTACCAGAGAACGACTGGGAAGTACTGGATTCGGCAATGGCATTGCACTTCCCCACTGCAGATTAACCAACTGTGAAAAACCCATGGCGGCTTTACTAAAGCTTCGTGAACCCATCGAGTTTGACGCAATGGATAATCACCCAGTTGATTTAATTTTTGCACTTATAGTTCCAGAAGAAGCTACTTCTGAGCATTTAGCAATATTGCAACTTGTTGCTGAACGGTTTGAAAATGCCAGTTTCAGAAATAGGCTGCGTAATGCTCAAAGCAATCATGAACTTTATGAGCTTGCTATTGCCCCTCTTCCTAATTAACAGGTCACACACAACCATCTTGCTTTAACGCTTCATTTATTTTTACTCCAAATGACGGACTTCACTGTAGCTTGGCTACAACAAGAAGCCGTCATTTTGGTGTACACTATACATGCAGTGTAATAATAATATGGCGCGCATAATAAAAGCCAACTCACAACCATGGTACACATAAAAGTCGTATGAAACTTGTTATCATTAGTGGTCGATCAGGTTCAGGTAAAAGTACAGGGCTACATGTGCTTGAAGACCAAGGTTTTTTCTGTATCGATAATTTACCCTTAGTTTTACTTCCTGATTTAGCGAAAGAGCTGCAAAAAGCTTATTTAGACCGTGTAGCTGTCAGTATTGACGCCCGAAATATACGACAAGAGCTATCTCGCTTTCCGGAAATTATTAACCGGATAAAACAACAACAAGTTGATGCTGAGGTTATTTATCTTGATGCTGATGACGAAGAACTTTTAAAACGCTTTAGTGAAACTCGACGAAAACACCCATTAAGCAACCATAATTGTTCTTTAGCTGAAGCCCTTAAAGCTGAGCAACAGGTTTTGGAGCCAATCTCAAACCTGGCTGATCTCACCATGGATACAACTGGACTTACGCTGCATGATTTACGCGATATATTTAATAAACGAGTAGCCTGCAAACAAGACAAAAGTATTGCATTATTATTTGAGTCATTTGGCTTTAAAAAGGGTGCACCTAATGATGCAGACTATATTTTTGATGTTCGATGTTTACCTAACCCCTATTGGGTTAATCATTTACGACAGTACACAGGTAAAGATCAACCCATTAAAGAGTTTTTAATGGCAGAACCTCAAGTTGAAGTGATGTTTGAAGATATTTATAAATTTGTTGAAAAATGGTTACCTAGTTTTGAAGCCTGCAACCGGAGTTACCTAACTGTTGCTATAGGGTGTACAGGAGGTCATCATCGTTCAGTCTATTTAGCAGAACGGCTTGCATCTTCCTTCCAAGCTAAGTACCGTAATGTTCAAGTTAGACATCGTGAACTTCCTTAGTTAAGACTTCAGCCGTCACCATGATAGAAGAACAGCTCATCATCATTAATAAGCTAGGGCTTCATGCTCGTGCTGCAGCAAAGTTTGTAACAACGGCTGCAGCCTTTGGTAGCACGATTCGTGTCGGCAAAGCAGGTAAAATGGTAGATGGCAAAAGTATTATGTCAGTCATGATGTTAGCTGCCAGCCAAGGTACAACCCTCGATGTGCTTATTGAAGGCAGAGATGAAGAGCAGGCATTTGTTGCACTTAAGGCATTGGTTGATAACTACTTTGAGGAAGGAGAGTAGAATTTATCGGGTCATAAATATTTTTAATATCCCGCCACTTTCAAGCAAATACCAACAAACCCAAAAACAATCCACAGCTCGTTCTACTGCACTTATTCCAGCCTGTACATTTTCTGATTTAGCAAAAGAAATCAAGAAGATACTATGGTCTATAGCAAATTTTCGTTAAAATTTGCGCTCTAGTGCTTTCTGTAACTTCTGCACTGCCCAACAGGGGGGGTTATGGCTCAACAACAAAGCAGCATTTCCGATACCCAAATTCAGGCCTTAAATGAGGCACTGGAGCAAGGAGTATCGCCTCAAGTATCGATGATGCTAAATAGCCTGTCCTCAGCTGATATTGCCCATTTACTTGAATCTTCTCCGCCAAAAATAAGAACCCTGATTTGGCAGCTCTTAGAAAAAGAACTTGCTGCTGAAGTACTACAAGAACTTGGAGATGATCTGCGCCAGTTTTATCTGGAACAGATGAATGTGGATGAAGTTGCAGCCCTTACCGAAAATATCGATACCGATGACCTGGCAGATATGCTGCAATTGCTGCCAGACACAATTACCCGACAAGTGTTGGCATCCATGGATGCCCAAGACCGTCATCGTGTAGAACAAGTATTATCCTACCCAGAAGATACTGCTGGCGGCTTGATGAACACGGACATGATTACTGTCCGTCCCAGCAATACACTGGATGTTGTATTTCGTTATTTACGCCGTCACCCAGAGTTACCAGAAATGACGGATGCCTTATTAGTCGTTAACCGTCGCGATGAATTCATAGGCGTATTGCCTATCAGTAAAATGCTCACTACGCATCCTTCTATCAGTGTACGCGAAGTGATGCAGACAGATATTCAAGCTATACCTGCCAGTATGCCAGCCAATAAAGTAGCTCAGCTATTTGAGCGTCAAGATTTGGTCTCTGCACCTGTCGTAGATGACGAAGGCAAGCTGGTCGGTCGTATCACAGTGGATGACGTTGTTGATGTCATTCGTGAAGAAGGTGATCACTCGTTGATGAGCATGGCAGGCTTGGATGAAGATGCTGATACTTTTGCTCCCGTTTTAAAAACGGCTCGCAGCCGGGCAATCTGGTTAGGCATTAACTTATTGACTGCTTTTATAGCCTCAGGTGTTATTGGCATGTTTCAGGATACGATTGACAAAGTCGTAGCACTTGCCGTACTCATGCCTATTGTCGCAAGTATGGGAGGCATTGCAGGGAGCCAGACTCTAACACTAGTCATTAGAGCGATGGCCCTTGGTCAAATAGGCCAGTCAAACGTTCGCTGGTTAATCTCAAGGGAATGTATTGTTGGCTTCTTAAATGGCTGTTTATGGGCTATTGTCGTCTCTATAGCAGCCATGCTTTGGTTTAAAGACCCTATAATTTCTACTGTTATTGCGCTAGCAATGGTCGCAAATATGCTGGTTGCAGCCATTGCTGGGGCTGGCCTCCCCTTACTGCTTAAAGCGATGCGCATAGATCCAGCGTTAGCAGGAAGTGTCGTCTTAACAACCGTGACAGATGTTGTAGGTTTTGTAGCATTTCTTGGGTTAGCCTCCTATTTTTTTGGCTGAGGCCAATCCCAAGAACCTTGCTATATACAACAATTGGTGTGCTACAAAATAAAAAGCAACAAAGTCAGTTATTAGTGACCAGCTACTGTCATTTGTTCTATCAGCAACGAACCCGTCTTCACATTACTCCGCCAGTCAATGTCATTACCTATAGCAACAAGGTTGCGAAACATATCTTTTAGATTGCTGGCAATAGTTACTTCAGAAACAGGAAACTGGATTTTGCCATATTCAACCCAAAAGCCAGCAGCACCACGTGAATAGTCCCCTGTAACAGCATTAATCCCATGCCCCATCAGCTCAGTCACGAGCAAACCACGATCCATTTTCTTCAGCAAATCATCAAGTGAGTAGTCATGAGGTTCAATAAAAAGGTTATGCACTCCACCTGCATTTGCTGTACTTTGCATTTTCAGTTTACGCGCAGAATAAGTGCTTAATATATAACTTTGTAATACACCATCAGTTACAAAATCTTTTGCATAAGTCGCCAAACCATCATTATCAAAAGCAGCACTACCAATGGCACCTTTTAAGTGAGGTTGCTCATGAATTCTGACATTATCAGGAAATATTTGCTGGCCAAGACTATTTAACAGAAATGATGCTTCTCGATATTGGCTAGAACCTGTTACGGCAGAAAGAAAATGCCCCAGTATGGAACTCGCTAATTCCGCTGAAAAAAGGACAGGGACCTGACAGGTTTCCACTTTTCGCGATCCTAAACGGGCGACTGTCCGCTCTGCTGCTTTTGCACCTACTTGTTCTGCTGCTTGCAGATCTCCACATTTTCGTGCAATGGTATACCAGTAATCTCGTTGCATCTCCTTTTGCTGCTGAGCAATCATGACACAACTAATACTGTGACGACTTGATAAATAGCTGCCTAAAAAACCATTAGAGTTTCCGTACAAACGGCACCCCTGATGGCTGGCAACTGTCGAACCTTCAGAGTTACTAATAAGATCACTTTGTTGAAATGCGGCTGCTTCAGTGGTTTTTGCCAGTTCCACAGCTTGCTCAGGCGTAATACCCCACGGATGATACAAATCCAAGTCAGGAATTTGCTGTGCCAGCTGCTCAGGATCAGCCAACCCTGCACAATCATCTTCGGATGTATAACGAGCAATATTTACCGCCGCCGCAACGGTGTCTTCAATCGCCTGGGGAGAGCTATCTGAGGTGCTGGCAGATCCTTTACGCTTTCCAACATAAGCAGTAATACCAAAGCCACGATCACAGTTGAACTCTACCGTTTCAACCTCGCCCTTACGCACACTGGCAGATAACCCTGTATCCAAGCTAACACCAACCTCAGCTGCCGTAGCACCTTGCCGCTTCGCTTCGGAGAGAATTTGTTCAACCAGGCTTTCCAGTTGTTTTTGCTCTACCTTAGGATCGATAGAGTGAGAATGTTGTTGCACAGTCATAAATATATTTAAACTTTTAAGTGTTAAACGGGCTGAGTCAAGTGATCCAGGCTCGCTATGATGAATCAAGTAGTGTTAACTCAGATGATTCAGGCTACAATTGCGCCATACTGTAACAAAGATTCCTAGCAGAATGATGACTGACGAAGCCTTACCTGACGAATTTGACGATTATAAAAGCAAATCCCAGCTCAAGCGTGAAATGCATGCTCTACAAGCATTAGGTCAACGCTTGCTGGAATTAAAGCCTGATATTCTTAAGCAAATTCCTTTAAACGACAGATTACGCCAAGCCTTGGAAGAAGGTAAACGCATTAAAAGCTTTAATGCCCAAAAACGTCACCTGCAGTTTATTGGCAAACTTATGCGTGACCATGACACTGAAGCAATCATCGCGACTCTGGACCGCCTTGATAGCACCAGTGAAGAATCTGCTCGACGTTTCCACTTACTTGAACGCTGGCGTGATCGGCTACTTGATGACACTACCAGTCAGGAATCACTTAATGAATTAGTAGCACAGTGCCCTGAAGTTGAGATTCAACATGTAAGGCAACTAATTCGCCAGGCTCACAAAGAAGCGGCTACCAACAAACCGCCCAGTGCAAGCCGTAAACTCTTTCGTTACCTGCGCGAGCTAGACCTGCAGCAGAACTTTTTAGGCTAAAACCATACCCTTCGTTGTAGGTATAACTCATAAATAGGGGCTTATGCCCCTGTTCCACCCACCGTAATTTCTGCAATTTTCAATGTTGGCTGGCCAACACCCACAGGTACAGACTGCCCTTCTTTACCACACACACCAATACCTGGATCAAGTGACAAATCATTACCCACCATAGTAATGTTGTTCATAACATCCGGACCATTACCAATCAAAGTAGCCCCTTTCACAGGACGGGTAATTTTTCCATTTTCGATCAAATAAGCTTCACTCGTCGAAAATACAAACTTCCCAGAAGTAATATCAACCTGACCACCACCAAGTTGTGCGGCATAAATACCTTTATCAACAGAAGCAATAATCTCTTCAGGTGCATGATCACCAGGTAACATATAAGTATTGGTCATACGCGGCATAGGTAAATGAGAGTAAGACTCCCGACGTCCATTACCTGTTGCTTTCATACCCATGAGCCGAGCATTTTGCTTATCTTGCATGTAATTTTTCAGAATGCCATTTTCAATCAATACGGTACATTCTGTAGGTACACCTTCATCGTCCATATTAAGTGACCCTCGACGCCCTGGTAATGTACCATCATCAACGACTGTACAGAGTGTAGAAGCAACTTGCTCACCAATACGACCAGAGTAAGCAGAACTGCCTTTTCGATTAAAGTCACCCTCTAAACCATGACCTACCGCTTCATGGAGCAAGACTCCAGACCAACCTGGACCCAGTACAACCGGCATCGCTCCAGCAGGTGAAGGCTCTGCTTCAAGATTAACAAGTGCCTGGCGTACCGCATCACGCACATATTCCTGAGCACGATCGTCTTTGATAAAAAGCTGGTAATCTGTTCGGCCACCACCACCCGCAGATCCTCGCTCACGACGCCCATCCTGTTCAACAATCACAGAAATATTTAAGCGTACGAGTGGTCTGACATCACCCGCCAAAGTACCATCACTCGCTGCAACCAGAACCGTTTCATAGCCTCCAGCCAAACTCACTGTTACCTGTTTTACTCTAGGATCCAATTGTCGTGCTTGGCGATCCATATCCTTTAGTAGTGTCACCTTGTCCTGCTGTGACATCACATCTAATGGATTACTTGCGGGATAAAGTGCTAATGGTCGTGAAGACTGCCAAGCCTGTACAGACTGATTCTGCCCTTGAGCTGCAATTGACCGAGCAGCGGCAGCAGCCTGATTGAGAGCGGGAAGAATGATTTCATTGGAATAGGCAAAGCCAGTTTTTTCACCACTCATGGCGCGTACACCCACACCACGGTCGACATTAAAGCTGCCTTCTTTAACAATACCGTCATCTAAAACCCAAGACTCAAAGCGTGAGTTTTGAAAATATAAATCAGCAGCATCTATTTGATGGCCCAACATGCCATCAATAATATTAGCAACATGGTTCTCTGTGAGCTCAGCAGGCATCAACAGTTGTTCTTTTGCAGAGAGTAATAAATCAGTCATAAATAATAAGAAACCTATTTCTTGATCAAAGCCAGTTCATAAGGACATCGATGAGATAATGAAGGCATTTGATCACGAATTTGTTTGACCTTTTGTAAATCAATTTCAGCCAGAATAACAGCTTCACCCTTTGTCGTTGATGCAATAGTTTGCCCCCAAGGGTCCACAATCATTGAGTGGCCATGAGTTTCACGCTTATCCTCGTGAGTACCTGTCTGGTTAGCCGCAATGACATAACTAAAGTTTTCAATCGCCCTGGCTTTTACGAGTGTTTCCCAGTGTGCAGCTCCTGTCACTGCTGTAAATGCAGAGGGTATACAAAAAATATCAACGTTCTGCTCAGCCAGTTTTCTAAAGATTTCTGGAAAACGTAAATCGTAACAAATAACGGGTGCTATACGACCAAACGGGGTATCAACAACAACAAGATGTTTACCTGGCAGGAACTCCTTTGATTCCCGATACGATCCTTTGCTGTCATCCACATTAACATCAAATAAGTGAATTTTGTCATAACGCGCAACTTCGTCTCCCTGATCATTATAGACAAAACAACTGGCTAGACAGCGATCATCTGTTTGTTCTTCAGGTAAAAACGGAATAGAACCCGCAACCAACCAAATATTATGGGCTCTTGCCTGCTCCGCTAAAAATGATCGAATAGGGCCTTCAGCCGTTTGCTCTCCCTTGCCAATAGCTAACATATCAGGTGTTGCAAATGCAGCAAAACACTCTGGTAATACAACCAAATTAGCACCCAGCCGAGCCACTTGACTCATTAGCCGTTCAGCATGTGTTAAATTTTCTGCTACATCTACACCAGAGTTCATTTGTACAGCAGCTACTTTATATTTCATTTCATCCCTTTAATCGTCTTTTTCTGTGTCAGCACTAAATATTTTATCAAATGACACTTTTGGATTAGTCAGTGTCCCAGTCAAACGGTAACAGGCACTGGCAAACTGTTGTACGGTATTACCCAGTAGCTTATCAAATAAATAAATTGCACCACCCACCTGAGGTGCCCCCATCAGTACAGCAATAATGGGTAAATTATCCGTCACCGGTAAGGTAACTACGAGAAAAGCATCAACCTTATCCGTAATAAAATTAAGCACACCATCCATTTGGAAATCGGCTGAAGGCCCCTCAATGGTGACAGGCTTATCAAAGGTTAAAATGCCACCATTGAAACGACCATGAACTCTGAATTTGTCAAAGCTCACCCCCGAGGAAAATAAATCTGAAAAATCCAAACGTAAACGTCGGGCAATCGCATTAAAATTAAGAATACCCAACAGTTTAAGGGCATTCGCTGAGCGCTCAGTTTCAACAAACCGACCATGCTCAATTTTACTGTCGACTTTTCCTGTGAGTGTTTTTACTGCAAAGGCCATGGGAGAACCAGGCCAGTTTACATCCACAGAGATTTTCGTTTTTTTACTGGTCAGTGTGGCTGCATATCCCCAGTTTTCAAGGACCTTACCAATATTTTCAGCTCGAATCACGCCTTTATAAAATGAGCGATGAAAACCGCGCTGATAATTCCACGACAAATCACCTGTAATGGACAGCCCTTGCATATCCCCCACAATATTTTGTACATGAAGTCCCTTTGGATTTGGACGAATATTTGCGGATAATGAGCCAACCTTCTGCTTGTCCAACGTTAAATCATGAATTCTAAGGTTCATAGCAGGAATCGACTGCGGCGGTACTGTCGTATCCTGATTACTCTTTGCAGAGCTTGCCTTTTTGTCAGTAACAGTACTAATAACAGCCTTATCAACCCAGATATCCATAGGCTGGTTTTGACTAAAAGGAATATTGACCTGTCCCTTTAAATCAATACTATCGAGTAACACACGCCAGTGATCCCTCATCGTCAACAGTGAGACATTTATTTTTTTCAACGCTTGATCTGCGGCAATCAACTTATCAACACTGAAGTTACGAACCGTGACTGGCTTAATTGCAGGTGTACTCTTGCTGTCAAAACCAGCCCATAGTGATTGCCACTGGCTAACATTGAGCACAGGTAACCAACCTGCTACCTGAATACCTCTGGGTATTGGAGAAATCAACCCACTTCGTCCAACCAGCAAATTGGCTGAGACTACCCCCTGTTTTCCCAGCAGCAATGCGGCACTGAGCTGATTGTGCAACATCACCCTAAGTAATAGAGGCTCTTGAAAGCTAATGTTCAACTGTAAAGGACGCTGCTCATAAGGTGACTTTTCAAAAGGCTCGGGTAGATTTAAAGCAATCCCTTGTAAGTCAGTTTGAATACTTAACTGTGGAGCACGTTTTTTAGTGTCATAAACATTGAGTTCAGCCGTAATATCCGTTTGGCCTTTAACCCATTTTTGAATAGGTTCTGGTGCTCCTAACCAGCGTAATAGCGGCGTTGTTTGTATTGGAGCTTGCAGCGAAATACTTTGCACTAACTGTTTTTTTTCTTTTTTAACGTCAAGCTTTGCTGTAAAGGTATTTTCTAAAAACTTGCCTTGTAGTTTCTGAGCAAACATGCCCTGCCCAGCTTCGTAACGCAATGCCCCATGAATCTGATCAAATGCGATATCTTGTTGTGGGAGTTTTATTTGACCATTATGTACAGCAATATCTACGGTACCTTTTGGCTGAGCCTTTTCTTGCAATGGTATGCTTAAGCCTAATTTGACATCATAGTCACCAGCAACAGTCCAAGGTACTTCAACATCATTTAGCGCATCTGCAATAGGACTCTCATGAAGTAACTTATTGGCCTCCTCACCTCCCACTTTTGCATTGCCCTTCAAATGTAGTACTAAAGGTTGGTCATTTTCCAGCTCGGTAAAATCTGCGGTGACTTGTAACCCATCAATTTTACTTTTGCTGTAAAGCCTTCCTTCTTCAACCTCAACATTCAAGTGATCGCTACTGACATGTACCAGTGCATTCAACGCATTAGCGGTGGGCCAGGCAGGGTCATACTGTAAGGTTCCATGACGAATTTTGAAAAACAAACCAAAGTTACTGGCGGCTGCCAAATCATCTGGGTCAAGCGACCCGTTATAAACAAAGGCACCTGACTCAATATCTGCTTTCTTAATACTCTGATCAAGCCAGGTGACCAACTCCTCAGACATCGCGCCTCGTGCGGGCAAATACTGACCAGTGTATTGCGCATCCCCTTCAGTCACACCAACCGTTAATGCCATTTGTGGGGGTCTATCATCAAAGGGAAATTGAAGCCGGAACTGTCCTTTGAAATGCCCATCGTCTCCTGTTAAGGCAACATTATGTGTATACAACTCATATTGGTTATCAAAAATACGCCACTCTAAACGCCCTGAGGCCTGGTCGTAGTACCAAGTCCGACGAAACAAGCTCTCTAGCCCCAGACTAAATCGCTTAGCGTCCAACAAAATCACACCTTTTGTTGGCGTGATCAGTGTGTAACCAGAGATACCTGATCCTGAAGGGGCATTCTCCCAAGCATCAACACCTACTTCATGCAGACGTGCACTGGCCACAAAAGCTGAAGGTTGACTTGGCTGCCAGTCCAACCAAACTTGTCGCAGCTTCCCTACCGGATTTAACGTACTCAGCAACTGATGTGCTTCTTTAGGGAGCCACTGCGTGGAAAGCGTTATTTTTTTCAGTGCCGCCAAATCAATCTCAGATAATGCCAACGTAATTCTTGAAGACTGCGTATCAGATGACTTAAGAGGTGTACCTCCCTCAGGACGACTATCCAACGAAATATAGGGTAATGTTAATGGTGGTTGATCATTAACAGCCAGCGCTAAGTCTTTTGCACGCCACTGCCACTGTTGATTAGAAGACCATTGAATTTGACTGTTCTTCGTTCTGAAGTGTTGTATTGTTGGTAGTTGGTGATTAGCCCAATGCCCAGTCACTTCAGTAAAATCAAGTGCACTGTGAGCATCTAACTGTTGACCATTCCAGGTCAGCCAAAGCTTCCCATCAAGCTGCTCGATATTTAACTGAGTTGACTCAGGAAGAAACATTGCCAACCACGGGGTTAAGTGTATATTTTCAATATCAAGCATGGCGGAAAGCTTTGTATCCTGCCAAGTATTACCCCATTTACTCAATTTTACCGCAACCGAAATTTCCCCAGAGCGCTGATCTGTATAACCATCCTGAAGAGAGCCCGTCACATGAATACCCTGCTGGGTATTTTCAATAGTCAGCTGCACATTTGTCAGTGCTTGAGCCGAACCTTGTTCAGGCTCAAAGACGACGGTACTGTCCAATAAATGCAGACGGTTTTGCTGTAAAATAAGGCCTGAAATCAGCTTAAAATCACTTTTCTCTGATGGTGCTGCCTGGAAACCACGCAAGTGCCACTGTTTCGTTTGTTCTTTCAGCTGGATATTAGCCCCTGTCACTTCCAGCTGTTCAAATACCAAAGACCCCGCGAGAATAGACCCTAACGTATCAAACGATAAAATAAGTTGCTTGGCGGATAGTGCATTCTGCTGAGGATCTTGTGGACTTTTAATCACTACATCAGTAGCAACCAATGCTGGATTAAATCCACGCCAACTACCGGCTAATTGTCCTATCGATACCTGAGTATTAAGGTATTCAGCAAGTCTCTCAGACAGTTCTTCACGATAGTCTGTTAATCGAGGTAACAAAAAACGTCCAGCACTGACATAAAGTGCCATAAGCACAATCAAGGTGACCACAAGCCACCAAACAATTCGAGAAAACCAACGGGCAATCCAAAGCATTTAGCTATCCAAAACAAAAACACCAGGCTTGTAAAAATTACACGCAATTTGCCTTACACGAGAACAACATCAAACTGTTCCTGGGTATACATAGGCTCAACTTGAATACGTATATTTTTTTCAATAAATTCTTCCAAGTCAGCTACGTTGCCAGAATCTTCTTCCAGTAAACGATCCACAACGGTTTGTGCAGCCAACACCAGGTAGGTATCACTATCATAAGCCCGGGCTTCCCTAAGAATCTCCCGAAAAATTTCATAACAAACAGTTTCTGGCGTTTTTAAGGAACCACGTCCCTGGCAAGTGGGGCAAGGCTCACACAAAACATTTTCCAGGCTTTCACGGGTCCGTTTGCGGGTCATTTCAACTAATCCTAACTCAGAAACCCCTGTAATATTGGTTTTTGCATGGTCCCGCTCCAGGTTTTTTTCTAACATCCGAAACACTTGCCGCTTATGCTCTTCATCTTCCATATCAATGAAGTCAATAATGATAATCCCACCGAGATTGCGTAAGCGGAGCTGGCGTGCTATTGCCGTTGCTGCTTCCAAATTCGTCTTAAAAATAGTCTCTTCCAGATTACGGTGCCCAACAAAAGCCCCCGTATTCACATCAATCGTCGTCATAGCTTCCGTCTGATCAATAATCAGATGACCACCTGATTTAAGCGGTACTTTTCGGCTCAGTGCTCGCTGTATTTCATCTTCAACGCTGTATAAATCAAAAATAGGGCGCTCGCCTGGATAGTATTCAACACGATCTTCAATTTGCGGAATTAATTTCTTAACAAATTTAAGCACCTTCAAATAGGTTTCTTTAGAGTCAATACGCACCTTTTCAATGATAGGCTCAACCAAATCTCTTAAGGTACGCAAATAAAGAGGAAGATCTTCATAGACTGCAACAGGCGCTTTGGTAGAAGCAATACTTTCAGAAATAGAGTCCCACAAGCGGTGTAAGAAAAAAATGTCATTCAGAATTTCCGCTTCGCCAACACCCTCTGCCGCTGTCCGTAAAATAAAACCGCCTTTATCCTGAATCCCATGCTCTTCAAGCAGCTTTTCCACCATGACCTTTAAACGCTCACGTTCCTGCTGGTCCTCAATGCGTAGAGAAATACCGACATGATTGGTATGAGGCATATACACTAAGTAGCGGGCAGGAATAGAAATATGAGTTGTTAATCGAGCACCTTTTGTACCTAATGGGTCCTTCGTAACCTGAACCACAATGGACTGCCCTTCATGGACTAAATAACTGATATGAGGCTCAGATTCATTGCTTGAGGCTGTTTCGTTCTCCTTTGCATCATTATTTTTAGGGATAATCTCACTGGCGTGAATAAACGCGGCGCGCTCTAAGCCAATGTCGACAAAAGCTGCCTGCATCCCTGGCAATACTCGGACTACTTTGCCTTTATAAATATTACCAACAATACCACGACGTTGAGTGCGTTCGATGTACACCTCTTGCAGTACACCGTTTTCTACCACAGCCACTCGAGACTCCATGGGTGTGATATTCATCAGTATTTCTTCACTCATCTGCACGCTCTAGTTGTTTTCTCCAAGATGAAAGCCCTGTGGGAACATCCATTAACTGGAGTAGCTCAGCCGTTTCGGTCAAAGGCAGCCCCATCACTCCAGAGTAACTGCCCGCTAAATGTTGTACAAATATGGCTCCTAGCCCTTGTATAGCATAGGCACCTGCTTTATCTAAAGGTTCACCACTGCGGATATAGGCTTGTACATCAGTATCTGTCAGCGCACGAAAAGTGACATTGCTGACACTCAAACGGGTTTCCATCTGCCTACGGTTTTTTAAAGCAACCGCTGTGATTACCTGGTGAGTTCGATTGGACAAACGCATTAACATCGCCTTTGCGTCTGACTCATCTTTCGGCTTCCCCAAAATACCGCCATCAACAATGACACTGGTATCTGCCGCCAAAACACAAGGGCTGTTCTCTGTTGAAGATATAATGCTCTTTTTCTCTGCATGTAATATCTGCCATCCAGCCTCAGCCTTTTCCTTAGCCATCCGCAGCACATAGGCATCACCTAGCTCATCTGTATAGGGAGACTCATCGATAGCAGCAGGAATAACGATATAATTAACACCTATCTGCTGTAACAGCTCTTGCCGTCTGGGTGACTGAGAAGCGAGGTAAATCATCAATGCCTCTTTGCGCAAGCACAACCGTTATTTACAAAAATGTTCACGAACTGTATACGACTAACCAGTATAAAATACGACAATTCTCGCCAATACACCGCATACCCTGCCAACTAACAATTAATCCTATGAATATAGAAATAGGGCAAATGCTCAAGCACGAAGCGAGTAGACTATAGATTTAACGCGAAAGTAACGGAAAGAACAACTAACAATGTTCCCTCAAACAATACTCAACGTACTGTATAACTAGCCCTGGTATTGCTTATCCTTGCACGACAGGCAGATTGTGAGGGAACGCAGTTTAACAAGCCTAGGACACTTTATAGCGTCTTCTAATATCTCGAAGAATAATAAACAACCATGGCCACAACACAGCACTGACCACAGCAGGCATCATAAACAGTAAATTAGGCGGCATACGACCAACCACAGATCGAGCCCATAAACTAATCAACTGATAAATACCCACTAACACCAGAATAAAAAGTGACTGCTGTAATAAAGGAAAAACACGTATACGACGATGTAAACGTAATGCGACATATGCCACAACCACCATACCCAAAGCATTTTGCCCCAGCAACACCCCCTGCATAACATCAAGCAAGATACCCAGTGTCCAAGCCGTGATAATGCCAATGCGTTCTGGCAGTGCCATTCCCCAATAAATAACAACCATGGCTAACCACTCGGGCCGGCCAATAGCTAACCAGGAAGGCATGGGTAATAAACACAACACGTAGGCCATAAATAAAGTGGCCCAGATAATCCAAGAGCGATTAGCTTTCTGTAGCGTCACGTTGGTTTTCCTGTATAAACTCATCAGCTAGCGCTTGTGTTTGATGATGGGTAAACACCAACAACACATGTCGACTACGGTCTAACTTAGCAGCGGGCCTCACTTTTATCACGGCAAAGGGTTTACCAGGATCATGAACGACCGAAATCACTTCCCCCACAGGATAACCCACAGGAAATTTTTGCCCTAATCCAGAACTCACCAAAATATCACCTTGGCGAATGTCTGTAGTATCTGGCACATGTCTTAGTTCCAACTCATCCAGCTTACCTGTCCCCACCGCAATAGCACGCACACCATTACGATTTACCTGCACAGGAATACTATGGTGAGTATCGGTTATGAGCATAATTCGGCTGCTAAAAGGACTGACTGAGATAACCTGCCCCATCAATCCCTTAGCATCCAGCAGTGGCTGCCCAACATACACACCATCAAGCGAGCCTTTATTCACAATGACCTGATGGGTATAAGGATTAGGATCTATGCCCATGAGCTCAGCAATAAGCACTTTTTCATCAATGGAACGGGAAGAATTCAGTAGCTCACGAAGCCGAATATTTTGTGCAGTCAACGCCGCCAGTTTTTGCAACTTTCGTTCTAATATAAGATTTTTGGCTTCCAACCGTGCATTCTCTTCCAATAACTCAGCACGGGTTTGTAATGCATTATCCGCCATACCCCACATCCGTGCAGGAATATCCGCTACCCACTGAACGGGTGTCACTATCACTGTCAGCCAGGCACGTACGGTATCCAGATAATTATATTTGTGATCAACGACCATTGACGCCACTGAAAGCACAACACACAAAAACAGTCGTGCAGTCAAAGACCGCTGTTTAACAAATAACGACTTAATAGGTAAGACCTCTTAATGATCAAAAAGTCAACGGATAAAAGCCCAATACCTGATCGCCAGATATTGGGCAGTTAATTATGGTCTAGATGAGCAGCCAGATGCACAAACCTGACTCCATTCAAACATACTACTATCGTCTAGTTTTTACGGGGTAAATAGCACTGTCTATCCAGATACCCATAACGTAGGGTATAACTTACTCAGTTGAGAGCAGATCGATAGCATGCTTATCCATAATTTCGAGCGCTCGACCACCACCTCGTGCCACACAGGTCAGGGGATCTTCAGCAACCACCACTGGTAAACCAGTTTCTTCACTCAGCAGCTGGTCAAAACCACGCAATAATGCACCACCACCGGTCAGCACCATACCTCGTTCAGCAATATCCGATGCCAGTTCTGGTGGAGATTGTTCTAATGCACTTTTAACGGATTGCACAATGGCAGACAATGATTCTTGCAGCGCTTCCAGAATTTCATTGCTGTTTAAGGTGAAGCTACGTGGTACACCTTCGGCAAGATTACGACCACGGACGTCTATTTCTCGTAATTCTTCTGTTGGGTAAGCACAAGCGATTTCTTGTTTAATGCGTTCTGCCGTTGCATCACCAATGAGGCTGCCATAATTACGACGCACATAAGTCACAATAGCCTCATCAAAGCGATCCCCCCCAACCCGAACGGATTCAGAGTAAACAATACCGCTTAAGGAAATAATCGCAATTTCAGTGGTACCACCACCAATATCCACCACCATAGAGCCCCGCGCCTCTTCAACAGGCAAACCAGCACCAATCGCTGCTGCCATAGGCTCTTCAATCAAATACACTTCGCGAGCACCAGCGCCAAGCGCCGACTCACGAATCGCACGTCGTTCGACTTGCGTGGACTTGCAAGGCACACACACCAGCACTCTGGGGCTAGGTTGAATAAAGCTGTTCTCGTGTACCTTATTAATAAAGTGCTGAAGCATTTTTTCAGTCACATTAAAGTCAGCAATGACACCATCTTTAAGCGGCCGGATAGCCGTTATATTGCCAGGGGTCCGGCCAAGCATTCGTTTCGCATCCATCCCCACCGCAGCAACACTCTTTTGGTTACCATGATGACGAATCGCTACCACCGAAGGCTCATTCAGTACAATACCTTTATCGCGAACATAAATGAGGGTATTGGCGGTCCCCAGGTCTATCGACAGGTCACTGGAAAAAAATCCCCGTAATTTTTTTAGCATGCGTCGCTATCTTCCCAACAAAAAAACTAAAACCAATGCTGCCGAACTCTAACAACGGCAGCAAGTTTGAGCAAGTTCAATACACATTCATCGAGGTATAGACATTTTTCGGCTTGAGATTATGTATTAATACCCCTAAATTAAACTGCTTATATCATTCGCTGTGGCATATAAGAGAGTGGATGAGTTATTCACCGAATAGGCTCACACACTCATAAATCATGTAATAACTATATATTCAAATTTCGTACTGTATCTGTATGCTTTTCACTTTAGCCTGCAGGCATAATTGTCTATGATACGCAATTCTCAACCTATTTTGTGGAGATACTCATGGCGCTTGACCGCTCAGATGTGGAAGGTATTGCCCACTTGGCTCGCATCGCGATCAATGAACAAGACATTGAAAACACCACCGCTACCCTTAAAGACATTTTACACATGGTTGATCAAATGCAGGCTGTCAATACTGACAATATCGAGCCTTTAGCCCACCCGCTTGAGCTTGTTCAGCGCTTGCGTACTGATGAGGTAACTGAAACAAACCAACGAGACCACTTTCAACAGCTGGCCCCTCAAACTGAAAATGGGCTATACCTGGTGCCTAAAGTGATCGAGTAAAGCGTTATCGAATAACCGAAACCAATATGTTTTAACATTACCGCAAAGTAATTACCGCTACACCAAAGATAGATAAACCATCACTTTTTTTCATCTAGCTGTTACATACCCTACTCGTTGGGTAATTTATAGAGTGAAATACGGCACTCAC
Organism: Zooshikella sp. RANM57; assembly: GCF_050749885.1. Taxonomy (NCBI): domain Bacteria; kingdom Pseudomonadati; phylum Pseudomonadota; class Gammaproteobacteria; order Oceanospirillales; family Zooshikellaceae; genus Zooshikella; species Zooshikella sp. RANM57. Next base: position 624,703 of record NZ_JBOIUB010000001.1, on the reverse strand, counting down.
CATCACTCAATGAGCTACTGCTAAAAGCAGCTACTGATCAAAGGCTAATGGTTCAACAGGATATTGCTGCAATGCACGAACTGACAATCGCTGAGCTGGTTCAAGGTCTGGCTGATAAAAAATTCTCCAGCGTCGAACTTACGCAACACTATATCTCCAGAATTAATCAACTTGACAAAAAATACAACAGTTTTATTACGGTTAACGAAGATGAGGCCCTAAATCAAGCCAAACAGGCTGATCAGCTCAGAGCGAATGGTCAAGCGAATCAATTTGCAGGTATCCCCATTGCCCATAAAGATATTTTCTGCACCAAGGGTATAAAAACAACCTGTGGTTCAAAAATGCTGGCTAACTTTATTGCGCCTTATGAGTCGACCGTCACAGAAAAGTTCAGTCAAGCTCACTTTATTACCCTGGGTAAAACCAATATGGATGAATTTGCCATGGGTTCATCCAACGAAACCAGCCACTTTGGCTCAGTTTGTAACCCCTGGGATACCAAACGTGTACCTGGAGGCTCATCCGGTGGTTCCGCTGCAGCAGTAGCAGCACAACTTACTCCCGCTGCGACAGGAACCGATACGGGTGGCTCAATTCGCCAGCCAGCAGCACTGTGTGGAATTACGGGCATTAAGCCTACTTATGGGCGTATCTCTCGCTGGGGAATGATTGCCTTTGCCTCTAGTTTAGACCAGGCTGGTCCAATGACGCGTACCGCAGAAGATGCCGCACTGCTGCTTAATGTGATGTCTGGTTTTGATAGCAAGGACTCAACCTGTGTTGATCAACCCATACCAGATTATACCGCATCACTCAATCAGCCTCTGACCGGTCTAACCATTGGCTTACCCAAGGAATATTTTTCTGCAGGTATTGATAGCAACGTCAGCACAGCTATTCATGCAGCACTTGATGTCTACCGGCAGTTAGGTGCCACCATTAAAGAAGTCAGTTTACCGCATACAGAATTATCTTTACCGGCTTATTATGTCATCGCGCCTGCAGAAGCTTCCTCTAACTTATCACGCTTTGATGGCGTTCGTTATGGCTACCGCTGTGAAAGCCCAGAAAATCTGGAAGATCTTTATAAACGCAGCCGAGGTGAAGGATTTGGCGCAGAAGTCAAACGTCGTATTCTGGTAGGAACTTATGCATTATCAGCTGGCTATTACGATGCTTACTACATCAAAGCTCAAAAAATCCGTCGTCTGGTAAAGCAAGACTTTACGAATGTATTTAATGACGTAGATGTCATTATGAGCCCAACGGCCCCAACTACAGCCTTTACCATTGGCGAAAAAATGGATGATCCCGTTGCTATGTATGCCTCAGACATTAATACCATCGCCGTGAACCTGGCCGGTTTACCCGCCATGTCAGTTCCCGCAGGTTTAGTAGATGGCTTACCTGTAGGTCTGCAACTGATTGGTAACTACTTTGCTGAAGCCAAGCTGCTCCAAGTTGCCCATCAATTCCAACAGGCCACCGATTGGCACCGCCAACGCCCAGTAACACTGGACTAATCCAACAAGGTAAACAGGTTTAACACGAGGTTATAGCAATCATGCAATGGGAAGCGGTTATTGGGTTGGAAGTTCACGTACAGCTTGCAACTAAATCAAAAATTTTCTCTGGTGCCAGCACAGCGTTTGGTGCTGAACCAAACACGCAGGCCTGCGCGGTGGATTTGGGCCTGCCTGGTGTATTGCCTGTACTCAACGCTGAAGCGGTGCGTATGGCAGTGATGTTTGGCTTGGGTATCCATGCACACATTAATCAAACCAATATATTTGCTCGTAAAAACTACTTTTATCCAGACCTCCCCAAAGGCTACCAAACCAGCCAAATGGATTTGCCTATTGTCGGTAAAGGCTATGTGGATATTCCTTTAGAAAATGGTGAAATGAAGCGCATTGGGGTCACTCGGGCTCACCTGGAAGAAGATGCAGGTAAATCACTCCATGAAGATTTTCATGGTATGACCGGCATTGACCTCAACCGTGCAGGCACACCGTTGTTGGAAATTGTGTCTGAACCAGAGCTATGTTCAGCGAAAGAAGCTGTGGCTTACTTGAAGTATATCCATGGCCTGATTCGTTACTTAGGCATTTCTGATGGCAACATGGCTCAAGGCTCTATGCGCTGTGATGCCAACGTATCCATTCGCCCCAAAGGCGAAACCACCCTCGGTACCCGTGCCGAAATTAAAAACGTCAACTCTTTCCGCTTTATTGAAAAAGCCATTAACTATGAAATTGAGCGGCAAATTGATGTGTTGGAAGCAGGCGGAAAAGTAGTTCAGGAAACACGTCTTTATGACTCCGAGCGTGATGAAACGCGTTCCATGCGTGGCAAAGAAGAAGCCAATGATTACCGCTACTTCCCCTGCCCAGACTTGTTACCCGTTGTCATTAGCGATGAGGATTTGCGATCAATAAAAGCGGCATTACCAGAACTGCCTGAACAAAAACGCCAGCGTTTTATGGATATGTTTAAACTAAGCGAGTATGACGCAACAATCCTATCGGAAGAGCGGGAGACTGCGGAATATTTTGAACAAGTAGCAACGCAGTGTGGCGACGCCAAACTGGCAGCAAACTGGATGATGGGTGAATTAGCGGCAAGGCTGAACAAAAACAATTTGGAAATTACTGAAAGCCCAGTACCTGCTGATCGCCTAGCACAATTGCTCAGCCGTTTAAAAGATCAGACCATCAATGGCAAAGGGGCGAAAACAGCATTTGAAGCTTTATGGGAAGGTGCAGATGATGTTGATGCAATAATCGAAGCAAAAGGATTAAAACAAGTCACCGATACCAACGCCATTGCCGCTATCATTGATGACATTATTGCTAAGCATCCTGATCAAGTTGAACAGTATAAAGCTGCTGATGATGTCAAACGGAAAAAAATGATTGGCTTTTTTGTGGGGCAAGTAATGAAAGCCTCTAAAGGCAGTGCAAACCCAGGTCAGGTGAATCAGCTTTTACAGCAAAAACTTTCTTAACCAGAAAGTTCGGATTAAACCGACTTTAAAGCCTGCCAATAAGCAAAAAAAAAAGAGATACCATAAAAGGTATCTCTTTTTTTTCATCACTAGAAAAAGTGTTTTTTAACGATGGCCTATATTCGTTCAACGGAATAAATAGCACCAGAGGCTTTCATTGCCTGCAACTTGCTGATATCAATATAAAAGGGTTCACTATCATAGTAAGCATCATCTAATGCTTTATGACTACGAATATCCTTTCTTACCCCCGATGCTTTGTTATAAGCCATTTTACTAATTTTAAGCTCCATTTGTGTCGAGGATAAGTGATCTACTCTCATCACACCATACTTATAAGTTGTATCAGCATCTTCAAAGATTTTTGTGAAATTAACAATATAAAGATCATTGACTGCTGGCTGTTCAATCATCGAAGTTTCTTTAACATCAGATTGATGTGAAGCGTAAACTCCAAATAAAGCAATACACGCAATGATGATTAAACCAGCAAAGAATGGAAGGGTATTTTTTTTAGTAAAAACGTGAGATTTAATTTCTTTCGCCAGATCCTTAGGGATCTCTTTATCAACGAATGCACCTTTGCAGTGCGTGCACTCAATACCGACCTGTTTCGAAGTGACGAGTGTGGGAATCCAGTACAAATGAAAGTAACGCAAAACACCAAAAGTAATAAATTCGTCTTTACCACAGGAAGGACATTCAATGCCCTGAATAACTTGGCCTGCTACCGTCTTTCCTCTTGTACCAAATATAATCATACTTCCTCCACAACGACTACTTATGAGATAAGCAACCCTGATTACTGGGTTGGCAAGCCAAATACACGTTTTTATAAAGAACGATGTCTAGTCTATTCTGACAAGCATAAAGGTGCGCAGATAATAATACAGACACTCATAAATTAAAACAAAATTATTGTTTTTAATTGACCAACATCAGCTATATTAATCCACTATATAGCCAGTGCGTTTTTATGAAGAGAATTTAATGAGAAAAAATAATAAGATTAAACGAAGTGATCTAAACCCAACCGTAGTCATTTATTTTTGGAGTTAATACAACAAGTAACTCAAATTATTTATTTAACCAATCTATCGCATCATTTTTATTTTCAAAATACTGTACTTCACCGGTTACAAACCAAGAACCTATTTTAGCCGCCGTCTTTTGCCAGTTTTTATTACCATAAATAGCCACCTTCTCAAACTCATTTCTATGTTTTAAACCAAGCTTCAAATCATCCCACATTGCTCTAGGCTCAAAGCCTTCCAGCTCAGTAGTATCTATAACCGCTTTTATTTTTGCATCTTTGGCATCAGCCAGTGCAGAATCAAGCTCAGGGTTAAATTTTTCATAGTCGTCATGTGTCAGCTTTCCAGTCGCTTTAAGTGATAGGTAAGCGTTCTCATCATAAGTGACTCTATTAATGGATATACCATGATCATCGTGGTTCATATTATGACTACCTTCTAATGCTTGATAAACAGTTCCCCCCTTAAAAGAATCCTTTCTATTTAAGGCTTAAACCATAGTCGCTCGTCATCCACAGGCGTTTCAGGCGGCAACATAGGATTCGTTATTTTAATAATACGCCGATTTGCAATATTTGCTTTACTCACCGCATCGCCACTGTACTTATTAAAAATATCATCAAACGAGCCATCCGCCATCATGGTATCTAGCCCTTCACGTAAACGATCTGCAAGTTGAGTGTCATTTTGATTTGTAAAAAAATAGTATGGCCATGGATAAACGATTAAGAGTTTTTGCTCAATCGCAATATTTTTATTTTCATCTTTCCTAGCCTCATACTCAGCAAAAGCTTCATTAATGCCACGGGGAAACAAGTCAAAGCGATCAGCATTAAGCATTTTAAATAAAGACTCATAACTCGCTGTTCGCACTTTTATGTTATTTGCCTCATAGATAACAACATCCCCCCAGCCCGTACCTTGGCCTATCGTTACTTTTTGCAAATCAGCAAGGGTATTCAATTGGTCAATTTTTGCTTGATTACTTTTATTAATTAACGAAACCCGATAACCTAAAATACCTTTACGTAGAGGAATCCGTATAGGTAATAACTCACGCTCTTTATCTGGAGATGTTGAAGACCAGATAACGTTGACACTTCCTCCTTTTTTAAGCTCTTCAATATAACGAATTTCCCTCATGACCGTTTTATAGGGCATTAACTCAAAACCACCATACTTGTCTTCGGTCTTTTTGAGCGCCATTTCCAGAATCTCAATTAAATCTGAAAAGCGCGTATCATTTTCTGACTCTGGCGGAGGATATACAACCTTTACTGCTGCTAAACTTGGTAGAGAAAAAATTAAAAAGCAAATTGTTAATAATCGCCTCATAGTGTATACAACCTCCCAATTTACTACTAAGCACATATATACCCTGAACACTAATATTCCCCAGTATATACCCTTCACGAATCATTTTTAGGGTTTGTTGTCTGCGATCTTCACCCCAGTCACTTATTAATATAACCGCCCAGCAGCGCTGTTATATCAATTAAAGTCGCTACCGCAAGTTTCACAGTAGTAAACTTGCCCTGGGGCTTCATCACTTGACGGCCGCACCCTTGTGCCCTAGGGGTATAAAAACCCTTCGTTATGGGTATAGAATAGTAAACTTAAACAATGTCAGTATTGTAGTGTTCAGGTAAAGATAATATTAGCCTGCAATCCACTCTTTACGAAGTCGTATCACCTTAAAAACCAAAGAGAAGGGTCATCTAGGGGCGTCTGCTTAGGTAAAAGCGGATTTTCAATATGGATGACGTGCCTTTTCAGCAAGTTTGCTTGCTCAATGGCAGCCTGGTGATATTGATGAAAAATTTGATCAAATGATCCATTTTTAATCATCATTCGTAGCCCATTTTCAATCCGTTCTGCCAGGCGATTATCTGCTTTATTCGTAAAAAAGTAATATGGCCAGGGATATACAATCAAAAATTTTTGCTCAACAACAAGATTTGGATAACTGGTCTTGAAGCGTTGGTATTCATCAAAGACTTCATTGACACCTCGTGGAAAAAGATCAAAGCGTCCAGCATTCAACATTCTAAACAATAATTCATATCGAGCCGTACGTACTTTAATATCATTCTTTTTATAGACAGCTATATCTCCCCAGCCGATACCCTGCCCCACTTCAATCAAACGTAACGCTTCAATAGTTTTTATTTTTTCAATCTTTGATTGATTATTCTTATTAATTAATGAAATTCTGTAACCTAATAAACCTTTACGTAAAGGAATCCTTATGGGACGTAAGGTTTTTTCTTTCTCAACCGAAGTTGAACTCCAGATAACATTCAGGCCTATGCCACTCTTTAAACGCTCAATATAACGGCCTTCGCTTATTATATCTTTATCAGCAACCAGCTCATACTCACCATATTCAGGCACAGTGACTTCCAACGACTGCTGTAAAAGTGAGATTAAGTCTTTATAGCGTACATCATCTTTAGCTACAACAGGATAGATCACTGTAATCGCCATAGCCTGATGTGAAAATACCCACAGCAATATACAATAAATTAAAAAACGAATACTCTTTTTCATAAATATGGATAGACAAATAAATTTCTCTATCCATTAACTATATACCTTTAACTTATCTTTTCACTAAACGGTATTCTCTGGGCAAGGTATCCCCCACTGATCATTAACCTTTGCGGTTAAAATATGATCGCGCCACTGCCCATTAATGTTCAAATAAGCCTTTGCATAACCTTCTTTTTCAAAGCCAAGACGTTGCAAAAGACGTCCACTTCGCTCATTCTCTGGAATATAATTCGCCATAATTCGATGCAGCTTATGTTCTTTAAACATATATTCAATGGTATTGGATAACACCTTAAACATCAGTCCCTGCCCTTGATAACGATAATCCACAGAGTAACCTAAGTGGCATGCCTGAAAGGCACCTCGGACGATATTACTATAATTACAAACGGCCAAAATCCGTTTACGTTCCGCATCAAATACTGACCAGTATACGCCACGATCCGCCTGATAAAGAGCCAAAAACAACTGAAGACGGTTTTTCCAAGCCTGTAAGGTATGATAACGACTCTCCCGGATAGGCTCCCACTGAACCAAATGATCGGTATTATCCAGATAATACTGTTGAATAATACTTGCTTCACTCGGCTCAGGAAGCGTTATGATTAAACCATCCATAGTAAGGTAAGGTACTGGCATCGTCGTCACTCCATTATACTGCTTTTGTTTATTTTCTATGCTAATTAATTTTATACCAAGTATACTGAAGTTTAATTTGTGAACTCAACTAATAAATGCAAGACACTTTTAACAATGACTTTACTGCTACTCCCTTGCTTACCGTATTTTAACTTATTATTAATCTTTCTTTAATGTCATCATAAATTGATAGCTTAATTTTCTTTTCTAATTAAGTTTAATTTCTAAGTTACCTTTATTTTCCTACTTAGTAATATTCTCCTAATACATAACTTTCTTTAACTATTCATGCTATTGACACCCAGCACACATCAATTCAAACGTTTGTTTACCCTTCAATTTGACATAACTACTAAGCACTCGAATAATTTTGATATATTACTTTACAGATGGTATTAGCATTCTTTGCAGGGTAAAAAACAATCAATTAACTATTGTCATCATAGGATAATGATCAAAAAGTGAACTCAACCACCTCCTCAGCACCAATGTCCACCTCATCCATATGGACCGCCAGACTCGCCAGTTTAGTCATCATAGCGGGATTATTTATTGGTTGGAACAGCCTATGGATTTACCCTTTCCAAATGTTAACGGTCTTTTTCCATGAACTTTCCCATGCCATTGCTGCACTCTTAACGGGTGGTGAAGTGCTTGAGTTTTTTCTTGATCCTCGTCAAGGAGGCCATGTCATTCATCGGGGAGGTAATTTGATTATCACCGCGACCGCAGGTTATCTTGGCTCTTTAATCTGGGGAGTAGTATTGTTTTGGGCTGCCCATTTATCACGCTTTGATAAAGTGATTAATGGTTTTCTTGCTTTGATTATTTTGATTGTTCCTTGGTTGCTGAAGGGACAAGGGTTTGCATTAATATTTTGCTCTATTTTTGGAATCTGTTTATTAATTACCAGTATTAAAGCTTCCCAATGGATTAATGATTTTTTGCTCAGACTAATTGGACTTTCGTGTGTATTATATGTACCTGGTGATATTTACAGTGATACCATTGCACGTAGTGGTACCATCATTTCAGATGCGACACATATTGCAGAGCTGCTGGGAGGCAGTACTATGCTTTGGGGAGTAATTTGGTTAGTGATATCGCTTGTCATACTACTCATTATGTTTATTCAACTATGGAAATCACCTGGCGCTAATTAAAAATACGTTTACCCTTCGTATAGATTTACATCGAAGGGTACACAGTACTCATTTATATCTTCTACTTGATACCATTCTCTCAATCCACAGTAGCAATCAAATATATTGATTTGTGTAGCACCACATCTATTGTGTTAATTTGCTCTTTTATTTAAAATTTTTCTTTAACTTCAAAAAAACACACCATTATTTGTGTATTCAATCGCGTCTTACCTCGTTATTTTAATTTAAAGTAATGGATATTGTGATCTGTAAAAGCCTGTTACACTTCAAATCCATCATCGATAAATTTTGGTAGTGTATAAAACGAGGCTTCAAGTGTGGTTACTTGTGGCACAGTAGGAGGTGCAACAGAAACTTACTTTTTATTCATGTAGTTTCTGTCGTTCATCATTTAACGGACTCATAGACACAGTTCAATAAAACTGTAAATCAGATCATAACTTTGTATCACAAAAAACGTTAAGTGCTTCTAGATATATAAACTGCATTAGGCATTTTTTCGTACATCACAATTTATAAGCTGAAGAGTCCACTATGAAGAAATCGTTATCTCAAAAAAAATCTGTAATACCATTAGTTCCATTACTTTTAACAACAGCAATTCAAGCCCCTATTGCATTAGGAAACAATTCTTCGTCACAGGCTATAGCCCCTACAGAATTATTTTCCAATGAAAATAATGTTTCCTCAACCGCAGCTTATACCCATAATATTCACAGCTCTTTCGTTAAACATGCCGATTATTTTCGCGAAGCTAATCTAAAACTAAAACAAAGTAATGGCAAGTACTATTTCCCTGAACAAATCACACTTAATTTATTTTCGGGAGAAGCATTTGACTTGCGGGTTGTCAACCGTGAAACCACTAATGGTTCTCTTGAAGTCATTTATGGTCAGGTTTTCGATAGTGCTTTTAGCCATCTGGAAAACTATAGCAATGCCATTATTACCTTGAACCATTTAACAGGAAAAATAACTGGTATTATTGAAAATGAGTTAGGCACCTATCTCATTCAACCACAAGAAAATGGTCGTTACCTGCTTATAAAACAAAAGCAGCCTGAACATTTTGACGAAGTATTACCTCCTACCAGTCAGTCCGCGCTGTTTTCAACAGCAGAAGCCAAAGAAGCGAAAGGTGAAAAAGATAAAAACGGTAATATTGTTATTGACGTTTTTCTAGGTTTCTCAGACTCTGCAGCCAAAGAAGTGGGAGATATACAGGCCACAGCCACCACTTATGTAGCCTCAGTGAATAATGGTCTGAAAAACTCTGGCATTAACAATATCAAGCTACGTCTTGTTGGTACGGGTGTAACTAATCATAATTTGGGTATTATTCCTGACGTACTTGGCAAAGTAGAAGAGTGGTTTAAAGCAGACATTGATAAGTTGGCTCCAGACTTAGTGGGTGTTGTTCAAACCCCAACGGATGCACCAAAAAGTGCTGCGGGATGGGCTGGTGTAACGGGCTATACACAAGTGGTTGGTGCACCTTGGCCAAACGCTTGGCGTCATGAAGTGGGTCATAATGTGGGAGGCTTACATTGTAGCAAAGATGGTGGCGCTCAGTGGAAATATGCTTATGGCTTTGACAACGGCAAATCACGCACTCATATGTGTGGTAACTCATCTAATTTTTACTCTACCCCACTGGTTAAAGATGCAAATGGCTTAGCATTAGGCGATACCGAAACCGCTGACATGGTTAAACTGTGGAAAGAGCGCGCAGCGATTATGTCCGAACATCGCACACATACTGTACCTTTCCCTGATGAAGATCCCGATGGTGATAAACCTGGTGATGGTGATAAACCTGGTGATGGTGATAAACCTGGTGATGGTGATAAACCTGGTGATGGTGATAAACCTGGTGACGGTGATAAACCTGGTGATGGTGATAAACCTGGTGACGGTGATAAACCAGGTGATGGCGATAAACCTGGTGACGGTGATAAACCCGGTGACGGTGATAAACCTGATGACGGCGATAAACCTGATGACGGCGATAAACCTGATGACGGTGATAAACCTGATGACGGTGATGGCGATACTCCAACAACAACCTGTCCCAAGCCTGATTTATTAAAAGACAACATCATCCAACATCCTGATTTTAACCAGCTCACACAATGGCGAGCTTATTACACATCAGATGTAAAACTTGAACAAAAATCTGAAACCAAGGACTGTGGTACTGATTACAAAGTCAATATCACAGGCCGTAATAGTTACTACGACGGTGTTATTCAGAAAATACAAACTCCACTGAAAAAAGATACTACCTACCATTTCAGTGCTAATTTCCAGCTTGCTGCCGACCAGGAAAAAGACTTTGGTTTAGCCGCTTTAGCACTTAAGAGTGAGTTAGGCATTTTCTACTATCAGTACTTAGCGATCGATCAAATAGATCAAACTGAGAAAAAACTCAGTGGTGACTTCCAATTAAATGCTCTGGGTGAAATAAAAGCAGCTCATTTATTGCTCTTTGGACCAAAAGGTAAAAAGTCACTCATAATTGATGAAGTAAAAATAAGTGAAAAAGATAATAACGTGCCAGATCCAAATATCGTTTTCGAACACAGTTTTGAAACAGATACTCAAGGATGGCAAGCCGCTTGGAAAATGGGCACATTAAGCCAAAGCCAAGACCGTAGTAAAGATGGTCAGTTTAGTTTACATATCAATGAACGAGACCATTGGTATGCTGGCGGTCTTCTCGCAGGGACTGAGCTTATTGAAGCTAACCAGGCTTATACACTCTCATTATCTGCCAGCTTAGGAAAAGACGTTAAAGAGGCTCAAAAGCTGGATATTCAAATATTTTATGTAGATGATGAAGGCTACCACTGGCAACGTGTTAATACCAGTAAAATACCTGTAGGTGATGCTTGGTTTGATATTGCCACTGACTTTGCCATTAAGCCAGAGGGTACACTAAAACGTGCTGATTTGTATGTCTTTGGTCCAGAGCCTGGTACCGATTTCTATATTGATGCCGTGAAACTGGTTAAAACAGATAAAGACCCTGGTGGTGATGACACGCCAGATGACGGTGATACACCATCCGACGGTGATTCTGATAATGGAGATACACCTGATGATGGCACAACACCTAGCGATGATAAATAACCCAAATACTTTTGCTCTTGAGTGAAAGCTATCAGTAAAAATCGTCAAGAGGTACTCAGTTACCTCTTGACGTATTTTTACAATGTATCCTTCACTATCAGCATATTTAAAAACTAGTCTTTACGCTATATGGCTTTTTTAATGAAAAATAATGTCTGCAAATTTACCTTATTGTTTTCACTGGTCTCCCTAAGCCTAATGACTAATGCAGGCTCTTCTTCTCTCTATACTTATACCCCACAATTTGACCAATGCATGCAACAATCAAATTATGCACCAGAACGTGAACTTCAATGCATTGATCGAGAATATTTTTACCAAGATGGTCAAATGACAGAAATCTATAAATATCTTTTTAGAACACAACCTTATAATGTACGCAAAGCATTAAAGCGATCACAAAGCTTATGGTTAAAATTTCGTACCTATCACTGCTTAGTGTTTAAAGCGCGGGATGGCCATTCACTGCCAAATAGAGACTTAGCCGCAAAACTGGCAATACGTCGTTGTGAACTAAAAATGACTGTCACTCGATCAAATGAACTGGCTGAAATCTCTCCAAATAAAACAATTAATATCCGTTAATGTAACTAATAATCACTAATGATCTTTATTACACAGCTTATTGAGCGAGCATCTCTAAATTTATACCTACCATTTTCGTAGTACTCACCTGATAAGACAATCAATAACAACAACCGTTGTTTTAAAAGCGTTCGCAGAGCTGTCAAAGTAAGCACTAAGGATAGTACACACAAAAATCATTCGTGAAAGGTATATTCAAAATTCATCTCTTGTTCAACCGATCTATACTTACTCTTAATTCATTATGGAGGTTTATTTTGAATGTCCGAAGAACATGGTATTGAACAACGCCGGCACCCCCGAAGAGCGGTAAAATGGAAAGCGCTTATTCGCAATAAAGCTAAAGAAGTCACGGTAGGACGAACGATAAACGTTTCTGTAAGTGGAGCACTTATTGAAGTTCCACAAAAGTTCAGTATGAATGAAACAGTCGATATACAAATCCAGGCCAACTACCTTGGTAAAATTGTAAAAATCCTCACTCGCGCCTATGTTCGTCACACTGTCGTTAGAACCTCTGACTTTCAAATAGGTATTGAGTTTAATGGCCTAAAACCTGAAATGGAGCAGTTCTTATCTGACTTTACTTCTGGCATGATTTAATATGTATTTTTTTTCGTTTAAATTATGTATAACCTTTCTTTAGTTAACGTATTTTCTGCACGATGCATTATACATAATAATTCAGCAGTACTTCATCTTATACATATGATATTATTAATGTTTTTCAAAAAATGTAGCATAAATGCATATAAGTATGAACAAGTTTACATAGTTAAACATCCTTCCTCGTTATAGTCTCATCACGCATATGCCTTTGGCAAAGTTTATTCCTTTGTTAATGGTATCAACAAGCCTGTATTTTACCTTTTTAGGTAAAATACAGCAGAAATAAATAATTAAAAACACATACCCTCAAATAAAGGGTATAAAGAAGATACGAGCCGTATAATGAAATACTCATCCTTGCTATTGATTGCGTCATTAGCATCAAGCTGTGTGCTAATGAACAGTTATGCCGATAATCTCCATCAAACTGAAACACTCAAACCCATTAAAATTGCGGATAAAATTGACTCAAACTTATCATTAAGCCCAAAACAAGGATTTGATTCTAATTCCACTTTCACCGTTTCAGAACCTGGTGCCAGTTACATTAAAGTTCACTTCGCAGAATTTAATATTCCTGATGGTGCCGTGGTTGAAGTTCGAAGTCCAAATGGATCTGAACGATACCGTTACAGCAATGCTAAACGTGATGGTTTTACCTACGACCCAGAGCTGGGTGAAAATGGAAAATCATCGTGGGCCAGTATGTCAATCTCTGGCGATACAGCTATTATTCAGCTCATAATGCCTGAAAACCTAAAAGCATCGAATGCATGGGATGATACCAAACATAAAATTAAAATCGGCCACTATATGCGCGGCTTCCCCGAAAACGTTATTGAAAACTTAATGACGCAGGAGTTTTCAACCTGTGGAGGTAACGAGCGTAAAGATGCTGTGTGTTATAAAGACTCTCACCCTACTGAGTTTGCTCATAGTCGCCCTATAGCACGACTGGTGATGCGCGGCAGTTTATGTACAGCATGGCGGGTAGGGCCTGACAACAAGATGTTTACCAATAACCACTGTATTAGTACGCAGTCATCAACAACAACATCAGAAGTCTGGTTCAATTACCAGCGCAGCAGTTGTGGCGGCAGCAAACCCAATAACATAACCAAAGTTGCTGCAGATAAAATGCTCACAACCAGTCGTAGCAGCAGTCTCGACTATACCCTCTTTACTGTAAAAGATTTTAGCAAAATAGCTTCTTTCGGTTATTTAGGACTTGACCCCAGAGATGCGGAAAAAGGCGAACCTATTTACATTCCACAACATGGTTCAGGTAACCCCAAAGAACTTGCGATTGAAAGTGATTCAAATGACGGCAACCGTTGTCAAATTGATGCCCCCAATAGCAGTAGTAAAAACCTTGGCTATTATTGCGACACCATCGGCGGTAGCTCTGGATCTCCCGTTATTGCCAGTAACACAAATAAAGTCATCGGTTTACACCACTGGGGTGGTTGTCCCAATGGCCCAAACCAAGCAGCACGAATCAAAGACATCTGGCCTGAAGTAGCACAATACTTCAATAACAAAGTACCAGGCAGCAGCCCAAATGGTGATGACGACCCAGGTAAACCAGACACACCCGATAACCCAGATGATCCTAACAAGCCTAATTACTCACCGTTAATGAACAAGTTAAATGCTTGTTTAGGCTCTAAATCAAGCAAAGTCACAGCCTCCCAATGTGACAACAGCAAAGCTCAACAATGGCATATAGACAGTAAAGGGTTAATGCACCCCGCAGATGCACCCAACAAATGTCTCCAGTTACCTTCTTGGTATAAAGGCACTAACCGTGCTGTGGTTGGTAGCTGTAACGAAGATAAACTTGATATGCGCTGGGTAATGGAAAACGGCAGAATTCACAATGTGGCTTACCCAACACTTTACCTTAACCATTTTAAAGCCTACGGCGAATGGATTGGTGTTTGGACACAAAAAGAAGATGATAAAAACGAGCAGCTTTGGCAGTGGAAATAGTCTGCAATTGATGACTACCCAATGTTGATGTGAAATTCACTAATAAAAAATTGAAAACAGGTGCCCTATTGGCACCTGTTTTCTTTTAACGGTATTCACAATCAATATCATGCCATCTATCGAACAACGTCATCATCGGTATGCAGAAAATTCGTTTCACTTCTCATAGCTAATTCGCTTCAGCACACACCTCGGAAAATACTTAAGCTCTACGCGTTAAAACTACGTAAATTACAGATACCACTTGCAACATTCTGCTTACAAACAGTGACATTTCATTAACTGAGTTACAAATTCAGCAAGTGGAATAGACGAAAACTGTTCCCCTCTTTACTATACCCTTCGCAAATAATTTTTATTGACTTAATTTATAGCGTCTCATTAACACAAAATGTTAAAGCACGCTTTGTTATACCCTTCCCTTAACCAGTACAGGGTATACAACCCAGTAAGCATTATTAAAGGGTAACCAACCAGGTTAACGTAGACTACCATCGATTGGTTGTTGGAAAAGGATGCCGATATGAGAAAGCAAGCTTTTCACTTTGCGCTTTTTATTTCTATTTTTATTATGCCTAGTGCGCTTCTTGCCTCTCAGCTTCATCGCGTCAATGTAGGCTTCTTTTTCGACAACATTAACATTAAAGAAGATAAAACCGTTGCAAGTTTTTTACTTGAACGCGCTAATGCAGAATTAGAAATACAGGATATTCATCAACGTTTACACTTGATGTACACAACAAAACGCTCCCAGGAACTTTCAAACGAAACCCTGCTACATATACAGACAAAGCACCAGCTTGATCTGATGATTATCATCTCTCCTGATACCAATAAATTTATTGCCTTAACAGAAACCCCTGGCACCCTCATTTTGACGCCTTATGAAGTCACTTTTAACTTTGCCCAAAACTTATTTAATGCTTTAGAAGAAACAGCGACAAAGCAGTGGGGGTCAACGACACTCACTGCATCTGAAATATCTTCTCACCGTTGGAGTGAACTATCTCACTATGCCAGCGAGATTTTCGAAAGATTTATTGCATTACCAAACAATCAATTGTCCATTGATGAGCATGATGTTGAGCAACATTTTTATGAACTCAGTATTAATTGCCAACAGCTTCAACAACAGTCCGAAAATTTAGTCAAAAATGGGGATTTCAATCTAGGTACAGATTACTGGCAAAATATTTTCAGAAACAATGCCATCATTCATATTACCCCTAACCAAGAAGAAACACCTTGTAATAACAATGTTGCTCGTATCGTTCACCGTAAACATTACAGTGATGGACTTCAACAATATGTAGAGCTTGAACCTGCGCAACAGTATCAGTTATCCGTATCTGCACGCTTATTAAGTCGCCAAGAACAACATGTTCGCGACAAACTTGCTGCAGTTATGCTCATTGAACTGAAAAATGGCTTATTTGATTATCAGTTTATTGATTATTTAAGTATTACGAATCAAGAATTTTCAACACTCAACACCATTTTTACCTTTAATCCCGCACTGAATAAAAGTGAAATAGCTAAAACATTACTGCTTATTTATGGACCCAATCCAATCTATGATATTGAAATTGATAATGTGTCATTGGCGATTGCACCCAAGCTATAGGTTCCATTCTCAGTAAGATAAAGGTGTTTTTTTACACTTTAAATTATACAGTGTTACAATAAATTTGTGATGCCACTCCACCTCCCAAAAACGCTACTCTGACTTCATTTTACCTATTTGGTTAATTACAAAATAACGTGAACTCAAAAATAACGCACAATGGTTCACTTTATTAAACAAACCAAACTTTCCTCATGTTGTGGTTGTGAATTACTCGATTATTTAAATGTTTACTTATCCCTATAATCCTCTCACTCACATTAAGTACTTTCTACCACATTTAAATCGAGCATATTTTGCATCACAAAATCAAAAGGATTTTCCATGAAGAAGCCAGTCTTAGCATGTCTGCCTATGCTAAGTTTCTTAGTTACCACACCTGTATTGTCTGATGACAACACAGGCCAACCTTCACTTGTCGATAAATGGGATGCTTGGGTTGCCGTTGATGGGTTATTAACATCAGATGAAGATGCCCTGTCTGTTGACTCTATGTTACCTGTTTATGAGGAAGACGATGGCCTCGTCTTTATTAAACTAGAGGCCAGTAAAGGGAAAGGTAACTACCAAAGCTATAGTGTTGGTAGTGGCTACCGTCATATGCTGGATGATGATCAAATTATCGGGGTATACGGGTTTCTTGATTATCAACAATCAGAAAATGGTAATGGCTTTCATCAGTTCAACCTAGGTGCCGAATACCGTACCGTTGACTGGGATTTTGGCGCAAACCTTTATTTACCTGTGGGTGGTAATAAAAAGAAAGCAGGCTCGCATACCATAACAGGTGCTGATGGCCATACCTATATCGAACATCAGTATGAGCGCATTCTACAAGGCGCTGATGTAGAAGTAGGTTATCGTCTGCCTTTCTTTACTGAAAATGAAGAACAACAGTTAAGACTCTATACCGGGGTTTATCACTTTAAAGGCGAACAAACTAAAAGCTTTACGGGGCAAAAACTTCGCCTGGAATATCATATGGAAAATGTGATCAACCAACTGCCAGGAAGCCAGTTAACGCTTGGTTCAGGTGCAAAACATGATTCCGTTACAGGTAATGAAGGCTTTGTGTTTGCGCGCTTCACCTTACCTTTTGACTTTATGGATAGTGGCACTAAACGTAATCACCTGTCACCTTTTGCAAAACGTATGACAGAACGTGTACGTCGTCAGCCTGGTATCGTGGCCATTGCTGAGCCTGAGTACAGTGCAACTGATGATACTTCAGAACCACCCGTGCCGCCTGAGCTACCTGAACTTCCAACAAGTGACGGTCCAGGCTAAGCCCACTCTTTTTTTTCGATATGTCACACAAGTGGCATATCGAGTCTCCCTGCTTTTTATAGATATAACCTTTGGTCAGCCTATTTCTCAACGGCCAGCCTCATGACCATCTGGTATCACTAATTTTCTAGCCAAAAATATGCGAATTGTGTCACTATACTTACGCATAACCTTAGCCTTAAGGTCATACCATCAACAGGGAGAAGTCGAATTTAATGGCTGCGTTAAAGCAATCGGTTGGTCTGTTTTTTGTTGTTTTCTTCAGTACCTATGTAAATGCCGGAGGTAGTGTCGTTCAAACCTACTCCCAGTGTTTCTTTGAGGGGAAAAGCCATTTTCTTAAGCCAGGCAAATACTCAAAACAAACATTACAGTCAATGGGCATCAATCCTCGAAAAATACGCTCTTTACAAATCACGCCAGGTTATCGTTTACGGGCTTATAGCCACAGCACTTTTTCTGGAAATTCCTGGATAATACCCACTAGCGAATACTGTCTTGAAACCCCTCAACACTCTTTAATCAGCTCTATTGTTATTGAAGAAAATAAACCGCAAAATACCCAACCTCACAAACAACTTGTCACCACACAAGATAACGCACCGGAACAATTACTGTTTGGCTTACTACAAACCGCTCTCACGCAACACCAAGAGCGTGAAAAACGCCGTGAAGAAAAAAAAGCGAGAGAATATCAAGAACAACGCGCCAGGCAGTTACGTATTGAACAGGAAAGAGCTGAAAATCGATATACCGAACGACGCATCTATCACGAAACACGTCATTATGAAGGCTCTCCACCAAAACAAAGCAATACACATGCGTATCAGCAACAGCAACAGCAACAGCAACAGCAACAGCAACAGCAACAGCAACAGCAACAGCAACAGCAACAGCAACAGCAACAGCAACAGCAACAGCAACAGCAACAAGAGAATTCGTCATCTCAACAACAACGTCAATCCTCAAATCAACAAAACGCAGGGCAATCCTCCTCACAGCAAGCAGATAATCAATCTAAGGCTGAGGAGTCCAGGGCCAAATCACAACCCAAAAGTCAGCAAGCTCAGCAAAACCAACCCAATGACCAACAAAACAATCTCCAAAATAAAAGCCAAGGACAACCTGATCAAGCCAAAGAAGCAAGTGTTGATCAGCAATCTAAACAAGGAAACCAAAAGGAGAACAATGAATCATCTGCTGGAAAAAAAGAATCGCAAGCAAGTGCCTCACAACCTGACGATTCAAACCCAGAAAATGGTCAACCTGTCAGAGCTCTAGAAACTGAATCAGATGATAGCCAGACTGAAAATAAGCAAGCGGTGGAAGGCTGGCTTCGCCAAATACCCGATGATCCAAGTGGTTTGTTACGCCGTAAATTTTTGTACCAACAGCGCATGCGCAATCAACAGCAACAGGAAGATGACACGCTATGGTAAAACATAACTTCCGCTCCGTGTTTTGGTTATACCTTCGCCTAAGCCTTTTACTTTGCTGTGTCGGTAGTTTGGCCTTACCCTCTTATGCATCGCTGACCGCATCGGTTGATCGCACCACAATCACCGAGAATGACACGGTGGAACTAACATTACGCAGCGACAAGCAACAGTTTTTCAATGAACCTGATTTAGCCCCACTCAAGGAACACTTTAGTGTTCTATCAACCCAACAGCGTAGCCAATTCCAGTCTGTTAATGGTAAAAGCCAAGCCTGGACAGATTGGATCATTACCCTTAAACCCAAACGCCGTGGTTATGTGATTATCCCTCCTATTGAATTAGATGGAGAGCGTAGCCAACCCATTACTCTTGATGTTAAAAAAAGCTCTGCAAACGCCAACAATGGTACCGTTGATGTTTTTATGGAATCACACGTGGATAAAGAAGAGGTTTTTGTCCAAGGCCAGGCTTTACTTACGGTACAAATCTTCCACTCAGTGCCATTTTACAGTGGCAGTCAAATCACTGAGCTAGATATTCCAGAGGCCATTGTTAAACAGGTGGGTGATCCTCGTACGTTTGAACGTATTATTAATGGCAAACGGTTTGGGGTTATTGAGGTACAATACGCTATTTTTCCTCAGAAAAGTGGTGAAATTACTATACCCCAACAAACCTTTACGGCGACAAAAGTTTTCCGTCAGCAGCCTTTTGATCGTTTTTTTAATAGTACGCTGGGTAAACCAGTACAAGTAAATTCAGCCCCAATCGACTTATCAGTACTTCCTACGCCAAAAGATTACCCTAAAAAACAACCTTGGTTACCCGCATCAGATATTACTCTAAAAGAAAAATGGAGTGGCGAGCGTGAACAACTGCAAGTGGGTGACTCTATTACTCGAACCATTACTGTTAACGCTGATGGGATGAGTTCAGCACAACTTCCTCCCTTACCTACATTAGATATACCAGGATTAAAAACGTATCCAGATCAAACTAAAACAGAAGATCATGCAACAGCCAATGGTATTGTTGGACGCCGGCAAGAATCCGTAGCGATAGTGCCCACCAAACCAGGCACATATAATCTCCCTGCAGTTAAATACACATGGTTTGATACTGCTCAGCAACGTATTCGAACAGCAAAACTGCCTGCAAGAACATTACAGGTTATCGCAGCCCCTGGCAGCCAACCAACAACAACACAACCTACGAATACAAATGCTACAACCTCTACAGCTGATCAAACAAGTCAAACCAATATCGCTCAAAATTCACAGTCAACAGATAGTTCGACAACTTCGTCTATTGATGCGCCTCAAGCGACAGGATGGATGTGGTTGACGCTATTATTTGCCATTTTATGGTTCTGTACACTACTACTTTGGTGGTTTAAATCCAAATTCACATCGGCTTCAGAAAATGACTTGCCGTTTAAACAAACGACAAAATCTGAATCATCCGCATTTAACTCATTAAAAGAAGCCTGCCAACAACATGACTTTCCAATGCTCTGTCAGGCTTTCCTGACGTGGAGCCAATACCATTTGAATGCCCAACAAGCTACCACACTCATTAGCTGCTTACAGCTATGGCAAGATAAAAAACTGGAACAATTATTTAGCCAATTACAACAATCTCGATATGGTAAAAATACCCTTATCGAAGAACCTAAACAGCTTTATGAACAGTTGTTGCAACAAATAAAACAACTTCGATCTAACCACTCTCACCAGGAAGACAACACCCTTCCCCCACTTTACCCTCAGCCTCAATAATGTTTCATCCAATAAAAAAGGCACCATTAGGTGCCTTTTTTATTGGATATCTTTTGTATTAGAACGTATATTGGACTGAACCACTGATAAAATCGACGTCATCACCTTCAACATAACGGTCATCACCCACGTTGTTAAAACGTTCGTAATCGAGCCCAAGTGAAAGTTGATTTGTTAAATGAATATTAACCCCTACGCCGTACATTAAATCTGTACCGCGCTCGCTGTTATCATAAGAAAATACAGCATGATTTGCCGAATAGCCTGTCGCAGAGGTATCAGATTGCCAATGGAAAGCCCCAATCATTGCTTTTATATCAAGATATTCATCTGCAGGATAAAGTGTCACTAACTGCAAGGCGTAACCTTTAATTTCACGCGAGCCATGACCTGTTTCCCAGCTACCTTTATAACCATTTTCTGCATCAGCCGTGGCTTTCCCTAAATCATAATAACCGCCTTGCAATGCAAAAAAGTCATTAAAACGATAGCCCGCAAATGCTTTGTAGCCTTGGTCTTTTCGATCACAATCTGTTATTGATGATGAAATACTTGAATCGACACCATCACAGCCATCCTGATATTTAGCTAAGCCATAACCACCACCAACATAAAATCCTTCTCGTTTTGGCAAAGAGAAAACATCATCAGCATTGACTGCTGGAGCGATCAAACAAGGTGCTATTAAAAGACCCAGAAGTGTTTTTTTCATAAAATGTACCTATACAACAGCCAGACCACAGCTCGTCAGCTATTCCTTTGACACTGAGTATTCCCTGTTACGACCCACTTTTTATAAATTAAAAAACTTTTGCCTTAGGAACCTCTAAACATGCACTTTTTTAGAGATTCCTTTTAGTTATTTTTAAGAAAAAATACTTCGTAACAGGTGTAATTATTCCAAATAAAATTTGTGCAGCACATCAATTTAAATAGGCTTTACTTAGCTTTTTATATTTCATGCACAAACAAGTTGCGAACCCAAAAACAGCTATTTCACCAATTAAGTCACAACAAATTACATCTACACTCAACCACAAATTCGCACAAACTTCGTAATATTTATAACCTACAATATTAGCCATTTTTAATCTGGTTTAATTTAACCAAATAATTCAATCAACTGCATAGTCAATATTTATTTTTAATACTTCAGTCAAGATTAACAGATAGAAAACTTCACTATTAAAATAACAACTACTTCACTTAACCTACTGTTCGACTTTTATTTATAGCAATAAAGCACATATAAAAAAGGATATTGAACATTATTTTATGTGACAAAATACTAAGGCCCGTTAACACTATCAAAAACAACGTTAAAACAAGCAGTTCTACTTAAATAAAGGGCACCTCTAAAAATAGTGATATTTTTGTGAGAGCAAGGAAGCACTGCACGGAGGACCACAGTGTATAAGGCATATATGAGGGCTAAACAGCGACTGCATGTTTAGCGATAGCAGCCTCAAGTGTTTATTAGTGCTAGCAGGGTCATGAGTACAGCGCTGACACAGCTTTCACGGAAAAAGTGCATTTTTAGTGGAGCTCTAAAGATAATTAACAAATCAAATGAGAACCACCTCATCGTATACAACTTTATCTTTAAGCCACTTTTTAAAACACCTTTGCCCAAATCTGCTATAGCAAAATGTGGCATTGCAGTCCTTGAATAAGTTTGTGAAACAGGTGCTAGGAGGCACTGTGAGTAGAAAAGACCAGGAATGTCTTCTGCTGCGGGAGGAACAAATTAATTGATGTACTGTATGAGCATAACCTATCTATATTCATCACGAACACTTTTTATATGCAATTATCCAGTCTCACTATTCGAGAAACTGAGCCGATAATTGCAATTCCATGGGTAGCGTTAATTGCCACCGATTGAGTTCGTGCTGACTAAAGACTAACTGTCCATGCTCAGGGGTAACCGGTAATATTTCTTCAGGTAATGTGCCCGCCAATACTCGCTGCGCTAATTGACCTGCTGCCATTCCTTGCGAGTTGCCTGTCATCACATAACCTCCTATCGTTTTTCCTGTACCGACAGCAAAATCCCATAAGGCAAACAATGGAACCTGACTGTTCCTTGATGTCCAAGCTAATACTTCTCGGTGATCTACATGCTGTTGCTTATCGAAAATGGTAAAATACAACCCCACCCAAACAGCATCATAACCTTTATCTTTGGCGACCAATAAAGTTTTACGCCATTGATCAAAATTATTTGTTGAAACAAGATGTATTTCCACACCATTATATTCTAAATGCTCAACGCCTTGAAATAGGTCTTTAGCTGCATATTTAGACGTTGGGCTATCATCAAACATGATAAGTACACGCCTCATGTTCGGAATGATCTTTTTCATCTCAATAATAGATCGTCGATATAATGGCCGTTCTAATACTCCAGTAATATTCTTATATTGAAATAAACCTGTCTGTCTCGGATTAGAATTAATACCAAGATAAACGGCTTTATACTGACTTCCTCCTATTCGAGCCGCAAGATAACTTAGTGCATTATCATCGCCTAAAATAATAAGGGCAGGGTCTACCCGCTTGATAATATCCCATGCAATATCAGCACGACTGGCAAACTGTTTCTTTGGCAACCTTTTAGTATCCATTTGAAAAGTCACTAAGTTATAATGAGGCAAGCTGTAGCGAAGGGCCAATAACCAGTCAATATCCCAACGGTATGTACTATGATAACTTTCAATAACCACAATATCTTTTTCCCCTGCACGAACTCCACCCACTGCCAGTAACAGAAGAAACAAGAATAATATGGTTTGAGTGTTCATATTAACTAACCCAAACATAAATACAGTGTAATAAGTACAAAGTATATACCACAGAGATTAATATTCAGGAGGATTTATATTTTTTGAAGATTTATTATACAAAAGAAAAAAACAAACAAATGGCATTTAAAATATTTAAGTATTCTTCTTAACACATAACCTACAATGAACTGCTGTATATTCACAACACGCATTGCAATTCACTGTAGGCGTTGAACAGCGTATAACTTTATTCTTAAAGATTAAAAACTACTTATTAAATATATTATTGAGTTTAAACTCATTAATCGTTATACGTTTTCCTGTTTTTTTGTCGATAACCTTTGGCAGTTTAACTTTAAGCTCCTGCCGGAAAGGTACAATGAGACAGTCAGGCCCATCACTTTTCACAATGCTTAAAGTTACTGGTGTAGTGTCTGTATTAGCATATACCTTATAGAGGCCTGCGTTACAACCATAAACGGCTTCTGTAACAAGCTGATTACCTTTAATAAAATAACCACCATATAATTCAGTAGACCTTAAACTACTAAGAGCACCCTCTGTAGCCATAACACTGGTTGATAGCAATGCGCCGACAGCCATTAATACTTTAACTTTCACAAATCAATTCCTTTTTGTTTAGTTTTATTTTTACTACAAATGCATTAGAACGATTTTTTAAATGTATTTGTTAAAACAAACTTATCTGCCACAACAAAGCTACCTGTTTCTTTATCCTTGACTTTTGGTAATTTTAATTTAAGTTCATGAGGATAAGGCACCATCATACAATCAATTCCATCTCCTGTTTTCACTACCGTCAACTTAAGAGGATCACGAGTGGTATCAGCATATAACTTGAATAATCCCGCATTACAAGCATATACAGCCGTAGTCACCAGCTCCTCTCCTTGAATAGAAAATCCACCATATAACGTTGCTGGGCCATAGCCATTTGTCACTGTCACGTCTTGAGCAAATGCTTGAGTAGATAAAACGCAGCATGCAGCGATGAGAGATTTAATTTTCATTGGTTAGTTCCTTCCATTCCATATTAATATTATGTGCACTATAAAAATGCACTTTTTTATGCCAATATGCTTACATCTTGTATAGCATAGGGCTTACTACAAAGACACAGTCCCCCTATGCATGACAAAAGCATACACTCACAAATCAAGTATTTTTTAAAATGCGTATACAGACTACTTACTTATTTTATTTTTCAAAATAAACGATGTAATCGTCGTTAAAGCGCCCTCTTCTTTATTGAAGAGTTTGGGTAATTTAATGCGTAATTCATGACGATATGGCATCATTCGACAATCAATGCCATCATTGGTTTTTACGACCATTAATTCCATGGGCTGTTTGGATGTATCAACCATTGCTGTAAATAAATCAGCATTGCAGGGATACACGGCTTCAGTAACTAACTCATTTTTATCAATCGAGAAGCCACCATAAAGCGTTACTGGTGCATAACCTTCGCTGATTCCTTCTGCTGAAGCTATACTTGCTGATACTGCCAATGAGGATAATGCGACAAAAAGTATCCTTTTCATTATTTTCTCCTTGCTTGTTAACAGCAGGGGCCATTATAGACACACGCAAAAACAAAACAACCGTATTAATACTTATACGACACTCATCGTTTATAAAAATTATTTTGAGATAAAATAAAGTATTAAACTTTCACAGTTCGTTTTAGCGACAAAAATAACAAGCACACTTAAACCAAAAGAGTCAACCGAAATTAACTTCATTGCAGGTTACAAGATTAATGTTTTAAGACAAACAATAACGTCAGTATTTATGCAATAACAATTTTTGCATGATCACCCTTTAATCGATATACAAATTTTTTCTCTATTTTTATTCTTTTTTACTTACTTTTCTCAAGCATAGCCGTTTCATCACTTTCATAAATATTACAAAAAATAAGCTTATACTGATTTCAGCCTAACGCGTTATCAGCTGTTAGTATCAGGAGGCGAGGTTGAAAAAACTGATTATCTTTACAGACTTGGATGCGACCTTACTTGATCATAAGCATTATGAGTTCACAGCCGCTCAGAGTGCCTTAAACATCATTGCAAGCCATCAAATACCATTGATTCTCAATACCAGCAAAACGGTAGCTGAAACCCATGAAATCCGTAACAAGCTGAATATATACCATCCTTTCATTATCGAGAATGGTAGTGGTATCTGTTACCCTTCTGACTATTTCTCAACGACTCAGCATAATAAAAAAAGCCATGACTGGAAAGTCCACTCGCTTGGGCAAAATGCTCAGGATATTCTGGATATATTGGCGCATATCAATCAAATTCAGCACTTTAACTATCAAAGTTTCAATCAATTAAGTGCTGAACAAATTGCTGAACTCACTGGTCTCTCAGTCCATCAAGCACATCTGGCTAAACAACGCAGTTGTACTGAGCCCTTTCTTTGGAAGGACACACCCGATCATTTAACTGCTTTTATTCAACACCTGCAAAATCACCATTTACATGTTACCCAAGGAGGACGCTTTTATCACATCAGTTCACCTTGTGACAAAGGAAAAGCCATGCAACAACTGCTTGCTGATTATCAACAGGCTTACCCAACCATTAATTGGCTCAGTATTGCACTTGGTGATAGTCCAAATGATTACCCTATGTTAAAAGCTGCAGATATTGCAGTGGTTATCAAACCATCAACCGCTAAGCCTCCACTTTCACTCACCAACCACCCACAGGTTATCTATACAACCAAACCAGGTCCTGAAGGTTGGCAGCAAGCAATGGAACAACTTTTTAACCAATTTGTACTTCACTAAAGGAGATAAGCGATGTCTGATTTTTATCAAAATGGCATTGTTACTACATTACATAATTTATCATCTCGCTCTTTCAGAGAGCTGGAAAAAGAATTGGTTTCTTTTGCCCGACACCGACCTATGTCACTTGTGTTACCCAGCCTTTACTCAGAGTTGGCTGAACCTGCCCTTGCCAAAATTGTTGATGAACTGTGTGAGGTCCCTTATTTAAGCGAAGTAATTATTGGCTTAGATATGGCTGATAAAGAGCAGTTTAATCATGCTAAAGAGTATTTTTCGCGTCTTAATATTCCTCATCGCGTTTTATGGCATGATGGCCCTCGCCTCAAAGCACTGGATACTTTATTGAAAGAAAAAGGACTGGCAGCAGTGGAACGAGGCAAAGGGCGCAATGTGTGGTATTGTTATGGTTATGTTCTGGCTTCTGGTAAAGCCGAAGCCATTGCTCTTCACGATTGTGATATCAAAACTTATTCAAGGGAAATGTTAGCGCGGCTCTTGTATCCAGTAGCTAATCCAAAGTTTAATTATGAATTTTGCAAAGGCTATTACCCAAGAGTGGCAGACGGACATATCAATGGTCGCGTCAGCCGATTACTGGTCACTCCCCTGCTACGTGCACTTAAACAAACTCTAGGACAACTGGATTATTTAGAATATTTAGATAGCTTCCGTTATCCATTGGCAGGAGAATTCGCACTCCGTGTTGATGCTTTAAACGATTTAAGAATACCGAGTGACTGGGGACTGGAAATTGGTGTCTTATTAGAAATAAAGCGAAACTTCGCGAATAATAGGATTTGTCAGGTTGACATTGCTGATAATTATGACCACAAACACCAGCCTTTATCAATGGAAGATCCCAGTAAAGGGCTTGCCAAAATGAGTATCGATATATCCAAAGCGATTTTTCGAAAGCTCGCCACGCGAGGTAATATTTTTTCGCTAGAAACATTTCGCACGGTTAAAGCAACATACTATCGTATTGCGCTAGATTTTATCGAATCATATTACAATGATGCATTAATTAATGGCCTTGCGGTTGATCGCCATGAAGAAGAGCAGGCCGTAGAATTATTTGCTCAAAATATTATGGCGGCAGGAGAAGCATTTTTAAATCATCCCATGCAACGGCCATTCATTCCAAGCTGGAATAGAGTGACAAGTGCCATACCCGATATTCTTGAGCGCTTCTACGATGCAGTTGAAACCGATAATGCAAAGTAAATTAAACGGCTACTCCTTAACCAAGGAGTAGCACATACCTGACCATTTCAGTTTTCTATTAATGGGCACTATTCAACCGTGTCCTTATGAGGATGACTTACCTGCAACCATAGACATTGATAAGGTATTATCTTCAGCATATCCTGACCTTCACTATTACTACTTTCCCCCATTAAATCAGCAATAACCTGCTCACCTTCATCTAATAAATCACTCACCGCCAACTCAACATTCACCGCTGACACATTACACAGCGCATATATAACCTGTGCTCGATCTAAACTCACCCGTTTAAGAATAAATAATGCTTTATTCAGGGATTTAACGGTTTGCCCAGCATCAGGATGAAAAGCAGGCTGCTGTTTGCGAATTTGCAATAGCCGACTCAAGGTATCAAACACTTCAGCATTAGGTGTATTACTGTTTGCTAAACGCGTTTCTAAGTCATCAAATTGCCAGCGCGTTCGATTAATTGATCGCATACGTCCTGTACGTTCAACATTCGCCAAATCATTGGGGGTTGCCGTTAAACTATGAATGTAAACGGCAGGAATACCTTTCATTGACAACATAATCACCTGAGAGCAAATAAAACGGGGAATTTGCCATTCATCTGGTCCACGTCGACTGCCCATTAACGCATCAAATAACGACACATTCATTTCATAGGGTGATTCTGTACCATCAGTATTACTTTTCATCGTCACAAACCCACCATAACGACGTACAGTATCAATCATTTCTTCTACTTCATTGGCTGGCAATAAATTTTCTACCGGTCTCACACCAATTCCATCATGCGAAGCTGTAAAATTTAAATAAGTACAACCAGGAGGCAATGGTGGAATTTGTTGAGCCCAGCTCGTCAAATAAGCCGCATTACCTCGATAAAGTGCGTGTAAAACCATGGGGGGCAAGCCAAACTGGTAGACCATGTGCGCTTCATCACCCATGCCAAAATAACTAATATTTTCCTCAACAGGCACATTGGTTTCTGTAATTAATACGACTTCTGGCGCCACTCGCTCCAAAACATCCCGCATTAGTTTCACCACTTCATGCGTTTGTGGTAAGTGTATACACGATGTACCCAGTGATTTCCACAAATAAGCAATGGCATCAAGGCGAAGGAAACGAGCCCCAACCGCCACATAACTGAGAAAAATATCAATAAGCTCCAACAGCATGGAGGGGTTTTTAAAGTTTAAATCGATTTGGTCTTCACTAAACGTTGCCCAAACATGTCTGACCCCGCGACGGGTATGCACAGGGACTAGCAATGGCGTATTTCTGGGTCTCACCACCATGGATACATCGGTTTCTTTATCCTGTTCAATAAAAAAATCACGCCCTGGCGGTTGATCATTGACAAAGTCCATAAACCACACACTTTCCCTGGATGCGTGGTTTATGACTAAATCAATCATTAAATCAAAATCATCATTAATACGACGAATATCATCCCAAGTACCAAACTCAGGATTTACCTCACGGTAATCAATTACCGAAAAGCCATCATCAGAACTAAAAGGAAAAAAAGGTAGAATGTGAATTGTCGTAAATATATCACGACAATATTCACTCAAAAATTGCTGAAGCATCACTAAAGAACGCTCAGCGTCTTTAATAATACTATCAGCATACGTGATTAAAAACGCATCTTTTTCAGTCCAAAGGCAGTCAGGTCTTTCCTTTGTTAAACTTGCATAACGCCTCACTAAATCACAAATGCGTTCAACAATAACTTCCGCTTCATCATCACCATACAGAAAACGTACACGCTCCAGCACACGCTGCTCAAAAGGTGTCATAGGCTACCTATGGCATACAAATAATGCAAACACTCACTAAAATAAATCATTGTAAGCACAATACCTTATGTCGTATGACTATTTATTACGCTAAATTAACTAGCACGCTAGGTTAAGGCTTACAATAAGAATAAGTCATTTGTTAGTGTAGACGTAAACGGTACAGATTCAGTCAATTTCTGCAAAAAACCTTGGCACCACCTCACTCGCAGGGCCATAATGCTGCTCTTTAAATAAAGAGCCAGATACAGAGGGTTCCAAATTCAATTCGACAGTATGTGCACCATGGTGAGACGCTTCTTGAAAAAAACCCGCTGCTGGATAAACATTACCTGATGTACCAATCGCCACAAAAAGATCACATGAAGCTAGTTCAGAATAAATCGCTTCAAGTTCCAGAGGAATTTCATTAAACCAAACAATATGGGGACGTAAACTGCCTGACAATTGACAGCGAGGACAAGGTGTCGTTACCAGCAAGTCATCTCTATATGAAAAGATTTCACCACAATCTTCACAACGGGATTTTAATAACTCACCGTGCATATGAACAATTCGCTGGCTACCCGCTCGTTCATGAAGGTCGTCAATGTTTTGAGTCACCAGCAAATAGTGTCCAGCAAAGCGTTGCTCAAACAAGGCTAATGCCTTATGAGCCGTATTAAAGGTTATTTCAGACGATAATAACTGCTTACGACGGGTATTATAGAAGTTATGCACCAGTGTTGGGTTCCTCCTGAACCCATTAGGTGTCGCCACATCTTCAATACGATGCTCCTCCCATAACCCATCACTCGCCCGAAATGTACGAATACCGGACTCAGCAGATATACCTGCCCCCGTTAATACAACAACGGATTGATAGGATGACATATTCACCTCAACGTCGATGAGTAGAACGATATGTTACTGTCACTGTTTCCTTAGCAGGAAGTACTACTTGCATACGATTATGACCAACCGTTTCGGCACCTTTTACTGAAGAAATTGACAACAATGAGGCATCCTGATCTGCAAGTACTAATGATACTTCTTCTGTCTTACTATTTTGAATTTCAACTTGCCAGTCAACTTGTAGTGTATTTTTATCAATTTGTTGAACATCTTGTTTCTTACGTTGAATGTCAATATCAAACGACTCTCCTAACCGCAATTTAACCTTTTGCCCTGCCCCTGTATCACTAATGGATGACTGACCAATCCATTGAGAGCGACCACGGCTATCTTGCTGGAAAACACGCACATCACCTGAGGGTAAATCACTTTCAGTGGTAAATTCATACAGAGTTACGGGCCGCTCATGTTCACTATTCATCTGTCGGCTAAAGGGAGAAGAATAAAATAAATGTTCGTAATGACGCTGATAGGTGACACCCTTTTCAGCCAGCAACGTCAACTGTTGTTCTGAATGTGCAGGAATATCAAAAGCCTGTTTAAAATGATAAAAATTCAATTCACCTAACGCCTCTGGCGGTGCTGCGCCTACAGCATCAGCCATTGCCATTTCCATCTGAACGCGCTGTTTCCGTGGGGCATAGGTTGACGTACCTAAATCGCCTGCAGCTAACGTAACTTCAGCCTGATTAAATTGCGTGCGTGTTTTGTTGGCTAAAATCGTATTAACGGTAATATCCAGCTTATTTTGCTCAGGCTCAATCGCAATAGCATAATGGTTGGAATAGGATAAACCTGTCGTCAAGTAGCGCACTTTAGCTTGTTGTGTTGTATCCTCACCCTGCCACTGAGCCATTAACTGTGGCGTAAAATTGGCATTAGGTAACGTATCTTGAGGTAACGCTATTCGTAATCCATTTGGATCACGCAAGTCCACTATAAGGTGCCCACCATCTGCAACGGATACAATACCCAACTTATTTTCATAGGCAAGAAGCGTTCCCTGTCGGCTACTGCTTAGATAGTTGCCTGACTGATACACGGAAACCGATTTTCCCATAACACTTTTCATTAACTGATCATACGTCAATGGTTGTCTTGTCAACTGCACAGACTTGACATAACCTTGACCATGAATAGTCAAACTATCGAGTAACACCTGATCACTAATATTTTGTAAGACAATGGTTTGTGCACCTTGCTTGATTGACTTACTAAAACCCTGTTCAATCAGTGCTGTATTCGGGTAAAGGGTCAATGCGGTATGTTCAGCATCTTCGGCCGCATTAAGTGACAAGGTATCAGCAACCGCTAATGGACTCATCACCATCACAGTGGAAATGCACATCAATGGTTTGAGCTTATGTAATTTAACTAAGGATTTATTGACCTGCTTTTTTTGCAGTAACAAGGACATAAAAGATCGCATTCACCACTCCTGTTAATTTCACAACCAAGATACTATTTACAGTCAAGGGTTTATTCAAAACTAGGGTACAGCTCATTGCTGAAGTACTATAGGCATGAAAAGGTTAAATCATGATTAATTTCCATTAATCAGACCACGCCAGTGGTGTTTAGTTGTCTTTGATAACCATTCAACGTGTACCAAAAAAGCAGGCACAACCAACAAAATCAATACGGTACCAAACGTCAAACCAAATACAATGGATGTCGCCATTGGAATCAAAAACTGTGCTTGCAAGGATGTTTCAAAGAGAATGGGGGTAAGTCCGGCAATAGTGGTAAGCGATGTTAGTAAAACTGCACGCAATCGTCGACATGCCGCTTCCACAATAGCCTCATGTATCCCCATACCTTGTAAACGAAGCTGCCGGTAAACACTGAGCAACACAATTGAGTCATTCACAACAATGCCAGTTAATCCAAATAGGCCAAATAGCGATAAAATCGTTAAATTCATGCCCATGATAAAGTGCCCCAAAAAAGCCCCTGTAAGGCCAAAGGGAATAGCCATCATTACCGCAAATGGCCAGCTATATGAGGAAAAAACCCAGGCTAAAATAATATAAATCAGTAACAGGGCAATAACGCCGCCAAATACCATATCATTCAACGTCTTATCCTGCTCTGCGGTTTGCCCTTCATAACTAAGGCGAATGCCTAGTGTAGCGGTTAACTGTGGAAAAACCGTTTGCTGTAACTGACCCAGAATCTCATTGGTATTAGCACTATTTTCATCAACATCAGCACTGACAATAATAGCTAATTCACCATCCACACGATTTAAACTGTCTACTCCTCGCCTGCTTTCAAATTCAACAATATTACTTAATATTTCTGTTGACCGATCAGCTAAAACCACAGGCAGTTGTTGTAATGCTGATAGGTAGTCTCGCTGCACATCCAATAAGCGTAAGCGAACTTCAAGTTCTTCATTTGCATCATGAAATATTTGCACTCGCCGACCATCCAATGCTGCCCTTAAATAAAGTCCCACTTCATTAAGCGTTAAACCCAATGCATACCCTGCGGGTGTTAAGGAATAAATGAGCTGTTCCTTACCAAAGGGCAAATCATCCTCCACATTAGTCACCCCCTGAAACTGCCGCAATTTCTCCTGTATTTGTTGAGAGCCTGTTTTGAGGTCTGCTAATGAAGAACCTGTCAATTTGATTTCAATCGCTTTTCCTGCGGGACCCGCACGTCGTTGTGTTAAGGTAAATTTTTCGACACCTGCGGGTAATACAATATGCTGTCGCCACTGTCGAATAATCTCTGCATCACTAAACTGTCGTTTATCAGCAGAACTTATTTCAACTTCAATAGAGCCTAACTCATCACCATCGGTTTCCTGTCCACGAAAACCAAATGAAGCGGCTCGATGAATCACTAGCACTTGATCAATAAAGGGTTGATCAAATTGCTGCTCAGTAGAGTGCAACTGTTGTACGAGATAATTTAAAAATTGGCTCACTTCTTGTTGAGAGGTTCCTGCCGTAAACTGCACATTAGCCCGTAAGTTATTGCCGTCAATCGTAGGAAAAAAGGTAAACTTAATATGATTGGTAACCACTAAACCCACACTTATTACCAACAAGCAACATGCCGCTGTCATTGTCAGCCCTCGATAACGAACAGCGTGTTGAATCAAACGGCGAAAAGGCCCATTACGAAACTGACTAAATCGATTATCAATTTTCTCACGCAAAGCATAACGATGAGATGATAATCCACTTAAACTATGGTGTAGGTGACCAGGTAAAATAAAAAAACATTCCAATAACGATGCCACAATGACACAAATTACGATAATGGGAATATCCCGTAAAATATTGCCAATATCACCTTCAAGAATCAGTAATGGTAGAAATGCCGCAATTGTCGTCAACGATGAAGCCACAACTGGGGCTAACATTAAATGTGCACCACTAATCGCCGCATGAAGAGGAGTATCACCGCCCTGAATACGTTGCAGCGTGTTTTCCCCAACCACTATCGCATCATCAACAATGATACCCAGTGTCATAATCAAGCCAAATAAGCTGACCAAATTGACCGTACCGCCTATTAAATAAAAAACGGCCAATGCAGATAAAAAAGAGACTGGAATACCTAATGTCACCCACCACGCAACACGGGCATTGAGAAATAAAAATAGCATGATAATGACTAAACATAATCCTCCTACCCCATTTTTGAGTAATAAGGAAATACGTTCTTGCAAATACTGCCAACGTTCATTAAACACATGCCGGGTAATCCCTTCAGGTAATTCATGGGTTGATGCAGCCAACCATTGATGTAATGTTTCAGCAGCTTGAAGCGTATCATCACGCTCCGTTCTAAGTAATGTCATCTCAACCGCAGGCATACCTTCACTGGTTAACCTGATTTGATCATCTTTAGGTTGCCTGACTACCTCAGCAATATCTCCTAACCTAATTAAACGGCCAGCAGAGTCAATAACTAAGGGTAGTGCCGCTAATGCAGCAGGATCTCGTGCCTGACTTAAGCTACGTACTGGCTTTGCACCTTCTTTTCTTGCGGCCGTACCAGCCGGTAAATCCACACTACGCTGAGTGACTAAGGTATACAGCGCTTGCAGTGTAATACCCAGTTCATATAGTTTTTCAGGTGCGACTTTAATAGCAATTTCTTGCTCCGGTAGACCTCTAAAGTCGATCTTGCGAATACCTAAGCCTAATAACTCTCTTTCAAAACGGTAAGCCAGTTGTCGTAACTCATCAAGACTGACGTCTCCCCGTATCATAACTTTCGCAATGGATTCATAGCGTACCAGAGAGCGTATTTCTGGCTGCTCAGCCGCTTCAGGCCAGTCCCGCAGATTATCAACCGCTTGCTTTACATCCTCTAGCACATCCGATAAAGCAACCTCAGGCTGAACTTCTATTCGTATTAAGCTCACACCATAGGTTGATGTCGCATAAACTTTATCAATGCCATTTAAGCCTTTTAATGCCTGTTCAATCGGCATCGTAATACTGCGTTGTATATCCTCAGCCGTTGCCCCACTCCAGACAGAAGAAACGGTAATGACATCAACCTCAAAAGAAGGAAAAAACTGAGTATTAATATGGCGTAATGCCCAAAGCCCAACGATAATAGCAAGCCCCATTAACAGGTGCGCTGCAACTCTATGACTTGCAAATAACGGAATAAACCCAGAAGACGAAGACTGACTAGTCTTCATTGATGGCCTGTTTAATACGAATTCCCACTATTATCTACCTTTAAAAGTTCATGTGCTGTCAGCATTCATGTCTTTTAATAATAGTCAGCCATCAGCAATTATCACTTGCGAGAATTCAAAGCAGGTGTAAGCAGAAAAGGGATTTATAGCAGACAGACTTATACATCCTCGAGAAACCAACACGTTTCATCAGGGTAATGCTTACGCCAAACAACAGCTTTCATGTTTTATTCATAGTAGACTTTCATGCTTAGAAAGTGGCTAATTTGACATAAACTGTCTTATTGGACTATTTTATTGCACTTTTATTGCGCTTTCTAATTTAAGATATCTCCTGCTGATTTAAGATGCAGCTTGAAATATAGCATCTCCTTTTCTCACTAAGACAGACGCTTCATAGTGTATACTATCCAGCCGGTCCCAAGGCACAATTTTTCCTTCTAAGTAAACTCCCACAGGAACCATATCTGGCTGTGAAGTGCCTGATGATGCACTTGTTGAGTCCTGGCCAACTTCAGGCTCATCAGGGTTTGAAGGTAACGCAGCAATGGACTTTTCATAAACGACAGGTGCAATATAAAAAGCGCCTTTATACGTTACACAGAGTAAATCTTCCATGACCATAGACTTACCTCACTTTGTTAAGCCCAGCGTTATATGGAAGAAGTTAACTTTTTTACAAATCAACTTCCTTTTTAGCTTTCCCTAGTTTTACTGGCCTACACACTTTCTATTACAACCTTGTAATCTATCTCATCAAGAAGCTAACAATTAAGTGGCATGCATTGTAACTAAGCGTAATCATTATAAATATGATTATATATTAAGCTGATTTAAGTGATTCTTCCTTACGTCAGTCACTCATTTTGCTGTGAGTCAATGACGTAACTCATTTTAAATCATTACCCGCCCACTTAAATGAATACTATATTGGTATTATAGAACAGCTACCTCAGGCTTTATACAATAAAAAAATACTACAATGATGTGATGCTTCTTTTTCCATTTTCTACACGCCGTACAAAGTCTTCAATAATAAGTTCATAAAGTTGTTCCCCTAGAAAACCATCCTCAACGCCATAATCAATACTGGGATTATCATTCACTTCAATGACAGCCACACGATCATCGAGCGCTTTAATATCGACGCCATATAATCCATCACCAATCAAGTTCGCCGCTTTGACCGCTGCTTTAATCACTGACTTTGGTACTTCATAGGTGGGTATCGCTTCATAGTCACCACTCTCAACTTGTGACGTATTATGTTGATAAATTTGCCAGTGATCCCTTGCCATAAAGTATTTACAGGCATAAATAGGTTTACCTTGTAATACACCAATACGCCAATCAAATGGGGTATACATATACTCTTGAGCCAATAACAGTGCCGACTGTTTAAAAAGCTCTTTCAAGTGCATTTGTAACTCTGTGGCATTAGTCACTTTAACCACCCCCCTGGAAAAAGAACCATCAGGTATTTTTAATACCAGGGGAAAGCCAAGCGTAGCTTCAAGTTCATCAATTTGCGGCTTTTGGTTACGCATGAGCAAAATTGTTTGAGGACTTGGCACATGATGCGTTCTAAATAAGTCAGCCAAAAAGACCTTATTAGTACAACGCATAATTGAGAGTGGATCATCAATAACAACCACACCTTCTGCTTCAGCTTTTTTAGCAAACAAGAACGTATGATGATCAATGGCTGTTGTTTCTCGAATAAATAACATGTCGTACTCTGATAATCTCAGAAAGTCTTTAGGCTGAATCAGATCCACCGAAACACCGAGTCGTTTGCCCGCTTTAATAAACTGTTTTAATGCCATTTTATCACTGGGTGGAAATGCTTCCTCTGGGTTATACAAAATCGCCATGTCATAGCGGTAACGTTTGGCCAGCTTCGGTTTTCGCCAAATTTTTCGACTGTAGTCATCCAACGCTTCAGCAAACAACGTTTGTTCATCATCCGTTAAACTAGAAGGTGAGATTGCTTTCAATGATGTCACCAACCAATGGCCTATTTTGTCCTTCGCTAAAGAAAGCTGTAACACTGGACACTGAAACCGCTCAAACAACAGGCGGGCAATGGGCTGTACTGACTCCTGAGAGGTTGAGCCAAAATAACATTTAAAATCAATGTGCTCTCGGGTTTCTTTCTTTAAATGCTTTAAGGCAATATGTGCATCTGGTTCCATCAACTCCAAGTCAATGGCATAAATTTTTCGCTTACGTAAATCATTCAGTGTTTTCACTGAAGGAATAACATGATGACCCCGAGCTTCAGCAAGTAATGAGCAATAATACCCTTTACTTAAATATTTATAACCTCGACATAAATTGAGAACTCTGATTCGCTCCTTTTTTTTTGACATAGATAACGATACATAGTCCTCAAACGTAATCACATCATCACTTGGGTAAAAGTCCTTCCAATCCTTGATTGATTCAACAACGATATACAGGAGAGACATAATCGCATGAGCCTTAATTTATTTATCCGACAAATTTTCCATTATTTTGAACACGATACACCTGACAGTTTATTTTTTAGTCACATCATCTTAGGGCCTGTTAACACTAGTTGCTTTGAATACCTATTTCGTTTTAAAGTCCACAGTGCTAGCTATTCAATCCCACCAAGCCAAAACTCGCGATCTAGACTTATTAAGACACCATTAGACTAGCACTAGCAGGTAGCACACCAAACGTTTATAGTATTAAAGACAGGTGTGACAGCAGGTTAAAAACTTGAACAAATGCATACACATCGTCCTTAGTGGATATGGGTGGTTTCAATACAGTTTGGATAACATATATAACAGTTATTCGCGAAGGGTATAGCGCAGTTAACACTAACCCATTTATTGAGTCAACTTATGTCTTCTCCTAAATATCAACCTCACGACACTAACATGTCAACTGGCATCCAAATCCGCCCCGCCCACCCTAGTGACTTAAGTGAGCTGTTGGCAATTGAGCAAATATGTTTTACCAGCGATCGACTAAGTAAACGGAGCTTTAAACATTTTTTACGCTCATCAACTGCTTTGTTAGCCGTCGCCCAAAGCAGTCAAAGCAGCCCAATTCTGGGCTATGTATTAATCCTTTATCACCGAGGCACCTGTTTAGCGAGGTTATATTCAGTCGCTGTCCACCCCCAAGCCCAAGGTCAAGGCATTGCTCAACAATTAATGCACTTTAGTGAGTTACAGGCAGCCCAAAGGCATTGTACTTTTATGCGCTTGGAAGTTCGCTTGGATAATGAAGCAGCCATCCACGTTTATCGGCGAATGGGATACAAATCATTTGGTATCTATAAACAGTATTATGAAGACAAAGAAGATGCGCTTCGGCTACAAAAGCGAATCCTCTACCATCAACAGTCACGGCAGTTTCGTACAATTCCTTATTACTCACAAACAACCGACTTTACCTGTGGCCCTGCAGCCTTAATGATGGCAATGCAAGCGTTAAAGCCAGAATTTTCAGTAACCCAGCATCTTGAATTACAACTATGGCGTGAGGCAACAACCATCTTTATGACATCAGGTCATGGTGGCTGTGGTCCACATGGCTTAGCTCTTGCTGCTTGGCAACGGGGCTTTGATGTTGAAATGATGATCAGTCATCAGCAACCTTTATTTATTGACTCGGTACGAAGTACACATAAAAAAGAAGTGCTGACACTGGTTCACAATGATTTTTTATCACAAATAGCTAAAACGTCGATTCAAGCTCACCACCGTCCCCTGACGATTAATGACATTGAGCATGCCCTTAAACAAAACCAAGTAGCCGTTGTGTTAATCAGCACCTATCAATTAGATCGGTGTAAAACACCCCATTGGGTGGTTGTAACGGATATTGATCAATACTTCGTGTATATCCATGACCCATACATTGATGAAAAATACCATAAAACAGCATTAGACAATCAACATTTACCTATCCGTCGTGAAAGTTTTGGCCGCATGTGTCAGTTTGGAAAAGTAAAATTGCGCACTGCATTATTTCTCAATAAATCAGGCTAATTTATACTCAATATAACTATTTTTATTTTTTGATTGGTGGCTGTATAAAACCGATGAGCTGTTCTATTTAAAATTAAATGATCTTATTCGCAGATATACACATACAAAAAGCCTTGTTTTAGGCGCTTTGTAAAAAAATAAATAGCTGGGCAGACTCATCACTTACCACTTTATATAATAGATTTCCACTATATAATAGCTTCCCCGGTAAGCAACAAATCTGCCCGGTACAATCGTACCAGCCGGCACAATACTGATATTAACCATAAATAACAACTACTTTTAATTAAATTTCCGAAGAAATTACACAGTATTGTATTTACTGCACACATTATTGGTAATTTTTTAACCAAGATAAAACAAATGTATGACTCATAAGAAAATACAGCTATAAATAAGCGGTTACTTTTGCTGGATAATTGGCATAGGTAAAATAACCAGGTGTAACGTGGCAATAACAACGCCTAAATTTGTTCATGAAATGCTTTTTTAGGTCACTCATCATTATAATGAAAACACGATTCAATTATTTCACACAATTTAAATCAGTAAATTATGAACAACTATATAGATCCATTTAACACGAAGAGAATTATATTGTTGAAATAAAGGTATAAACTCATTAGTAGCCCTATTTAAGCAAGCAATGATGCATATCATTCGATATACTCTATTGCTCACCTTTCTATATATAAAGCGGCACATGTCAAGAAAGGTGCTAGGCTCATGTTTTTTTATATCGATTAAAAAAGTTCTGCATACGGAAGGCGGAAACCATAACACAATGAAAACTTACTCTATTTTTTCACTTATCAGCATATCATTTTGTTTTTCTCAGCATGGAGTCAGTGATGAACCATCACACACAATAACAGACCCTTATTTAAAAAGCCTGGTGAATATAACACCAGAAAAAAAACCGTTTCCTCCTGACCCAACCCGTTATGGAATGAATCTTAAGACGGGTAAATTCAAGCACCCCGACTTAACACCCGAACAAACTCAACCACAGCCGTTCCCTGGACAACTCAATTACTGGGATACCCATAGTTACATCCACAATATGACAGTTGAAGCCTATTATCCCATTACTGTCGAGCCCTTTCATACATGGCAAAATATTGTTGATTTCGATGGTCGCCGTTATTTATATCAATATGTTCGCCGTGATTTAAAAATCTTTGATATCACCTATCCCAAACAGGCAAAGTTACTATTCACCAAAGGCAGTACCTGGGGAAAAGAAGGCCCCAGTCCCGAAGTAAACCCCTTTCCACCAGGAGAGATGATGGGCGCCAGCACTATTCAATGGGACAGCAAACGACAACACTACATTATGGTCCAAGCCTATGAAGTTCAACGATTTGGTTTACTGCATGATAAATACCAGGAGCCAGAAAAAGTAAAAGCTATTCGTGCTGCGCCTCACTTAAAAGGCTTTAAGGTTTATGCTATGCAGGGTCCTTTACCCGATCAATGGAAACTGTTAGCAACACGTACGACAGATATTACCCATCCTGATGCGCCCATTGGTCAACAACAAGGTTCCGGTGTTCGAGATATTCCAACCTTTTCTGGCAAACAGCTGATGTTTGTTGCCGCAGCGCCAAGTGCCGATTACGCTTTAACTGAATATCCCAATGACTTGTACAATGCAGGCTACCAGTCCTGGGATATGAGCGACCCAGAAAATCCCCTATTTTTAAACCAGCTTACAGTTCCAGGTCAGCGAGTAAATAATCGTTGGCATGCGCTTGTCTATCAACAGAATCCTCGTGCAGGAAATCGAACCTCCTGGATGGGGGCACGTATGTCGTTATTTATCCCTCCAGCGGCTACATCACAACCACCTCAATATGGCTACGCGGCAATGGGTGGCCTTGGCTTTTATAGTGTTGATATCAGCAACCCCAGACGTATGAAGACCATTGCTCACTTAAATTTTCCGCCAAGTGTTGCAGGCACAGAAGGTGATTTTATTGATATCAGCCAAATCAACCACACTGGACATGTTTATTACAGTGGCTATCCCCTAAACGAAGACTGCTGGGAGCCCTATAAACACATTTATCAAATTGATGTCAGTAATCCTCTTCAACCGACAATCACAAATGTTCTCCCTCGGCCTCGTCCTCCCAAACAGGCTATGTTTACTGATTTTTGCCAACGAAAAGGTAGCTTTGGCCCTAAACGAACAGGTGCTTATACTCAACCAGGAAGAGCACGCAAAGGTATTATTCCCTATAATTTTTATAATGCTGGCTTACAGGTATTTGATGTATCTAACCCGCACAAGCCATTTATCAGCGCATATTTTGTTCCTCCTTACGCACCTGACCGTGTCCATCCGTCAGCCATGGGGAATCTGTCACACAGCGTTTATGTTGAGTACGATCGCAATTTATTTTGGCTATTTACCAATCATGGATTTTATCTGCTCAGCAGCCCCGTATTAGGGAAGCCGCAATTCAATGCACCCACATCACCTTGGCCTCCTCATGAATAACTGACGACAAAGACCAAACAACCTTTCAATTATCGAGAGGAACCTGCTCCATAGTTTGTGGAGCAGGAATCAAATCATCAGTGATAATATCTTTTGGAAAATAGCGATGATAAATCGACTTCACTTGACCATTCTTCAACCACAAATAAAGTAAACGATCATAATTAACCCGCCACTTAGACAGTAATGGATGCGTTGAAAACTTGCTGGTGGGATTATAATAAGCCTTTGAACTCAAAGGCTTAGATAGATAGCTTATAAACTGATTTAACCCACGCTGATGAAGTTCTACCAACGTGGGCAATGTATTCATAGGTACAACATCAATACGGTTTCGTAATAACTTTTCAATATGCAAAAGATTATTGGTTTCTACATGCAGGTTTAATGGGGCCGACCAGAAAGCCTCCGTGTATGACCAATCCTGCGTGGCACCCACCCGTAACGACTCCAGGTCTTTGAGCGTTTGATACTTAATACGTGTTGCATCATCACGACGGATAAAAAAATTCCAGGTAAACTGGCTATAATACTGTTTTGGGTAGCGCAAGTACGCTAATCGATCAGACTTCTTTGAAAAGCTCAGTACTATATCCACATCACCAGACTGAGCCATTTTGATAATACGAGAACCAACAGGCACTAAGCGAATCGTATAATTAAAGTGCATCGCTTTCATAACACCCTGAATAATCTCAATATCAATACCTTTCAATTCGCCTGTTTCATCTTGATAGCGATAAGGAATCTCAGGTGTACCAACCACTAACAGTGGCGGAGCTGAGTCTGAATTCAGGCTGACTGCCAAAAAAAACCAAGCATAAGTCAACATAACAAGCCAATCAAACGCTCATATAAAAAGGTATGCCCAATTCCTTTTGTCCATCCTAGAAAGAAGATCAATACATTGTAACCTTAATGATTATATACCCTTCACGAAAGATTTTTAGCCATATTTCAATCTATCCCTTTTTTTATCCATATTTATAGTGTTGACCTAAGCGAACATCATAGCCAAAAACTAACATTTCTTTACGCCAGTAAATTTAAATTGGCTATTGATTTAGACAACAAAATATGTATTATTGGCCCCAGTCATCATCCTGGTGACAACATTATTCGAGCAATAATATCTCAGGCTTAGACTTGGTATCAAAAGCAGTAAAACACCATTGGCTGTGCATAGTGGTGATTATTGCAACACTAAGCTCAAGATGTACAGGTACTGTACTTAAGCACACTCAGAATAAAAGACAGATTTATTTCTAAATATCAGGGACGCAGTACTAAGTCACTTACATGTACACAACAAACAAGAATACTGCTCTTTTGGCTAAAGTAAAACGATAGTTAGAAATAAATTAATTCCTAAAACTCTCTTTTTTTGGGACAGGAAGTTCAACATGAAATTTCGCCACATTTTACCTATCGCATTAATGTCCGTTGCAGCTAGCACTGTTTTTGCAGATCCTATGGATAATTTCACCAAAGACTTTAAACCCCAGGTTTATGGAGCTTATGCTGGGTGGTACAAAAAAGATATCACTAACTACTCATATATTTATACTTACTCTTGTTTCTGTATGGATGCGGGCGTACCCTTCAGAGTTGACGTGCTTGACAATGAAGTAAAGAATGTTGTCAACACAAGTACTGGAGCAGTTGTACCAGAAGACAGAAGAGGTATGTTTAAAACAATTGATAACTTGTTTGCTGAGCTGATGCAAGCCAATGGCAATGCGCATATTATTAACGTCAAGTTTGACAAGCGCTGGGGTCATCCAAAAGAAGTATATATTGACCGTCATCCCCAAATTGCTGATGAA
Organism: Zooshikella sp. RANM57; assembly: GCF_050749885.1. Lineage (NCBI taxonomy): Bacteria > Pseudomonadati > Pseudomonadota > Gammaproteobacteria > Oceanospirillales > Zooshikellaceae > Zooshikella > Zooshikella sp. RANM57. The sequence continues at coordinate 581,272 of NZ_JBOIUB010000001.1, read as the reverse complement.
GAAATTGGTTACACAATATCTAAAATATATCCCATGATGCCATAGTCAATCATTTTTTCATTTAGCTTAAACTAACTTAGGGATATCTAAAGACAAACCTCTTTTAGCATACCCTTTGAAAAAAAGCGACATAACTCATTACCTATGAAATGTCGCTTTTTGACATTTTCCCACTTTTATAATTTATGCTGAATAAAAAAATATACTGTTGATACTTTTTTATGCTATTGACTTAAAACAGTTTTTCACACCCTGCTTTTTCGTACACTTCAATCTCAGTTAATGAGCAAATATTTTCATTTAATTATTAGTTTAATTTCATATTAATTATTTTTTCATTATTTACAATTACACTTAATAGAAAACAGTTTATTCTTACTAATCTATGGCAATATACATGCCTTTTTTATCTTGATAGTTAGGATATCACGATGAAGTTTATACGAGTAGTACTCCTTATGCTTTGTGCTTTACCTTTACTCACTCATGCCAGCTCACCATTTTCAACCATCATTTTTTTTGGTGACAGTCTCTCTGATGTAGGCAATAAGCACCAAGTAACCACAGTTCTGGCCAATGCCTCGCATCAGCGTCTTGGGATACGAGCTCAGTCTCCCTATTTCAAAGGCCGCTTTTCAAATCACCTCGTATGGACTGATTACCTATGGGTTCATTATTTTAATGATCATTTATCTCCCGCTCGCCAGCTCATAAAAGGCACGCTTCAATTTAATAACAAGCTATTTTTTCCTTTTACCATTAGTGCGCATAAGGGACAAAACTGGGCTATTGGTGGCGCTCAAGCAGGATCGGGATATTTTAAAGATATTGATGTCACAACAGATGACACGCTACTTGGTGGTGCTGCTGTCATGCCTAATATCGGTCAGCAAATCGATGACTGGGCTCATAAGCACACTTATTTTGAAGGTAGCGAATTAATCAGTATTCAAGGAGGCGCTAATAATCTTTGGTTCACCCTATTTGGCGAACTAAATCAGAATGGCGAACAAGCAGCAAGGCTTCTGTTACATCACATTGACAAGTTACATCGATTAGGCGCAAGACATATTCTCGTCAGTAATATTCCTGCTTTAGAATACGCACCTCTACTTTCTACACATCGTGCTGAGGCAGAAAACTTTATTAACACATTTAATAAAGTTTTAGCGTCAGGTATTCATATGCGTCAACAGGATAAGCTCTGGCAAGCAGTCAATATTTACTACTATGATAGCCATTCAGCCTTTCAAAAAATTATTAATACCATTCATCAGCATAGTCGCTATACTCATCAAACACTCAATATAACCTTGACTAATTATACTGACTCTGCATGGAATTTTACACAAAATAAAATTGTCGATAATCCTCAACAGTATCTATTTTGGGATGGTTTACATCCAACAGATGCCGTACATCACCTGATGGCTAATGATATTATTCAGCTACTATCTACTTCAGCTAACCACTAGTACACCACCTGCTTTAACCTACCGTTGAAGCAGGGGTTCATATTGCCTATTCAGTCCGTTATTATGCTCCTGTTAACGATATTTGTTCAGTTAAAAATACCCACAATAAATATCAAAGGTTTAACGTATATTTACCTTTAAATCAGCATGGAGCAGTAAATGAGCCATAATAACCAGCCACTAATAATCCGCCCAGCTACCTCTGATGACATACCAGTTATTCTTAACTTTATAAAAAACCTTGCTCAATACGAAAAACTGAGTCATGAAGTCGTTGCTACAGAAGACAAACTTAAAGCCACACTGTTTGGTGAACATCCCGCAGCGGAAGTGATCATTGCATTTCTAGGTGAGGAACCTGCAGGTTTTGCTTTATATTTTTCCAGCTACTCAACATTTTTAGCCCAGCCCGGTATGTATCTGGAAGATCTTTATGTGAATGAAACATTACGTGGTCACGGTATTGGCAAAGCCCTGCTACGCCAATTAGCACAAATTGCTCAATCTAGAAACTATGGCCGACTGGAATGGTCTGTGTTGAACTGGAACCAGCCTGCAATTAATTTTTATGAGTCTATTGAGGCAAAACCGCAGGATGAGTGGACTGTCTATCGCCTAACAGGAAAAGCCTTGAGTCAATTAGCAGAATAATATGGCGATTTATACAGCGCAAGGAGCGCGCTGTTTTATTAATTGATTCCCTACGCTGTAGCCCTATCCCTCCTAGCAACAAAATCTCATTACCGTGTCCAAAGCGTATATACTGAATTTAACAGGTCACTGTATACCAAGTGATTTGTATCGCCTGCTTTCATAGACAATGTTGTAAGGTAGCTGTAGATGTCTGATGAACCAAAATCTTTCTGGGGTAAACTCGCGGTTATAACGGCGTTCCTTACCGCCCTTGTCAGCATCGTTACTGTAATGCAACAGTGCACCGTCACTGATACGAGCGATAATAATTCACAATTCAATAATGCTATCAACGACCGAAATAGTGATCCTGTGGATTTTGACAGCTATGAGCCAAACAATCCAACGAAGCGCACAACAAGCTACCCCCCAGATAATAACAGCTCATATAACCTTTACTGTTGTGACATGTATGGCAACAAGTGGTGTCAAATCGTTATCAACCCTGGCCCCTTAGGCACCCCCTGCTTTTGTGCTGGAGTCACAGGTACTGGCTATATTTGTCAGTAATACAACCATGGTTAAATGAGCCCTAATTGCAATTTACCCGCTTCTGAAAGTTTACTTCGATCCCAGGGTGGATCAAAGACCAGGTTGACATGAACAGCATCCACATTGGGTACTCGCTCTACTTGATGCTTCACCTCGTCAACTAACACAGGCCCCATACCACAGGCTGGTGCGGTCAACGTCATGTCAATATGCACAACTTGTTTTCCTGTTTTACGCCGAATAATTTCAACCTTGTAAATAAGCCCAAGATCCACAATATTTAATTGAATTTCTGGATCATAACAGTGCCGAAGTACGGTCCAGACATGAGCCTCATTAACCCCTTTACCCTCAAACTTTTTACTATCCTCACTTCCATCATAAGTTTCGGGGCCAGCATCCGTCTCGGGAAAAGATAAAAGGGGAATCTCTTTGCCCAAAGCATCAGCATCGTCCCCTGCAATGCGAAACAAGTTACCACGTAACCTGATCGTAAAAGACAACCCCATACTTTGAACAAGCTCAACGTCTGTCCCTTTTTTTAAGCGCACTGATTCCCCAGCAGGCACATGGATAGCTTTACAGGCTCGCAGTAATTTGATCACTTCATAACGCCTACTTGAGGGAAAAGCATCTGCTGCTCCCACGTTAATAACATGAGTAGGAATAAGAGAAGCTGAAGACATCTTTTTGGTCATGCTTTGCGCTCTTTATTCAGTGGTAATTGCTTGCCCATCATTTGCCGACAACACATGCTCTAGCGCATGCCAAGCCAATGTGGCACATTTTACGCGCATAGGAAAAGCCTTAACGCCACTGAGTACAGCCAGTCGTCCCATATTTTCTGAACTTTCCCCAGACATAATTAACTGATGAAATTTTTTAAACAGTGCCAATGCATCCTTGACTGATTTTCCCTTAATCTCTTGGGTCATCATTGATGCCGATGCCATTGAAATGGCGCAACCGTGCCCCTGAAAAGCTACTTCCTGTACCACACCGTCTTTTACATTGAGGTACAAGGTAAGCTGATCTCCACACAGGGGGTTATCCGCTTGCTGCATATGCGTACAGGGAGAAAGCTTACGAAAATTGCGGGGCTGGCGACCATGATCCATGATGAGTTCCTGGTATAGCTGCTTCAACTCAGGATTCATTGCCAGAACTCCATCGATTGCTCTAATCCTTTGATCAGTCGTGCAATATCTTCAGTGGTGTTATAGATTGCCAGTGATGCACGTACTGTTGCAGGAACGTTATAAAAGTCCATCACAGGCATTGCACAATGATGCCCTGCTCGTACGGCGATACCACAGTGATCTAATAAAGTACCTAAATCGTGGGGATGAATACCTGCTACTGTAAAGGAACATACCGCCGTTTTTTCTTTGGCCGTGCCGATTATAGTGACCCCTGATAAAGTCTTTAATTGCGCCTGCAGCTGATAAAGCAGTGTGGCTTCGTGCTCCCACAAGGGTTGCTGACGGTAATGACTAAACCACTGCAATGCAGCCCCTAAACCAATCGCCTCAGCAATCGCAGGTGTACCAGCCTCAAACTTATAAGGTAAGGTATTAAATTCAGTATGATCAAAGCTTACCCGCCGAATCATTTCCCCACCCCCTTGATATGGTGGAAAGCGGTCCAGCCACACTTGCTTGCCGTATAACACGCCAATTCCTGTTGGACCATACACTTTATGACCCGAAAACACATAAAAATCGCAATCCAGCGCCTGTACATCCACTGGGGTATGCGCCACGGCCTGTGCACCATCCACGAGCACAGGTATACCATGGTCATGGGCAATTGAAATTATTTTAGCTACGGGATTAATCGTACCCAACGCATTACTGATATGACTAATCGCCACTAACCGACTACGTTCAGATAAGAGTTGCTGAAATGCCTCCAAATCCAGCTCTCCTGAAGGATGCATAGGAATGACTTTTAACACCGCCTGTGTTCGCTGACACACGAGCTGCCATGGGACAATGTTAGAGTGATGCTCCATAGCCGAAATCACAATCTCGTCACCAGCTTGCAAAATACTTTCTGCAACACCATGAGCCACTAAATTAATACCTTCTGTTGTCCCCCGGACAAAGATCACTTCCTCCCGGCTGGCGGCATTAATAAATTGCTGAATAGTATCTCTCGCTGATTCCATAGCCCAAGTTGCCCGCTCACTTAAGGCATGTACACCGCGATGTACATTAGCATTATCACAACGATAATAGTGGTCAAGCGCCTGCAATACCGTATTAGGCTTTTGGGTTGTAGCCGCATTATCCAAGTAAACCAATGGCTGACCATGGACCTGCTGATGTAGTGTGGGAAACTGATGTCGTACCTCATCAGTCAAACAATGCCTACCCGAAATCACTGTCGACTGACGATCACTCTGTTGCGGTTGAGAAGGTTGCTCAGCCATCATACCTCCCCCATTTGTTCACTGACTAAGGCAAAACCAGGTGTAACGTGATGATTGAGCCATTCATATAATGCTTTGGGTAGCGATTGCCAAAGCGTCAGGATAAAACCTGCTAACAACAGCTGTCGCGCATGGGCTAGCGCAATACCTCGACTGCATAAATACTGTAATGCCTGTCGATCAAGCTGACCAATCGTCGCCCCATGAGCACAACGCACAGCATCATGATAGATTTCCAGCTCAGGTTTTGTATGCATCCGACTTTCTTTACTGAGCAACATATTACGACTGTACATGTTCCCTTCTGCTTGATGGGCTTCAGGTGTCATTAATATGCGGCCATTAAATACCCCTTTTGCCTTGCCGGCTAATAAGCCTTTATGCAAACAATAGCTCTCAGAATCCTCCGCTAAGTGGCGAAATACCATACGATGATCAAGATGCTGCTGTGCCTGTCCTAGCAACAACGCATTCACTTTGGCAGAACAGCCTTTACCCGCTAACCGATGAATAAGCTGCAAACGAGAGGTTCGACTGCCTAATGCCGCCAACCAACTCTGTATCTTTGCACTATCTTCCAGATCAACCAGTAATTGATGTATATGCTGGCATAAGGGTGAAAATTGATTGAGATACACATAAGAAACATCTGCTGAGGAAGCAATATGCAGTTGAGTCAAACTGTTACATAAACTGTCAACCTGAGGAATATCAGACACTGAAATAGCATGTTCCACGAGCGTCAACTGACTGCCTGTTGATACATGAATACGGAGACTGGGCTGAGTCCAGCCTATTTCTGTGACAACATAAACTATGTGTAATGACATTTGACTATCGGCGGGTATAGTCAGTTGCGGCAATGAGGTAGATAACGCTAGATTTAGCAGTGCAAAACCATCACTGTCTTCATCCAGTAAATCCTGAGTGGGCAAGAACAATGAAGACGGTGATGAGTCATGTGCTTGCCAATCTAGTTGAAACGCACTGTCATTATCGCCATAAAACTGACCATTCACACAATAAACAACCACCGTGTTTGGTAACGGGTTAATGGCTTGCTGAAGTTTATCTATGCTGATATTAGCCGATAACTGTTTTATATCGGCAATCACTTGCTTTTCTTTTTTAGGTGGAAAAGCACTCAGATTCTGTACAGGATGACTTAATAAAGACTCAGTAAAAAACTGTTCAGCCCGGGTATATTTCCAGGACTCATGATGACGTGTGGGTAATCCCTGTTGTTGCCAACGCAGCCACGCACGGTGTTGTGCTGGTGATACCGTATTAGCCGAAGAGTGTGTAACTGAATCCCACCACTGCTGGCAATGATCATAAATCGCTTGACGTGTCACACTCATTCACAAAACCCTCTGTGAAGAAATAGCCTTCAAATTACCTAATTTTTCATTTCATCAATAACCATCACGCTGCAAAAGCCTGAAACCCATGGTCTGCCACTTGATCAGCCAGTTCAGCTCCACCAGACTGGACGATACGACCACCCACTAAAATATGTACTTGATCAGGTGTTAAGTACTCTAACCAATGCGGATAATGGGTGATTAATAAAAAGCCTGTGCCTTGTTGCTGCAAATGCCGTATACCTTGGCCAATAATTTTTAACGCATCAACATCCAACCCTGAATCAATTTCATCCACGACGGCAAATCGTGGTGAAAGCAACAGCATCTGTAACAGCTCATTTCGTTTTTTTTCTCCACCAGAAAAACCATCATTCAGGCCTCGGTATAAAAAGTCCTCACTCAGACCCGATTGTTGTGCTGCGTCTTTCACTTGGCCCAACAGTTCAATCGCATCCAAAGGCTCCTGGTGTTGAGCCTGACGATGCGCATTCACCATGGCTTTGTAAAACTGTAAATTACTGACGCCAGGAATCGTTACTGGGTGCTGAAAAGCAACAAATAATCCCTGGTGAGCACGCTGCTCAATAGACAAAGGCAATAAATCTTGTCCTGCTAGCTGTACTGAGCCTGACTCAATGGTGTAGTTTTCATCGCCCAGTAATGCTCGAGTTAACGTACTTTTACCCACCCCATTAGGCCCCATTAATACATGGATTTCCCCAGAGTTAATGGTCAACTCAATCGCCTTAAGAATGGTTTTATTCGCTACGCTTACCGCCAATGAGTGAATTTCCAGCATATTTCCCCCTTAACCGATACAGCCTTCCAAACTGACTTGCATAAGACGATTGGCTTCTACCGCAAACTCCATGGGTAACTGTTCGAAAACATCCTTACAAAAGCCATTAACCACCAATGCAACAGCCTGCTCAGGATCAAGACCTCTTTGTTGTAAATACAACAATTGTTCATCCGCAATTTTCGATGTTGTGGCTTCGTGTTCAACCGTACCAGAGTGCTCCCCCGCTTCGATATACGGAAAGGTATTGGCAGAACATCCATCACCAATTAATAAGGAATCACATTGGGTGTAATTTCGGGCATCAGTTGCCGTAGGGTTCACTTTAACTAAACCACGATAGGTATTTTGGCTTTTCCCTGCTGAAATTCCTTTAGACAAAATCGTGCTTCGGGTATTTTTCCCGACATGGATCATCTTGGTACCCGTATCGGCCTGCTGATAATGACGGGTCACGGCCACTGAGTAAAATTCACCCACCGCATGATCTCCACGAAGAATCACACTGGGGTATTTCCAGGTGATTGCTGAGCCGGTTTCAACTTGTGTCCAACTGATTTTGCTGCGAGTACCTGCACAGAGGCCTCGTTTGGTCACAAAATTATAAATCCCTCCCCGTCCTTGCTCATCACCGGGATACCAGTTCTGTACTGTGGAATACTTAATCTCTGCATCATCTAATGCCACTAGCTCTACGACAGCCGCATGTAATTGGTTTTCATCCCGCATTGGTGCCGTACAGCCTTCAAGATAGCTGACATAACTCCCTTTATCCGCAATGATCAGTGTACGCTCAAACTGCCCAGTATTTGCTGCATTAATTCTGAAATAAGTAGATAGCTCTAAGGGACAGCGCACCCCCTCTGGTACATATACAAATGAACCATCACTAAATACCGCAGCATTCAATGCCGCATAAAAATTATCTCCTGGGGGAACAACACGCCCGAGATAAGTGCGGATAAGCTCAGGATGTTGCTGAATGGCTTCTGATATGGGGCAAAAAATAACTCCGGCTTTTGCTAAAGTATCCTTAAATGTGGTGGCTACAGAGACACTGTCAAACACGGCATCAACCGCAACCCCCGCAAGCATCTCCTGTTCATGCAGTGGAATACCGAGTTTCTCATAGGTTTGCAGTAACTCTGGATCAACCTCATCAAGGCTTTTTGGACGGTCGGCAAGTGATTTAGGTGAGGAATAATAAGCAATACTTTGAAAATCAATAGGAGCATACTTCACCTGTGCCCAGGTAGGAGGCTTCATTTTGCACCATCGTTGAAAAGCCTGTAGCCGCCAATTTAGAACAAATTCAGGCTCCTGCTTTTTAGCCGACAATTGACGAATAATGGACTCATCAAGTCCTACGGGAAAAGTATCGGCTTCAATATCGGTCACGAAGCCCGCACTGTAGCGTTGCTGCAAATGATGTTGTAAGTCGGTATTGGCTGCACACATAGTGACTGTCCTCTATCACTTTAGCCCTTAAACACTTTTGACAAACTTATTAGCAAGCAAATAACTACTCGCCTACACTGCGTGTCTTTAAAAAAATAGTCAACGTAGCAATCTATGCATACTAGAATATTTTCCTCCCAACCCGCCTAACCCGCCAAAAACCATACTAAATTAGTAAACTTTACATATCATGGTAATCCTTGAAAGCTTTAAAATCAATACTGATTTGGTATAGAATAAACAATAGAGGATGTCTGATATTAACGAAAACGGTCGCGATGAAAGCATTGTGTCATATGACTGAACACAAATTCTTAACAGCTCAACGACAGGGTTAGCTATCAAAGGCTGACTCTTTAGATATACTCAATCATAGAGGGAAGGGTTAAATATGCTTCGTATCAGCCGCTTAGCCGATTACGCGTTGATTATTGCACATCACCTACAACAGCAAGCCAACCTTATCAGTCTGGAAGCCATTGCAGAAAATACGAAAATTCCACTGGCTACCGTTCGGAAACTGTTAAGATGCCTAGTACAACACCAGATCGTTAAATCCGTTAGGGGTGCTCGAGGCGGCTATCTTCTCGCTAAACCTGGAGACTGCATTTCTGTCGCGGATATTATTGAAGCCATTGAAGGCCCTATCGCATTAACTGAGTGCGCCAAAGTCACCCAAAGCTGTCAGTGTGAACTCTCGCCTCATTGTCATTTAAAAGAACCCTGGCAGCAAATTAATCAACAACTCCATATGACACTTAAAACGGTAAAACTCACAGATATCAATGCCTCGATTTCATCTACACAACAAGCGCCCCTAGATGCACCACAGCCGATAACTACCATCGAACCTTCACCCATCAAAATTAATTAGGCCTAAACAAAGGACTCAACATCTGCCAGCCATTGATCCGCTTCCGGCGATAGGTACAACGTGTCTTCCAAATTTGTAGCCCAGTCATGCGTCTTCGCAAAATAACGTGTTAGCAATACAGCCATCACTTGAGCAGGCAAGTGATTACTCCATACCGCCGTAGAAAGGCACCGCCAATGGTCTATATTACGTTGCTTGGGATAACAGATTTGTTGCAAACAAGTTTCACATAGCAAAATACAATGCTCTATGTTGATATCAGAAGACACTGGCGGTACTTCAAATACAACTAATTTTGTTTTCCGTGCACCACAAAGTTCACACTGAGCACTGTATCGACGCACTAATTCTCTTGTGAAGTTTTCCAGCTGCTGTTTTCGCAACGTATCCCTTTGGAAACCTTTTGCCATTTGCTTTTATCTAATCTAATGCCATTAATGTATGGACCATAGCACTTGGTAACAGGAGATACCACTGTTGATTTTTGTAAGTTAATTCAACATTGACAACCTGTGACGTTTTTTTGTTACCCGCCACAGGTTCTAACCTGATAGTAACCTGCCCTTGGTGATTATTATGCCATGTACTGATTACCTTCAATTCACGATTCTGCCACGGTTTTTTTTCCATTGTCTGTTTTGCCAGCCACATCAACAATGCCTCACCTGATGTAGGCCACTGACATGGTTTCACAGCCAACTGTAAACAAACACGTTGACGATCACGTGCTGATGGCCATCGCTGCTGCAATGCACTTAACGTATCAGGGTCCACATAAGCAGCGGTATCAGTATAGTCTCCTGTGACAGAAGCTTTGGCTATCACCTTTGCTAAACACTCAATCACCTTATTGGTATTATTTGACTGATAACAGGGCAAGCTGGATTTATCAGATGAGGCAAATACACTTGTACTGAGGGATATTATTATCCCCAATAATAAACCGAATACTTTCAATTGTTGCTCCTAACCAAAGCGTTCTACCATCAGGAAAAAATCGTAAACACTTATTAAAGCACAGCTTAGCCACATTCAGAGGTAACTTGTCGCATAGTCAGTAATAAACAACAAAAAATGAGACCGAAAGAAAAACTAACCGGGAATTTCGCGAAGAGGGATTAAATTATTTGAATCAATCACGCGCACACAGTTACGCCCTGCGTGCTTGGCCAAATAAAGTGCATTATCAGCACGCCTAACCATTGTTTCAGGTCGATCGCCAGGCATGTAACTGGTTATTCCAAAGCTTCCTGTACACTGTGCAGTACCATGATTATAGTTTTCCAATGCACGTCGGAGCTTTTCAGCAAGATAAACACACTGCTGAGTACTCGTTTCTGGACAGATAATCAAAAACTCCTCTCCTCCCCACCGTCCCACCGTGTCAACTTTTCGTAAATTTGCTCTAAGCAGTCCTGCAATATTAATTAAGACACTATCACCCATTTGATGCCCATATTGATCATTGACCTCTTTAAAATTATCAAGGTCTAATAGCATAATTGAACACGGGTGCTTAAAACGTTCTGCCCGTTGTACTTCTTGGAGGTGAATTTCATCGAGTTTCAGGCGGTTATTCAGTGAGGTTAATCGATCTAAATTGGCCAGTTTTTCCAACTCACGATTTTTTAATGCTAATTCCGCATGCGCTTCAGCTAACGAATTTTGAGCGTCCTTGAGTTGACTGATATCGACAGAGATTGAATATTTAACAATTCTACCATCATGCCAAACCATGGCACTTTCCTGTAACTGATACCAACAGTCATTGGTATCATTAAAATACTCAAAAACAACCACTTTACCATTTGGTTTTCCTGAATCGTCCACCAGCTCAGGAATTTTGCAAAAGAGACATGGCTGATCCTGTTGGTAAATTTGTTGCCAACATTTTAATCCCGGCTTATGTTCTACCGCTTGTTTAAATGCATGATTAACATAAACAACCTCTCGGTAATTAACATCAACCACATAAATTCCAAATGGAATTGCATCAAACAACGCTTCAAAAATACTATCATCCAGCATGGACGAAATACCATTATTAACACTTATGGACTAAATACCATGTACTTCCTTCCTATTACCTCAAAAACCAAATTACTCAGCCTCATCACTGTATGTTTTCAATACTTTTCGAATGACTTCCTGTAACCGTGTTTCTTTGACGGGCTTCAACACGTAACCCTGAGCACCCGCATCAATCGCTTCCAGCACCATCTGCTCCTGTCCATGGGAAGTCACCATAATGATGTTAGCCTGAGGGTCACTGGCCATAATAGCTTTGGTCGCCTCAATACCATCCATATCAGGCATGGTAATATCCATCGTCACAATATCAGGCTTGACTTTTGGGTAGCTTTCAACAGCCAGTACGCCACTACGACACTGACTTACCACGTCATACCCTAGCTCCGTCAACATTTTCGTTAGCTTATTGATGGTAATGAGTGAGTCATCCACAACCATCACCCGCAGCCCTGTCATACTCACTCCAGATAGTTTAAATATTGATCAAACATATCCTTTGGTCCAACACAGACAATAACTAAATCCCCAAACTGGGTTTGTAGTGTGGTTCGATAAAACTGTGCATGACGATGTTTAACCAGACTTTTCCCTCCTGAAAACGCAACGGGAGGAGAAAAGTGAACAAGTTCTTTACAGCCTAGTAACGCTGTGCAATTACCAATAATGGTATTCAGTAAGTCACTGCCTGTTTCTTCTAAATACACTTCTTTTTCTTCAGGGGGAAAGTCAATACCAGACATGAAACAATTCATCAGATAATGCAGTAATGACACATCAAAACTGAATGCAATCATCATATTGACGGGGCCGCCCATACTTAAGATTGAAGTATAGTCACGTAGCGTTAATAACTGCACATCTTCTAAAACAAAGTCAGTTCTTTGTACTTCTATCGCGGCTTCTTCAACCAGAATTTCTTTCGCTCGGTTAGCTATGAGCGTCATTACATGGCCAATATCCACTGGCTTTGTCATATACTTACCCTTCAATCCGATACTTACTTCAGCGACTTCATTCCTAGCGTATCTTCATGCCATTTTGCTTTTTAACTCTATGAGCTTGGTAATATTCCACAGTTTAACTGAACAACTGAGCAATCACATATCATCATACTGCAGAGGAATACTCATTTTAAACTGAGTCCCTTTTCCTCGCTGACTGGTAACGCTGATCGTACCATGTAATTCTTCAACGGCTTCTTTTACGGCTGCCAGGCCAATGCCTCTACCTGATATTTCATTTGCACTTGAACAGGTTGAAATACCATGCTCAAAAACAAAAGGCAGTAATTCAGCATCACTCATCTTGGCAAATTCTGCTACTTTCGCTACATAACGCTCTTGTAACTGTGTCCGTAACGAGGTAATGGAAATACCTGCACCATCATCAACCACGGTAATTATGCAGAAACCTTCTTTGGCTGTTACTGTACAGAGTATTTCACCACAAGCTTCTTTGCCAGCTTCAAGCCGCACATCCGGAGCTTCAATTCCATGATCAACTGCATTTCTAAACAAATGAATCAAGCTATGAATTAACTTGGTGAATCGATCAGGATTAACAATGACTGACTCACCTTCCAACACAAATGACACTTCTTTAGCACAGCGTTTAGCCAAACGTTGTACTGTTTTTTCATAAGCAGCCAGCATAGTATGCAAATCGACTGCTTTCATATTCAATGCATAACGCGCAAGTGCCCTTGTTTGTTCAGGGTCAACTTCATTCGCTAACACCTGTTTAGCTTTTTTTACTAGCATATCTAACTGTTGATTACCGATAACAACCCCGCCCTTATTAGCTAAAAAGTCGTCACCAAACATTCTACGTACAACATTAAGATCTTGCTCTAAACATGTCATTAAATTACTCTCAACGACATGAATTAATACCTTTTTATAATCTTTTTTATCAGGAAGATTTATGATTTTTTGCTCCACTTCATGAATGGCATCAGGCAACCGCTTAAAACCATACTGATAAAATATACCTTTAAAGGTATGGAATTCCTGCAGAACCTGCCTCACATTGACACTGAGTGCGAGCGCTTGCGAAGATGCATATAATTGCTGTAAATTCGAAATAAACTGTTCAAATTCATCTAATAAATAAAAAATATCCTGCCCATCTGTCAAAATCGATACCACAAACTCAAGGTTTCGTCGCTCTTCTTCAAGATTTTCCTGTAATTCTTTTTCTTCTGTCATATCTGTTAAGATCATCATGATCTTTTGTTGCACATAGCGATATTCTGCGGCAATAAAACGACCAGCAATAACAAAACTTGAAGGCAACAAAGATAGAAGCATTTCTACTTTGAGAGGATTAACCGTTCTTTTTAACCGACTCAGCACTCGTTCATATAAACTAGCATCAGTATCATTGGCTAACGGTAGTAATGATGTTATTTTTTTACCCGAAGGGGGACAATGAAAAATTCGTTCACACTCAATACTGTATTGAGGCTCAACAAATAAGTTATCATCAAATGTTAAAAAGCCTTGCCCAGAATTATGTAATAGACTTTCAATTTGGTTAGACTTATATTGTAGCTGCCGATAAAGAGTGGTTATTTTTCTATTCCAAAAAACAACCACAATGATGATGCCACTGACAATCATTAATACATTCCATAGCAAACTATAATCAACGTACTCTTCCATGGTCACCTTCATCCAGTGGTTATAAATCTGCTCTTGATCTTGAACAGTGAGCGTCTCAATTGTTTTATCTAAAATACTTAATAACTCAGGGTAGTATTTACTTACACCAATACTCAGTACTTTCTCAAGATCTAATCGACCTGCAATTTTTATTTCATGAGCACGTTTTTTTTGAAGCCAGTAACTAATGGCCGCAATATCATCAACAAAACCATCGATATCACCCGAAACAACATCATTAAACCCTTTTTCTACCGTTTCATATTCAACAATATTGATACCCACATTATTTTTCTGCAGGATTTCTTTAGTAATACTGTTTGAAATAACACCAATACGTAGTCCCTGTAATGAATTAATATTTTCAATAAAAGATTTTTCCAATCTCACCGCCACCACCAACGGCAGGCGTAATAATGGTCTGGTAAAATTATACTTCTCCCGTAATGAAGGTAAATCCATTGCCGCCAATAACACATCACACGATGATCTTACGCCCTCTTTAGCGGTTACCAGTGAAAAACTCAATCCTGTTCTTTCAGTAATCAACTGCAAATAATCAGCTGTCATACCACTATGTTCACTCGTTGGTGTAATGAACTCCACAGGTTGCCAATGCTCATTAATACAGTATTTTATCTGCCGCTTTTGAGCGACAAATTTTTTCTCATTAAACGTTAAATCCAGTCTTAATCCTTCCATCACCGCATGAGAGTAGTCACCTATCCATTTCGCATTAATTTGCTGCACTTCATTTAAGCTTAATTCACTGATGCCTTTATTTAAAATACTTAACAATATTTTATTCTTTTTATTAACAGCAAAATGCAGTGCTTCATGCTGTTTATCAAGCTCAAGCACATTATTTGCAAGCACAAGATTAGTTATCCCTTCTCTTTCAATAAGGTATTTCCCAGTAGCACTACTTTCAATGGTTGCATCAGCCTTTCCTAAACTCACAAGCTTTAATGCTTCCCGACTACTATTCGTTAATCTGATATTTATTTTTGGAAAAGAT
Organism: Zooshikella sp. RANM57; assembly: GCF_050749885.1. Taxonomy (NCBI): domain Bacteria; kingdom Pseudomonadati; phylum Pseudomonadota; class Gammaproteobacteria; order Oceanospirillales; family Zooshikellaceae; genus Zooshikella; species Zooshikella sp. RANM57. Next base: position 565,968 of record NZ_JBOIUB010000001.1, on the reverse strand, counting down.
TTTTTTAAAAATTCACCAATATAAAAACCTTCAGTAAATGCCAATACTTTCCCTGTTAACTGTTGTAACGTTTGATAATGATCCTCTTGACGACTAATTAATGTATTAGGAAGCTTTGCATAAGGCTTGGTAAAGACCAAATGTTCACTACGTTCAGGTGTTTTAACAATATTCACAAGGATATCAAGATTTTTTTCATACCCTTGGTTCAGCAATTTATTCCAAGAAGACTCTGTAATAAATTCAACAGTGAAACCAATTTTTTTAGCTAATAAATTGATATAGTCAACAGATAACCCCTGTGGTTTGCCATCTTCATAAAAGTCAAATGGAGGCCAATCTGTCTCATTGGCCACTTTTAACACCGGATTCCTTTTTAACCACTCTTGCTCCTCTGACGTAAGTTGTACTGTTTGTTGATGATCAGAAACGGTAGATTGTAACCATCGACTGCTTAACACCTGTTTCTCTGCATCAGATATATTGGTCAGCGCTTTATTAATAATATTTCTGAGTATTGGCCAATCATTCCTCACAGCAACGGTTAACTCATCATTGTCAATGTTCACATTGCTAGGCGCATCCACAACTTGCAACTGATGCATATTATATCGTTCTAATAAATAATGCAGCACAGGTTTAGAATCCATATACATATCTGCATCATTAAACAACACCGACTGTAACCCTTTTACGGGATCGGTTACAGAAACTAGTTTTGCTCCAGGAAAATACTCTTTTAACGTGCGCTCGTAATTATACCCTTTGACAATGGCTATACGTTGTTGCTGAAAGTTTGATTGCATTGCTTGTTGAGCTTTATTTTTATCAATCGCGGCAACAGCCATTGGTAAAATAAGGTAAGGTTGCGAAAACAACATGTACTGCTCTCGCTCGGGAGAAACAAACGCTGTATGCAATAAATCCAGTTCATGCTTACGCATCATATCGAGAAAATGTTGCCACGGAGGGCCCGTTATATACTCAAACCGTAATCCTAGATGCTTGGCAAGCAAATTCATTAAGTCAATGGAATATCCTTTTGGCACACCCTCTTCAGCATAATCAAACGGTGGCCAATCCGTTTCATTTGATACTCTAATTAATGGGTGTTGGCGAAGCCACTGCAATTCATCTTCTGTGAGTACCAACTTCATCCGTGAACTGGGTTCAAGCCTCGGAGATTTAATCCATTTTCGTTGTAATTGCTGTAATTCAATAGGTGTTATTTGTTGAATGCCTTCATTAAGGATACTAAATAATTGGGGGTCTTTTTGCGAGACGATAAAATGCCAGGAAAGGGATTTATCTACCGAGACTATTTGAGGTTGCCCTGTTATATAGATATCTGGTAGCCAATAATTCCGTGTAATATAATTAAATGTTGCTTCATGCAAAATAGCGGCATCAACATCCTGCTTACTTACTGCTTTCAACAGTGTCTGGGCATCCGAATAAACTTCCCACTGTGTTAAAGGATACTTTTTTACTAACAAATGGTATGCCGTGGTGTGCTCTACAACGCCTACTTTTTTTTGTTCAAGATCCTCTATTTGGGTTAACGCACTTTTTGCTCGGTTACCCACAAAGACTAAAGGATCAGTAAGAACCGTTGGACTGAGTACTGTATTACTGGTTGTCAGCAAATCTGGCAATTCACTGATCATTAATGAATAGTTTTCCTGTTGAAAATGCTGACGCAATGACATGACAGAATCAAGTGGAAAAAACTGAACACGTAAACCCACTTTACTTGCGAGCAGTGAAATATAATCAATAATGAACCCTTGAAACTTCTCAGGTTGCTTTTCAAATATAAATGGTGGCTGGTTATCGACTAAAGGTACTCGTAACACCGGATTTTTTCTAATCCAGCCTCGATGTTCAGGTGATAAATTCGCCTCTTCTAATTGCCTTTGTTTGGCACTTGCCTCTAAGGTTAATAAGGCTTGAGTTAAGATTGGGTATTGATGTTGATATTGAGTGATATACGCCAATTGTTCCTTAGCAGAGGTAACCGATGAAAAGGATTGAGAAAAAATATCATTTAACTGTTTTCCTCGACTATTATTCGCAAAAGCTATGTGTAATTGTTGCGTCCCAAGCCAGCGTTGGTTGAGTTTTAATGACTCCTCATTACCACGTAACTCAGGATGAGTTTGCATTAAATAGTAGTAAACTGCAGGATCAACCACACTGGCATCCACTAAACCTTTTGAAAGCGCTTGCAAGTTTCTTGCATCATCGACACTGTTATAAGTTTCAACCTCCCCAAGAGAAATCTTTCGATCCAATAAAGGATGATTTAAATAACCTTCTACAACACCAATACGATATTTTTCCAAGTCATCAATAATTCGCCAATGGATGGGATAAGCTTTACGCTGAGCCAGTGCAACATAACTTTGACCGACAGGCTTTGAGTAAATAAAACGCTTGGCTAATTCTGGATCATAATATTCAGGGAAATAACCATCATATTCTTCATTTGAAGTTCGACGAACCGCTTCCGTCCATGGTAAAAAATCAACCTTTACCTGATAGCCTACTTTCGCAAAAGCATCAACCACAATGGCTGAAGTCATCCCATTCTCAGGAAGTGTATTCCCCACAAATGGAGGCCATTCGAGTGATGCCAAACGTACCTGCTTCCCCTGCAAGCTCTCAAATAACATTTCATTTAGCTGCATATCAGAGCCAAACACGCCCATCGCCAGTAAAGCTCGACCCATCTTACGCAATTCCCCCCAGTCTGCACTGCCAATCTCAAGCTCTCCTTTTTCTAAAATAATTTCTTTTAAAGCATCAGCCTGCTGCATAAGTTTCTCTACACTGACCTGGGGTGAATAACGCTGATGAATGAGCTGTGCAGTCTCTTTGGGATGCTTTAATGCATATTGCCAACCACGAAGTGAAGCGGCGATAAAGTCTTTCACTAATTGCGGGTGTTTGGAGACATAAGCTTCAGAGGTAAATAAGTTTCCTTCATAAAAATGTATTCCCCAATCGCTCATACGCAGTACTGTATGAGGTATTTTCAATGCTTCTACTTCGGCTAACTGATCCAACCTTGACGTAAATCCGGCAATCTTTCCCTGTTGCCAGGCTTGTAGAGGATTTTGCTCCACGACAAGTTTGACCTGGTCCAAAGGAATCCCTTGTTGGTATAAAAAAACACGTGTCACCAAGTCAAGGTTATACGGATTCTCAACCGCTAAACGCTGCTCTTTTAACGCTTGAGGTGATTTATCTATTCCTTTTAATACAATCACCTTTGGGGTTTGCTTGAACAGATTGGCCAATAATAAAACAGGTTTATTCGCCAACCGTGCTTGAATAAGTTTGGCACCGGCAACGCCAAACTCAGCTTGCTGATTGCTGACAAGGTTAATGACATCATGGTCCGAGTCCCCAGTTTCAATCGTCACGGTAAGACCAAATGCACGAAAATAGCCATTATCTATAGCCGCATAATAGCCCGCATAAGCAAACTGATGAGGACCATTAATCTTGAGTTTTACATGGTGAAGTGAGATAGGTTCAGCAGCAAAAGCCACTAAGGGAGAAAACAAGGGCACAACTACACATTGAAGCACCAAAAGCCACAGAAATATGCACTGTATCAGCTTCATACAGCACAAATAATAATGAAGCTTATTTAATAATTGCTGAGAAAAACTCATTAAGCTTACTGCTCCAGGGATACCCTGATGTTTCCCTACTGCAAGTTACCTGCACTCCTTTAAAAAATTAATTACAAACAATTATCTTTCAGGCCATATAGGGTGAACCTGATTAATTTTTACTTCGTTGTAACAACTGCACATCATAAATCACATGTTCAGTAACATCACGCTTACAAATCATGTGAATCAATTATAGTCAGGTTACCTTGGTACTGCAGAAGTAATAACAAGACATATTACGTTATTGATTGGGCTTTTATTTTTTAAAAGAAAATTGCTATTTGCCTATTTGTTAAGCTTAAAAAAAAGCCGTACCCTGAATAAGAGTACGGCTTAATGGTAAGGCATTCAGTAAAAAAATAATTTATGCGCAGCTATGATTTTCCACAGGCATTGCTTGGCCTAACCAGCTTTTACTTATTAATAATGGAATAATAGCTAAGGTAATCATCACCAGCGCCAGCGACATAACATGAGGGAAAGGCATCTGCACAGTAATAATACTTGCCGCAGAAGCCATGACCATCTGTAAACAGCCTAGTGTTGCAGAAGCTGTACCCGCACTTTTGCCAAAGGGTGCTAATGCATAGCTCGCAGCCGAACCTAATATCAACGAAAAGCCACAACCCGCCACCATCACAGGTAATAAAAATCCGACTAAAGTGGTGCCTTGTGCCATGAACCCAAGTAGCATGAGTACCCCAGCAATAACAATCAGTAAACAACCCAACATCACACAGCGGTGACGCCCTAAGTAGGTCATAAGCTTGGGGGCAACTAAAAAGCTAGATGCCATAATAACCAATGCATTTGCACCAAAGCAGAGGGCAAACTGAATCTGGGTGAGCTTTAACGTTTCAATCATGATGAAGCTAGCCACAGATACATAACTACAGATCATGCCTAATGCAACCATGCAGCAGTAGCAGTAAAATTGAAAACGTCGATGTTGAAGAATTTCCCAATAGGGTCGCCAGTGCCAACGCACAGCCTCGGTATCACTGGGCCGGGTTTCATCCAACCAGCACCAAACCATAATACCTATGATACCGGCAAAGCAGGCTAAGAAATAAAAGTTTGCCTGCCATCCCCACTGAGTAGCGAGTAAGCCGCCTAACATGGGCGCCAGCGCTGGAGCAACACTAACGCAACCATTAAGATAACTATACATCTTCGCACCCTGCGCTGCAGAGAACACATCTCTAACCACAGCAAAGGCAACGACAGAGGCACAACAACTTCCGATACCCTGTAAAGCTCTCGCTGTGATTAACCAGTTTATTGTAGGAGCCCAGGCAGCGGCCAGACTACAAAGCAAATACACAACAATACCAACAAGCACGACTGGCCGCCGACCAAAACGATCACATAACGGACCCACAACCAACTGCCCAATACCCACCGTGAATAAAAACACACTCAATGTGTATTGCACTTGGTTTGCATCAGTGTGGAAGTAATCAACCAGTGACGCCATAGAGGGCAGGTAAATATCAATACCCATTGGCCCAAACAAAACAAGCGGCACGAGGGCCGCTACAAAAAATTGACTTACAACTTTAGACTTCATGTTGCAGTTTTTAAGCAGAAAGAGGTTAAAAAAAATCAACTCACACGAGGTGGTTGCGCGTTCAATTTAGTACGATTAAGATATGAATTCAAATGACTAATATTCAAGGTAATATTTCCGCCATGGAATATCACAGCCATGAAGCTAGATAAACTATCACGATATGACCTGAACTTGCTAATTAATCTTCAAGTATTACTGGAAGAGCAGAGCGTCAGTAAGGCAGCCAAACGCCTCCATGTCACCCAATCTGCCATGAGTAAAACACTGGCTCGACTACGCGATCTTTTTGAAGATCCTCTTTTTATACGCTCTGCACATGGTTTAAGACCGACACCCCGTGCCGAAAGCCTACAACCGCAGCTCGCCAGTGCCTTACAAGATATTCAGCAGCTTATTCAACCACCCAAGTTTGATCCCGCCACAACTCAACGAGACTTTACTATTGTAACAGTGGATAGTGCCTATCAGCTTTTCTTACCAAGTTTCTTTGCCCCCCTGCTACAAGCAGCTCCCAACATGGTACTTACTTTTGAAGACTGGTCTGAAGAGTCACTTCAATCGATTGCTCAAGGACGAATTGACCTTGGCATTACCGCGAGAGAGAACGCTATAGATTCTCGCCACCAACTGGAACCCATCCCACCTGGTGTAAAATTTCAACATTTATTAGAAGATCACGAAGACCATTTTGTTTGCTTAGTTCGCAAGGATCATCCCATCCTGTCAAAGCCTTCATGGCAAATTGCCGATTACCTATCACTCTCCCACGTGCAGGCTTCCTGTGAAGGGCATGACCGCTGGGCACTTGATATCACCCTGGCCAAACAAAATAAATCTCGCCGAATTGTAGTTCAGGTACCAGAATTCCATGCTGCGCTGGAAATTACCCGAAATAGTGACCTGGTATTTACCTGTCCCCATATATTTGCACGACATGCTGTACAAAACTATCCACTCGCCATGCTACCTCTTCCCATTACCATCGATACCATTACCTATCTGATGACTTGGCATCAACGGTATGAAAGTGACCCTGGGCACAAGTGGCTTCGAGAAACGCTCTACCAACATATTCGTGATAATCAAGCCTCAACAATCAACTTCAATTACTAAACAAAAACCAAGCAGGCTGTTGAAACAAATGATGGCTTATTCTTGGCGTTGGTAACTTAACAATGTCACCAATTGATCATAGAACTGATTAAATCCATAAGATCTAGCTAATACAGCTAACTGCTGCCAATCGACCTTAGGATTCATAAAAGCTTCCAACATAGGATGATCAGGAGGAAGGCGATAACGCCATTCATCCACTAGCCACTCTAACAAATCGTCAGGTAACCAGTGGTAAGGAAAGTTTTGCTGTAAAAAATGCTGCCGCGCTTGATGATTTGGCAAGTGCTGAAACTGCTCAAACAAAGACTCCATCTCTCTTTCTGTTGGGTATCGAATACTGTCTCTTTCCTCCGAGTCCATGGGAGGAGATTCTTGAAAGCACTCTCGAAATGTAGTCATGTGATAGCTCCTTGCCACATCTTTATGGGGTCGTCCATCCTCTGCCCCATTTTGCTTAATGAGTTGTTGTCCTACACACACTCACCCTGCATGCAGCAAACTTGAGGTAGTGTTCATTCAACAAACACCTGTAAACAGTATAGCTATGATTTATTCCATCAAGTTGCCAAACAGTGTCCAGAATATTAACCACAAACTAAGAGCTAATTTGATACCTCTTGTCTCCTACCCCCCATATTTCTCAGACTGAGCATCCTCATGTGCTATATTTTTTCGTGTATTAGAGATTCGCAGTATGAATGAAGAAACAACACAAATATTAATGGCACGCCAGCCTATCATTGACACTAGCTATCGAATTCAAGGCTATGAGCTATTATTTCGTGATGCTAACTTAGGTCCAACAGATATTAGTGGCGATAAGACAACATCTCGATTAATTGATCGCTTGCTGACAACCTTCACACTTGAAGAAATCACTGATAATAGTAGAGCATTTATTAATTTTACTCGCTTCTGGCTGCTCAACCCTCCCTCCTTATCTCCAGAAAACACGGTTATTGAAATATTAGAAACCGTACCGTTGGACGATGCCGTGCTTGCAGCCATTGCGCACTTAAAAAAACAAGGTTTTACACTCGCACTGGATGATGTCATTGATACTGAACGCCTGTCGCCTCTACTCAAACTCATCGATATTGTGAAAGTCGACGTATTGCATTTAAGTCCGAATGAAATTGAGCAAATAATACAACAATTAAAGCCTTATCAAATCACACTTCTAGCTGAAAAAATTGAAGATCATGAAGTTTTTCATTTTTGCAAGTCATTAGGTTTTTCATTATTTCAAGGTTTTTTCTTCAGCAAACCTCAACTTTTGTCAGGAAAGGAACTTAATGCCAGTAGTTTGGCTGTCATGAACTTGATAGCACAATTACAAGACCCCGATTGTAAAATCGAAAATATTGAACAAATTATAAAACAAGACCCTACCCTTTCCATAAAACTTTTAAAATGGGTCAATAGTCCTTTATACCGCCGCCGTAAAGAAATAGATTCCATAAAACAAGCCATACTACAGTTGGGGCTTGATAGAGTTCGTAACTTTGTCACTTTATTATCGTTAAGTCATTTGCAAGAAAAACCTTCTATCCTTTCTCAGATGGCTCTGACCCGTGCCAGCATGTGTGAATGGTTAGCAAAACATCACTTAAAGGTTCCCGCCGCCCCTTACTTCCTAGGCGGTTTATTGTCTTTAATTGATGCATTCTTTGACCAACCTAAGGCTGATGTACTTGATAAACTTCCTATCGACGCCAGACTAAAGTCAGCCATTCTTAATTACGAAGGTCAACTTGGACAAACCATTTTAGCGGTTTCCTATTATCAACAAGCATTATGGGACTACATTCAATTTTCAACGTTAGAGTCTATCCAAGCAGGTCTATCCGATTTAAATCAGGCATACATCAACGCGATTCAGGAAACCAACCAATGGCTGGACGTTGCCAGTGGTCAATAATATTCATCCATTGTTATTACAAATTATTCTAACCTTTCTGTAGAAAACTGCTCTCTGCATACGTATTATCCGAAATAGCACACATAAATAAAAAGAATTCAAGTGCTTAACAGAGGAGAGCTGTAATATGCGCTGTACGCTGCAAAAAGTACTTTTAGGAATCTGTTTTTCTCTCACCCCACTCGTTTCTTATAGCTACCAAAGCGATACCATCCAATTAGCCACCGGTGAATGGGCTCCTTATGTCACTGAATTTGAGCCAGGCAATGGATTTATCACTGAAATTATTAAAGGAACCTTTGAGACTCAAATGAAACTCACGCCTAACGTTAAATTCATGGCCTGGCGTGGTTGTGAAGCACATTTACGTTATAGTAAGGTAAGGGCCATTTATCCTTATTATCATAATAAAAAGCGAGAAAGATACTTTGCTTTTTCAGACCCCATTGCAGACTCAAATACTGTTTTCTTTTATGTTAAAGATAATATCCAATCTCCACCTCACCAGTGGGAGTCATTAGCAGACTTTACGCAATACCGTATGATTATTCCGAACGGTTACTCTGATGAAGAAAAGTTACGTGCCGCTAACTTACAAGTAAGCCTGGCAAAAGATGAAGAAACGGCTTTTATCGAACTATCTGCAGGCAAGCACGACTTTTTACCACTTGCAGAATTAGTTGGCTGGAATTTATTACTTAAAAAATTCCCTGACGCCAAACAACGCTTTGCGACACTGAAGAAGCCATTTAACCATGCCCAGCTTCATTTAATGTTTAATAAACATGACTCACGTGGTTTACAGATTATGGAAAAATTTAATAAGGCATTGAGTGCTTTCAAAACAACTGATGACTATCAAAAAATACTCAATAAATACGGCATAAATTAGAACCTATCTTATTATTGCCTTAATAGCCAAGGACGGTGAACACCACCAACATTAAACCAGTCTAAACCTTCTAAATTCTTTCACATAACCTTTCATAATTGATTTACATAAATTAAGCGATACTATTCGCTTTGTTTTCGCTAGAATAGTCAAACGTTGTACAGTGCTTAGTCCATGAAGCATAATTTTTTTGTTATCGATATAACGCTCCATAATAAAACCGGACAAAGCAATCAATTGCAAAGGATAGTGCTCTAGATACCAAGGAGGTGTCAAATGACTCCGCTGGCTACACGGTCAACACGTGCCAACACTTTTACTGTTACCACTTCTTCGCACCTAACGCCTGATGACGACATGAACCACTATCAACAAGAGTATAAAGTTGATTTCGTTGATAAATGGGATGAGGTCATCGACTGGAAACGTCGCCAGCAAAGTGAAGGAAATTTTTTTATAAATACGTTACATGAATATGGCGTAAAACGAGTACTTGATGTCGCAACAGGCACTGGTTTTCACTCTATTCAACTCTTAAACGCCGGTTTTGATGTAATAAGTGCAGATGGCAGCACTCATATGCTGACAAAAGCATGCAACAATGCAAAGCAATATGGTCTCCACTTAAAAGTAACCCAAGCCGATTGGCGATGGCTAAACCGCACCATTCATGACAAATTTGATGCAATTATTTGTTTAGGCAACTCATTCACTCACCTTTTTAAAGAAAACGACCAAAAAAATGCTTTAGCAGAATTTTATCGTTGCTTAAAACATAATGGCATACTGATTATAGATCAACGAAATTACGATGCTATTTTGGATACGGGATTCAACGCGGCACACCAGTACTACTACTGTGGAAAAAGCGTCTCAATTCAACCAGATTATATTGACGAGCAACTACTTCGTTTGCGTTATGCTTTTTCTGATGGCACTCAGCATCATCTTAACCTTCACCCACTCCGTTTTAGTAAAATGGTAGCACTTCTAAACGGAGCAGGATTCAAATACAAAAAAACATTGGGTGACTTTAAAGAGGTATACCATACCAATGAACCTGACTTTTTGATTCATATTGTTGAAAAATAAGTGGCCTAGTTTTCAGATAATAAAATGGTTTCTAACTGTTGATCAACTAACTGACTTTGAGGTGTGAGTGTTTTTCGGTTCCAAGGAATACGACCAAAATACCATAACCGCCAAAACCATAAATTTGTATCTGGGTTACTTTTTAATAATTCTTCAAATGTTACTACTTTACCCAGCTTCAAATTTAACGCCTCAGCATATACATGGTGGACAAATTTAGAACAATATTGTCGTTTAGCATTAAAATCAAAACCTAAGTGATACAAAATTCCCATACGGCTATCAATGCTTGCTTTCAGTAGCAATAACTGTTCTCTTGATAAACCTCCATTAAGACGACGTATACAAACTTGCGTACCCACGGTTCTTTTTAAAAACTTTTTTAATCGTGTTTTTCGGCTAAAAGGAACGGCACTTTCTGCTACCCACCATTCATTGTTTTCCCGAATCACAATACCTACGTGGGATGTCCAAGTATTCGTCGTTTGTGCAACCTGCTTGTATAATGCACTTTTGATCGAAATAAAAATTAAATCACCTTCCTGTAAATGACAAGCTACATGATCATGAAAATCTGTCAGTGAATCACTTACCTTTGCAATGACCTGATGCATTAGGACCTCTCCTTAAAGGGCTGTTCTATGGTGCGCTAAAGTTAAATGCACTGTAATCACTAAAAGACTTATAGCACAGCATCCTGATTAAGGTATTATATAGTGATACTTACGACGGTATGAGGTGAGAGGTTATCTATCCCCAGTGGCTCTTCCAGCAAAGTTAGGAGAAACTGGCCTAACTATGAATCACATCACATACTTATTTCCATTCAGCTTTTTTACCTGCAAAGAAAACGGTAGAGGGAGATCCACTCATGACACGTGCACCGTTAGAACGTAACTTCAATAGCTGGGATAACACACAACTGTTTTACCGGTATTGGCCCCCTCACCCAACTGGACACTACGCCATTATCCTCTTTCATCGAGGACATGAACACTCAGGGCGTTGGCAAGAAATGGTCGATCAACTCAATATCCCTACCCTTCACCTGTTTGCCTGGGATGCCCGTGGCCATGGATTATCGCCAGGTGAGCGAGGATATGCGAACAACCTGAATGAACTCGTCAAAGATGCTGATAGCTTTATTCGCCATATCGAAAAGGACTACCAAATTTCAATGGACCGAATGATTATTCTTGGCCATAGCGTGGGTAGTGTCATTGCCAGTACCTGGGTCCATGACTATGCTCCAGCGATTCGCGGTTTGATCTTAGGTAGTCCTGCACTACGCGTTCGGCTCTATGTACCCTTCGCCATTCCAGCATTACGGCTCCTCTTAAAGTACCGCCCCAAATCGTTTATCAGCAGCTACGTCAAAGGGCGTCTACTCACTCATGATCCAGAAAAAATAATTGAATATGACAATGATCCACTAATATGCCCTGCAATTGCTGTCAATGTCTTGGTTGATTTATACGATGCAGGTACTCGATTAATACAAGATGCAGGCGCAATCACGGCTCCAACCTTGCTACTTTGTTCTGGGGCTGATTTTGTTGTCAAACAACATGCTCAACGCCACTTTTATAATCACTTACCTAACTTACGAAAAGAAATGCAAGTTTTTCCTGGTTTTTTTCATGATACCTTCAATGAAATCAACCGCCATTTACCTATTGCAAAAACACGGATGTTTATTCAAGACTTATTAGCCCGGCCTACTCCAGACATCGATCTTACCAATGCGGATAAACAGGGCTATACCTATGAAGAGTACCAACGACTTTTAAAACCTTTACCTAAAACCAACCCTAAATTTTGGTGGTTTAAATTACAGCAGAAATTACTCTATTCTGTTGGTTCTCTGAGTGATGGCATTCGCATTGGTATTCAAGATGGCTTTGATTCTGGACGTATGCTTGATTATGTCTACGCCAATAAACCAGCAGGAAAATTCCTGGTCGGTAAATGGATAGACTGGTGTTATCTTAACGCTATTGGATGGCGTGGTATTAGGCTACGACGAAAACTGATTGAAGAAGTCCTAAATGATGCGATAGAGCAACAGCTCACACAGCTTAAAGAAGTAGCTATTCTTGATGTCGCTGCAGGTCATGGACGCTATGTGTTGGATGTCATTCAACGCTACCAAAACCAACCATTACATGTATTTTTACAAGATTATTCAAAAGCGAATGTCGAACAAGGACGACAACGTATAGCTGAACTCAATTTATCATCACAAGCCCAGTTTCAACGGGGAGATGCATTTGATGCACAAGCGATAGAACAACTTAGCTTCCGTCCCTCAATTATAATCGTTTCAGGGTTATACGAACTTTTTAGTGACAATGATGCAGTGATGGGCTCTTTACATGCGTTATATTCTATCCTCGCCCCTCAGGGTTTATTAATTTACACCAACCAGCCCTGGCACCCTCAGTTAGAGTCGATTGCACGAGTATTAACCAGCCACCAAGGGGGTAAACCATGGATAATGAGGCGTAGAACTCAACAAGAAATGGATCAATTAGTTCATAAAGCTGGCTTTTATAAAGTAGATATGTCCATAGAAAAGCACGGCATTTTCAGTGTATCAACCGCAGTAAAAAAACCACAGTGTCATCCGCAATTACCATGAAAAATCAAAACGTATTCAAGCAAGCATGTTTTTCACTGGCTCTTTTAGGGCCACTTTTTTTTATCAGTTATGGACTTGCAAACTATATAACTTTTCTACGAGCTCCTGTACCCTCAATATACTTTGAGTGGGAAATGTCAATTCCCGTCATCCCCTGGATGATTATTCCTTATTGGAGCATCGACCTGTTTTTTGCCTTATCACTTTTTTGTTGTAAATCAACGCAAGCTCTCGCTGTTCTGACCAGACGTTTAGGATTTGCTATTTTAGTCGCGGTACTTTGTTTTTTAATTTACCCTCTACAGTTTGCCTTTTCACGACCAGAAGTTAATGGCTTATTAGGTGACTTATTTAACTTATTGTATGCCTTTGATCAACCTTATAATCAGGCACCTTCACTGCATATTGCATTATTAGTTATTCTCTGGCTGCACTATCTCCCCCTTTGTAATCGCCTTTTTAAGTTTATAATCCATATTTGGTTTAGTTTAATTATTGTCTCTGTTTTATTCACCTATCAGCATCATTTTATTGATATTCCTACTGGGCTAGCACTAGGTTGGCTAAGCTGCTACCTGTTTCCAACCATCAACAACGAAAATCAGCAATCCCACCTGACTAGCCGAAATAGTTCATCTTTTTGGCAATGGCAAGGATTGATCAATTCGCGCTATAGTATCATTTATGGTTTGTCGGCATGTTTGTGTGTAGGACTTTCTTTTATCAATCCTCCAGCCACACTTATTTTTTTATGGCCTGCTTGCTCGCTACTGATTATTAGTCTTGGCTATGCTGGATTGGGTGCAAATATTTTTCAAAAAAATCGAGGTAAACTTCAACCAGCAGCTCGCTGGTTACTTTTTCCCTATCACTTAGGCGCTTTACTTTCATGGTTTTGGTACACAAAAAATCAACCCGCTTATCAAATTGTAGATACTCAATTAGCCATTGGTCGAAAACTGAATACAAGAGATTTAAATGCTTTATCAGCACTGAAACCTCTAGCAATGATTGACTTAGCAAGTGAGTATAGTGAGCATTTTCAACTTATAAATCCACAAGTACCTTATTTATCCATCGCCATCATGGACCTTACCCCACCTAATAATGAACAATACATCCAGGCCACTCAATTTATTCGTCATTACCAACAACAGGGCTATCAAGTTTTAGTCCATTGTGCACTTGGTTACTCTCGTAGTGCTGCCATGATTATTGCTTATTGGCTAGCAATTGATCGTTTTAACACGCTTGATGAAGCAATACATCATCTACAAACATTACGTCCTAATACCGTACTCAATCAGCACTTTATAAGCTCGCTGAATACATTCCATCAAAACAACGATTCACATCACTTAGTAGAAACATCCGTGAAAAACTTTTCAAATGCCTGCTGACACTTTTTATATAGCATTTTATACCAACAACATTGTTTAATGAGGCTAGCCTGATTGTCAAAGGCTAGCAATAATCATAAAAATGATTTATGAAGGGTATCAGGTATTATTACTCAGGTAGTTTGGGAATACACAACGCAAAAGCTGACTCACTATCGGCACCAGCCATACAAACTGCAGAAAGTTGATATTTTTTCCAACGTGCTTGACAGTCTAAAGTCATATTATGCAGCTCGTTGCTATTAGTAATAGCCAGTGTTAGCTGTTGAACTTGTTTATCCTTTGTTAAATCTACACCTTGTTTTGCTGCTCTTTTTTTTGCTTTATCGAGTATATTAGGCATGTAATGCTTCATATTTTTCATCGCTTTATTACAGTACTGCTTAATGGACTCTTGCTTCTGCTGTGTTTGTTCAACTGTTTCACTCACAGCCGCATTGACATTTATTCCTCCAAATAAAAAAAGACATAGTAGATAATGTAAAAAATGCTTTTTTATTTGCCATAACCTGAATTTCATGGGCATTACCCTCAAATTATAATAAATTGCCAGCGGTATAAAGAATCACATAATCTCTGCAATAGACCAATAATAAATATCACTAGGTGCTAACCAATAGACGGTTTCAAAAGGAAAATTCAAGGTAAACCAATAAAAGGCTTCACTAATCCCTAAACGTTGATAATATGCTAAAAAACTTTGATGTTCAGAGGACTCGGCAGTAAACTCCCAACCTTGTTTACCACTCACACCTTGCCAGGAATGCACCCCCAATCGAGCGTCAGAATGGATGTAACGCTGCTTGCCCGCGAGAAAAAAATCTACGCCGCCTGAAATGATGGTACTCTTTGCAGTTGCGCACAGTGTAATACCAGACTTTCTTATGATTACCCCAGCCTGTCGATTCGCCTCATCATCAATTGAGCCTGGTACATAGCCCATCACAATAAGTTTTATTGACTCATCACTCACTAATGCCTGAACTTTTTTTACAATAGAGCTATCAATCACCCCTTGCATTAAAACCCAATCCGCCCCCTGTTTTATAAAGGTCACAGAACCAACAAAAGAAGAAGTCGCTTGTAAAGTATGACAGGCTGTCAGGGGATTCGCCTTACAATAAGCATCACCAGAAAAATAAACACATAATGTGAAAGTCAAACAATATCCGTAGTGATTACATCGTGCCTGAAGGTCTATTAATATAGAATTTTTCTTCACAGCAACAGCCTTTAGAAAAACATTAGTTTATGAACAGAAATAGTTTTATAAGCGTAGTCTATTCAATAAATCCTTTTAGTTTTTTTTATAGATTCAGCATACCCTTTTATGCTAAACATTTATTTTGACCATAAAAAAATGGTTGATACTCTTATTACCGAGTCAACCATTTTTAGAAATCAGAGTCTAACCTTGCTGTTAATCATTACGACATATTAACGGGAACCTGAGTAAAATCATTCTATATACTAAGTTTCCTTATTTATTTTTCGCCAGGCCAATATATCAAAGTAAGTATCGAGCCCACGCCAACTTAACTGTATTTCTTGCAAATAATGTTGATACATGAACTTCACATGTTCAGGTAAGTATTGTGGACCTTTAGTCGTTAAAATGGCTTTTATCATTTTATTTTGCCAGTGACGAATGCTATAACGCTGTTTACGCCGGTAGTATACTTTCCACTCCTGCCAGGATAGCCAATTCATTGGTTTATATGTAAAACGTGCCAACTCACAGACACCTATTCGCGTTCTGTCCCAGCCTCTTGTTAAATCAAGATCAAAACATGCTAGTGCACCAACCAGGCTATCTTCACCAATCGTACCCACAGGTAGTTTGATATTTTCATCTCGCACACGTTTCACAAACTGGTGTGGTAATGCATATAAATTACCTGCCAAACCACCACGCGTAATCATTGTAATGGTCTGTTGCTTAGTTCCCCGTCCCACATCCATTGGTATCGCTGCCAGTGCATTCTTTTTAGGATGCGCTTTTTGATACTGATATAACTGGTATAGAGAATCGCCTACGACCTCACAGTCCCCATCCAAAAAAATGTAAGTTTCAGCCTCTGCCACGACTTCATGAACAAACACATTCCAGGCATTTGATTTATCACCTTCCTTGATATCCACTAGATTTACCCATGAATGTTGCTGCTGATACTCTGCAACAACCTGTGCCGTGTTATCAGTGCAACCATTTGCCAGCACATAACACTGGTATGCCCCTTCAGGCAACG
Source organism: Zooshikella sp. RANM57 (assembly GCF_050749885.1). Classification (NCBI taxonomy): domain Bacteria; kingdom Pseudomonadati; phylum Pseudomonadota; class Gammaproteobacteria; order Oceanospirillales; family Zooshikellaceae; genus Zooshikella; species Zooshikella sp. RANM57. The sequence continues at coordinate 549,398 of NZ_JBOIUB010000001.1, read as the reverse complement.
CATTGTGTGGTGAATTGATAATACTGATACGAATGCTTTCTAAGCAGGTAGTGATACGAGCAGCTTCATTATGTGCAAAAACTGCAATCGCTAGGGCAGGATTTGAGTCCATCATGCATTTGAATCCGTGATTACTACTATTACGTGTATTGTTACGTGAACTATGGGTTTTTAAATCCCTTCTTCATCCCTAAACTGACACAACCCCGCATCAGTGACTAAAGGGTATTTAAACCACGGTAAGTTTCCAAAAAATAGACATGATGGCTAGCATTCACATACAAAAACGTGAACTAACGTGAGTAAAGTTGCTTATTTATCAAGGGAAATCACAAAATGCTGTAGCGACAAGGTGCCCTTATCCTCAAAGAACATGTTAAGAGCACCTTAATTAAAAAGGATGTATCAGCTCAACCAAACTGACCACTCACGAAAGGGTTGGTGCGACGTTCTCTTCCCAATGTGGAGTTGGGCCCATGACCGGGTATAAATTCTACATCATCACCCAACGGGAAAAGTACAGATTTAATTGAATGGATTAAAGTATCAAAGTCGCCTTGAGCGAAATCAGTTCGTCCAATAGACCCTGCAAACAGTACATCTCCCACAAACGCCAGCTTGCTTTCCGCTTGAAAAAAGACTACATGGCCTGGCGAATGTCCTGGACAATGCAATACTTGAAATTTCAGTGCACCTACTTGTACTTCATCCCCTTGCTGTAACCAACGATCAGGCTGGAAGCTCCTCACAGGTGGAAAACCAAACATTGAGGCTTGCATCGATAATTGATCAATCCAAAAACGATCCGCTTCATGAGGCCCTTCAATCGGCACATTATAGTGCTCTGCTAGGCTGGCGGTGCCTCCCACATGGTCCAAATGTCCATGAGTCAGTAACAATTTTTCGATAACCGCCCCCGTTTCGTCAACGGCTCGTTTTAAAATATCTGTATCACCACCAGGATCAATTAACGCGGCACGCTTTGTCTGCTGACAAATGACTAAAGAACAGTTTTGCTGGAAAGGTGTAACAGGAATGGTAAGAACTTTCATCGGGGCTAATGCTGTAGTGGTCATTGTTATCCAAAGACTAAAAAAGGCAGTTGTTATATATCCACATAGCACCAACCTTACTGTATCCAGTAAGGTTTAGCAATTTTGCCAAGGCGCATTGAAGCGCCTTAAAGCTTCATGTTAAATCATAGACAACTGATCTTCTTCAATTTCCTCTGTCGCATAATGGGTTGACTCATTTTCTTGTTGGTGGCAAGCCATTCTCTGTGAAATAACCACAGACTGAGCCTCTAGATAAGCAGATAGTGCTTCTTTTGACAGCAGGGGTTGTTGCAAGCCTAACTGATGTAATAAGCATTGCGTCTGCTGTTCGGTGACCTCTATAGCCTGATCAACCTTAGCATCTATTAACCCACTAAACAGGTAGGGTGCAAAAGGCAGCTCTTTTCCAGATGATATCCACGCCTCTGCTTTAACTTGCCACTCAGCCAAACTAATTGTTTTCAAGCCCGGCTTATCAGCTAAAAGCGAATTCCAGTCTATTTGTTGGCAACCTAGTAAATGAAAAACATGTTCAGAAACACTTTGCTGGCTTAATGTGACTATAGCTGCTGCCGTATAATCAACAGGAATGAAATGCTCTGTAAAAGACAGCATAGGAACACATTTAAGCATTAAACAACTTTGTAAATAGCGGGCAATAACATCTGTCGTATTGCCCAAGTGTGGATGTATAGCAGGTGTTCCAACCCTTCCTAAGCGTATTAGCTGTACATTCATACCTTGAGAGTAAGCTTCTTCAACAAGCTGCTCTGCCACCCATTTGGAGGCTAAATACCCACCATTTTGTACATGTTGCTGTTCACAAATAGAAGATAATTCATTGTAAGGGTGTTTGGCTGCCGTATTGAATACCCCTGAAGTGGAAATAAAAACAAACCGACATGCTGGACGTTTTACAGCTAAAGATAGCAGTTCAAATGTTGAGCCAACATTTGCCGCTTCCAGACACGTGTAGGGTAATAAGTGATTAACATGTGCACCATTATGAAGAATTAAATCCAGTTCACTTGATAGCGTATCCCACTGTAAATCCGTCAACCCTAGTTTGGGTGACGATAAATCACCTACTAAAACAGAAATTCGGTCAACAAATTCTGGTTGCCATAAACCATAGTCCTGTAAGTGTGTTTTAATTCTAACTAAAGCACTGAACTCATCTTCAGCACGAACCAAACAATAGCAGTGTATATGATCATTTTGAACTAACAACTGGTGCAATAAATGACCACCAACATAACCAGTAACACCCGTTAATAACGCATATTTTAATGTTCCTACACAAAAACTGTTGTCCATTTTATTTATTGGGCGTAACTGGTTTTTAGCCCGCAATAACCAGTCATCAGCAACAACGTTATCCACACTCAAACAATGCTCATTTACCTGTTTGCTAATAACCTGTCCACCCGCTTCATCCAGCGTATGCAGGTGTAAATAACGTGCTAACTGTTGTATGGTGGGATAGGCAAAAACAGTTTGCACGGTGATTTGTGCATTTAAGCGCTGCTTTATTTCTGAGACCATTTTCACCGCCAACATTGAATGTCCGCCAAGCTCAAAAAAGTCAGCCGTAATACTTAACTGCTTATGTCCCAACAACTGCTGCCAAATCTCACACAGTGAAATCTCTAATGTGTCGGTAGGTGCCGTATATTCTTGGGTAATATAGAAATCACTCTGTTTAGGATCTGGTAATAAGTGATGGTCAACTTTGCCATTAACTGTTAATGGTAAAGCATCAATAATGATATAAGCAGCAGGAACCATATAGCTTGGTAAGTGCTCAACCAATTTCATTCTTAATGCAGTGATGACATCTGTTTTTTCCACATCCACTGCTTGATTATCGTCGCATTTAACTGGATTATTAAGAATAATATAAGCCACGAGTTGCGCTTGTGGTGTATTCGGCGCATGCAACACAACACAAGCCTGATTAACCATTGCTTGCTCTGTCAACGCAGACTCTATCTCCCCAAGTTCAATTCGATAACCACGCAGTTTGACCTGATTATCTGCACGACCTAAAAAGCAGATATTGCCATCCGCTAATACCCTGACTAAATCCCCAGTTCTATATAGACGCAGCTTATTATTATCAGCAAAGCTATAATGAATAAAACTTGTCTCATTAAGAGAAGAACGATTTAAATAACCTCTCGCGACCCCTTCTCCACCAATATACAATTCGCCAACCGCCCCTTCAGGAACAACACGTTGCTGACCATCCAGCACCACTAACTGTACATGCGATAAGCCCTGGCCAATAGGTACATTTTCTCCCTTGAAGCCTGCTGGTACCTTATAAATACTGGCAGCTATTGTTGCTTCTGTAGGTCCATAGGCATTTAACAAATCACAATGACTCACTGCCACACTGGCAGCCCACTGTTGTGCAAAATGAGCATTCAATGCCTCCCCGCCCACAACAATTCGAGCCAATCGAGTTTGCCGTTGCCAAAACTCAATATCCTGTAATACAGGGCTAAATGCTTCCTGCGCATAAACGGGAGGAATATCAATATGCGTTATTTGATGAGTGATCAGCCACTGACGAAAAGCCTCTGCCGACCATAATGATTCCTCACGCATGACTAACGTAGCCCCAACGCCAAGTGCCTCCCATGCTTGTTCTAATGACGCATCAAAACCAATATTGGCAAAGGCCAATACACGGTCAGTGCCATTGAGCTGATACCAGTCAATCATTTCCTGTATATGTCGAGCAAAAGAGTGATGCTCAATCAACACACCTTTAGGTATACCTGTTGAACCCGACGTATAAATAATATAGGCCAGCTGTTTTATATTAATATGCTCCTGCGTTTTAATACTATTCATCAAACCACATACTTCATCCTTAGATTTAATCAAAGCATAATCCGTTAATGCATCGCTGGTATTCAGTAGGCCATCAGACGAAGTTATTAAACGGTGTCCTCGAGTCATTAAAGCAGGCTCTGAAATAATATGCTTAATTTCGGCATCTTGTAATATAAAATGTAATCGTTCATCAGGGTACTTTGGATCAAGTGGCACATAAATCCCACCAGCATACCAAATACCCAACATAGCGACGATCCAATCTATAGAGTGATGCGTTAATACACCAATAGTGTCTTCTGATTGAATACCACAAGCCACCAACTGCTCTGCTAAACGTAAAGCACAAGTTTGTAACTGCAAATAAGTGATTGAATTATTACCTGCTTGTACGGCAATATAATTACTTTGAGCGTGACACTGTGAATTAAATAAGTCGCAAATCGTTTTTGGATACGTCAATAACCATTGGTCAAACTGTTGAGTTAACCACTGCTGCTGTTGAATTTCTGAGTGTAATAAGCATTGGTCTAATGCTTGGTCTGGAGTTGTCGTCAATTGTTGAAATAACTGTAAAAAGCACTGATTAAATTGTGCAATCGTTCCTTCACTAAACAGCTCACGATTAAATTCCCACAGCAGATCCGCACCTTCAGCATTTTTGGTTAATTGCAAACTTAAATCAAACTTGGCAGGTAACTCTGGATAGGGTAATGCTGTAGCATGCTGACCTCCCAAGCTAAAGGTCGTATTTTCATCATCTTCAACCGTTAACATAATTTGAAATAGCGGGTGAAAACTTAACGAACGCTCAGGTTGAATCAATTCAACGACACGTTCAAAAGGATAATGCTGATGTGTATAAGCCCCTTGTACAACCTGCATTGATTCGTTGAGTAATTGATTAAAGGTATGGCACCCATTGACTCGCCATCGTAAAACGACAGTATTAACAAAATAACCAATTAACTCACTAAATGCTGGGTTATCACGATTGGCCATAGGGGTACCCATAACCACATCCTGTTCACCGGTAAAACGATATAAAAATGCAGTAAATAGCGCATAAACACCACTAAATACACTGACTCCCTGCTGTTCGCATAGTTGTTGCAACTGTGTTAGTTTTTCGAGTGATACTTTTGCGTGAAACAACCCTCCTTTATGTTGTAAACGATCAGGCCGACTGTAATCAAGAGGTAACTGATGCAACTTTGGTAAATCAGTAAGCTGTTGCTGCCAATAATCTGCTTGTTTTTTTGCATCATCCGTCATAAGCCACTGCCGCTGCCAGGCCGAATAATCCACATACTGAAAAGGTAATGGTAAACGTTGTTCAGGATGCTTCTCAAAATACTGTTGATAAAAAAACTGTAGCTCTTGAATAAAGAGTGCTACAGACCAACCATCAGCGGCAATATGATGAAATGTAATTAATAATACATGGCCGTTTTCTTCGCCAAGATCTAACCGCTTAACTCTAACTAAATAGCGATCGTCAGTTAAATTAAAGGATTGAAACACTTCTTCATATCGAAGTTTATTAACTTCATTCCACAGTTTATCTGTGCAATTTTTTTTGTTGTGAGAGTCTCTGACTAAGTTAACCACCTGAATTAGATTTTCATGAGGTGGTGGCAAAATTGTTTGTAAAACGTCACCCTGTTCAAGCACAAACTGAGTTCGCAGCGTTTCATGGCGGGTAATAATTTGAGTCAGCGCATAATTTAAAGCATTATCATCAATCGACCCTCGAATATGATAAGCCGCAGGCATATTATAATGCGTACTACCCTGCTCCATGTGATCAAGAAACCATAAACTCCGTTGTGCATAAGATGCATAAAGTTTTTTAGTTCTATCGGCTGATGTCATGACCTCTTTGCTATTCACTTCACTCTGAGCACGAAGAATCTCTTCAGCAATACCTTTAATGCTTGGATTTGCAAAAACATGACTTACTGGAAGATCTACCGAAAATATATTTCGTATAGCACCTACCATTTTCATAACCAGTAATGAATGACCACCTAAACGAAAAAAATTATCTGTTGTCTTCATCGCTGACTGGTGTGGTAATAGCATTTGCCAAATTTCACCAATGCGTCGTTCAGTATCATTCGAAAACAGGTCACACATATTAGTCGGTGATACTCGTTGTTTTTTCTCTACCATCAATGACAAAGCCCGATAATCCACTTTACCATTCACGTTTAACGGAAGCTTATCAACAATATACCACTTTGAAGGTAGCATATACTCTGGTAACTTCTGCTGTAATTGCTCCCTTAAGACTTGAATAATTTTATATTCGTCCTTGATATCAACTATTTTTCCCTGCTGACTTTCATTTTTTGTTATTTCTGTTTCACACACTATAAATGCAATAATACAACGACTCTCATCTTCAACTTCTGTGCTAACAGCAGCCTGGCAAACACCTGTAAGTTGCTCAAGTTTACATTTAATTTCCCCTAGCTCTATTCTAAAACCACGAATTTTCACTTGATCATCTGTTCTTCCAACAAATTCAAGATTGCCATCAGGTAGCCAACGCACTAAGTCACCTGTTGCATACAACCGCTGCTTAGTAGTATCAAAAGCTGATATTTCAGAAAATGGGTTTAACCAACAAAACTTTTTCGCGGTCAGCTCCGGTTGACCAAGGTAACCCAAAGTAACACCATTACCACCAATATAAAGCTCTCCTATAGCACCCAGAGGCAATAAATGTTGCTGCTTATCCAACACATAAGCAGAATACCCCTTTATTGGCTTGCCAATAGGTAGTTTATGCTGCTCCGCTTGATAGGCACCCAATGTAGCACATATTGTAGTTTCTGTTGGACCATAAACATTGATTAACGATACTTTTTGTGACCATTCTTCAGCCACCTGGATATTACACGCTTCTCCACCAATAAAGAGTTGTTGTAATCCACTCCAATACTTCACATCCAAAGAAGGTAATAAACCTGGTGTTAAGAAAGCATGAGTGATACCTAATTGATTTACTTGCTCATTTAATAGCCATGGATCATAATTGACTGACTTTGGTAGCAAATAAAGACAAGCTCCGGAGTAAAACGCTACCCCCCACTCAAGTACAGATGCATCAAATGTTATTGCTGCAAACTGTAAAACACGACTATTTGGATTAATACTAAAATATTCCACCGACCGAAAAAGATTGATGACATTAGCGTGAGAAACGAGTACACCTTTTGGTTGCCCCGTTGTACCCGAGGTATAAATAGCATACGCATAATTCTCACTGGGAACGGGTCTTTCACGCTGTAAATTTTTCTTAGGTAATTCCTGTAGCTTTTTATAAAAAAGCTCATCATCAATAATGCAAACAGAAGTATCTTGACAGTCTGGCAATAATCGATCAAGTGTACGTGAAATTGCTTTTTCTGAAATAATACACTGGCATTGGCTGTCATTTATAATATACTTCAAACGCGCATCCGGTAGTGCTGTACTTAACGGCAGATAACCAGCCCCTGTTTTTAATACCGCCATCATTACAATAAATAAGGCGGGAGAACGTTCGAGATAAATACCCACTAACTCATTAGACTTAACACCCTTATTTACCAAGTAATGAGCCAGCTGATTGGCCTGTTCATTAAACTCTTTGTAAGTAATAGTCTTACCGTCAAAAAACATAGCCGGGTTATTCGGAACTATCTCTGAGTTATGTTCCAACCAGTGATTTAAGTAATCAGTTTTATACTCAAACAGAGCCTTTTCATTATTTACACCATGCCCTTGAACCAACGCTTTTTTTATTATTTTTTCTTGTTCATCCGACACTTTATTCTCGACAATATTATTTTTCACATAATCAGGAAGAATATTGTCAGTATCTAAGGGATTTACAGACCAACTCAGTAATTGTTTATACTCATCCAAACAACAAATGCTGATATCATCAAGCAATTTGTCTGAATTTTCGGTCATAAATGTCCAAATTTTTAATAATCTTTTTGCTAACAGTGAGATTTCTAACGGTGCAAAAAAATCTTTACGATACGTGATAGCTAATTGTTGTCCAAAACAATCACCATGATCCAATATTCTAATATTTAACGGACAGTTTACGTCATCAGTATAGATATCATCTAACCGATATAATAATTTGTTAAAATCAGTATCTAAAGCAAATGTATTATAGGAAAATAACACATCAAATAATCGTTCATTAATACCACTCATATGTTTAATCTGACTGGTGGAGACATATTGATGACGATAAACTTGTTTAACGACCTGAGCAACGTGTTTGATTAGATCGCTACAAGATTTTGAGTGGTCAACGGTAATATAAAATGGTAATACGCCTGCAAACATTCCTACAACATTACGTTGATCTTTTCCTTTACGTTTATGTAATATCGATCCAAGTGTAATAATAGACGACTGCTGATAAATAGAAAAATGAAGGGCTAATCCAGCCAAACACAGTGCAAGAGGTCCACCGATATTCAACCTAGTTGAAGTGGAATACATGGCTTCTTTTAAAGAGCTTGGCATAGCACAACAGTATTTTTCCACTCCTTTATTGAATTTTCCCATATATTTTAAGGGTAACAACTCAACATTAGGATAGTTAGATTGAACTGTTTTCTTCCAATAGGCCTCACTTCTTTGGTAGGCTTCCGTCTTACAATAAGCTTCACTATCAATGACACAAGGCAAATACTTTAGGCAATTATTCTCCCACTCAAGACACTGCACATTGGCAACATAAGCGTCCCCCAAACTATTGACAAAGTTAATGATACCATAACCATCAACGACGATATGATGTGCTAATACCACTAAAACATGACGCTGATCAGACTCACTTAACAACGCCACTCGAACTAAATCACCACGCTCTAAAGAAAATTCATGTGATATTTCATTCTTTAGCCATGTCTGAAGCTGCTGACTAGGACTTAATGCCTCACTAAAGTCAATAATAGCGAGTTCAGGATATCGTTGTGCATTATACTGTTTGGGTACATTATCAATGATTGTAAACTGAAGCCCTGCAAAATCTAACGACTGAATTACCTGAGAGACTGCTTTTGATAACGCGTCTTTATCCAATACCCCATGCAAGTTTATAGATAAACCAAGCGTGTATTTTGTTGAAGTAGTATCCTGACACTGGTCAAAATAAATGGCTTGTTGCTCTGGGTGAAGTGGGTAGTGTTCAAACTTCATGTTAACTCCCTAATATATCAAGCATAATCGATTACTACGTTAAAATTACTTGTCATGCCCTTAGTGACGATGTGTTATATAAATTAATTAGCCATATGGCAGACAAAAGTCGAAAGCAAGTGGAGTCAATAAATCAAGTCATGACTTAATTTATTGACTCCACTTGCTAAAAATCACTTAGTAAACATATTTTCTGGGATAAAATAAAATGGAAGTGATCATAACTCCAATAGGTAAAGTAATTACACTATTTATCAACTAGTAAAAAGAATGAGTATCTTTTAGTCAGAAGAGTGAATGATATTCATACTATCAGCTCCATGATGCTCACCTGCTTTGCAGACTACAGGCGCGCTAATCCTAAAACAAGCTCAGTTATTCATTAAAACCCTTAACATAGGGTAAAATAAGACGGGTGAAGGGTAACAGAAATCAGCTGAATTACCATCCGTAAAATACGAAATAAATCAAGCTGAGCATTGATGTGTATCAGTCAGTGTAATTATAGACACTACTTCATTCATATAAGCCGTTAATTCAAAATAAACAAATACTAACCTATCTTCTTATAGAGAAAGAAAATAGGTTAGGTATTTAACTAATTTCAGCGTCAATATCAGCTTTCTAACGAAGAGAGTAAATAGTCAGTTACTTCCTGCAACTTTGCTAACTGTTCAGTTAATGTACTTTCCTGCTTCTCAGTGTTTTCTAATTTGACAGGTTCTAACTGACTCAATAATTTAGCTAACAGTTTTCCTGGTTGCTCAAAAAACAGGCCTGCTTTGTGGTGTGCACTCTGTAAGTCTTGACCAAATTCAGCTAATTGGGCAACAGGAGAGCGATTATTTAACGAGTGCAAGCCTCCACCATTAGCTGAAGCATATGCCTGCTGCATCTGTTGTACTTCAGTTTGTTGCAAAGTAAGAGAAAACTCGCTGAGTGTAGAAGCATCAATTCCCAACGACAATGCCTGATCGAATGCGCCACTGACATCGCCATCAAAAAAATCGTTGGCTAATGATGTCACATCAGATAATAACTCATTGATAGCATTTAATTCCGCTTCATTTAAATCGCCTTCCACTCGTAGCTGAAATCCGCTTTGATACTGCATTTGACTATAAGTTGCGGCAGCTTGTCCTTGTTGAAAGGAGCCATTCGACGTTGATAGTTGTTTAAATGCATTTATAGTCACCACATCGCCTTCTTTCGTGGTAACTTGAAAGGAAAACTGGTTATCTAGCTGGTAAAATTGCTGATGACTACGAAGGGTGACAGGTTGAGGCTCCCCACCTAATGCCGCTTCACTTAACGAAATTTTATCCGCATTACCCGTAAATTTATTGTCTAGCTCATCCAGTCCAGTTGTGACTAGATCATAGCTAGTATCAATATCAGCTTCTAAATTGGGGTTTAATAAGCCTAAAGCCTTAAGGTCTTCTCGCGCCTGATCAAATCCTTTTGCCACACCTTCTCTGGCTTGGCCTAATAAATTTTGCAAACGTTCGTTATCAGCACCTTCGGCTTGCTCAGCTAATAAACGTTGTTCAACAAACTTTAAAATAGTGTCAGCGACTTGCTCTGGCCGATACCCAGAAGACTCCACTTGCATCGGCTCAGTGGCACCTAATTGCTGTCCCACGCGATGCAATAAGGTATCTTGCAGTAACTGGCGGGTACTTCCTCCAGACTTTGATAACATCATTGCCTGACGACTGGTTGCCGTTTGCTGATGATGCTCGGCATGTTCTGGCCGCATTGATTTCAGTAAGTGCCCTGGTGCGATATTCATTGATGTAACCCTCCACATCGCTCTCTATGACACTGACATCCCCCAAACATGCCCTAAAGAACGCACTGTTTAGTCCTCTATAAACTTGTTATCGGCATATGCCGCCTATACTTTAAGGCTGCTATACTCATTTAAAAGTCATCAAAATTCATTGGAAACTCATTCAAGCCATGACGGCTCCGTCCAAGCAACGAATTCACGATTTACTGCAACAATTAGGCCTACCTCTTGATGCTTCACTACACGATGTTAAGCAAGCTTATCGACAGCGCGTAAAAACCTTACACCCCGATAAAAATCCAGGACAAGATACCACTGCTCAGTTTCAACAGCTGCAACAAACCTACCAAAGCCTGGTACAGTATTACCAATACGGGTCACACTCTTCTCCAACCCAGTCTAGCCCCCACTACTCCAAAGAAGAAATCACTACTCCAGTATCATTTACTGATCAAGACTCACAATCTCCCCCCCCCATTCCTAACCCCGTCATTAAACAAGTCATCGTGTGTCGTCGTTGTCGTAAGGACAAACAAGGACTACGTTATCGCCGTTGGCTGATGGTTACAGGTATCATCTTTATCACCCACCAGAAAACAGTTTCTGGTATTTGGTGCCAGCGCTGTAGCGCTCGCTTAGCACTCAAGTTTAATCTATGGAATTTACTACTGGGTTGGTGGAGCCTGACTGGCCCTTGGCACTCTATTCGTGGCTGGTGGATAAATACATTAGGAGGAGTAACCCCCCTTGCCGAAAATAGTAAATTAGAATATCGATTGGCTTTGCAGCATATTGCAAAAAGCCGGTTTAATGAAGCTATCGGTCACTTATATTGGTTAAAACATTATTGTCAAAACCAAGCTATGCAAGACAAAGTTAAACAATTATTACATCAATTAGGTGACCCCAGCGAGGCAGTTGCTCAACCGCCAGAATCTACTCATTTCTTTTTTAGCCAGTGTATCTTGCTAAGCTTACTCGTATTGCTTATTAGTCTCCCAATACTCATATGGCAGCAAGCCTTTGAGCCTCTTGCACTCGTAAACAAACCAGCGATTACAGCTAATCCCATTGTTCCAGAAGCTCAACATCAGTCACTTTATACAAGCCATCGTTTGGGTAAACATTATACCCTTGAGCCTGTCGCGCTACTCTCTACACCCGATATTAATAGCGCCATTGTGGCTCAAATAGCTCAGTATGCCCCTGTGAATGTAATCTCTGCAGAACCACAAGGTTGGGTGACGGTATCAACGCCTCAAGGTTTTAAAGGCTTTATTGCTGAGCAGCTTATTGGTTTTGGCAGTCATACCATTGCTAAACGTTATCAATGCCATCAGTATCCAGGTCCGCGTCCATTTAACGGCGAATTACTAGGACAAAATAATGGTAAAAAACGTTTATCTATCGAAAATCCTCATCCTAATGATGCCATTGTTTTATTTAGACAACAGAATAAAACCGTCCAACTCGTCTATGTTTATGCTCAGCAACAAGTTGATGTTCAACGCTTACCTAACCGAATTGACAATATAATTATTCGCCATGGGCTATTTTATAATCACGCCTGCCAGACGTTCACTGCCAACTTAGATGAACGGAAAGAACCTCTTACCCTTATTAGTAATCAACAGAAGCTAAAATTATAACACTCTTACATTAAAACAATGATACAGACTATATAGACGACGAATACCGTCTAAATAGGTCATTTTTACGCTAGAGTAGTTACTTAAATTTTCATACAATCTCTACGTTAGTTCGAATTGATACTAAAAATTTGGATAGGGAGATTCAATTGTGAATAAACACTTAGTAGGTATCCCATTAGCGTCACTTATACTTACACTATCTATGTCTTCTATTGCTGAAGAAACTATAGATACAAGCTTTTCTAATATTGAAAATGCACTGATGGCTCCTGCCTCCGATGCTGAGTATAAAGCCGCAGTAAAACTAAAAGCCATGCGGTCATCAACTGCACAACTATCGGATGCTGCTCTTAATGCTGCACGCCCACCTTGTTATAGTGCATTACCAGGTAAAACCAATCAATCTTTAATCATGGTACCACTGCCCGATAACCAGGTAGATCTTGATGCAGTTTGTCATGTTGCTATTAACAGTACCTGGCACGCAGGCGGAGTCGCAAAAGGTCATTATTACTATCAGAATTGCGGACAACTGGACAATAAATTATATGGCGGCGGGTATACATCGTTTGTAACTGAGCAGTATTTTGAAGCGAATAGAACAAAGTTCTCTAGCTGTAATGCCACAAATGCTGTTGTCTGTTGTTCACCTCAATTTAGCAATTAATAAATAGAAAAAATGCCCCTCGTTTAAAATAAACGAAGGGCACATTTTTTAATTTTTCCGATGCTCTTTTCATAATATGAGGAACATTTCAGTATTAAGAACTTACTTTACACCTCAACCTCAAATCCTAAATCAATATCACAAGCGGCATATCCACCTCTAATACCCCAATTTTCTGCTGTAATTTCTCGTAGCATAATTTTAATGTGATTATTTGGAATACCAAATGTCTCTAAGTTATTTACGATAGTTTTATAAAGCTGCCTTTTGGCATCACGACTACGACCCGCGAAGCAGTCAATGCTAATATGGGTGTAATATTCAGGTTGCTCTCGATCTGGAGGACATTGAAATCGATGAGACTCATGAACAATAAGCCTAACATTCCGGTCGCCTGGTAAAATTTTAAAACTCTCTCTTAGTGCAGAATGTACAGCCTCCATAATACCTTTCTCTATTTCGGCAGGGTATTGTTGGCGAACTTCAATCAGTACACTTGGCATTATACTATCCTTTTTGTTTAACACACACTTAAGGTCTCAAGTTCACATACGTTATATTTAATTTATATTATACATTGTTAGAAATACTGGACTCATATTCTATAAAGCCTTCTTCTATCGCAGGGAAAATATCCACTATCTCAAAGTAAGGCACGGTATATATTTTACTATCACGTAATGCATCTATTAAAAAATAATAATCTTGAATACTTTCAGTTTCATATACTGCTATATCACTACACTTTGAGCTGAATGCCTCGACATCATATAGTTTTATCGAAACACTTGGATATTTTGAAAAAATATCTGTTTGAATACTTTCAAAGTATTGAGTTCTTTCTTCTCTGCTAAGAGATAGCCATTCTTTTGTTGCATTCATATGGACAAAGAATGTGTATTTTCTTGGCATCACTGACTCCAAACTTATAAAAGGCCGTTACCCTCATTAAAGTTGACTACAAAATACAAAGAGTTTTTTATTTTTTTAAATACTGAGCTTTAGTAAGCTTAAATATATCACATTGTTTACCCATCACTGTTTGAGAGTGACTATAAACCTCTCCTACTTTTAGCGCTACACTCTTTGAGGCTTCATTGTCAGGATGAATGAGACTAATAAGCTCAGATGTATCCAGATAAGTAAATCCCCATTCAATGGCGGCCAATGCCGCTTCGGTTGCATACCCCTTACCCCAATATTCGGGCGCAATACCCCAACCTACTTCTATCCCAGGCCAACCTTCAGGCTCCCAAATGCCTACTCTACCCAAGAAGTCACTCGTTTTTTTATCTTCAACAACCCAATACCCAAATCCCTTTAAAACCCAATGGCCCGCAAGGATAGCAAGTACCCTCCAACTTTCTGCTTTATTTATTGGCTTTCCGCCACCAATATATTTAGCAAAATCAGAATTTGCATTTAGCTTTGCAAATGCATCAGCATCTGCTAATGACCATCCTCTTAAACGAAGTCGCGATGTTTCAATAATAGGGATTTCCATTGATATACTTCTCTTTTTTTCTTTGGTAACGGTTAACACCCAACAGCTATTCTTTGTCAACATAACGTGGTTTTATGTATCGATATGCATAAGGTGACTCTGAAATAGGATAGTCTGCTAATTGTTTACCTTCTTTACTCCAATCCTTTGGCATTAAATCGCCCAAGGGTTGAACTACAATTGGTTGTTGCTGACACACAAAAAAAGGCATCGCAGCAACTGGTGTAAGCGGTACCTGATGGACTTTATCTGTCGTACCCTCTTTATAGTAAAAAATATTGCCTCGGGGATGAGGTCTAATAACACGATAATCCGCAAACAATAACTCATTGTCTGGTAGCCCTTCCAGAGCCTCCACGTTCATTCTAAGACGTACCAATTTTCCGGGTGCTACATTGTTATCAAAATAAGGTTTAGAACAAGTACCTTTGCCATAGTGTGCTTCCGCTTCAGTAATCAGTCTGGATCGAAAATCAGCCACTGAAACTTGTCGCCCACCGACGCCTTTTCTGCGCCAATGGAATTGCACTTTGGCGATTGTAAGGGGGCGCACTTCATCTTCAGGTGAAAACAATGGCACTTGCCGATATGCCTGTAAAAATACAACGGTTTCTTGCCTTGGCCCTCGGACATATTTATGCATATGACGTCGTATTCTTTGAGGCAATGCAGCCATTGCCTGGCGTAACCTTTCTTTCTGGCTATTAAATAACTGAAGTTGCTGATAACTTTGCAAACTTACGTTTACCAACCCAGTCAACCGTTTAGTCGTATTGATATTTTGCTCTGGTGACTTATAAAAATCTGTTAAAATATCAATAATGGCTGCTCGTGTATCATGTGACACGGCGGGTAAAGGTTCAACATGAATTGCGGTAGGCACTTCAGCTTGATCACGGATAGGGATATGACTGGCACAGTAAACCTGCCACTCATTATCATGAGCTAATTGATCGCGTACGGAGTGAGCAACTGCTAATAATTTTTCAAATTCAATTCTGACAGTCTCTCGCAATAAAGACTCTTCAGCAGAAAATTTCGGTGTAGTGATTTGACCAGACATAAGCTCACTGTAATGTCCATTACCAAGAGTGAGCAGTTTTACTGATTAAAAAGACAAAAGCAAGTATACCCTCCTTTAAGAGTGATATTCGTAGAGCTAAGAAATCACTTGTTTAATAAGCTCATCACTTAACCATTGCTGTAAGAGTTGTACGACACGTGTAGTAACCGCTTCAGGTTCATGCCATTGACAAAGATGCTCACATAGTGAGGCAAAATTATGTCCTTGAAGCGTAAGTGTTAACGCCGCACGCTCATCATCATGAATTGAGCGAAAGTTTGTCACTAGCCCCTTGCGCCAAATAATCCAATCTGTATGCTCTTCGGCAATCGCAGGAGGTGTCTGCTGTTGCTCAAGGGCCTGCCATACAGCCACAGCATTTGTCTGCCAGGATACTAATTGTAGCGAAGGAACAAGCTCAAATCGTAATGTTGGCCACTGATCAGCCGTCAATTGTTGTACATGATTAATAACGGCTATTTCACTTCCTGCAGCATCAAAAGCTAGCCTCAAGCGCCACTCCCACTCCGCTAACTCAGCAACAATCGGCATTGCTTGATAATGTGCTTGTTCTCGGACAAATGCGGGTAAATGCTGGCCAAACCAGCGTAAAGAAGGATCTGATGAAGGATGGTAGGTAATATAATCAGACACCAGTTGATTAAATTGCTCATCACCCAATAAAAGACCTAGACAGGGATAATCGCCATCAAGTGCTTCCCTAAGCCGTTGGTGATAAGCATTGGCATATATTGCTAACCCAGGCTGTTCTTTCGCAACATAGTGTTTGATCGGTGTTAACTTGCCTTGTAAATGCGCCAGAAAAACCTTTTGTAAATTCTCCAACTCAACCATAGTGTTGCTCCTGCACACTCATCGTCTTAGCTGGATTTGCAAAATGAAAACGACTTGTTGTTGGTAATACGACAGATGTCTGCTGTTGTGTATAAGTTGGTTCTGCCAGAGTTCTAGCGTAATTTAATTCAGCCAATAACTCAGAGAATGGAGGCATATTATCATCCCGCTCAATCATTGTTGAAACGGGGCCAAATAATTCTGCAGCCACTTTATATAACTGCCATACAGGATCAACGACAGGTGCATCATGGGTATCAATAATGTATTCACCATAATCACTATGACCCGCCAAATGATGTTGCATAACACGTCCTGCTGGTACACCTTTTAAATAATCAATAGGATCAAACTGATGATTTCGTGCACTCACATAAATATTATTAATATCAAGTAATAATAAGCAGTCAGCACGCTCAGTAATTTCGCTCACAAAATCCCATTCCGTCATATCTGACTCTGCAAACATGATATAACTTGAAAGGTTTTCCAATAATATTTGTCGTCCTAAATAATCCTGGACAGCGTTTATACGCTCAACAATATGTTTGATTGACGCTTCAGTATAAGGAAGAGGTAATAAATCATGACTATTGATTCCCCCCACACTGGTCCAACATAAATGATCTGAAATAAATATCGGGTTAATACGATCGGCCAGGGATTTTAGATTTTTTAAATAGTGCGTATTTAAAGGATCAGTACTACCAATCGATAAAGAAACGCCATGCATGGCAATAGGATATTGCTCACGAATAGCCTCTAAAAAATAAAGCGGTTTTCCTCCATCAACAAAATAATTTTCAGAAATAATCTCAAACCAATCAACAGCAGGCTGTGTGGCTAAAATTTCACTATAATAGTCTTTTCGCAAGCCTAAACCAAAGCCATGGAATACTTTTTTCACAGCATGCTCTCACATATATACTTATAATTATCGAGTAAATCACCACGTCATCTATGGTAAAAAATACCTGGATTTTTTTTAAATCCAGGTACACTCGCAAGCATTCAATGAAGGGTTGAAGGTTTCTTGACCTCAACTAAAGGGCACAAACACCCCAACCCTTAGAAACTTAAAAAGGTAAAGCTAATGCTTACTCCTTAACTGTACCACCTTTTTCTTTACACTCTTCTGCAGACATATTCAAATAACCCTGACCTTTACATGAGCCCATACCTTTACAGTCATTCGTGGCTGTCGCACAGTCATTGTGGCCTTTACAGCTATTGATTCCCCAGCATTTCACCTGATCAGCTTGACCTGACTGACCTGCAACAGCTAACTCCGCACCCATCGTAAACAAGCCTGCTGCAGCAACGGCTAATGCAGTACCACTTACTTTTTTCATTGTGCTCATAATAAAGTTCCTAAACTCTGCAATTAATCATTTGCAGCTCAACTTATTTTAAGAAAGACAAGCTTTCAGTACGCTGAAGTCAGCGTTTATACCCTAACTTATAGGCATAATAAGCTGTGCTACAGTTTTTTTGTTCACATGTAAAAAGTCATTCACATTGACTTTCAACTAAAGACAGCTAAGGAAAGAAAAAAATTTCATTGATTTTGGCTATTTTTTTCTTCATATGAAAATAGTCGAGTTTTTTTTGGAAAGCACGTTTAGTATCTACTTAAAATCAATATTACGACATGGTGTACAAACAACATGTATATTTATGATGTTTACTTTTGCTGACTAGATTCATTAAAAAATGGTTTTAGTGAAAACACCCATCAAATGTTAGGATGGTCTATATAAACAACTAAAAAAACGACTTTCCTTCAAAATGAAGTACTCAACATATACAGCAGTGTGGGGTTGTATAAAACAAAGTAGAGGTTAGCTTGCTAGCTACTGTTGATTTGGGTAGCTAGCAACTAGTGTATTGCAGAATGTTAGAAAATTAACCAGCGAACACCATACGCAAGCAACGTTGTGCCACTAATGCCGACAAGGTATAGCAACAAAAACCACCCCCAGGGATGCTGGATCTGATCCGTTGCAGGTTGCTCAATCGATTTTTTCATCATTAATACCCCCCGTCTAAAGTATCCAGCTTTCCGCTAAAGACCTTATAGCCAAACAAGGTATACGCCAAAATCACTGGCACTAATACCAGAACCCCAGGCAAGATAAAGTTTAAACTTTTAGCGGGTGCGATTGCTTCCCAAAGAGTAAGCTGCCAGGGAATTAAAAATGGAAAAACACTCACCACTAAACCTATAAATGACAAGCCAAAGACTCCAATTACCCAGGCGAAAGGCAACCATTCACGCTCAGTGGGGTGCATTAAACCACGCCAAGCACGCCAAAGTGCATACCCTGTCAATACAGGCAAAGGCGCTAGCCAAAGTATATTAGGAAAACTAAACCAGCGATCCATAATGCGTTCGTCCAATAACGTGGACCAACCACTCACCACACACAATAAAACAGCAATGACAGCCAACAAAATAAGTGCAAGCCCACGGCTATGCTGTTGAATCGCCCCAGAGGTTTTCCATACCAGCCACAAACTACCCAGCAAGGCATAACCCACCATCAACGCAAACCCTGTAAAGATGCTAAATGGCGTCAACCAACTCCACGAACTTATGGTGAGTTGCCCCTCTTCCAGCGTTAAGCCTTGCAGTAATACGCCTAGCATTAAACCCTGACAAAATGTTGCAATAGAAGAACCTGCAAAAAATGCAAAATCCCACCAATGCTTACTGGTGGTTGCTTTAAAGCGGTATTCAAAAGCAACTCCACGAAATATCAACGCCCAAAGCATTATCATAATGGGCAGGTACAAATGGCTAAGTACTAAGCTGTAGGCGGGTGGAAAAGCCGCAAAGAGCAAGACGCCTCCCAGCACCAACCATGTTTCATTACCATCCCAGATATGCTTAATACTGTTCATCATCAACAGACGCTCATCAGGCTGATACCAGGGATAAAGAATCCCTAACCCTAAATCAAAGCCATCCAGCACGACATACATAAATACGCCAAAACCCAGCAATAAAAACCAAACAATTGCCCAGTCCATAATCACTCCTTAGGATGGTGTGCCGGTTGTTGAAGATGAAGTAGCCAAATATGCCGCAGATTGTGTCTGCCTAGGCTCTTTTTCATTAGCATGAGCCTCTATAGCAGGCAAACGTTTTAATAGCTTGCGCATAAAGTAGAGATAAACTGCAAACAACAGGCTGTAGACCACCAAAAAGAGGATTAACGTGAATAGCACCCGCTGTTCAGGATGTGCAGATACCATCGCATTCGTTCTTAAGAAACCATGCACCAACCAAGGTTGCCGCCCTACTTCAACAACATACCAACCTGCCAGCGTCGCCACTAAACCCGCAGGTATCATCCACTGTAACCCTTTATGAAACCAGCGGGTGGTGTACAACGTACCCCGCCAGCGTAACCAGGCACCCATCACTGCTGCTAATAACATCAACACTCCAATGCCAACCATAATACGAAAACTATAAAATACGACAGCGACTGGAGGTCGTTCATCAGCGGGCACAGACTTCAACCCTTGTAATGTGCCTTCTGCGTCATGAGTTAAAATTAAGCTGGCCAGATAAGGGATTTTGACTTCAAAGTGGTTTGTTTCCTGCTGTTGTTCTGGTACAGCAAATAAGCGTAACCCTGCTCCTTGCTCGGTATCCCAAATCCCTTCCATAGCAGCGACTTTCATAGGTTGATGTTCAAGCACATTGAGTCCATGAAGGTCTCCAACCCACGCTTGCAGTGGTGCGAGTAGCAAAGCAGCCCATAACGCAACACTTAACCCCTTACGCGCCACAGGATTCTGTCGATCTTGACGTAGATGCCAAGCCGATACCCCTGCTATCAGGAAGGAAACGGTTAAGAAGGAAGCCAAGAGCATATGTACCAGACGGTAAGGGAATGAAGGATTGAATATCACTTCCATCCAACTCACGACCTGAAATACACCATGCTTATCTAATACTACACCTGCAGGTGTCTGCATCCATGAGTTGGCCGCCAATATCCAAAATGCTGAAATAATGGTACCGATTGCCACGATAACCGTTGCCACAAAGTGCATTCGCTCACTGACCCGGTTCCAGCCAAACAGCATAATGCCCAGGAAGCCTGCTTCTAGAAAAAAAGCGGTTAAAACTTCATACGTCAGCAACGGCCCTAATACCGTTGATGTTGCCATTGAAAACTGACTAAAGTTTGTACCAAACTCATAGGATAAAACGATGCCAGACACCACCCCCATGCCAAAGGTCACGGCAAAGGGTTTAATCCAAAAGAACAACTGTGCACGATAAACAGGGTTGCGTGTTTTCAGCCACAAGCCTTCCATAATGGCCAAATAGCTTGCTAAGCCAATCGTCACGGTGGGAAATAAAATATGAAAGCTGACTGTCCAGGCAAACTGGATACGCGATAACAAAGCACCATCAATTTCCATAGTGATTACCCCCTGCCTTGCTCACCTACCCCAACATCAGCGCGTCGACTTTGCAGCACTTGACGCCACTGGGCAACTCCTCCAGGAACAAGTGCCAGACTGATAATACAAACAACGGTCAGCAGGTCTTGCCACACAAGTGCAGAACTCATATGCTTCTCCTACAACTTATACTTCACGGTAATAAATTAAAAAGTTTTAATACCTTTAATTAATACAAATATCGTGCCATAAAAAACATATACTTCGATTACACTGATTTACATCAAAACACACCCAAGTAAACCCAACCTCTGTAAACCTCGTTTACAGTTTGGTAAGCTTACAACTGTCAACGTTGTTCACACTTCTCCTGATTGCAATGACCTAAGATGCCTTTCAACAATTTCCGCTGTTGATGGGTAACGTTCTATAGTCTTGTTTAAGGGAATATTCACTCTGGAAAACGAATGTCTTTATTGCTTGTTTTTAATGCAGCGATGCTGATTACGACACTGGCAGGTACTGTCGTTGGCAGCTGGCTTTGCTGGGGTATCAAAGAACCAGAACATCTTGCCTTACGACCGCTTGGGGGATTTTGCTTAGGGATGGCTATTTGGTGTGGTAGCCATGTATTACTTCAACACACAAACCCCGCCATAAGTCAGCTAGCTCTGCTGGGGTTACTGGCGAATCCTTTTATTCCAACGACTTTTTTGCACTTTGCTTTACTGTTTATAGCCCCAGGTGACTCACCTCAAAGACTTCAACATCGTTTACGTACACCAGTAGCAGTACTTTATTTACTGGCCCTGGCGGTCACCTTTATCAGTTTTAAAACAACAAATGCCGCCTTTCCAGCTTGGCTCGTATTTCCCGCATTTATTATGTTGGACTCTGCTGGCTGGTTAAACCTGTTCTATACCATTGTGGTGGGTGTCGTGGCCCATGCTATTTTAATCTGGGGCTGGCATATTAGTAGTGCCAATAAACGACGTTCAATTGTGGCATTATTTATTGCGGGTGGTTGGGGACTGGTACTCGCCAGCAGCTTTGTACTGCCATCTCTGGGTATAGCCTGGTTTCCCTACCCCATGCTACTACTTCCCAGTTATGTATTACTACTGGTCTATGGCATCGTGCGTTATCAGCTAGTAGTTGTTAATCGTTGGGCTGTACGTGCCGTATTTTGGCTATGTATTTTACTGGCATTATTACTGTTTATTACGTTATTCACCACAATAGCCGATTTGCTCGGGGTTAAACCATTCACTGATATCCCCCTTTGGGAACTCTGGCTATATTCCGCCTTTGTATTATTAGTTGGCAGTTCACTCTATCGACCTGCACAACGTTTAGCCGAAAAATTAATTTACCCCGGAGCTCAACTTCGCGAACAAACACTCCAATATTGGCTCTCAGAATTACAAAGCTGTGGTAGTTGGGACACCTTAAAACAAACCGCATCGCTTTTATTAGAAAAACATTTGACGATGCCTGTACATATTTGCTTTGAACACCCTAATGCATCGATCACGCTACCTACCTTGTACTGCCAACGTTATCACGAGGGTTGGCAACTTCATTTATTACATTGGGAAAATGCTACACCTGGCGCTGTTCATGTAGCAGAAATGTTCGGCACATTATTAGCCAGCAGTTGTCGTGGACTTCAACAACAACTTCACCTGGCAGAACAAACCCAACAACGCTTAAAAGAACAGCATTTAGTTGAATTAGGTGCGTTAGCTGCCGCCATGGCTCATGAGTTACGTAACCCACTCAATATTATTGCTATGGCAAGCACTCAATGTGATCAAACCACCCGCCAACATATAAAAATACAAATTGATCGGGCTGATCACTTAATTACAGATATGCTTTGCTATGCAGGCCCTTTAACATTGCAGCGAGAACCACTCACATTACATCCCTTTTGTCAGTCAATCGCCCATTTCATTGGACAGCGTTATCAAGTACCTATCACCATAGACGTCGCCACGGATCTCACCTTAAATGCTGACCGCCATCGTCTACAGCAAGTGCTGACTAATTTATTAGAAAATGCCGCCGCTTTTACCCGCAATATCACCAATGGTCAAATACATATTTCGGCAGTTAAAACAATAAACCACTCTTTACAACTTGGGATTCATAATAATGGCCCCGCCATTCCAGATGAAATCCAACAACATCTTTTTCAGCCTTTTATTAGTAAACGGCAAGGTGGTAGCGGTTTAGGTTTGGCTATCGTCAGACGAATTATGGATGCACACCAGGGACATGTTTGGCACACCCATAGTGAACAGTGGCCCTGTAGTTTTATTTGTGAATTTTCCCTCACCACCCTTGATGATCATGCGAGTAGAGAATAAAAAATGGCAGAGCAACCTATTTTAGAACATATTCTACTTGTTGATGATGAGCCTGCCTTTTGTGAACTTTGTAGCCAATGGCTACATCAAGCAGGCTATCACGTTGATAGCTGTCACGATATAGCGTCAGCTCAGCAACAACTACAACAAAAGACGTATAGTTTACTATTACTGGACTTAGCACTCCCTCCTTCTTTTACACCACAAGAAGGCCTAAAACTGCTTAGCATCATTAATTCTATCCCTGTCATTGTACTCACTGGACATGCAGATCGAGAACTGGCGCTAGCCGCTATTGCACAAGGCGCATGGGATTTTCTAGCCAAGCCTGTTGATCCCGACATGTTAGCCATTGTCGTCAAACGCGCTTTAACCAAGCGCAGCTTAGAAAATGAAGTACGACAGTTAAAAGCTCAACTTGCTGAGCAACAATCAGTACTGGGTTTAATTGGTGTTAGTCAGCACACTGAAATGCTACGCAACCTTATTAGCCGAATTGCTCCTACGGATGTATCCGTATTAATCAGCGGTCCCAGTGGTACCGGTAAAGAAGTAATAGCCAAAGCCATACACCAGTTGAGTCATCGCAAAAACCAACCTTTTATTTCAGTACACTGCGGTGCTATCCCCAGTGAATTATTGGAAAGTGAATTATTTGGCTATAAAAAAGGCGCTTTTACTGGAGCAGATCGTGATCGACAAGGTCTTTTAGCACTAGCTCACCAAGGCACATTATTTTTGGATGAAATTGGTGAAATGCCACTGAATATGCAAGTCAAATTATTACGTGTATTACAGGAAGGTAAATTCTACCCCGTAGGTGGCAGAGAAATTGTGTCGATTGATATACGTTTAATCAGTGCGACAAATAAAGATTTACCAAGTGCGGTAAACACAGGTGTTTTTCGTGATGATCTCTATTATCGGCTTAAAGGTATTACAATTAATACCCAACGTCTTGCAGACCGGCCAGACGATATTCCGGTTTTAGCTCAACACTTCTTACAACGTTACAGCCAGAAACACCAGCGCCCCTTACAACTGGATGCTAATGCTTTACACTGGTTTATTACCCAATCCTGGCCAGGCAATGTGCGAGAGTTAAAAAATACCCTGGAAAGTGTCGCCGCCATTGCTCAACAGTCCATTATCGGTATAAGTGATATAGAGTTTCTCAATGGTAATAAATTTTCTCAATCGTCAACGACTATGCCTGAGCTCTCTGATGAAACCCTTGAGAATCAAGTAAGACATTTAGAGATACGATTAATCCTTGATGCATTACAACAATTTCAAGGCAACCGAACACATGCTGCCCGCAAATTAGGCCTATCCCGTCAGGGATTGTTAAAAAAGATGGAACGCTATGGCATTCAGGATATAGATCACAGTTAGCAATTGCCTATAAAAATAATTTGTAAGGCTGAGTAACGCTCGTAGAACTGTTCACTGTAAATGAAACAACCAATTATCCAAGGAGGGATTCATAGCATGTTCGAAGAGTATTATGCGATCTTTGAACAAAGAGGCTTTAGAAAAAGGCTTATTAAGTCGTTAAATTTAAAACTCTTGTTTTGTGCTATATTGACCAAATTAGTACACGACAACTGGTTCAGCAAAATAAAGTATGTCACCCTTATCTAACATGTAATAACACAGTTTAAGACTACTTATCACTCAGGAAGATTGTATGTTCAAACGTGTAGCGGCCGATGCTTTAGGATTAAGTGATATTGGAGAAATCATTGATCCACAGGACTTTGATAAAGTTGATGCTGATGATTATGTCATGCACGAAGATAGCGAAAAAATCTATTTTTTGATCAAATCAAAAACAGATGAGTATTGCTTTACCAACCTCGCACTTATTCACCTTGATGGTACGAGCGCACTTAGTAAGAAAAGATTATTAAAGCGTTTTAGTTATTATGACCACGACATTCGTGATGTCCTGCTTGAAACTGCAGGTACAGTGGACTTAGATGCCGAAATTAAATTCTCAATAGGAAGTACACCTTACTCAATCGATGTCAAAAAAACTCAAATTGAGCATCTGAAAGATTTATACAAAACCTTGTACACAATCAGTTCTATCCAAAAAGAAAATAGCTATCATTATCGCAACGCCGAACGCAGTATAGAAGTTGCATCAAATACAGTACATCGCTCCTCAAGCGCAACCACTCTCGAAGATCAGTTTAAAGAAATCAACCAACATACCTTCAACTGGCTCCATTCTGCTCGCAAAGCCTATTGTCGTAAAGATTTTAGTGAAGTTTTCGAAAAATACATTAATAGCTAATATAAATACTTAGGGTTTCATTTTTCTGGTGAAGCCCTAGCTAAACAGTTTATTTACCTCCCCACTTTATCATCTAACAAACCCTTTTAATGAGTTTCTTCACAAGCTTACATTAAATCAAAGAAACATTTTTTTAGTTTACGAGTTAACCTTTTTGCAAACTCAATTTTTTATTTAAGCTACTATAAATAGAGGCACATAAATATGCTTGGAATACAAACTCTCATTCAATAATTGGCTAAATCGTATGAAAAAAATCTTATTACTATTCACAGGAATATTAATATCAGGTCATTTACTAGCGGACAAACAGATAAACATTTGTACTGATAACAACTTTTGGTATCCCTTCACCCTGGTAAAAGAGGATATTCCCGCAGGTATACATATTGATATTATAAGCAAAGCGCTCAACAATTTGGGATACCAACCCAACTTCAAAGCATTGCCCTGGAAGCGTTGTCTTGACCAAGCAAAACAAGGTGAGTTTGATGCAGTAGCTACAGCATCTTATAATGAAGATCGTGCTTCTTTTATGTATTACCCTGATGATGCTGCTTCGGCAAGTAAATCTTCTCACCGGGTTATGCAAGTTGAGTATGTAGTGGTCACAGTAACATCAAATGATTATGAGTTCGATGGTAACCTGCAATCTTTACCCACCCCTATTAGAGCACCTCGTGGCTATTCAATTTCTGAAGACCTCAAAAAAGAAGGCTTAAATGTTGATGATAAAGCATCTGGTGATGAAAACAATATAAAGAAGCTATTAAGAAATAATAAAGGGTCAGTCGTTACAATTCCAGAAGTGGTAAATGTGTTAAGTAAACAATCAACCTACACAGGCAAGTTAAAAATAAGCTCAAAACCTATAAAGTCTAAGTCTTACTTTATGCCATTTTCAAAAGCGAGCAATATAGCAAGAGAGCAACAACAAGCTATTTGGAATGAAATTGCTAAAGTACGAGATGATACTGATTTTATGTCAAAAATCGCTTCAAAGTATTAATACTTCACCTATTAGTACATGCTACAATGACTGTATGATCCCCCTTAATTTTTTTATGAGGGGGATCGATTTTACTAAATATGTTAGCTTAGTTGACTGCTTGATCGTTTTTGCCACAACAGAGCAATCAAACCAATAAGGCCAAGTATGTGCATATTAGGTTCTGTAACTTTTGTATACGACACCGCATCTAATAGCAGATGCCCATAAGATCCCCCTAACAGGTTTTGAATAGCCAGAGCGCCATTCTCCGAGCCAGTAAACTCATAACTAAAAGAATGCCATGTCCCTGTTTGACCAGACATACCATCAGCAAAATTTCCTTCATATGGCCAATTAGGAAACAATAATAGTGCTCCTTGAGCAGCTTCTGTTAGCAAATACTTAAACGTTAATCGATCACCTTTTGACCACTCAAGGTCAGTCCAAATTAGTGCTGCACCGATGGGAAGCACTGCAAAATATTCACCAGATGCAGGGTTGTAAACTTGTCCTGCCGGGTCAGTAAACGATTGTACAATAGTAGGAGCTTCTAGACCTACCTCATACATTCGATCACCAAGTTCTCCATCTTCAAAATCATCTTGTAACAATAATGCTTGTGCATTACTTATCCAACCAATCATGATGAGACACGCCATTAACGCCTGAATTTTTTTTTGCATAGTTAATCCTCTTAATTCACTACCATTCTCAAACAAAACTTAATGGCTTAAAAGTATACAAAATATTCAATATAGTTGTTGATACAAAACCATATTTTTTGTAAGGATTAACATCCTTAACTAAATTAGTTATATAATTTGAGCAGTCACACATTCATCAACAGAATAAAGTATAAGAAACATAATTATATGCTTACACATTTTTACAATGGAAGGCTTGAACACACTTAGATTCGATATGGAGGTCGCTGTTTGTCAAGGTAGTTGCCGCATCCATGCAGCAAACAGTTCGATGTGCATTATTCATAGTTTACTACCAGAGATATACATCGAAATATTATAGGTGTTCATTTAATGATGAGGTAGAACAAAATGTGGATTTGTTGTACTTTCTTATTTGCACAACTAAATCACGTTTTTTAGAGGTATTCTATTTTCTCACCGACTCAAATTTATTGAATAATTTTCTCAAAAAATGCAGTTGAACGTTGTTCGAATGCTTGTATAAGCTCGTTACTCACTCGTCCATTTTGTATTTTATCACAAGGAATAACTTCAGCGTAATACATTGAGAAAAGTCTTCTATCATTCGGAGGCATTACTCGTATATAACCTTTTTCAATAAAACAGTTCTTTGTTCCCTCATTACAAAATGTAGATACATAGTAATGAGTAGAATAGTTTTTACCTTTTACAACACTGTTCCCATAATTAAAATACTCTTCATCCTTTAATGTTCTAGAAAAAGACAAGTTTGTTTCATAAAAATAAAACGAAAGCAGTTTTTCCTTTTTGCCTTTTTGATCGTAAGTAGCGAAAGCATATTTCTCTTTCTTACCATAATCGCCACTAAAGCCACTTACTCGATTAAAAAAACCACCACCAGAAGAACTGTTTACAAGTTTAAAATCATTTGGAATCTTGACATCAATTTTTGGCGAGATATTAGACGTTAAAACATGATTTTCATAATTACGTTGAATTTTAAC
Source organism: Zooshikella sp. RANM57 (assembly GCF_050749885.1). Taxonomy (NCBI): domain Bacteria; kingdom Pseudomonadati; phylum Pseudomonadota; class Gammaproteobacteria; order Oceanospirillales; family Zooshikellaceae; genus Zooshikella; species Zooshikella sp. RANM57. The sequence goes on along the minus strand of NZ_JBOIUB010000001.1, from coordinate 520,987 downwards.
ACCACAACCTGAAACCATAAAAAAAAGCAAAAGAACTATAATCTTATTCATACAAATTTAACTCAATCATCCACGACAAAAAATATGAATTGGTCAAAAAATTTCGCGGATAATAACACCCAAAATGACGCCTACAAACCTCAACAACCATAATCATTGATTTAGCTCAAACCAATCCTTCAACTGCTATAAATAACTCAAAATTATTTTGAGAAAGTACTCAGTTTTATTCTGACAAGACTATCTTTTCTTTATATATTCTTTACCGGAATATTTTTACTTTAATAAAAAACAGCCTACAGCGCAAAATTTACAAAACAAACCCTAAAAATTACAAACAATAATATTCACAAAAAATAAAAACATTTATTCACCCTTAAATACACTTATATTTAGCCACAGTGAACCCACGTTTATCGCTATCTTACAGATTTTGATTAAGGGTACCTCTAAAAATGCACCTCATGCATGCCATATCACTTCTACAGAGCCTGACTATATAATAAACAACCAGATCGTTTGCGACTATTTAGACCTTTTTGATATTACTGCTTTCATATTAATATAGCACACCGAAACACACATAAGAGTCCACTGACATCACAGCAGAGTAACTTAGCAACGGTTGTATTTCTTCGGATACACACCAATGACCAACAAAGGCTGGATAACTCAGGTCGAACTGTTTCTAAGGTACAATTATTTACGATTCCCCTGATTTGTCCCCTGCAGCAAAAAGGTTAATGGCAAGGCCGCTAATGTAATCCACATCATTAGTCGAAAATCCTGCAAATACGCTAAAATAGTTGCCTGTCTAGAAACTTCACCATTAATAGCCATTAGCCCTTGCTGAGTTATTAAATTATATTTGCCTACCTCTGTGGCATGTTTCAACGCCTGATTAAACGGATTAATAAAGTCAGCAAATGAAGCATGGTTGGCTTGCACCATTTGTGCAAGATAAGTAATGACTAACGATATACCAATACTACTGCCAATATTTCGCATAAGACTAAATAATGCTGTACCTTCATTTCGATATTGCGGCGCTAGCGTTGCAAACGAAATTGTTGATAGCGGAACAAAAATAAACCCTAATCCTAAACCTTGAATAACACCCGTACGCACAATATCCCAACCAGAGATATTCATATTAAAACATGTCATTTCCCATAGCGAAAAACTGATTAAAATAAGGCCAAGGAAAATTTTATATCTGACATCAATTCTACCTGAAAGCTTGCCTACTGCCATCATCGCAACCATAGTACCCATACCGCGTGGAGCTAATAAATAGCCCACATCGATCACCGGGTAGCCCAGTAAATTTTGCATAAATGGCGGTAGCAACGCCATTGTTGCCAGTAAAATAATACCGACAATAAATATAAATATTAATCCAACACTAAAATTTCGGTCTTTAAAAATGGCTGGTTCAATAAAGGGGTGATCATGCGTAAAAATATGCGCGATGAAAAGATAAAAGCCAAAACCTGCTAACATCGCTTCAATAATGATTTCAGTACTGGAAAACCAATCAAGCGTTTCACCACGATCAAGCATCATCTGTAATGCACCAATGCTAAGACTCAAAAAGGCAAAACCCAAAAAATCAAAACGACGTGAACGGTTGATAGGCGTTTCATTCACAAACGCTGCCAACCCAAACCATGCTAAAAGACCAAAGGGAAGGTTAATATAAAAAACCCAACGCCAACTGTAGTATTCTGTTAACCAGCCGCCGAGTGAAGGACCAAGAATAGGCCCAACCATGACCCCTACCCCCCACATAGCCATTGCAGAACCATGTCGTTCAACAGGGTAAGTATCCAGTAACACCGCTTGTGATAGTGGTACCAGACTCGCGCCAAAAACCCCTTGTAACAGTCGAAATACCACAATTTGCGTTAAACTCTGGGCTGCACCACATAACATTGACGCAATAGTAAAGCCAATCACCGACCAAATAAAAACGCGTTTACGCCCTAGCTTCGCACTTAAAAAACCAGTTAAGGGCATAAAAATAGCAGCCGCCACAATATAGGAAGTTAACACCCAGGAAATCTGATCTTGGGTTGCCCCCATCGCACCCTGCATATGTGGAAGCGCAACATTAGCAATCGTTGTATCCAACGCCTGCATAATCGTCGCCAACATCACAGAGATGGTAATCAGTCCACGATGAGCGTTAGCTTTAGGCTCTGAGGTCACACTCGCTATACTAGTCATCTCATTCTCCTATAATGAGAGACCTAATAGAGTACGACGATGTCCCGTATCCACTTCAACAATAGCACTTAATCCAGCCCGCAACTGTCGTTGATCAAGAGGATCATTTATTTTAATTCTGACGGGTACGCGCTGACTAATTTTCACCCAATTTCCTGTCGCATTTTGCGCAGGTATCACGGAAAACTCTGCGCCCGTTGCAGGACTCAAGCTTTCTACGGTACCAATCCAGACTTTATTAGGATAAGTATCAACACGCACCTCAACCGATTGTCCAGGATTAATATAGGTTAAGTCCGTTTCCGTAAAATTAGCTTCAACCCATAAGTTATCAATGGCAATCAGTGCAAGTGCTGTTGAGCCTGCTGTCACATACTGACCTGGCTTAGGAAGTTTAGTCACAATTCCTGTTTTTGAAGCTTTAACGGCTGTTCGCTGTAAATCTAATTGAACCTGTGCTAACGCTGCTGAAGCCACACGAAAACGAGGATGTTGTTCTATAGGCAAATCAACACTTCCACCTAATGAGTCTGCAATACGTTTTAGATCTTTTTCCAAAACAATAATCTGCTGCTTTGCAAGGTCTGCACGTTGTTTAACATCATCAAACCGTGATGTTGAAACAAAATGTCGCTTAAGCAAGTCAGCCTCTCGGTGTAATTCTTTCAGCGCAAACGCATACTTGGTCTGTGCTAAAGTAATTTCTGCCTGTTTTTCTCTATAACTGGCTTTCAGTGCTTTTAAATCTGTTCGAACCTGTGCCAAATTTGCTTCCGCTTTAGTAACACGCACCTGAAAGGGCTCAGGATCTAAGCGAAATAATAAATCGCCAGCATTTACATATTGGTTTTCACTGACTAAAACATCGACAACAGCACCAGATACTTCTGCTGCAACAGGAATCATATCAGCTTTAACATAAGCATTATCCGTTTCTACATAACGCCCACCCATCAAATACATAACACCAATGGCTAATAATGTAAGGACAGGTACGACAATCAGCAGTAACAAGCGTCTAACTTGACGATTGAATGGACGTATCACTTTAAGTGAAGCAGCTTCCTGCACAGAGGGTGCATGATGGGTTTCAGCATGACTCATAAACGTGTTGACCCAATAACAAAATATTCATTAACTTCGTGAGCAAAGATTCTCCCGCATTGTTTTTAATGCAAAAAAAAGTGTTGCTACCTGTTCTTGATTCAGCCCTGCTAAAGCTTCAGACTGAACCTCTGCACCAAACTGACGGATTTTAGTCAAATGATCACCTGCTGCCGGCCGCAAAAAAATTTGGTGAGCCCGGCGATCGTTAGGATCAGGACGTCGCTCAACGAGATCAACTTCAACCAGTTGATCGATTAATCGCGCCAGGGTAATAGGTTTTACTTCCAACATTTCTGCCAGGTCAATTTGGCGTACGCCTTCAAAACGTGCGACATAAAGTAATAAACGCGCCTGGGCTAAAGTAAGTCCACAGCCTTCGATTCGCTGATAAGTTTGTCGCATTAACCTTGAGATATCAGCAAGTAGAAAGCCTAAGCTTTCCTGTTGTTCCAGAGCCATGAATCACCTTATCAGTATTAGTAAGCATTGCTTATTATATGTGTTACTTATTATTTTTCAATATGTACACTACGCAAAGTCGAACATCTGCAAAACTTATTAAACTCTTTACTTGTGATGAACATGCTATAAAAACGTTTGTGATTTTTTAAAATTTGTTAATCACGTTAATTTCCACATGCATCTTTTTTGGGAACAACAAAAAACCAAAACACTCACACCCTAAAATGACGTACTTTTTTTAAGATTATTTTTTGCAAAGAGTATAATGACGAATAGTATTTTAAAGACCAAACAGTCAAATAAAGTTTCTAACATTTGCGAAACTTTTTAAATTAAGCGCTATATTGAATCATAATAAAAGCTTTTTAAGGGAAACACTTAGGAATTGATTTTAACCTTTAACCCTTTTTCTTAAAAAAATAACTCATGACAGGTCTATCTTGGAGATAACATTATGCTTAGAAGGACCACTCAATCTCTATTTAGGCCGTTAACAATCGTCAAACGGAGCATAAGTTATCAGGTAAGTCCTACATCCGTGAATAATATTCGAAATGCGCGGAAACAATCACAACATATGGACAGTATCTTTAGCCAGATAGAACACCATGAATCACAACAAGATCAAAGAATGCGGCAACGCGCTCAACGACTTGAACAACGAGCTACTACATCACAAGGTTTTCTACACCCTGAGTTTACTGCACATAACTTATACCGTGTAATGAAAGCGAATAACCCTGAATTCACGATTACAAAAGATTCTTCACAAAACTACTATGATCACACAACCCAGAAAGCAGGACTTATTGAACCTGAAAAGTTTGAGAAAGTGGATATGATCGCACATGAAGCACAACACCATTTGGATAATCTGACCAATCCTAAATTTCACGAAATGCATGTTGTGGATAAAGAGTATTCTGCATTCTCTTCACAGTTTGAAGTTGCCAAACAATTAGGAATTAAAGCCAATATGCCTTTCCCTCAAAGCCCATTACAATCCGCAGAAACCTATCGAGAAAAAAGCACAAGTCGTTTTAAAAAGCTCTAAAAATACACCTGTTGTCAAGATAGTTACCGCATCCTTGCGGCAAACAGTTCGATGCGCATTATCCAGCCTTTGTCTGATCACGGCCTACATCGAAATACCACAGCGGTTCATTTAATCATGATTGAGGTATCGCCTATAGTGAGTTTACAAGGTTTATATCATAACATTACTCACTAAACACTTGGGCCTCTGGCTTCTCTGGTTTTTCAATCCAGTCTTTAATGGCTATTTTTTGATAATTATACTGACCTTTTTTATCCAGTTGGGTATAAAAATACCATTTAACGGCCGGTTCATTAGTTGGTAATTTAGGTAGTTTATCTTTAGTCAGGTTAAATTTTTCACCATTACGCTTCATATCCTGCAAAATATCAATAAATTTTTGCTCCGCGGCTTTGAGTACTTCGGGATCTTTTGCGTTGGCAGCCCAGGGCGCAACGGATTCATCCGTCCACTTTTTCGGCGCGGGAATATAAAAGAAACAATCATCATCGTCATGTTGAGGAGCTTTAAAATGTTCATCATTAAGACCTGACTCCCCCTGGCTCTTCATATTTCTAATCCAGAATTTAAAGTCATGCATTTTACCAGTATCAAGCTCGATTTTATCTTCATCAAGCAAACCAAATAAATCCCAAAACCCAGTATGCCCTGCTTTATTCCCAAAAGGTCGAAGACCATTTATTTGATGCCCTGCGGGTGCTTTATAACTCAATTTACTCACACTCGCATAAACATGAAATGTGAGCGTTTGCTTTGGTTGAAAACCGGCTGTATTTGTTTTTGTCATACCCGTACGGATGATTTCTAGCATCTGCTGTTTTTGTATCTTTTCATCCGTCATAAGCATTTTTATCAATTCGCGTGAGCGATAATGTTTTTCATATACATCTTCTGCCAGTATATTTTGAGCAAGAGCGCTAATTTTTAACAACTTGATCGTCGATTTATCAGCATTAATGGCATACGTATAACGTTCACTATTACCATAACCGACGGTTGTAACATCATACTTTGCCTCTACTTCAACCTGACCGACATAAACAAGCTGTCCTTTAATTTCAGGTCCTAAGGTTGAACCATTGGATTCTTCAGACAAGTTGACTGTATAAGACAATAGATCAGAACGGTGTTTCATTTCCTTATATTTTTGGGTATCCAACTTATCTGCAAAGACCAAAATACCCAGGTCAACTTCATCATTCCAATCAAAATCATCAAGCTTGTCCTGATGCTCTACCCCTTTATTCTTACCACTAAATGGCGTACCACTTAAACAATACGCATACTTCGACGACATAAAGAATGGGCCTTGATTACGCACACGTAACAAAGGCGCACCAATCGTATTACCTGTAAATAATTTGGGGTACTGATAAATACGCTCTTTTGATTTGAGAAATTCTTTATCAAACAGCAAATGCTCAAAGTGTTGGTCTTTAACATGTTCGCCCTCTGGATCCCAAATAGGATTATTTCGCGAACTATCCACTGAAAGCATAAATTGACTGTTTAAACTAATGTTAGGCGCATCTTTTACTAAACGCTCATACATTTCAACACCAAATCTAACCGTTGAAGCAACACCGGTTGTGTATTTAAGAATATCAATTACCGGTAAACTCCCATCTTTCATCAATTTATAGTAGTCGGCATCCTGGCCATCAATGCTAATTGGCCTTACCAGTCGTGTACTGCGCGTATCCCGACCGACTTTAACCTCATATTGATAGTGCATGGTGATACATTGCTCATTAGTATTCCATTGCGCCCAATCAGCGAGATAAACTGTTGAACTGCTCATAGGTTTGGTGCCTTTGATGATTTTATGTTCACCAAACTTAAATCGCGGATAAAAGATGGCACCGTAGTGATCTTTAAAGGCTTGTTCTTCTGTTAATAGCTCACCGTCATCAAACTTCTGAGTGATATCAGTGTAAGCAGGGCCTTCATTATCAGGCCAACCCGTATTCACACGAATGGGTTTAACACAAATAGGTAATGGCCGCTCTATGGTACGATTTGCATTTTTATCACCATCTTCATAATAGTCAGTATTGATGGTTTTATACTCTTCATCCCGACGTAGTACGATAATAATGCGTATTTCATCTAACGGAGAAATCGGCTTATTATCCGTGCGTTGCAAGTATTTATCCAGCCGTTCCCATTCCGTTTTTTCTTGAGTACAAGGCTTAATATAAATGGCCGTATATTTATAGATACCTTGGTCTAATCCCGCATAAGATAAATCCATTGTCGAAATGAGCGCCTCAGCACTGCTACTTCCCATATTATGAATAGGAAAACACCGCTGGAAGTTTACAGGAATCATGTTCTTATCAATATTCGCCGGTCCTACTGGCAAAAACATACCATTAACACTGATAGAATGTGATTCATGATTTTTCTTTAAAGCCTGTTTACTGTAATTTTCAAACTGTGTCATTAACAAAGCGGGGTTACTTTTCAACGTAACATTATCTTCCCAGATGTCTTCCATCCCCAAATAATCCATCCAAAACTGGTCCAGCGGATAATTCTGATAAGTATCATTTGGGTAAGGCCATTCTTTATTCAATACAAACAATTCGATAAATTTATCAATTTGATATTTTTTCAAGCCACGCTGATAACGATTCCAATCTAGTTCACGGGTATTTTTCAGAAAACTAAAGGTAAAGTCATATTCATGCGCAACGCGAACCAGCAGCTTAACTAAACTATTCAACACTTCAGCACGAATTCGATATTGGTTATTTAAATATTTAACGTAGTCGATTTCGCCTTTTTGTGGACTGTAGTTGGTAATAAACGTCCTATTATATTTTGATTTTTTTTCCAGATCACCTTCCAGTTTATTATAGGCAATATACTCATTAATAAGATTATCATGAAATAAATCATCTAAATGCTGCGCGACCGAGACCATGGTTTTAGAAGCTTCTCGAACAATTAAGATACAATTCGCGATTAACATCGTCTGCGGCACCATGGTTAATACGCCACATGCAGAGTCAAATAGCGTCCAAAGAAAATCACTGACGGCCTGTTCATAAGCACAATAAGCCGCCACCTGTTGCTGACGGGTTTGCTCCAGGTTATACATCGCTTCTCGTGAAGGACGAAAGATCCGCTCGCCACAAGGCACACTGATCATTAACTCAACACGCCGACTTGCTGGTAAATCAACCGTCTTATCCTTCTTACGCACAGGACGTGTTTCACCATGCCAGGTAATGGCCATGTTATCCGTCGCTATCCCGTTTTGCTCTAATTGCTGCTTGATATGCAATACACGCCGGCGTGATAAATCATCGTTATAGTGATCCGTACCTTCTGGGCTGGCATGCCCTTCTAACCCAATCTGTGCATCTGGTCGGGTAAGAAGCTGTTTAATTTTATTAAAGGGCAGATCTGCCGTGTAGTCTTCATCATATTCAAAAATTAAGGCCGTTCGCATAATATAGCGACCTTCTTTAAACCCGGATGTCACTTTCGATGTCGTTGACGTAAGCTTAGTTATTTCTTCTAATTGTTGCTGAGCCTGTTTAAAATCTTCTGTGGCAGATTCCCCTACTTTTTCTTCATACAGTGCCAGTGTTTCATCAAAAAAAGCTTTACTATCCTCAGCAGCCTCTCTCTTCTCGTTAACCTCAAGGCAGCTATTAATAACACCTTTAACATCCATTGCAAAATTATAAGCCGCAAATGCTCGTGTACCAAAGTGAATAAACCTGGGGTTAATCCCAATACGCGTGCCGTTAAGCCATGTATTTTCAAAGTCTTTAATCCACTTTTCCGCTTCCTTTAAGGCATTTTTACCTGGCGCGAACCACTCAGGCAGGTTATAAATTTGTTTAAGTTTTCCAAACTCAATATATTGCCTTTCCTGCAAACTTCGTAGAACCTCCATTGTGCCAACACGGCGACCAGCATGAGTAGTATTGTTAAGCAAGTGCATTGCGCGTGCTATTTGATCTTGACGCCGGATATATTTTTGCTGACTGGATAATGCATCTTTAAAATCACCCCAGGACTTCCACAATGCTTGACTATCAAAACCAAGACGTACGATAAGTGCAGCATCTGTATGGCCTTGCTCAGTTAATACATTCTCTAAAAGTTGGCCTGCACTTTCCAAGTAACTGGTATAACTGGTACCCGGCTTCTTTTCACTTGGATCAGGGTTAGGATTATTGGCATAAGCTGTTGCTTTACTTTGGTCCTGATGTATTGTCGTTATGACACCCTGTAAAATCGACGAATATTCATGACGCACACTAATATCATGCATATAACTGGACAAGCCAGGACGAACATCCTGTTTTAAGTTACCACTGGACATTTCACGGGTTATTTTTATAGTATCGCGAAACACATCTGGGAATTGCTTAATAATAGTTTCTTCAAGGCTGACAGGGTCAGCATTGATAAGACAAATATCCGCGGTTGGTAGCCTAACATTGAATTTTATTTGTTCTTTTAGCTCGTAATAGTACTGGCCACTTTCATTTTTAAAATAAGAATAATTTCCTTTATCAATAATACTGTTTGCCTCTTTAAGAAAAGTAACCCTAATATTATAAAGTCCCTCATTACTTGCTACTTTATCACTTACCAAAAAAGCAAATGGCATTATTCCATCTTTGTAGGTAACAGAAAAACTTTGACTTGGTATAAATGGAGTATTATGTCGCCAAATATGTACCGTAGCACCATCAAACAACTTAGATTGTGAAAAAGCAAATATCACTAAAGTGATTCGTGGAATTACAATTCCTTCATAAATATAATCATAAGGTTTGTTTGATTCCTCAGGCTTCTCAAGCATTTTCTGTTCAATTTTAGTATTAACCTTGACACTAATACAAGTATTAAGCTCTTTTTTACCTATAAGCTCTTCAATTTTTTCTAAGAATAAATCAGAACCATAACCTGCATAGAGTTGTGCAATCACTTCTAAAGGAGGGAAGTATAACTTGATTTCATCATCATTAGGAAAAGTTCTAATACGACAACCTAAAGTAAAGTCTCCATTAACTTGATCAATAAAACCTTCTTCATTCGTCGATAATAAAGCTGTTTTATCTTCTTTACCTACTACAGGACTTTCTGCCAGCAATAACATATTGGGGATAGGCCGTACCGTGCCAGGCTTAATATCACCTGAATGCAGTTCCATCTCAGCAGAAAAAAGATAACGCTCTTTAATAAAGCGACATTCATTTAATTTTTTTTTGCTCATATATAATACTGCTAGCTAATACTTTACAAAAAAACAAAATAAGTAATCGGCTTAGTAAATAGCTACCAAACTATTCAATCAACCAATATAACACTCATCAATCATTTAAATTTTTTCTATGATTGTAATAGTATGGATAACCCTGCCAACCTTGTAATCTCAACAAAGGCGATTCAATTTTAAAGCTTTCAAACTTATTATTTTTCGCATCCCATTCACTTAAAAAAGAATCTCTTATTCTTGTATAATTGTTCAGACTAAAGTCGTACATATGAGTTTGCACCTTCTCATTTTTCAATAAATCCCTATCAGGATTATTAATATTCTTAACAACAAAACCACCCTGTACTTTAAAACCAAATATTTTACCATCCTTATATTTTATTAAGCCATCATGATATACCCTGGGATAAGACTGTTGATATATTTTCTTTCCAGTTTCCACATCACGAATAATGAGTTCTTCATTACGAGTAAACACAAATTTAGTATCGTTATCCATTAGCAAAAATGAATTACCATGTTCTTCATACTTGGTTACAATAGACAGTTTTTGACTAGGCACATGAAACTTTTTCATATTTCCAGCTTCATTAAAATAAAGTGTATTACTGTCTTGCGTCCATTCAAATGCCGGCACTACAGGGCCTTCACTTACAGGAATCATTGTTTTTGTTTTAATATCGTAAATCTTTTTAACGACCTTATCTTTCAAAAACGCTAGAGCAACATAACGACCATTAGGTGAGGGCTTGGTGTCAAAAATAGTCCCCTCAATCAGCTCTTTTGGGACACGTAACTTAGGGTCTGTAAAGTCTGCTTTGACACTCCAAATTTCTTTACTCGTTTTTTTATTAATATCTTCTACTCTAGCCTCGGTAGGAGGATTATCCCAAATAAACTGTATTCTGGGTTGGTCATAACTATCAGGGTCTTGCCATACTTCTTCTTCAATCGTCATCCCTCTTTCTTCCAGCAAACTGTCAACGATCATCTCGTCTGTTTGCTCTTGTTGCTGGTCAGCAGAAGGCGGCGCCGTTGTTGACGAAGTGCTGTTATCTTCATTACAGCCACTGATAGCTAAACAGCCTGCCAGTATTAGTGTAAATAGGTGTTTTTTATAGAGTGTGCTCATGAATTTCATAATCCCCAAACCAACATTTACAGTTAAACTATTACAAGTCTCTCTAAAAATACCTTAACAACGTGGTATAAACATTGTCAGTTGCTTATTAATACTCGCTTTCAAGAGTACATCAACTTATACATATCTTACGCTCACTTCCCACTACTCCATAACTTGCTTGCATGAAGCTCAAGACGCAAAATCACCTATTTGAAATAGTTCAACTTTTATACTCAACAGCAGCGACCTCGAATAACCATAAGAAGTTTACGCGCCTAAGGCTTTCATTACTTTTTGATGTGTCTCAAAACATATGTAAGAATTAATCTATTTGTTACTTGTGTTGTATTTTGTAAGCATACCGTTAACGAAAGTTAACAATGCAGTCCCTCATCGTGTCGGTCTCTGGCGAAGATGCCATAAGGTAATGTCTAATCAGCATATTTTTAAAGATTAACGTTCTACCAATCCTCCACTCCGACATGCTGTTAATTCCTCCTGAAGCTTCATCGCTTAACAGCCGCCCTTTGAGCCCTAGAGAGTATAAAAACCTTCGTATTGGGTCTAGATTGTGCCAATGCAGCGCATGAATTAATTTGTTCCTCCCGCAGCAGAAGACCATCCTTGGTCTCTACTGCTCACGGTGCTCCCAGCACCTGCTTCACAAACCAATTCAAGCACTGCAAACCCACATGTTGCTATACCTCAATTATTATTCATCTATGGTATTTCGATGCACGCTAATGGTAGACAAAGGCTGGATAATGCGCATCGAACTGTTTGCCGCAAGGATGCGGCAACCAAGCCTCCAAGGAAGGATTCACGGCGTGTTCGAAGGGCGTTATGCAGACGTTGAACAATGGTGATTTAGCAAGTGGCTTTTATAAAGGTAAAGTTATAGGCAATTGCCCTACCTAACTTTAAAAAACTTTAGCCTCTTCTGTTACAACATTAAAGCGAGTTTCGTTTACTTGGTTCCTTTTTAGCTTAACCATTACTCGCCTTAATGTAGAGCTATTTACGCAAAGAATAACGATTTTTAATAAAACAACATTCATTTAATTTTTCCTGGCTCATATATAATACTGCTTATATAATTAACACTGTAGCAAACGAACTAAAACCACAAAACATATTAAAAAATAACATCCAGGAATATAAAAGCCTTCAATACGAACAAGCAACGCCAAAGAAAAGATTATTTATAAATTTTTATTATTGAACTCTATGATTATAATAATAAGGTTCACCCTGAGTACCTTGGCGTTTCAATAAAGGTGCTTTGATATCATCATTAATTGCTTTATCATTTTGTATATCCCACTCTCGAGTAAAATCAGCTTTAATTCGTGTATAGCTATGCAAACTAAAATCATGAACATAAAGCTGACCTCTCCCTTTGCGTAATAAATCCTTCTCTGGATGATCTATATGCTTAACAACAAAGTCACCTCGAACCTTAAAACCAAATATTTTATTATCTTTATACTTAATCAGCCCCCAATGATAAACTCTTGGATAACTTTGTTGATAAAGTTTTTTCCCCGTTTTCACGTCACGGATAATAATTTCTTTATTTCGAGTAAACACAAACTTAGTATCGTTATCCATTAATAAAAATGAGTTACCCCCTTCTTCATATTTAGTTACAATAGATAGTTTTTGGCTAGGCACATGAAACTTTTTCATATCCTTTGCCTCGTTGAAGTAAAGTGTATTACTGTCTTGCGTCCATTCAAATGCAGGCACTACAGGGCCTTCACTCACGGAAATCATTGTTTTTGTTTTAATATCGTAAATCTTTTTAACGACCTTATCTTTCAAAAACGCTAGAGCAACATAACGGCCATTAGGTGAGGGTTTGGTGTCAAAAATAGTCCCCTCAATCAGCTCTTTTGGGACACGTAGCTTAGGGTCTGTAAAGTCTGCTTTGACACTCCAAATTTCTTTACTCGTTTTTTTATTAATATCTTCTACTCTAGCCTCGGTAGGCGGGTTAGCCCAAATAAACTGTATTCTGGGCTGATCATAGCTATCCGGGTCCTGCCATACTTCTTCTTCAATGTTCATTCCTCTCTCTTCCAGCAAACTGTCAATGACCATCTCGTTTGTCTGCTCTTGTTGCTGGTCAGCAGAAGGCGGCGCTGTTGTTGACGAAGCGTTGTTATCTTCATTACAGCCACTGATAGCAAAACACCCCAAAAGTATCAGTGAGAGTAAGTATTTTTTATAGATAGTGCGAGCAAATTTCACAATCCAAAACCCAAATATGTTGATTATTTAATAGCGGTTTAACTTTGATAATTCAATGTTCGTAATGTCTCATAAGACATATTCCGAAAGATGTAAAACGGCTTTTTACTCTTTTCTTGCGGGTCTTGAATTAAGTTAAATGCGCCACTTTCAGGCACATCATGAAAAACAAGCTCCAACCATGATGTTGACGTACCATCGACATACTCACAGGTTTCGACGGTTGGTTTAGACGCATGTTGCCAACTATTATCGGTTGTTTTTAATGTGAAAAGATCATTACGTGATTTAGGTGCATGAGAGTCCATTTCAAAGTGCAAAATAATCCTTTTATCTATAGCTTTTAAATACACAACAGGAATTTTAGTCGCACGTTGTCTGTCTAATAATTTGGGATGTTTTGACAGACGTGGTATATCTTGCTCGTTTAAGTTTTGCTCTTCTTCTGTTTTGACTTGATGAGTTAATGCATTGACAATAGGACCAATACTCCCCGTTTGATGATCAAAATGTTTACCACTTTCATAGCTGATAATTTGATCGATTGAAGTACCTTCCGTTTGCAACTTGGCAGTATTATTTTCCAGCTCACTGATTTTGTCCCAGCTCCATTGCACTTGGCTATATAACAGATGAACCGCATTGGCTCCTTGTTGTATTTCGCCATTCAGTTTAAAAGGTACCCAAATGCTATGAAGCTGCATACCCAACGCAGGTCTTAGATCACCATTCACTTTGATAAGGCGACCATGACGTTGATTTCGAAAATACTCCACCCGCACATCGCGAAAAAACATACCATTAATGACTTTTAGTTCACGCCAAAGTTTTCCCTGCCAAAATACGTAGACCCATCCCCCATCAGGAAGCAGCGCAGACTGATCACGCCGCATCGCTTCAGTGATATAGCCCAGAGGTTTTAAAGGTACAATAATATTTTCCCAAATGGCTTTCTCTGTTGTGTCTTCCACAGGAGAAGCGGCTTCGACTAACCGTAAACGTAAAGCCGGTTCACCTTTCATGGGAATATAAATAAAGATTCCCCGAGGCTCATTGGGGATGCCTTTCAGTGTCACTAAACTGCGGTGTTTGCTCGCTTCAGTGTTATAGGGCTGCGGGCCTTGCATTGCATCCCGCCCTTCACTGTCTTTTGATAAATTGATACGTTGACTATCCCCAGGCCCTACACCTGCTACTTCCACCACAATTTTATAGTCGAGGCATTCACCTTCCGGTTCGGGTACTGGTGGGGGTTTAGGCAATACAATTTCAGGCTGTTTATATCGGGGCCTAACCATCGCTGGCATTTCTGTAGGAGAATCCAGCGTAACCTCCAGCTTTTTTTCCATAACCAGCTTAACGAAGGTGTCTTCCAATGCTTCCTGGGAATCACAGTGACGCAATAATGGGAGTTTTAAGAGGCTTTCTTTGGCATACCACGATTTAGCCAAAACCATTTGAATATAATCACGACACTCTTTTTCATTATAGAAATAACGATAGTTAAAGGCATTTCGCTTAGGAAATCCTTTTTGGATGACTTCATGTGGCTTGCCATCAATATAATACTGGGCAAATAGCATCTCAAACACCTAGACCAATAACCTGGAGTGGCTATTTTACGAGCCAGGGTGAGATAATGCCTCAAGCTATGTCTCATATTTTATGGTGCTATTGGATTAGCATGTAGCATTCTGTAACTAACTGCATAGATCTGTTAGTTTTTTGGTAGATTGGTAGGTACCAAGTGATAGGGATAAGTCACCGTGTTTAAAAAACACAACAGAAGCGATATGACTATCACTTCTGTTGGGTAAGTACTATGTCCTTTGCACAAACACAAATACTGTTGTCTTAGCTACTTCAACTTAGCACTAATAATAATCCCTTTATGGGCAGTCACTGCGGGTAATGTAATCAGGTAATCCTTACCCGTTTTGGCATTAGGAATCACCACTTTTTCATGACTTCCTGAATTGGTTGAGCCAAATACAATATCGGGACGTTGTTCATAATGCTCTTCATGAGGAAACTGACCTAAATCGGCTGAAACCAGCAAATCAGCATTACCTTCCTCACCATGTAAATTAATTTCCAACGTTTTACCTGCCTGATCATCAGCTAAGCGAATATAAAAATGACGATAATATTCTTTTGCCGGTGCTGCAGTGACACAAACAGGTTTATCTAAATAAATTTGTACTTCAGATGTTGGCTTTTGTGTTGCACACGCCCCTTGCTGATGATCGCCATGATCATCCCCGTCACTGGAGTCACTATCATCATCATAATCTGCCATTAATGACACACCTGAAAACGTACTTTCACTGTTTAAAAGTACATACCAAGTACCTTTCAGTCCCATTTTAGGATTATCAAATTGACAGGATTCTTTGGTGCCTTGCTCATAAGGGCGACAGTCAAATTGCTGTAGTGTTGGTTTTTTTCCATGGCGTACATACATGTCAACATCACCCGTTCCGCCCTTCATTGAAAAAGACAATGCACTGGGATTACCGTGGACATGCAATGTATATAACTGTTGTTTTCCCGTTTTACTACTCAGGTTCGCTAAGGCTTTGCCTTTAAATAATGGTTTAACGGGTAAACCATCTGTGTCATTACCATCGTCTGGTGGTGTAGGTTTATCACTATCGGGTGGTTCAGGAGTGCCATCGCCATTATCCGGAGGTTCTGGCTTATCATTATCGCCTCCATCATCGGGTGGTATTGGTTTACCATTATCATCGCCATCATCCGGTGATGCAGGTTTGCCAATAGTATCCGCACTAATATTATCTGCTAACAATTGACAAAAAGACGTGGTGATATAATCCATACTTTGGTGAATTCGTAAATAATCTATATCATAGTAGCTTTCCCTTGCTTTTTGTCTGGCTTCATTGCGTAATATCAAGTTTGCATACTGCTTGTGTTTAAAATGGCCTTTCAATGTTGAAAATGGATTGCCACAACTGGTCATACTCCAGGAAGCCGGATTGCTTTCTAACAGTTGATTAACCTGTGTATTCTCCTCTGCTAACTCTAATAAAATAATTAAATCAAACACTTCCCTAATACGACCAACGCCTGTATTCCAATCTAAATCTTGTCGAGTGACTTGGTCTTTTTCAGTTTCCAGTTTATGCAAAGGCAATTCATGCTCTGGATTTAATCCCCACAAACGCAGCACATCACTCCAATGGGGTAAACCATTATAACCTGTCGTTTTACCTTGTTTACTTTCTATTAATGCTTTAAGCTTTTCTTTTGCTTGCTGGCTTAATACGCCCGCAGATGTATCACAATAACTTAACGCTAAATATTCCTCTCTTAATCCATTATAATTAGCCGATTTTTTTGCTCTTTTATAAATACTTTCCGTTACAGCCCCTGCTAACTCATTATTAAAAATTGTCAATGCTGGCCCATAGACATGATCAGGTAAATGCATTGCAGTGCCAACCTGATCAAAATAATAATCAGCAATTTTTAACTGCTGAAAACGATCATTATTTTGCTGACCATTTTTAATATTATGCAACGTTTGCACTTGCCTGCTGGTCACTTGTTCCTGACCCTGGCCGTTATCAGAAAAAACGCCGGGCCAATCTAAATATTGTCCCCAAAAAGGCCGGGCTGGCTTGCCATGGCATTGTTGACAGTCCGAATCATTTTGACTTAAAACAGGTGCTCCTGAAGAAAAATCCAATGCCCGAAAATTCCAATTACCCTGGTCATCCAGCTGAGCCATATCCACTATTTCATAACGAGGATCTGTTTTTTTAGTACTAATATTCACCATAAAACGTGCATCAGAACCAAACATGAGTAATCCTGGATGATTAATATCGGTTTGCCCCAGTGCACGAGTTTTCTCAATAAGCGCATAGTTTTTATGCATACTATCCGGCAACGCACTAATGAATTCCTTCACACTGCGTATGTCTTTTTCCTTCAAAATCGGCATTATTTTTTGTATATCCAGTGGTAATTTTCCATCTGGAGATCCTGGGTCAGGGTCAGGTATAGGTACTGCAAAACGATCAGGTGCAGTTGGACAAGTATTAGCATAAACAGGCGAATATGCGGCAGAAATACATAAACTAAGATATAAAGAGACCTTACGAACACCTAATGCAATGTTCGTATTCTTGAATTGTTTACAGCTCATAGCAGGCTCACTTGTTGTTTTTTCACATCATAAGTGAAAATTAACTATGAACGATCATAAACAGTTCACAAGTAAAATAGCAGGGAATCAGTAAATAATAAAAATACTACTTATGTCGCTTAAACGCTCCATACTTAGAACCAACGTCCTTGCAACCCTAATATTTTTTCTAACCACCCCCCTCTACACTTTTTCTAGAGCTGTATTCTGTCAATTTACAACTTGCCGAATCTGATAATAAATGCCTCAATCGTGGCTCAGTAAAATACTTCGCTGTCAATATACGCCTAATAAACCTTTATAAAATTCAGGTTTTTACTTAAACTCTACACCTGCACAACCTCAACATAATTCCCCTCAGGATCCTGAATAAAAAAATACTGAATTCCGGTCTTTCCTTGTTGTATTTCTGAAGGTCTTAACTCAAGTTTATCGATAAACCACGCTCGGGCAGCCGTTAAATCAGTTACCTTTAAAGCAATATGTTGCCATCCTGGTTGTTTAAGATGTTGTGCTAATGGTTTGGACTTTATAAGGGGTGATGCATTTTCGGTGAAGGTAAAAAGTTCAAGACAAAAATTTTCCAACAACAGATGTATTATTGAGCATTGATCATCTGAATAACGACGTTGTTCCGTAAAACCTAAAGCTGCATAAAAATCAAACATTACACTCAGATTTTGGCATGTTAATGCAACATGGTGTATTGCAAAATCAGGCTTATTCATAAAAGTACCGTTTATTTTTCATTTAATCCAACTGTAGTGTATTCATTACCAAGGTTTGGACTGAGCTTGGCATATTTTTACCACGAATCACTAACATTTTATTTTCAACATATTCATTGGCAATAAATAACCAACGCGAGGTATCCCCTTCTGCCACAAAAACCAACCAATCATCCCATGCAATACGTGATAATTTTACAGGCTCCGTAAATAGTCCTTTCAGGCTATAACCTTTTCTTAGTTGGCGTTTAGTGTAGGGTAAAACGCCCTGTAAACGACTGGCAGGCGTTGTAAAAACAATATCCAGTAAATCCCGCGCTTGATAAAGGTCAAATATATAGTAAGCCACATAATAGTCAGGGTATTTAATAACGGCCATACTATCACTGGCTGAACGCATTCCCTGCGGCATCGCCGGTAATTGAAAAGCAAATTCCGCTGTACCAAAATCAACAGTTTTACTGTTAATCTTTGCATCGTCACTTGTTGCCATTTCACTCAATTGTGCTTTGTTAACAAAAGATTCCTTAGCACGTCTTTGGCTTTCTTTATCCGGTTTAACTTGTTCTGCCACTAATTCACAATACTCTACCTCACAAACATCATGAAAAACCCTAAACTCCCCTGTCATCCAAAAACAACCTGATAATAAGCCTGTCCCAGTGACGAGCAACAAAGTGGCAAATACACGAAACATAGTGGCATCCTATCGACTTAAGCAACAACTGAATTATCTTGAGCGCTATACAATAATGCGCCAGACTGTCCCTCACAAGCAGATAAAAGCCACTTCGTGAACCAAATGTTGGTGTTATTTAACGTTTAGTGTTCAAGTCCAATCCTGAGGGAAGGCTATGCTGGGTAATTTCATCATGAAGCCAGCGTATAAAGGTTTGGTAGCGAGGCCTTGCACCATGTTCACGCGGATAAATCAAAGTGTAATCCAAACCAGCGGGCACTTGCTGGGGTATAGGCGTCACCAGCGTGCCTGAGGCCAAATAATCAGCAACAAGGTGTAAGCGCCCCATTGCAATCCCCATATGCTGTAACGTTGCTTGCAGCGTCATATGATAGTGATTAAAAAAATACTCTGTGCAGCTTTCGCTGGGTCCTATGCCTACCGCCTGTTGCCACTGTAACCACTCGGCCCGAGGATCAGCATGATCAAGACATTCTGAACAATGTAACAGTAAGCACTGGGATAATCGTTCAGGATGATCATAAAGCTGGTGTCGTTCAGCATACTCTGGCGTACAAACAGGTACGAGCTGCTCACTGAGTAAGGTATCCACGACCACGCCTCGATAATCACTGCGCCCATAGTATATGCCCAAATCAACAGGTTCATAGCGAAAATCGAGAGCACTTGCTTTAATCCTAAGTCTTAAACTCAGTGCTGGATATAACTGTTGAAAACGTGCCAATCTGGGCATCACCCATAACTGAGCAAACGTGGGTGATATACCAATATAAAGCAAACCCCGTAAGTCATTACGACGAATATCTTCTATCTCTTCTTCAATACGGAGTAATGAATCTGTGAGTGTCACCAAAAGCTGCTCACCCTCTTTTGTGAGTTTTAGCTTTCTGGTCAGGCGAATAAACAACTTGAACCCCAGCTCTTCCTCAAGCCGTTTAATTCGATGACTTACGGCCGCTTGAGTCATATGCAATGCTTCACCGGCTTTGGTGAAACTCATAAACTGCGCCGCCATTTTAAATGTATGCAATAAATCTAATAATGCAGGATTATGCATACCAACCATCCCATTACGTCATTAAACTTCATTTCAAAGGGTTCCAGCGAAATATTCACTCATTATTTTTACTTTTTCTTAGCGATAGATTAGCGCTATTTATCTATAAAGTTTGACTTTTCATTTGTCAACAACTTGTTTTCTAATTTCAATAGAAGACACATAGCAATGCTTCAGGATACTCGCTGTTTACCTTTGATTCGTTG
Source organism: Zooshikella sp. RANM57 (assembly GCF_050749885.1). Lineage (NCBI taxonomy): Bacteria > Pseudomonadati > Pseudomonadota > Gammaproteobacteria > Oceanospirillales > Zooshikellaceae > Zooshikella > Zooshikella sp. RANM57. The sequence continues at coordinate 500,643 of NZ_JBOIUB010000001.1, read as the reverse complement.
ATGTACATTGGCTCCAGAAAAATCGAAAGCAAAGGTATGCGTATCCTAAAGAGCAAAACGAGCCAAGCCTAAAGCTTTTTGGAACGTAAATCGATGTGTGAATTAGAGAAAATGCTCGCAGGAGAAGTTTTTGATGGGAAAGATCAAAGCATTGCAGTACTTCGAAATCAAGGCCAATTTTATCTAACACAACTTAACCAAACACCCAGTAGCGACGCAGAACAAAGAACAAAAATATGTCAGCAGCTCTTTGCGGCATTTGATGAGTCAAGCCTAATCATGTCGCCCTTTATCTGCGAATTTGGCAGTAACATCATTATTGGTCAAAACACCTTCATTAACTTTCAAGTGACAATATTAGATGTTTCATCCGTGATAATTGGCAATAATGTACTCATCGCCCCCAATGTACAACTGTATACTGCAAGTCATCCCTTAAATATCAACCAACGCCGTCAGTGGGCAGTTTATGGCAAACCCATTGTCATAGAAGACGATGTCTGGCTTGGTGGTGGTGTAATTGTGTGTCCTGGCGTAAAAATTGGCAAAGGCTCTGTTATTGGCGCAGGTGCCATAGTGACACACTCTATTCCAGAAGGGGTATTAGCGGCAGGCAATCCTTGTCGGATCATTCGCTCACTTACTGCAGAAGAAATGAGTCCTTTAGGGTCAAAAGATTCTACCGCTATAACATTAGCGTCAACTGAAAGTTAATTACAGCTCAAAGTTTCTTTACTTCCCTCCTATCAACCAGTCAAGCGTATCATAACGAATATGACTGGTTTGTTATATTTAAATTTCAGGGTTGAAATTTAGATTTCAAAACAATAGTATAAAAAGAGAATCTTATGACTAACTACATTATTTTAAATGAGCATGAACTTAAACAACAAAAATTAGAGAGGAAACCAGCATTTTCATTATTGTATAAATAAACTTTTAACAACATAGCACTCAATGCGACTGTATAGTTTTAGCCGTTTGTAATTAATACTGTACCCTTACGTATAATATAACGCTTCACAGCTGAGCTATCTTTATAGCTGAGTTGGAGTGGTATTTTTAATTTAATCTACAGTTATCGTATTTTAGCTAAACTATTTAGTCATCGGCGTATTTTTCAATGCAATACACATTATTTAAAATAATTTAAGTATTTGCATGGGGGGTAAAAAACGCTAATTTTTCTGCGCCTTGTTCTCGTGACTTAAGGTTTATCCCTAATAAAAGCTAACTAAACGCCTGTTAACCCTGAAAAATGATAGTTAATAGTACTCACTGCCTACTTAGTTATTCGCAAGTATTGATAACATGAGTAAGTGAATTCGCTGACATAGCTATGGGTTTGGCTTTTTATTAAAAAAGGCGTCATGGCAAGAGGGCTGAAAAAGTTAAGGGTATCAAAACGCTATTTCTCTTTTTACAAATATAGCCTTTACAAAGGGCATAAATAAAATATTTATTATTTTATTTCATGAAATTTATTCAATTTTTTTAATCACTATATTGGTGCTCATTAAGATTAAACTATAACGTACTGTCTCGTTTTACGGTATTATCATCATTATGGGTGTATCGTATATCTTTGCAGAAATTAACCACAAAAATACAGTTTTTAAAGATAACTGTATAACCATGCATTAATAAATACAACAATAGCAGTGTAGAAAAAGTAGATTTTTTGTAATTATTAAAGGTTGAACATTTATGAGCTTGCCTTTATATCGCTCATTTATTAATGGCGATTATGTATCCAATACAACAGGTGAAAAATTTCCTGTCGTAAACCCTGCGACAGGAAATGTTATTTATGAGGTAGAACAAGCCGATAACACCCTGATCTCTGCAGCTATCCAATCTGCAGAAGAAGGCTTTTCTCAATGGTCTTCACTTTCGGGAATGGAACGCAGTCGAATTTTGATCAAAGCAACTCAATTATTACGTGAGCGCAATGATGAGCTGGCTAAAATAGAGGTTATTGATACAGGTAAACCCTGGCAAGAAGCCAGTACCGTTGATATTCAAACCGGTGCTGACAGTATCGAATATTATGCAGGGCTTGCTTCTTCTGCACTGACAGGTCAGCAACAGTCTATTGGCACTGATTTCTACTACACACGCCGTGAACCTTTAGGTATCTGTGCAGGCATTGGTGCGTGGAACTATCCATTACAAATTGCCTGTTGGAAAGCAGGTCCTGCATTAGCCTGTGGCAATAGCATGATTTTTAAGCCCTCAGAAGAAACACCCTTAGGCGCACTAAAACTTGCTGAAATATTTATCGAAGCTGGTTTACCGGCAGGTGTTTTTAATGTAGTGCAAGGTGATTATCGTGTTGGTCAAATGCTTACTCAACACCCCGCCATAGCCAAAATATCTTTTACGGGTGAAGTCAATACTGGCAAAACGGTCATGGCCGATGCCGCTTCATCGCTTAAATCAGTCACGATGGAACTTGGTGGTAAATCACCGTTGATTATCTTTCCAGATGCTGACTTAGATAATGCCATCAGTGGTGCTATGGTGGGTAATTTTTATACTCAAGGTGAAGTCTGCACTAATGGTACTCGTGTCTTTGTCCATGAAAGCATTGCTGATACCTTTATTGAAAAACTACTTACACGTATTCGCCATAATATTCAAATCGGAAACCCTCTAGACCCAGTAACAAATATGGGTGCACTTATTTCCGCCAATCACCTGGATAAAGTTTTAGGCTACATCGATCAAGCAAAACAACAAGGGGCGAAATGTATTATTGGTGGCCACCGTGTACATCCTGAAGGTCATGAGCAAGGCTTTTTTGTCTCGCCCACGGTATTTACTGAATGCACCGATGACATGAGTATTGTGCAGGAAGAAATATTCGGCCCAGTGATGAGTATTCTTACCTTTAAAGATGAAAAAGAAGTGATTCAACGGGCTAACCAAACTCATTACGGGTTGGCTGCCGGTGTTTTCACCCAGAATATTCAACGGGCTCACCGTGTTATTCAGCAACTTCAAGCCGGTATTTGCTGGATTAATCAATATGGTGCCTCCCCCGCCGAAATGCCTGTCGGAGGCTATAAACAGTCTGGTATAGGCCGTGAAAATGGCACAGTCACCCTTGAACACTATACCCAATTAAAAGCTGTTTATGTTGGCATGACGCCAATGGAATCCCCCTTCTAGCGTATTACACATGATATTTACCACCCTTAATGATTGGTATGTACAACGTGTAAAGGAAACTACTAACCATGCACTTTGATCAAGACGTTGACTATATTATTGTTGGTACTGGCTCTGCAGGCTGTGTACTGGCAAACAGATTATCTGAAGACGAAAACTGTCGTGTTCTTGTATTAGAAGCAGGTCGAAAAGATGATACCTGGAAAATCCATATGCCTGCCGCTCTCACCTATAATCTCAATGATGATAAATATAATTGGTATTATCATACTGAACCGCAAGCATTCATGAATAACCGCAAATTATACTGGCCTCGCGGTAAAGTGTGGGGAGGCGGTTCAGCATTAAATGCAATGGTTTATATTCGTGGGCATGCTTTTGACTACGACCGCTGGGAACAAGAAGGTGCATCAGGCTGGTCTTATTTTGATGTACTCCCTTACTTCCGTAAAGCAGAAAGCCGCGAACAAGGGGGCGATGATTACCGAGGCAATAATGGACCATTAAATGTTCATACTGGTAATGAGCCAAACCCATTGTTCAATGCCTTTATTAAAGCTGGACAACAAGCAGGCTATCCCTTTACTGAAGACATGAATGGTTTTCAGCAGGAAGGCGTAGGCCTTATGGATATGACAATAAAAGAAGGTAAGCGCTGGAGTGCGGCTCAAGCTTATCTTCGTCCCGCATTGCAACGCCCTAATTTATCGGCCGAAACAGGTGCAATGACAACGCGCATTTTATTTTCGGGTAAAAAAGCCATTGGGGTTGAGTACATACAAAAAGGTAAAACCTTTAAGGTCAAGGCTAATTGCGAAGTCATTCTAAGTGCAGGTGCTATTAATTCACCACAACTACTGATGCTTTCTGGAATTGGTCCTGCGACCACACTCAACCAGCTAGGTATTGATGTTGTTGAAGACCGACAAGGCGTAGGTCAAAACTTACAAGATCACCTTGAGCTTTATATACAACATGCCTGTAAAGAACCCGTTACGCTTTATAAATACACCTCCCAGCCTGGCAAAACCGTTGCCGGCGTAAAATGGTTTGCTAACCATGATTGGGGTCCCTGCCGAACAGCACATTTAGAAGTAGGTGGATTTATACGCACTGAGGCAGGTGTTCGCCATCCCGATTTACAGTTCCACTTCTTGCCTTCCCAAGTCATTGACCATGGTCGAAAAGATCCTGAGTGTCATGCATTTCAGGTGCATGTAGGTCCTATGCGAGCAACCAGTAAAGGTTATCTAACATTAAAATCTGCCGATCCTTTAACGCATCCTGTCCTACAACCGAATTATCTTAGTACAGAACGTGACCGATGGGAAATGCGCCAAGCCGTAAAATTAACCCGGGAAATGTTTCAGCAAACGGCTTTTGATGAATTTCGTGGCGCAGAGTTAAGACCAGGCCCGGCCACCAAAACTGATGAAGAAATAGATGAGTTTATACGGCAGTATGCGGATAGTGCCTATCATCCTTCTTGTACATGTAAAATGGGAAGTGCAAATGATCCGCTGTCGGTAGTGGATGCTGAAGCGCGTGTCTATGGAATTGAAGGATTGCGCGTCGTTGACGCATCCATTATGCCCAGTATTGTCAGCGGTAATCTTAATGCACCGACCATCATGCTCGCCGAAAAATGTGCAGATCATATAAAAGGAGCCCCTCTGCTTCCAACCTCCCCAGTTCCTGTATGGGAGCACCCACACTATAAAACAAAACAACGTTAAATAAATAAGCATAATCAACCAATGCGGTTATCTCTCAATTTGTCACCAACAATTTTCCCTCATTGAGGGAGGCATAAATAACGTGGCCCATCAATTCCCATTGAGAGAACATAATTTTAAGAGGACGTTATGAATTATATACGCTCACTACTTATACTTAGCTTGACGTTTTTTTCATCACTGGTTGCTGCAGATAATCAGTGCCGAACCATTCGTTTTGCTGATGTAGGCTGGACTGATATTACGGCCACTACAGCACTCACCTCTGTCATTCTGGAAGGACTTGGTTATCAAACTGAAACTAAACTGCTCTCAGTGCCTGTGACTTATAAATCGCTGGCCAGCGGTGATATTGATGTGTTCCTGGGTAACTGGATGCCAACCATGGAAAACGATATTGCCCCTTACCGCAAAAAAGACACTATCGATATTTTAGGCAAAAACCTGACAGGAGCGAAATATACATTAGCCGTACCCCGTTATGTTTATGAAAAAGGCGTCAAATCCTTTGCGGATATTGTCAAGTATGCCAGTAAATTCCAACAGCGTATTTATGGTATAGAACCTGGTAATGATGGTAATCGTATTATTCAAGATATGATTAACCAAAATGCATTTAAACTAGGCGAGTTTAAAGTTGTCGAGTCCTCAGAAGCCGGTATGCTTTCTCAAGTCAAACGCGCAATAAAAAGAAAAAAATGGATTGTATTTTTAGGTTGGGAACCCCACCCGATGAATACACAATTTGATTTAGTGTATTTGCCAGGTGGAGATAAATTCTTCGGTCCCAACTTAGGAGGCGCAGAAGTCTACACGAACGTCAGAAAAAACTTTGCCCAAGAATGTAGCAATGCAGGCCAGCTACTTAATAACATGCAGTTTTCCCTGACCATGGAAAATGCGGTAATGGATAGCATATTAAATCAGGGACTATCCCCCAAAGAAGCATCAAAACAATGGCTCCAAAAAAATCCAAAAGTACTTACCCAGTGGTTAAAAAATATTAAGACCGTTGATGGTAAACCTGGCCATAATGCCGTCACCGAATCACTGAAACAAAGTTAGTAAACACCACAAAAAAATGTTTCCCATGAGTGATTTTTACTCACACCTTATTGGAGATGCCCATATGGCATCTCTCGCCTATTTTAATACAAGGGCGCCTCTAAGTCGTTCAATCATGATTATTAGTTATGAGCGATGTCCTTCATTAATCGCCGCCAAAAATCACGATATCATGGGAATTTATTTACCACCTTTATTGTATTAAACGTATGAGCATTATTACTGAATATAAAATTCCGCTTGGTCAATACATGGAAAACTTTATTGACCTACTGGTTGAACATGGCAGTTGGTTTTTTGATTATACGGCAATCACCCTGGAATGGTTGATTGAATCCCTAACCCAGTTTTTACTTTGGTTCCCGCCTCTCATATTTATTGGTTTAATGGCAAGTTTAGCTTACCTGATCCACCGAAAAGTCGGTATTGTCATCTATACGGTTCTTTCATTATTACTGATTCTTAATTTAGGTTATTGGGCTGCCACCATGACCACGTTAGCCCTGGTGTTATATGCCACTTTTTTTTGTGTGCTGATTGGTACACCTGTGGGTATATATGCAGCACATCACCCCTGGTTATACCAATTGTTACGCCCTCTGCTTGACTTGATGCAAACCATTCCTACCTTTGTTTATTTAATACCCACACTTACCCTCTTTGGTTTAGGCGTGGTGCCAGGATTAATTTCAACCGTTATTTTTGCAATAGCAGCACCGATACGCCTAACCTATTTAGGTATTAGTGAAGTTCCTAAAGAATTAATTGAAGCAGGTAAGTCATTTGGTTGTACCCCACGACAACTCCTGTACAAAGTTGAGCTTCCTGCCGCTATGAGCAGTATTGCAGCAGGCATTACTCAATGCATTATGCTGGCATTGTCCATGGTAGTAATTGCTGCACTGGTTGGCGCAGATGGCCTGGGCAAACCTGTTATCCGTGCACTCAATACTGTTGATATCGCAAAAGGTTTTGAAGCAGGTTTAGCCATCGTTCTTATCGCGATTCTGCTTGACCGCCTTTTCAAGCAAGAGTCGGCCACACAATCGTCTTAAGTGCAAAAAAAGCAAAAAATGTGACCGTTATAATCGCGAATTTTTAAATAGAACCTGAGCATATGATTACGTTAAAAAATATAGATGTCATTTTTGGTGATCGACCTGAACAAGCTTTTCCTTTAATTGATCAAGGGTATAACAGAGAACAGATTCAACAAGCAACAGGCCTCATCACTGGCGTTCAACAAGCCAACCTGACCATTAAAAAAGGGGAAATTTGTGTTCTGATGGGGCTATCAGGATCAGGGAAATCTACTCTGCTCCGCTGCCTTAATGGTCTAAACACTATTTCCCGTGGTGAAATTTTAATTGACTACCAACAGCAACAAATAAACTTAAGTGAAGCATCTGCCGCACTACAGCGGGAAATTCGTATGCATCACATAGCCATGGTATTTCAAAGCTTTGCGTTGATGCCTTGGCTCACCGTAGCGGAAAACGTTGCCTTTGGATTAGACTTACAAAAAATCAGCAAAAAAGAAAAAACTAAACGAGTCACACAACAATTGTCGTTAGTTGGCTTAACTGAGTGGAAAAATGCTTTTCCTCATGAACTATCAGGAGGTATGCGTCAACGTGTTGGACTTGCCCGTGCCCTTGCCGCTGAGTCACCTGTCCTGCTCATGGATGAACCTTTTTCTGCCTTAGATCCACTCATTCGCCAACAATTACAAGATGAGTTATTAACGCTTCAGGCTGAACTGCAAAAAACCATCGTTTTCGTAAGTCATGATCTGGATGAAGCTTTAAAACTTGGGACTCAAATTGCGATTATGAAAGATGGGTGTATTGTGCAACATGGTACTCCAGAAGAAATTGTACTGAATCCTGCCAATGACTACGTTCGTAACTTTGTCGCCCATACCAATCCATTAGGTGTGCTGAAGGCCAATACATTAATGACACAATACGAAGTATCTGGAAAAGAAGCCGTCCCCATCAACAACGGTCATTATAGTCAATTACTGGTGAATGGCGATAAACTTCAACAGGCTTATATTAACCAAGAAGGGAAAAAACTCGATTTACAACACTGGCTACCTGGACACTCAATACAGCAGCTTAAAAGCTTACCGACAACAATTCCTTTAGATACACCCATGCAGGATATTATTGCTATAAAAAATGCGACCCGACAAAATATTTTTGTTGTGGGTGCAGATAAAATCATAGGCTACATCACGGAAAGCGAACTTTATCATGGGTTTTTAGGAAAGCATTTAGCTTCGGCATAATCCGCGTCTTAACGGCTCAGCGATTGTATTGGTACAAATAACCCAGACGACTAGCAAACTGAAGTACACGAAACACCGATTATGGTTATCATAATGGTGTACTTCAGTTTAGTCTTGACACCAAAGCACTAAAATTATCAGAACAAATCACGCTTAGACTCAACTAATAAGTGCAACTCACCAGAAAGCGGATTAAGGTTAGCCGCAAGAAAATAGTTTCAGTTGGAAAAGCTAATAAACCTCAAAAAGACAGGGTTACACTACTGTCCATGAAGCTATTATGACATTTGAATCGCAGAAAGAGCAGCTAAGGCACCAGTGAAAAGTACTGGAGCAACCAGCCAATAGGTCACATCTTCAACAAACTGCACAGTTTTGTTCAACAGAGTAAAACGAGTATTATCATTTTGTTTTTTGGATAGCTTTTTATTCATAATATAATTCCTTAGTCAATTACAACTCGTATAGCCTTTCCCCATTCCCAGGGATTCTGGTTATAAAGTTATAATATTTATGGTTGAATACCTCTTATAAAGTCCTCCTTACAAGTATAGGCATAGCTTTAAATTTTAGCATATTTTTTTTATATGAATACTAGTAGATTTGCTTATTTGTTAAAAGTTCCCAAAAAAAAAAACGCTTTCGTGCACCTCTTAATGTATTTTTTGATGAATGAAAACATGCTGGCGAACTTACATACATCACTAATACAACCAATCCTGGAAACGAAATACTTCTCCTCCCCAATCGAAGTTACCCCTTAAATACTACACTATTTGTATTTTAGGCTCATCATGAATGACTGACGGTCTCTATGCTCAAAATAGGCACCACTGACAGGAAACCAGTTGACATTAACAACACCCACAGTTAAAACCTTGCCAAGAGTACTTATTTATTATGACCTGAACCATCGCTATGCCCTTTACTGTGGATTTATATGCTTAACATTATTTCAGAACATCCAGATTTTTACGTTATTTATAAACCTGCAAATGTGAGTGTTCATCAAACGTCAGAGCAGCTAGGTATTATTCCTTTAGTACAAAATCACCTTGGGAACCAATCCCCCTTATGGCTTGTTCACCGACTTGATCAAGTGACCTCGGGTTTATTAGTTTTAGCACGTAATCAACAGGCAGCCCAAACATTTGGCCATCTATTTAGCGGTCAACAAATCACCAAGTATTATTTAGCCATTACGGCTGGCCGTCCGAAAAAGAAACAAGGAAAAATTATTGGGGATATGACAAAAACACGTAATGGTAGTTGGAAACTACTGCATACCAAACAAAACCCAGCCATTACAGAGTTTATCAGTACCCATTTAACACCTGGAAAACGTCTGTGCCTTATTCACCCCCTCACGGGAAAAACACACCAGATACGTGTTGCACTAAAAAGTCTGGGAACACCTATTTTAGGCGATCCACGTTATTACCCTAAAAACCTTGAGCCTGCTGATCGCTGTTATCTTCATGCTTTTGCATTACAATTTAATTGGCAAGGCCAACTACAAAGGTTTTGTGTGCCACCACAAGAAGGTCAGTATTTTTTAGGCACTCCTTGCCAAGAAGCATTATCGGGTTATAACCCGCCATGGACTTTTTTTTAGCGCTACCCTTTGCATAAACGACTTTGTCTATTTACTCACTTTTTCTGGTAATAAATACGACAGTGGAAGTAACAACCAATCGAAGGGTATATTTTCCTGCTCAATCGAAATAACATGCAACAACCCATTATGTTGAAATATCAACTTAAATTGATTGGGCATAGACTCTTCATGTTGAAGCCACTGCAATAAATTCACCGTACCAGGTATTTGCAATTGTTTTTCAGAAACCCAAAGTGCATCCTGATGGCTTCGTGTTACCTGAACAGGTGCCAACTGTTGCCACAGCATAGAAAATTGCTGCTCACCCTCTTGCCATTGCCAGCGTAACGCTGAATGTTTTGGTACTTTTTCCACAGTAAAAAAGGTGGGAGGATCAGGCCATTGTTGACGCGTTTGTTGGTAGGAAATAATTTTTTGCTTTAATGATTTAAAATTGGATTTCGCCGTGGTTAATGTCTTTTCATCCATTTTTTGCGCTAGCGATGTTTTATAGTGACCACTGCTTCGACTATGACTGTCCCTATTATGCTCAGCCTTTTTATCCGAAGCAGATTGATCTAACGTTTCACTTTCAGCTTGTTGGTCATACATCCCTTCTTCTGTAGACTGCACATCCAATTCACACATCATCCACGCTGTTGTAAATGATTCAGCCGATAGTGACTGGTTCGCTTCCAACGCCGCGTGACTAAAAAATTCGCAGGCCGTTGACAGTAAACCACCAGGTAACTGAGGCAGTGCTTTATCAATAATCTGCCACCAGGGCATAGCCGCTTTTTCTTTCTCCTGCCAGGCTAAGCGAGCCAAATAATAGGCTGCTGCGCCTTCACCTTTTTCCCACTGTTGCTGCCAAAATTGCCACAGTTTATCAAAATAGGGATCTTGGTAGTTTTTTGAAACTTTCTGCTGCATTTGCCATCGTCGATATGCCTGCTCTATCACCGGAAATAATGAAGGTATGACTAACTCAGGATTAGACTGTATTACCTGCATTATATTATTCAGTACTTGTTGTATATCTACCCGCAAAAACCGACCCGGTGAAAATAAATTATGTTGTCGAGCAAACAACAACGCCAATGCTCGCTGTGCATATGGATTTTGCTGCTCATTGGCAAGCTGAATAATCACATCCAATGGTTCAAAAGGCCCTGGCTCTAATAGAACCGTTAATAATTGAGCCATGACCTGCGCGTAAGGTTCCTGTTGTTGTGCCGCTTTGGTATACCAAAGCAATGATTGCTGTAAAACATACTCGTTACTGGCACTCTGTTCTAACCAATCACCCAGTTGCCGTTGTGCAGAAACTTCATTATCACTGGCTGAGCGCTGTATTCTTGTTAATTCAGCTAAATACTGCTCCCATAAACTGGCCAATTTATTTGCAGCTTGATCCTGGCGCTGTTGGTAATGTGCAATGAGTAAACGAACGGCTTCAGTATTACCCGCCGCAGCCAGCTGAACAGCCATAGCGCGTTGAGCTGGCTGCTTTGGCAACTGCTGTTGACTTTGCCATTGCTGCAATAAGTTAAGCAGCGCTTGCCACTTAGCCTTGTTATCTGGTGGCGGCCAGTTTCTGGTGCTGGCTTTAACCAACCAATGTGCGGCAAGATCAACATTCTTCTCTACACCCAGTCCCAATTGATAAAGCTGTGCGAGTAAGAATGCTCTTGAAGGGGGGACAACCGCCTGCTTATCTGCAATCAACAAATCAGCCACAACATCCTTGGCTATGTCGGGTTGACTCGCAGACAGCGTCTGTAGCTGCGCCAGCCCTTGTTGCTGAACACGATAATCTTGACTGCGTAACCAGTACTGCAAAGCCGGTATTTGCCACTGTTTATCCAGAGCCGCAGCCTTCGCGAGCCAGTATCTGGCCATTGACTGATCCCCCTTTTCCAGCAGCCACTGCCCTAACGCCCATGCAGATCGAGCATGTCCCCTTTGCGCTGCATGCTGCCACCAATAAACCGGGGGTACTAACAATTGCTGTGCTGGTACAACCACTAACGTATCATCAACTGCTAACAACTCTGCCAACCAATAGGCAGACTCCACATCCGTTTGAGCCTCTTTGTGTAGAGCCAAAGCCCAGGGTTTCATTGCCCCATGAACCGCTCTGGGTTCGAGGGCAAAGGCTTTACGGTAGTAGCCAATCGCCTTTTGCGGCTGAAGATCCAGTCCTTCTCCTTTTGCATATGCCTTAGCTACTTGCAACAGTGCAGAGACACTTAATGGCCCCTCTACAGCGGCTAACCCTTTAACGGCTTCAGGCGTTTTCATCACGGCCAGATGATCAATAATCAACGCACGCAACGGTTTGGATACGCCTGGCGGTTGCTGAAGCAGTTTAACCAGCGCAGACACAGTGACCTGTTGATCCAGTTTGTGCAGTGTCGCCATGATCGCCGTGAGTAATGCATCATCCGCACTTGGCAAATAGGCAACCAGCGCCTCTATAGTGTCATTAAAGCCACGAATGCCTATCGCTTCAACAGCCGCAATACGCATCATTGTATTGTCTGAAGTATCCAGAAGAGAAACGAGTACATCCGCTAAATTTTGATCCGAGGCAGTCAGTGACAGCCAATCCAGTAACGCCTGAGGATCGCCCTGTTGAGCAGCCTTTTCTAACCAGGTAACCGCAGCGTCTTGCTGATCGGTTGCCATCAGGTACTGGCCTAGAGCACGTTGTGCCTTTAGAAATCCTCGGCTTGCGGCCTGCTGTAAGTAATCTTGAGCTAATTCTGCAGGAATCAAAACCACCGCAGACTCTTTACCGGTTTGTAACCACCGCCATAAGGCATACTGAGCTTCCACTTCGCCTTGTGCTGCAGCCTGTAAATAGAGTCGAATAATATCGCTTTCAGTGCCTTGTAAACTTTCATCCTGCTCATACCACTGGGCGAGGATTAACTGTGCTTTTGCCTCACCCAGTTTGGCGGCCTCTTGATACCAGTGCAGAGCTTCATGGGGTTGTGGCCCCAATAAAAACTGTCCATGCTGGCTTTGTATGCCTTGATAGTAAAGATCAGCCAATTTCAACATAGCACCACTACTACCCTCACGAGCGGCATACTGGAAATAGCGATATGCCTCAAAAGCTCGATCACTTTGTTGATGCAATTGACCAAGGTAGTAATAACTTTGTGCTGAACCCAGCTCAGCAGACTTTTCAAGCCAGTACTGAGCCGCATTTAGATCTTGCTCTCCTGCTATGCCATACCAACAACGAAGACCCCAGAGCTGCCACAACCGCTGCTGAAAATCTCTGTTCGTTTCAGTTTTAACAGGAAAATCATGCGTCGTTAAACCTGTAAGCCACTGTTTTGCTGTTTCATCGTTCTGCGTAGCTGCTTTTTCCAGCCAAAATGCTGCTTGCGTTAAATTCCGTGGTTGTCCCCAGCCCACCAAAGCGCTCATGCCTAACCAACGTTGTGCAGACACCCAACCTAATCTTCCTGCGCGCAGCATTAACTGAAATGTTGTTATCTCTTTATTCCGCCCACTTTGACCTTGCCATACTCCTTGAGCCAAAAGCCAATAAGCCTCTGCAGCTTGAGGATTTGACTTAATCGCCTGTTGTAGCAGCTTGGCGGTATCAGCCCAAGCTACCGTCATCTGGTTTGCTAATTGCCACTTAGCCAGTTGAATAGCGGCATGACTGCTGCCACCCTCACTGGCTTTTTCTAATAACTGAATACTGGCCTCAGTCCATTCATCCTGCTGTTGATGCATCACCATCGCTAACCAGTAAGCGCCATCTGGATGCTGATGTTGTTGCCACGCGGACTGAGCCCAAAATAAGGCTTTGTCTAATTTTTTATCAGTAAAAAAGTGTTCTGCTAGCGCAAGCTGACTATAAACCCAGCCCTGTGCGGCTGACTTTTCATACCAGTGCAGCGCATCCTGCTCATTCACGGCAAAATAGCCACCATAGTGATAACTTTGAGCCAACTGAAACTGGGCGGCTGCATCACCTTTTAATGCTTTGGCAAGAAAGTCTGGTGTCGGCCTTTTTCCTGGCACAGACCTCAGGGGGACTTCCAATGAGGTTACTTGATCCTCAGCCAGGTTTGTCCAAACCGTCAACGTAGCGTGAGTCGCTTGCCAGGGTATGTGATAGATCGCATAGCCTTCGTTATCAGTCTGCCCTTCATAACGTTCACCAACCACTTCAAGCTTATAAGGACGACGACGCAGTACTTGCCCATTATCACCTACCAATTTAATCATTAAATAAGCATCACCTGGCTGCCGCTCGCGTGCTTCTTGTTCAAGCATTTGCTGTTCTTGTGCTAATAAAACTTTACTCTTAAAAATTTCACGGGTTCGGTGGGCTCGTTGTCGACGATGAAACGTTAACGCTTGAGTTTGTTTTGTACCTGGCAGTGTCAGTTTAAGTTGTAAAACCTGTTCGCCTAATTGGTGTATTGGCCAATGAAAGTCTTGTAACTGGTTAGCCATACCATCCCATTCAATGACATGAATGATTCGTTGTATGTTGTCAGGCTGAGAACGATCAACGTTTAGCTCATAGGTACAATAATGATGATCCGATAGCACCACATCACTCGGTGCACACAATAGCGGCTTATTTTTTTGGGCAAGTGCAAAATAATTATTGGGCTCCATCACCATAATAATGGCTTCACCTTCACTAAAGGCAACCCACTCACCGGGAGTAATGGTTTCAGCGTTATCATCTGGAGGTACTAAATTATTTAACAGCTGATGGGTTATTTGTTGACGTAAAGGCAATGTCAGTGAAGTACCTTCCATACCGACAAACTGTAACTCGCTCAACTGCTCGATACCTGGCAGCGCATTAATCGAAGTAGAGGCAATGTTCAAGTAAGCCAATTGTTGGAGATTTTCTAAACCAACCAATTTTTGAAGAGGATTATCACTCACCTCTAACACTTTTAATGTTTGCCAACTGGCAGGTATGGTGAGTTGATTTAAACCAACACCCACCAGCTGCAGCCCTTCCAGATTTTGTAATCCCAATAACGGTTCAATACTAATAACAGGTTGTCCATGTACCGCTAACCAGCGAATTTGTCCTTTCTCATCCATCAACACACACTGCTGACATAGAAGAGGTATCCACGTTACCAATTCTGTAACATCTGCATTATTAGGAAATGGGGGGAATTGATCCAGAGGCAGTAATTCAAAACCAGGAAAAAGGCCATTCACTTCTGCAAAGTGCACAACCCGTGTCGTTTCATCTATACGACCAGCAACCGCTAGTCCAAAACAGCTAAATATGCCAACTACAATGGCAATAACTGCGTTAACTTTGCGCAGCATAACGATCATCGTGTGACTACTCAATTTACTACTAGTATTCGTTAATACTCACTGACAGCACTGCGACGTTTTACAAGCTCATCAGTAATTCATTACTGTACTCATAAATGAAATAGGCAGTTTTCAGTAGTATAGGCAAAGACAGGATAGGCATTCAGATAAAATTAAATGAATAATGATTCATTTAATTATTTTAGAGTAAGGCATATCAATAATATGATTTATTTAGCCCCCCTTAAAGCACTACCTGAAAGGGAAATAAATCCGGTTGAACCTGCATCAACGTTATGATGAGCATAGCGAATAAACTACTGAGATAAAAACAACCTGGTAAAATCAAAAACCAACATATTGACCGCCACCCCTGTTGACTGTAACACGTTCGTACACCTTGATACGTTATCCATATGGACCATGCAGGTAATAATATCAAACCATATTCAACCATAAACACGGGATGTGCCCACGCATCAATATACATAGCATATTGACAGCTTTCATAGACTGTTAATAACAAAATAGGCAATGTGGTTATCAATGAAGGCAAAATAAATAATTCTTTAACGCCTGAATATATCAGTGACGAATGAGGCGGTTTTTTTGAATGAGAACTACAAAATATTATTCCCAATCTGACCCAGTAGCACCCTACAAAAACCACAATGATGCCAATGGGCAGTCCCATTGCGATAACACATAGCCAATACCAAAACCACTGTGTCATAACTATTTGCCAATATGCAAATGAGCCACCCAGTTGAATATCAAGCATTTGTCGATTAATAACATCGACCATAACAGCCATTCCCAACAACCAACTGCCGATAAATACCAGTTTAGGTAAACGACAGATTGAGTAATCTTTAAAAAACCGGGAAGGAAAAAAGAAAGCTTTGACTAATGCATACCATGGCACCGAAGAAGGCACCTGCTGATTATTTTCAAGTGGTTCAAGAAGACTCGCTTCAGGTGGATGATAAAACCTGTTTATCATAATACTCAAAAGTAAAATCTGACCAGTTTCATGTTAACTAGCCAAATAATGTAATCAGTTAATTATTTTATCACACTCAAAATGTAGTACAGCTCTCTTCTGTGTGCCACATCGATGTAATTAACGTTACCTTTAAGCCATTATCCCTTTCGTTCAACAGTCTGCATAACGCCCTTCGAACACACCGTCAATCCTTCCCTGGAGGCTTGATTGCCGTATCCTTGCGGCAAACAGTTCGATGTGAGTTATCCCGCCTTTATCTACCACACTAGCGTATACCAAAGTCCCAGAAGTTCATTTAATCCCGCAGATCCCTCATTCCAAACAAACGTTTAAAACTATTTAATTTTTGAAAGCAAGTTTTAAGAATAACGCGTATCAAAATTAAAGATCATTTTTTTCATTGTGCTGTTAAATTTCCGTCATATTCCTTTGCTAGAAATAAATACAACACTCAGTTACTCATCATTAGACAGCAAATATTTTTCACTGAACAACAGTCATAGCGATTAGCAAGCACTTAATTAACCTAAGATGGTATTAAGTATTTCCTTTATTATGCCATGTATTGGAGAAAAACTATGGATCCGCCTTAAGCTTAAATTTCAAATTTAACACAACGATGTCCTTATCTTATTTAGGTATATTGCTATTCAATAAAATCAAAAATAATCATCACACCATCACGTCAACAAAAAAACAATAATAAGAAAAATCAAATAAAAAAAACAATCATCAAACGAAAACTATCCCCGCAACGGAGGGATAGACTACTAACATGGGACACTAAAATATGTTAAACCTGAGCAAATATTTGCTATTGGCAACTATTGTTTTATTTTCTGTTTATTCCCAGGCCAAAACATCACTCACAGTGATGAGTTACAATATTATGCAGTTACCTTTTCAAGATTGGGATCAAACTGCTCGCTTGCAAAATACTGCAAAAACGATTCGTCATTTACCTGTTCAAGCCGATATTCTGGTTATTAACGAGGCGTTTACCGATGATGCCTATAATACGCTGACTCAAGCGCTTGGGGATATATATCCTTATGCAACACCTGTTGTCGGCCAGCATTGCTCGACCAATCACTCAAGTTGGCATACGATACAAGGCCGTTGCAGTAACTCCCCTTTCGTTATTCGAGGTGGCACTTTTATTTTAAGTCGTTACCCTATTCTCGAACAACATGCCTATGTCTTCACTCACTACAGCAAATTATTTGAAGCAGCTGACTATTTTTCTAATAAAGGGGCTGTTTTAATCAAAATAGCACAAAGTGGAAAATCTCGTTATATTGTGGGTACACATCTTCAAGCTGATTATAAAAAGTATGTAGACAAAGCACATAGCGTAAGGATGCAACAGTTTGATGAAATAAACAGTTGGTTAAAACAGTTCAAAATATCCCCTATCCACCCCATTGTGTTTGCTGGAGATTTTAATGTTGAATATAAAAACACCCCAAAAAAACATTTGGCCATGTTAGATCATTGTCAATGTATGATTAATTATTCTTTTGATGGCGGATCCTTTTCTTCTGCAACAAACTGGCTGGCCAAGGCTGGAGCTTATTATGATGGTTATGATTTAAATTATGATGATACGCTGGATTACATTGCCTACCACCAACACTATCAACAACCCATCCAGTATTATATGGAAATTATAAAAGCTAAAGCAGATACTCAATGGTATTGGCATTATTTAGCGGGCAAGTGGAATGACCAACTTTATCATAACGGATACTACAGTGATATTTCTGATCACTACCCTGCAATGGGTTACTTTTATTTTAATTAAATGATCACTAATACCGTGCAGGCTGCTTATTGTTAAACCCAATCATTATCTAATGAACACATGTTGTACTTCGGTATAGGTCAGTGGTAAACAAAAGCTGGATAACGTTCGTTGAACTGTAGGCCGCAGGTATGCGGCAGCCAAGCCTCCAAGGAAGGATTGACGACGTTATTCAGTCTTTGAACAAAGGTTCTTTAGAACATGCTTTTAACAGCAAATTTATATGCGATTACTCTGCTCTTCAAGGTGGGTGGAGCTGTGATTGATGTGGTGAGTGATGACGACGAAGATGAAGATGAAGATGATTAATCTGAGCCTTGGCTCTCTACCAAGGCATGTTTAAAAATTATTCAAACTGCTTAGTCAGAATGTCCTGAGTCTTTGGTATGCACCAATATTCATGCCTTTAGGTCAACTAATGATACCAACTCTTTTAGCTTCACGTAGCCAACCAGGGAATTCATTTAATAATCGATCATATAACTCTTGGTCTTGCACTTTCTTGAAGTCATCAATAGGAAAGAAGTCAGCATTGTCAACAGTGCGTCCCGCTAAATCATCTAACCTCTCTAGAATGCCATAATTCGAGCCACCTAGCCCTACAAACTGCCAAAATATTGGATAGTCTGCGGCTTGTTTGATAAGTTTTTCTATTTCTCTATCTTTATAAATGCCACCATCTGTAATAAAGATAATATAAGCAGGTAAATTTGAGGTTTGATAGTTTTTTATTATATCACTGATCACTGGCGGTTCATTATTACCAAAGCCTAAACCTTCAATTACTTCTGAAATCATTGAAGAAAAAAATCCTTTTTTCTTCGTTTTTTTAGTAAGCTCTTCTATATAATCATCTAAATTGTCAAGTGACACATCAGCATATTTTTTAAATTTATCAGCAAAAGCCCATAACTCTAGTGCTTCATCATCGTCAAACTGAACTGCAAGTGTCGTAATTCTATCTAATGCAGCTTGTACGTTGCCTTCCTTGAACTGGTTAGTCATAGAGCCTGAAGCATCTAACACAAAAGCAACTTTAGCTTTGACATCCGTAAGTTGTTTTTTCTCTAAGCAGACTTTAATTGGTTTGGCTAGATTAATTAGCCTAGGCGCTTTTTCTTGTAATCTCTTTTCTAAATCAATAGGTTTAGATGGGCTTGCCTGAGAAGTGGCACCTGACGTACTTGATTGAGAAGCTTGGTCGTTATGAGAAGGGCTGGTAGTATCATCTGTTGGTTTTTCAGCAATATCCACTCCGTAGCCTGTCGCCAAAGGTGCTAATCCCCCATTATAACCTTGACCTAATGCTTTAAACTTCCAGTTACCCTGATGACGATAGAGCTGTCCCATAATTAAGGCCTTCTCTTTCATCCCCTGGGTGATAGGTTGATAGTGAGTGATTCCTTCTATATTTAAACGGATACGCTTTGCGGAACCAAAATCACTATTAGAATGGATAACAATAGCGAAGGCCACTTTGTGGATATCTGGGGGAATGTTAGTTAGGTTAACAGCATAGGACTGTTTATTAGTGTCTGATGAGAGTTTTACGCTATTATCTGTTGAATTGGGCTGGTTATAAAAAATGAAGTCAGCATCTGACCTTACTTTTCCTTGGTCATTTAATAAAAACGCAGAGGTATCGATATCATCTTTGTTGATTAATGGGTGATCCCATTCAATCGTAATATTGATATAATCGCTATTTAACTTGATATTTCCACCTGATTGAAGCTCTATCATCTCTTATATTCACCTGTAATTTCTATATATGGATTATAGGTTACCATAACTTTTCTACTCCTGGCTTAGATAAAATTGTCAGTGTTAACTACGACCAGTGCATTCATCTAGTGCTCCTGCCCTTTAGTGTTGTATGTCTATTCTGGCCACTTTGTTTTCTATTGGGTATGCATGATGCTAGTTGGGATTCAGTTGGATATTGTTAGCTTACCGGGAGGTGTTTGTAATTGACAACAATTGCCTTGCCGTTTTTCTTTTCAGGCGTTGAATGCTTTGGTTGATTTTTATAAGGCATAAATAAGCTAATAAAGTTTCTCTGTAATCTAATTATTCTGTTCTGCTCTAATGTCATCGGACACTTAATTTTGAGACAACACTGTCAATGAATTAAAAGGTCTATATGAGTCTAAAAAAAACACATAAGAGCTATCCACAGTCATTTAAAGATGAAGCTATTCTGATGGTGCTAGAGCAAGGCTACAGTGTTGCTGATGCAGCAAAGTCTCTTGATATTGCTACTAGCCTGCTTTACAAGTGGAAAGAAAAGGTAGGTGCGTGTTGGGATAATGCCGTGGTAGAACGTTTCTTTGGTAGCTTGAAGCACGACTGGCTTTTTAAGGTGAGTCAGCCCACGAGAGAATTTATGAAACAAGATGTGGTTGCTTATATGAAGTACTACAACTTAGAGCAACTGCATTCTGCCAATGGTGATCTGTCACCCGTAGAGTTTGAAAATTCTCAACTAAATGTGTCCAATTTTGGTTGACCAGCACCTGTTTCACATCCCCATTCAAGCACTACCTACAATTTGATATACCTCAACCATGATTAAATGAACACCTGTGGTATTTCGATATACATCAGTGTGTGGACAATGAATAGATAATGCACAGAACTTTCCAAAAAATCTTATCTTTGTGATGGGGTTGGCCGACTATTGTCTTCTCAGCTGATGAATCAAATCAGGTTGACCGAGTTCTACAGAACACATCAAAACCTAGTATGGGCCGGATATCCCGCTTAATCCTATGTGTTCTAGCTCAATACGGTCACTAAACTAGGTCATTAACAGAAGATTTGCGACAGCTACTCAGCCGAAGTACACTCTCATTTTGTGTCTAATAGGTGAATACAGAGCGCTATGGAGTTAATCAGAGGTCAAAATATTTCTTTAGATTCAAAAAAGCCCTTACGTATTGACATCGGTTGGCGTAGCCTCACAGCGGACCTCAATCTGGAGGCCTACGGGTTTGCTATTAATAATGACAAGCAAGTTACGTCTCCTAGTCACTTTTTATGGGAGGCTAACCCTGAAATTCCTGAGCTGGTTACCCGACATCCACAAGGGAAACAGTTTGATCTGAATTTACCTGTACTAGCCACCCCATATGATAAGTTATGCATTATCTTATCATTACCCGTGAATAGCCTTCATAGCTTCAACCAAGTACAAAATATACAGGTAAGGATAAACAATGGGCAGCTAACACGTATCAATATCCCTTCTTGCACTTCTGAAACCAAGTCGCTTACCTTACTGGAAATTTATCGCCATAAGGGCCAGTGGAAACTCCGCTTTATTGGCTACGAAGGTCTTGGAGACCTTAGCACTCTAGCAGAGCAATTTCGCTTCAGCTTACCTTCAGCATTAATACCAGATGATGGTATTTCTCTGAGTGAAGGTGTTGAACTCTCTGCAGGAGAGAACTTATCTCTTACCGAGCATTTTGCTCATTGTAAAAAACTATTGTGGCAAGCTCGAAGTGTACCGAAGCTAGATGATATTGAGCTAAACCTAGTAGCAGTTGGTCCTGAAAATAAAGTCAAAAATATTAAAGATTTCTTATATCCGGCGAATCCTTCTCTACGTGGTGGTGGCGTTGCGCTAAAAAGCAATGAAGGTCAAATTAACCTAGAGCAATTACCTGCAGATATTGTCAAACTAGAGCTGTTAGTGAGTCGTACCCCAGAGACTAAACGTTTCTCTAGTGTCGACTATATTGAAACGCGTTTAGTCAGTGCCATTACCGGTCAGCCTGTGTGTAAATTTATTTTTGAAACTGCAGCAAAAAATTACAATAGTGCCGTGCTGTTTGAAATTTATCGCTATCGAGGTGAGTGGCGAGTACGAGGTCTGGGACAAGGCTATGCAGAAGGCATCAATAAAATTGCTGAAAAATATGGCTTTACTGCCCCTAAACAAAGAAAACCTCAAACAATGAGTCATCGCCCTCCTCCCCAATCGCCTCAGCCAACAGCCAGTGCAGGAGCAACGACTACACCTAGCACACAACTACCAAAATACCCTTATGTAGGTTATGGCATTGCTGCTATGGGTGGTGTTATTTCATTACTGGGCTACGCCAGTATTCCTATGCTATTAATCGGTGCGGGTATGGTTTCTGGTGGTGCTTTTGTCAGCTGGAAAACCTTTAACCAAACCAAAGCAGCTCAAAAAGAACACAATGAGCGAGTTATTCTCAATATGATAAAAGAACGGAACTACAGAGTCACCGCTTTTGAATTAGCCTCTAGCCATACAATGACCATTGAGCAAGTAACAGAAATACTACAATATCTGTGTGCCAAAGGCGCTGGACAAATAGAGATAGATGAAAATGGTAAAGAGGTTTTCGTGTTTGATAACATGCGTAGTGATAACATTCGCCAAAACCAGCCTGATAACTGGTAAAACTACTGAGCAATAATCTGTCACCCTGATAGTCTTTTTCTACTCCTGCTCACACTGAGCTACCGTGATATTGAAGCGTTCATGCACAATTGCAGTGTCCCTGTCGACCATTCCAGTATTCAGTGCTGGGTGGCGACCTACACTGCTCAACTCGAAAAATTGTTTCGAAAAAAGAAGTCACCTATCAGCAAAAGTTGGTTCATGGATAAGACCTACACTAAGATGAAAGACCAGTGGTATTATCCTGAGTATTTTTTGCGACAAAACTTGAAACTTTACGATGCGACCGCTTTCCAATCAGTCATGATTATTGACTTGCTATAGGCGGTATGTCAAAGTGCGAAATTCATATTATTGTATGATCATCGACTAAGGCTAGGAGTCTATATGGCAATTTCATTAACTAAAGGTCAACGAATTAGCCTTGAAAAAGAAGCAGGTAAAAGCCTGCAACAAATTTGTGTCGGCGTTAACTGGGGGGCTATAGAAAAGAAAGGTTTTTTTGGTACTAAAAAAGTGCCCGTTGATCTGGATGCCAGTGTAGGATTGTACAATGACAAGAAGGAACCTGTTGATGTTGTCTATTTTGGACAGCTCCGAAGCAAATGCGGGTCAATTCATCATAGTGGCGATGACTTAACCGGAGACATGGATGGCGATGATGGATTAGATAATGAAGTCGTTACCATTAGCCTGCAACAAGTACCAAATGAAGTTTCTGCTGTAGCCGTTGTGCTCAATTCATTCCGCAAGCAAGACTTTGCAGCCATTCCCTTTGCCTCTATTCGCTTATATGAAGGCTCTCCTTCCAGGGTAGATAATATTTTGGCTACGTATGACATTGCCAATGACCCTTCTTTTTCAGGCTCAGTTACAATGGTATTAGGCGTTTTGTATAAAAAAGATGGAGATTGGAAATTCAAGGCTGTAGGTGAGCCAACTAAGGATCAAGGATTAGAGCAAACAATAATAACGGTTGCTCGCTCTTATATTTAACCTTTAACAGCTAAGGTTGGTTGGCATGCAGTATTTGATACCTGGGCAAAATACCAAGTTAGAAAACCCTATTATCACCCTTCGTGTTGAGGGTAGTTTAGGTGTTAAATGGTTATGCCTCGTATTTGATGAACAACAGCAGATCATTCATGGCCATTGTTCAGGTATCAATCAAAGCAATGAAGTGACGTGGTTAGTGCAGCCTTTTGAGTTAGCTGACAATGTCAACAAAATAAAGTTTATTGCTTATAGCGACCAACCCTTGGCATCAACAGCCGGTCAATTAACGGTCTTATATACAGATACCCTTGCAGATCAACCGTTATTTGAAGTAAAAGCTGAATTAGCCAACCGAAGTGAATCCCTATTAATAGTGTCAGAACTTTATCGCCATCATGATAAATGGAAGGTAAGGTCAGTTTGTCAGGGGTTTAATGAAGGTATTGCCCAGCTAGAAAAACAGTATAATATCTCCGTTGAACGAACAGCAGAAAATCCTCATCAGCAGACTCAAAAAGTCCAGCCAGTAGTTTCTAAACGACTATCTACGGCAGCAGAACAGCATACAAATCCTATTTTAAATACCATTACTGAGGATGACTTTCTCATTACCTTGAGCTGGAAAGATAAGCTAAACCCGCATGACCCAATCAATAATGTGCTTGACTTTGGACCTGTTAACGACTTACGAATAGGTGCGTTTTATGAGTTGAGAAATGGTCAGCGAGGGTTAGTACAGTCTTATGGTGAAGCACAAGGTTCTTATTATGGAGTGCCTTATATTCAAGCGATCAGTAATGAGGATCAGCGAATACAGCAGTTGCAGCTAAATACACAATACTGGCATAAATCGTATCGTATTTTAGTTTACTGCTTTATTCTAGAAGGGTTAAGCCAATGGAATAAATTGGGTGCCAGTATAGATTTTAACAACCTTGATCAAATACGTATTAGTTCCTATCGTTGTGACCAGCCATTATGTGCCGTAGCGATGATAGAGCGAGTGGAACAGCAATATAAACTAACACCCTTAATAGAGTTTTTTGATTCGCTAGTTGCAATGGATCAAGCTTATGGGTGGCAACTTCCTTGGTATTCACAGCAAGAAAACCCAGAGTAGAGGATGGTATTATGGCCGGTGGATTTAGTAATTTTTTAAACTCATTAAAAGAAAAAGCTAACGAATTAAAAGATGATGTAATGAAGTTTAAAAGTAAAAATTTCTTAAATGCTGCAACAGGTGGTGCTGCATTAATTGCTTTAGCGGATGGAACAATCCAAGCAGAAGAAAAACAAAAGATGATCAAATTTATTGAGAGCAATGAAGCACTCAAAGTATTTAAAACGACTGAGGTTGTATCATCATTTACTGATCATATTAATAACTTTGAATTCGATAAAGATATCGGCGAATCAAAAGCTTTTGAAGCATTAAATAAGTTGAGAAGCGATGAAGTCGCTTGTCGTACAGTTATGCGACTCATTATTGCAATAGCATCTTCCGATGGCGACTTTGACAGTAATGAAAAAGCGGTAGCTAAAAAAATAGCAGTAGAGTTAGGATTAAATCCCGCCGAGTTTGAGTTGTAATTTTTCCAAGGCTAGGAAGTAATAAACTATGGAATCATTTGGTTTTCCATTCGAAGCTGTGATTGTGCTGTTTGTTGTCGTCATTGCTTCTGTTTGGTGTGACTTATTTAGTCACCGAAACTCCACTGAAATTAAATTTAAAGATGCACTAGTGTGGTCCATTTTTTGGGTATCACTTGCCATAGCATTTTATGCTTATTTGTATCTACGTTATGATGCTAAATGGGCAGACCTGTTCTTAACCGGTTATGTGCTGGAAAAAACCTTATCCATTGACAATATGATGGTTTTTATAGCCATTTTTGCCTCATTTGGAATAAAAGGTGCCTTACAGCATCGTGTCTTATATTACGGTATCATTGGAGCCTTATTATTTAGAGCGATTTTTATTTCTGTAGGAACCTCTTTATTTGGCTTAAGTGTTTGGGTGGAGTTTATCTTTGGCTTAATTGTTGCCTGGACTGCCGTTTTGATGTTGAAAGGAAGCGATGATGATGAAGTGGAGGACTATTCCAATCACTGGTCTGTGCGCTGGACTAAAAAGCTAGTTCCCGTATTGCCACGCTTAAATGGAAACCAATTTTTTATTAAACATGTTGATGTTGAAAAGTTGAAAGCGACAGATTCCAGTTTACAAGTAGTGGGCAAAGCCGCTTTTTATGCTACACCTTTGTTTCTTTGTTTAATGTGTATAGAAATCAGTGATATTGTTTTTTCATTTGACTCAGTGCCAGCAATTATTGCAGTGACTGAAGAGCCCTTCTTAGTTTATGCGGCTGTCATTTTCGCTATTCTTGGCTTACGTAACCTGTACTTTATGCTAGCCGTGGCTGCTAAGTACCTATGTCACTTAGAAAAAGCGGTTGCAATTGTTTTATTCTTTATCGCCTTTAAGTTGTGTGCTCAGGCCGCTGAACATGTGTGGGGGGTTGGCTTAGAGATTTCTCATAGTATGAGCTTGTTTATAGTGCTGGGCACTATTGCTTTAGGTGTACTTTCTTCCATTGTGTTTCCTGAAAAAGAAACGCAAAACTCAAATGAAGTTGATGTAGTTTAATATCCTTATTTTGTTATAACTTCGAAGGAAAACAGAACATGGCAATTAGCTTAGAAAAAGGTGGACGTGTTAATCTGGCAAAAGAAGCGCCAGGCTTAAGCAAAATGCATGTAGGGGTTGGCTGGGATATTCGTGCAACAGATGGTTCTGCCTTCGACCTTGATGCATCATTGTTGATGGTGAATAGCCAGGGTAAAGGAATTGGTGAGGGTGGTTTTGTTTTTTACAATAACACCAAATCTGCCTGTGGCGCTATTCAGCATATGGGTGACAACCTCACTGGTGCAGGAGAAGGTGATGATGAGGTCATTAAGGTCAATTTAAGCTCCATCCCTGCTGAAGTTGAGAAACTGGTAATTGTTGTTACTATCCATGATGCAGAATCTAGAAATCAAAACTTTGGTCTAGTGGAAAATGCATTTATTCGTATTTTGAATGATGATAACCAGCAAGAAGTTATACGCTATGATTTGACTGAAGATTATTCGACAGAAACATCACTGATCTTTGGTGAAATATACAAAAAAGACGGTGATTGGCGTTTTGTTGCAAAAGGCGACGGTTTTGCTGGTGGTTTAGGTGCATTTTTACAAACTTATGGATTGGCGTAATAAAACAGCGTTTCCAATCTCAGTACCAATATAAAGACAGGAGAGAAATAATGGGTGTTTCATTACAGAAAGGTGGTAATGTCAGCTTAGAAAAAACAGCACCTGGTATGACTAATGCGGTCATTGGTTTAGGTTGGGATGCTCGTGCAACAGACGGCTCCGACTTCGACTTAGATGCTTCAGTTTTTATGGTAAATGAAGCGGGCAAAGTACGTAGTGATGCAGACTTTATTTTCTATAATCAACTAAAAAGCCAGTGCGGTTCTGTTGAACACTTGGGTGATAACCGAACAGGTGAAGGTGAAGGTGACGATGAATCGGTGAAAGTTGACTTAGCTAAAATTCCTACCGATGTTCAAAAAATTGTTATTGGGGTCACTATTCACGATGCAGAGTCAAGAAATCAAAATTTTGGCCAAGTATCGAATGCTTTTATTCGTATCGTCAATGAAGCGAACAACGACGAAGTGGTTCGTTATGATTTAAGTGAAGATTACTCAATCGAAACAGCCATGCTATTTGGTGAATTATATCGCCATGGCGGAGAATGGAAATTCCGTGCAGTAGGTCAAGGCTTTAGTGGTGGTTTAAAATCAATGGCTACCCAATACGGCGTTAGTGTAGGCTAATTACACAGGAATATTTGAATTTTTAGTCTCAGGTCGGCGGTTGTGTCCGCCTACCTCCTCTCCTTAGAAGTTGTTTCCCTCCTATGGAAAAAATCGTTGAAATTCAGTCAGGCTCGTTAACATTTACGGTTAATCATCAGCTCAGTAGTAAACAATATACTCTGTTTGATCTATTAACATTTGGATCTCGACAAAATCCCAAGCGTGGTTTTCTCTTTATTTCAAAAGTATTAGGTAAACATATACCTTGTCAGCCTTCAGTCATGTCATGCGTTTACGCTGCATTAGCTGAACAGATTCAGCTTGAAGCAGGGCCATGTGTGTTAGTAGGGTTGGCCGAAACGGCTACAGGGCTTGGTGCAGGTGTTGCTGAGACATTATTTCAGCTTGGTCATGATGTGTTGTATACCCATACTACGCGCTATCATTTAGCGAATACCCCTATTATTTTTAGTATTGATGAAAGTCATAGCCATGCCCCTGTACACATTATTTATCAGCCAACCAACCCGTTTCAACTAAAACAGGCTCAAACAGCCATATTGGTTGATGATGAAATAACAACAGGTAACACCTTATTGCAATTGGCTGAACATTTAATTGATTACACGGAAGGATTAAAAAAAATTGTATGGGTAAGTTTAGTGAGTTGGCTTTCTGAGCAACGCAAATCAGAAATACAGCAGCAACTACCTGGCGTAAAAGTCGAGTTTGTCTGCCTCGTGGCTGGTCATTTCCAATTTACACCGCGTTCCATGCACAGTAGTCAATTACCCGCTAAAACACAATTGTCCATATCCTCTCAGGCGGTGCTGGCAGATATACGAACAGGTATAGATTTTAACCATAGTAATAATCACTTTTATACCATTACGGGCGAACGGTTTACTATTGAGAGCTTAGCGAAGACTGATCAATATACAGTGCTAGGATATGGTGAGTTTTTGTATCAGCCATATAAACTGGCAGAAGAAATGGAAAAAGCTGGTTTTGATGTGTTATTTCAATCAACAACCCGCTCGCCAATTTTAGAAGGTGATGGGATTCTCCACAAAGAAGTTTTTAGCATTGAAAATAATTATGAAAATTATATTTATAACCGTCCTAAAGAGCGTATTACGATAATTGCTTATGAAACCTATGCGCAGTATCAACATTGTGGTTTAGCACAAAAAATTAACTGTATTCCTATCATTAAAGATGCAACCGAGGTGAGATAATGTCATATGTTGTTTTTACCGACATTGACGATACAGTTATACAAACAGAGCGTAAGTGTTCAGCAAGCGATAATCTGTATCCAGGGGCTGTTAATAGAGAAGGGAAAGTCATCTCTTATTATACAGAACAACAGCATAAATTATTAAGCTTGTTCTATGCTGGCGTATTAATTCCGGTCACTGGACGCAACTATGCAGCATTGTGTCGAACTAAATTAGTATTTAAGCATGAGATTATTATCAATCATGGTGCATTGGTATTAAATCATAATCACACGCTAGATGAAGCATGGTATCAACAAATCAGTCCAGCGTTATCAACGTGGCAAGTGCAGCTCGCTGAATGGGCAAGGGATGTACAGTTAATAATAGCTGAACATAAGTTACCACTAAGAGTAAAAGTGATTGAAGACTTTAATATAAGCTGTTACGTCAGTATAAAGGTCGAAAATAAACAAAATAAGATTGAAGACTTTATCTCACAATTAGCTCCTGTTGTTAATGCAGTGAACAGTCATCAAGAAACTTTGGTACATATAAATGGGAGTAACATGGCCTTACTACCTCCTTATGCATCAAAAGCTAACGCAGTCACTTTTCTCAAACAAAAATATCAAGCCATAGATAGCCACACGTTATTTGTAGGCGCTGGCGATAGTCTCAGTGACCTGGGCTTTATGAAAGCATGTGATTATTTATTAGTACCGAAGTGTAGTCAAATCAGTGATAGCGCATTTGATGAGTAAATTAAGAGGTTAAGATGAAGCATCAACCATTATTGACAGGTAGCTATCACCCAGAAGATTGTCTGTTCCTATTACAAGAGGCCGTTGATGTAGCACTTTTAACGGTAGACGAGAAAGAACAGCGGTTACAAGCTGGCATTCATTACTCTCAAATGGTGTCCATAGAGCAAGCTCCCAGTAAAGCTTACCTTGATGTATTTTATAAGTTAACGGCCAAATATAAAAAACGACTCGCAACGGAGTTACTGCAGTTAGCACAGATACTCAGGCAACAAAAAGGCAAGACAATTACCTTAGTATCATTAGCACGTGCAGGTACACCCATTGGTATTTTGCTCAAACGTGCTTTACATATGTTAGGTGACGTGGCGGCCTCACATTATTCTATTTCAATTATTCGTGGTAAGGGAATTGATGAAGTCGCTTTACGCTATTTACAAACAATCAATGTGAGTGCTGAATCTGTTGTTTTTGTGGATGGTTGGACTGCCAAAGGGGCAATTACCCGTGAATTAAAACAATCCATTCAACACTGGAATGAGCAAAACCCTAGCTTTCAATTAAGTGATAAATTATGTGTCGTATCAGATATTGGATATACAGCACACTATGTCGCGACTCATGAAGATTATGTAATTCCTTCAGGTATTTTAAATAGTACCGTTTCTGGTTTGGTATCAAGAACCATTCGTAACCCAGAAATATCAGGCTTTCATCAATGTGTCACTTATAGAGATCTACAACAGGACGATTTAAGTAACTGGTTTATAGACGAAATTACCAGTGAAATGGCACAGGTGAACTTCACATCACTGGCTATACCTAACATACTAAACCAGCAGAATAGAGACCAAAAACATCAAGAGGTGCTCAGTTATTTGGCCAAGGTCATGAAAGCTCAGGGCGTTGAAGATATTAATAAGGTTAAACCTGGTATAGCTGAAGCAACTCGGGTAATGTTGCGTCGGATTCCAGACCTATTAATATTAAAGAATAGCCAGTTAGAAGATGTTGAACACTTACTTATTTTAGCTAAAGAAAAGCAAATAAGGGTTAAGATTGATGCCGAAATGCCATTCAATGCATTAGCGCTAATAAAAGATTTAACAAGGAATCACTCATGAAGCATGCTGAGCAACTGTATTACAGGTTAGGGGCAACCCTATACATGCCAGCCATCATGCCTGATCTGGCACAGCGCTTGACAACAACCCAGGCAGGTTCTGTCGTACTTTGTACTGAGGATGCGATTTCGGAACATCAAATAGAAA
Source organism: Zooshikella sp. RANM57 (assembly GCF_050749885.1). Lineage (NCBI taxonomy): Bacteria > Pseudomonadati > Pseudomonadota > Gammaproteobacteria > Oceanospirillales > Zooshikellaceae > Zooshikella > Zooshikella sp. RANM57. The sequence goes on along the minus strand of NZ_JBOIUB010000001.1, from coordinate 470,085 downwards.
GTGCTTTGAAAAACATTAATAAATTGCTGATGAGCTTTCCGCAAATCAAAACCAATTTGTTTATTCGTGCTCGATCTCCACAGGTATTATCCAACTTATTATCCTTAGCAACCATCGAACAAATTAAGGGATTTGTGATACCTAAAATAGATCACAGTAATGTCTATGAATACAAGGAGGCGATTGAAGACTCAGGTAAAAACTCGTTTCATTTAATGCCAACGATTGAAACTGAAGTAGCATTTGATAACCAAGAACTTATTCGGTTACGAAAAATAATCGACACGTTCTCTGTAGGAATTCCGTGTTTTCGAATAGGGGGTAATGACTTACTTAACCTATTAAATATTAAGCGACCTGATTATGTCACTATTTATGAAACACCTGTAAGGATTGCTATCGATAACTGCATTACGGCATTTAGGCCTTTTGGTTATCAACTATCTGCACCTGTATTTGAATATATTGACGATGAAAACTTGCCTCTTCTCAAGAAAGAACTCATGCTTGATCGGGCTTATGGTTTTCACAATAAAACAGCTATTCACCCCATTCAAGTACCTCTAATTCAAGAAATTCTTTCATTTAAAAATGAAGAAATTGATTTAGCGAAAAAAATTATATTGCATCAAGATAAAGCTGTTTTTAAAGAAGCTGGGCAAATGTGTGAACCGTCCACCCATATCAATTGGGCAAAAAAAGTATTGTCTATTGATGGGAGAAAATGAGTGATGAAAAAGTTACTGGGCGATAAACCTGTTTGGAATAAAGTATGTGCCACCTTGGTACAACAGGCAAGACAAAAAAATAAACTTACTTTTCGGGAACTGGCAGAACTTATCAAACAGAAAGCCAATATTGATATTGAACCTAATAATCTAGCTAATCGAGTGAATCGAGGTAACTTCTCGGCATCACTGCTCATTGCTATTTTTTTTGCTATGGAGGAGCCTTTACCGAGTCAAGTTGAGTTGGAAAGAGTCGTAATTGAGGTAACAGAATGAGGCGCTATTTTGCACATCAGGCTCAAAGTCTCAAAGCTTTCTGACTAGATGATATATTGTAAATACCCCCATTATTTGCACAACACAATCAGATTGAATTTCACTCTCAAGAAAGAAAACTAGCTAATGCCAGAGACAAGATAAAGGCATTAAAATTCAACTTTGACCATTATTTAACCATATCTAGCTAAACCAAATGGCCAAAGTCGAATTAAAGTGACTTTCGCTAAACAGAGATGTTCAGCGTTATCTTTCCTTACCGGCTCATTTCAAGCAGCAGTTTATTTAAGCGATGCACATAGTTTGAAGGGTCTTCCAACTGTCCACCCGCCGCTAACTTCGCTTGATCGAATAATACTTCGGTCAGGTCATTAAAGCGATCAACATCCTGTTCATCATGAAGACGTTCAACTAGAGGATGAGAAGGGTTAATTTCAAACGTAGGCTTAGACTCCGGCATTTTTTGTCCTGCAGCTTCCATGACCTTACGCATTTGAATGCCCAGGTCATACTCACTCAATACCAGACAAGCAGGAGAATCTGTCAAACGATGACTTAATTTAACTTCTTCAACTTTATCTTTTAAAACTTCTTTAATTTTTTCAATTAAATCGGCTTTTTCTTTGCTGGCTTCTTCAATCGCTTTTTTATCCTCTTCTGAATCAAGTTTGCCTAAATCCAGATCACCTTTGGAGACATCAACAAATTTCTTACCATCAAACTCCATAAGCTGTTGGATAAGCCATTCATCAATACGATCGTAGAGTACCAGCGCTTCAATACCTTTCTTACGGAATATTTCCAGGTGAGGGCTGTTTTTCGCAGCCTGATAATTTTCACCCAATACGTAATAAAGTTTATCTTGCCCTTCTTGCATACGACTAATATAGTCTTCGAGCGATTGGTTTTGCTCTGCACTGTCGGTATGCGTTGTGGCAAAACGGAGCAGTTTGGCAATTTTTTCCTTGTTGCTGTAATCCTCAGCGGGTCCCTCTTTGAGCACTTGACCAAATGTTTTCCAAAATTCAGCATATTGCTCTGGCTCTTTCTTCGCCATTTTGCTGAGCATATCAAGTACGCGCTTGGTCAATGCAGAACGCATGCTATCAATTTTAGGGTTATTTTGGAGAATTTCTCTGGAAACGTTTAAAGGTAGATCGTTAGAGTCTACAGTACCTTTAACAAAACGCAGGTACAACGGCAAAAACTGTTCAGCGTCATCCATAATGAAAACACGTTGAACATACAATTTTAAGCCACGCTGTACATCACGGTTCCACAGGTCAAAAGGCGCACGCTTTGGAATATACAATAAACTTGTGTATTCCGCTTTACCCTCTACCTTGTTGTGGCTCCAGGTCTGAGGCTCATCAAAGTCATGACTGATGTGTTTATAAAACTCTTTATACTCGTCGTCTGTAATTTCATTACGTGGACGCGTCCATAATGCAGTTGCGGTATTAACCGTTTCGTATTCAACCACATCGTCAGTTTTTTTCTCTTCTTCTTCATCCCCTGTTGGTGTAGCTTCTTTCACCATTTCAATGGGTAAAGAAATATGATCAGAATATTTACGAATAATATTGCGCAGACGGAAACCATCAGCAAATTCTTCACAATCAGATTTTAAGTGCAGCGTAATTTTAGTACCACGACTCGCTTTTTCAGCTGGCTCGACAGTAAAATCACCTTCTCCAGCAGACTCCCAGCAAGTTGCTTCATCAGTACCGGCATGACGTGATGTCACTGAAACCCGATCCGCCACAATAAATGCTGAGTAAAAACCAACCCCAAACTGACCAATCAAATGCGCGTCTTTCTTTTGATCACCCGTTAGCGACTGCAAAAACTGAGCCGTACCTGACTTTGCGATAGTGCCAAGATTATCGATCATCTCCTGACGAGTCATACCAATACCGTTATCTTCAACAGCAATGGTATTGGCTTCTTTATCAAACTCAATGCGAATTTTTAAATCTGGGTCATCAGAAAGTAATTCGGGTTTATCTAACGCAGCAAAACGTAATTTATCGACTGCATCAGAGGCATTAGAAACCAGCTCACGTAAAAATATTTCTTTATTGGAATACAAGGAGTGAATCATCAGGTGAAGTAATTGTTTTACTTCCGTCTGAAAACCAAGAGTTTCCTTTTTAGTTTTTACTGTCATGTGCTGTTGACCTTCCACTGACGTTGAACTTACTCCGAGCAACCTCGGAATTCACAATTGACAGCAAGATGGGGTGATTTTTTTATTTTTCAAGGGGAGACATGGTTAATAATGGCTGCTCACCAGGTAATGGGTTTGAATTTTGGCTCCAGGGCAAGGTTCCACGTAACTGTGTCTGCTTATTTAAGCGTAAATCCAGTGTTATAAAACGTGGTGTCACATGAAGTATAAAACTTTGAGGTTTGGCTAAATGATCTTTAAGAAAAGGTCTCTTAGCATCAGTAGGTCGAGTCAATTGAGAAAACACCAGAGGGTAGTCACGCACATCCAACATTTGCCCCATCGCTAGCGTACTATCAGGAAACGTAACGCGTAGCTCGCGAATAGGCACGATATCATTGACCTGTTGACGCTCAGCAATGACCAGCTGGCCTTTCCGCCATTCAATATAATTTGGCGTAAAAGGTTCATTGTCTAAGGTTCCCATCATGGGTAAATGCAATAATGCCTGCTGACGCTCTGCTTGCCAGTCCTTAACAGGTGCCAACATAGGGCCAGGCTCATCATCAGGTTCAACCAGCCACACCTGCAATGGCTCAATCAACAGTGCATATTTTGCAGGATGAGTAAACTGCATATTATGAAGGGCGACAGCAGCAGTAATAAGACTAATCCCCTGCACTAACATAATCACTCTTAATCTATCCCAGTGATGCCAAACGTACTCTAACGCTAACACAGGCACCACCAGGCACTTCAGTAAGGACCATCCACTCTGTCGCCAGATAAAATAATAGAGAAATGGTAAGCTTAAACCGAATACCCCGAAAGCGGCGTACAAAATATATTCTTCTACAACCAAAATAGTGACCAATGCGTCAAAAAATCAGGTTGCCAACTTTATCACACCCCAAAGGGTAATGAATAGTTCATCTTAGCCCCTGCTCATCGCAACGCCTATCTCTCCGGCTAACCACCACTTACCACTAGCACGCCCTTACCACTGGCTTATACCACACCCTCTGTCTGTTAAAATGACATAATTTGCTGACTAACCGCATAATCATGAGGAGGGTTGCTCTGAAATAACGGTAACCTTAGGTTTAAGAGGAGTAATCACCATTGCTTTTAACACTGCTGAGTGAAACTCACGCTGATATAAAATAATAACCACCAATACTGTAGCCAATATATAAAACCAAGGATTAATAAACCAGGCTAAGGTAGCCAAACCAAAATAAAAAGCGCGTAATCCATAGTTAAAGCGGTTCGCCGCTAGGGACAATACTTTGGCTAACCGTAAAGCATAATTACTCCGTTCCTGAACACTCACATCTGTTTCAGAAGGCACAGGTGCACTACCTAGTAGTACAGAAGCAAAATTATATTGGCGCAAACTCCAGGTAAATGTGAAAAAGGCGTAAACAAAAATGACTAACAGTGCCATGATCTTTAGTTCCCAGGCCTTGCGTGATGGTGCAGCAACCCAAGGTAGATCGGATAATACTAATATGGCATGTTCTGTAGCAGTAAGAGCTGTCACCAACCCGGCAACGACTAATATTGAGGTGGACGCAAAAAATGTAACATTCCGTTCGAGATTTGCGGTGATACTGGCATCACTAATACGATTTTCTCGTAACAGTATGCGTGTTGCCCACTGCTGTCGGTAACGGTGTAATACCTTTGCTAAACAAAGTTGCCTTTGCCCCTGATATTTGGCAAAAAAACTATAACCAACCCAGGCAACGAGTGACCAGAGTAACGCAACGACATCCCAAAGCATTGCATTTATTTCCTTACTTATATCAACTGAATAGGTTAATTTGGGCCTGTTAACCCTAGCACTTACGTTAATGACTTATTATTACCGTAAAAGCAGCATGAGGTTGCAAAACAATTATCCACTTATAGCGTCACACCATGTTTTTTAAGCTGAAATACTGCTACTGTAGTATCTTTACTTGCATACATGGTTTACAACACCCGTTTATAAGACTAACCCTCTATACCTACGATGCGTTATCATTACGCAACGATGTCAATTTAAGTAGTTTAAAAATATACCGCTTTCAATGAGTCACCTTAACCAGCCACTGATTGGCGCAAGCTATGCCTTAGGTTCTGCGCTCGTGGGCAGCATAACTGCAGCTGCCACCAAGTATGTTGCCTCTCAGGTTCCCATCACTTCAATCATTTTTATACAGTACTTAGTGGGCAGCTTGATTCTGTTACCTTGGCTTATTCAGCATCGCAGATCAGCACTGCGTACACAGTGTTTAAAACTTCATATCTTGAGAGCAGTGAGTGGCTGGTTAAGCTTTTGGTGCTTTTATATGGCCTTGTCCCATATCCCTTTAGTCGATGCCATGCTATTACGCAATGCCGCCCCCCTATGCATTCCATTAGTACTATTAATCTGGCTTAACATTCAAATTCCCAAGGCACGTTGGTTACCCTTAGTTTTAGGGTTTATAGGCATTACACTGATCCTACGTCCAGGTATAAACACTTTATCTATCTGGCATATCGTAGGCTTTGGTTCAGCGATCAGTTTAGCCTGGTCAATGATTTCAACACGAGAACTGGCTGCAAGTGAGCCAAGCAAGCGCATTGTCTGGTACTATTTCACGCTATCCCTGTTGTTTAGCCTACCGATGACGTATATGGACTGGCAGCCTATACCTCTGCGGCTTTGGCCATGGTTAATCGGCATAGGCATAGGTATTTACGGACTCATGCGACTTTATACCAATGCTTATCGCTATGCTAAAGCCAGTATTGTTGCCCCCGTCAGTTACAGCAATGTCATCTTTTCTGGATTACTCGGCTGGCTAATCTGGTCCCACACACCCGACCTGATCAGTATTCTAGGTGCACTCTTGGTCATTGGTGGTGGCATACTTACACTTGGTCTTAATAAAGCGCCAGACTATAAGCCACCCCAAATACCAAAAAAAACAGCCCAGTCTTCGGTGGTAACAAATAACGATCTTTCAACTCCTTCTTAAGTAACGCCAGGAGTCCGGGTAACAATAATAAAGGCACAAAAAGCCAGTACACTGCAGGCAGTTTTCCCCAGTACCACATCAGCAAACTACTGACATAACACACCAGCAGTAAACCATAGTACAAACTAAGGCTTCGCCCTAAGCCCCAGCGAACGGTTAAGGTTTGCATACCTTGCTGCGCATCGACATCAATATCACGAATTTCATTACTTAATAACAACAAAGCAGAAAGCACACTGACTGGGATAGCTTCCAGCATAACGCTGTTACTCCAATCACCCGCCACAGCATAATATGCCCCTGCCACCATAAGCACTCCCATCAACCAAAAGACACAGGGCACACCCAGTCCTCTCGCCTTGTAATTAATCGGTTCACCGGTATAGCCATAGCCTCCTACTAAACCAACGGCACCTAACAGCAGTATCCCCCACCCCACCTGCCAGGTCAGCCATAGCCCAATGAGCACTGCGATACCCGCAGCAACCATACCTCCCAGAGTATGTTGTTGAATGGTCGCTAACACGTGAGCCTTTTGAGGATACTCGCTAACGCTAGCCTGCTCCCATAATGGCTGATCACTGTGATTATTTAATAAATTGACAGCAACCTGTAACAGTATGCCAGCCACCATCACTGCAACCGCACGAAGATCATCGCCCAATCCATCACGATAGGCGAGTAACACCCCCAAACCACAGGTAATAATGGCCACACTGTAAGAAAAAGGTCTGAGTGCTCGTTTTAAAGTGTATTTTGTTGGATCTAACATGATTATCCGCAAGCTAACTAAATCACTGCACATAGTGACTTCAATACGACATATTAGGCATATGCATTGAGGATATGTGCATATCGATGAAATAACAGAGGTGCAGTGTAATCAGTTACATGCACTGTGTCACATAGGCACTGTACGTATTCTATTAAATACACTACGCAGGGAAGTTTGCAGAAGGCGGCTAAAAATAATAAGCCAGAGCATGAAGTACTCTGGCTCCTATGGCTTTAGTCGCTAAGCCATGAACTCACTAGGATCACAGCTTAGGATCGTAAAGCGTTTAAAGCTGAGCTTTTATCTTTGCGATACGCTCAGAGGTAGAGGGATGGCTTGAAAAGAAACCGCCACCCTCACCTGAATAGCGCTGCAGTTTCTGAAAGGCACTGACCATGGCATTTGCATTGTAGCCATTCTGCTTCATAAACTTCACACCAAAGCTATCAGCTGCCAGCTCATCTTCCTGAGAAAAGTGGGCACCCACAAATTCTTCTGCTAACTCTCCCGCTTCAGATTGTGCGTACTCGCCAATTTTACCACCAGAGGCCGATAACCCTTTACGTGCAGCAGATGTGAGCAAGGTTGACTTATACTGGTTGAATGAGTGCTTAAGAATCACATGACCAATTTCGTGTCCAATCACACTGAGCAATTCTTGATCATTCATTTTATCCATAAGCCCAGAGTACACTCGCACGGTACCGTCAGGCATAGCAAATGCGTTCAGTTCATTATTTTCATACACTTTGTAGTTGAATTTTACGCCCTGAACATTCTGGTGTTTTTGCACAAGCTTATTAAGACGTTGTTGGTATTTGCTGTTGGCAGGTGCCACTTTAACTTTCTTATCCATCTCAGTAGCAGACAATCGAGCACTATCAATCACTTCAACTTCAGTGATTGTCATTGCGGACACTGCATCTCCCAACGCGTCAGATGCCAATGAGTTTGATTGCAACTCATCCAATTTACAACCGGAAAGACTGATCGCAAATACGGCAGATGCAGCCATTACAGTTAACTTCTTCATTCCTGATTGCCTCTCCACATGATAAAAAACAAGTTTTACCAACTGCCTTGATTCAAAATTAGTCAATAAATGTTCATCACAGACTTCAAGCTAAGGCAGCTGACAGCAAAAATAAACAACATACGGGTCACAGGGAATTCAGTTTACTCGCCACTTACCCTGCTGAAAATAACCCACTAGTACGTTAGATTAGTATGCAGGCGCGCAACATACATGGTGAAACGATCAATGGTCAAACCCATGATTAGACGCCTATCACAAAGCGGTGTTGATCCCACTAAAGAATTTACAATCCCTTACCTAGTCACACAAAATAGCCACACCAATTTGTCACATCAACTACACCTGACATCCACTATCATAAGTGATCAATCGCATGGGGCTGAAGGCGCGTGACTGCTGTCCGTTGATCTGCTAATCCCATTGAGACTAAGTTAAGCTGCTGTGCCTGTTGTTGTGCAAACTGTTGTTTATTCTGCCAACCATACCACTGTTGTTGGATAAGCACTTGTGCTGATGGTCCACCCAGCGTATTACCTGGTCCTAATAAAATAATACGGTCAGGTGCATACTCTTTGATAGCCACTTCAAGACTGCAACTAAAGTCATAAGGCGTTGTAACCTGGGTTTGCAACGTGTACTGCATTAATTCATCAACCCTTGTTGTCCAAGGCAGCCATTGATGCCCCCGTCCATCAATCAATGGGGTAGTCGGTGGATTAAGCGGTAAATCCTGTAATCGTTGGCACGCAATAGTGGATATAGTCTGCATCAACGAGGTATGAAAGGCGGCATGTCCTGCAATGACTTGAGGGTAACCACCAGGCTGAGGTTCTAATTGTTGTGCTAATAAACGAATACCCAGCTCGTTCCCTGCAATAATTAAGTAACCACCTAGCTCAATGGAAATAGACAGCTCAGCATCTTCATGAGCATGCGTAATATCATCCATCGTTTCCATCACCTTAGCCCGCACTTCAGGTTGGTAGTGCCATTTATCATCCACCCAGGAATAAATCAGTTGTTGGCCTGTCCCCTGCTGATCCATTAACCGCCCCATAGTGGTCACCAATGACAATCCTGCAACAGGCGATAATGCACCCGCCACTGCCAGTGCCGTATACCAACCCATGGAATTCCCCAGCACGGCTACAATATCAAACTGATCTTGCTCAATGGCTAAAAAATCAGCATAGCTACAGGCATAAATGAGTGCAGCGCCATTTTCACCCGAGTTATGTAACGGTCGCTGAAAACGTTCTGCCTGATCCAATGCACTTATCGTCTTTAAATGATGCTGTAATCGATACTCATCCAGCGCATACAACAACGCCCCCTGATGAGCATGAAAACGTTGTAAATACCCTAAATCAGCCCGTTGATAACTCGCCCGACCTGGACAGACCACAATGGCAGTTTGTTTTTGCCTCGCTGTTTTAACCGCCGTTTGCGACTGCTTCATGCGATGCCTCCTGCTGTCAGCTCTGAGTTAGTAGACGGCATGTCATGATTACCCCCAGGATAGTTATGATTAACTCCAGAATAGTTATGATTAACCCCAGAATAGTTATGCCACATGTGCCGTACTCGCTGAACAATTTCGTCACATTGAGGAAGTACCAAATTGGCTGCTGGGCCTAATGGAATAAAGCTATCCGCTGCCGTAAGGCGCTCCACCACAGGCAGGGGCTGAAGCTGCTCAACGAATAACGTCACCAGTTGTTCACTGATTGAGCCTGTTTGTCGGCATTCATCGACGATGAGGATATGAGAACAGTCCTGAATTTCTTTGACTAATGCCTCTGCACGAATAGGTGCTAACCACCGTAAATCAATCAGTTTGATGGGCAAGCCATCCTGTTGTTCAAGTATGCGGGCTGCTTGTTGTGCCAATCTCACACCATTCCCATAGCTGATAATGGCGATAGGCGCTTTGTTGCCATACACCCCAAACTCGCCAATCTCTATTACTTTATTCGTGGCAGGTTCTGGATAAGGAAAGGCCCATAAATTATCGCCAGCCTGATGTAAATCTTTTGTGGTATACAATGCTATCGGTTCAATAAAAACCACCACCCGTTGCTGTTGCCAGGCATAAGCTACTGCACGGCGTAACATCGCAACGGCATCAGCCCCATTAGCCGGACACGCTATCACCAAACCGGGAATATCGCGTAATACAGCCAATGAATTATCATTATGGAAATGACCACCAAAACCTCGTTGATAGGCTAACCCCGCTATCCGGATCACCATGGGGTTGGTAAATTGCCCTTGCGAAAAGAACGCTAAGGTCGACGCTTCTCCCCGTAACTGATCCTCAGCATTGTGTAAATACGCCAGAAACTGTATTTCTGCGATAGGTAGAAAGCCATTATGCGCTAACCCAATAGCCAGTCCCAGGATGCTTTGTTCGTCTAATAAAGCATCCATCACCCGGGCAGGACCAAACTTTTGCTGTAATCGACTGGTCACGCCATAAACGCCACCTTTTTTCCCCACATCCTCTCCACAGATCACTATTTGAGGATACTGTAATAATAAATCTGCTAAAGCATAATTCAGTAATTTATTCAGTGGCTGAGGTTGGCTCAACTGTCGCCATTCATTGCCAAATAATGATTTACGCTCAGCTTCAGAGGGTAAATCTGGAGTTGACCTCAATTGCGAGCAGGCCGTGATAGTTGACATCACCTGTTGTCGAGAGGTTAGTTTAGGACGTTTCACGACTTCCTGGGCCACCCGAGATATTTGATCCCAGTACTGCTGACAGCCAGCAATAATTTCCTGTGCCGACAGGATATTAAGATCGCGTACTATTCGTGCACTGTATAACAGTGGGTCCTGCTGTTCTTGTCGCTGAATTTCTTGGGGGGATAGATAACTGGTTTGCGCATCAGAACCTGCATGGCCATATAAACGAATCGCTTTTAAATGCAGTAATGCAGGACGACGATAACGTCGCACATAATTAACGGCTTTAATTGACACTTGATAAGCCGCAAGCATATCCAAACTATCGGCATAAAAATATTTTATACCTGGCCGTTGCTTACAGCTCATGGCCACCCAATCATTGGGGGTTTTCACTGAAATGCCTAAACCATTATCTTCACAGACAAATAATAAAGGTAAAGGTAAATGCCGATAATGAATCCATGCTGCAGTATTTAAAGCACCTTGTGCCGTAGAATGATTGAGTGATGCATCGCCAAAACTGCACATCACCAGTGCATCACCCGCGAGAACACCTTGGCTGTTCAACTGTTTATGTAAAGGAATGCTATAGGCTGTACCCACCGCTTTGGGTAAGTGTGAGGCAATCGTGCTGGTTTGTGGGGGAATATTCAGTGGTAAGCTGCCAAAGACCTTATGACGCCCACCGGCAATAGGATCTTCCGCCGAAGCGGCAAAGGCCAGTAACATATCATAAAGAGGTGTACTATCGGGTAATAATTTACTCCTTTGCATAAACAGTGCACCACTGCGGTAGTGCAAAAACAATATGTCCTGCAACCCCAACAACTGGCCCAGTACGACATTCCCCTCATGCCCAGCACTACCAATGGTATAAAACCCTTGCCCCTGTTGCTGCATTTGCCGGGCTTTCAAATCCAGCAACCGACTCAGCAGTTGACTATGAAACATATCCTTGACTAATTCAGGCGTGATCCCCGCCTCTTTGAGGCCAACCTGATGCTCTCTTTTAGGTAGTTGATCTTTTGCAACTAATTCGCAGAACGCATTTACTCGGGCTTCATCCACTTGCCTCATTCTACCCTCCCTGGCCTGTGTACCATTCATTCTTAGCCTCATTCGCTAAAGCGGTATTAACTAAATGCGGAAATCCCGGTCTGCGCTTTTCCTAAAATCAGAGCATGAATATCATGGGTACCCTCATAGGTATTGACGGCTTCCAAGTTGAGCATATGACGAATCACAGGAAATTCATCAGCAATCCCATTTCCACCTAACATATCCCGTGCCTGCCGAGCAATGATTAACGCCTTGCCACAGGCATTACGCTTGACCATAGATATCATTTCTGGCGTCACTTGGTGTTCATCCATGAGTCGCCCTACACGCAAACTGGCTTGTAATGCCAATGTGATTTCAGTTTGCATATCAGCAAGCTTTAACTGCACCAGTTGGTTAGCCGCTAAAGGCTGGGCAAACTGTTTTCTATCTAACGTATATTGACGTGCAGTATGCCAACAACACTCAGCCGCACCTATCGCCCCCCAGGAAATGCCATAACGGGCTTTATTTAGACAGCTAAAAGGACCTTTTAAGCCAGCCACATTGGGTAAAATTTGTTCTTCAGAGACAAACACATCATCCAGTACAATTTCACCTGTGACAGAGGCACGCAATGAAAATTTGCCATGAATGGCCGGTGTGGACAGCCCTTTGCAATCCCTTTCCACTAAAAAGCCTCGCACTTGCCCCTCAAGTTTGGCCCAGACCACACAGAGATCAGCAATAGGTGAATTGGTAATCCACATTTTGTTCCCTGTAAGCCGGTACCCCCCTGTCACTTTTACTGCCCGGGTTAACATACTGCCTGGGTCTGACCCTGCATCAGGTTCCGTCAAACCAAAACATCCCACCCACTCCCCTTTAGCTAATAAAGGCAAATATTTTTGTTTTTGTTGATCAGAACCAAATGCCCAAATGGGATACATCACTAATGACGACTGGACACTTAAAGCCGAGCGATACCCACTATCCACACGTTCTATTTCTCGGGCAACAAGACCATAGGCTACGTGATTAACATTGGCACAACCATAGGCTTCAGGTAATGTACAACCTAATAAACCTAAACGACCCATTTCACTCATTATTTCTCGGTGAAAAAACTCTTTTCGAAATGCTTCTGTGACTCTAGGTGCTAGCGCTTGCTGGGCGTAATCTCTCGCACTATCCCTGATCTGTCGTTCTTCAGCGGATAACTGTTGCTCGATCAACAAAGGGTCTTCCCAAATAAATTGAGGTTTTGAAATAGTCGACGCTTGATTCATAATCGTTACCACACACCCTAACGCGTTTTATACCCTTTATGACGGATATAAAAACACGCCTACATTTTAGTGAATAATTATTGTCATTTTCCTTCCTTCGCCGCATTATGCTAAAGCGCTCTTAAAACTACAAGCTGTATGCTATTTAAAACAGTCTATGCCTTCAACGAATGGGGTTTAATCTTTATTACCACGTTAAAAATGATGCAGGACTAACACTTGAAATATTTCTTTAAAATAAATAGTGTAATACTGTAATCATATTAAAACCTATTCTTTAGTAGTGAGATCATAGCGCAGTAAAGACCAAGGATGGTCTTTTGTTGGGGATGAACAAATAATTCAAGCACTGCATTGGCACAACTTATACTCATCACGAATTATTTTTATATGTAATTGCCTGCATTTATAATGCATAAGGATAAAATCATTATTTCTAAAATTAATTAAAGGGGAATAATTTAAAATTAGCTACCCTAACAGGCTTCCTTGCCTAATAGAGTATATAGGAGGTGAGAATTGCTAGCAGGCACTTTAGACAAAAACATTATTAAAGATCATCCTGATCAAAAAAAGTCTATAAAGGAATAACATGCGTTGCTAAATGAGTGCCATGGTGTTGTCCTGAAAGATGAAGCCTTACCTCTTGTCCAGGTTTTAGCTGATAACGACCTGGTTCATTAAAACTCATATGATTAATATAAACCTTGCTAACTCCATCAATATCAATGCACCCTATTCCATTATTTTGACAATACCATTTTACATGTCCAGTATATTGATTATTCACTTTGTTGCTCCTTATATATCCCTTCCACTTTTAACCTAATCTTAAATCAAAAATACACTACCCGTATTCTACAAACCATTACCAAGATCAAACAAACACACTCTATTTTCAGCAGAGAAACTAATAATCTTAATAAAAAACCTTCTTTGCGGAGCCTTTACTACTAAGTACAACCAGGCTAATAATTAACACACCTTTTTAATACTCAACAAAGAAGCAAATACCAGACACAATTTATTTTTTAAACTTACGACGGCCAGCCATCAGTAAACCCAAGCTTAATAAAGCCACAGAAGTAGGCTCAGGCACTTTAGTTAATGTACCAAAGGTATATAAAGCAGTTGCATCGTTCTCAGCGGTAAAGTAGTCTGGACCCAGCTCAATCGTTGAGCCATCTGCATCAAATGAACTATAAATGAATAATTCATAGGCCATATCATCAATCATTAAATCTATCGTTACAGGAAAGCCTGCTAACGTCGTTAATGAGAAAAAGTCATCACATATTGAACCCTGAGGATTACCAAAAGGACAACCTGCGGCATTGAGTGTTTCATTAAATTCAATATCAAATAATGTCACTAATGTCTTGCCATAATCTCCAACAGGTACTAAAGCAGGAACATCAGGGTCTGCAATTTGAGCTGCTGTTGCGAGAGCCAAAGCCGTACCCTCAATAGAAGCTGACTGGAAACCCACTCCAAGTGTACTACTCAGAGATAAAGCACCTAAAATTTGAGCAGTCTCTAAAGTAGCAAATGAACCATCCAACACATTATTATTATGTGTGATAATTGACAGCTCATAAGGAGTATCCAAAGCCGCTATTGAAATTGTTTTATGACTTACTAGTTCCAAATTACTTTGGTCACCACCAGCACTAAAAGGTACCCCCCAACTTAATGTACTGCTTAGGTCCGCACCAAGATCAGCGTCAACAATAGTTGCGGGAGGAATTGCACCTGGACCTACAGTAGGGTTTTGGAAGATACCAGAACCCGAAACAATTGATAGATCAAGTATACCTGCTTGTGAATTTACAGCAGCAGCAAGACAAGAAACCGCAAATAATTGAGTAAGTTTTGATAAGCGCATTTTCATTTCTCCTTTACCATATTTATTGAGTGTTCAAACTGTTCCACCCTCAATAGTGCAAGGAGGTTGCCAATACAAAAAAATATCAAAATATCAAGATGTTACCTTTTAGTTAGACAACAAGAAAACGCTTATTGATAAGTGACTCAACAACCAGACTCCGTTATATTTCAGATAATCAGGCTATACAACATATTTCCTATAATAGTGGTGTAAAAAAATTATCGTCCCTTTGATAAAGCCTGGCTAATCCCTACTCGAAAACACCGTGAATCCTTGCTGGAGACTTGGTCAACCATTAACGTACATTGAAAGACCACAGGTGTTCATTTAATTATGATTGAGGTATAGCAAAATGTGGGGTCGCAATGCTTGAATAGGGTTGTGAAACAGGTGCTGGGAGCACGGTAAGCAGTAGTAACCCCGGAAGGTATCTAAAAATAATACACGCTAGGTATTTCTTACTTTAATAAAAAAGTCAAAATCACGGGCAATAGTATTTCCCTGACTACTCACTTCATCAACCGTGTTTAAACGTAAGTGAATACGAATAGCCACCACGCTACTCATATCAGATACTAAATCGGCAGTAACATAGCGATTGGGTACTTGATCAACATTGGTATCCTCGCCATACAGAAAGGTCATTTCTTCAACACCTCTGACCAGTTCTTCTGCAGCATTTAAGCCTTCCTGACGCCACAGTGACGTAACAGTATTACCTTGGTTATTTGGAAAAGTAGAATTGGCCAAGTAATAAATGGTTGACTGCATTTTATAAATAGCCGCATCTTCGCCATAAGGAATACCATCATCACTTAACTCTTTTTTTGCATTACCTGGGTCAATTGACCCACCTGTATTATGAACAATGTTGTATTCAGAACCGCCTTTAGTTGAAGCTATATTTGTTATTTGAAATAAAGTGGCTTTTGTACAGTCACTGATCAGAACAATCTCTTCAGCAGCCAGTGAAATATTCGCCTCTACTTTAATATCCGCTGAAGTATCGGGCATCGCTTTGGTTACTTTAGCGCCCTCATCAGAAGCACGTCGAATCACTAATATATCCGCAGAAGTGCTGGGGTTAAGGTTCTGTATTTGAGTATTCAGTGTTGGTGACCATATGCCACTTTTGTAAATATATCCTGAAAAAAGAGTCCCCATATCCATCAAATAATTAACTTCAGAAGGCTTTAAACGATTAATAAAATCTCCTGAGCTTACTTTTGAAAGGCAACCCATATAACCTGCCATCCGGATATCGTGACTGATTAAGTCAAATGCCAGGCGAGCATTATCTTGTAATCGGGATAATCCATTAACAATACGGTAGGATTGCTGATTGGCGTTAAAAATACTAATCATCCCGCCCATTAGTACTAATCCAAGCATCATCGATATCAATAACTCAATCAATGTAAATCCTTTTACACGACCAATTGAGTACATAGCTTAAATGTCCTTTTTTAACGTCCTCTTGTCATAAAAGTGTATACCTTAGTTTTTATATCGAACAGAAAGTCATAAAAACTTAACAAGCCGACGTGACGTGTTGATTAAAGATCAAACACACCAAATCGGCTGATAAAATATGACTAATTTAATACACAACGAATAGTTATTTCGCTAGCCTAAAAAGGCGTGTAAAACTAATCATTATGTATAAAACTTTGCGCGACTTTCATTCCATAAGCATCAAACTTTGCATAAACTAAGGGTGCATCATAATAATGATTCGGATTTACCCTTAACACTTTGTAACTGGCATTCAACTGCCCATCTTGCGTAAATTCTTGAAAAACAAACTGCTCTTTTATCTTTTCACTCACTGAACTTTTATACTTTTTTAACCTAAACTCATTTTCCTCAGGAATATCAAGTAAACGTTTAAACAATAACTCATTTACAGATGATTCATCCAACAGTACCATCTCTAGCCTCCTTGTAATTGATAAACCTCTTAAAAACATCTACAGCGATAAAGGTAAGCTAGGGCTAGGCATAAATAGTGCCAACCAGACTAATAATTTAATAGCCACTATAATCTTAAAGCCACGTACCAAGTAGCATAAGCACCAGAGCAACAATAATTATTAGTGACAATTTTATTAGCCATTAAAATCATCTCCTCTAATTCATTATTTGTAAAACAATTCAACAATATTGTATTTTTTAAACCGCTATAAAAATCTGCATCAGCTAATATCTATTCATTTAAAAATCACAACAACCTGACTTTACATTCCCTTACTAGTTTTAAACCATACTTTCCCTGATTTATCTCACCATTAAATTAATTTTCGGCATACATCAGTTAGTTTGTTCTATGTTAACCAGCCAAATAATTTTACAAAAACGATGATTCATTCACTTTCATGGTTAATAAGTATTTGAATGAAAGTACTTTTTTAAAACTGGAATAGTTCCTGCTGAGTACCAGTTGTCTAAACAAAATCAATTAGGAATGTGCCATGAAAACTCCATTTAAAAGACTACCACTTGCATTACTTGTGACGGCAGGTATTTCAGCACCTTTTAGCCAGGCAGCTGAATTACCTTATATGTTGCCTTCAGTGATGCTGCCTTATGCAATTCAATATGATGATTTTTCCTCATTTTCAATGCCTGTATTGAATTATTTTACCCAAGCAGATAATTCAGTTGGTTTGGTTCCTGGACCTTATGGAACAACAATTCAACCGAGTGAACCCTGGTACATTAAGTCTGCTCCAGGTGAGTTAGGTATGGATGGTGAGTATATCGTGATTGCCACTGGTACCAATAATGCTGGCGTTAATAGTAATGCCGATATCAGTAATCTTATTGACCCAGCTTATCAAACCCCTTCTGGCGGATCATCTAACTCACTGGACTTCAGCACCGTGACAGCTGATCCAAACTTAACTGGTGTGGCCGACCCTGGCGGTATTAGTGGTGAGGCTAACTTCAATGATTTAGAAGACAGTTGGGATATCAATGTTGGTACTTTATTAGATTTTTTAGGTGCAGAAACTCAAATGGTGGTGATGTTTAACCACAATGAGTTAAACAGTGATGATGAACCTTTCGGTTCTCAAGCCTTACTGGCTTGGGCAAAAGTCTGGATTACGGATAATGATGGCAATGACTCTGGCTTAGGTCCTTTTTACTTGCGTGCGAACGAAACAGGTGGTGCCGATAACCCCAATGCTGACGACTGGGTACTTGCGGCAGGTGATGTGTGTCTTGATCCAGATACATTTATTCCTGACCCAGGTTGTAATAATGACCCAGATAATGATGATATTTACTTCAGTCATAACCTGGGGGCTGATAACGCAGCTTACGGTGTAGTATCGTCTTCTCTTGACGAAGCTATGCGCAATCTAGTTAATCCTGAAAACTATACCTTACATGCTGATATTCGCCTGGATGATGAAGATGATGGTTATGAGCAGGCCTTTATTATGGCTGCCCGTGTCATTACGCCTGATGAACCACCTCCCGTACCAACTCCAGGTATTCTTGCATTGTTTGGGTTAGGGTTGTTATCAATGAGATGGTCACGTCGTAAGTAACTGAAAAACCAGCCAGTGTCAGCGAGTAAGACTATACATAAGCCGTAAACTCTCGCTGACAATTCTTTCCAAAATAAACTATGCTTAAAGGAAACATTAATTTAAAAAAAGTGAAATTTAAGTCAACTGTAGGATAGGTTATGGCGTTTCAGAGACTCATGCTCTGTTGTATATTACTCATGCCCTTTTCAGTTGCTTTAGCTACATCGCCAAAGCCTGTTCTACAGTTACATATGATGAGCTTTAGTAATAATAACCACCTCTACTTCCATGAATTATTATCTTCTGCTTTACAAGCTATCAACCAGCCAGCAACCATCATAGCCTACCCTGAAACACCACAAACCCGCATTATTAAATACCTAGAAGAAGGTCGAATTAGTTTACATTGGATGCTACAAACACCTGCTCGAGATGCTCGTTATACGCCTGTTAAAGTCAATTTAACAGGCGGCTTAATCGGCATTCGTGTTTTACTCATTCCTCAAGGTAAAGCCTCTATCTATCAAAACATCAATACTCTGGATGAGTTTCGTCAGCTTCCAGTGGTCGGTGCACTAGGTAAAACCTGGTATGATGCAGAAGTATGGGAAACCAATTCACTCAACTTTATTCCGTTGGAAGGTGACTGGCGGCAAGTCTATAAGCCACTGGCCTTAGGCAACCGAGGTGTGGATTATTTTCCACGAGGTGTTAATGAAGTGCTTAATGAAGCAGCAGAACACCCTGATTTAATGATTGAACCCCGACTAGCATTAATTTATCACCGAGACTTTATTTTTTACCTTTCCCCGGCCTATGCCTCATATCAGCAAATCATTGAAAAAGCCCTAAAAAAAGCAGAGCGTTCTGGTTTACAAACAAAACTACTCAACAAACATTGGGGGCATATCACCCGTACCTTAAAGCTTAACAGTCGTGTACACTTATACCTTGAAACGCCATAGTTCAACAATTACCAATACGATAAATGACAAGATGAAATACGCCCATTATGACGTATATGTCGATGTGACGTATCTAACAGTGTGGCGTGAAACAGCAAAACCAATAGGATAGATTGATTATGACGCGTATGGCCTATTTGCTCACCATACTCTTATTCATGATAGCATTTCCCCTCTCAGCGACTACCCTTGTTGAAGCAACAGGTAAAGCCTTTGATTTAAAATCAGGCCAACTCGTTTATATTGAAAAGCATACCATTCACCTTGTAAAACCAGCAAAGACAAACACACTGAGTGTAACCATGCCCCTTAGAGATACGGTTACTTATACCACAGCTGATGGTAAAACCTTTGCGACCAAAACAGTAGACTATGAAACAACGCCACTTACCCCCACTATTGTGTTTAATAAATTGAAATTAAACCAACGCGAATCTGTACTCATTAAGTCAAATAACGTCATTATCATTCACGAGGAGAACAACCAACGGCAAGAACATCAACTACCGCTTAAACCAAACCTGGTAATTGATGCCGGTTTCGATACGTTTATTCGCAGGCATTGGTCAAAACTCCTCGCCAACCAATCCTTTCGCTTTGAATTCTTAGCCATCGATGACAATAGCACTTACACATTTCAAATTAAGAAGTCTCAGGAAGATTCAACAACGGTAAGCTTCACGATGAGCCTAGACTCATTTATTGGTGGTTTTTTCATAGACCCAATTATTATTACCTATGAAAAAAAAGAACAAAAACTTATTCGTTATCAAGGACTCACCAATATTCCTAAAGATAAAGACACTAACTTCACGGCAAAAATTATTTATACCTATATTGAAAAACCTATAGCTAACAAAAAAAACAAATAGTAACGCTCAACCCTTATTTCTCAGCTGTAATTTCATCCATCATCAGGGTAATTGCCTATAAATATTGATTATTAAACAAACAGCTGTCGTATTCCGATGTACTCTAAGGGTCAACACAAGGAGGATAACGCACGTTGATCTGTTTGCCACAAAGATATGGCAAACAACCCTTCAGATAAGGATTCACGGCATGTTCGAAGCGGGTTAAGAAATGGCTGCTAAGCTAACGTTATACGCCATTGCCCTACATCCACCAGAAAGTGACAGCATGATTATCACATCAACACTCTGATGGATGATGACTATTTTTTATTTGTTATTGTACATTTATTTTACTATACCAATACTAAATCTTGCTATCCTTTAACGCTCTCGATGGCGTACTATTACTGTCTCTGGGTAGATCCCGATATTTTTCTAATGCTTCATCGGCATTATCGATTTCACATTTACCCACTCGACGCCACAGCGCATTACCCCAGCCGAAAGTTCGACCAAACTTCTCATCGGTTAGCCATTCTTGCCAATGACCACTACCAATCGTCCTCTGACCAGTAACAATTTCCCACTGCAGTGCATCATGTCCTGCATAAGGAATATTGTAATACCACTGAAAATCACCATGCATAAAGACTTGATCGCCTTCTTGTGTTGCTCTGCCATTCCAATCGGGGTAAGTATCTGAAACCCACACATACTGCTGATGTGTACCTACATTACCTGTTGGATAAAAACAAATACCTTGTGTTGCCCACTGATCATGATTAGGACTGGTATCATTGTAAAAGGTGACTAGCCACCGATTACCACCTTTGGTCAGGTCCGGATAGTGTGGTGGAACAGCATAAACGGCTGTCGCTGTGCACACACACATCCACGTGAGTGTAAAAAGTGTTACTTTTTTCATTACAACCTCCCTGCCTCCTACTGATAAGCAAAAGAAACTTGACCAAATTACTTTACCTATGCTTCAAATGCATAAAAGCTTCACGTTAAAAATTCAGCCAATGCTTCTTGTTATTTTTACTTATCAGAATAAGTCACTTAGTGCTCCTACAATTACCTCTTGCCAATGCAATTCCACTGGTCTTTATAAGCGGTAACGTAACGTCCCTTATTTAATACACCATTTTTAACTGCATTATTATCTATATAACAAAGTATCCTGCCCTGTTTAAAATACTCTTTCTTACTAATATCACGGTTTAAATTGCAAAGCTTTATTGTATTTTGGCACACAAAAAATAGCTAAAAAAACCATTGACTTACACTCTGAGTAACTTATTTTTTAGTCAATCAAAAAAATGTGACTTAAGTAGCAAAAATAAATTTATATAATATAGGGCACCGCTAAAAATCCTGCCAAGCCGCTTTATAAGTCTTAAGCATTTCATCACTATTTTTAGCGGTGCCCTTTAATTATTTTTTGCAAGTGCTTACTCAATCACGATCATTAAGAAGAAAGTAGATGTTAATCACTTTAGTTTATTAATAAAGTAAAAAACACAATAAGAGTGAATTACTGCAAAGTTGAAATTATGCTTTGTTGGTATTATCCGTCTCGGGTTTTGGAAAAAATGGAAGGATATTCATGTCTATTCAGGTTGAAGCCCGACCTATTATGCAACGACAACATCATAAAAACAGTAAACGAGGTCGAGTCAGTGAATTTGTTTTTTCAGGGCCTGAGCAACTTCTGGCATCAATAATACCCTCCATATTAGCGGATCTTAATCATGATGGCAGTAAACGTTGGCTGACAATTGTTTGCCCTCCCGAACTTAAGTCTCTTACCGTACGCTGGTTACAGGACTCCAAACTTAATCGGCAAACAACACTGTTTCTCACAGCAACGAGTGAGGTTTCATTATTGCAATTAACCTTACAAGCTTTACAAATGGGAAAAAGTCATACTGTCGTCTGTTGGCTGGATTATGTTGATGAGCATACGGTGGAATTACTGGAGAACGCTGCCCAACGGGGTAATAGTCAAGCGATTAATATTTTACAAAAAATTCTTGTCTAACAATATAAGTGAATTAACCATTGCTAAATTGCTATATCACCAACAACGAAGAAATTTATTAGGAAAAGAAGGGACTTACAACAAAAGAGTCGCCACCAGCAACAGCTAATGGCCTAAAAACGGTAGGTATGCATCAACGTTTATTGGCAGGATGCCTGTTAATGCAAAACGTGGTCTTTTTCATCAGCTTCCAGCGTTGACTCTGACATGAGGCCTACCATCTGAATACCAGCACTCATCATTGCCTTGGCGACCTCAACGTGGTTCTCTTGCAAAATTGCTTTTGCCTCTTCAGAAAAGCTGATAGTTACCAGTGGCTGCTCTTCTTCGGCGTCCGTTCGCTGCAATGCAATATCTCCATCCGGTAACTCAATAATTTCCAAATAAGAAGGCATGATTTCTTCTCAATAACAGTTAAACACTTTGGCCATTCTACCACTACAAGAGCAAGGCACAACCCGAAAGCATAAAGTTATCAGGGAACGCCTACCAATACAAACAGTATAATTAATTTATTACCTGTTAAAGACGCTTAAAAAAACAACACTCTTTAGTGTGAAGGTCAATCCCATATCTTGACAAACGCAACCAAAAAAGATCAAAAAACAGCCAAAAAATGACCACTATTGCGTAAATCACCAACAGTGACTGCTATTTCCGGTTAGATATATTCCAGCATGCATCATCTTCAGTATAGGTGAGAGTCTTTTCAAACCATAACAATTAAAAAATGAAGCTAACATGACAAATTGCTAATTATTATGTTCTTCTTATAAAACCAACTGCATGACAGTTCAGGGATCAGGGAAGATAGCGAGGGTTATTTAATACTCTACTAACAACATTCGTGCTCGATTAATCTCTTCTAAAAAAGAAGTCAACCATGCATTGCCAAACTGAGTGACTAAATCAGTAACACTCATGTTATTACCTTGGACACCCATGTTATTAACTTGAAAGTCACTAGCCTGTAACAAAGAAGTTGTTTCTGTTTGAGTATCAATATGGGTTACGGGTATTTGATTATTAAACTTATTTTTTTTACGGGTATTACTTTCTTCATCTGTTGTATCTGCTGATGACCAGGAAGATAAAGATGGAGAGGTGATCAAGCTTGCACCAATAGCAACCTGTTTAACCGCACATAATAACTGAGCAAGCCAGGAATTAGATTGCCTGGCTAACTCAAACAAATGCTGTAAGTCCGCAGGTAAAGAAGCTTCATCAGATAGTTGTTCAGGATGAAGTAACTGAGTAGCCTCACACTGACAATGGTAATGTGCATTTAACTCACGAACCCAACCCACTACAGCTTGCCACATCAACAATACAAAGGCATCGGCTAAAGAATGCTGAACAGGCACACTTTCGCCTTGTTCAGTATCCATTGCGGAATGCTGCTGCCAATACTGCATCAGTTGCGCTGCGCGCTGATAGCGTACATCAACATAGCGTTGGCAAGCTGGTAACGGTGTTGTGTCTGTCAAACAGGACATTTCCTATACAACAATGCCTATAAAAAAATGCCTATAAAACAATTAATGTATAATTCATCATTTATCGGCTAATTACAGTGACTATTTAAACCCCTGCACTTTTCTTACTGGTTTTAGCGGCCGTTTTACGTTTAGTCTGTTCTGCAACCCACTTTCCATCACGATAGAAAGCTCGCCAACCTGTGGCTTTTCCATTCACTTCAGTCATTACATACTGCTCTTGTGTTTTACGACTGTAGCGAATGACTGAGGGATTCCCCTCGGAATCACTTTGAGGCGCTGACAGTAAAAAGTGATACTTAGCCTCCAGCGCTTGTTGATGAGGCAATAATTCTTTCACTAACGGCGCACGTGTTTCACGATTTTTCGGGAATTGGCTTGCCGCTAAAAATAAGCCGGATGCACCATCACGCAGCACATAAGTATCATCCACTTTCTCACAAGCCAGTTCAGGCATTGGGATAGGGTCCATTTTGGGTGGCGCAGGTTCACCGCTTTTAAGTAGCTTACGGGTGTTTTTACAACTGTCACTGGTACAGTCAAAGTACTTACCAAAACGCCCAGTTTTAAGCTGCATTTCAGCACCACACTTATCACACTCAAGGACAGGCCCCTCATAACCCTTCAGTTTAAACTGACCAGTTTCAATCTCGTAGCCAGAACAGTCTGGGTTATTACCACAAATATGCAACTTACGTTGTGCATCTAAAAGATAACTATCCATCGCGGTGCCGCACTTGGCGCAACGGTGTTTAGCTCGCAGTGCATTGACCTCACCTTCTTCATCATCGGCAGCAACCGCTTCTTCACCAGGCACCAGATTGATGGTTGACTTACAACGTTCTTTGGGGGGCAAAGCATAACCAGAGCAGCCTAAAAATACACCGGTACTGGCCGTACGAATTTGCATTTTTCGCCCACAAGAAGGACAGTCAATATCGGTCATGGTGGGCTCGTTGGCCCGCATGCCTTTTTCAGTATCATTGGCGAGCGAAAGCTTGCGTGAAAAGTCTGAGTAAAAACTATTCAACAACTGTTTCCAATTCAACTCACCTGTTGCAATATGGTCTAGATTCTCTTCCATATTGGCCGTAAAGCTATAATCCATTAAATCCTTGAAGTTTTCTGTCAGCCGATCCGTGACAATATCGCCCATTTTTTCGGCATAAAAACGACGCCCTTCTAATTTCACATAACCACGGTCCTGAATAGTGGAAATAATGGAAGCATACGTTGAGGGACGTCCAATACCTCTTTTCTCAAGCTCTTTTACCAAAGAAGCTTCCGTATAACGGGCAGGAGGCTTGGTATAATGCTGGCTAGGATCGAGTTCTTGCAGAGCCAATAATTGCTTAACCGTTACTTCTGGAAGAATGATATCCTCACCTTTCTTACTAACAGGCGCGAGTACTTTAGTGAAGCCCGCAAACTTTAACACTCGACCACGTGTTCTTAATTCAAAGTTACCTGCTCCGACAACAATACTGGTACTGAGGTATTCTGCAGGGGACATTTGACACGCAACAAACTGCCGCCATATTAATTCATATAAGCGCTCTGCATCCCGCTCCAAACCATCAATAGAACCAGGTTTGGCATTGACAAAAGAAGGCCGAATTGCCTCGTGCGCTTCTTGTGCCCCTTCTTTGCTGGAGTAACGATTAGCGGCTTCTGGTAAGTAGGTTTTATCAAAATGTTCTGTAATATATTCACGACAACTGTCCACTGCATCCTGACTCAAATTCGTTGAGTCTGTACGCATATAGGTGATATGACCCGCTTCATACAGTCGTTGTGCTAACGTCATGGTCTTTTTAACACTAAAACCTAAACGGGTACTGGCAGCCTGCTGTAGGGTCGAGGTAATAAAAGGTGCAGGTGGTTTGGTTTTAGTGGGTTTTTGCTCAACATTTTTGACAACATAACTGGCTTCTTGCAGTTGAGCTAAGGCTGCATCTGTCTGTGCTTTATTGACAGGTCGAAAAGCCTTATCATTTTGCTTGGTCACCTGTAAACGTAATGCATGACCATTATCGGCAGTTAAATCTGCAAAAACTTCCCAGTATTCTTCTGGTACAAAGGCGCGAATTTCTCGTTCCCGCTCAACAATTAATCGAACAGCCACTGACTGTACACGCCCCGCGGATAATCCCCGAGCAATTTTTGCCCATAACAGTGGAGAAACCATATACCCCACTACTCGGTCCAAAAATCGCCGCGCTTGTTGTGCATTGACTCGATTTGTATCAACCTGAACCGGATGTTCAAATGCTTCCTGAATGGCTTTCTTGGTAATCTCGTTAAAAACCACACGACGATAGCGTTCACTATCACCACCAATGATTTCTTGTAAATGCCAGGCAATGGCTTCTCCTTCGCGGTCCAAGTCCGTTGCCAGATAAATTTGATCAACCCCTTTAGCCAGCTTCTTTAACTCATCCACCACCTTTTCTTTGCCTGGCAACACTTCATATTGTGCTTTCCAGTCATTTTCGGGATCAACCCCCATGCGACCAACAAGTTGCTCTTTAGCCTTACGCTCCTTATGGATAGCGCGTTGTTCAGGCGTCAGTTTACGTGTTTCTGCCGCCGCTTTTGCGCGTGCCTTAGGGTCTACCGCTTTATTACTACCACTTACGGGTAAGTCACGAATATGACCCACACTGGACTTAACGATATAATTGCTACCCAGGTATTTGTTTATTGTCTTTGCTTTTGCTGGCGACTCAACAATTACTAATGATTTACCCATGCTGACCTGTCATTTCCAGAACAAACGTAAATTTATCCATAAAGATAGAAAATCTATTGAATTTTGCGACATATATAAGGACGATCTCACACACATTCAAGCGAGTAAAGAAACGAAATTCCTCCAATATGTACTAAAAGCAACAACCTGTACTCCACGCCACAATGGTCATCAAACTGAATTTACCTTCAATATACTATTAGTCACGCAGGCTCATAAAAACAATGACAACACAATAAAAAATAAAGCCTCTTGAAACAAAAAAGCCGGAGTTAACCTCCGGCTTTTGACGTATATCGGATATTAGACCCGTTCAAAGACCGTAGTGATCCCTTGGCCAAGTCCTATACACATGGTGGCTATACCCAAAGTACCGTTCTGCTGTTGCATAATGTTCAACAATGTACCAGAGATTCGGGTGCCAGAACAACCAAATGGATGGCCAAGCGCAATTGCTCCTCCATTGAGATTGACTTTTTCATCCATTTTGTCAAGTAATTTTAAATCTTTTAATACAGGTAATGCTTGTGCAGCAAACGCTTCATTGAGTTCAAAATAATCAATGTCATCAATGGTCAAACCCGCGCGCTTCAACGCTTTCTTGGTTGCAGGTACAGGTCCATACCCCATAATAGAAGGGTCTACACCTGCTGTCGCCATCGCTCGCACTTTTGCAATAGGCGTTAAACCTAAATCCTTAGCACGCTGGGCTGACATTACTAACATGGCAGATGCACCATCAGTTATTTGTGATGACGTGCCTGCTGTAATTGTACCCGATTTGGGATCAAACGCGGGTCGAAGTTGACTCAGCGTTTCATAAGTGGTTTCTGGACGAATCGTTTCATCTTCAGCAAATATGGTTAAATTGTCGTTTTGATCCAAGCCTTCCATCGGCGCAATTTCGTTGGCAAAACGTCCTTCAACTGTCGCCTTATGTGCCCGCTGGTGAGATCGAGCACCAAATTCATCCTGCTGTTTACGACCAATGCCGTGCATTTTACTGAGAAATTCTGCGGTAATTCCCATCATCCCTGCCGCTTTAGCCGCATAAAGGCTTAGCTCTGGGTTTGGATCAACACCATGCATCATGTTGATATGGCCCATATGCTCAACCCCACCGACCACAAACACATCACCATTGTTGGTCATGATCGCTTGTGTTGCAGTATGCAAAGCAGACATTGATGAACCACACAGGCGACTGACAGTCTGACCACAGGAAGTATGTGGAATGGGTGTCATCAGCATGGCCATACGGGCAATATTCCAGCCTTGCTCTAGGGTCTGGTTAACACACCCCCAAATCACATCCTCCACTTCAGCGGGGTTTACATCCGCATTACGTGCTAACAGCGCAGTAATCAGCTTGCCTGAAAGACTATCCGCCCGCACATGGCGATACATTCCACCTTTGGCACGGCCCATAGGGGTCCGTACAAAATCAACAATGACAGCATCTCTTGGTTGTAAGCTCATGGTTCTTGTACCCTCTTCCAGTCACTGAATTAGTTATCAAAAAAAACCTGGCCGTTCTTTGCCATTTCCCGAAGTTTTGCTGTGGGCTGGTAAAGTGGCCCCAACTCAGCGTACTGGTCTGCTAGTGCACAGAACTCAGCAATGCCCATGTCTTGAATATAACGTAAGGCACCGCCACGGAAGGGAGGGAAGCCTATGCCATAAATCAAGCCCATATCAGCCTCATGCGCACTGGCAACGATGTTGTCTTCAAGACAACGCACGGTTTCAAGACACAGTGGAATCATCATTCGTGCAATAATTTCTTCTTCAGTGAACTCTCGTGCGGGTTGCGTTACCTCTTTAAGTAATGCGGAAACATCAGCATCCACTTTTTTCTTCGGCTTACCTCGCTTATCAGGCTCATAACGATAAAAGCCTAACCCGTTTTTCTGTCCATAACGTTTTTCAGCAAACAGAACATCTAACGCACTCTTGAAGTCGCGTTTCATTCGATCAGGGAAACCATCAGCCATCACTTTTTCAGCATGTGCCGCAGTATCAATCCCGACAACGTCCAGCAGATATGCAGGACCCATAGGCCAGCCAAAGCGCTCCATCACCTTATCGATTTGTACCATGTCAGCGCCATCACGCAGTAACAACGCAAAACCGCCAAAGTAAGGAAACAGTATGCGGTTAACCAAAAAGCCTGGGCAGTCATTGACTACAATAGGCGTCTTACCTAACGACTTAGCATAAGCAACCACAGTGGCAACGGTTTCTTCGCTGGTTTTTTCACCACGAATAACCTCAACCAATGGCATCATATGCACAGGGTTAAAAAAGTGCATACCACAGAATTGCTCAGGACGCTTAAGTGGTTTGGCTAACTCTGTAATAGAAATCGTTGAAGTATTGGAAGTTAACACGGCTTCTTCAGCAAGCTGAGCTTCAACTTCAGGCAATGCTTTATGTTTTATTTGCAGGTTTTCAACAACCGCTTCCACCACCAAATCAACATTTTTTAACTCACCGAAAGACAACACAGGAACAATACGGTTTAACACCTCAGCCATGCCTGCGGCTGACATGCGACCTTTATCCACCCGTTTTACCAACAGCTTGGCTGCTTCTTGCAAGCCCAAATCCAGACCCTGCTGATTAATGTCTTTCATGACAATAGGCGTGCCTTTGTAGGCAGATTGATAGGCAATACCACCACCCATAATCCCCGCCCCTAAAACGCCAGCCTTAGAGACCTTAGCGGCCTTTTCCTGATAGTCCTTGGCTTGTTTCTTTAACGCCTGATCATGCAAAAACAGATTGATTAAGTTTTTGGCTACATTGGTTTTAGCCATTTTTACGAAGCCTTTCGCCTCGATTTTCAATGCATCATCCCGACCTTTAGTTGATGCTTTTTGCATGGTTTTAATGGCTTCAACTGGCGCCGGATAATTAGGTCCAGCCTGGGAGGCGACATAGGCTTTTGAGGTTTCAAATGCCATCATCGACTCAATATTATTCAGCTTTAATTTATCGTATTTTGGCTGACGTTTTGCCTGATAATCCAGTTCACCACTCGCACAGCGCTTCGCCAAATTGACTGCGGTGTCATGTAACTTATCCAAGGGTACGACCACATCGGCCACACCAATCTTGCGCGCTGATTCAGCATCATGCTCTTTGCCTGCACAAATCCACTCAATGGCATTATCAGCACCTACCAGACGCGGTAAGCGAACGGTACCACCGAATCCTGGGTAAATACCGAGTTTAACTTCAGGTAATCCGACACGTGCAGAGGATGCCATGACACGATAGTCACCCGCTAAGCACATTTCCATACCACCACCCAGAGCGATGCCGTTAATCGCAATCACCGTAGGAAATGGCAGATCCTCAAATGCATTGAAAATAGCATTCGCATCCAGGGTTAATGCCATCAACTCTTCTTCAGGCAGGGAGAAGTTTCCTAAAAACTCACCAATGTCTGCCCCGACAATAAACACATCCTTGCCGCTCGTAACCACCAGACCTTTTACTGCACTATTTGCCTTAAGCTCCGTAACAGATTCCTGTAGTTCCAGTAGTGTTTGTTGATTAAATTTATTAACCGATTCGCCTTGCAGATTAAATTGCAGCTCGGCAATACCCTCTTCCAGGAGCTTAACCGTTATGGCCTGACCTTCATAAATCATCTAGTGATCTCCACGCTGAGTTAGCTTGTGTTCCGATCAAAAACTGTGTGGCCTAGTGACATTCACTGAGGTAATCGCTAGCCAAAGGCAGGTGCAATGAGAAAGCATGTTTGTCATAAGGTACACAGTCTGCCGGTGCCACCGGCTTATAGTTCTACAAATTTATAGTTCTACAAATTGAGTAAGCTATAATAATTCATACGTTTGTTTAATTATAGATAGCAACCTTCGTTAAAAACAGACAGTTTGTCAATAACCCTTAAATCAAAAGTCGTTCGACCATTAAGTCACGCTAATAACTTTCTGGAACATCTTTGTTACTGAACGAAGAAAAGTATTGTTAACACACCGTTAAAATACTTGTTGTTTTATAGTGTGAAATAACTACTCCCTAACCCTAGCGTCCTTGCAGTTGCAATATGATGATCAATGAGAAAAAGGTTTAAGCAGACTAATCACCTTACTGGTAAAACAATCCAACCATCATGACATTTTAGTGACAACTGTTGTACAAACTAGTATCCCAAATAAGTAAAGGAGCATTTTCACTGGCTTAACGGGAAGGCTCTAACCACTCTTTGATTTGGTGTAAAAATGTCACAATGTTGTTGAGCGCGTCCTCCGTTCCTTTTTCCAACCATAAAACAGAGACATAAGCTGACGTAATTGAAACTTGCACAACATCATCAGGCAGTGACTCAACCATTTTCTGTAACGTTGCCCAGTGAGGCTGTAAGCGGTTATCACCACTTTCCTCTGGCCAGCCAACCCAAGGCTGAGGCGTATCTGGTTCATGCTGAATAATTATTTCAACGTTGCCCTTTGGACGTGTTATACGACAAGTATAACCAATGCAGGTAATTGGTTTTCCCTTTCTATCTTTATAAAGCGTTTGACGTACTTCTACTCCTTTTGCTATGGCTAATTGGCGAAGCACCATCCGTTTTCGATCAGCGGGAGAAGGTAATATCCACATTAGCGACCCTACAATCGCTAATACACCCAGCAAGATAATGAGATACGTCATAAATTTTTCCTACAATCCCGTTACGATAGACTTAATGGCACTTCAACTTAGTTAGCCGTATGTTATAGACAACACGTTATGGGTAATGTGTTTTCCAGGGCGCAAGGACACATAAAAAAACCCTGTTAATAAATCACATAAAATATCAAGGAGTCACTTTGATGAGTCGTTACAAACATATTCTTGTGGCAGTGGATTTAACAGAAGAAGCCGATATTGTATTACAACGAGCCCAGGAGATTGCCAAAGACCATAATGCTGATATTACCTTGGTTCATGTGGTTGAACCATTAAGTGTTGCTTATGGCAGTGATATTCCACTGGACTTAACCACTTTACAAGAGGAAATCGCACAACAGGCACGGCAACGCATCAGCGAATTAGCTAAACGCCTTAATAATGAAGGTCATCAACATGTTGTTTATGGTCGTCCTGAGAAAGAAATACACCGTATTGCAGAAGAACGAAATATTGATCTGATTGTTGTCGGTAGCCATGGACGACATGGCTTGGCACTGATACTGGGTTCAACCTCTACGGGTATTCTTCATGGTGCGCAATGTGATGTACTGGCTGTTCGGGTCGGTAAATAAATCATTTATTTTAAGGGATCATGAGCGATCCCCATTGTTAGGGATATCGCTCATTTTAGTGTGTAATTAATCCGATTGCATCGCTTCTAACTCAGTCCAACGCTCAAGTTTATCTTCAATTTGTTGTTGTAACTGTGTCAGCTGGTGCAATGTGGATTGCACCAGTGCTTGCTCCTGCTGGTAAAAATCTGGCGCATTAACTTGCTGCTCAAGGATATTTTGCTGTTGCTCCAGATCTTCAATTTCCTCAGGTAGTTGCTCTAATTCACGCTGTAATTTATAGCTAAGTTTTTTTCGTGAACGCTTTGCCTCACTTTCAGCTTTATCTTGCTTAAGGTTTTCCCCTGATTTTACTGGCGTTTGATTTGTACTCTGCTGGGTTTCTTCTGGCTGAGCTGCTGCCACAAGGTCTTTAAATGCACCGCCTTGTCGAATCCAGTCCTGATAACCACCAACGTACTCATTGACCTGTCCATTCCCTTCAAATACAAAGGTTGATGTCACTACATTATCTAAAAAGGTTCTGTCGTGGCTGACTAAGAGTAACGTACCATTAAAGTCCAGTAGTGCTTCTTCCAAAAGCTCAAGTGTTTCAACATCCAAGTCATTGGTTGGCTCGTCCATAACCAGCATATTGGCTGGCTTACTAAACATACGAGCTAATAGTAATCGATTACGCTCCCCTCCCGACAATGCTTTGACCGGGGTACGAATTCGCTCAGGCGTAAACAGAAAATCCTGTAAATAACTCATGATATGCCGTGATTTACCACCAATTTCGATGCTATCGCGACCATCAGCGACGTTGTCTAATACCGTTTTTTCTTCATCCAGCTGCAACCGTAACTGATCAAAATAAGCCACCTCCAGTTTGGTACCATGTTTGATCGTGCCTGACAGAGGCTTTTCCTGCCCTAGCAGTAAACGTAACAGCGTACTTTTACCGACGCCATTGGGTCCAATTAAACCGATTCGGTCACCTCGTAGCAGCCGGCATGAGAAATCATTAATCAGTGTGGTTCCGTCATAGCCATGACAAATATGCTCAGCCTCAACGACCAGTTTGCCCGACTGCTCTGCTTTATCTAATTGCAGTTTTGCCTTACCTTGGACCTCTCGACGCTGTGCGCGTTCTTTACGAAGTGCCTGTAACGCTCGCACGCGACCTTCATTTCGAGTACGCCGCGCTTTAATCCCCTGTCTAATCCAGGCTTCTTCCTGCGCGAGCTTTTTATCAAACTCTGCATTATGACTTGCTTCCACTTCAAGCTGATGCGCTTTATGCTCTAAAAAGCTAGTGTAATCACCACTCCAGCTGGTGATTAATCCTCTATCCAGTTCAATGATTCGGGTTGCCACCTTCTGTAAAAAAGAGCGGTCATGGGTAATGAATAATACGGCACCTTTAAACTCAGCCAACTGCTGCTCTAACCATTCAATGGCAGCGATATCCAAATGGTTGGTAGGCTCATCTAACAGTAACAGCTCAGGCTCACTGACCAGGGCCTGGGCCAGAATAACACGTCTACGCCACCCCCCTGATAACTCAGCCATGGTTTTATCTTCAGGCAAGTTCAGTCGCTTAATCATGGTTTCAATTCGCTGATTTAAGCGCCAACCATCTTTTTGCTCTAAGGCAGACTGGACATGGGCTAATGTTTGCAGGCTGGCTTCATTGTTTGCCTGATGAGTCAGCTGATGATAATGAGTTAAGAGTTCACCCACTTCAGCCAAACCTTCAGCCACCACTTGATAAACGGTTTTATCATCAGCTTGGGGTAACTCTTGAGGAAGCGCACTAATACGTAATTCAGGCTGACGCCATATAGAGCCACCGTCAATATCCAATAGCCCCTCAACTACTTTCAACAGACTGGATTTGCCCACCCCATTTCGCCCAATAAAACAAATGCGCTCACCACTATCAACTTGAAAACTGACCTGATCTAATAACGGCATTGCACCAAACGCGAGAGAAACATCATCAAAGCGCATAATTGGCATAAAGGATTACAACCTCTTTCTTCACAGCAACTTAGCAGAACACATAATAAAATCGGCCAACAAATGAGATGCAAATCACAGTAAAAACATCTTATTTATCAACCTACTGCACATTAGGTTCATGTCCTGCAACAATTCAACAAAATAATGATAGTTAACCAGCAATAGCTCAAAAACGTTGTATAAAACGTTAAAGTGCCTACTCAATTAATTGACCAAAGCAATATCGATGACTTCATTATGACATGTATGCACATTCAATCTGTAGTATAGAAGTGGTTATGCTGGACCTTAGCGCCCTAACAAAAACAAATGTGCAAAGTCACAGAGTGATTTATCAACATACCACATAATTGACTGAGACAAATGTTATCAACGGAACTCCAAGACGACTATTATTATCTGTACATAGATACTATTTTTGACATAGTCCTTTTAAACAAAATCTAACCAAGACAGCAAATCCATGATGCCTATTAATTTTTTACTCAAGCCCATCCCCTTCACTCAGGTGTTGCGCGTCGGGTTCTTGCTGCCCCTCTCCGCCTGCATGACACTGGCAATGACTACCAACACCGCTTCTGCCAGCGCTAATACCTCCTATAGCAAAGAACGTAATTACTATAAACAGGCAATAAAAGCCTATCGTGCTAATAATAACAAGCAATTTAGCACCTTAAAAAGTAAGCTGAATCACTATCCCCTTTACCCTTACCTTGAGTACTATCAGTTAAATCGTGGCCTATCTTCAAAGAGTGATAGTACTATTGCCAAGTTTGTGAATACCTATCAGGATTTTCCACTCACCTCAAAAATAGAGCATAAATGGTTACAATCCTTAGCGAGTAAAAAACAGTGGCAAACACTGCTTAAACACTTTCCAAAGGATAATAAGTCAAAAGACCTGCAGTGCAGCTTTCATTATGCACAATTGCAAACAGGTAATAACCAAGCTGCCTATGCTGGTGCTCAACAACTATGGTTAACAGGCAAATCTCTTCCTAATAGTTGTGACCCATTACTTGACCACTGGCGAGCGGCAAATAAACTCACGCCCGATTTAGTCTGGCAGCGAATGGTCTTAGCCTATGCAGAAAACCAAGGTACATTAGGTCGCTACCTTATTCGCTACCTTCCAAAATCGCAACGTGCACTGGGCAACCTTTATTTCAATACCTATCACCAGCCCAAACGATTGAAGAAAACAGCAAGTTATGCGGCAAAAAGTACTCGTATGGGTGACATTATTAGTACAGGTCTTGTGCGCCTAGCCAACACTAAACCGAGTACCTCTCTCTCACTCTGGAACACCTACCAAAAACAGCACCGGTTTACAAAGAAACAGCAAGCTTATGTGGAAACCAAACTGGCTTCCCACATCATGCGCAAATACTCAAAAAAACACCGAGAATGGGTTGATCGCGTCCTGGCAGAACACCAGGAAACGGATTTAATTACCTGGCGATTACGTCAAGCCTTACGTCAATTAGACTGGGCCAGCATTACCAAATGGACACAGGCTTTTCCAAAAGAGGAACGGCAAACCGGTCGCTGGCAATACTGGTATGCTCGGGCAATTGAAGCCAACAATCCATCTCAAGCCATGCGCGATAAAGCACATGCCATTTACCGAAAACTGGCAGATAGTGAGCGGGATTTTTATGGTTTCCTCGCGGCAGATCGTATGAATCGAAGTTATGCCTTACAACATAAACCCTATCCTGTTTCAACGACAACAATGAGCCACGTTAAACAATTACCTGCTATTCAACGCGCTCAAGAATTTTTCCAAATGGAAGATCTATGGCCTGCACGACGTGAGTGGTATCACATGGCCAGCCAAATGAATCGTGAAGAATTACTTGCCGCGGCTGAAATTGCAATGAGCTGGAACTGGTATTTTCCTTCCATTATCAGTACAGCACGTGCAGAGTATTGGGATGACTTGAATCTTCGCTTTCCTGTAGCGTATAAAAAGCCCATCTTGAAAAATAGTCGTGCCCAAGATCTTGATAGTAGCTGGGTGTTTGCCATTACTCGGCAAGAAAGTGCTTTTATGTATAAAGCTCGATCTCATGCAGGGGCGATGGGTCTTATGCAACTTATGCCTGCAACTGCCCGTTATGTTGCACGCAAAAACAGCATTCCCTATCAAAGTACCAAGCAACTCTTAAAACCAGAAACAAACATTAAATTAGGTAGTGCTTATCTTGCAGAGCTTTATAAGCAATTTAATGGTAATCGTATTCTCGCCACTGCCGCTTATAACGCAGGACCTCATCGAGTTAATCAGTGGCTGAAGCGCCATCGCAAATTACCTCATGATGTATGGGTAGAGGTGATTCCCTTTAATGAAACGCGCAAATATGTACAAAACGTACTTGCTTATCAGGTTATTTATCGGGATAAACTGGGTTATAAACCCATGTTCTTAACCAAAAATGAAACTAATTACAGCTACGAACCGGTTAAAAAACCCTAATACAAATTCTAATTTACGCATTAATTGAGGAAATAAAAAAAGGTCAAGCAATGCTTGACCTTTTTTTATCTTTTAAACTTAAAGCCTTCTATTATTTACCAGTAGTAAAGCTTAGCTTTCTTAACGGCTTTATAAGCATCTACAACACCAGCGCCACACTCATCACAATCAGTTTTTCTCGCAGTGCTTCTTAAAATGGAGCGAACAGTACTGGGCTTAATTGTTGGATTAACAGCATACATTAATGCGACTAATCCAGCGACATGAGGGGTCGCCATACTGGTTCCTTGGTAGTAGTCATAATTATCACTTCCAGGATAAGATTGCCCTGCATTTAATGTTGATAAAATGCCACCTTCAGGGCGTTTTTGCCACGTGTAGTCACCGGACATGCTATCAAACTTCTTCACTCTGGTTTCACCACCCGGTGCGGCAATATCAACATAATCACCATAATTTGAGTAGTATGAACGTTCCCCACTCATATTATTAGCCGCAACCGTAATTACACCTGAGCAGTTAGCCGGCGATGCATTACGACTATTGATGCGTACGCCTTCATTGCCCGCAGCAACCACGACTGTTGTGCCTTTTTCAGTGATATCTTCAATGGCTTCCTGATAAACACGACCACATGGTGATTCTCCCCCTAAACTTAAATTCACCACTTGTGCAGGGTATTTATTGGCAGGAACACCATCAACATGCAAGCCAGCAGCCCAACGCATACCTTCCACAATATCACTGGTATAACCACCACAGCGACCTAAAACTCTCACCGGTAAAATCTTACTCTTCCAAGCCACACCAGCAACCCCAATACCATTATTACTTACAGCAGCTATCGTACCGGCGACATGGGTGCCATGCCATGAGCTTGTTTCGTCTCTTGACGGCATAGGTTGACCATTTGAGTAACCACAATCGCCTTGTCGAGTAAAGTCACCAGAATCGAGCGGGTTATCGTCTCGCCCATCGCCATCATTAGCGACAAATTCGTCTGAAATAAAATCATATCCTGGGACAATATTATCCATTAAGTCTTCATGATATCGAATGCCTGTATCCACCACAGCGACTACCACATCTTCACTGCCTTGAGTAATCGACCAGGCATTAGGTAAATTCATACCACCCGTGACTTCATCATTACTATGATAACTCCACTGTTCTGAATACCGAGGATCATTCGGATGCGTTTGCTGAATCGTCATCATATAATCAGGCTCAGCATATTCTATACGGCTATCGTTGCCTAATGAGGCAGCAATCGCTTCGACTTTTGCTACATCCATCTGCTCATCAAGTGTATAAATGACTTTATTCTTATCTATTTTTTTGAGCTGGTTAAGCTTTTCTCCAGCAGCGGTTGCCAACATGCGAGGTTGCGCATTAACAGCAGGAGCAGACATTGGACCTGTATGTTTTTTTGAGGTGGATTGCTTATATTTAATAATTATGCGATTTGTCTTTGGTGCTATCCCTAATACTTCTTCAGCTAATACGCCCCCCGACAAACAGCCTATAGAAATAGACACAAAAGCACATAATGTTTTCGTCATTGATAGCCCCTAATCACTCAGATAATAGTCAATCTATTTGTTTGATAGCTTCCTGCTACCTTTATATTTTTAAGACACTCCCTGCCTAATATTTTGCAGATTTAATTATTAATTTATGGAATTTCTTACGCCCTTGAGGCAGTTATAGTTTAGTTAAAGTAAACTTTTCCATGTTTACAGCTCCAATATATTACAATGAGATTCATAAATGCAATATTTTTTCAAATAAAAAAATGACTCTCCAGATTATCAAATAATTTGCCTATTAATAGTGCTCCAATAGCACCGACGCACCAAAAATTATCACATTAAACGACTGAAAAGTCTGAAAGAAAAAACGAATTGGTTAACTGATTAATACTATAAAAATATACTGTCGAATGATGATTAGGACATTATATTTTGGTAAGGAAAGCTAAACGTAAACGAAAAAAGTGGTTATTTATCAGGAAGGTAATAGAACAGACTACAAATAACTATTAACGGCTGTCTCTCACAACAGTTGTCTAATCTACCCTCTCTCGAGAGATAGTGTAAGCTATGTTGGACAAAATGGCCCAATAATTACTTACTTTGTATAGACAACTGTATTGTTTTATTAACAAGAACTCACCACAAATAAAGCCCACACAATAATCAGATTAATGATCTTCATTTGCGCGTTTAACAACAAATCGTTCACCCCGTGGCGTTACCACAAGCCAACTGTGTCGATGAATCAGTGGCATGGTAAACCCATGAGAACCTGACAATCGATCGACTAAAGTAGCACCTGCAGGGCTGTTGATCGCTAAATGATCAATAAATTGAGTCCATCCCTGAAAAACACCTTGATCACTGGTAATCATGGAATCCTTTGTGGTCAATGTTACTGTCTTCATCAATTAACCTCTTACCCGAATAATCATCTATCATGCTTACGTCAGCTCGCCCTTCAAGGACCATTACTCCATCTCAGACAATATGTTTATAAGGATATGGTACCTCTCAAGGTATACCCCCAATGTAGGGTAATTACGCGAATGACTCAGAAGTTAAAGTATAGATGGTCACTGTAAACCTACCTTGTCTAGCATCAAGAATGTATATCCCAACACCATATTAATTCTTCATTAAAATGAATTGATTAAAAACAGTGAATATAAGGTCGAATACGCCTTGCTTTTTTTTCAAGGCCTATGGTTTGATAAGGCTTCAAGACTACACATGACAAAACAATTCAAGGTGGTGTGAAAACAACCTCAGACTCAGTTGAGGAGCGTTCTCACGTAATGCCCTCATGGCATGTCACACACCCTTTGGATACAACCTTACTTAAGTGAGCAATAAATGAGTATTCATATAAAAGCGGTTATGTCCATTGTTGCACTTACTATTAGCTCAAGTAGTTTCAGTAGTACCCCAGAAGCAACCATTAAGCTTCGTATAATCGAAACAACGGATATTCATGCCAACTTAATGGACTTTGATTATTATAAAGGCAAACCCAGTCCAAAAATTGGCTTAACGCGAGCAGCAACATTGATCAAACAAGCTCGTAAAGAAGCAAACAACAGTGTATTAGTCGATAATGGAGATCTTTTACAGGGCAGTCCTTTAGGCGACTATATTGCCTCACGCGGCATCCAAAAAGGACAGCTTCACCCCGCTTATAAAGCCATGAACCAACTGCAGTATGATGTGGGTAATATTGGTAATCATGAATTTAACTACGGCCTGCCATTTCTTAAAGAGAGCATTAATGACGCTAAATTTCCCTATGTCTGTGCTAATGTTTTTCATGACAATGGTAAAGGTAAACCTGGTAAGCCTTATTTTCAGCAATACATAATTAAGCCAACACCTGTTACAGATAAAGACGGACAACAACATACCCTCAATATCGGTTACATTGGTTTTGTCCCTCCACAAATCATGCAATGGGATAAGCGTAACCTGACAGGCAAAGTTGTTACCACAGATATCAAAAAAACCGCTGAGCAACTCGTCCCAAAAATGAAGCAGGCAGGGGCAGATATCATTATTGCAATACCCCATTCCGGATTAAGTGCAGCCCCCTATAAAACGATGGCTGAAAATTCCGTGTACTATTTAAGCCAAGTAACAGGCATTGATGCTATTCTCTTTGGCCATGCCCATGCGGTTTTTCCTTCAAAACAATTTAGTAGCATCCCAGGCGCAGATATTAAACAAGGCACCATCAACGGTATTCCCGCCGTGATGCCAGGGCGTTGGGCAGATCATATTGGTATCGTTGATCTCACTTTAACGCAAAAGGATAAAAAGTGGCATATTACCCACAAACAAGGCTCAGTCAGGGGTATATTTAATGAAGACAAAACTAAACAAGTTAAACCTGACCCAGCCTTAACCCAGTTGCTTGCAGAAGATCATCAAGCCACGTTGAAGTTTGTGAATCAACCTATTGGGCAATCCAGTGATGATATCTATAGTTACCTTGCCCTTTTCCAGGATGATCCATCTATACAAATCGTAAATGATGCCCAAAAAGCCTACGTCGAACGTTTTATTCAGGGAGATCCAGACTTAGCTGAAATTCCTGTATTATCTGCGGCAGCACCCTTTAAAGTAGGTGGTCGTAAAAATGATCCCAGCAACTTTACAGAAGTTGCTAAAGGCACCTTAACCTATCGCAATGCTGCAGATCTGTATTTATATCCTAATACCCTTGTTGCGCTTAAAGTAACAGGAAAGCACATTAAAGCCTGGCTTGAATGTGCCGCTGGACAGTTCAATCAAATTAATCCAAACCAAAAGAACGCGCAACACCTGATTAACTGGGATAATTTTAGAACCTATAATTTTGATGTCATTGATGGCGTAAAATATCAAATCGATGTAACACAACCCACTAAATATGACGCAAGCTGTCAGCTTAAAAATGCAAAAGCCCAACGTATTCATAACCTGACCTATCAAGGAAAAGCAATCACTGATGATCAGCCCTTCCTCCTGGCCACCAACAACTACCGCGCTTATAGTGGTGCATTTCCTGGTACCGGAGAAAAATTCATTGCTTTTGCTGCGCCAGACGAAAACCGCCAGGTGCTTGCTAACTATATTCAGCAGCAAACCAAGCTAAAGGGTAAAGTAACCCCTACCTCTGACAACAACTGGTCTTTTAAACCTATTAACAGCAAAACTCCATTAAAGATCCTGGTTGAAACTTCAGCAGATCCTAAAGCAGCGACATTTATCAAGCAACATAGTCAATATCCTATGAAACCGGTAGGGAAAGATGATATTGGCTTTGCGGTGTATGAAATGACACTAACGCAATAACCTATTACAAAGTATTAAAACAGTACATAAAAAACTTCACTAAGCGTAACTACCTGTCTTTTATTAGATCTAGCGAGAAAGACAGGTAGTTTTTTTATCAATAACAGTCAATTATGTTTTATTTGGAAATAACCAAGCTTATTTCCTCTGAGAGCAGGCTTAAAGATCGACATAACATTTCATACGGCATATCAAGCATTTAAACCGTTTTTGAAATTGGTAACCTTGCTGTTCATGCTTTAAAATATGCGCAGAGTGATGCATTGCTACAGTATCAAGCTTGCGTTGGTTACACGCTAGCTGTAAGAGGGTCGTTTGATTTAACGTCCCGGTTATAACAAATAACCCTTTTTCAAAGCCAAGTAAGTCAGCAACTTTATTTTCTAATTTTTCTATTAACTCACCCTCTCCATAGATATCATGTTGAATATTGTGCTGCTTACACCACTCACTCATCGCTAAATAATCTTCTGCCGCAGATACAGCATGGTGACCATAAAAAAAGTATGGCACTTATTTTTTAATTTATTTGGCATATATGCTTTCCAACTACGCTTAAATTACTCGCCATTATATTTTCAGTATTTTCTATAGACCTGTTAATACCATTTCCATGGTTGCCATTTTCAAAGAGCACTAGCAACTCCTAACTTTTTTATGACATCATTTTTATCATTAACTGCCCATTAGGACCATAGCTATGGCATATATCAACATAATCAACTTTCTTAAATCCATATTTTGACCAAAATACCTCACTCTGTTGGACAGAAACTAATATAATCTCCTGATAGTTGTACACTGATACTGTTGCCAAGAAATCCTCCATTAAACGACGAGCAACCCCTTCATGTCTTGCCTGTTGAGCTACCGCCAAGTCATGTAGATATATTCGTGAGCATGCTTCCTCAATACATTTAATTTCTTCATGAAGTTTTGGAGGCACCAGACGAGGCCAAGGATGTGCTAATAAATACCCCATAACAGCTTCCCTACGGATACATACCTTACATGTTTGAGGTGATACACGACATTTACTTTTTAGCACACTGAGCGCTTCAGGCTTTATTTCATAGTAAGATTGAGCTTGAATCGCTTCAATGTGTCGCCAATCATTATCTACAACTTCTCTAATATACATCAAATATCACTCAGACCATTAAACCGTGATGGTACATTCACACTCATTAATTAAGGCCCTCCCTGGTCTCTACTACTTATAGCCCGTTGAGAACAAAGATACCCTTAGCCTGCCCGTGAGCCATTCGGAACTAAAATCTCAGGAACTGCCAAACAAGGCGTAATCCCATCACTATACCCAATATCAAATAACATCCCTTGTGAAATTTCTCCGGCCATTTTTCGTTCAGGTAAATTAACCACAAAGAGTGCTTGCTTACCTTGAATCTCATAAGGATTTTCTCGCTCCTGCTTAATGCCTGCTAATATCGAACGAACATGATCACCAAAATCCACAGTCAATTTCATGAGTTTTTTAGAATCAGCGACAGGCTCAACAGCCGTAATCGTCCCAACTCGAATATCAAGCTTTTCAAAATCGTCAAATGAAATCATTTCTTTAACGGGTGCAGGCTTCATCGTATTACTCCTAATGATCAATTTACGTTAATAATACATATTGTGAATCAGGTGCTGAAAACACCGTGAGGAGGAAAGACATACAAAAAAGCTAGCCTACAAAAGTAGGCTAGCTTTTTAATGGATTGAAGACAAATACGACAATTAGAACTTAGCTTCTAATTTAACATCTTCATAAGCCGATTTAGGCTCTAGTAGAAAGTGATAATAACCTGAAGCAGGATTGGATATTACAATTTGTTCAGTATTTCCAGGCTGTGTAGAAGACTGATCAAAGTTTTCAGTGGTAGGCCAACCGTCTTTAATCATATATAAATCTACATTACCAGAACCACCTTGTGTACTCACCGTCAACTTGGAAGTATCAGCAGGTACGTACACATAATAGTACTTACTATAGGCACTGCTTATTTGTTTAGGAGAGCAATTTATCAGTTCATCATCTCGATCACTCTGACGCTGCTGATTACAATCGTTTTGATCAGGTTTTGGTGTTGTCACCACATCATTAAAACTAACACTTAGTTT
The DNA here is from genome assembly GCF_050749885.1 of Zooshikella sp. RANM57. Classification (NCBI taxonomy): domain Bacteria; kingdom Pseudomonadati; phylum Pseudomonadota; class Gammaproteobacteria; order Oceanospirillales; family Zooshikellaceae; genus Zooshikella; species Zooshikella sp. RANM57. Next base: position 426,773 of record NZ_JBOIUB010000001.1, on the reverse strand, counting down.
AGCACCATTAAACGCTGATTTTGCAGACAATAAAATATGGTAATAGCCATTTTTCTCTGGTGATTGAATCACTAATTGCTCATTATTGCCTTTACCTGCAGAGTTATAATCATAGGCGTCTTGCGTCGGCCATCCTTCATTATTGACATATAAATCAGCATCACCCGTTCCACCTGATACTGAAAGGGTTAACTTATTGGCACAATCAGGCGCTTGAACAAAGTAGTAAAGTACACCACCCGATAAATTCGTTTTGGGTTGAGCACTGACCAACTCATCATCACGATCTGTAGACTGTTTACCTACACAAGTGCCATTATCATCACCGTCTCCGTTGTCATCTCCATCACCGTTATCATCACCGTCCCCATTGTCATCTCCATCGCCGTTATCGTCACCATCCCCGTTGTCATCTCCATCGCCATTATCGTCGCCGTTGTCGTCTCCATCATCATTATCTAAAGCATCAACCCAGCTAAAAAACTCTTCATCATAGCGCGTATTTATACCACTCATAAACTCACTATACGCCGAGTAATCTCCATTTCTAAAGTACGTCAGAATTTGTGTAATATCTGCAGCGTGCTTTTCATACATAAAACGACTGGCTAGGTACCCCCAATAATAAATACGGTCTACACCACTATTATAATCATTTGCCAGTATTTGACTAAGAAGGTAAGCCTTTGACTTTCCTAAGTCGATAGCGTGAGGGTTAACATTCCGTTTGTCCATGTACTCAGCCATACCTTCAATCCACCATACGGTAAGTGCTGATATTGCATCATTGAAGTCACCATACATGTTAAAGCGACCATCTAAATAATGGTTAAACTCATGTCGCAGGTTCCATACCTCAAAATTATCAGTGCCTACTTTTTCATAAGCAATAAAACGCGCCTGGTTTCCTTTCTTACTTGGATCGCCTTCCAGATACATCCCACCATTATCAGTGCTCATATCGAATAAAAAGCCTGCATAGGTCTGGTAATCTTCACGGGTATGGAAAGCAACTACTTCTAAGCTGTCGTTATAATCATCTTTAACTGGCTGATAGTTGGTTTTAAACTGTTGATGGAAATAAGTAGACTGCCCATTCAACTCATTACAGCTTTTTTCCATTTGTTTCGTGGTTGCTTGCTGTGCACGCACCACAATATTTTGTTTTGCACACTCATAGCGCTGCTTAAATACCTGTTCATCAACACGACTTCTTAAATTACATACACCATACTCACTGCAATTACTGTTATCATAATAATCTGCCATTTCAGCAGCACCCATCCAAATGGCACCACCTTTACCGCCTAGCTGATAACGTTGTAATAGATTAAGCACTAACGGTTTTGTCTGTTCTTTTAGCTTACCGCTGTACTGTAAAAATCGTCCTAATTCGCGAGACGCGTTAGGTAGTAAATAGGCATAATCACCGCCAAGCATGTCATCATTATTGGTAATAAATTGATGCAGGCTATTAATAATTGCAGAGTTGGACTGAATATTAGTTTTAAAGTCTTCGAAATTATGTCCGCGGAAAAGCACTGTAAATACACTATTCAGTGCCGCTGCCATATGCCAGTGCTCTTTATGCTTATCTCCAAAGCTAGACAATAAACGTTCCAAGGTTGGAATAAATTGTCCATTTAACTCAGCACTATCAATTAAGGTAATAACTTCTCTTAATACTTCGCCATGCTCACGACTGACATCATTAAAGTGATTGCTTTTAGAAAAGTTAGAAATAGCTGTTTTCACTTTTTGCTTTAATGCTGGGCTATAGTCACCAATTTGATCTTTATTGCCCCATTGCTGATAATAGCCAGCGCGTAAAAACAGTACTATTTGTAAAATTTTGTCATTATTATTGCCATTATAGTCCTCAGCTAAACTAACAAAGCTATCAGCGACTGTTTGCATTTGCTGATCTTTAAACACATGCTGAGCACTGCTCGCAGGCATACCAAATAAATTGTAAACACAGGTAGGTTCAACAGAAAAGATTTTATTAACCAATGCTCTACCTGTTAAATTAACAAAACTTTGCGTATCACATTTTTCGGTCGTCATCGCCTCAACCATTACCTTATTATCATCAGTAATAGGTGGGCGAATGTCGGGTGTTATTTTCTCATGTTGATGGTGGTGATGGTTATGCAATCCAACATCACTATTATGTTGAGGTATACTAGTGGGAGGAAGATCTGCAGCATAAGAATTTAAGCAATAGCTTGCTAAAGCAATACACAATGAAAGCTTTTTCATTACAGTGAACCTCTTTCGGCTTGATGCTCTCTGTTTAAATGAAACAATTTAAGCCAGAGAGTATTTTTTATAAAAAGACATATGCCAATGAGAAAGCCATGTGTTTTTTAGGCAAAAACAGTAAAAGGCGAAGCACCTAAAATAGACACATAGTCAGCATTGGAAACCGCACTTTATTAAAATCTCCCAACAAAAAGGAGAAAATCAAAGTTTAAAATCAACTATTTTATTATCATTTAAAAATTAACCCTGCAGCATTTTCAAATACTACAACTAGACTCTATATTTACCGTATGTCTTCTCTATTTACTTTAACAATCACTTTAACTATCCATGTTAAGCTATATTTCCATCTCATTTTCCCTATTTAGCTATCCCCTTCGTAGAGAGAATACCCCTATATTGCACATCATTATTAACTCATAAACATCAATTTACATCCGCATAAGTAGCTCATAAAATAACAACCACAATAATTGACCTTAGTCATCAAACTGCTGACTAACCATTCAACCAAGACTATTTTTTATACATTTTTCAAATATTTCATTTACCATATATAATTTTTTCTTCAACTTATTTGCTTCTGACACCACAAATACAAATTAATACCATTTAATACATATTAACAAACCAAGTGTACCTGTCGTGCATTTTGATTTCATTACACGTCATAAAGCCTCCTAAGTGCTCACGCTATACTATAGAAACAGTAATAGCACCTAGTCTTTTTTTGAAGAATGAAGAGGTTATTGACAACAAAAATATAACGCTATAGCAGATACCTATATCAAAGGAATTGTTTTGGTGTGGGGTATTACTATTTTTAGTGGTGCCATTATGACTACTTCTAAAAATACAATCATCGTTCGACTAACGCAGCAGGGAAATTAATATTAAAGATAGACATGGCATTAAAACTTAACTAATTAAAATGTATATATTGTTTAAACAAAACGTCTTATAACTAAAATTCAAGATTTATTTCCCCATTAGGGTGCCAGTATTCACTGGATGCGACTGACTTGATATACCCATATGCAGTCTTTACTAAAGATAAAAATTTAGCAATAACTGATATAGTAATTGCTATGAGCTATGGGACATAATCCCACAACCAACATCGCAATAAGTACAGTATCAGCGCAACAATACTAATGTTGTCTCCACCGATCAACCTCTACTAGTGTTTTAGAATTTCACAGTAGAATCAAGAGGTTTGCCCATATTATGCTAAAACTGTGATATAAATAATCTTCTAAATTCGCAATATTACTCACATAATCCTGTTTACTGATTTATTTGATAGAGGCAGATCAATAATTACCACCAAAACCGCACAAACGTCCTATTTTTTATTTATAAAACTTATCAGCCAATCGAAATTCATTCTACGTCTTAGACATTACAAGCAATACAGATTTTTTTCATCAAACGTTATAAATAACCAGAACAATCGAATATAATTTCACTTTATTAAAATCCATTTTTCTAAAGCTTCCTTTACCCAAAGACTGGAAAGGCTTGGTTACCGCCGTCCTTGTTACAAACAGTTCGAGGTGCGTTACCTAACCTTTACCGACTATTAGTACACACCTCAAATACGACAGCTATTCATTTAATCATGTCTAGGGCATAGCAAAAAATTAGGTTGCTATGTTTGAGTTGGTTTGTGAAACAGGTGTGGAAGTACCGAGAATAAAAGAAACCAAGGAGTATATTCTACTGCGGGAAGAATAAATTAACTTAAACACGACATTAGCACAATCCTATAATTCAATTGCACTCTATAAATGACCTAATAATAAACTCAATATTTAGTAAAAAGTTATAACAGTATCAGCGTAATCAAAAAAACAATTTGCTGTAACGTTTCAGCCATATTTTATACTGTCATATTTGTGTATTTTTCATTGACCTATCTTCCACCTAAACTAGTAAGCAGAAGTCGTAAAAATAAAACTCTATACCTTGATCAAAAAGAATAAGTTCTACTACAGGAAGGATGTTATGCTCAAAAAGTCAGGCTTTATCATGCTTATTATCTTTTTTGGGGCTATCATGTTTTTATTAGGTATTGTCAGCCCGAATAAAGTCCGTCAACCCATTTTAGCCCAACTCTCATTACTCCCTGACTGGCTTGCTATCCCTCAGCTGATGTCTAATTCAGTAGAAGATGCTCAAGCTGAGTTATCGCTTATCTCCTATGAAAGTCTCTTGATAACCAATCTTAACGCTGATAAATCATCCTATACCCTACAAGTTGGCTTATTCCCTGAGAAACCTCAGGCTGATGCCATGGTTCAACGATTAAACCATTATGGCTATCAGTCCAGTATTGCACGTGTCGTCGACAAATATGGACTACCCTGGCTATTGGTTACAACCGGCACTTTTGATACTCAAGACAATGCCAAAAATGCAGAACTATCACTGGTCATTGATCTTGGTCTGTCACCAGAGTTAACCATTTTAAAGACTCCCCCTACCAGCTAGGAGCAAAAAAATGAAACTGCCTTTCCATCTTGGGTTGCGTAATCAACGACATATGGTAAGTATCTTTCGTGTCAACAACCAACACTGGTTAGCATTGGGGCAAGCATTTGGTAAAGAAAGTCATCGCCGCGAACACATTCTCAACCAATGGGGCATTAATGGCTTTTCACCACGTTATCAATCACCAGAAGAAGTACATATTCCATTCGCAACCCGACATCAACATATACTCAGTTATCAACTTGATACTGTGCTCCAGCAACAACTTCAACCGGGAATAACCAGTACCATTGCTAACCGTCAACAACTTATTCCAGGATTACAGCATCGTGCCCATCTAGGACAAGGTCATGCTGTTTTACCCGTTCGACAACAAACTCATAGCGTATCCGTTGACGATGCTGCCAGCAGTCAACGTGCCCAACATGCCACATCATCAAGTAGCGGTGCTCATAAAAGTTAATACAAAAATTGAATGTGCTTAACTGCGAGAATTTGCTATGTGATCCGGTTTAATACCCAGCATCTCAAAAATATTAATTTGCCCCTGTCGTGTAATAAATAGCTCTTGATATAATGACACAGTATCTAACGTGCCCCACTCCACCGCTTTTTTTAATAAATAAGGCACTGGACTATGAATATCCGTCATCTGTAAAAAGTCTGCAATTTGAGTGATATAGGCATAAGCTTCATTTCGATCATTAATCGGTAACCCTGCAAGTGACAATGACTGTTGAGCGTGGCTGACCGCAGGTACTGTATTAAACTGTCCACGTCGCTGTAATTCAGCCTGGGTGAATGTGTGTAATGCTTTGAGTTGTGCTTGTAACGCAGTAAAAAGTGTTTCTGTTGAGGGCATCAGCGCATGTAAACTATATTGTAAATCCATTAAACATTGCTGAGCCAAGAGTAATTGCTCAGACAGTTGCTCATAAAACTCAACACTCGTGACTGCCAGTACTTGTAACCAATGCTCTCTGTTTTTAGTTTCTACATTCCCTTTGCGCTGTAATTCATACTGTTCATTACGGCTAACCTGCTCCCAAAGCGTCCAATTAAGCTGATCTTCGCCTTCCGATAAAGGCATTAAACGCAACCATAGTGTCCACTGCTGTTCCAGCCAACATAAAATATTGCAACGGTGTTCTATGTCTTCATCCACTACCTGAGGCTGCATAACTGACCAAAACTGCTCACAAAAAAGTCGAAGTAATGTGATACCTGCAGGAAAAACTTCCATTCCCCACCGTTGAACCAAAGCCTCTAACATCCATACCATCAGCTGAAGATCTTTACTCTGATTCACCAGCCCATCACAGGTTAACTCAATGACTTCCTGCCAGTCGGCTTGCTTGAGTTCGTACTGCCATGCCCCTTGCGGCAAAGTGGCATCATCCGCCCGCCGTGCTTCTCGGATAGCATGATATAGACGGCTACCTGTTAAATTTTCACCCCCAGGCTGTTCCTCAGAAATAGGCGACAGTATGGCTTCTACAGGTAACTCATACTGACTTAAATAATCGTAATAGGCTTCTAGTGTATTCATTGAAAGATCATCCTAATAAGGCATGATGTGCCTCACATATTGTTATTATGATTTTTATATCCTTAAGCTAAAAACATCCCCCTCACTACCAGATAACGGGCGCTTGTGTTGGAAACTTAATTGGTAATGCAAGTGTTTGCTCCTGGCCATCTTTCGCCTGACGTGCCTGCATCGCTAAAAAGAGCCTGCTTTCTCCTTGTGGCGTCGATTGATCACGATGTTTAACGGGCACTCGAAATGACAATAACACTTCGTCTGCCGTACTAGTTGTCTCAGTGCCGAATGCCTGTAACCATTTGAAAAGTGACCATTGACCTGATACGGCAAATCGTGCCGTTCGTTCATCAACAATATCCATGGTTGCGCTTTGTTTAGGATCAACTAAAGGTAATAGTGAAGATTGTGTTGCCCAGGTTAAATCAAGCTGAATAGGATCACCCATTACCCAGGAAAGCTGATCATTACCATTGGGGTAAGTCGAACGTTCATTACCGCTTAATAGCGCCCAACTGATTAATTGTTCACTGCCTGGTGAATCTTTTGGTTTAGCTCGAAACGTCAGTTTTAATTTAATACCACTTTGTTGTTGTGTTTGTTCTGCCAAATACGTTTTAAAAAAAGGCATGACGCTATCAAGCTGAGTCAAAAAAGCAGCGACTTTTTTCCAATTAGTATTTTTATTAAATTTTTCACTCAATCCTGAGTCACTTAATTCTCCAGATGTCGTAAACGTAGAGTTCTGTATAGGCAGATTTTGTAAAATAGCTAAAGTGTCTTGGTGCTGCTCATAAAGTGATAAGAACTGCTGGATTGCCTCCAGTGAAGCATCGGTGGCTGTTTGTTGTGCAAAAGGATACCGGCCCGATAAGAGGCTATTAAATGCCTGTGCTAATTCGCGATATTGTTCGTAAGCAAAAGCAAGTTGTTGGTTATCACACCACAAATTAGCATGTTGTTCCAATTGCTGGTATTGGCGTGAATATAAGTCACTTGCTGTTTTTACCAAGGTATCCGCGGTTAACTGCTGACTACAGTTATCAAGCGTTAATACACTCAGCTGATTTGCAATAAAACCATTGAGTTTACCCACTTCACCTTTGTCATTATGCTGTACTTGATAGGCTTGCATTTCATTGATGGTATTACGCCAAAACTGTTTTACGGTTTCTGACCCAGCTGATCCACTATGTTCATAGGTATTGTTCAATACAAATAAATAAGGTGTAGTATAACCAACAATAATTTGGCTACGCTGCCATTGCTGCTGTAAAAACTCCTGGACTTTGCTTTGGTCACCCAGGTTATACAATAGTTGATCGGTATTCTTAGGCTGCTGGGGATTGACCTTAGGCTCATACAGCTTACTAGACACCGCCAATAATTTAATATCCTGCAATTGTGCGAGTGCAAACTGCTGAATACATTGTGATAGTGCTTGCTGTTGCGCTATCAGTTGCACTTGTTGCAACTGTCCCATAATTAATAACAACGCTGACAACACTTCCTTAAACTGTTGCTCAGTGTTAATAATAAGACTCTCTTGGGCCAATACGATATTGCTTGTTGCATTACTCATGGTATCAGCCAGCCTGCTGGTAAGCTGAGCTTTAGTCAAAAGGTGTTCACTGACGCCTTGTAAATGGTCTTTCGCCATAGAAGCATACAATGGTAAATCTGTTTGTTGTAATTCCAGCTTACGATTCACCATAAACTGCTGATACTCACGTAATGCCGTGAGTAATGTTTGCAGTGGTTGAGCATTCCAACCCCGCAAGGTTGCAGGGCACTGCATCTGTTTTTTAGGCTCAATGGTAAAATAATCCAGTTCACTGACCGCATAAAACCCAGCCACTTCTTCTTTCAATGCATCGGCTAAGTAAATTCCCCCCTTAGGTCCATTAATAAATAAGTGACCATAAGGAGAAACTTGCATGGCTAACAATCGATTATCGATGGGAAGGTCACAGTGATCTGGTTGGAGACGAGCAGTAAATGTAGAGGATGGCAGTGGATACTCATAATCAGCTTCCAGTGCTTTGACATGAGGTAACCACTGATGCCTAAGCTGCTCACAGTTATTTTCCTCCAAACCACTGGCAAGCCACTGTTGATCAATCCATGTCAGCCAACTGGCTAAACGCAGAAGCTGCTGCTGATCACGAGCCCCTGTCTGACGCAGGTTACGTAGCCAGTTTTCTCCCAGGTTCAATGCTTCCTGGAGGTTTTGTTGCCAATCTGCAAACCCTTCAGTAATCCGTTGACTGACCAAAATACGGGTAGCTTCATTCACTGAAGGCCACTCTTGATAAATGACATTAGCTAACGCAGCACGATGTAATCCACTGACACGTTTAGAGCTGATGGGTAGTTTTTCCCCAAAAACATAATCAGTCAGTTGTTCAAACAAAGAAAATACTTTGTCTACATGGTACTTATCCGAAAATTCACTGACTTCCCGAAAGAGTGCCAGATTCTTTTCCAGTTCTTGCCACTTCTGTGTGTAACTAATTAATGCCTGCTCTACTTCTAACAAGTGCTCTGGTGACTTATCTGCGCCTAAAGTAGGTAAAGTTTGACTGGCTAACTCCTCAATATTATGTCGAAGATGACACGCCATACTGGGGAAAATAACGGCGGCAAATGCTTGTTCAGCAACATAACGGGTAGTCTGTCGGCCAACACGATTATCAACCCAGGATAACGGTATCGCGACAAAGGACATATGGGTATCCAGCCGGGCAATATGATCCAGCAAATCAAACACCGTCGCCTTACTGGTACAACCTTGTTCATTTTGTACATTCTGACTAGGCTGCTGAAGGAGCTTTAATGAGTAAACAACCGTATCAACCTGCTGCTGGAGCTTTATGCTTGTTACTGTTAACCCAGCAGCCAGTAATAATGCCCCTATAGCAAATCCCCAACGCCAACGATGATTTTGCTTGTCTCGCTGCCAAATCCCTTGATGACTGGGTTGTGCTAAATGCTTTTCAGAAAAGCACTTCTGTCCAAATAAGTGACTAAGAAACCAAACATCACTCCGCACTTCTTTACGGATATGACCAGCAGCCTCCACACTGCCACAGCAGTACAATCCCCTAAACAGCAGCCCTTGTGGTGCCTCCGGTTGCCCAAATAGCGCCACCAACCAATTCATTAAGGGTGTTTGTAAACGATTAAACTGCTCTGCAAATAAAAAAACTTCATCAGCACTTTCTAACTCACCACTGGTTGCTCGCTGCAATAAATAGTGCTCTAACCCCTGTCGGATCGCCGCCAAGCTCTCTTCACACCATTCTCCGTTAAACGGTTCGCCAACGGGATAAGGGTTGGACCACCCCACCATTTCCCCTTGGTGAGCTTCATCCAGTTCCTGCCAAAACAAACTAAAACCAGGCAAGACATCCGTTTGGCTCAGCAGTACATAGACGGGCAACTGAAAACCCAGATTATCGGGTAAGCTGTGCAGTAAATATTGGTAAAGTTTGATTTGCTGCGTTTGGGTTAATGGTTCATCCATTAACAGTTGTGGTACAGAAATAACCACAACCACGCCATCAAGCGGTCGTTCAGATCTCAACACCACTAAATGTTTTAAGTGATGCTCCCAGTCCTCTTTAATCGGTTCTTCCGATTGAGGTAGCGTAACCAGTACTCCGAGATCCGTTGCCAGCCAGTCCCACTGCGTCTGGTGAGAAAATCCCCAGCAGTCCTCATGACTCAGTAATTGTTGTTGTCGCTGTAGCGATGCCAACAGACTGTGACGACCCGAGTCGTTATCCCCTAACAGTAAAACCCAAGGTAACCAATAAGCACCTTGCCGACGCTGACGCCATCGCCACCATTGTCTATCCAGGTAAGCTTTGCTGCGCTTTAGCCACTCCCAGACTAATGTAAAGAACTGATGCCAATACGAGGTAGGAGATGATACGGGTAATGCTTGGTAGCGAATAGGCTTATCAGCCCGACTGCCAATAAACCACGCCATTACGGCAAAAATAATCAAGCCAATCAGCAAAATAATAAAAAACACAATCCATGAGTTCACAGTCCATCCCTATTCTTACCTTAACGATCCAGTATTGAAGTCATCTGAACGCTAAGCTAGCTGGCTATAACGTGTTGAATCCGTTGAATTGAAATCAGCCAAATAACAGAAGAAATAATCAGGTACGTTGCTGCTCCTGCACCCATCATAATCCACCAGCGGAGCATAGGCCGAAGTTTGGCTAACTGGACATTGCCCAACTGCCCTTGATACGCCTGGCGAAACAACCGCTCCGTATTCAGACTTACGCCTGTGCCCAAAAACCGCCCTAATTTCTGTCGATATTGTTCAATGACAGGCGCACCAAGTGCTCCACGGAACTGGCCTCGAAAGCCTAGTTGTAAAGCCATCAGAAATATCGCCGCCAAAGAATGATGCACAGGTTTTTTAAGGCGGATTGATAGCAATTTATCTAAGTAGTGATAAAACCCCTCACCCCCGGTTGCACTATTAAATAACTGTGTTTCGAGTAAAAACTCAGTCCAACAGCCTTTTCCTTGCCACTCACATTCCAATAGCAAAATTTCGTCAGCCAGCACTGCCATCACATACTGCGCCATACGATAAGCACGCACTTCTGCCTGAGACCCCATTGTCTGTATCATTTCAGCTTGCTGTTGCAATTGGGCTAAAAGACGGCTTTGTACCAATGCCGATAGCTCAACATCATTAATGGCCAGGGTTTGATTTTCCTCCAACAGCCAGGTACTTAACTCCCCTTCACGCTGTAATGATTTTAATTGTGCCAATTGTTGATAAAACGAGGTAAACAGTCCAACCAACTGATGATCACCTTCATTAACATGCATCGACATCAGCCAGTTCCTTTTTCACCGTTTTTGTGACTTTACGCCGTGGCCGATAGAGTGTGATTGCAGCAGGTCCCGTTTGGCTTACCGAACCTTCAATACACAGTGGTTGCTGTTGGGCAATAACAAGCTCCGCTTTATCTTGAAGTGTGACCTGTTGGTTTCTCAACAAGAACCAACAACCATTATCTGTTAACCCCCACTGCGAGCACTGTGCCGTTGAAAGGCGACGTACCAATGCCCCTGTAAGTCTGCGCTGCCGCAAAACAGGCATAATCTGTTCACTGGCAATACGTGCTGTTTTCAACCATTCCATCATTTGTCGGCTTGATTGCCCTGGGTGTGGTGTTAATTCCAGCAGTAATGGTTCCTGTAATTGACTTTCCCCCAACACACGAATAAACCGTCCAGCGGCTTGTTTTTCAAAGGGTAAAGCGTCATAGGCCACATTAACTTTACTGATCAGCCGCTCAATGGCCTGCAACACAGGATGGAACACCGCAGCAATATTATTGTGGTCGTACTTGGGTAAACGCATGGGCAGCAAGCTTAACTCCAGTGGTGACAAGGCTCCAATCACTTCAGCTAGCTGTAAATACAAAGTAAAGGGGTGCACCTTTTCAGAACGGACCAACACTTCCAGTGCAGGGAGCGCTGAGACAAGTTGATAAATGGTTGGCCGTTGTTGTGGACTTGCCGTAGCACCATGACCTGGTGTACTCCCGGCCAATTCGGTGGCCTTCATTCTAAGTCGTTGGACCAGAAGTTGAACTCGACTGAGCAACGCCTGATCTCCCATCACCGCACTACTTTCCAAATACAGCATGGGTGGGTGATAACCAGTAAGCTGTAACTGTCCATTGTGACTCGATTCAATCTCAAAGAGCTTAAGGGTTTCCCATTGTGGTGGTAATGTCTCTCCCATTTGCAAGGTCAGTTTGGGACGTATCCGATAAATCGCCACCTCACCCACACCTGTATTTTCATCCGCCACTAACTGCTGCGAACCTGTTATATAGCGTTGTATAGGTTGGCTTTGTCCTCCCCCCTGCAACGGCCGAGGGACTGCCAGTTGCACAGTACATTGCGATCCCATCTTTAGTTCAGAGAGGTCTACAGCCAAAGGGGCTTGCTGCTCAGGCGGTGGAAACTGGACAAATAAACCTGAAGGCATCATAGCCGTGAGCTGTTCAACCACTAACTGCCCTTCCAGCAAGGCAGCCTTATCAATCTGACAGTCCACAATACCCCAGTGATAAGGCTGTTGCAGGACTCGGCTAAACTGTAACATCGCCTGCCAATAGTGATCCTGCTGCTGAAAATGTTGTGGGGTCAGAAGCATACCTTCTGCCCATTGAATCTTTTCTGGCAAACGATTACTCATGTATCACTCCATTGATCTTATTTTTGCACCCTGCACTCTTTAATTGGCCCATTATTTAATTTGCCGCGTTATCGACCACGTCAATACGATCCGCTTGTAAACGAATCTGAACCTGGGTTAGCGGGGTGAGATTGACTGGATATTGCCCTTGTTCCGTCAGGTAGTTGGCAAATCCGACAATATACTGTGCTTCCCCCACACGCGCTGGCAGCGTAACCTGCTTAACCTGTTGGCCAGGCGGAATCTGCAATGATATCCATTCAAACTGTTGTGGATACAGCTGTTGCCACTGGCCTCGTGTTTGAAACCACTTGGGTCCGGTATCAGGAAGCTGTTTAACCAGTTCATTTTCATACACAAAAACAATATCCAGGGCGGTCGCAGAATTTTGATTCGCTTTTGGTTCAGCCACCACCGCTATTTCCTTTAGCGAGTTAGGCGATGACCACCAGCTTGTTATCTTATCAGTCACACCACTGCAGCCACTCATGACAGCAATGATGGATACCCAGCAAAAGGAAGTTAGCCAACTGCACGTGTTATTCTTCATCATTCATCCCTCTGCATCCCTGAATCACTCACCTCTGGTGCTTAACTCAACAGCAATACGACTACTTGACCTGGTGTCAGCGATGCACCTATGGCATTAGAAATATAACCATTTTGCCCCGTCAAACTGGTTAAACGCGTTGCGGGTACTACACTCACAAACGTTTTAGTGCTACCCATTAAGTACAGATCTGGCCCTATAATCATGCCTGACACCATGCCCAGCTCTACACCCGTTTCATCCCCTGTACTGACTGTGCCCGTCGTTAATAAATTTTCCGCAAGGCCCGTCCCAAAATACAACTGATACTGACTAGGTACATGCGTTGAAGAAAATGCCATATTTAATAAAGGAAAAGGTACAGGGCCAGGCGTCGGTTCATAACACACATCAGGAAACGCAAAATTCATAACGCTTAAATTATTATTGGCAAACACGCAACGTATCCTTTTTCTTTATTTATTATTTTTCCCTGCAAGCGGTTAAGCATAATTAAACTGATATTGCCTCCCCTTTTTTTTGGTTAGTGTGATCTGGTAATTACCCCATGGTTATCCGATCAGCATCCGCTTTAATTTCTTTTTCCGCCGTAATTAACTGATATTCACCGTGAAGTTTGAGTAAATGCTTGGCCGTCAATGTGTAACTATCCACTTGCTGAACAAAATGCTGGACATGACTGACCGCGGTTTCCCAAGCGGTATAAACCTGGTGCTTACCTTGAATTAACAACTGCTCCAAACTACCTAAATCCACTTGCTGGGCGGCAAATAATGTCAGCTTAGTTTTAGCCAATAGCGAAATTTGCCCTTGCTGCCACTGTACTTGTGTCGCACCAGGAACCGTTAATTGCACTGTTTCGCAACTTTCACGCTGTAAAATATGCACAATGAAGCACTCAGCAGCTGCTTGGCTACTGTCATTCGACTCTGCAACAAGCACATGATCCCCCACTTTGGGTGTCACTAAACAGCTCACCGCTTGCTTCACTCGGCGACCATCAGCCAACCGCCAGGTACCATCCTGTGCCTGTTGGCTTACCTGATAACACTGTAGCCGCCATACAGGGTCTTCCGTCATTATTTGCACCTGAGTATTTAGTGCGGTCATTGCATGCTCCTTATGCTAAAACTGAATCCTGTTGTTTAATTAGCTTTGCTCCCAATGGAGGATAGGTTGCTCAGCGTTAAGCAGCTGGTCATTGGTTCCTTGAACATAGGCCGCATTTTTCCAGGCTGACAAATCCCCCTCGGTATTATGTATCTGACTATGGTTTAACGCGGTGCCCAACCATTGATTATTGGTTAACAGCCCATGCGAAAAGTCGGCATAACTGCAGTCAGCGCCACTAAAATCGACGGTATTAACCTGAGCAAATCGCCAACACGTTTTTTGCAGTTGCCCTCGAAAAAACCGACACCCTACCAAGTCCGCTTTTTGAAAGATGGCACTTTCCATACAGGCCTCAGTAAAATCGACTTCATGTAACTGAGTGTTAAGCCACAGCGAACGAGTTGCCGTGATACCTTTGCAAACCGCGTGCTGCCACTTGCTAAAACTGAGATTAGCCTCCGTCAGATCAGCCCCAGTGGCATTCACTTGGGAAAAATTACCTTGCTGAAGATTACATTGTTGGAAGCTGATCCCTCTCAGGTCACACCCTTGCCAGTCCCCTTGTTTTAATACTGACTGGCTAGCCCGCATCCCTTGCAGGGTCATTGATCGCCAGGGCACATCCAGTAAGGCAGATTGTTGAAGCACCGTGTTTCTAAAATCAGCAGCTCTTAATTCACATTCCACCATGCAAGACTGTACCACCGTTGCCTGTAGCCACTGACTACCTTGCAGTTTACATTTCAGCCAAACACAACGTTGCCAGTGACAGTCTGCCCAACAGCTCAATTGCAAATCACTTTCAGAAAAACTAATACCTTGATAATGTCCTGGACAGAACAGCGCTGCAGGCAATTGACAACGGACAAAGTTGGCATGCAACAATGACACTGACTGCCATCGTGACTCTGTAAAGTCACACTCAATAAAAGCTGATTTATCCAGTTTACAGGAAACCCACTGGCACCCTCGGAATGAGCACTGAATAAAGGTCAACTGCTCCCAGTTTCGATGGAATAATGTTTGTCCATCAAAGCAACGCTGTTTGATCGGTAAGCCAAGCTGTATACACTGCTCAATGCTTGGTATGGATGCATCATCGTCCATGACTTGTCATCCTATTCATACCCTTAAGGGGTGTTGTTTATAGATTTAACTTCTCTGATCCATAGTTGAGCGTAGCACCAGAACCCTAGCGATACACATTGGTTAGCGAACAGTCCTCCAATCGTGCATGGGTAAAGTCTGTTTGAATCAAGCTGGCATTGTTCAGCTCACATTGATACCACTGACTACTTCGACAACGACTTTGTAAGAAATTAGCACGGGTAAATTCACTCTTCTGTAACTGGGTATGACCAAACAAACAGCGGTACCAGTGGCTGTCACTGGCCTGGCAGTTTGATAAATCACTGTTACTGAAGTCGCAATAGGCAAACTGAGCCTGCTCCAGTTGACTCCCTAACAGCTGACTCTCACGCCAGCTACATTGATAAGCCTGAAAGCCAGCTCCCTGCCAATGGTGACATGCAGCACTTCCACAAAAGACTTGTTGCCAGTGCGCCTGCTGACAGTTTGCCTGCTCAGTTTTGGCACCCATCAACACACAACGAGAGAGCCGAGTTTGCTGCCAGTTAACAAAATTAAAGTCAGCCTGATAAGCAATCACCTGATGCCATTGACTCTGCTGCCACTGCGATGCTGTACCTTTTGCACCCAGTAGTAATACATCCGCTAAAACCGCTGATTGCCATTGGCTGTTTGGGCACAGTAATGCACGCGCACGCCAATGCTTCGCTTGCACCCCCTGACAATTAGCACGGGTAAAATCAGCCTGTTCGGCAAGTCCATGGTCAAGTATTGCGCCTTCAAAACAAGCATCATGCGCTGTCACCTGTGACAGGTTGGCGTTTTGCAACTGGCAACGACTAAAATTTGCAGTATTCAGGCAAGCCCCAGTAAACACAGCGCCTCGAAAATCGCCTCCTGCACAATTCACACCCTGTAAATTACAGTTTTCAAATAGGGCTTCCTGAGCATCAATTCCCTGCAAATCAATGCCGCGTAAGTCCACCCCAGAACAATCCATACCTTTTAACGAAAAGTTTTGCTGTAAATGAGTAATAATAAAATGCCGCTTGGTTTGTGAGTCCAGTTGATCATCCACCACAATGACTGTAGGTGAATGCAGTCGGGCCTGATAGCGGCCTTGATCCGTTTGCTGCTTCCACTGGGCTAACTGAAGACGATCAGGAGCTGAAGATGCATCCGTTTTTTTTACAGATTCATCTGATTCATGGTTAATTTCAGCATCAGGTGATGTTGATGAACTTGCTTCAAGCTGTTGCCATGGGTCCTGCTTTGAACCTTGCTGCAATGTGCTTTTTTCCCCAGCCTGCTCAGCTGCAACATCTTTAAGTGGCGTTAAAGCAGCACGTGCTTGCTGTTGTTGCTGTTTTGCCTGAGTCTTAACATCGTCGGCTATAGCACGAGTTTGTTTGAGCCACTGGTAAAGATCCTGTTTACCTTGTTGTACCGCTGACCAACTGGGTGGAGATATTTTTAACGGCTTAGAATCCACATCTAAAGGGAGTACTTTCACTGTATTATTGCTTGCTGAAGGTGTAGCTACTTTGGGTACACCCTTTGTTTTAAGCTGATCACCAACTAGCTGCTCAACATAACCCTGCATTGCCGCCTGCTGCGTTGCTGCTTTGGTTTCCGTCGATGGTTGCTGATCTTGCGCAGAGTGGGCGGTTGAGGCTGGCTTCGAATGTAAAGACTTAATGTCTGAAGGTAACAATAGGGATTCATTCAGCCGTCGACACACTTGCTCTTCAAGGCTCTGCCCCTCAGTTTCTAATAGGGGTTGATAATGATGATAAGGACGAACAGGCTCTTCCGCATGCTCATAGGCTAACAGCACCTGCTGAATATCTTCCGCATCAGGATGATTGAGCTGACATGTCCCTCGATAAACAGCTACTCCTAAATCGGCTTCAGGAATAAACCAGATCGTATCCAGATTGAGGGGTAGTTCATGAATAGCGAATGTTGAGGCATCCTGGCTTTTTTGTTGCA
This sequence comes from Zooshikella sp. RANM57, assembly GCF_050749885.1. Taxonomy (NCBI): domain Bacteria; kingdom Pseudomonadati; phylum Pseudomonadota; class Gammaproteobacteria; order Oceanospirillales; family Zooshikellaceae; genus Zooshikella; species Zooshikella sp. RANM57. Next base: position 409,481 of record NZ_JBOIUB010000001.1, on the reverse strand, counting down.
CCCAGCTACGCACCCGAAATGTCGGTAGAGTCCCTTCAATGACAGGAAGTGTTGGATGCAAGTGGGTTAATCTGAACTGTTCTCCCCCTTGCCAAAAACCTTGCTTTAACTGTTGATCTATGGCTGCACGATTACCTAATCGTGGATCGGCATCGCTCGCCAAACCAGGAAAGTTTTGGGCTATCCACTGTTGATCATAGGTTCCCGCCCAACGCTGTCGTTGTGGCCAGCTCAAGTCAAGTGGTAAAAAGGACACCGGTTCATAGTGCTGCCAGGGCTTGGTCACAGGGGTATCGGGATCTTCAATATTAGGCAGCTTACCTTGAGCTGGTCCCTTCCACCGTGTTTGTGAAGCAGAAATAAACCCCACCCCCAGAGGATTTTCTTTATACCCTTTACCGCCAAAGCTGTGGGCATAATCAACAGGTTGCTGCTGAAAAGGTAAAGGTTCTGTAAAAACCACTTGCCCCGCTAAGTTGTAATGCCACTGCCGATCACCGACAACACGCAGGTTTTTCACCAATGATCCTACTTGTACCCCCACCATGAGCGTGGTGACAGGTTCATGAGGGGCATAGCCTTGCCCCACTAACAGCCACTCTCCCACCGGCTTGATCAATAACTCATCAGGTGGGCACTGTTTAGGTAAGTGTTTAACCCAGCCAGGCCAACCTTGTTGCTCAGGTAAAAAACACGTACAGGGTTGACGTAATGGGAAAAAACCCAAAACAGCCAACACCCAATGATCACGCTGTTGCATACGTAATGGTTTGTGTAACAGGCTTAATGAATGGGGTTTTATGACCTGCATAGCCTCATCACTCACATAATCAGTTTAATGGCGGACAATAACGAAATTTCAGTGCCTATAATTTCTGTTTTTACCAGTGCTGAGCTGGACTGAAACCGAATGCCACTGGCTACAATATCAACCACGGCAATAGTGTCTTTGATTGACACGGAGTTGGACGATGTCACCACACTGACATCATTACTCACCCCCGTTACATTGACCTGAGTGCTTTCCCCTACCACACTGACTCGCGTCGAAGCCCCCGTCACACCTATGTCGGTACTACTGCCAATAACATTGGTATTAGTGCTTGCCCCTACGATAGAGGTGTTAACACTGGCCCCAGTAATATTCGCCGCCACACTGCTACCCACCACTGTATCACTCACACTTGTTCCCGTTACGTTAACCGCCGTACTACTACCCACCACATTGGCACTATAAGTGAGCCCTATGGCTGAAGAGTTCATGCTGACACCTGTCACAGTGCCTTGTGTAGCACTGCCAATGACATTGGCACTGGTTGTGGCACCAATAGCCGAAGTACTGGACTGTGTGCTGGCGGTCATGGAACTGCTCACTTGATTCATCGTTTGCGTTGAATCACTCAAACCATCCACTTGCTGGGTACTGATGGAATCCCCTTTAATCACGGAGTCTTGCTTATTGTCTTCATTAATGGTGCTTTTGGACTCAACGGAACCTAACGTTGACTCACTGTAACTGAGGCCCTTAACGGTGCTGTAGCTGCGAGTATCCGTCAGAATTTCACTGTGCTGCTCTGTTTCGCCAATGGTGCTATAGCTCAGCGACTTATTTTGAATCGTGGTATGGCTCTCCGTATCAATCATCAACTGTTCGCTATACGAGCTATCTATTTCACTGTAATTCCAGCTTTTTTGGCCATAATGTTCACTATAAGTCGAGCCCCAGGACTTGCTCCTACTCAATAAGCCAGTCTTACCCGCTTCTGCTGTTGCATAACTAAAACTGGCACCTTGTGAGTAGCTGCTATCACGATACTGCCCTGTATTATAAGCCCCTTGTACAATACCGATGGCTTCACTTAAACGCACCTGAGATAACTTTCCAAAGCGAATACTTTGACTATCCCCATACTGCGTACTGTATTGACTCCCCACATGGGTCGATGCTGTCCAGCCGGATGGGGTCACCACCTTAGTGCCATTGTTCTGCACAATACTCTGGATTTCTGGCAGCTCTGAGTCATCATTAGCCCGGGTTACCACCACAATGGCTCCCACTTCAGGAATGTTTTGCATATGCGCGGCCAGTTTGACCCAACAGGGTTCAGACTGAGTTCCCTGCACACTAAATTGCACAAATACTCCTTTAGCTTGAAGGACGGCATCGGTACTATTCCGATCTCGACACTGTTGTAACTCCAGGTCAAAGACCGCCGGTGCATAGTATTTCCATTCTCCAGCACTGACCGCAGAACCACCCCCACCATGATCAACGACAGTTGCTAATACACTGCCTTGATGGGTTTCCTGAATCGAAAAGGCCGTAATCAAGCCCTGAGGCTCTGTTGCTTTAAAGGTATTTTGATACTGCCCATCGATAGTGACTTGGTGTGAAACTTCGGTAATGACAAAGGTTTGTCCAGCAAGCGTCGGCTGAATGGGATTAGGGGTATGGCTTTCACCTTGTTGGTTTGCCAGTGAAAACTTATAACCTGCTTGTAATGCAGGACACTGGCTGCCTCCAGAAAACTCCGTGGCAGAGGCACTGATCATTTGCTGTTGAGTGTCTGCCTCATGTTGGGCCTCTTGATCACTACAGCCGTATTGATAGATCTTGTAAACGTAAAACGGTAAGGTTCCCTGGGCCACATCACTCTTACCTTCATAGGACTGAGTATTAGCGACAGTATCCGCCTCCCAGGCCGCTTGCTGACGAGTTTGTGTCGCCGCAACACTACTTGATACCATTTGCTGCTGATAGTGGTAATGGGTTACGACATCATCTTCATGTTGCTCAGGTAAATGGCTATAGGTATAGCGCAGCGCTGGCTGCTCAGGTAACGCCCAGGGATAGTCTGTACTATTACTGAAAATAACCTCATCAATCCAGGGCTGGTGCTGATAATAGAAGAAAATATGGGCTTTTCGGATAATTCGCTGAATAAACGCTAATGCCGTTTCCCCTGCTTGAAACCAATCCTGTACTCTTGTTAATGCTGAATTACTACTTCCGGTAATACCGATCATAGAATACGTAATACCAAATTGTTTAAGTACCTTAGCTACCACATCACGTAACGATAGCTGCGGATAAATCTGATAACCATTGGTTAGTGTTAATTGCCAAAGCGATGGCCGCATCACTAACTGATAATTCCCTGGTTGCTCCATTGCCATACTGGCGACGATTCCGCTACGTAACACCATGCCTGGAACAGAGGAACCCGCTAATGCCGCTTTGAAATCTTGTGGAGTTGAGCCTAGCTTGGGATAAACAATACCAATCGTCATCGGTTGACCCAGTAATTCATCAAAGGTCAGGGTAAAGCCATTGGCATCAGTATTACCGCGCAGGGTCAGTTGAAACTGAAACAAATCACCTGTCTTTTCCTGACCTTGCAGCTGAATCAAGCGAAGTGTCTCATCTCCTATCCATTCTCCACTCTGCAGTTTAACGGCCCAATAAAGAACAACCTCCTGATAACCATGTTGCTGAAGCTGCGTTTGTCCAATTGCACTCATGATGCATCTCCATGCTGACCATCACGCTCACCATTCACTTGGTATAACCAAAACTGTGCAGGGTCCAAAGCCCTGGTTTGCAGCGTATTACGCTCCCCTTTCTCCCCTTTTTTATGCTTAGCCATGGCGGGTAACCAAGCGGTATAACTTAACCGTAACCCATGGAATAATGGCTGTTGCTGTGGTTGAGAGTGTGGTTGTGGTTGAGAGAGCCTGCTGGCAGGCACAGTATCTTTTGCCAAAGAAAGTACCAACCAACAGTCCAGTCCCCCCCCCGTCAGCACCAGTAACCAATGTCGTAATGTTTCATTAATCGGCTCTCCTGGCAGCATGCGACAAAAATGAGTGTATGGTAGTGGGCCAATTTCCAACTTGATGGCAGCTTGCTGACACCAGTAATAACGACCAATAAAACTGTCTGCCGATAATGTCTGACCAATGTACAGGCGTTCTTTCGCAGGAATAGTTAACCAACAACCATGAAGGGGTTGTATTGAGACAGGTGCATTCACCAAGATCATTAATATCCTTCGCCAACTATCAGGATTACTGCGCTGCATCAAACGTAATCCTGATAGTCCCAGCAACTGTCGTGCAGCCAGTCCATGTATATGGTTTACATCACACCAACCTGCCAGTCGTGCGAGTCGTACCCCTACTGTTGACTGCTCAGGAGAGAGATTATTTAAGCCTGGTACACAGTGTGATTTAACCGCCCAACGTAACCAGTGTAACCGTTGTTGAAGCAGGTCCAGGAAATCACTGGTCACTTGATGTCCCTGTAACTGACGCCGCCAAATAGCATCCCAAAACAAATTGGGTAATGGTCCATGGCTACCGGCCAAACTCAAGTTATTCACCCGAATGTGCCAGCCTTGCTGGTGAGCAAGTGGTACCACAAACTCTATTTCACTGGCAGGAAAAGCAGGCGAATATCCCCCTGAGAAATAAAGGCTCTGATGCTTTTTTTCCTGATCAGCGGAGGGGCTGTCATGCCCTCCTCCTTGCCAGGTCAATAACCGAACTAACTGGTAAAAATTAACCAGTATTGGCTGTTGCTGCCAAAGTGAAACTAAAGGATGACTTGTTCGCCAACCTGTGCTGGCCAACGCTTCCATAAGCCCTTCCGTTGCTTACTATGTAACACGAGAGACACAAAGTGATTGCTGTTCACGTAACGTGCGAGTACCTGCTGTAAAATCTCGCCCAGTAGTAGAGGACTCCCCTGACCAAACTGGGTTTCATTTACCGTCATTGTGAGCTCTACCCCCTGACAAAAACCACGCCATAACTCATTCCCCATCCGCTGAACAGCGGCTTTGCCCTGTATACTCTGAAGACTGGTAATCTGTTTCCGGTTAGCCTCTCCCCGCATGCCACCATGTAATAACAACAACTGACGTAGATTTGCTAACAGTGACTCACTATCATGCAACGATAAATGCAGATTATTCACCTGAGCTAACAGTAACCACGGAGTTTGGCTTAGTAGCGGTGGCGGATGATAAGCTGTGGGCGACATCAGCAATGTAAGGTGATTAACCGGCCCAGCGCCTTCTAGCTGTAACTCATCACCTTGTCGCAATTGTTCTGGTAATGTTCGGTTGGTACTCCACACTAAACCGCTTAACGTATCGGCCACGGGATTGGTCAGTGACAAACTGGGATCCAACAAACTAATCCATAACTCGGTACCAGGAATATCTGGACGCTGGCTTAGCTCTCGACGACAAAGGTAAAAATAATCATCTTCTTGCAGCTGCCAAATATCACTTAACTCAAAATAAGATGCGACTTTGCGAACAGGCTGGCCAGGACGAAAAGCTTCCAGGTGAATGGGTTTAACGACTTCGCAGTACTGGTGATGAGAATAATCGGCTACCAGCCGATACTCATAATGATGATGATCCATTCGTAATGGATCTAAATGCTGTTTAAATAAATTAACCAAAGGCACACAGTTCATCCGCAACGATGCTGCAGATAAATGAAGTTGTTCGGGTAATACGGTATTACTCAGCAGTAATAACTGAAATTGATCTGTAGCCCCCGTTAATTCCAGGCCATTAATATCAAATAATAAAAATCGTTCAGGAAAAGCAAAATACTCCTGCAGCAATCGGTAACCTGAAAATGAGGTTGGCTCATCCAGTAGTAAGGCTTCCTCTTCTGAAAAACCACACCCGACTAACGCCGCAGTTGGTAGCTTACGCCATGGACTTTCTTCATTTACCTTGACCCATAACGAAACAACATGCTCATGTAATAACTCGTACAGCTTAAACTGCTGTATTGTGTTTCCTGCTATATAAAAACGTAGTTGAGAAATTGGCAGGGTTTGAACAGGGTCCTCCCCCAAATTGGTAATGGTTAAATGAACCCCACCTACGACATCTGCCGTAATAACTTCACCTGGCAACCCAGCCAGCGATAACCAATGAATGTGTTGAATAGCCAGTGGCCACAAAGCAGTATCACATGCCACTTGAAAACGACAACGAACCAAATCACCTCGTCGTTGTTCAGTTTCAATAAACACATTTCTACCACGGGCTAATTGCCAACCTGCACGAAAATTAGCGCCATCAGGTTGCACATTAACCTGAGCCATCACCATGGCGGGTAAGGGAGAAACTAAATGAGGATATAACTGATCTAATAAAACAGAAGGTAATAGGTTACGATCAACATCCAGTCGGTAATTTAATCGCCCTGTTAAATACGCAACCCCCTGTAACAGCATTTCGACATGAGGATCTGCAGACACACCCGCACTTAACCCAAGTGCTTGAGCATATTCTGGGTGCGCTTTCGCAAATTCAACCCCATCACGCCGCAAATACTGTATTTCGCGATAAAAATAATCAGCCAGCGGGTGAGAATCCCCCCAATTCATGCTACTCCCCCTTGAGTGCACTGGCAGGTAAAGAAAACTGTACTGGAATAGACTGAGCTTGCCAGACAAGCTGCGCGTTTATTCTTAAGCTAAAAGGATTTAACGGATCACTTTGGTCCGTCAAACTCACTTCAACATGCTGCAAACGAGGCTCAAAAGTTAAAATTATTTTTTTTATACGATCTGCTACTTCCTGTAACTGACTGCGATGATTTGTGGCTAAATCAGCTACCGCAGGAAGTCCCAAATGTAAAATATCAATGGGGCTATTGACCGTTGCAGGCACTACACTTAATAAACGCGTTATATTTTCAATAACCAGGTCCAATACATCTTCTTTTGTTATTTCTCCCAATACATCCAGTCTTTCCAATAGGTAACGCATAAGTTGCGTTTAATTCCTTAATTATAATATTTATCTATTTTTCTATAATTTAATCTACCTGCAATTTAACTATCTACTGCTTAATAATTAAAACAATTTAACTGGTAAACTGTCCAATAACACGGTTGCGTGCCAAACTCCAACCAGAAGACTTTTTACCCGCACGGGTTGTATCCGCATTTTGTACCGTAAAGTCCCACAATATTTCAGTAAAATTCAGCTTAAATTGTTCCGTTGGCATATCATCTGGATGAGACTGAAATTGAATTTCACTGATAATCGCATCCCGAATGGTAAATGTCATAATATTCGCAGTTTTATCACCAGAGTTTCGACAAATATATATTTTGGTAGGTTGATCAGTGCCCTTCCCCAAAGGCTCAGCACGTAAACAATATTCATAAAACTTTACTGAGGTTTTATCAACATACTTAACACAGGTAAATTCTGTAATAATTGGTCTACCCGATGTTCGTGCAGAATTACTGACATCGGTAGTGACTTGCTGTTTCATTCCTTGGTGAACGGAAACCAATTCTATACACTGTCCGAAATTCAATATTTCATCCCGGTCAACAGGGTCAATTAAACTTCCCCCTGTTGTCCAACTATTATCATCACCACCGAAAACTTCCTTATTCCCTGGCTCTAATAAAATCAAATCCATGACATCATTCCTATTTTAATTGAAACCTCATTTATACTTTTTGTGATCAACTCCATCATTAAGGGTATATCCTTCACTTGGTTATTTATCAAATTATGCAGGCAAATCTGCAACCAAACGAATTGAAGTTGTTAACTCTTCTAGTTGAAAGTGAGGTTTAATAAAAACCGTTGCACGATAAGCACCAGGTTTTCCAAGTACATCAGTAACTTGGATCTGCGCAGCACGCAAAGGATATGCAGCTTTCACTTCTTGCGAAGCATCATCATCAAGTAAAATATATTGAGAGATCCAATTATTTAAAAACTGCTCCACATTGGCGCGCGTCATAAATTTACCCACTTTGTCACGCATAATGACTTTAATAAAGTGAGCAAAACGTGATGCACATAAAACATAGGGTAACATCGCTGATATTTGCGCATTTGCATTAGCTTCGTCAGAGATATACTTTTTCGGTTTATTGGTGGTTTGCCCACCAAAAAATGCGGCCTTATTTGACCCTTTACAATGGCAAATTGCCATAAATCCCAAGTCGTTTAACTCTTTTTCCCGCCGATCAGTAATAGCCACTTGTGTAGGACACATCATCGCGATGTCTCCCTCATCCGTCTTATATTTGTAAGTCGGTAAGCCGCTAATAACACCACCACCTTCTACTCCTCGAATAGCTGCAACCCAGCCATAAAGCGCAAAGGCATTGGTGATTCGTTCTGCTAACATATACGCAGGATTTCCCCATAAAAACATTTTATAATTTTTGCTGGAGACTATTTCCTCAAAAGGTAGTCCATCCACAGGTAATGTATTCATACCATAGGGTAAACGTAATAGAACATTAGGCAGCGTCAGTGAGATATAGCGTGAATCTTCTGTTTCCCTGAATGTACGCCAACCATCCATCTCAACACTTTCAAAAATTTTAGCCAGATCCCGAGGACGCCCAAGTGCAGTAAATGTATCAAGATCAAATAACGGTGCACTTGCCGCAGCAATAAAAGGCGCATGAGCGGATGCTGCAATGCTGGACATTTTTATCAGTAATTCAATGTCCTGTGGGTGTCGCCCAAACTCATAGTCACCGACCAATAAACTGTAAGGATAACCGCCATACGTACCATATTCCGCTTCATAAATCATTTTAAAAATAGCACTTTGATCAAACTCGACGGCTTTTTCTAAGTCTTTTAGTAAATCATGTTTACTAATATTTAATACTTTTAATTTTAATAATTGTCCTGTTTCAGTACGCGATACAAGATAATATAACCCTCGCCAGGTGGACTCTAATTGTTGAAATGGTGGGTAGTGAAGAATGAGGTTTAATTGACGTCCCAGTAAGTCATCAAATTTGGCGATACTGTCGTCAATAAGCAAAGCAGTGGTCACACCTTTAGCGCGTACATCATCTAACGTAGCTACAATCGTCTGGACAAATTGCCCTAATAATAACAAAACATGAGTACGTTGCTGTTCATTTAACAGCATATAATCTCGCGATAATAATGTATTCAGAGAATCATTTGACTCTGCAGATGCCCATTCTTCAACAGTTTTACCATTAAATGCGGCCAATAAATCATCCTTCACTTTATTAGCATCATCTGAGGGAGAAGTAGACACCATATCATCTAATAACTGGCATAACGCATCACTGGACTCAAGCTTGGCTTGCATATCACGTAATCGACAGCGTTGCTCATAGATCTCATTTAATTTAGGTATTTTTTTGACCACTGAAAGCGGATCAAAGTCTTCTAATTGGGAAAATAACAAATCACCAGATAGCTTGCCCTGCCCGTCAATTTCATTAGCAATCGCAGACAGTTTTACTCGTGGTGCTGCGGCCGCTAACACACCGTCAAAATTGTCCCGATCAATATCAATCATTTTACGTACTTTCACAGGTGGTAATGGCTCTACGGGGTCTCCTGTCAAGTCTGCAAAGATACCAACAATAAAAGGCAACTCTCGCTGTTCAATTGCCCCACCTGTTTCAACATCATAGGTAATTTTAACACGAGGTGGTCTTACCCGGTTCAGTTTTTCCTGCACGCTTCCTAACATGAGACACTCCGTCGTGATTTTTTCCTTTATTTATTTCAATCGTAGACAACGTTTCATCGTTATCTAACATTGAGTCACAGGTCAAAATGCAACCATATATACTTACAATCCGAAAAAACTTGACTGATTATTCTTAAGATCGCCTCTAAAAATGCACTTTTTTAGAGGTGACCTTGATAGGGAACATCCCTGAATACAATCCATTTTAGGTAAAACCCACCAAGTGAAATTTTAGATATACTTGTTTGCTATAACGATGTTAGTTAGTGTAGAGCATAAAATCAAAAAGCGAATAATACTTAATATGACTTTTTTATGTCTTCATTCTATTGTCATAATTATCGTGACATGCTCATGCTTATTTTCATTAAGATAGCAGCAGTCATGCTGCAAAAGAAGGAAAGTTGCATCATAAAGATGCAACAAAAGCTAGGGCCTAGTGCTCAATCCTGACTTCAACTTTTTGATGAGTCATTGATCGCATGACTAAAAAGCCAGAAATAATAGAAAAAGTTATTGCAACTATATAACTTATAAGAAGTGGTTCCTGAAAAAATAAGACCAACCAAGTTGTTGAAAGAATGGGAGTCAAAAACACAATAGGCGCAATCTTTGCTGCATCTGCTTTTGCCAGGGCGGTTAACCATAATATATAAGAAAGCCCATTAATGATTGCACCATTGAGTAGTATCACCAGCCAGGCTTCACCTGTAGGAAATGAAAATTGACTCCATTGAAATAGCGTCAATAACGAAAATACCGCGCCCCAAAAAAATAAGAAAAAAGTGCCTGTGTACGAATCTATGCTCTGGTATTTTGATAATACAGAAAAGAGTGCAAAACCCAATGCGCCAGTAAAAACGACTATTAATACCCAAGGGCTACTCACCTTAATTGCGGTCAAATCACCTTTGGTGACAACAATGACGACAGATAAAAAGCCCATAATTAAACCAACTACCCCAAGAACTCCCAGCCGTTCACTGAAAAAAAGCAGAGAAATGACGGTAATGAGTATTGGCCACGTATATTGAACCACAAGCACTTCAACGCCATTTGTGGATGCATATCCATAATAGAGACATAAATAGTAAAAAAAGCACCCCAGAAATCCTAATGGTGCACACCATAAAAACTGGCGTTTACTCCCACTAACCATTATTTTTCTATTTTTCAGCCATACAAAGGCTAAAACAACAACGGATGAAAGAATATTGGACCAAAATAGAAACTGAAAAACATCAAGTGAATGCTGTCCTATTTTCGCAACAACAGGTATTAAACTCCAGGCAAGCACACATAATAAAGCGAAAGTTATCGCTAATTTAACCCCCGAAACATTCATTGTAATAACCTTACCATATGAAACAAATAAAACACTTTGGTACTAAATGTTTTAGCCACTGAAAAACCTACCTGATCAGCCATTGCAAGAATATAATCACAAGAATAAGAGCTAGATTGAAAATCATTGCAACAAAACGTATAGTGATTATCATCATCAACTTCATGGGCGATATCAAGGCCACACTTCTGATAATAGGCTCGCCTTATTGAATTTGCAGGTTCTCCTATTTGAAAAGAAGAAATCACAATATCCATACCCGTTGAATAGTACTTTCTTAAAATTTTTGAAATATTCGCAACATTACCAATAAGGTTAAAAGGAAAAAGACACAATACACGTTCCGACTGATTTATTTTATCACTTAAAATATGGTCAATGTCTGCAAGGCTTCCATGTAAAAAAAATGCTTTTGATGCTTGACACTGTGAAAAATAATGCCTTGACTGTTCTGCTAGCTTTGTCCTGACATCAATACCAATATACTTCACATTATTCATAGCGGCTGTTTCAAATGAGCGTACCTTATCACAGCCAATTTCAATCAGTGTTGAATACGTCTGATTCGCTAGAATACCTGAAATAAATGCTTGCTCATGGGCGAGATAACGGATGATATGATCATCAAAATTATGAGTATTCATAATCTCATGACCAATATTACTTTGATAGTAAGCGGTATTGTCCGATAATATTGGCATAATGCCTCCTTGCATATGGCTTTTTTATTCCTTTATAACACTCCTTATTATTGTCAACATCATCATTAAAACAGCTTAAAAATAAGCTTATAAATAGACTTACACCATTAAATCGCTACTAAAAAGGTATATTTTACACGATTAAATACGCCTAGTTTTCAGTGCTTAGTAGATGGCATCTGCACTCAAAAGTAAAGATTTAATAGTTAATTAGGAACGTCTTACTTATTACAGCATTTTATAGCCGCAAGCGAACACTCAAATAGGTCATTCAAACCTATTTGAGTGTCCTATTGACTAAACGCAGAAAGCACCGTGTTAATTGTTTTAACGTCTACCTGCGTTATTATGGGTATAGATTACATAGCGGCAGGATCATATACTAAAAAAGACAGCGCTTTATCACCATTGACTAAACCTATACCTGTTTGAGTGCTATCAAGTACTGAGATACGAGCACTCTGTTTAAGGATATCCACAATGTGCCCCACACTTTGTGACGACTGACCCGTCGACTGTTGATAAGCCTGTAATAGTAAGGCTGTAATGGCTGTCAGTTGTGGTGCTGCAAATGAGCTACCTGATTCATAGTTATCTGTAGCCCATGTATACACAGCTTCCGCCGGAATACCAAAACTTTGGTTAGCGACCATTGGATTTTGACCCGGTATTGTCGCCGATAACGCAATATCGTCAGCAAATGTGTTCAAATTAATCGCAAATAATAAATTATTAGCATAATTTTCATGTTCAATTAAAGCTGTAAACGTTTTAATCAGTGGCAAATCATAGGCAAATAAATTACCCGTATCAGATAAACCTAAGCGTTGTCGCAAAGGTGTTATGTTTCCGTCAAGATCTGTCCCCGTATTGCCCAAAGATTTAATAACAATTTTACTCATCAGTGCTTTTTTGAGTAATCCAGCAAACTCGGTATCTAACTCCCCCTCTTTTTCAGCAAAACCACGACTCATATTAACAATCAATACATCATCTCTTGTTAATAAATACGCCATTGCCTGATTATATGTTTTGGCTTCTGCACTGATAGGAACAACCTGAGCTTGAGGGGCAATGGTTAAGATAATATCAATAACGCTATTTCCATGGTTCAACGCAACAGGGTTACCAAAAGACTGTAGCGTTTCAATGTGTGCCAGAGGGTAATGAGCTCTTTGCCGTTCCAGCAGAGTAGGCTCAAACACATCAATGACCGCTATGACAATCCCGTTACCTTGATAGTGTTTAGCCAATTGCTGAAATTCAAGATCAAGACCTGGATGGTATTGAGTCACCAAGTCATTGATTGACTTTCTAAATTGCGTCAACGTGTGTAACGCTTCTTGAAACACAGGCCGATTTGCTGTCTGGTATTCATTTGACTCAAAAGAAAACAGTAATTCAACCATATTGATAAACTCAGTTATCTTATTACCCCATTGATGCATACTGAGCTTTTTCAACAAATACTCGGCTTTCTCCTGTTCGTTATATTGATCAAAATCTGCCTGTTCATAAGCTGAAACTAATGGCGAAACTTCATCATCTCCTGGCCAATGAACAATAGTCTTTACCTGCGAAATCGCTTGTTTTATCTCATCCACTTGATGAATATCTGCACGCACCGCTAGTGACATGCAAAAAACAAGCAACCCAATAACAACGCTATTTAACTTAAAAATACGCTTAAGCTTTTTTAGCCCGTAATCCATTTGATTCCCTAGTAATGATTGACTGGTCGATTTCATAACACAATGCCGATCCATTAGCTTAAGTTAATAAAATATTAACCCTTACAACGTCAGCTTGTATTTAGCAACATTGAGTTATACCTGCTAACTTCCTTTATAACAAGGAAGCTAAAAGTGCACCCTGACTGAAGGGTATCGTGTCAAGGAATAAAACAAAATGAACCAAAAGTCATCATTTACTATTGACGAAGAGGTCACCTTCGACTCATCAGAAGAGCTTGTATCAACGACAGATACTCGGGGAAAAATAACTTATGCCAATAAGAACTTTTGTCGTGTATCTGGATACAGTTTGGAAGAACTGGTAGGAAAACCACACAATGTTGTTCGTCATCCTGACATGCCTAAAGCTGCCTTTAAAGATCTGTGGGAAAAACTAAAAGCTGAAAAACCCTGGCGAGGCTTAGTTAAAAACCGTTGTAAAGATGGGCGCTATTATTGGGTTGATGCATTTGTCACCCCCATTTATGAAGATAACCAACTCATAGGCTATCAATCTGTACGTAGTCAACCTAAAGCACAACATGTTGCTACCGCTGAAAAACTGTATAACAAGTTAAACCACGGCTCAACGCTATCCGCCTGGCACAACATACCACAGATAAAGTATGCTTTGCTGGCTACCTGTTGGTTAGTAACAGGGGTTATTACCTATAATTTTTCACTACCGTGGGTACAAGTGTGCATTTCCCTTATCCTCCCCTTTATTATCTTTAAACATGAGTTATTTGCGACGCCTGCCTTTTTATACGAAAAACAGCAACAGTATGATAGCATTTCCCGTTTTGTCTTTTCTGGAAATAAACCTCACGCTATTGCTGATTTTCATTTAAAACTCCTTGAAGGCAAAGTTAAAACGATCCTTGGTCGGGTACAAGACAGTATGCACGCTATGCGAGAGGTGGTTGAGTCACTATTATCTGCAGCACAATCAGCACAGGAAGGCTCTGAAACTGAAACCAAAGAGTTACATCAACTCGCTACAGCGACGGACCAAATGGCGGCAACCATCAGCGAAGTCGCTAAGAATACCGAGCAAACATCCGAAAAAACACATCAAGCTCATGATGATTGTGATCAAACCAATCATGCAATGGCCAAAACAGCAAAGTTGATTAACCAACTGGCACAAGAAGTAGAATCCTCTGCCGATGCCAGTAAGGAACTTGCGAGTAAAGCAGAAAAAGTCAGTCATATAATGTCTGAAATCCAAGGTATTGCAGATCAAACCAATTTACTCGCGCTCAATGCGGCTATTGAAGCCGCCAGAGCTGGAGAACAAGGTCGTGGATTTGCCGTGGTTGCAGAAGAAGTTAGAGCATTATCACAACGAACCCAAAGTGCCACAGAGCAAATTCAAAGCTCAATACAGGATATTCAGGACACTCTGCTTTCATGGGCAACCAAAATGAACAGTGAAAAAGAAAACGCTCAACATTGTGTCGAAGATGCGGTCAATACGCAGGAACGAGTGCACTCTATTTATCAACTCATAACGGATATCACTGAACTCACAACACAAATTTCAACGGCAGCAGAAGAGCAAAGTGTGGTATCCCAGGAAATCAGCCAAAATATCAATAAAATAAGTCATGCATCCCAAAGTAATTTAGATCAAGCCACTATTGTACAAAAAGAAGCACATGCATTAGAAGAAAAAACAAACAAGCTATCTATGTTAACTAAGGCATTTGGTTAATCAACGCCGTTTCTCATTATTTTAATTCACGCTAGCCTTATCCTATCAGGCTAACCCAAAAAACCTTTTGTATGGGGTATTGATATATTTCACTTGAAAATAGTTGTACCCATAGCAAGTAACTTTTTGCCGTTTACTCTTTGTTGCTTACTCTGCTATGGGTACCAGCGACTAAACGTCGTCGCAATATTAATTTGAAGGAATTTCTACGGTATAGTCTTCAACTTCACCATAGGTAAATCGACCACAAGGACTTGGTGCATCTTTATAACGCATGATCACTCTCATACGCGTTTTAGTATTAGACGGCTTGTGAGGTATCATGTGACTTCCAATCGTAATCACTCCCCGTTGTGTGCTTGTTGAACTAGTACCAGGATCAAAAACCATTTCACCACTATCCTCAAAGTCGCCATCTCGATTAAAATCAATCCATATTTTCCAGTATTCTCCATAAGCACGCCCTGCAAAATCTGGTGTTAACGTAACATTATTTGCCCCTAGGGTAAGCGGTATCGTTTTACCCGTTTTTGCCTCGGTAAAATCACTATACTGTGATGCACCGGAGGTATGACTAAACTGACCAACGTGTATTTTGCCTATCCATTCATCACTACTGTTAATACTTTCAGCTTGGCAATAATTAATATCAGGACCATCCGTTACCGGTAAAAAAATTGCTGATACTGCCCCCCAATGACCATCCGCATCCTGACTGCGTACATACAACATATGCTTACCAACAGGTAATTCACTGGTGTCCACTAAGCCAGAAATCGCTTCTGTCTTTTCATCAAAACGACCATCGACTGCCTGTAACGGAATAGCTATTGCCCCTTTTTTCCATGGAGGAACATCAATATAGTACTCCGCGGCCATAATAGTCTGTGTTGACTCACTGCCATTTCGCGTACTAAAACGTGTGTCAGTCACACTAGCGGAAAGTGTAACAGGCACCCCTTGAGCAATGCCTTTTTTATTATTTAACGTTAAAGCAGTAACGTCAGGTCCAGAAGGAATCATATAGGGAGCACGTACAACTTTTGCTGCATAGATTAATGCCGATAAGTTATCGGGTAATATTTTATTTTCAAATGTTGAGCAGGATTGAAAAAACTGTGTACCAAGCTCAAAGGTATAGGCAGGTACTCCCAGTTCACCATAACTTACGCCATCACTGGTACCATCCGTTGGATACAGACCTATTGACTGTTGAGGCATATACCCATTAAAAAAAGCAAATTTTCTCCCCAGTGTTTGCAACTGCTTGCCATTTGGAGCCGCTTTATTTGTTGTGCCCCATGGCCAAAGTACCAGTTCGCTGTAACTATGAATATCTAAATGTAAGCCCATAGTATCTAACGGAGCGGCATCATCGTCATTGGGACCACGCCGATCAGGAAATAAGTTACGTACATAATGTTCAATCGCTTTTATTTCCGGTTCAGATGCTGGGGCTGAGCCACGATAGGTTTCACTGCATTGATTACCACTCGAACCACCACTCACGGTATTCCAGCTAAAACTGAAGTTTCTATTTAAGTCTGCCCCCCGATTACTACTGGTTGCTCCACAATAATTTTGATTGGTATTTTTCCGCCAATAATTTCCTGACTCTGCTTTTTTACGGCCATCAGGATTCGTCATTAACATTAGATGAACTTCATGATTATCCAGTATCCAGGTAGCATCAGCATCTTCACCATACCCTTCCAATAAATATCGCGCAAAGGCCATACTTAAGGGAGCTGTTGTATATTCCCGAGCATGTATAGCACTATTGGCAAAAAGAATCGGTTTAGGGCCTGCGATATTTTTATTCGTTAATTTTAATACTTTAATATCATGACCTCCTTTACCTGCCTCTTTTTCCCAGGAGTTACCTACATCTAACCATTCAGCCAGCGCCGGGTAATTCTGGGTAAATGTAAGTGCTGCCTGAAATGTCTCTTCAACGGTTTGATAACACGGATAACCAGGGATACCCGCCATTAAAGCACGTCGTTCACCACGCTCAGAAAGTATCGCTCTTTGTTTTATTTGCTGGCGTATCGCTTTTAACTTACGATCACGCTCCTTTATCCACTGCTCAGCGGATTCAAAAGTAAATCCATAAACCTTTAGCTTTAGTTTGTCCTCATCCGTTAATTCCATAATCATATAACCTGACGTATAGTCAGTTTCCAATAATTGTCCATGAAAGCTAATCGCAGCTTGTCTGGCCAGTGATTCACTAGGAAAATAAACTTTATAAATAGTTTCCTGATGCTCAATAACAACATCATTATCATGGTTTAAAATTGAAGGTTCTTTCGCCAGACTCCCCTCTATTAATAGCCATGATAAAGGCAATAAACACCATATACGTTTGTTAGTTGATTTAAACATTTTATTCTTCCTTGAAAAGGTTATTCGTCCTAAAAAATGGTTACCTAATTGTAAAAACTATTTCCCTAGCGACTGACAACTAGAGTCAGAATTATGACATATTCGTCGATACATGATCAGAATAGACTCTACATTTCACCTAGAACAACCTATGAATACTCGTTTTAGGTTAGTCCAAAGGGTCATTCAAGTTGCATTTAGAATGATAGTAAAGTGTGGTCAAACAATTCAGAATATTCAATATTTAAACGTTAGGGTGCAGGGCAGTCCCATATAACATTTCATGTTTGAGGTATAGCAAAATATGGGGTTACAGAGAGAGCTATATGCTCTTAACAACATGCATCACCCATGAACACCTGCAATCTACAGGCTAGTTGATAGATCAGTTTCTGGATTTAAATAAAAATTAATACCATACTTCAAGCAGCATTCACTTATTTAGATATATATGCTCTACATAAAAGAAGTAAATAAGTCAATATTCAAGCCGCTTATAACATCATTTTCAATTTATATGATGTCTGTTAATACGTGGGCAAGTACACCATTATTTTTAGCTGCATCACAAAACTTCCCCCCTTACAGCTTTTTAGATAAAAATGGAAACTTGTCAGGAATTGATATTGATATTGCATATAAGATAATGAAATTATCAGATATCCAACTTTCTATTGAATTAGAACCAAGTTCAAGAATTGAGTATTTAATAAAAAATGAAAAGCTGGATGGCGTTATCACTACTACACCCCATATTACCGAAACATTATCACATACCATGTGGTTTTCGGAAACGCTTTACAGCACTACACTCTCTCTTTTCATTAATCCAAAGAAAAAAGAAATTTTCAGGCAACAACTACCCTATCAAAAGGTATGTCAACGAGCAGGTTTTTTGAATGCTTCAATTTTAACCTCTCCAGAGTTTTCAACGACAAGTTTCATTGATGTCAGATCGGTTAACTATGTAAGCCAACTTGTTGATCTTCTATCAAGTGATAGAGTAGACTGCGTTATTGCTGAAGATATTGCTTTTATCTATCAAGCCAAAGAAATGAAAAAACAGAATCAAGTACTTCTTATAAAGGAAATCACCGATAGGGATATATTTATTGGGATACAAGATCGTATCGTTAAAAAGTATCCAGAGCTAACCAACAAAATAGATCAAACAATTAAAGAGTTACACAAGCAACAAATTATCGATGACATTATTATAAAATATTTAAAATTACCTCTAAAAAAAGCTCATTAACTGCCATTCCATGGCTTTTTGCTTACCTACACATAAAACACATAGATAATCTATTTCAGTACTTATTAATAAGTTTCACCGTTTCATCCATATCACCTGAAGGAATAAAACCGATATAGTTAGCATTCCCTGCTACCAACTTTTTAACTTCACTACTGTTTTTTGCTTCTATCATTGGCGCTGCCTTTCCAGTAAAAACTAATCTAGACCAATAAGATAAAAACTTCCTGGGTGGTTTATCAATCACTTTAAAACAGAATTCATCGAAGATATCAGTAGAGTGATCAATCGTCACAAGTTTTGCTTGGCTTCCACTTGGAAACGCGATTTTTTTACCTAAGAAAAGTTGCTTAACATAGCCTGTATCAATTGAGTCACTAAATGATGGATTTACAATTACTGATATTTCTGCACTCGCGAGTACACTTTGAACACTAAATAGTGCAGCCACTATTATTTTTTTCATACCCCCCCCTTAAAATACAAAATTTGCTGAAATGGAATATAAAGGTGCATCAACCCTCGTTACACCATCTTCAACTTTATAATCATAATAACTGTAATCAAATTTTATGGCTGCACTACGATGGAAGTCATACCGAACACCAATGGTATATACTTGAAAATCCTCTTCGGTTTGCTCAATTGCAGCAGCAAATGCATCTCTTGTTGGCCCTGCGGGCTCTTTTTCTAACAGTTCATACTGGGCATCAGGGTCAAAATTTTCATACGTAATATGTGGTGTAAAATCACCAATGGTATATCCTGCAGAGACATAATAAGCCAGAGGATTAGTAAAAATAGTATCTTCGACATCAGACTTAGTTATTTCTGCAACAGCAAAAAAGTTATCGTAATCAATTCGTAAAGAAATACTCGCAAAATACGCATCATCTTGATCTATTGATGCTGCGTTCACAGCTTCTGTTGATAATGAAGGTGCTCCAGGTGGTGGAGAAGCTAACATTAAAAATGCGGGAGCAAAAGGAAAACTTGCTTCTGCTTGAAAATATGAAAATCTTAGTGAGAACCAGTCTCCACTTAAACCCCAAGATCCCCCAAATAAATGACTAAGATCGACACTAGTACTACTTCCTCCTGGAAAATCTACTCGTTTATTGACTTTCCCATAAAATAAATTAACGGTAGAGACAAGTTCCCATAGGTCCGTAGAGTGTGTTAAGTTTAAACCATCAAGATTTTTGAACAATGGTGCATAAACACTGACAGGCGGTCTAATCCAATGATAAGCATAGCCCACATCAACAACATCACTGTATTGAAAAAAAGGCGTTCGAAAACGTCCACCTTTAACCGTCCATGTGCTATTAACTATATAGGTTAAATAGCCCCATTCAAACTCAGCATCCCAGTCCTCAGATCCTCTTGCAACAATTTGTGCAGTACCCGATAAACCTTCTTTTAAATCAGCTCTTACTTGCAGTCCAAATAAAGACTCAGGTTTAAAATCTATGTCGTCATCTCGATAATCTCGAAATGGTTTTTTGTCATTAAACGTACTAGCACCTGTCACTGTGCCAAAACCACCGATATCCACTCTATCAATTGCAAATGTACTCCCAGAACACAGCAATAGTGTACTACAACTATAGCATAAAAATTTCTTCATTTTTCACTCCAATGGACTTCTTCTTATTTACACTCTTCGCGATTGATATTTTCGAAACTATCCTTAGTTATCTTGCAGAATAAACAAAGCTATTTTTTTGGTTTTAGATACAATAGTAAAATTTCATTAGCTTTACACTTCGCTATGAGAATTTCGATCTATTTCTAACCCCTGAAATTGACTTACAATGAATAATATCCAATAACATCCTCCCCCTACTCACAGTTTAAATTGATCAGTAACCTCCTTAAGCTTGCGTGATATTTCCTGTAAAGTATGTGCTGTTTCATCCACTCTATTTACAGTTTCTGCAGCGGATTCAGCATTATGTTTAATACCAACAATATTTTCTTTAATTGAAGAAGATACTTGCTGTTGAGCTTCAGTCGCACTTGCGATGGCTGCATTCATTTCTGCAATAAGCTCTACTTTTTCTGCAATTGTATTTAACGATGTGCCTGTTTTTGCGGCCATCTGTACACTTTCAGCTGCTTGCTCCTGGCTATCCACCATTGCATTCACTGCACGTTTTGAAGCACCTTGTAACTCTTCAATAACAGACTGAATTTCCTTAGTAGATTCTTGTGTCTTGGATGCTAACGTTCTTACTTCATCCGCAACAACGGCGAATCCTCGTCCTTGCTCTCCTGCTCTTGCCGCTTCTATGGCTGCATTTAAAGCAAGCAGATTTGTTTGCTCTGCTATACCTTTTATAACATCTAAAATACTTCCCACATTAACAGTATAATTTTCGAGTTTCGTAATTACTTCAGAAGCTTGTTCCACATCATTAGCCAAAGAATTGATAGTATGTACTGTTGAATTGACTATTTCACTACCACCTTTTGACTCTTCATTAGCAGAATTCGTTTCTTCAGCTGCACTTAAGGCGTTTTCAGCAATACTTTTTACATTACTAAGCATATGGTCAATATCATTTGATATTTTATCTGTTGCTGCCTTTTGCTCAAAAGCAATTTCAGATGTTTTCGATGTCATTTGACTCAAATCACCTGATAATGAAGCTAAAGGCTCAAATGACTTAACAATTTCAGAAATAGTTTTATGAAGCTTATTCATAAAAACATTAAACCAATAAATAAGTTCACCAATTTCATCTTTGGTTTTTTGCTCAATTCTTTTTGTTAAATCACCTTCACCTTCAGCGATATCTTTTAAAGAATCTCTCACCAATGAAATGTTTCTGGTAACCAATACAATTACACTACCAGATATTAAAATAATGAGGAAAATTGATATACCTGCGGTTATTAAAGTCACGGTAAATACTTCTTGTGATGCTGTATTGGATTTGGCAATGGTTTCTTCAAATGCTTTGAGTGCAGCAGAGCCTATTAATGAGAACTCTTCTTGAGCATCCTTTAATAAGTCTTGCATACCTTTCACTTCTGAGGCGATGTTACCCATGTCAATCTTCCCTTCAACCATCCCGCTGGATACAAAAGCAGCTTTTTTATAGTATGCATCAATTGCTTTTTTAGTTTTTTGTATCAGAATGGCTTTATCTGGCCATATTTTTTCTTGCATTTCTATATCAGCAAGAATCTGCTTATAAGTTTCTTCTGCTTTCTTAATGGGTTCTTGCTCCCCAATTGAAACAGCTGTATTAAATAATTCTTCTAACCGACTCAATCTGTATAAGTTAGTTTTCGATGTTTGTACCAAAGGAAAATAAACATCCTCAACTTCACCGAGTCTTTTGGTGTTTTCCACATTTATTGAATAGATAACAAATAAAATCATTAAGAATGAGATCACTGTTACTGCAGGAATAACCGTAATCTTCGTTTTGACTGACATTTTACTTACGATATTCATCAACGAGTCACTTCTCTATATTCGAAGTTAAAGCTCTAGCTAAAACCGAGTATATATATTTCTTGAACGTTATTAAAAATACTCTTTGATTTAACTCTAATTAACGAGTCAAATTATTATACTCAATAACTACTTTGCTCCGTTTTCCATGATAGAAAACCGTCAATTTGATAGTAGCAATAGCAAAGTTGATTGCAAGATTTTCTGACACCTATCGAGAGCAAACCTGTTCAATAATAACCACCCTCATTTTGTACGTGCACAGTGACTTGCAGGTTATTTAGCCTAAATAATTGCATATCACTTCATTTTTATATGCAATTACCCTGACTATTTAACTAACGATCTCACATACAACACCCTATAATAATCAAAGCCACTATCATTACAATTAAAAAAAAGCAACTCCATTGGTTTATATCATTTTATTATGAAGTATCATTTAATTACTTTTCTCCTTCTTTTTCATCCATTATTTTTATGTAATGCAATGGAGTGTGTATTCATTAACCCCAGCCCTAAAGGAGAAGTTTTTTGGGATAAAGTAACTAGTGTCATGCTAGCAACAGCGACAGATTTAGATGTCAAACTCACTATAAAATATGCCGATATTGATAACCGTAAATATCTGGTTTTAGCTCAAGAGATAGTGAGTCAACATAAATCCGTTGACTATATTTTATTTATACATAAAAACATAACGGTCACTCAAAAATTATTAGAACTTTTTGAACAACATAAAAAGAAATCAATTTTGTTTAACACTCAACTTTCCGAAAAGGAGTATCAACTACTAGGACAGCCTCAAATGCGTTATAAATACTGGCTAGGCGCCATTTCTCCTGATGATACACAAGCAGGCTTTACACTTGCTAAAGAGCTTATTGAACATAGTCAACGCTTACATCCACAAAAAAGTCAGTTGATCTTATTAGGATTAGGGGGAAATGAAACAAGTAACCCTGCTCTTCAGCGAAAAAAGGGGTTATTCAATGCAATTAATCGTTATCCAAATATTAAACTCATTCGCTTCATTCCAAGTCAGTGGTTTTATAAAACCGCCTATGAACATACTCAATATATACTGAAGCGTCATAAACGCGTGGATATAATTTGGGCTGCCAGCGACTTAATGGCAATGGCTGCATTACAAGCCGTTCAAGAAGCAGGGCTAAAGCCTGGTTATGATACCATCATTGGCGGTATTGACTGGGTGCCTGAAGCAATCCATAAAATTAAACAACAACAATTATCTGTTTCTGTTGGAGGGCATTATCTTGAAGGGGCTTGGGTACTGATTAGCGCTTTTGATCACCACCATATGAACACGGCTATCGGTCAACATTTAACCAAAATGTATCCAATCACACCAGATAACATCAAACTCATTAGCAATAAAATATTGAGTGGCGACTATTCCTCAGTTAACTTCAGCCAATTTAGCCGGTTTTTAACAGCTAATAATCCTCAGGATAAAAATAAAATAATCTTTACAACCACCCCGTAACTCATGCTTTCAAAATAAACACATTACATACTTCAGCAATGAATGAGTAGTATGGTTATGGGGTATTTCTAAACCTAATTAAATATACAACGTTACACTTTCAAAAAATGTGATACAGACTGACATCATATCGATAAGTTTGCTAATTACGTGAACAAATACCTACTTCAAAACCAGCAAACTTGGACTGTTATCCAATATACTCTAATCTGACACTCAACCTATTGTAATTACACCATTAGACTATTTCTGGTGAAAATAAACTAATATAGTCGTTTTAGTAGAATATCATTGACTGTAAACCTCATGAACAACAATCATGAACAACAATAGTAGTAAGATGGAATTAACAGAAGGCTTATGGACTCTATAAAACACATCGCACAAACCAAAATGATTCATTTTGTAGTTAATAACAGCGCAAGCATGTTATTAAATGACTTATCCTTACTATTGACTAAGTTACCTCCAGAAACAATTCAAGATGACGACAAATTTAAACAAACTGTTTTAGCCGTCACTCAATCAAGCATTAATAAACGTTTTTCAGGCATCGTACGTTTTATTGATAATTTCGATCAATTATTTGAACAAGCAATGTTTTATCTACGTGATGAATTATTAATTACAAAAAATAACGCTATAAAAAATACTACGATTGAATCATCTCGTTTTAGCTGGGCCTTAAAAAGAGGTTTTCAAAAAGCACTTGTCACCCACTAAGACATGATACGTACTATACCATCACCTTAATTAACATCAGTATTACAGCCGTTATGCATAAGCATAATGTCACGTATCGTATCAATGATTTATTCACATAATCAACAATTTTATAAGCAATATAATTACCTATTAGAGTAGCAGGTAATAAAGGTAACGATAATAACAAGTGCTCGTAAGTAAATATACCCATGGGTACCAAAATCATCAATGATGTTATACAACTAAAAAGAAAAAAACCTGCTAGATTTGCTCTTATAAAACTTGCCTTTTGACCTTGAAGCAATAGCGCAATAGGCGGTCCACCAATCGAAGTACTAATACCCATTACTCCAGATACAAAACCAGCCCAAAATAAATTACGGGCGTTTACAGGTAATGAAAATTTGAATATATTCATTACCACTGCAAAGCAAATTGATACAGCAATTAATATCGCTAAATAATGTTGATTAGCAACAAGCAGCAATCCTCCCCCGACAATACACCCGGGAATACGACCTACAATTGCTGACTTTAAACCCGAAATGGACAAAGACGAACGAAATCGATATACATTGGCCAGACAGTTAAACAAAGCCGCAAAAATGATAGGACCAGGCACATACTCTGGGTTTAAGAAAAAGAGAATAGGTGCGGCAATGACAGCCATACCAAAACCAATCACTGTTTGTACAAAGGAGCCCAAACAAACTGTTAGTGCGGCAACAAACAACATACTCAAAGCATAATCATCGCTCATACCCAAGCCTCTTCGATCTAGTGCTATCTTGAGTAGCAAATACTATAAAACTAAGTTGGTTAATGCCAGCATTCTTCATAATTCAAGCATCGCAAACCCACATTTCGCTATGCCTCAATCATGATTAATAAATAAACACCTGTGGTATGTTGATGTACATCAGTGGTAGATAGCACATTGAATTGGTTGCCGAAAGAATGCGGCAATCAAGCCTCTTGGGGAGGATTCACGTTGTACTCGAAGGGTGTTATGCAGATCAGACCTGGCACCTCATTTCCTGGTGGCTGCCAAAAAAAACCTTCGTCGTGGGTAT
The DNA here is from genome assembly GCF_050749885.1 of Zooshikella sp. RANM57. Lineage (NCBI taxonomy): Bacteria > Pseudomonadati > Pseudomonadota > Gammaproteobacteria > Oceanospirillales > Zooshikellaceae > Zooshikella > Zooshikella sp. RANM57. The sequence continues at coordinate 384,051 of NZ_JBOIUB010000001.1, read as the reverse complement.
TGTTTAATACAGTTTTTAGGACAAAAGAAAAACACCAAACAAAATCACTCTTACTCTGCAGTATTATTTAAATATTTCTGCCTAATTGCTTCGTACTGTCCACCCTCTTTAACTTTTTCTAATGCTTTTCTTAATGTAATAACCAAATCATCTGGCGTTAAAATACTAAGCGCCATATAGAGCTCTGAAGAAAGTTCTTCTATATAGAAAGCACGCTCAAACTCAGATAAATTGTAGCCTAATTTTTTTACTGAATAGCTAAAGGCAATTTCATCAAAGGGTGTTAAATCTATACGACCATTAGCTAGCATAATAAGATTTTGCACATCGCTTTTTGATAAAATCAAATGGTCTCCAACCTCAAACCCATACCCCAATAAATAATCAAGCTTAACATCTTTAGGTACACCTCCTGTTAGGTATTGTTTAGCTTGCTCAATTTTATTTACTTGAATATCTTTTCGTTTTTTTAATTTCCAGAGATAAACACTGTAGGGAGTAATAGTACCAATCCATTTAAAATGATGCTCTCGTTCTCGTGTGCGGGCAATAGAATAAATCAACACATTTGTTTCCTGTAATGCCCGCTTATAAGCACGAGCCCATGGGTACATTCTAATTTCTGTTTTAATACCCGCCTCTTTCAGTACAAACCTGACAACTTCAGTCGCCATACCCTGAACTTTTTTATTTTGATCCAAATACTGAAAGGGAGGAAACTCTTCAGTAACTACATCCAGTGCATAACCATAGGCTGTTGCATTCAATAATAATGCTACTGTAAATACCTGACAGAATTTGCTACAAAAGTTCATAATCACACATAAGTCCCCAACAAAACTTACTGTTCTTAACTAAACCAGTAACAAAGACGATGTATCAGTACCCTTATCTTCAACCCTTGACTAGGTTTCCTCTACAACGCTTCGTTACAGAAAAGTAACATGTAAGTGAATTAAGGATAGTTGGATATCTTAAGTGCGTAAATATAGCTACTATAAAACAAGACTTTTATCAAGATAATGAAGACTCATTAAAGCTCAACAGTAAATGTTATCCACCAATATTATTAATTTATCAACTTTCATTACCTTCAAAAATATTCGTTATGAAAAGCTAGCCTATGATTTCTAGACTAGCTACAAAATTTTTACTAGAAAATAATATAACTTTTTAATCCTGCCATTTTTTATGGTTCGACAATAGGACAACGTTATTTCACAAAATACCAACAATTCATTAAGCTTAACTGTCTTCTCCGATACAATGGTACACATCCATACTTTTAAGCCAGGATATTAATGGTTTAACCGCTGCTGAGTCATTATTGATCGGTGTTCCGCCAGTCATCTTTAAGACAACCTCTTCATACTGGTCACTATCATCGGCTACACGTTCATAAATAGCACAGCCCGCAGGAGGTGCATCATAAATAACTTGTCCATCAAAACTATATTTACCTTTTACACCTTGATCCATTAATTTCCTGTATGTCACAAGCACAGCGAAATCTATATACCCAACACGCTTTACCTTTTTAAATTTTTTTTCTAACACAACTGACGAAACAAGGCGACCATCTTTGATGTTATCTGCTGTCACAAACTCCCAATAATCCTCAGTAAAATAATGATAAACTTCACCTCGTTCATCAATTACATAACCTTTCATCTTAAAAAACTCAGGTAACCAGCGATACATAGTGACTTGATAACAGTCGATTATTCTACTTCCCAGATCAATCTTACCAGGTTCTGCATTCACGCATACGGTTAATCCAATAGATATGAATAAAAATAAAAAATGTTTTGCCTTTTTCACAAACAACTCCTTTTGTTATACTAGTAACTTACAAAATACGTACCAGCCCTTAGCGCCATAAACAACACAAAACGTGTGTTCAATGTAAAAAGATACCGAAATAGCCTAAAAACCTAGCATTAAGCTCATATTCCGTTCAGCTTATTGCAACATATGAAGCTACATCAACTTCATTCAAGCGTACAATCGCTTGTGGTATTTATCTAAAAATTATTATATTTAAAGAAAAAAATCGTAGATAGTCTTATATATTGACACAAAACAATATTCGTTAAAGTTACTTTTTTATTTTTTTTGCAAAGCATCGCAAGATAGAAATAAATTAAGCTTACCTTTAATACACTACATAAACTCCAGTAGCAACACCCTTATTTTTACCAACAAATGACTAATCGGTACTAACAAAGAGTTGAATTGCCTCGCTTCATACAGTGGTATAAGGTATACCACTTGCAAAAGGTTACGTATTTGTATATTAATTTAATTCATTATCAAAAATAATAAAAAACTAATATAGGTTTATCGTATTATGACGTTTAAATCAGCAATGATAGCTGCCCTAGCACCTTTGGCACTGTCAACCTCCCTCTTTTTTTCTCACATTACAACGGCTGCTGAAGTTCCTCCTGAAACAAAACTCGACAAAACTCAACATCTAACACGTGGTATAGGCGCTGAACCTAGCTCCCTCGATCCTCATTTAGTTTCTGGAACACCAGGTGGGTTTGTGATTCGCGACCTTTTTGAAGGACTTACGACCGAAGACCCATATGGTAAGATTATCCCAGGTCAAGCTGAACGCTGGACAGTGAGCGATGATAAGAAAGTATATACATTCTACTTACGTAACAACCTTAAATGGTCTAATGGCGATCCAGTCACAGCACATGACTTTGTATTTTCCTTTCGTCGCTCTGTAGATCCCAACCTTGCTTCCCCGTACTCCTGGTATATTGAGCTGATCGGAATCAAAAATGCCAATGAAGCTTTACGGGGAAAAGTGAAACCTGAAACAATTGGCGTCAAAGCACTTAATGATACAACCCTTGAGATCACATTAAACCAACCCACCCCCTACTTTATAAAAACGTTAGCTCATTACACGACATATCCAGTACACTCAGCATCAGTGAAGAAATATGGAAAAAAATGGACACTACCACAAAACATTGTATCCAATGGCCCTTATAAATTAACCAAATGGGTTGTTAATGAGCGAATAGAATCTGAACGCAACCCATATTATTGGGATAATAAAAAAACTGTCATTGATCATGTGACTTACTACCCTATCGAATCCTCCAACACCGAATTAGATCGTTATCGCGCTGGCGAGCTGGATATCACCCATACCATTGCAGAAAATCATTTCAAAAAACTAAAAAAGACCATACCTGATGAAGTAAAAACACACGGCATTGTTGCTACATACTACTATTCAATTAACTTACTCAAAAAACCCTTTGATGATGTTCGGGTCCGTAAAGCCCTTTCGCTCGCCATAGACCGTGATATTATCGCCAACAAAGTCCTGGGATTAGGTGAAATTCCTGCCTATAACTACATTCCACCTTATGTTGATGGCTATCAAGCCGTTGAATCAACTTATGCCAGTATGACACAAAAAGAGCGAATTCAACTCGCCCAAAAGTACCTAAAGGAAGCAGGAATTACAGAAAAAAACCCGTTAAAATTCCAAGTTTTATACAACACCTTAGAAGCGCACAAAAAGGTTGCTATTGCCCTCTACTCCATGTGGCAGAAAAATTTAAAACACGTCAAAGTTGAAATATTGAACCAAGAGTGGAAGACCTTTCTCACCAACAAAGAGCAAGGTAACTTTGTCGTAGCAAGGGATGGTTGGAATGGTGACTATAATGAAGCATCCACTATGCTTAGTACATTACTAAGCTACAGCAAACAAAACTATGGGCGCTGGAACAATAAAACATTTGACCAGCTATTTACAGAGGCAACTGTTGCTGAAAACCCCAGCCTATACTATCAAAAAGCAGAGAAACTTATACAAGAGGAAATGCCAATTATTCCCTTGTACTATTATGTTTCAAAGAATCTGGTAAAACCATCTATTGGTGGATTCAGTAACCGAAATCCTTTAGATAACTTCTTATCTAAAGACCTTTACAAAGTCCAGCTGTAACACAACAAGCCTCTTGTTCCCTAAGGGGATAAAGGCAATTTGTGAGGGGACATAAAAAAACGCAACCCTGCCTTTAATAGGTATGGGTTGCGCCAATCATCGGTTTTCTCGCTTAACTGCTCTCCTCCTAAGATTGTGTGCAAGGTATACAATCCATCATGCATACCATACACACACCACTTGAGGTGTTATATTTCAAGCAGCATATCGCGGGCCGGAGTATACGACAGATTTTGTGCTTCTGCTACACTCTTACAGGTAATTTTGCCTTTCGCAACATTCAAGCCATTCAATAAGTGCTCGTCTTCTTCCAAAGCACGCTTTGTACCTTTTTCAGCGATTGCCAGCACATAAGAAAATGTCGCATTGTTGAGCGCAAGGGTTGATGTGCGTGCAACAGCACCGGGCATATTGGCCACACAATAGTGCACCACATCATCCACAATAAAAGTAGGGTCCTGATGAGTTGTCGCCACCGATGTTTCTGCACACCCCCCTTGGTCGATAGCTACATCAACAATAGCAGCGCCTGGCTTCATTTGTTTAATATGCTCACGAGTAATCAGTTTAGGAGCGGCCGCACCAGGGATCAGTACCCCACCAATCACCAAATCCGCTTCTAAAATATGATCTGTAATGGCGTGTGCAGTGGAGAACACGGTTTTAATACGATTACCATAGTGCTGATCTAGGCGACGTAATACATCCACATTTTTGTCCAGAACAATCACATCAGCCCCAAGACCCACAGCCATTGCAATTGCATTCTGACCAACAACACCACCGCCTAACACAACCACTTTGGCAGGTTCAACACCAGGCACGCCACCCAATAATAGACCTCGACCACCGCAATATTTTTCAAGACAGTGAGCACCAGCCTGAATTGACATACGTCCTGCCACTTCTGACATAGGTGCTAATAGAGGTAAACGACCAAAGCTGTCGGTAACAGTTTCATAAGCAATACAGGTAGCACCCGATTCAATCAGGTCATTTGTTTGGGGAACATCGGGAGCTAAATGCAGGTAGGTAAAGAGTGTTTGATCCGCTCTGAGCATCTTACGCTCAATCGCTTGTGGTTCTTTGACTTTAACAATCATCTCAGCCTGAGCAAAAATGCCTGCCGCATCAGCGACAATTGTAGCCCCTGCATGAATGTAATCATCATCACTAAAGCCCACCCCATCACCGGCTTTAGTTTCAACCAAAACCTGGTGATTTCTCTGAGTAAGCTCACTCACAACAGCGGGTGTCAAGCCAACACGGTACTCATGGTTTTTTATTTCTTTAGGTACACCAATCAACATGGTCTACTGCCTCCCTTATACTTGGGTCATTAGTCCAGCATTAACAATAAAAGCTGCTTGTTGTATGATTAGTAGCTGAGTTTGTTACAGAAATTTTTCACAAGTTTAGCCCAAAATGTACAGTTATTCTTATTATTTTTTCTTTATACACAGTGATATCTACTAGTATCGGAATAAAACACAGAAATATTCACCTGACCTATTATTCATTTACCTGCAGGATTTGACTGTCTCAATTTGACTATCTCAAATAGTTACTCACCGAGAAGGATCAATCAAACAACTCACGTTTTGCTACCTGATTTCACTAAAAAACAACTTAACGCTACTATTTTTAGCCCTTAAATACGCCTGTAAGGTTGCCAGCACTTATACGCAGATGGGAGAATATATTTACAGGTAGCCCTCCAGCGTAAAGATAGACATTGGCCAATAGTCACTCATTCTACTTAGAGCCTTTTCTCTAAGTGGTCGTTTTTATCCTAGGATTAAAAACAATACGACTATTGTTTACTACGTTAGACTGTTTACTACGTTAAACGCGCACCAATAAAACTTAAGTGTGGGCTGTTGTCATATGTATTACGTTTTGTTTATAGCTTTTATGCTGGGTATATCTATTAACAAAAAGAGTGGACGTTTATTGTGAAAAAATTACTGTTTATTATTGTTATTCTTGCTGCAGTGGTTGCCGGAGGACCTTTCGTGTCCGGTATCCAGGCTGAAAAGCATTATGATACAAGTGTTGTTCAGTTAGAGCAGGCTTTGACTGAATATCAACACTTATTAAGTTATTCTGTCAAAAAAGATTACCAACGTGGCTGGTTCCAATCACAGGCAACAACTGAGTTAAAAATTACACCTAAAAATGAAGAAGCGCCCATTACCCTTAAAATGCAGCACAGTATCCAGCATGGTCCTGTTTTTTGGGGCAAAAGCCCACTCTTTGGTTTAGCCAGTACAACGACTGACTTACAATATTCAGCAGAAGCTCAAAAAACCATCAAAATGCTTTGGAAAGACAAAAAGCCTTTGGCTATTTCCAGCGTAACAGGCTTCTCTGGTGAAACCACATTTGACATTAAACTCACCCCCTTCACCCTTGAGGAAGGAGGCAATACCGTTGAGGTCAAACCAGCCCAAATCAATGCCAGAATTACCCCTCAAGCTGATAAGCTGAAGGCCTCAGGTAATTGGCAAGGTATGAGCTTAACCAGCCAAGATGGCAAACTACACGTTGGGAAAATGACATTCAGCTCTGACAAAGCCCGTGCTCTCGAAACACTATGGATGGGTGACGATAAAGTCGATATTGATTTTATCAATGTTACAGACCCCAGTGGTGCTTCATTTCGTGAAGTCAATCTACAAGACTTTTCCATGGAATCCCACTCAGAATTGCAAGCGGAAGCTGTTAATGCGCATGCTAACTTACGTTTTGCCGCTATCACCGTTGACGAAAAAAAGCTGGCCAGTGATGTTATCCTTAACTTAAAACTCAACAATATTGCCGCTAAACCCCTTGTTGCTATACAACAAATCGTGACTGACTGGCAAAAGCAAACTATGCAACAAACCAGTTCAACACCACCCGACTTTACTCAGATCCAGCCTCATTTACAGGCGATTTTAAAGCAAGGACCTACTATCGAAATTTCCAAACTGCATGCTGAAACAGACAAAGGTAATGTTGATGCTGATTTAATAGCGTCTATCAAAACAGATAACCCCATGCTATTAAGTAACCCACTTTTTATGCTGGGCGCTATTCAGGCAAAAGCTAATGTCAGTATGCCTAAAGCCCTATTAATGGAATCACCTATGGCGCCACAATTGGATATGTATATTCAACAAGGTGTTCTGAAAGAAGAAGCAGGTCAGTTAAAAGCAAAAGTGAATTTTACGGATGGTAGTTTAACCATTAACGATAAAAAAATGATGTAACCCCTCTCCCCCCCAGTGAAGAAAATATTAACACTTCTCTGGGGGCCACTTTTTATTTTACCAACCCGCTTGTGTCGCTTGCTGCTCAAGGTATTCATAACCTTTTCGTGCATAAGTCAATGGGTGAGCAATGGCAGGGTCCTGCTCTGCTTCAACAACCAGCCAACCTTCATAGCCTTTGTTAGCCAACGCGTTTAATAACGCTGAATAATCAATACAGCCATCTCCTGGCACGGTAAAAACACCCTGTAACACCGCATTTAAAAAGCTACTATCCGAATTTTTGGCCCACGCTAAAATCTCAGGTCGAATATCCTTACAGTGCACATGACAAATTCGTTGGCCGTAACGTTGAATAATGGTTAGGGGATCGCCCCCACTGTAAGTTAAATGCCCCGTATCCAACAGCAATCCGATGGTATCGTCAGTCATCTTCATTAACCGGTCAATGTCACTCTCTGTTTCAACGACCGTTCCCATATGATGGTGATAAGCCAATCTCACCCCCTCGGCTAAGGTATAAGCGGCTATCTGGTTTAGTTTTTCTGTAAACATTTCCCACTGCGCGTCGGTCATAACCGGTCGGTGAGACAATGGCGTATCTTGTCGTCCATGAATACACCCCGTCACTTCTGCAAACACCAATACCTCCGCGCCCAATGCTTTCAATAAATTTAAATGACCTTGTAAGGCATTTATTTCATCGTCTACATGTCGCTGTAAAAGTTGACCGCTATACCAACCAGACACCAACTCAAGTTGAAATTGCTGCAGTATTGGTCCTAATACATTGGCTTCACGTGGAAATTTATTACCTAATTCAAACCCCAAATAACCCGCCTGTTTCCCTTCTCGTAAACAGGTTTCTAATGGCGTATCAGCACCCAGTGAAGGTAAGTCATCATTGGTCCAGGTTAATGGATTAATGCCAATTTTTATTGTCATTGCTAAAACTCTCTCTAGCACTTATATACAGCATATTTTTATGATTATTTGATGTATTGACTAATACGGCTGTTGTCGTTTAGCGTGCTCATACGCTGTTCTAGCCTTATTTATCTGGTCCCGCTCCGATACCTCTGGTACAGCAACATCCCACCAAAAACCACCCGCTTCTGTTGACTGCCGAGAATCAGTATTGATAGTGATCACATAGGTTCGAATAGCGGCTTTAGCTCGGGTTAGTGCCTGTTCCAGTGACTGAATTGAGCTAACGTGCTCAGCATCTGCTCCCAATGAACGTGCATGGGCTGCAAAGTTAACCTGTAACGCCTCGTCTTCAGACCTGTAACAGTCCACTAACAGATTATTAAAAGGCGCACTGCCACAATGCTGCTGTAATCGGTTAATACAGCCAAACCCCTGGTTATCCAACACCACAATAATAAGCTTCATGCCCATCATCACAGATGTGGCAATCTCACTGTTCAACATGAGATAGCTACCATCACCAACCATCACAAGCACATCTTTCTGCGGATCAGCCAACTTAACACCTAGTCCTCCCGCAATTTCATACCCCATACAGGAATAGCCATACTCCAAGTGATAGCTACCCGGTTGAGAGGCACGCCATAGCTTATGGAGCTCTCCTGGTAAACCACCAGCAGCCCCCACTACTACAGTATGCTCATCAGCCCACCGCTGCACAGCACCAATCACTTGAGCATCACTAATACCTGTATGGTTTTGACCTAAGGCCTGCTGTGCCAACTGAGATATGGTTGATTCTGTACGTTCTGCAAAAGGTGCAGCCAATACCTGATCTGCCTGGGTAAACCATTGCTGACGATGGTGTTGAGCCTGAGCAATCCACTCGGCTGACGGTTGCCATGTGCTATGTTGCAAAGCACTAAAAAGCTGTTCCAAGCCAACCCTAGCATCGCAGATAAGGGGGATTGCTTGATGTTTATGCGCATCAAAGCCGTTAACATTTAACTGAATAAGCTTGAAATCGGGGTGGTTAAACAGTGTGCGAGAGCCAGTGGTAAAGTCCTGTAACCGCGTGCCAACCGCAAGTACAACATCCGCTTGAGTCGCCAGTGCATTCGCCGCGCTGGTTCCAGTAACGCCTATGCTGCCCATATTGCATGGGTGCTCCCAACTTACCGCCCCTTTCCCCGCCTGAGTTTCAACAATCGGTATCCGGAACCGCTCTGCCAAATTCAACAGCGCTGTAAACGCTTCACTGTAGTGCACACCTCCTCCCATCACGAGCAAAGGACATTGGCTTTGCTGTAGTAATGCCACAGTCTCCTGCAACTGTCGAACATCGGGTTGTGGTCGGTAAATACTGTGCCATTGTGGGGTAAACCAGTACTCAGGATAGTCATAACTCATCGTCTGGACATCTTGTGGCAGCGCTAAGGTGACGGGTCCACAATTCACTGGGTCCAATAATACAGACAGAGCGGTAGGCAGGCTGTTAATAAGCTGCTCAGGTCGAGTAATTCGATCAAAATAGCGAGACACTGGGCGAAAACAGTCGTTAGCCGTAATGGTCGGATCAGTAAAATACTCCACCTGCTGTAACACGGGATCAGGCACCCGACTGGCAAACGTATCGCCTGGCAGCAATAACACTGGAAGCCGGTTAACATGGGCCAATGCAGCTGCCGTCACCATATTCGTTGCACCTGGCCCTATTGAAGTGGTGCAGGCCATCATTCGCCGACGTCGATGCGCTTTGGCGAAAGCAATCGCAGCATGAGCCATACTCTGTTCATTATGCGCACGAAATGTTGGGAGTTGCGCTTGGCTGTGATAGAGCGCCTCACCAAGCCCACTGACATTACCATGCCCAAAAATAGCAAAGACACCTGCAAATAATGGCGTGCTTTCAGGCTTAGTTTCTTTATTCAGAGTTGTCGTTGCAGAATTAGTCTCAGCTTCAATCTCAATAAACTGGGCAGCAAGATAGTTGACCAATGCCTGCGCCATCGTCAGCCGAATAGTTTTCATGCCAGCCTCCTTGCCTTATCTGTCACCCTCGTACTTTTAGTGTTATGAACAGATTCTCCAATACATGGGCTGTTCGCTGAATTTAGCGGCTTGCGGTACTCACGCCATCCATGGATCAACTGTTGATATTGGCTAGCCACCGTTTCTATCAGCACATCATTGGTTATTTTTCCCGCCAACCACTGCCGGCATGGCTGCCCAAACACACTCCTGCCAACCGCAAAACCTTTAACAATTGAAAACTGAGCCGCACTAGCAAAACCTGATAGAAGCTCAGCAATAGGGGCTTCTAGCCCAAGCATAACTACCCCTCGACAATGGGGTGCCCGTTCACTTATCAGCGTAGCAACCTGTTGCCAGGATGAGGCTGACAGCGCAGGTAGCTTCCACCAGTCTGGATAAATACCAAGATTATAAAAACGCTGTAAGGTTAATGACACCGTTTCAAGGCTGGCATCAAGGCCTGGGGGCACAACTTCTACCAACAGCTCATGACCTGTTTGCTGACAAACTTGATATAAACTCAGTAGCTGCTGCTCTTGTGCTAACCGGAGTGCAGACGAATCTTCCGGATGGTAATACACTAAACATTTAACAATATGTTCTAAAGGCCAGTGTTGAAGTTGTGCCAATAGTGCATTCCCCCGCTCAAATACCAGAGGCCTTGAACCGGGCTGCTCTACTGGCCTCGCCACCCACCAATCCTGGCCACTGATATGCAGGAGTGCTTGCTGCCCATAGGTACTGTCCAGCAACGTGGCCGGTCTAACCAGATCAGCACCTGCGGCACCTTGTGCTACCGCTTGTACCAATAACTGTTTTAACTCAGGCAATCGGTTCAAATCGGCACCCGTCTCATGAGCCATAGCAACAAACTGACGCCGATGATCCAGTGCTAAAGCGCAAACCTCGTCATCTTGATACACCCTACGGGTGGTAACACGATGCAAATAATCTAATTGGCGATCTACTGCAGGGTGAGAATGCTCAGCTTGCTCCACAGACTGCAGAAAGTAATCCAGCTCTTCCGCAGTGGGCATAGCGGGGGCGCAACCATGGCGTGATACCACGATCGCACCACAGGCATTAGCATAATGACAACACAGCTCAATGGATGCACCCTGTAACCAGCCACGTAAAAAACCACTCAAAAAAGCATCACCTGCACCAAGCACATTGAGCACCTCAACATTCACTCCATTTACGCAAAGGCCTTGCTCAATCGCCTCAGGAATCGCTTCTGGAAATACGACACACCCCAAAGGCCCACGCTTCATCACTAAGACCGCATCAGTGATTGTTCTAATAGCCTGTAAACTCCTTGTTAAATCACTTTCTCCTCCAGCTATACTGATTTCCTCCTCTGTGCCCACAGTTAAGTCACAATAAGGTAAAATGGACTGAATATGAGCAGTAACTGTTGCGGCAGAAACAAAACGATTTTCACCATCACCCAACTTCGTGAGTCCCCAAAGCACAGGCCGGTAATCGATATCCAGAATCACTTGTGTGCCATTCGCTTTTGCCCAGCGTATAGCCTGCAAACACACCTTATATGTGTGCGCAGTTGATAAATGAGTTCCTGTAATTAACAGGGCTTGTGCTGATGCAATAAATGCTTCGTCGAAATCTTCCAGACTCAACGCCATATCTGCACAATCATGCCGGTAAAACAGTAGTGGGAATGTGTCCTTATCTTTAATACTTAATAATACGAGTCCTGTTAGTCGCTCAGGATCACTCACCACATGACTGACATCGACTCCTGCTTGCGCTAACGTCTGTCGCACAAACTCGCCCATTTGTTCATCACCTACACGGGTCAGCATGGCTGATTTCAACCCCAGACGAGCACAGCCATAAGCAATATTGCCTGCAGAACCGCCCAGATATTTAGCAAATGTTGATACGTCCTGTAACGTTGCCCCCACCTGCTGACCATATAAGTCTACAGCAGCCCTTCCCACACAAATCACATCAAAAGTTCGTTCTGTCGCCATAAAGCACACTCCCGTTTATTTCACTTACTCACTGGTCTCACTCGCATGCCACTTGTAGCCTAATCACTGACTGACCTTGACAACTCACATCAGTAATACCGTTTTGTTTAACACTCTTTTTCAAACGTATAGGGCTGCCAAGAGGGATTATCCGCAAACATTGTCCAACGATGTGCTTCACGGAATGTGGGTGCAATATAGGGGTTATTCGGCAAGTGACGTATAGCCCAGACATACCACATACCATAACCAGGAGCTGCCACTTGTGCATGATCATGTCCAGGCATAATTTTCAACGTGTCATTGGCTTTTATTTTGTATACGTCTTCCCCATGTTCGCCATGTCCAAAGCCTTGCAGCTCAGTAAAACGATAATGGTAAATTTCTGGTTGAGGATGATGATGCGGTGGATAGCTTGACCAACGTCCTGGTAAAGTCACAACCTCACCCAAAACTAATTCCGCATTAATGTCACTATTACTTCGGTCAAATAAGGTCCTCACTAAACGTAGACTGGTATCACTAACAAGGCCTTTACCACGCGCTTCATTTGCAACCTGAGTAATTACCTTAGTCGCAAAAGGTTTATCATTAGCTACTTCAAAAACGGCAAATTCCGTATCCGTATGAAAGAAATAAATGACCTCAGTGCCTGCACATACATGCAAGCATTGTGGCTCATCATCAAATAATGAATCTCTATGTAATATGATTTCGCTGGGATCCTTAACATTATTTTTATTACTTTTTTCTGTTCTTTTTAGCACTTCATTTTTTTTAACATGAGCCGATACGTGTGTCATGGGTTCAGTAAAACGCAAAGTAACTTTTCCACGAATTAATAACCATGCCATCTCATGCTGAGTAATGATACGAAAGCTTTCGCCAGCTATAAATTTATAAATAGAAAATGCAATGCCTGTATTATCTTCCGATTCATCAAAACGCGTAATTTCAGTTTTTCCCTGAGCAAAGCCTTCTCTATACTGTGTTATATGAACCATAATGACACCCTTTATACGTTTTTATTATCCCTAACTAACCATGAGCCAGCTCAGACGATAAATTATCCATTTCTTCCCCACCGGCCATCATACTCAACACATCTTCACGGCTAACTTCACTTTTACGAAATGAGCCAAAACACGCACCTCGCTTTAAAATAGTAAATACATCACCTATGGGATAAGCATGATGCACATTGTGTGTTATAAAAATCACTCCCAAACCTCGGGTTTTTGCCTGAGCAATATAACGTAAAACAATAGCCGCCTGTTTAACGCCTAAGGCTGATGTTGGCTCATCCAAAATCAACACTTTTGCCCCAAAATATACGGCCCGAGCAATGGCAACACATTGACGCTCCCCTCCAGATAATGTACCCACTGGCTGAGAAGGATCACGCACATCAATGCCGATTTTTGCCATCTCTTCTTTAACCACTTCATTGGCTAAACGCCAATTAATTCGACGAAAAATACCCCAGCCGATCATAGGCTCCCGCCCCATAAAAAAATTACGGGTGATGCTCATTAAAGGAACCATCGCCAAATCCTGAAAAACAGTTGCAATACCATTATCTAGTGCCTCTGCGGGAGAATAAAATTCCTTACGCTTGCCACCTATATACATTTCCCCCTGACAGGGTTTATGTACACCTGACAGCGTTTTAATAAGTGTTGATTTGCCTGCGCCATTATCCCCCAGTAAACACATTACTTCACCAGCACTAACCTGTAATGAGATATCATTCAATGCAATCACATTACCAAAATATTTATTCACATGACGTAATTCAATGAGCGGTGGTTGCTTGCTCATGGACCACTCCTGTTTTTTTGATACCACCAATTAACAGTGGCAAATACTATTTATTGTTATTGTAATTTTATCTATAAATCATAATTCACAATGTTCTGACGGAAAACCAATAGCGCTTATAAAAAAAGTATTGTCAGATCAGGTTCCAGTAGCTTTTCTACGCACATAATTATTAAACATCACCGCCAGCAACATCATGCCGCCCATAAATACTTTAAACCAATCGGTATTAACGCCAGTATAAAAAATCCCCATTTGTACTGTGCCAAAAATAAGCGCGCCAAATACAGCCCCAATAGCCGAACCATATCCACCGGTTAATAATGTGCCGCCAATCACAACCGCAATAATTGCTTCAAACTCTTTTAACAGCCCTCGATTGGTATCTGCAGAACCGGCATCCATTACTTGTAAACAAGCAAATACGGTTGCAGCCAAAGCCGTCATCATAAACAACATAATCTTGACACGTGCAACTGGTACCCCTACATTGCGAGCAGCATTAGCATCACCTCCACAGGCAAAAATCCAATTGCCAAAACGCGTCATCAGTAATACCCAAGTTGCCATGGCGGCAATCACTAACCACCAGACAATCGATACTGGTATGCCCGTTACCATTGGCAGACCAGCAAAGTTTGTTTCTAACCAACCTATTTCAGCAAGCCAAGTAAAAAAGCTTTGACCAACCTCACCAGAAAACAAACCCACCAATGCATCATTTTCGGTAAGTTCTTTTAATCCACCCACCTGTGTACGACCTGTCAGTAAACGAGTAAGACCAATAGCAAGTCCACGAAGAATAAATAAAAAAGCTAACGTCACTATAAAGGATGGCAACTTTGTTTTTACTACTAAACAACCATTAATAACACCAATTCCCAGCGCAGCAATAAATGCAAATACAATAGATAACCACAAGGGCCAATCCCAAACCGCCACGGGAATAGCCACAATAAGCCCTGAAAAAGCAATCATTGAACCTATTGATAAATCAAACTCTCCCGCAATCATCAGCATGGCAGCTGCTATGGCTAAAATTCCCAGCTGGGCAGAAACCTCTAAAAAATTAATAATACCTGCGGCACTAAACATGCCACTGTCACTCGCAAAAATACCAAAAAACCCAAAAATCAATAGTACACCAGCAACAGCACCTAACTCTGGTCGGTGCAAGGCTTTTTTGAGTAAATGCTGGTGTCTTAATCGCTCATCATGGTTTTTATTTTCCACAGAAGTAATGTTAGTCAACATATTGCCACCCTTAAATGATTTATTGTTATAGTCTTAAAGGTATATATCTTTCACCAAGAGCCCGCAATACATTACCGAATACCTTTTTTACTTAATGCGACTACCTGATCAGCATTTTCCTGTGTGACAAAACCTGGACCCGTTTGAACTTCACCATTTGGTAAAACACCATATTTAGTGTACTGTGCTAAAAATATGATAGGTAAATAACCCTGTAAATACTGCTGCTGATCAATTGCAAATACCATATACCCTTTTTTTATTGACTTTAAAATAGCAGGCGAAAGGTCAAAGGTGCCAACTTTAATTTGGCCATTAGCACCGGCTTTGGTCAGTGCCACAATGGTAGGATCTGCACCAATTGACCCAAGAGTTAAAATACCATTAATATCACGGTGCTTATTTAAATAAGCTAATAATGCATTACGAATTTCTGTGGGGTCCGTCGTAACCGCCAGAACCGTGGCATGCCCTTCCATCCCATCAATAAAACCTGCACACCGTTGATCCAAACCCACATTGCCCTGCTCATGATTAACACACAGCGCTTTATTCACTCCCATTTTGCGCATTTTTATCCCAGCACCTTTTCCTGCTAAGTACTCACTTTGCCCCACATGCAAATGTACGCCTAGTGCTTGGTAACTATCAGCTCCAGAGTTCATTGAAATTACAGGAATACCTTGAGCAACTGCTTTTTTAATAGAGTCTCGCAGAGCGTCTTTATCAGGAATGGATACCACTAATCCTGCAGGCTGTGATGCAACTGCCGCATCAATAATTTGAGCCATTTTCACCATATCAAAGCTGTCGGGGGCACGATATTCTATTTTTACTTTGGCTTCTTGTGCCGCATTATCAACACCATTTTTAACCACTGACCAAAATGGATCTTGTGGCTGTCCGTGACTCACGACCACTATTCGCGGCATATCGGCTAACACAACAGAACACCAAATTCCACACACACTCATGCAAAGTAATAGTAGGCGTTTCATACGGTACAATTCCCTTTTTCGTTGTTATTTTTAACGGCTAGGCGCATTCTATTATTTTTATATCCTTTAGCCTTTACCTGAATTCGTCAATACTATTCTGATTACAGCTTCAATTCCTTTAGTTTTATCTGAAATACTCATTCAGCTAGCTCATCTAAAGAGTGATCAGCATAAAGTGTTCTCTCTTAGTTCTTTTTTTAAGGCTTAATTCTACCTTTCCTTATAGGTATACCTTTAAAAATGCACTTTTTTAGAGTGTGCCCCTAGATTTATCTGAATTTTAATTAGTGAGTCAATGAATTTATACCCCCCTTAACAATGAAATATTTATTTCAATTTCACTCTAATTTTATGAACTAGATGCCTTATAAATAAAATATTTATTTCATTTTTTACCATTTTACGCTATAACGACGCAAGAATAATAAGAGGGAATTGTTTATGACCAGCATACCACCAGAGACGCTGGCAGAACTTGAAGCAGAAATAACTACCAGACACAAAACATTAAGCAAACGCTTACGTCAAGTTGCTCACTTTATGCTTGAAAGGCCAAAAGATGTTGCTTTTGGTACTGTTGCCATTATTGCCCGTGATGCGGATGTTCCTCCCTCCACCTTGGTCAGGTTTGCTAACGCTTTTGGTTTTCAAGGCTTTAGTGACATGCAAAAGCTTTTTCGTGCCAAGCTTGTGGAAGATACACCAAGTTATAACGAACGTGTTCGACTGGCTCGCAAGCAATCACACACTACCCAGCATACCTCACCCATGGAATTACTTGAGGAGTTTACTACCAGTAATATGGTGGCCATGGATCAACTGATTAAGGAAGTAAATGCAAGTGATTTAGAAAAAGCTGTCAGTATCATTTATCAAGCACAAGCTACTCATATTGTTGGTTTTCGCCGCTCATTTGTGGTTGCCAGTTACTTTGCTTATGCACTTCGACATATTGAGCAACGAGCCTTTTTAATTGATGGCGTTGGTGGTATGTACCGTGAGCAAGCGACAACTGTCTCTGAAAATGATGCTCTGATTGCAATAAGTTTCAAACCCTACGCTACAGAAACACAAGACACATTGATAGCAAAACCAAAGGGTATACCGCTGATTGTAATTACTGACAGTCAGCTCAGTCCTCTGACACAGTATGCTGATGTTTGTTTTGTGGTAAAAGAAGCCGAAGTACGTTCTTTCCGGTCATTGACAGCGTCACTGTGTTTAGCACAGGCCATTGCTATCGGCTTGGCCTATCGGGTCGAAGAAGAAATAAATAACTCGTCTCAAAAATTAAATCAATAAAACGCCGTCTACCACAATAAACCTTACCAGGAAGGGTATAAATCGTTAGGAGTCTGCAATGATTAATTTAGCTTTATTTGGTGCAGGTCGCATTGGAAAAATCCATGCAAACAATGTCGCTCAACTGGCAAGTGTAAACTTAAAATACATCATCGATGTTAACCAAGCCTCTGCTGAAACATTAGCCGCACGTTATCAAGCACAATGCGTAGATACAGCAACTGCTTTACATGATCATTCCATCAATGCTGTCATCATCGCCAGTCCTACAGATACTCATGCAGATATACTTATTCAAGCCGCACTAGCTCAAAAAGCAATATTTTGTGAAAAACCTATAGATTTAAATAGTGAGCGTGTAGACGAATGTCTACGAATAATACAGCAACAAGACACATTATGTGTTATTGGTTTTAACCGACGTTTTGATCCACAATTTGCACAACTTAAACAAGCCATTAATCAAGGCAAAGTAGGTCAAATCCAACAAATAGGTATTACCAGTCGAGATCCCTCTCCTCCGCCAATAGAATACATTGCACATAGTGGTGGATTATTTCGAGATATGATGATTCATGACCTAGATATGGCACGCTGGTTACTTGATGAAGAGCCTTGTGAAGTTTATGCCAATGCCAGTTGTATCATTGATCCTGCAATAGGTGATCAAGATGATGTTGACTCTGCAATGGTTATTTTAAAAACCCCCTCTGGTAAACTGTGTCAGATTAACAATAGTCGTGCAACTACCTATGGCTATGACCAACGAATTGAAGTCTTAGGCAGTCAAGGCATGCTACAAGCCAATAATAATACCGCAACTAACCTTTGTTTCAGTGGTGGCAGCGGTATAATACATGAAAAGCCATTACACTTTTTTTTAGAGCGTTATGCTGATGCTTACCGACTAGAACTTGCTTACTTCGTACATGCCCTACAAGAAAAAAACATAAATTGCACACCTAATGCCTATGATGGCTTACAAGCACTTCGATTAGCGGATGCTGCCTTACTATCTCTCAAAAAAAATGCAGCCGTTAGATTGTAACCTGTTTTATCTTTTTGCAATACCTCCTCCCTCTTTTCTAACTTAAATCACCTTTTATGCCTTTTGGATAGCCAACAGCATAAAAGGTCTTCAGGTGGCATATTTTATCTGTTTTACTATACTAGCCTGCTCCATTGTAACCCATACAGAAACGTATAACTAATACCAAAAAAACACTTACTAAAACACCGATATTAAACACACATTTAACAGGTACAAATAAGATAAAATGATATATTTTCAATCATCCAAAACCACAATAGACTGCTATAGTTTTTATATTTTCACCGGCAAGCAAAAACAAGTTAACTATCGGTTACATGATGAATAAGCCGTTAATAAGAAGGACTTGAAGAGCAATAAGCTATTCACTGTTGTTCTATAAGCCCTTCTTCCCAATATTGACTTATAATTGTTTGTAACTCGCCAGATAACTCCAACTCCCCTAAAATCTGATCAAATTGATTAACAAAATGTTGCTTAAATGGGTACTTTTCTAAATTTTGGTTCGTATAACCCAAATGTCCATACTCGACAGATACCGCTGTTCCTTCAACCAAAAGATCAATTTGCTTAATAGGTCTTTTCTTTTTCAGATACTGCATAGTCCATAGAATTGCTTGACGATCATTCATATAACAATCTGTTTCGTGTGCAATTAACATTTGTATTAAATTACTTTGATTATTTGGATATTCTTTTATCGTAATTGCGCCCTCTTGAACGGCCTTATGAAACTGTGCGCCCCCCATAATAAACCCCACATTAAGACCAATAGTCAATCCATAATAATCCTGAGGCCAACGTGGACGTTTAACGGCCAAAATATCTTCTCGACAAAAAACGGATACAACCTCCTTCATCAAGGGTTTTGAATAAGGATCAATAAAAGGACGAGAAACTCTTTTTTTATAAGGAGGATACATCGCAAATGCTTTCCCCTGAGCAAGCATTTTTAGACCTCTTTTCCAAGGCACCGCCTGTATTGTAACCTGATAACGATGCATATCCTGTAATATCCGATTAATGATTTTCGTATAGACACCTGTTACCTTACCTTGTTCAACAAAACTATAGGGGTAGTAATCTATATCGGCTAAAACAGTCAATGGTATTCTTTCTGCACTAACCGATTTAGCAAATATTAAGCAAAGTACTATTTTCCAAAGAAATTGGCAGATAACGATTATCCTTTTTACAGACAACACCAAAATATTACTCAATATTGCTTACCTATGTTACATATAATATTCAAACATCGTATCAGTGTATTAAATAACATTTCTTGCCCTACAAAAATGTATATAATTTCTCATCTCATTTTAGACACTGTAAATAGCGTTTTACACTTAGTACAGGAAAGCTGAATTCCTGGTAGATCAGTATCTTTATCATAGCGCTCGTTTTTAGCTACCTCTGAGATATTAAAGCGCTGTTCACAACTAGGACAATAACAAAAAACCTGATTATTAATAACTTCAATATCAGCTACTGGAACAATGTCATTATAATAGGCTGAAGTGCTAGTTGAACCTGATAGCAAATCAATTGGAATAGGTACAACCACTGTGGACTTATCACTACTAATATCACTTAGTGTTTGTAAAATCCTCAACGTCATCGCACCAGGTGATGATGCTAAAAGGCGTGCAGCTTTACAAAAGATATCCGCTGTTACTTGATCAGATTCAGCTTTAATCCGTTGAGCTGTTGCTTCTTTTTGAGCCTCGGTTTCTCGCATCATTGCTCGTAAGAGATTTGGTTCCATACTAGCATCAGTTAAACGAATGTCTATATCACCCAATCCCCACTTCTTTGTTGTGACCCGGATAACATCCTCGATTTCTCCTGCGATGGCTGCTTTTTGTCCTCTTACCTCTTCGATTGTTTTGGTACCAATAACATCAGAAATTGTTGTCAACGCCAGCTGTTTAATACTCTGCTGATAGTCAACAACCTCAAGTAATGCCTGCTGGGAATCAACTACACGAAAATGAACAGTTCCTGAAATTGTAACAGATACATTACCATTCAAAACCACTTGCTGATCGGGTAAGTCAATAGTTTGAATACTGCTTTTAGTCGTATATATTTTTTGTAAAATGGGTATACAAAATCCCAACCCAGGAAAGACATGACCAGAAAATTTGCCCAGTGTTAATCTCACACCCAGTTCATCCTGATTAACCACATAAAACCCCAAAAATGTGATTACTGATTTTTTCATATATTAATATCACCTTATTTTTAAACAATTACTCATCAACAAACAGGAGATTCTTTAGAGTGTATACCCTCATATATTAGTCAATACTGTTACTACAAAACTGCCCCATCGACAGGTTTTAATTGCACTATTTACTGACTACTGATTAAAATATCTTGTTATAGCTTAGCTTTTCTTATTCCTATCCGTTTTAATGTAAAATAAGTTCGCGCATTACAACAGATTGCTTATGGTATTAGTAAGAACCTGTCTTATTGACCAAATGCTCATAATATTATTCCCAAAACGAAGGTTCTTTATACCCCTTGTGCCACAAGCGTATAAAAATGATTTGTGAAAGGTATATTCGGTAACAGTATATTTACACCATTCATAAGTTATTCAAGCCACCTTGCTGCCAAGTAGAGGGAATACTAAAATATCAAAAGCAATGAATTCCACATGTAATTATAAAAGGAGCTTAGCAAGACACTGAATTTAGTTTATAACCTTATCAGTCTAGATTAAGGTCTACATAATAGGACCAGCCATGAGTATACTTTTAAAAAAAATTAATTTTTTTCGACATTTACATTACGCCTTTTATATCTTTTCTATTATCTGGATATTACTTATACCCCCTTACTCATGTGCCAGCCCTGAAAATAACCAACGACCCTCAATCA
This sequence comes from Zooshikella sp. RANM57, assembly GCF_050749885.1. Classification (NCBI taxonomy): domain Bacteria; kingdom Pseudomonadati; phylum Pseudomonadota; class Gammaproteobacteria; order Oceanospirillales; family Zooshikellaceae; genus Zooshikella; species Zooshikella sp. RANM57. The sequence goes on along the minus strand of NZ_JBOIUB010000001.1, from coordinate 362,539 downwards.
ACATTGCGACGGTTAACTGGCCAGGGTATACGAGTGAAGATGGCAGTGGCTTATACTTAGCAGTACTAAAAGCTATTTTCGAAGAAAAAATGGCTACATTGAATGTGTCATTAATGCCATACCTAAGAGCTAGACACTCAGTTGAAACATATCAAAATGATATTTTTTTAGTCGAAAGTGAGTTTTCAAAATCGTTTAAACTCATTTACTCACACATTCCTATTGATATTGGTAATGTTGACTTTTTTCATAGCCAAGATATTTTTTTCACTGACGCAACATCATTTTCAGGTAAAACTCTCGGTTGGGTAAAAGGTTACGAATTTCAAAGAAAAATTACTTTACCCGAAAGTCACTACAATACATTTCTTGTAAAAGATGTTCTTCAGGGTCTTATAATGACCACCCAAGGTCGTCTGGACTATTTTATTGATTATGATGAAGGTATAAGACAAGCAGCTCAAGAGCATAATATTGACATCAATAACTTTAAATTTACCCGCGGATTTCAAGAAGTCTACCTAGTCGGTTTTTCTACAGATACAAAAGGACGAAAGCTTAGAGTCATATATAACACGGGTATAAAGAAGCTTTTTACAACAGGCCAACTAGAAAATATCTTATTTGAACATGGTGTAATACCTCATATCATTGATGAACAACAAGTGACTGCTATATTGAGCTATTATAACAAACTATTTAGCCAATAAGATCCAATATAAAATAATATAATCGTTACAACAACCAAGGCAACCACGTATAATTGTACCTTTATTACAAAAGCCATTTTCTATAGCACTTTTGTTCAAAGTCATCATAACACCCTTCAAACACGCAATAAATCCTTCCCTGGAAGCTTGGTTGCTATCACAAAAAAAAGCACTATTTTTAAATAGTGTCTATTTATATCAAATCGAATTTTACAGTAATTCCTTACCATTAAAATAACGAACAGGTATTTTTGTAATTAACTCATCAGATGACATTCTAAAGTTAACAGCAACCCTAGGCTCAGGGCTTCCAGCAATTGTACGATAGTACATTATACAACCACAATTAGTGCAATGTATAAATTCAATTTCTTTATCTCCCCAGATATAACTTTTTTCGCCAGCAGCGCCTATACTGATTTTAACATCATCTGGTTTATAATAGCTCCATAATGCTTGATAACGATGGCATATAGAATAATTACAGCTCGTTACTTGTTCTGGTATAGCAGCTTCTACTTTAATATTCTCACAGTAACAATTATAAATACTTCATTCAAAACTAAGAATATTCATACCTATAAAACGATAAAGTATAGTTAAACAATATTTCCCATTCCAGCTAAACATAAACGATTTAATTTCCCCATAGAGAAAGCACCTGCATTTTGAGATTTTCCTACAATAGAAGACTACCCTTGGTAGCTACTGCACACAGTGCACCCTTTCAAAAAAAGTTCAAACTCTGCAACCCTATCCATCAACCATCCTTAAATAAACAACAGTGATACCTCAATGTCCGACTGACAAGACTAAGGCTTGGTAACGCACTTCGAACTATTCATTGAAAGAAAGGAAACGGCAGCAAAAAATTCATGATTTTAATTAAATAATAATATATTACAGCTGTTTTTATACACTAATATTGATAACATAAAACCGAACAAAGCAACTACTACGAGTTCTTAAGTAAAAAAACAACAAGCTAACCATGTTATAAGTATTTTTTTCAGTTTTTTTTGCAAAAATCAAAATCAGCTGATCAAACCCCAAACTCTTAACGTTCCAAAGTTTTTTAGTCAGGTAAATACTTATTTTAACAAAGCTGAAAATTATACTATTAAAGCACAACACTTATATCATTTACTTGCATAGTGATTTAAATCATACAAACTTATACATCTTTTGATGTATATAATAAAAATATTCTATTACTAACAAGCAAGGAAATAATAATGAAAAAACTCACCATAAAGAAAAATTCTGCGATGCTAGTCATGCTACTTGTAGCCATATGCAACCAACCAGTGACATACGCAGCTCAAGAAACCGATAATGGATACCACAGCTACCGAGTTGCCATTGGTGATAATTTCAAAGGAATCCAAAATGAGATAATTATACCCTGGGCGTATGGAGCGACAGGTGATCGAAGTATTGGTACCAATACCAATCCAGAAATGTTTTTTGGATTTTATAAAGATGCGGGTAGTGGCTGGAAAGGTTATGACGCTGGTGTAATTTATGATAAAAATGAAGGATGGCAAATTATTTTTAGTGGGAGTAAATGGGATGACACCAATGTTTCATTATCACCTGGTAAAAAATATTTAATGTCATCTGAAATCATCAAGAAATCCAATAAATATTATGCTGAAACTACCATTAAAAAAACCAATGGCAGCACTATACAATCACTTCGGTACTTAATACCAGATCAAACTTGGGCTAAGTCTATGTACCAAAATGGCGGACAACTCTCAAGACACATTGCATTGGCTTCCAATAAGGCAAGCACCGATGATTATATTTCTGATGGAGCATCACTTAAAGGCGCTTATTTTGGTAAAGGAACGCTGATTAAAGCAAATAACAGAACGTTAACTTGGACTGAGGCACTCTCAACAGATACATCTTTTTATAGCAACATTGATTTTGTAAATGATACAAGATATGGAGAACTTTCTGCCTACAAAACATATCATGATTATAGAGATAACTATAAACCCAAAAGCCGACTATTTTCTCTAAAACCAGAAACAAGATTAGGTTATGCAGCTGAGACAGTAGACATTATTTACAACGACTAACGTCTTTTGGGTAACATCATTAACGGTTTTATAGCTACTTTACGTCAAAATTTTCATCGATGAAATCAATAAAAAAGGCAGCTTACGCTGCCTTTTTTGTTCAAAGTCTAATTTTATTAAACTTTGATTTATTTCCAACCCGTCACTTCAGCCAACGCTTGACCAATATCAGCCAGACTACGTACTGTTTTAACACCAGCGTCTTCTAAAGCTGCGAATTTTTCATCGGCTGTACCTTTACCACCGGCAATAATCGCACCAGCGTGTCCCATACGTTTACCAGGAGGTGCGGTTACCCCTGCAATATAAGACACCACGGGTTTAGTGACATTGGCTTTAATGTAAGCAGCGGCTTCTTCTTCTGCAGTACCACCAATTTCACCGATCATCACAATGGCTTCAGTTTGTTCGTCTTGTTCAAACATCGCCAAAATATCAATAAAGTTGCTACCAGGAATGGGATCACCACCAATGCCAACACAGGTAGACTGACCAAAACCATAATCTGTTGTTTGTTTAACGGCTTCGTAAGTCAAGGTACCTGAACGAGATACGATTCCTACTTTACCTGGCTTATGTATGTGACCAGGCATAATACCAATCTTACACTCACCAGGAGTAATCACACCAGGACAGTTAGGACCAATCAAACGTACACCTAACTCGTCGCACTTCACTTTACAGTCAAGCATATCCAGCGTTGGAATACCCTCTGTAATACAGACGATCAATTTAATACCTGCATTCGCCGCTTCTAGAATAGAATCTTTACAGAAAGGTGCAGGCACATAAATAACAGAAGCTTCAGCCCCTGTGGCAGCAACGGCTTCAGCAACGGTATTAAATACAGGTAAGCCTAGATGGGTTTGACCGCCTTTGCCTGGTGTTACACCACCGACCATTTTAGTGCCATAAGCAATGGCCTGTTCTGAATGGAAGGTACCTTGTGAGCCAGTAAAACCCTGACAGATTACTTTGGTGTCTTTATTTATCAGTACGCTCATGCCTAGTTACCCTCCGCAGCCTTCACTACCTGTTGAGCAGCATCGGTCAGACTTGAAGCTGCGATAATTGCCAGTCCACTGTCTGCTAATTTTTGTGCCCCTAATTCAGCATTGTTGCCTTCTAGGCGAACAACAACAGGCACACTAACGCCGACCTCTTTCACTGCACCAATAATGCCGTCAGCAATCAGGTCACAGCGAACAATACCACCAAAGATATTCACCAGAACGGCTTTGACATTGTCATCTGACAGGATAATTTTAAAGGCTTCAGATACACGCTCTTTCGTTGCACCACCCCCGACATCGAGGAAGTTAGCCGGTGCGCCACCGTGTAACTTAACAATATCCATGGTGCCCATAGCCAAACCCGCACCATTGACCATACAACCAATGTTACCGTCCAGCGCTACATAGTTAAGCTCCCAACGTGCGGCATGGGCTTCACGAGGGTCTTCTTGCGAAGGATCATGCATATCCTGCAGTTTGGGCTGACGATACAACGCATTACTGTCGATATTAATTTTTGCATCCAGACAATGCAGATTACCTGCATCCGTAATAACCAGAGGGTTTACTTCAAGCAGTGCCAGATCATGCGCTTTAAATAGCTTGGCTAAGCCCAAAAAGATTTTAGTAAACTGTTTGATTTGATCGCCTTGTAGTCCCAGTTTAAAGGCCAAATCACGCGCCTGATAAGGTTGAGCACCCACTAATGGATCAATTTCAGCCTTGAGGATTTTCTCAGGCGTTTCTTCGGCAACCTTTTCAATTTCTACACCACCTTCCGTGGATGCCATAAATACAATACGGCGAGTGCCACGATCGACAACTGCACCCAAGTACAGCTCTTTCGCAATATCGGTACAGGACTCAACCAGAATTTTACTAACAGGCTGCCCTTTTTCGTCCGTTTGATAAGTGACCAGGTTATTGCCAAGCCATTTTTCAGCAAATTCTTTAACATCTTCTTTGGTGCTAACAACCTTAACGCCACCCGCTTTACCCCGTCCACCCGCATGGACCTGAGCTTTAACGACCCATGTGTCACCACCAATACGATCGGCCGCTTCAACGGCTGCTTTTGGAGTATCTACCGCGTACCCTTGAGATACGGGCAAGCCATATTCAGCAAAGAGTTGCTTTGCCTGATATTCGTGCAAATTCATGCCTTATTACCATTTTGCCTGGTTACGCCAAGTTACCAGCAGAAATCTAGTTCTGCGGACCAAATGGGCGGCTAAGCCCGACAGCCTCCCAACTGCCCTACAGCAACCGTCACTACCTCTTTACTTATTCATTATCAATAATGGGAATAGATAACGGGTAATGCTTCATTGTTATCTGGCTGCTGCTTATTTTACTTCCCAACCAATCGCAAGTTTGCCTTCGATGTTCTCAAGTAGCTGAACTCACTATTAACGGGAAGAGGAATTCTTATACTTAGGCTGGGTAACTTCCCACCAGCCTAAATATATATTGCGTTTAATCAGAGTTATTTACGTTTTTTGCGGTTCGCAATATGAATCGCATGTCCATCAACTGCCAACGCAGCTTCATGCAATGCTTCAGAAACAGTGGGGTGAGAGAAAATCATCAAGCCCAAGTCTTCAGAACTAGAGCCAAACTCCATAGCAATAGCACCCTGCTGTACCAGTTCTGCTGCACTTGGTCCAATAACATGAACACCAAGGATACGGTCAGTTGCTTCATCAGCCACCACTTTCACCATACCTTCTGTCTCGTTAGAGGCCATTGCACGACCACTGGCCACAAATGGGAAAGTACCCACTTTGTAGGGTTCACCACTGGCTTTCAATTCTTCCTCTGTTTTACCGACCCATGCTATCTCTGGATGAGTGTAGATGACTGAAGGAATAAGGTCATAATTCATTTGTGCAGCCTGACCAGTAATCAACTCTGCAACCATGATGCCTTCTTCAGAACCTTTGTGAGCCAACATAGGACCACGAACCACATCGCCTACTGCATAAATGCCTGGTACGTCTGTACGGCACTGGTCGTCAACAAAAATTGCGCCGCGCTCATCCAAGTTTACACCACAGCCAGGTGCTAACAGGCCTTCGGTATAAGGGCGACGACCAACAGCAACAATTAATTTATCAAAGGTAATTTGTTGCTCTTCACCTTTGTCATCCAGATATTTTACGATGACTTCCTGGCCTTTATTTTCAGACCCCGTGACACGACAGCCTAAGCGAATATCCAATTCTTGTTTTTTGAATACTTTCAAGGCTTCTTTGGCAATTTGCTGGTCTGCTACTGATAAAAAGGCTTCTTGTGCTTCAAGAACAACAACCTCAGACCCTAAACGCGCCCAAACTGAACCCAACTCTAAACCAATAACACCTGCACCAATAACGCCTAAACGCTTAGGCACTTCGGTAAATTCCAGCGCACCTGTGGAGTCAACGATTAACTCTTCCGTTAATGGAGTTGGTGGGATATCGATAGGCACAGATCCAGTGGCAATAATAATATTTTCAGCGTCCAAAACTTCGCTGCTGCCATCCTGTTTGGTCCATTCCACTTGTTTGCCAGGAAGCACCTTGCCCATACCGTGTAAAGACGTCACGCCGTTGGCTTTAAATAAACCTGCAACACCTGTCGTTAGATTATTTACAATCTTGTTTTTCCGGGCCAGCATAGTTGAAACATCAACTTTCAAATTATCCAGGCTGATACCGTGTAATTTAAATTCTTTATGTGCCGACTCATACTTGTATGAGCTATCTAATAGTGCCTTTGATGGAATGCAGCCCACATTCAAACACGTGCCACCTAAAGCTTGTTTACCATCTTCACGTGTCCACTTTTCAATACAAGCGGTTTTCAAACCTAATTGGGCAGCACGAATAGCAGCGACATACCCTGCAGGCCCTGAACCAATAACAACAACATCAAATTTTTGTGCCATTTCTGTTTCCTAACTTGCGTTTTTTCGCGATGCAAACAGTACCACTTCTCCTCAAAAAAGAGGAGAAGTCAGGCCACTATTTCCAATAACATCAAATATCTAAAAGCATCCGCGCAGGATCTTCCAATAGCTCCTTGATGGTCACCAGAAAAGAAACGGCTTCTTTACCATCTAACAGCCGGTGGTCATAAGATAACGCCAGATACATCATAGGTAAGATCTCTACCTTACCATTTACCGCCATTGGGCGATCCTGAATCTTATGCATTCCCAAAATGGCGCTTTGTGGTGGGTTCAGAATGGGGGTTGATAATAGCGAACCAAAAACACCACCATTGGAGATGGTAAAGGTTCCCCCCGTCATTTCGTCAATTCCCAGTTTACCATCACGCGCTTTGAGTCCGTATTCACGAATAGTGGCTTCTATTTCTGCCAACCCCATATTCTCGGCACTACGCAAAACTGGGACAACCAATCCCCGATCTGAAGACACAGCAACACCTATGTCTTGATAGCCATGATACACAATATCATTACCATCGATAGATGCATTTACCGCAGGAAAACGCTTCAGCGCTTCAACTGCTGCTTTAACAAAGAACGACATAAAGCCAAGCCGAACACCATTGTGCTTCTTCTCAAACAGCTCTTTATAACGGCTGCGAAGTTCCATGATGGGCTGCATATTGACTTCATTAAACGTGGTCAACATGGCTGCGGTTTGCTGTGCTTCCACCAGTCGCTGAGCAACACGGGCACGCAGCCGCGTCATAGGTACGCGTTTTTCCACTCGCTCACCAGCGAATACAGGTGCTTTAGGTTCTGGCGTGACCGTTGTGGGTTTAGGTGTCGAAGGTGCTGTTGTCGTCTTGGTCGTAGACTGTGACTCAATATACTTGAGTGTATCTTCTTTAGTAACACGTCCCCCTTTACCAGAGCCAGGAATCTCTTGTGGATCAATACCATGCTCTTCTGCCAGCCTACGTGCTGCTGGACTTAAAATTGGCGACTCATCATTCGTTTTTGCTGCTGGCGAAGCAGGCTCTGCGGCTTTAGCGGATGCAGCAGGTTTAGCGGAGGTAACAGCACCTTCAGCAAAAATAGCAATCAGTTCTTCGCTAGTGACGGTTTCACCTTCCCCCTTCACGATTTCCTGTAGCACGCCCTCGGCAGGCGCTACAACCTCCAATACCACTTTATCTGTTTCAATATCCACCAACAGGTCATCGCGAGAACAAGCATCCCCAGGCTGCTTGTGCCAAGTGGCTACCGTACCATCGGCAACCGATTCAGGAAATGTAGGCGCTTTTATTTCAGTGGCCATGAGAATTCCTTTAATACTTATCGTTAAATACAGCGTATTACCAAAGTAATCGTTATTAGCGTGAGTTACACAGTAAAAGCAGTGTCGACGAGACGCTGCTGTTCTTCCACATGGGTGGACATAAAGCCACTGGCGGGTGCCGCAGAAGCCTCTCGACCAGCATATTCTAAATACAGCGACGGATTACTATGTTCAGCAATCACTCGACGCATATGATGCTGACTGGAATACCAAGCCCCCTGGTTCATCGGCTCTTCCTGGCACCACACCACTTTTTCTATGTTTGGATACTGCAAGAAAATGCTCGATAAATCTTCATGAGGGAAAGGGTAAAGTTGCTCAATGCGCACCACAACAGCATCTTGAATATCATCGGCCAATTGTTTTTCCAACAGGTCGTAATACACCTTACCACTACACATAATAAAGCGTTTTACTTGCTCTGCAGGCAGCTCTTGATGGTTTGGCAGTACGGTCTGGAATGAGCCTTCGGCCAAATCCTCCAGTGAAGAAGTTGCTGATTTATGACGCAACAAGCTTTTAGGCGTCAGCGCAATCAATGGCTTACGCAATGGACGTAGCATTTGGCGACGCAACATGTGAAAGACTTGTGCAGGTGTCGTCGGGATACATACCTGAATATTATGTTCAGCACACAACTGTAGAAAGCGCTCAAGTCGTGCTGAAGAATGCTCTGGCCCCTGCCCTTCATAGCCATGAGGTAACAACATGGTGAGTCCACATAAACGTCCCCACTTATGTTCACCACTGGTAATAAACTGGTCAATAACAACCTGTGCACCGTTAGCAAAGTCACCAAACTGCGCTTCCCATACGACCAATGCATTAGGGGTTGTCGTTGCATAACCATATTCAAAAGCCAACACGGCTTCTTCTGATAAAATGGAGTCGTAAATATCAATACGTGGCTGATTTTCAGCTAAATGACAAAGTGGGATATAGACTTCATCTTCTTTTTGACTATGCAGCACAGCATGACGATGAGAGAAAGTGCCTCGGCCAACATCCTGCCCTGTTATGCGTACTGGATGACCTTCCATTAATAACGTGGCATAGGCCATCGTTTCAGCAAATCCCCAGTTGATCGCTAACGCACCTGCAGCCATCTTCCGGCGGTCATCATTAATTTTGCCCACCTGACGTTGTAGGACAATACCTTCTGGAATTTCACACAGTTTATGGGCTAATTCCTGTAATGTTTGTAAACATACAGACGTATCATGTCGTGCTGTCCATTCATGACCCAAGTAAGGTGTCCAGTCAACAAACAGTTCCCGGTTTGGCTCTTTGACCAGACTTTTGACCACATGCTGCCCGTTGTCTAATGCCTGACGATAATCTTCAATCAGACGTGTATCGTCTTCTTGAGTCAAAACATCATCTTGCACTAATTTTTCTGCATACAGTGTACGCGTAGTGCTGTGTTTTTTAATCACATCATACATTTGGGGCTGAGTTGCGCCAGGCTCATCTGCCTCGTTATGACCTCGACGACGGTAGCACACCAGGTCAATAACGACGTCTTTCTTAAACTGCATCCTGTAGTCCAGCGCTAATCGAGTTACAAACAACACGGCTTCAGGATCATCCCCATTAACATGCAGAATTGGCGCCTGTACCATTTTGGCAATATCAGTACAGTATTCCGTTGAACGTGCATCTTCAGCACTGGTGGTAAAACCAACCTGATTGTTAATGATGATATGAATGGTACCACCTGTCTTATACGCCCGAGTTTGCGACAGTTGCAGGGTTTCCATCACCACCCCTTGTCCAGCAAACGCAGCATCTCCATGCAGGGTAATGGGCAACACAAGTTCTTGCTTATCGTCTTTACGACGGTCCTGACGGGCACGCACAGAACCTTGTACTACAGGTGCAACAATTTCCAGATGTGAGGGGTTGAAGGCCATCGCTAAGTGGACTTCACCACCCGGAGTCATCACATTCGAAGAAAAACCCTGGTGATATTTAACATCGCCCGAGCCTTTTTCAAAAAACCGCTTACCTTCAAACTCACTGAATAAATCAGCTGGATTTTTACCCAAGATATTAACCAGTAAATTGAGCCGGCCACGGTGTGCCATACCAATCACTAGCTCTTTTACATCATAAGCACCCGCACGCTGAATAATTTCATCCACCATGGGTACCAGCGTCTCACCCCCTTCTAAGCCAAAACGCTTAGTACCAGGATATTTTGTGCCTAAGTATTTTTCCAAACCTTCAGCAGCCGTTAAACGCTCTAAAATATGTAGTTTAGTTTCAGCACTGTAATCTGGATGAGCACGCACACTTTCTAAACGCTGTTGAAACCAGTGCCGCTCATCAGAGTTCACAATATGCATAAACTCTGCACCGACAGAGCTACAGTAAGTTTGCTGGAGAGCCTCAACAATGGTGCTTAGTGGCGCTTCTTCTTGACCAATATTTAAAGATGTTGAGCGAAACAACGTATCCATATCCGCTTTGGACAAACCATGATGCTCAATGGTGAGGTCTAACACGGGGGGACGTTGTTGCAAACCTAATGGGTCCAATCTAGCATTTTGATGCCCACGTAAGCGATAGGCCTCAATCAGCTCCATTACCTGAACCTGTTTTTTCTCATGCTCTGTAGATAATGAGGCTGGGGTTAATAGCTTGGATTTAGCGCGATTTTTTCCCAGTAATAAGAAATGTTCACGAATGGTAGAGTGGGGAACGTCTTGAGTAGAAATACCACTGATGACGGGTAACTTTTCAAAGTAATTTCGCCACTCCTCAGGAACGGCATTGGGATCCTGGATATATGTTTCGTAGAGCTCTTCGACATATGCAGCATTACCACCGGATATATGGCCTGTCTGCCACATCCGCTGCATGACACCTTCTTGCATTCTTAGCTACCCCATGAGATACAAGGCTTAGTGGACGTTGTGAGAACACCATGGCTCACCGGTCACTATAATTCATTCCTTTAGGGGCCAGTAAAACCAGGCACTCATTTCACTGCTATTGCTGAGTACGCTATTTCAGCGTTTTTTATGGCGCAAGAAAAAAGCGTACATCCAGCATAATTGCGATTAAGTACCGCTCTTCAACAACATTTGTCGTATGTGTCCAATGGCTCGGGTTGGGTTCAACCCTTTGGGACATACATTGACACAGTTCATAATGCCGCGGCAGCGAAATACACTAAATGGATCATCTAGTGCAGCAAGACGCTCTTCGGTATGCGTATCACGGCTATCCACTAAAAAGCGATAAGCCTGAAGCAATCCCGCCGGACCAACAAACTTGTCAGGGTTCCACCAGAATGAAGGGCATGATGTAGAGCAACAAGCGCAAAGAATACACTCATAAAGACCGTCGAGTTTCTCCCGTTCTTCCGGTGTTTGTAATCTTTCGATCGCAGGAACGGGTGTATCGTTCTGCAAATAAGGTTTAATTTTTTCGTATTGTTTATAAAACTGGCTCATATCCACGACCAAGTCACGAACTACAGGTAGTCCAGGCAATGGTCTCAGCACCAGCTTATCACTATTTCCCACCGCTTGTGTTACAGGGGTAATACAGGCTAAGCCATTAGTACCATTGATATTCATTCCATCTGAGCCACATACACCCTCACGACAAGATCGGCGATAAGTGAGAGTTGGATCCTTTTCTTTCAATAAACCCAGCACATCCAGCACCATCATATCCTTACCCTCAGGTAACTGAATATCAAAGTCCTGCATAAATGGGGCGTTATCTTTCTCTGGATTGTAGCGGTAAACACTAACTAACATCTCGACCTCCCCTTAATACGTTCTTTTAACTGGTTGGAAAGCTTCTACAGTCTTAGGCGATTGATTGACATCTCGCTTACCAACGCGTTTTTCGAGAGGAAAGTACAGTGAATGTTTCAGCCAGTTCTTATCATCCCGCTCAGTATAATCTTCACGTGCATGAGCACCTCGACTTTCTTTACGGGCCTCTGCCGCAACAGCCGTAGCCATCGCGACTTCAAATAAATTCTCCAGCTCAAGAGCTTCAATTCTTGCAGTATTGAACGCTTGGCTGCTATCTTCCAAGCACACATTTTTCATGCGCTCACCAATGCTATTCAGCATTTTCAGACCTTCCTGCATAGCTTCCCCAGTGCGGAATACACCAAAGTAAAGCTGCATGGTTTTCTGCAAGTCAGCACGTACATCAGCCACTTTCTCGCCTGATGCTGTATTATTTAAGCGGTTAAGACGAGCCAGTGCCTGTTCAATATCGGTATCAGTCGCATCTGCCGTATCAAAGCCTTCATTTAGCATTTTTTCAATATGCAGGCCTGCAGCACGACCAAACACCACCAAATCCAACAGTGAGTTACCACCCAGACGGTTAGCACCATGTACTGATACAGAAGCTGCCTCACCACAGGCAAACAAACCGTCGATAGTGACATCACGTCCTTTATGGTCTTGGGATAGAGCTTGACCACCAATATTAGTGGGTATACCACCCATCATGTAGTGACAGGTTGGAATCACAGGGATTGGTTCTTTAACAGGGTCAACATGGGCAAATGTTCTGGATAGTTCCAAAATGCCAGGCAAACGAAGGTTTAGCGTTTCTTCACCCAGGTGATCCAGCTTCAACAGTACGTGGTCTTTATTCGGCCCACAGCCACGGCCACCAAGGATTTCCAAAATCATGGAACGTGCTACCACATCACGGCCCGCTAAGTCTTTCGCATTAGGAGCATAGCGCTCCATAAAACGCTCACCTTCGCTATTGATAAGGTAACCACCCTCACCACGACAACCTTCTGTGACTAACACACCCGCTCCATGAATACCCGTTGGGTGGAACTGCCACATTTCCATATCCTGTACAGGGAAGCCTGCACGCAGAGCCATACCAATACCATCACCAGTATTAATCAAGGCATTGGTGGTTGACTGGTAAATACGCCCTGCTCCACCAGTCGCTAAGATGGTGGCTTTAGCTTTAACGTAATAGACTTCACCCGTCTCTATACAAATAGCAATGACACCCACTACTTGGTTTTGCTGATTTTTAACCAAGTCGACGGCATACCACTCATTAAGGAACGTGGTACCGCCTTTTAAATTAGCTTGGTAAAGGGTATGAAGTAAGGCGTGTCCTGTTCGATCTGCCGCTGCACAGGTCCTGGCAGCCTGCCCACCTTTACCAAAATCTTTGGACTGTCCACCAAATGGACGCTGGTAAATTCTACCCTTCTCTGTTCGAGAAAAAGGCAATCCCATGTGATCCAGCTCAAAGACAGCTTGAGGACCCACTGAGCACATATACTCAATGGCATCCTGATCGCCAATAAAGTCAGACCCTTTGACCGTGTCATACATATGCCAACGCCAATCATCATTTGGGTCAGCACTGGCAATGGCACAGGTAATCCCACCCTGTGCAGAAACAGTGTGCGAACGAGTAGGAAATACTTTACTGATACAGGCTGTATTAATACCTGCCTGAGTAAGCTGATGAGCAGCCCGTAGACCAGCACCACCACCGCCAATAACAATTGCGTCAAAACTTAGAGTACGTAGTGATGTCATCAGTTATAGCCCCCAAAGAACCTGAATACCCCAAACAAAATAAGCAAACATGGCAATGCCACACAGCGCTTGAAAAGCAAAGCGTACGACAACAGCTTTACTTCCCAGAGTTTGCTCAGTGAGATAATCAGTTGAAATTGTCCACATACCTACCCAAGCATGTGCACCTAACGACACTATTGCTAATAAACTGAAGACACGTACCCATGTTGAACTAAATAACTGCGTCCACTCGGTATAAGTCAAACCTGGGTGAAACAACAAATACCCCAGCATAAACACGACATAAGCCGCTAATACAATGGCTGAGACACGCTGCACCATCCAGTCATACAAACCACTTCGTGACAAGTTGGTTACATTGGTTACCATATCCACACTCCTGCCAATACAATCAGTACCACTGATACAGCGATTGTTGCTTTGGCACCTAATGTGCCGCTTTCCTTACCATCACCGATATCAATATCCATCAGTAAGTGCTTAATACCCGCCACAAAGTGGTATAACAAAGCTGACACTAATCCCCAGGTAATTAATTTGGCGAATGGGTGAGCAAGTGTTGCTTTAATGGCATTAAACCCTTCTTGGCTGCTTAATGAGGTATCAAATGCCCAAAGTAGAAAGGCAATACCAATAAACAGGATGACACCAGAAATACGGTGCAAAATCGATGTGTAAGCAGGAAGTGGAAGTTTTATTGTTCTGAGGTCGAGATTAACAGGTCTCTTGCTATTCACGGTTCTTCACACTCAATAAGGCCTAATATATAACTAAGGCGATAATTATTTGGATGAGGCTATTTTGATGACAGGTTCCTTAATTAGGTTAGAATTTATTAAAGGCGTTAGCCAGCCTGTCAATATCGGCAAGAAGTATAAATAGAACGAGTATTAATTACAATCGTGTAATGTTACGTAGCTAGGACACAGCAAGGGCTGCACAAGAAATGCAAAACAGTTGAAGGGAAATTCACTGCTTAAAAAAAACCATGCTTTTTCTATGGATAAACTTTATTTCAGAAATTTACCTCATAATAATCATGAAATGTAGGCTATTGTTTGACAAATATACTGACTGCTGATCGATTGTTTTTTTAAGCATTACTCAACAGATGTGCTATTAGGTAATAGAAAAAGTGACTCACAATTCACTTTTAGCGCCAGTCAAACTTTTGTAGTCAAATACAAGAATTTTCGTAATGTTACTGATCTTACTTACAGGTTATAATCTAACTATTTGACAAAACGATGAATCACCTTATAGTCTTGCGCCACCAATTAGTAGTTATTTATATCTAATGTGTGTCATAGTCACTTCTAGCGAACAGAAAATGATTGCTAATAGCTGACGTTATTAGGCATAAAAAATAAAAGCAATACCAATTAATAACCACACAAATGGTGCATAATACTAGGTGCCGGTTAACCATAAAATGACTGACCTATAACCACGTTAACCGCCCTTGATAACCAGAGCCCATCCCTGTCACAAAAAAATACTGAGGCTCTAACGTTATTTTATCTGTGCAGCTTAATCTAGAAAGAAACTGAGTTACGTAATTAGTCTTTGATCAAAACTATATTGCTACGTGATTAAATAAACTTACAAAACACCTTTCTTGGGCTACTGTCCAACAAGAGAGAGGTGAGCGGATCATCGCAGTAAGTGATCAGGGAGAAAATAATACACATAATACGTAACACAGTATGGTTGGTGTTCCCTTTTATTACTATGCATGAGCTTTACAAGAATGACATGATAGGAGGCCATCTATGGCTGAAAAAAAAGCATTATTAACCATTGACGGGAAGCAGCTTGAACTACCTGTTTACTCTGGTAGCATGGGCCCAGATGTGGTAGATGTTCGCAGCCTTACTGGCGAAGGCTTGTTTACCTACGATCCTGGGTTTGTATCCACTGCAGCCTGCGAATCCAAAATCACTTACATTGATGGTGACAAGGGGATTTTGCTTCATCGTGGCTATCCTATTGAACAGCTGGCTGAACATTCCACCTACTTGGAAAGCTGTTTTTTGCTGATTTATGGTGAACTGCCATTACAATCAGAGTTACGGGAATTTGAAGAAATTATTCGTAAACACACCATGGCGCATGAACAGTTGCGTAACTTCTTCAATGGTTTCCGTCGTGATGCACACCCGATGGCCGTTATGTGTGGTGTGGTGGGCGCATTATCAGCGTTTTATCATGACTCGCTTGATATTAGTAACGAACGTCACCGTGAAATTGCCGCATTCCGTTTAATATCAAAAATGCCTACCCTGGCGGCAATGAGTTATAAATACTCAAAAGGTCAACCTTTCGTATACCCACGCAATAACTTGGATTACTCAGCAAACTTTCTACACATGCTTTTCGGTACCCCCTGTGAAGACACAGAAGTGAACCCGATTATTGCACGGGCAATGGATCGGATTTTCCTGCTTCATGCTGATCATGAGCAAAATGCTTCCACGTCTACTGTGCGTTTAGCTGGTTCCTCAGGCGCTAACCCTTTTGCCTGTATAGCCGCAGGTATTGCCGCATTATGGGGACCTGCGCATGGTGGTGCCAATGAAGCCGTATTAAATATGCTGCAAGAAATTGGCGATGAAAAACATATTGATAAATATATCGCCCGTGCCAAAGATAAAGACGACCCCTTCCGTTTAATGGGTTTTGGTCACCGTGTCTACAAAAACTTTGACCCCCGCGCCAAAGTGATGAAACAGACGTGTGATGAAGTATTGAGTGAATTGGGCTTAGAAGACGATCCTCTCTTCAAAATAGCAAAACGTCTGGAAAAGATTGCATTAGAAGATGAATACTTTGTAGAGAAAAAGCTTTACCCCAATGTGGATTTCTACTCAGGGATTATTTTAAAAGCGATTGGTATTCCTACTGAAATGTTTACCGTTATTTTTGCCACAGGAAGAACACCTGGATGGATAGCTCACTGGCATGAAATGATCAGTGGCCCCTATCGCATTGGCCGCCCCCGTCAATTATATACAGGCGCTCAAACGCGTGATTATGTTCCTGTAAACCAGCGTAGCGTTTAAACGGCCCGCTCCCCAAAAATTCTCGTCCTCAACATTATTGAGTTTATTGCCGTTACACCAAACAGCAATAAGCTCAATATTCCCATCCTATTTATTCATCTGATTGGCTAAGTAAGCGGCCTACCAATAATTTCAATATTCTTTCTTACTCTTGGGCAACACTTGCTTATCCTTGGGTTGAAATTTCCAGTAACGTCAAAATTTCAAAAGCTTGTTCTGCATTTGCACCACAAACGGTGTCCTCTGCACGAAACTGACCACAAACCGTCGGTCGACGAGGATCATTGAATAAGGCGCAGCGATAATCAGACAGTAAATGGAGGCAACGTTGACCTGCAGGCTTACCATTTGGCATACCCGGCAAAGGCGAACTAATTGAAGGTACTATACAACAGGCTCCACAATCACTTCGACAATTCACAATGTGCTCTCTTACAACTCGTTTCACGACATATTTACGGCAAACTGAGCAGAGTATACCTAAATTAGGTCACACATTTATAGTTAAGATAGTACTAACTCAATTTATGCTTAGGTAAGTCAAAAGGGATCATCTATGATTATTAATTGTCACTATCAAGGCGTGTTACTTGGTAGCTTTATAGAAGTGCCCTCAAGCAAAAGGCACACACTAATTAATACGTTAATCCTAATTCGCCTGGGTAAGTATACACTGAGCGATTTTTTACTCACATTTTGGTCCGTTACACAATAGTACAACCATGAAGGAATTGATTGCTTGTCATGAATGTGATCTGTTATTGCCCTATAAAGCACTCCCCTCAGGCACTAAAGCCTGCTGTCCCCGTTGCGGATATCAACTGTACAGTGCTCGCAATAACAGCTTAGAGCGCAGTCTAGCCCTGAATATCACAGGACTACTCTTGTATATTCCTGCAATGTTTTTACCCATTATGTCAATGGAGATGCTTGGCCAATCTCAATTTGATACGGTCTTTGCAGGCATTGTTACGCTTTTTGCACATGATATTTGGTGGGCCGCACTGTTAGTGCTTTTTTGCAGCATGCTTGCCCCTTTATTCAAAAAACTGCTGCTGTTTTATGTACTGATCGGTATTAAACGCTCATGGTCAAAGCTCTCCTTAGCCAAAGCGTTTACCTGGTATCAACATTTAGATAGCTGGGCCATGCTGGAAGTTTATATGCTAGGCGTTTTAGTGTCTGTTGTTAAACTAATAGATTTGGCTGCATTACACTTTGGCCTTGGCTTAGGGTGTTTTGTTGCCTTGATGGTCTGTGCTATGGCAACAAGTGTCGTACTTGACCATCATTTAATCTGGCACAAGCTCGAGCAAGTTCCCAACCCACCAAAGGCTTTACTTTAAAATGCGTCAAACCATGATGACCGCAAAAGAAGCTGGCTGGCTGGTTTGCGCTACATGCCATAAGCTTTCGCGTCCAGTTCCCCATTCACAACACTGGCGCTGTCCACGCTGCCACACGCGTCTTCATTGGCGAACACCTCATAGTCTGGCTTATGCTTGGGCACTTACCCTGGCCGCAATCATTATGTTTATTCCTGCCAACATGTACCCTATTACACACATTAATTTTTTTGGTTCAGGGCAAGCCGACACCATTCTTTCAGGCGTCATAGAACTCGCTAAAGCAGGTATGATTCCCATCGCAGCAGTGGTATTTATTGCCAGTATTGCTGTCCCTTTATTGAAACTTGTAGGGCTGATTATACTGCTACTGTCTGTTCAATTTCGCTGGGCGATGAGCGTGCGACAACGCACACTTATGTACCGTTTTATTGAATGGATAGGTCGTTGGTCAATGTTGGACTTGTTTGTGATTGCGACACTGGTTGCCTTGGTTAAATTAGGTAATATCGCCACCATTGAAGCAGGCATTGGTGCCAGTGCATTTGGTGCAGTGGTTGTACTGACCATGCTGGCAGCCCATGTCTTTGATCCAAGACTCATGTGGGATAATGTAGCTTTACCTGAGATTGCAGCAAAAATCGAAGAGGACTGACTTTGAGTCAAGAAACACCTGAAAGCCCTGATACAGAAACGCTCCCAGATACACCAGACGCGCATCAGTCATTAGCTGAAGTAGATATCAAACCACGCCGAACCATCTCGATGATTTGGCTACTGCCTTTTATTGCCGCGTTAATTGGAGCATGGCTTATTTATAAAGGCATATCTGAAGCAGGTATTGAAGCCACTATTTTCTTTGAAAGTGGTGAAGGTATTGTGCCTAATAAAACACAAGTTGTTTATCGTGGCCTACAGGTTGGCATCGTCAAAAAAGTGTCTATTACCCCTGATTTACAAGGGGTCAATGCCACCATTGAACTGAAACCCGAAGCTGAAGCACTACTACGAGAAACGTCTAAATTTTGGTTGGTAAAACCACGAATATCCGTGGCAGAAATTTCTGGGTTGGAGACTTTAGTTTCAGGTAACTATATCGATGTACAACGCGGTGAAGGTAAACCTCACTATCACTTCAATGCGCTGGAAAACCCACCGCCAGTTGATCCTGATACACCTGGTTTACACCTCAGGTTACAAACAAAAGATTTAGGCTCACTGGAACGTGGTAGTCCTGTTTTTTTCAAAAAAATTCAAGTGGGTCAAGTCACTGATTACACATTATCAAAGGATAATAACAACGTTAATATCCGCATTATTATTTCCCCTAAACACCAGCACTTAGTGCAAAAAAATAGTCGATTCTGGAATGCCAGCGGTGTCACTGTAAAAGGTAATTTGTCAGGATTTAAATTTAGAATAGGTTCATTAACCTCTATTCTCAGTGGTGGTATTGCTTTTTTTAATCCTGATACTGAAAAAACCAGTTCTCCTGCCAAAAGTGGAGACTTATTTACGTTATTTGAGGACTTTGATGCAGCCGATGTAGGCATACGCGCTAAAATCCATTTCGACTCAGGCCAGTTTTTGGTTGAAGGCCAAACCAAAGTCGTGTACGAAGGTCTCACCATTGGTGTCGTTAAACGCGTCAAGGTGAATAAAGACCTAAAAGGCGTCACTGCCAGTATTCTTTTTGACCCTCGTGCGGAACCCGCACTCATAGAAGGCACCCAGTTTTGGCTGGTAAAACCCAAGATCAGTCTGGCGGAAGTAACGGGACTGGATACCTTAATCAGTGGTAATTATATAGCGTTACGCTTAGGTAATTTAGATAACAGTAAACCTCAACGGGTTTTCACCGCATTAGCTGGCCCGCCTCCCCTACCATTACACGAACCGGGTTTACACTTAACCCTGATTAGTGAAAGCCTTAACTCTGTTGAAGTAGGCAGCCCAGTTTATTATAAAAAAATTCCTGTTGGCAGTGTACAAAGTTATGCATTTACTGAAAACAATAAACAAGTCAGCATTAATATTTTTATCAAACCTGAATATGCTGAGCTGGTAAAAACCAATTCACGTTTTTGGAATGCCAGTGGTGTCAGTATTAGTGGTAACCTGTCAGGTATTAAAGTCCACACAGAGTCTATTACTTCCCTACTGACAGGTGGCATAGCATTTTATACGCCACATGGACGTTACCGACATGCCAAAAATAGTGATCAATTTAATCTGTACGATAACTATGATGATGCTCATCAAACCGGTATTCCCATAAACATATCTTTTGCCAGTGGTGAAGGATTACGGGAAGGTACTCCCATAAAATATGAAGGTGTTGAGGTCGGCAAGGTGACACGTCTGCATCTTAACCCTAAGGAACCCGGCGTTATAGTCAAAGCACTGATCACTCAGGGCGGTTACCGACTCGCCCGAAAAGGCACCCAGTTTTGGATTGTTAAAGCTGAGTTAGGGCTTGCTAAAACCCAGCATTTAGAAACACTCATTTCAGGCCAATATATTCAAGCTAAACCCGCAGACCCAAAAGGTAAGAGACAATATATATTTAAAGGGCTACTCAATGCACCCATGATAAAAACGACAACTCAACCGGGTTTAAAAATTACCCTTACCGCTCCCCGCTTGGGTTCAATAAAAGAAGGCGTTAAAGTACTTTATCGCGATATTCCTGTAGGTAAAGTCACAGGATATGAACTCGCACCCACCGCCAATCAGGTGCATATTTATTTAAATATTGAAAATCACTATCGTCACTTGATCAGACAACATACACGTTTTTGGAACACCAGTGGCATTGGTTTTGATTTCTCATTGTTTAGTGGTGCAAAATTAAAAACCGACTCTTTGGAATCAATCTTAGAGGGGGGTATTGCGTTTGCGACACCCAATAACCACGAAATGGGAGGGTTGGTAAAATCATACACCAAGTTTCGCCTACATGAAGAACCCCTTGATGAATGGCTACAGTGGACGCCGAAAATCCCTCTAGGACTATAAATAAGCTGTAGTTCAATCAACTCCTACATACTAAAAAAGGTGGTCACATTTTCATGTACCACCTCTTTTTTAGCCAACGCTTTCAGCTCAATCCATCATACTGATCTCAATAAACAGAACCATCAGTTCTATTTACGTTGACGACTTAATAACCCCAGGCCCAGCACTATTAAACCAAGTACGCCAGGTACAGGCATTGGTGTTGGATCGGGTTCAGGATCAGGCTCTCCACCTGGAGAGAATGCGGTTAACACCCGAATACTGTCACCAGGAGAGCTAGCAGTAAAATCAATGAGGGCACGGTGTGTCAGGACCGGATCAATAGCAACAGAGTCTGCTCCTTCTAAACCACGAGCAGATGGATTTAAGTAATTTGCAGAAACGTTTGCCAGAAAATCACTATCAGCCAATGTCCCTGTTTTTGTCATAATGGCTAAAATAGGTGCATCAAAGTCAACGTACCCAATCATTCGTTGTAACCCAGCGGGGTCAAACACTATATAATGGCTGGCAACCTCTGTGTCAGTTGGTAATGTTGGTGAAGGACCAATATCTACTGTAAGCGGTGAAGGAATAATGATATTTTGATCTTCATCGAATCCATACAGGTTAGGATCATTAAAATTATCATCACCCACATCACCTATAGGTGGTATAAGTTTTACAAACATGCCTCCTGCTGTTGCAGCACTTCCCCCTGTTACATCACCACCAATGATTACTGCCTGAGCACTATTCAAATAAAAACTAAAGCAACACACCCCATAAAATAAACGCCGACCTATCACTAACATTTTTTTTAGCATTGCATGCATCTCCTAAAAAGAAACCAACCGTGCTAATGCCTAAAGCATGTTTCATACCAACCGCCTTAAAAACCAGTTTTTAAGCTGTTTTTCTTTATTAAGCATATTGATTGAGTAATAGGTCGAAAAAGATATAAACATTCTATTATGCATACATCTAAAACCTTGCACTTACTTACCAGTCTATTTTATTTTTAATCGCAAAATAATTTACGGTGAATTAATTTTTATAGTCACTTCTAACCATTGTATATATGGCTGGTTATTTCGAGATATTTAATAATAACAAAAATCAGCCTATTTTAAAGACTATAACTTCTTTCATATTGAAAGGCCGAAAATTTTGTCAAACAAAATCATAATATTAGAAAAACACCATAAAAGTACCTTAGAGATGCACTTTATTACTACAAATAATTTTCATCATTAATATACGACATATTGACTCACAAAAAAAATCCTGCTTATAATCGAATTTGGGAGTTATCTGGCATTTACCCAACGAAAGATAAATTACCTTATAAAAAGGGAAATCAATCCTTATTTAGAATCATCTTATTAAGATAAATGGTTATCTTGATGGGTAAAAACCAGTATTTATATAAAAAAAATAATCTTAGAAAAATACACAACACTTAAAGTGTAGAATCAGTTAGGAAATTTCATGAAGCTTAATAAAGTTAAGGGTTTAACCTTATCAACTCTCTTTTTGTCTGTTTGCAGTGCAAATGCATTTGCAGCGAACCCTACTCAATTGCCACAACCGGAACCGATGACCAATATTAAAGGTGTCATCATGGAAGAGCCGGTACAACTCAAGCAAAAAAACCAAAAACGCCGTAGTAAGCGTAGTGTACCACTTCGAGCTCCAGTGGTAGAAGTCAATGACTGGTTCAATTTAAGTCCAGAAGAAGACAGCATTGAAGGCTCCAGTGTCAACAAAGTATATAATCAACTTTCGCTAACCAATAAATATAAGCCTGTTATCGTTGCGGTTATTGATAGTGGTGTTGATATAAAACATGAAGATTTACAAGGTAAAATATGGGTAAACCCAAGAGAAATTGCCAACAATGGCATCGATGACGATGGTAATGGCTACGTTGATGATATTCATGGTTGGAATTTTATTGGTGGCAAAGATGGCCGCCATGTTAACTACGATACCTTGGAAATTACCCGTGAATATGCAAAATATCAGGAACTACTCGCTTCTGGCGCTTATATTCCCGCAAAGAAAAAAGCATATTATGAAGCGTTAAGTAAAACATTCCAAGATGAAGTGAAAGAGGCAACGGAAACCCGTAACCTTTATGTCAATTACCAGGCACAAATCAAGGAAAACAAAGCGCTCCTGTCTACCTATAATTATAATGATTTTAGCCAAGAAGGCTTATCCAGCATCAATAGTGATGTTGAAGAAGTCGTATTGGCCAGAGATTTTCTGTTAAATATTTTAGAACTGTACGGCAGTTACGAAAAAGTTGATAGCCGAGCAGAGTACTACGCTAATAAAGTAGAATATAACTATAATACTGAATTTGATCCTCGCTCTGATATTGTCAAAGATGACCCTAATAACTTTTGGGAAACAGGTTATGGTAATAACGACGTAACAGGCCCGGACTCTGATCATGGAACCCACGTATCAGGGATTATTGCTGCTGACCGTCATAATGATATCGGCATTAAAGGCATCGCAGAAAATGTTAAAATCATGGTATTGCGTGTCGTGCCTAATGGCGATGAGCGTGACAAAGATATTGCCAATGCTGTTCGCTATGCGGTAGATAACGGTGCCCGTATTATCAATATGAGCTTTGGCAAAAGCTATTCACCCAACAAAGCTAAATTAGATTTGGCTTTTGAGTATGCCTCAAATGCAGGTGTTCTACTGGTCCATGCAGCAGGCAATGACAGTAACAACAATGACGAAAAACCTCGCTACCCAAACCGCAACTTCAAAAATTTTCCTAAGTATAAAATCAGTAATTGGTTAGATGTAGGTGCTTCTTCTGCCAATAAAGGTGAAGACTTGCCCGCCAGCTTTACTAACTTCGGTAAACGTACCGTTGATATTTTTGCACCTGGGGTAAAAATTCTTTCCACAGTACCTGGTAACCAATATGCCAAGTATAGTGGTACCAGTATGGCAACACCGGTTGTATCAGGCGTCGCCGCATTAATGCTTTCCCAGTACCCGTACTTGGATGGTTATTATCTGAAATATATGTTGTTAAATACAGGCCGAGAATATCCAGATCTGGAAGTTAAGCAACCTGATAACCCTGATACCAAAGTTAATTTTAGCGAGTTATCCAAAACAGGGAGTGTTGCGGACGCTTATTCCTTGCTCAGATATTTTAAACAAGGACATTAAGCTATTTTAATGTCATCCAATAATCATAATTATCTGAATTAATGCATTAATAACTCAAAATAAATCGCTATGGATATACACTTTTGTAGAATTCATAGCGATTTTTTTTATATTTTTTAAAGCGGCTTCACTCATCCGATCCAGTGTGCACCAAGAAGGGCAAATTACATTTTCTTCACGATACTGTTGCTCAGGGCCTCGCGGCATTTGAAAAACCTGCGCCTTATTAGCCAAAACAGATGTCTTTCACCTGTTTATGGTAAATGCGGAAAATGACAAGCAGCGATATGTCCCTTACCAGGCATTGAGGCTAAAGTTGGTTTCTCTTGTAAACACGTTGCTTTAGCGCGTGGACATCGAGGTGCAAATGCACAGCCTATTGGGGGATTAAAGGGATCTGGCAGTTCAGCAGCATTCATTGTTGCTTCAACAACAAGTTGCTGGTTAAGCTTGGGGATTGAGGCTAATAGCAACCGCGTGTAAGGGTGGCAAGGTTGGTGAAAAACATCATTAACGCTTCCCTGCTCAACGACCCTGCCAAAATACATCACGACTACTCGCTGACTTATTCTTTCTACTACCGATAAATCATGACTGATGAATACATACGTCAATTTATGTGTTTGCTTTAATTCCATTAATACATTAAGCACTTGCGCCTGAACCGAAACATCCAATGCTGAAACAGGTTCATCCAGCACTAATACTTGTGGATTTGCGGCTAAGGCTCGCGCAATGCCAATGCGTTGAGCCTGGCCACCCGACAATTCATGAGGATAACGCTGTAATATTTCTTCAGGTAGTTTAACCTGAGCCATCAACTGCTTTAATCGTGGTTCAGCGTCTTTTTTGTTTGCCATACCCAATAAATACTGCATAGGCTCTTGCAGACTCATTGCCACCACTTTGCGCGGATTAAGTGCACTGACAGCATCTTGAAAAACATATTGTATGGATTTTGCAAGTGACCGTTTATTAAGTATGTTCCTGCTACCCAACACATGCCGTGAATGGTCAGCTAAAATAGGTAAACCCTTAAAATAAACAGCTCCTTGCGAAGGTCGGTCTAAACCAACCAATAGACGAGCTAAAGTCGATTTACCACAACCAGATTCCCCAACAACCCCCAATACCTCTCCCGTGTTAATACTAAGATCAACCCCTTGTAAGGCCTGTAAACCCTGCTGCTGACGCCTAAATATTGAGCGCTTATCCGTAAATGTTCGCCACAACTGTTTTGTTTCCAGTAATGGGAATTCTTTATGTTTAACCTTCATAATGGCTTACAACAACGTACCCAGTGACTCTTCGAAATCGCTTTTAATGTCATCGTAGACTCCTTGCAACGTGTTTCAGCCCAAGGACAACGTGGCGCAAAATAACAGCCGGGTGGCAATGCATCCATCGCTGGGGGTAATCCATCAATTGTCGCTAACGCCCCCTTCCCTCCAAGCTTAGGCACACACTTGATTAATTGATGAGTGTAAGGGTGAACAGGGTGATTTAAGACATCGGTCGTATAGCCCATCTCCACTATCTGTCCGGCATACATAACCGCTATCCGCTCACAAAGTGAAGTAACAACCCCAAAATCATGCGTAATAAATAATAATGCGGTTTTTGTATCCTGCTGTAACGCTTTGAGTAGTTTTAAAATTTGGGCTTGAACAGTTACATCTAATGCTGTCGTTGGTTCATCCGCTATCAACACCTTAGGCTGATTAATTAATGCCATCGCAAGCACAACACGCTGTCGCAAGCCTCCTGAAAGTTGATACGGGTAGCTATGTGCACGTTGCGCTGGACTAGGTATTTGCACCCGTTCAAGCCATTTGACTGCTTGCAGCCATGCTTGTCGAAAAGAAACAGGTCGATGCGCCCTAATGGCCTCTACTAATTGGATACCGACTGTTAGCATCGGGTGTAAAGCCGTCGCAGGATCTTGAAAGACATACGCCACTTTATTACCACGAATGTGCTGTAACTGAGTCAAAGGAATACTTAACAAGTCTTGATTATCCAGCCTGACTTGGCCATGCACAATACAACCTGGAGGTGATGGCACCAAACGCGCTATGGACAATGCTAAAACAGATTTACCACTGCCTGATTCTCCCACCAATCCCAGACATTCCCCGGCTTCCAGCGTTAAGCAGACATCATTCACTGCATGATAGGTTGTATGCCCTATTTGAAATTCAGTTTGCAACTGGTTAACGGCTAAGCCATTCATTTCAGAGTTGGTAAGCTCATCTTCTGCCACTTGTCGTTGAATATCCGTTGCCACAGCAGGACGCCCCATAACGCCTGACTTTAAACGTGGATCGAGTACATCCCGAATACCATCCCCTATAAGGTTAATACTCATCACCAGAATAAAAATGATTAAACCAGGGATAATCGACACATGCGGAGCTGTGAATAATAGTTTTCGGCCCTCGCCTAGCATGGAACCTAAATCAGCTTGTGGCGGTTGTGCACCTAATCCTAAAAAGCTCAGCCCTGCCGTCTCAAGTATCATCCAGCCTAGGGTGGTTGCCATGGTAATAACTATGGTCGGCATGACATTGGGCAATACATCTGAGCATAACGTCTGTAACCTGTTTTTACCGACTAATTGTGCAGCTTCTACAAAAGGCTGGCGCACCACGCCAAGGGTGACACCACGTACATTACGGGCAAAAAAGGGAATATTGACAATCGCTATGGCAAAGAGTGCATTCATAAGTCCAGCTCCTAACACCGCAACAATAGCGAGGGCCAAAAGAATATAAGGAAAGGCCATTAACATATCGATGCCCCGCATTAGCAAATTATCAATACGCCCTCCCCAAAAACCTGCAATCAGACCCAATAAAGAACCGATCAATGCCGCTATTAAGGTTGCAGAAACACCAACCAGCAAGCTGATTTGAGTTCCCCACAACACTCGCGACAGCATATCTCGCCCCAGATGATCAGTGCCTAGCCAACCGCTATATGCAGGTTGATTCTGTGCTATTTCTCCGAAGAACCATTGCATCAACCAGGGTTTAGCCAAACGATGGGCTAATGCCGTTGTATTAGGATCAGGGATGGGGAAAATAGGCGCTAAACTGGCTAACACAATACAACATAGAAATATCCACATACCTAACCAGGCCAGGCGATTATGGGTAAATAGCTGCCAACCAGAAGGCCGAGCCGCTGACTGATTTGGTTTACATAATCCTTTACGCAAAACAGCAGTGCTAAACATGAAAAGAACTTTCTATTGTTGACCTAATTTTGACTTCTCGAACTTAAGCGAGAATCTAACGCATACTGTGCAATATCAGCACACAAATTAAATAAAACGTAAGTGCTAGCCACTATCAACACGCCACCTTGTACTAACAAAATATCACGACTAGCAATAGCATTTACCAGCATACGACCAATACCAGGCCACTGAAAAACCGTTTCAATATAAACAGCCCCACCAAGTACAAATCCCGCTTGTATGGCCATGATGGGTATGACATTAACTAAGGCAGCTTTAAAAGCATGAAGAAAAATAACGCGACGTTCTTTTAACCCTTTAGCGCGTGCGGTACGGATAAAATCTAAACGAAGCACTTCCAACATTGCACTTCGGGTAAGACGAGCCACCACGCCCATGGCCACAATGGATAACGTAAATGCAGGTAACACTAAATGCGTTAGTAAATCCCCTATATCACCACCGCCATAAATGGCATACATACCACTGGCAGGAAACCATTGCCAATGCACAGCAAAAAGCATTATCAGGAGCAGTCCCAGCCAAAAAGCAGGCATTGATATCCCGACCAACACCACAAAAGTTATCATTTTATCAATCCAGCTAAACTGTCGTATTGCAGCTATTATTCCTGCCAATAAGCCAAAGACACTACATAACAACCAAGCGGCCCCAGCCAGTATCAGTGTTGCTTGAAACCGTTCAAGCACTTCATCCAGTACGGGGCAGTTAAGACTAAAAGAACGCCCCCAATCCCCTTGAATAACATTATTTAACCAAATGACATACTGCTCAACTAATGACTTATCCAACCCCAATTGCTGATTTAATTTCGCTACATTTTCTGGCGTGGCAAAATTACCTAAAATCGCCGTCGCAGGATCTCCAGGGATCATTGCCATCACCAGAAATACAATCAGCGATAAGCCCAGTAATACGGGAATAATGGCAAAAAGACGATAGATAATATAAGTCAGCATCATTCCTTATGCTCATACTGTAAATCAGATGTTGTATAATTAATGCTGCTTCTGCACATCTTTAAGCAACAAGAAAAAGGATGGTTGCAGTTGAAAACCTTTAACGGATTGATGAGCCACAGCATTTTGCTGCCAATGAGCAATAAAAGCCCAAGGTGCATCTTCATGCACAATGGCTTGCATTTTTCGATAAAGTTGTCCACGTTGTTCTTGATCTGTCGTTTTTCTTGCTTCTTTCAACAATGCATCCACTTCAGGATTGGAATAATAGCCCGAATTAAAGCCACCTTTTTCTGGCCAGGCTGCTGTGCGCAAGGCTAGATAAGGCAACGTATCAGGATCATTAATCATCCAAGCCATCTCAGCCATATCAACCTGTTCACCAAGCCCTTGGTTAACTTTGCCAAGAAAAGTATTCCACTCATAGCTTTCAATAGTGACTTTTAATCCAACCTTTGCTAAATCCGCTTGAATCGCCGTTCCCATTGCGATCGGTTCCAGCATCCCCGAGCCGCCTTCAGTCACATAAAAGGTCAACTTTTCTCCTTTATATCCAGCCGCTTTAATCAGTTTACGTGCTTTATCCGGCGCATAAGGATAGGGTTGAAGCGCTTTATTATAGGCCCAGGTAAATACAGGTGGTGTAGGCCCTGCGGCGACAATAGCAGTACCTTGTAGCACATTGTTAATTAATGCCTGCTTGTTAATGGCATAATTCACTGCTTGACGCATACGTTTATCGGCAAAAGGTCCATGCTTTGTATTTAAAATTAAAAACCATACATGGGGTCCTGTTTGCTCATACACCTTAAGATCTTTTGCTTTGTTAAACATTGCCAGGTTATCTGGTGGAACTTCCACCATAAGATCAATACCACCTGATAACATTTCAGCAACCCGTGTATTTGCATCAGTGATTGGCCTGTAAATAACAGCCTCCAAAGCCGGAGCACCATCCCAATAACTAGGATTTTTTGTAATCACTACTTTTCTATGACTTTGCCATTCTGCAAACTTAAATGCGCCAGTGCCAGCAGGGTGACGACCAAACGCTTTACCATACTTTTTAACCGATGTAGGGGAAACAATTAAGCCTGTCGGGTAGGCTAAATTAGAGAGAAAGGGCGCAAAAGGTTCTTTTAACACAAATTCAACACTATAGCGCGATTTAACAATCACCTTTTCCACAGCACTAAAGAAAAAAGCTAATGGGAAGGGACCTGTCTTATGATATGGATGCGACTCATCAAGCAGTCGCTCAAAATTAAATTTGACCGCATCAGCTGTAAATTCAGTGCCATCATGAAATTTAATACCTTGACGCAAGGTAAAGGTATAGTGCGTACCCTCCTCACTTATCGACCATGCTTTGGCTAAAGCGGGTTCAACATCCAATGTCCCTGGTTTATAGCGTACTAAACCATCATAGATATTCATTAAAATACGAAAATCGTTGAGTGCTGTGGCCGCATGAGGATCCATCGATTTAGGTTCAGCAATTTGTCCTACTACTAGCACATTTTCTGGCAGAACATTTGCGGGTACCTGTGCTTCTGTAATGCTAACAACACTTAGTAAGCAACATGCTACCACTTGTAGACAATACAGAATGTTTAAGAAAAAACACTGTGTAGCACGTTTGGTCACATCCTTGGGGCATAATTTTGTGAGTATTGCTGGTATCCATACCATGCTTGTACTCCGTTGAGAGTCACTCTGAACACTGAATTACTTTAGGGCTTTTAACACTCTTTGAGAATACCGTGATAATAAGCTCGCTACGATTATTGTTATTTTTTATGAAAACACCTATACAGGATAACCATTATTTCCCCTACCTTGTCAAGCACTCACAAAAAAAGGGCTTAAAAATTAAGCCCTTTTTTTTAAAACACGACACATTACAAATTAATAGCAAATTAAGTGTCTATTTATGAAGCTCTCAATAAAAGAAACTCCTTAACGTAATAAGTGCAGAAAGTGCATATGCTTATGGTACTGATCAATAATATCGTTAATTACCGCTTCTTTTGACCAACCCATAACATCATAATCCTGTCCACCTTCACGTAGGTGTATTTCTGCTCGATAATATCGTTGTTCTTCAGTAGCCTCTTCTTCTGGAATATCCGGTTGCACAAAAGCGGGTTTAATGTGGGAGCGACTTCTGACTTCATAAACAAAGTCAACTTCTTCCCCTAAAAACACGACCAGTCTTACCCGGTTTTTAACTTCATCCACTTCTACTGAAGCATCCAGCTCATGTGTCTGTAGTTCACTGACTACTGTTTCACAGGCTGGCTTAGCAATTCGATCAATAAACCGTTTAACATTGTCACGACTGGGATAGTCCACAATATTACTCAGCCGGTCTTGCCAGCTACCCACTTTGCCTGTCGGTGCAATGGGTGTAACATTCATTTGTAGACTTTCACGCTTCGCCGCATCAATCCTAAGCGCTTTCATAAGACCATATGTGGCTATAAGCAACACTATTGCAAAAGGCAAAGCACTAGCAATGGTCATGGTTTGCAAGGCCCCCAGACCACCCACCAGTAATAAGATAATTGCGACGATACCTTCTGCACTGGCCCAATAAACCCGCTGCCAAATAGGGGTATTGTCATGCCCATTGGAACACAGCATGTCCACCACCATTGACCCCGAATCAGAGGATGTCACAAAGAACACAATCACCATGACTGTTGCCAGGACTGACAATACACCTGACATAGGAAACTGTTCTAAAAATGCAAATAGTGCTAGAGCAACATCATTTGAGACTGTTTCTCCCAAAGAGGTCAGTCCTTTATTCATAATCATGTTAATGGCTGAATTACCAAAGAAGGTCATCCACATCAGCGTAAAGCCACTGGGCACAAAGAGTACACCCATGGCAAATTCTCTAATGGTGCGCCCCCGAGAAACCCGAGCAATGAATAAGCCGACAAATGGCGCCCATGACATCCACCAACCCCAGTAAAGTATCGTCCACCCACCAATCCAGTCTGTCTTTTCATAAGCAAACAAGTTAAAGGTATTGCGAACAATATCAGAGGCATAGGCACCGATATTTTGCACAAAAGCTTGCAGTAAAAATACCGTAGGACCAAAAATCAGGACAAACGCTAAGAGTGAAACGGCCATTCCCATATTCAGTTCAGATAAAATACGAATACCTTTATCCAAACCGGTTGTAACGGAAATGATAGCCAGCAATGTTACGCCAATGATAAGGAAGACTTGTGTCGTAACATCGACTGGTATATCAAATAAATGGTTAAGCCCTGAGTTAACTTGCAACACACCATAACCTAGTGAGGTTGCAACACCAAATACAGTACCTATAACCGCAAAAATATCTACAGCATGCCCAATCGGTCCATATATTTTTTCACCGATCATTGGGTACAAAGCGGAGCGTAGGGTCAGTGGCAAAGAATGACGATAACTAAAAAAAGCCAGAATCAAAGCAACAATGGCATAAATAGCCCAGGCATGAAGCCCCCAATGGAAGAAGGTTATTTTCATTGCCTCTCGAGCAGCTTCTACCGTACTTGCATCACCTACAGGCGGCGATAGAAAGTGCATTACTGGTTCAGCGACACCAAAAAACATTAAACCTATGCCCATTCCCGCCGAAAACAGCATGGAGAACCAGGTTAAATAAGAGTAATCAGGGGTAGAATGATCCGGCCCTAATTTTATTTCGCCATAACGTGATAAACCAAGGAAAGCCACCACAATTAAGATAATGGCGACAGTTAACACATAAAACCAACTGCCATTATCAATTATGCCGCCTTGAATCGCCTTAAACCAGCTATCAGCGGTTTCTTGAAAAAACGTTGCAAAGATCATCAGGAGAATAATTAACCCTGATGCTGTATAAAAAACGGGGGGGTTTAAATGAGCTTTATCTTCGGAGCTCGACATCACTACACCTTTTAGAATCTTGGTTAAGCTTGATCTATACACCCTAGTGGATCATTCATTGCCTTATGGATACTGGAGATCATCCTCCCAATCCAACACCGCATCAGCACAAAATAACTGAACAAACGTTTTACACCCTTTACATTGCGTTTATAAAGGTTTTAGCCTTTTAGCCCATGCGTGTTATTACAACTTTAAACAGTATAATTTAAACTCAAAAAAACTGTATAAAGCCTTAAAACAATATAAAAAATGATCCAAACAAGGCTTAACTGTTGTATTCATAAGTGTGCATCTTAACATTTTTGTTATTTTGATTCACTAAATAACCCTCATTTATAGCATTCATTCTTACATTCTTTAATTTATCTTCCATTATTAGCCAATAAGAAAAATGAGAACCCTTAAGTTTATACTACATACAAAGCCATTTAGTAATTTGTCAAGTGATAAGCTCCCAAAATAATTAGTGCTAAATAACTTTCATTCCCTTCCCTCATTCCATAAAGAATATTGCAACAGGTTAGGAGTTAGGCAAAAACAAGGCTAAAATCGACGAAAAGCAGGGCTTATAGTTAATAAATGAGCATTTGAGCTGATTTTTAACTCAGTATTTGCAAACGCTATAGTTTTACAACACGCTATTCACAATAGTACACTAAAAGACACCTCTATAAGCATATACACCAAACGTAAAAGATATGATAAGCATTCGCATGTTGTAAAATTTAAGGCTCACTCTACTTTATATCCCCCTCTTCGACTTGCTTCAAACATCCGCTCAAATGTACCATTGGCTTTTAACTTTGCTAAGCCATGATTAAACTTTTCTAACCAATAAAGACTTTTTTTAGAGTTTTTAGTAAATATTAGATGGTGAGATGTTTCTAACACGGGTTTAGGGTAGAATGTAAACTTCGCTTTATCCTCAGCCTTAAAGTAATCACTCAAAATGGAAAAGCCCACTTCTTTTTCAACAGGAAAAAGATCAATCCGTCCTTTTAATAGCATTTTAAAATTCAATAAATCACTTCTCAATGGCACCACAATAATATGCCCATTTTCTGCACTTTTATCAAAGTCTTCACCATAGGTATAACCGAGTGTTGCGCCAATGGTATAATACTGAAGGTCCTCGATAGTTTGCCACTCGAAAGGCTTATTTTGTAAATAAAAAAATACTTTTTCACTCGTATGCACAACGTCACTGAAGTAAAAATCGTTTAATCGTTCAGGCGTTGGCACCCATGAAGGAGATGCATCCCAGTTTCCGGTCATTACTTGTTTCAATGCCCGCTTCCAGGGGAAAAAAGTATAAACAACTTTTATATTTTCCTCTGCAAACGCTTCTTTAATAACATGAGAAACCACACCATATTGTTTTAGATTCTTAGATATATACGGTGGCCACTCTCCAGTAGCAATTCGAACAACACTGGAACCAGCAACATGAATATTTTTTTCCGTAGCCCATACTAAGGTAGAGATTATTAGCAACAAGCTTAATATTATTTTCAAGAATTTCATTACTCAATACCATTCCACTGAGCTACTACTTCTCCCAGATTAGCAGAATTAGCTATCTGTAGTATTTTATTAACGTATTGATAATATTAAGTGAATACTAGCTTATAATTAAAGTCTGAATGATAAGTCTATCCTACAACACAATACTGCAACAAAAACGCAAAGTAACATTCAAGCTTGTCAGGAAACTCTCTTCTCTACAACACTATAAAGCGTCAACTACAACCTAATTCACAGTGTACCTAGCTCGCAAACCTGAAAAGCAGCATAATGATACATATATTCAATTAAACAACTTGACCCTGAAACCTGAAAAGAGACACAATGCTACTCTACTGAACTATTAACGGGGGAGTTCTGATGCCTGATTATAAAAACCTTTCTTATAAAGTGATTTGGTCTGAAGAAGACGAAGGCTACATTGGGCTTTGCAAAGAATTCCCCAACCTATCCTACCTTGCAACTACAGAGAAGAAAGCATTAAAAGGCATTGAGGAACTCGCTCAGGACGTACTTAAAGATATGGATCAAATACTGGATAATGGGTTTTAATTCTCAACTAACACTACTGATCAAATATGGCATTCAATACTAAGCATTCCTTTTAAGGAATACATTTATGGTTTTGTTATCCAAAACTTTGGCAACCCTATCTGCTTTGGGGTTCTTTTCAAACTCTACTGGAATACTACAATGGGGACAAACTTTAAGAGGATCTTTTTGATAGTTAGATAAATCTATGTCCTTCTGACATCTCCGACATGCCTACACGTACAGCACTTAAATCCATATTCAACCCACAATAATTATAAAATTCAATATACCAATAGTTTCAATATTGCAAACTAACTGTTATTCAATTGAAATCAATTTGTATTATTCTGCTATAGTCATAAAAAATACATAAATATAACATTTTTACACACTCCAAACAGGACAAATAGACCTCCCCGAGCTTTTACGATCTTCAGATTGTGCTAGATAAATTCAACCAGTATTGATTCCACGTTTTTGAAAACATATTTTGTGAGAAAAATATCAATATCCCCTTTCTGTCTTTCAGACCATTAATACAAATGAAACAAACAAATAACATATTACACACTACTACTCAAGAGAAGCAGCCTTATATTTAAAGTATGAAACTTAATTTACAACCCCTAAAAAAACAAAATCATTATTGAGATTTCATCAATGAAGAAATTTAACTACGACCAAAACAGTGAAATCAGCATTGGCGATATACTAACACACTTAAAAATGGACTGGAAGTTTCTTCTTACAACAATCACTCTCTTTCTGGTTGTTATTTTTTCATATAACGCACTTAGAACAAAAACACTTAAATCAAAATTAATACTAGGAAAACCTGAAAGCTCCAAACTACTAGAATTAAAAAAGGGAAGTCTAATTAACATCAGCAAAGAAAGAGTATTTCAGGATATCGTTAAATCCTTATCAAATCATTATTACATATTTGAATTCTATAACAACAACAAAGAATTATTCAAAAAATATATAATCGACGACAAAAAACTAGCCAACAACCTTGAGTCTATAACCAGCAACTTTAAACTAACAAACAACAAGGATTATGATTCTCTTACTGTTGAATTCAAATATCCTGAAACGGTTGATGGAAACAATTTACTTAACGCCTACATAGAATTCACAATCAAAAAAATAAAACAATCATACATAAATGAGCATACCGAACAGAAAAAATATTTTATCGACAATCTAAACAATGACCACCAACTAAAAAAAAGAATGTACACAACAACAAAACAAGTCAACCTAACAAAACTCAACGAAGCTATACAAATCGCAAAAAAAATTGGACTTAAAAAACCTTTCGATCTAACAAACGCACCTAAAGCTGACAAATCAAGAACCATTCTAAAAGCAGAAATAAACAACCAGATCAAACCCATGTATTACAGAGGATACAAAGCCTTAACAGCAGAACGACAAGCTTTGATAAACAGGGAAAATGACGATTTATACATAGCCGACATTGCAGATTACAAAAGCAAAATAGCATATTACAAAAAACTAAATCTTACTCCTAACAAAATATCACTAATACAATGGAAAATAAGTGCATACCAAATCCCAACACCCCCAAACAAAATATTTTTTTACTTCTCAATAATTCTCATAATTTCCACCATATTCACCCTATTGATTTATTTCATAGCAAAATCTTTTTTTGCGCGAGATTAGTTTATTCATCCATTTCCAAAACCGATCATGAATAACTATCCAAAATAACTAAATAATAGAAATCTGGATTAATAAAGCCATAAAGATCTCACAATATAATACTATGGGTACCATGTTAGGTACTCATCTTCCTGTAACAACTTATACTTAATTTAATCAAAAAAAGCGGGCACCCACCTTTCAATATCTATCAAATTACAGAAAATAACTTACTATAATTTCTATAGATAAAAACCTCTTAATTAACGTGCATGCATGCTATTTTTATAACTGAAGGATATGCTTTGACTGGATAAAACAAAAATTTTATAACAATTTTTTAGCCGCCACCAAACTAACTATATTGAACCCTACTTACCGAGAATATTGCTTTAGCAAGTCTAATACCTTTAAGTAAACAATCCACCTTCTTAGAAGGTGGTTTTGCTTTTAACCCCCTGAAAGGGGGGCATTAAACATACCATCCCACTCTCAGAAGGCTAACAAGCTATCCCCTACAAAAACTAATTACTAAAAATCAAATTGTTCTTGTCTTCTTTCAAGCTGCTCTTGATATCTGACATAATTTTTTATCATTTCAGCGTTCAAACCAACTGTATCCACACAATAACCTTTAACCTTTCGCCCAAAAATGATTTCCCCAGTAAGGCCTTTGTTTCAAATAAGGAAACTACTTAAAAACTCTTATTGCTGTTCGCCCTTTTAAGCTCCCCACCAAATCTGATATTGACTGCTTTGGAGGTACGCTCACTAACAGATGCACATGATCTGGCTGCACACTGAGTTCTATTACCCTAGATTTAAGCTGTTGGCTATACACATGAATACTCCTATACACATCATGTGCGACCTCTCCTTTTAATACCCTATATCTATACTTCTGTAGTGGCCAGTTTTTGTTGACCACTACAGTAATAACAGTGATGTGAAAGTAGACTCCCCCCTCAAGATGGCTAAATGGCACTATAATCCTTAATTCTCTACCAAGAAGCACCAATCCCAACAAAAAACACTGATAACTATAAAAATATGTTTATTATCTGATCAATATAAGCAGGGAGTATCCATCATTCATTATTATCCCACACACAACATTAGCAATTCATAATATTATGTGTGATTGCTATTAGCATCTTAACTTCATGATCACATATAATAAGTGAAAGACTTAATTGACAGAGGTAACTATATGCCTACACCTAAGCAGCCATACTCAGCAATAGATGATAGTATTGGGTATTTGAATGGTCGACTATCTAGGGTAATAAAAAGGCATTTTGAGCAGCTACTTGATGAAACCGGTGCTGGCGTTACCCCACAAATGTGGTTACTACTGTCCACAATTGCTCACAAGAAAATTACAATCCCTTCAAACATCGCTGATATCACAGGAATTGACCGCACGGCGACTGCACGATGTTTAACAAAAATGAGCAAACTTAACCTTGTTACCCGAAAACAATCTGTGAGCGATGGTCGCTCCTCTGAGGTCATGCTAACTAAAAAAGGTGAAAAAGTATTAAAAATAGCTGCAAACTGCTCTCAACAAACCAGTGATCATTTTTATAGTAAAATTTCCAACAAAGAACGCGAATTGTTAAAAAAAATATTTTTAAAGCTTTTAGAAGGCGAACAAGGTTCCCTGAAAAGCTTCGACGATTTGGTAGTTTAACGATAAGCAAAAAATCAATTTAGCAACAGTCACAACGCAAAGGCCTCTTTAAGATTTCAGCTAAACGATATATAAAGTTAAATTTTTTAAAGAGGCACACTTTCCTCCTAGCAATACTATTTAAATAATATCATATACGATTATGTGATATGTATAAATCATATAATTGACAATGTCAAATATATTAATAGAATACCTGCTAATAATCTAGCAAAGCAAAAATCACTCACCCAGAATAAGCACCCTGGTACCACAATCAACAACA
Organism: Zooshikella sp. RANM57; assembly: GCF_050749885.1. Lineage (NCBI taxonomy): Bacteria > Pseudomonadati > Pseudomonadota > Gammaproteobacteria > Oceanospirillales > Zooshikellaceae > Zooshikella > Zooshikella sp. RANM57. The sequence goes on along the minus strand of NZ_JBOIUB010000001.1, from coordinate 324,432 downwards.
ACGAATAAAACCTAGTGTGAAAAACGCCTACTATTAAGTAATATTCCCTACAACCACACCAAAATAGTTGACTACGTCAATTAAATAAGCGTAAATAATACTAGTCAATTTTTAAACAGCAGGCGTAACAGAAATTAGTACTATATTCCACAAATATCAACCTCTCTTAAATTATTTTTAAGATTTAATCTGGATTTCTTTATATAAAACAAGAGAAATCCCAATTAAGTCTTTTATTAATGTAATAGTAGTAAATAAGCTGTTCTTAGATGAGGTCACTATGAAAAAAACTGTTTTAACAGCTATTATCACAAGCACACTCACCGCACCGTGCTTTGCTCAAGACAACATTAATCCATTTGCTGATGAAAAAAGTGGATTTTACCTTGGTATTGGTGCAGGAAAATCCAGTTATGACGCTTATAATAATACGAAAGCAAAAGTAAATACTTGGATTGAGAATATCGGTGGAACTCCAATTGTTAATGCCATGGATACGCCAAGTGGAGAGACGATTAGCAAACTTTTTCTCGGCTACCGAATTAATAAGTATCTCGCTTTAGAGTTAAACTATAGCGATTTAAATACCACAGAAGCCAAAATTAACGGTCAAATAAAAGATGGTAGTACTTCTTATAAAGGAAGCGGGACCATCACTGATGATATAAATGGAATTGGTATTAAAGCTATCGGTTTTTACCCTATTACAAATAGTTTTGACCTTAAAGCCAGCCTTGGCGCAATGAAATGGAAAATTAAAGAAGAAGTGCATGGAAGCATTATAGAAAGCAGCGGACACAATGCCACAACCTATTTCTTTGATAAAAAGCAATCAAAAAAAGGAACCAGCTTAACTCTGGGTCTAGGTGCTAACTACACGATTACTGATAATGTCACTGTTGGACTACAATGGGAACGTATCAAGGATGTTGGTCATAAAAACTTAGCCTTTGGAGAAACAGATATCGACACCTATACCCTATCGGCACAATATAACTTCTAATTGCAGATATTAAGCAAACGCTATAAATATCCATTCGTCCATACATAAATCTGGCTGCCAGTATTCAGCGATATTTATATTATGCAAGGTAGTTATTAAAGGGCATAACTGGCCTACTCCAGAGAAAACCACCTTAATAAAATAAATCGTTACGATGCTGTTACTTCAATTTATGTATGGACAACTTACTAATCGCTAAAAACATTAATCTTGATTTAATTCATTTTATTAATCATTAGACTGCTATAACCAGGAAACTGACATGAAGAATAAACTGATTCAATCTGTTCACCTTACTCTACTATCAGCAACTTGTTTAACCTGCTTAAGTTCACATGCTGCAGAAAATATTACATTGGATACCAAAAAAGTATTTACTCAAGTAGGTACATTCACTGCGCCCAATAGTCAATATAGCTATTATTATCGAGACCTAAACGGTGATGGCACGATTGATCAACTAGAAATTAATCATACCACAGGTTCATTTTCTACTAATGGCGTTGGCAATATGGGTTTTGGTTATGCAGGAAGCGATGATGCGCTGTCCTATGCCATTTTAAAAGACATTAACCATGATGGCTTAGAAGATATTGTCGGAATAGGCAGTAAAGGCGTTACATCAATCATAAACCATGGAGCAAACTTTATTGGAAATGATCCAATATTAACCAAATTTAAAGGTAATTTAAAAACAAGTACAGATTACTTGGAAATAGCTGATATCGACAATGATGGCAACGATGACATTATATTCTTTTATAAAGGAAGCATTTACTTTATTGAAGGTAATAATGGTGCTTTTAGCACAAAATGGAAAAAATTATCAGGAACATTCAATACCTCAAAGTACAAGCATATTAAAATAATAGATGTTAACTATGATGGCTATCCAGATCTTATTGGCGCTAATACAAATACCATAGATGTGGCTATTAATAGTGGACTTAATGGCTTCCAGCCAACCCAATCATGGTTATCTGACGAAGCTCCGTTAAAACAAGCGTCATTCAATATACAAGTTGCTGATATCACTCAAGATGGTTACGCAGACTTAATTGCCTTTTACAAAGATGGTTCTGTAAAATTAGCAGAGAACCTGAATGGTGATAAATTCAATCCCTACAAGCAAGTAGCAAGCAATTTTTATGGCTATATGCAACAATCTATAGCAGATGTAAACCATGATGGGAAAGCAGACATACTAGGTTTAGCTAGCAATAAAAAAGGTAAGCATATCCTAATGGTGGCACTCAATGCAGGAGAAACTTTTAGCCCCACACAGTTTTATTATGCACCCATTAAGTATTTTGCTGAATACGATTTAAAATTAAAATCATACCCTGCAAAATCATCAAAAAAATAGACAACCCAATTAATATAGCTCACAAGGAGGGTGAGTTATAGAAACTGAATACTACACTCTTTATAGGTTACTTTGTCACTATTTTTTACTTTCATTACATTAGGTATATTGAACATATGTTACCGAAAAGAGTTGCTTAGCAAGTCTAATCCCTTTTATAAATTTCCGTTGCCATTGCGTCACTGCTTTTTGCATACTATTTTCTGTTCCAACCACATCAATAAAGCGTTTTTCTTTACGGCTTACATATGCAAGCAATTCATCTTTATTGATATTTAAACGCTCAAGAATAGGCGGTTGTTGCTCGCTAATGGCACCACGCTTATCATCACGGATAGCACGGCCTAACCAATCAACTAACTGCAAATAGTCTTTTAAACTGAAGGGAATTGTCGTTTTCTTTCCCTGTTTTTCATTACCAGAAAAACGCAATAGAGGTACGACAGGTAGGGTTTGTTTTGGAAGTTTTGTTTTTCGTACAAAAGTCTGGTTTCGTGGTTTTCTTTTCTGTTGACGCTTAGCCCACGCTACCATCCGAGCTTGAATTGATGTGAAATCTGACGCTTCTGGAGTTTCTGCCATACCGGCGCGGACAGGATTTAAATCCACATAACTCATGCACGTTAATAATGCGGCTTCATCCAATAATGCCTGACTTTTAAATCGGCCTTCCCAGAATCTACCTTTACAACCATCTTCATCATTAGCCCAACGGGCAATAGGTTCATTTAAACAGCGCATAAACCAGGATAAATCAGATAATCGCTGCCGCCATTGCTGAACAATCTCATTAACAACGTTAAGTTGAGCTTTATCCAACGTTGCGCCTGCTAAATAACGCTGAATTATAGAAGGGCCTTGATACAGTTTCCGCCAGCGACGAATCACTTCATCATCAGTCCACTGTTCAGCCTTTTCTTCATCAATACGAACCACTAAATGATAGTGATTCGACATCACCGCATAAGCACAGATATCAATCGCAAATACCTTAACCAACTCAGTTAGGCGCTCAACCATCCACGCTTTACGGTGATCAAAATTTTGACCTGTCACCCGATCATCACCACACAAAAAAGCGCGGCGTACACAGCGACAAATACAGTGATAATACGGCGTATCCTGCACACTCACCAACTCACTTCGTGGCCTCGTCATCCTTAAACCTCTCACTACAACTGATCAAAATTCAGACAGCATCATAACCACATGCAACAGACTACTTTTTGATCAACATCAAATCTAGGGTGTCCCCTTCTTTCGGGTTTTGATCAATATCAAATCTAGGGTGTCCCTTTCCTCTATTGATCAAAATCAAAAAGCGAGTGTCCTCTTTCTTTACCGTTGATCGACGTCAAATCTAGGGTGTCCCCTTCTTTTTCTACAACTTATTGTCTATAGATAGATAGCGCAAATCTGGAATTGCGCCTTGTGTTCCCCAGTCAAACTCCACAAAAAACTCTCTTAATTTATATCTTCTATTAATTGAAACTTCATCCTCAAAAAACTCAACAGGCTCACCAAAAATGAGATCAATTTCTTCTGGTGTAGACTTAGTACTTAGTTTTATCTCACAACCATCTTTCACGAAGATCCCATTAAATCTAGAATATCCCTGATACCCATTTCTCAAACATATAAATATACTTTCGACTATTTTATTCTCAACACAAACATACCAGCCTCCACTAGTGCATTTTATTACTCCACTATTTTTTCCGCCAAGGTCATAACTATTACAAAGAGATACATCATTAATTCGAAAAAGATCAAAGTCTACTATCGCTTTACTGTTCATATTTTATCCAGCTATTTAGCATTCTCAATAATATCTTGATCGCTTAACTGCCTCGCTTGCACCACAGCCCCTTTATTGGCCGCATCTTGTGCAGCAGTCTTTGGGTTTTTTCCAGGCTTCTTAGGCTTTTCCGGTACAACTATTCGGATATTCCCATCTTCCAATACCATTCCAGAACAATTATTCCTATTTGGCCCGCAAGGATATTGATCAACAGCGATAGTTCTTTGGCCTTCGGGCTTTAGGTCATCAACTACTTGTGGTTCAGCGTGTATTGCTTTTTTGGGGTCTCCCGATGGATCAGGTATACTCTCCCTTACAGGAGTTATAGTGCCATCTGCATTTCTTCCAATCGCAAAGGTTGCCCCCCCAGGAGCATTTTTCTGAGATCTAGCTTCAATTATCGTATCAATCATTTGTTGATCAGTCATATTTCCAAGCTCAGCATCAGCGATCGCCTGCGTTGGACTTATTCCAGTAGGATCTTCAGCTGTAATCTTTGGCTTTTCTTTTGGTGTAGTCTTTAACTTAATGTCTTGGTCAAGCTTTTTATAAACCTTCTTGCCAACATCAACTACTTTGTCACATGCTTGTCTCCAGCGGCCACAAGCAAGCTTCCCTCCCACAGTTACAGTTGCGCTAACAACACCTTCTTCAACATACTCCTTAGCGACTTCTTCAGCCGTATTTACAACACTTGTTCCAAACTTGTTTGCAGCTTCACTATAAGTATCGCTTGTTGTAACTGCTTCATTAGCTTCATCAAATAATCCAAAACTAAAGAAGCCTGTTCCAATCTGATAGAAAGCACTACCAGCTGCAACCATTGCTGCTGCAAATTTCCTGTCATCCCTGTAAAGTTGATAGCCAAACTCATTAAACTCTCTGGCTGATGCTAAATACTCCGCATTCCCATCAGGATCCACCCAAACCAACGGATTCCCATACGCATACAAATACTTATGCAAACTCGGCGCGAGGGTTAAATCCCCTTCCCAGGCATCCATACTCAAGAATCGGCCCACATCAGGGTCATAAAACCGGGCTTTGGCATATACTAAACCCGTCTCCGGATCTTCTTCATGGCCGGTAAAGCCAAACCGGTTCCAACTGTTGCCTTCTTGTAGACGATGATGGCCCCAGGCATCATACAAAGTACGGGTTTGTACAGCACCTGTGGTAGTGGTTAAGTTAACGATGCTGCCCAAGGCATCAAAGTGGTAAAAGGCGGTGCCTTCATCGCGATGGGTGAGGGCCATTAAGCGGCCGGGACCGTAATCGTAATGGGCAATAGGTTGGTTGGTGGAGTCTAACTGGGCGAGGACACTTTGATCATCATAGGTATACCGTTCTACGCCACGGTTACCAAGTTTCTCAACACGTAAGCCCTGAGCGTCGTATAAAAACTGGCCGACGCTGGAACCACCCTGCATCACCTGTCGTAGATGGTCACGGATGTCATAGACAAAGTCGGTGGTCACACCGGCTTTTTGTTTTTGGGTCTGGTTACCGTTAGCATCATACTGATAACTGACCGCCACACTGTCGGCAGGTAAATCTTTAATTTCCAGCAACTCATTACGCAGGTTATAGCTAAAACCCTGGTCTTTAATCACCTGATTGGTGGTTATATCCGTAGTGGTTTCCCGCGTGCGGTTATACACCGCATCATACGCATACATCACTTGTTGTTCAGGATACGTCACCTGTTGTAGTCGATCTAAAGCATCATAGGTATAGGTGGTGGTTTCCAGGGTGCTGCCATTACGGGCAATTTGCTGTAGTCGGTTACCATTAGCATCGTACTGGTACTGAAATTGCGACACCAGCGTATCCCCTACCCTATGCTCCATGGCGAGGATACGCCCTGCGCCATCATAGCTTTGGCTAATGGATGCATTATTAGGGTATAACGTGCGCAGGAGTAGACCACTGAGGTCGTATTGATAACGGGTACTGCCCTGGGGATTATCCACCCGCGCCAAGCGATTCAGCGCATCATACACATAGCGGGTCTCACGGGGTGTGTTCGCAGTCCCTCCACTGGTAGACACCCCACCTGCCGTATAGCGCAACCCCGTGCGATTGCCATTGGCATCGTACTGATAATTGACGACCTGCCCATAAGCATCAGTGCGTTGACTCAGTCGGTCAAAATCATCATAAACCTGCTGAATAACTTTTTGTTCCGTACCACCTGCACTACCACCACTGACTTGATAGGTTTCGGTCATGCCAGTGACATTGCTGTTAGCATCGTATTGCGTCACCACCTGCTGAATACTCAGACTCACATTCGCCCCTGGCTGAGTGGGTTGCTGTGCCTGCTGATATTCCCGCTGCACCTCCCGATTCAGCTCATCGTACTGGTAAGTAATTAACTGGCCCAAGGCATCCGTGTACTGGCTGATATTATTATTGGCATCATACGCTGTGCGATGCACCCGAGCGGTTTCGCCGCTGTCTGTTGGATAGGTAATCGTGGTCCGGCGATTCAACTCATCGTAAGCAAAGTTGGTTGGCCGACCCAGAGCATTGGTCTGGCTTAGCAGGTTATTGTTGGCGTCATAGGCATAGGTGCTGGTTTGGTCATTGCCATCAGTGATTTGCTGCAGGCGGTTGGCATCATCATAGGCATAGCGCCAGCCATTACCCAAGGGGCGGGTTTGTTGAGTGCGGTTACCCACATTGTCATAAACATAGGTGGTGGTTTCACCACTGCTGGGTGCCGAGTTGCCATTGCTGGTGAGGGTGACATTCAGGGTTTCAGTCAGCTGTTGCCGCCGGACATCATAAGTCCAAGCCACCGCTCGCCCTGCCGGGTCAATGGTCAGCACCCGATCACCCATCGGGTTATAACGATGGCGAACAATGGCATCGAGCGGTTGCCGCACCACAATCACTCGGTTCAAGTTGTCGTATTCATAACGCGTGGTGTTACCGTTGGCATCGGTCTCGGTCAGGGTATTACCCACCGCATCATAACTCAGGGTACTGAGCAGCTGATTAGCACGGGTGGTGGTCAGGCGGCGATTATTACGGTCATAGGTATAGGCACTGACAATCCCCCGCTTGTCAGTATCGGTCAGCACATTACCCACCAGATCATAGCTGCGTTGCAGGGTTTGGCTTAGCGGATCGGTGGTGGTCAGCAATTGGTTGAGGGCATCATAAGTATAACGGGTGGTGTAGCCGCGTTTATCGGTGACCGTGAGGCGATTGCCCACCTTGTCATAGCTATAGGTTTGCTGCTGATTGAGGGGGTCAGTATCATTGATCACCCGATTCAGTAAATCAAAGCTTTGCTGCCAACGCTGGTTACGGGGATCAATGCGCAATACCAGATTATTCAGCGCATCGTATTGATACTGAGTGAGGCGATTGCCGGGCAGGTTTTCTGTTAGCCGCCGATTACGCTGATCATAGGTATAGGTGCTGACCAGACCGCGCCCATCGGTGGCGGTTAGCAAGTTGCCATTGCCATCAAATACCTGCTGTAACAGCGGCGCACTGCCTTCGAGGTTATCCCGCTGCTCAGTGAGACGGTCAAAGTCATCATAGCGGTAGCTCACTAACCGGCCATTGGGCCATTGTTCGGTGAGTTTATTGCCCACCGCATCGTAACTAAAACGGGTCACCTGCTGTAAGGCATCAATTTGTTCCGTCACGCGATTCAGTGGGTCAAAGCGGGTGCGACTGACCCGGCCTAGGGCATCGGTGGTTTGGGTGAGATTACCGATCGCATCATAGGCCAATTGGGTGGTATGGCCTTCAGCATCCGTGACAGTAATCTTGCGATTGAGAGCATCAAAGGTCTGAGTGATCTCATGGTCCAGGGCATCGGTGGTGCTAATAGGATTACCCGCCGCATCATAACCAAAACGTGTAGTACGGCCTAAGGGTTGTAATTGGGTCACCAGTCGATTCAGCACATCGTATTCAAAGAAGGTCTGCCGCCCTTCGGGGTCGGTTTCACTAAGCTTGTTGCCGACTTCATCATAGGTGGTGGTCTGCTCGGCGCGTTCACTGCCGCCTGCGTTTAGGTAAGCACCGACATAGACCCGCCGATCATAGTCGTCATAACGGTATTCGGTGATACGGTTTAACGGACGCGTTTCTAAGGTCAAATTGCCCACCTTGTCATAGGCAAAGCGGGTTTGTGCCCGGTCACCCTGGCTGTCAGGGGGCAAGGTTTCTAGAATCCGGCGATTCACCTCATCATAGGCATACTCGGTGATCTGTCCGAGCCAGTCAGTGCTACTGAGCACATTGCCATTGGCATCATAGGTTTGTTGCTGGCGTAATACCTCTCCAGCCAGAGTTTTACGCTGTTCAATCACCCGATTCAGGCTGTCGTAGTCCCACTCACTGACCCGACCTAATTCATCCATCTCCTGTAGCTTGTTGCCATTATCATCGTAGGCGTAGGTGCGCTCATTGCGCAGTGCATCTATGCGCCGAATCAACCGTCCCAAGCCATCATAGCGGTAACGGGTCAGACCCAGCACATCGGTACGGGCATTTTGCTCTTGCAGTTTCAACCCTCGCACATTCCACTGCTGTCGAGTAATGCCACCGAGTGCATCGGTGGTACTGGCCAGATAGCCATATTCATCATAGGCAAAGCGGGTGGTATGACCGCGCTGATTGGTGGCGGTCAGACGATCACCATTGCTGGCATAGGTAAAGGTTTCGGTAGTGGTGTCTGGGTGAGTGACCTTCAGCAGATTGCCTCGTTCGTCATAGGCAAAGCGGGTCATCCGCCCTTCCCGATCCTGTTGGGTGGCTGGCCGATTTTTAATGGTACCTTCGGCCGAACCTTCCCCTAACAGCACATAGGTATTAACCTTGGCTGGATGGTCCTGCTGACCACTGACTTTTTCGGTGAGGATATTGCCATGTTCATCGTAGGTGTAGGTGGTCTTGACGCCATTTTCATTGGAGCGGGACAGCAACAAGACATCCTTATCCGCCCAAGTATGCTCAATAGTACCCGCTGGGGAGGTGATGGTCAGTGGGGAACCATAACGATTAAACGTGTAACGGGTCTCGTTCCCGCGATTGTCAGTGGCTGTAGTCGTTAGTTCTGCGTTGTTACGTCGGGCACGACCGCTATAGCTAAACTGTGCCTGGGTGTTATCGGGATAGTCAACTTGCGTGTACCAGGCCGAATCCATAACCAAGCTGTCAGTAGCGGAAGCTTGCAGTTTATAAGGCACAGCTTGATAGCGGGTAGTGTGACCATTGGCATCGGTAATACTTTGCATGCGATGCAACTGAATCCAATCCGCCATCTGCTCTGGATCAGCTACCGTCCCTTGGTAACCGTATTTCTCCTCAACCGCTTCTTGCTGACTACGGATGATCCGACTGACCAGCCGGGTTTGGGCATCATAGAAGAACTCCACCTCCAGATCACCTGGTGCTTTGACTTTGCTAATGCGGTAATCACCCTGGCGGCTTTCATAAAAAAAGTCCAAGTGGCGGCCAGCACTATCCACCACCGACTTCAGGCGACCATCTCCTAAGCCTTGGTGATAACTGAGTTGGGTTTGGTTACCGTTAGTGTCTTCGATATAGGCGAGGTGCCAACTGCGGTTATTTTGGTCAAAACCATACTGGCGGAAGTGATAGCGGGTTCCGTCTTTGGTGTACAGGTCGTAACGGTTACCCACTTTTTTTAAGGTGCCATGGTAGCCTTTACCGGGCCGATAGTGATCCCCTTCTTCAATAAACACCATGCCTTTGACCATGACATAGCCACAGCCTGTGCGGTATAACGCGACATCATAGTTATGGCTCCAGCCTCGACCTAAACGACCCGCATCACGGCTTTGGCTGTTGTAGCTACGGGTAAACTGTAAACCGCCCCCGCGACCAGGAATATCAATATCCGTGCGGGAAAAAGCTAAACTCCCCGTAAATAAATCAATATTTCGTTCAACCACATGGCCGACTGGAAGCTGGTTATCAATATCATAAAACACCTCCAGCACCCCGTTGTATACTTCTGTTTTACCCGATATTTCAGAAACCCCAGTCATCGTAAAGTCATAAAGACCATTAGGATAAGCTCCGGGTTCAAATTCATAGGTATTGGTTCCCGCAGGATACAGCGCTTCATCCAGTAATGTCGTCTCTCCTCCTCCACTGAACCGATCACGGGTAATGAGGGTTATTTTGGCCGGCTGCTGTATAGTAAAATTCAGCCGTGCCGGCATGACGCAGACCCGCTCGTTGGGTACATCCAACTTAATTCGACCTTTAACAACATCAGGTACATTTAAAAACTGCCACTGAAACTGGTACTGCCATAAAATATTCTGGGTATCGTTATTAACGTAAAGCCTCAAAGTAATCAGGCCGTCTGTATCCAACTGACGAATTTTGTCCAAGTCAGCCACACTAACTTGTTGATTTTCACCCACTGTCACCGCTACTTCATGATCATCAACCGCAAAGATAAATTCCTCATTTTTAAACCAGCTTTTTAATGCTTCAACTTCTGGCACAAACAAGTTGTAAAACAGCGTCAACAGCTCATCATCTGGCTCCATAATGGTAGGGGTCTTTAACTGGTCTCGGATCTCTATCTGGTCCCTTTTATCAATATTCACAACCTGCAGTGCTTGCACATCCAGATCATACTGGCTGAACTGGAATTCAGGGCGATACTCCCACCAATCAAAACGTGGTACGACGCTGGCTTGCTGCCTCGACTTGACCACATCCTCTTCTCCCAAAATAGGCACCTTGATGGGGACAAAGCTACCCATCTGACTATTTTCATCTCGCTGAGAGATAAAGGTAGGATTACGGTATTTTGGTACAGCACTGACCTGCACATAAAAGTGTTGGCGACTTAATACTTTCTCTGGCAAACGAATCATCTGAGTTTGACGACCCGGTTCAATGTTGAAGTGAGCTAAATGAGCGCTATCCGCCGTGACTGCGGCCAATTGATTAGGCGCCACCACCCGCGCTAACCGGCCAGTAAAACCATAATCTAGCAATGCTGGGGGTATGGGCTTATCATCATGTCCTAGCCATTCGGTATAGACCGCAACCCACTGATCGGTAGTAAAGCCCGCTGACTCTGAACCAATCAATTGATCTGGCAGTTGTTGGTCCGCCGCATTACGGGCGGGTCGGCGTAACGCCCACACTTTGAGGTTAGGTGGATACATTTTAATGTCGTCCACGACAGTGGATAAATCACTGTCCCCAGCTTGTCCATAGCTTTTGCCCAAAGTAACCGTTTTATGGCCCACATACCCTGTCACTCGATTAATCAAATAAAGAGTAACCTGTTCTCCTGGTCGAAGATGGTCGTAGTCACGCTGCCGAAATTGAGGTTTAACCCCATCTTGTACCTGCCAGCGCTCGAAGTTTTTATTGGGACGGAATGCCTCACCTAATCGTCCCCGTAAGCGCACTAAAAATTGAAAGTGACTGTCCTTTTCTCCTGTCGCCAAAGCCCCAGATGTCAGGCCTTTTTGCTCCGCCACTAGTTCACCCGTTGCTGTGCGAATCACATATAAGTCGGTATTTTGAATCGCCTGCTCACTGATTTTAGTCACCAGCCCTTTAGGGGCAGTCTCCTGCTGCCAGTCAACCTGGCGAATTAAATCGGGTTGGCCGAGAATGGTGCCAAAGTAAATACCAAAAACTTCAGCCTCTTCCAGCGTATCTACTTTGTAGAAGGTTTTTTGATCGCCAGAGCTGGATTCCACCATTTTACCTGGCACCACTCCATCATCACGACCATCATCGTTTAAGTCATAAGTCGGTATGATTTTTTTGTCCGGCTGCCAGTCAAAATCATAATAAGCACCACTTTCAGCATCCACCTCACCGACAAGGACTGGGGTGTCATCAGGGTTATAGAGTCCTGCACTACCCCGCAGTACCATCATATCCACCGGAAAATCAATGTGATAATAAAAGCTTGATTGCACCGCCAACACTGCATTAACGCGGTAATCATAAACCGCCAAACCATTACAATAACTTTCTTTTTCGCGAATTAAAAAATACGGTAAATATTCGGTTTTACGAGGATGAAAACGGCTATAGTGAAGCTCCGCTATAATTGGGTTATGGTAGGTTATTTCGAACCCTGGACAGGGGGGATTAAAATACTCAATACGATACTTGCCCTGCTCGTCTGTCGTGCTGGCAAACTCAGAACCTGCCGCAGCAAGTACTTTAACCGATGGAATGGGGTTCAATAATACATCATCAAATTTCCGCCTGAAGGTACGTTCTTCTCCACTTTTAGGGTTAACAATAAAGCCAGTCCGATAACCAATGGTATTTTGAGTTTTATAAATTATTTTCCCAGAGGTATTCGAGACTAATAAGCTTCGAAGCATATTGAGTTCAATTGTAAAAGGGGGAAGGTAAGGATCAACTGGGACTTCCAATAAAATATAATTTTCATCGGGCACAATAAATTCTTGTTTTAATATCCACACAAATAACGTATCAGGCAATAATGCTTTTTTCTTTATCAGATTACCATCTTGATCCAATAACTGACTATTTTCATAGCCCTCGCGCGTTAATAGTATAAATTTATGCGCATATAAATTTTCTATTTTTTCTCTTAGTAATAAATAACCATTATATTCTGTGATACTCATAATACGGGTATCAGCATAATGTCCACGCTGTTCACCAAGCTCTCTTATTTCTTTTCCATTTAGATCATATTCCACTAAAATCGGCGCATCATTTTCGCCTTTAATAATATCTCTGGCATACACTGCGCCACTAACCAACTCAGACTGATGAACATATTCCCCACCTCTTAACAACCCAAACGAAAATGCATTGATCTTTCCAGAGATAGAAATAACAAGTAGTACAAGCCAGAAACGTAACCCCAGCCGTAATAAACACAGCCAACGTGGCGCAGAAAGATTTAATTGAATAACAGGCACATACCACTGCATATGATTAACTACCCTACGTTCAAAAACGTTTTTTTGCCTGTACACATTCCTTTGAGACTATCAGCTATACACTCCAAACTTTTGGCTTCGGCGTTATAAGCACCTGAACCCACACCCCACCAATACTAAACAAACAAATAATTATTCTTTTCACCCAATCTGATTTATTGACTCAATGTTTGGGGCATAAGGTAAGGTTGTTTTTGGAGCAGATGCCGGGAGCATCGTTAGCATTAGTGGCCAAGGATGGCCTTCTAATGCAGGCAGAAAAAATAACCTTATCTTATGCATTACACCCAATATTCACTGTCAATCAACTCAATAAATCCAAACAAAAACTTCTACTGCAATAACAACAAAACCTCTGCAAAACTGGCCTTACCCTCTGCATAATTTTTCAGTGTCTCCTGATGAGCGGGTGCCGCAATACCGTAGGCAATAGCATCTAACCGGTCATAGTGTGTGTCGCTCTTACTCACCACGCGATTATTTTGAATCTGACCAACGCCCACTGGCACCAACCTGTCTGCTGACCCACTGTAACCCAGTAAAAACACATAACTGTCATTGGGGGGAACATGGTCATAACTGCCATCCAACGCGGGAATAGCAAAATCAACTGTCAACGACCCACTGACTTGAACCCCGGCTGGTTGCAACACATAAGCCCATTGAGGAATTAGAGGCTTCGTCATGGTGAATGGAATTTGACTGTCTGGAACAAAAACAGCCGCCATAGCACCCTGCTGACGACCATCGGTAAACTGAAGCCTTGCCTGCTGGCTATCTAAGCGCAGTGCATCATTCGCGAATTGATTTACTTTGCCAGACTGAACAGGGGTATAAAGCACTTGCTCAGTCATAGGTATCAGCGAAACAATACTGGCTTCGTTTCGTCGCCCAGCTTCAACATCCAACCACCGTACAAGTGAGCCAAAGCGCCGATTGGTTAAACCTGGATTCACTTCTAAACGATAACGCCCACCTGGCAATGTTTGCTGAGCATTGTCGCCATAACCAAACTGATAAGCGCCATCGCTATTCGTTGTTGCGACTCTGGAATAGGTAAAAGTATCATTCGCTAACACGATTGCACTTGTAACCGGACCTTGAAGTGTCACTTGAATAGCCGAAACAGGCTGGTGGTAAATATCCATGATGGCGCCATTAATAAAGGTGGGTAATGGTCGCGTCTGAAAATTACCTCGGAGCATTTCTTGCCCTTGATACGACACCTGAACATAGACGGTAGCGCCATACGCTAACGACTGCTCAGGATAAAATGCCACAACCTGCTCTCCCGGCAGAACAGAAAGTGATCCCGTGACAGGGGCAAAATCACGGTTTACCGGTTGCAATTGATAGCCTTTGGCAGCCTCACCCGTAGTACCTGCAGGGTCCATATCCTGATAGCTATAGCCATGAGCCGTTTCATTAACCTTTATGGCTAACTGGGACTGATCAATGGGCTGATTAAAGTAAAACGTGAATGGCAGATTAGGTTCATTTCCGTCACTACCGATCACAGGTTCTGTTCGCTCTAAAGCAATGGGTTTTTGCTCTACGGGCAATAGTTGAAGTGGCTGAGTGATAGACTTCACCACCTCACCTTGAGTCGTCGCCTGAGCAATGAGCTGATAGTTACCTGGTGTGTTGGGCAAATTGAGAGTGGCCGAACGCAGCACATTATTACCTTGTAGTTCAATGGCTGTGGATGCGGTACCCGTTGATGTGTCACTTGATTCACTGACCAGCTGAACCGTGATCACAGTGCCTGTACTCACCGTTCCAGAGAGCTGAACCGCCACCTCCAGCTGATAAGGTTCACTCCCTGTAAGTACAAATTCTGACGTCAGCGGACTTAACCACTTCAGATTAACCTCACCGCGTAGCTGTAAGGCATAACTGATCACTTGCTGATTACCCGCATGATCCACAGCCCTCAAAGTCACCAGTTCACTTTGTCCAGGTGCCAGTGTGATGGCTGAATTAAAGCTCAACTCATTGGCTGAACCATCCACAGGTAACAGGGTGACGGGTTGATCATTAATAGTGAAGCTTGCGAGTTGTGCTTCAACCACAGAACCCAGTAATGGATAGGGCTGAGTCACCACCTGATTAACACCAGGTAACGGTTGCAAGCTGCCAGCCACTGCCTGCAAACGGATAACTGGCGGGGTTTGATCACGATGATACGTCAGTTGCTGCTCTGTCACCTGTCCCAAACTGTCTTCAGCACGGAGAGTGACCGTCCAGCTATCGCCCTGCCCAGCCCAATTGACCAACTCCTGAAGTTGGAAGGTTTTGGGTTGTACTGTACCTAAAGGAATGTCTTGTTGATTAAGTTGAATACGCGCCAAGCCAACGGCACTGTTTATTGTCGCTTGTTGAACCCATCCTGGTTCGGCTAACCAGCTATTGTTCGCTGGCTGTATCGCGGCAATTGAAGGGGCAGGTGCGTCAATTGAAGGTTTATAGGTTAGGCTCAGTGTGCGGTCGAGTGCCTGGTCATCCGCTTGAAGTAACAAGGCCAGTGTATTACTGCCTTCCACTAACGTGACCGCTTCAGAAGTAAAGGTAAAACGCGTGTTATCTGCGGTTGGCGAAACCACCGCAAGTTGCCCAGCCACTGTGACAGAAAGCTGTGCGGCAGCCTTGGGTATGGTGAGCTCACCTTTTATCACTACGGTGTTTTGTGTGACCACACTACCTGGTACTGGCTGGTTAACCTGAAGGGCCAATGCCACCCCCGTATCGACCCGGTTCACCGTAAGCTGTGCCTGGCCAACGCGACCTCGGTTATCTTTAGCTGCAATCACAATGATGTTACGGCCAATTGCCAAGGGCACGGTTGTTTGCCAACGATTGTCCTGCAGCAGCTTAACTACGAGGGGAGTATCCCCAAAGCGGTCACTCCGTGCAGTCCACTGAAGACTACTATCCCACTGTTGCTTTAAACCACCTTCTATCTGCAAGGTATCGGAAGTGACTTGCTGATTGTCTGGGGTACTGATAACGGGCTGGGGAGGCTCCAATATAGGATAATCTGTTGCATCGGCAGGGTTAGTACCTGCTGCAAGCTCATCTTCATTACTGACACCATCACCATCTTTATCGGGATCACGATTATCCCCAATACCATCACCATCTAAGTCATGGGTTTCATTAGGGTTATCAGGAAAAGCATCGCTGTCATTAACCACACCATCCCCATCACGATCATCATCCACCGCATCAGGCTTACCATCTTTATCATTATCAGGAGGTGTGCTGGTATTATCTGCAGGGTCAGTGCCTAGCTGAGTTTCATAATCATTACTGATACCATCCCCATCTTTATCTAAATCACTATTATCGCCTTGTCCATCACCGTCCAAATCATTGGATTCTGTTGCATCCTCTGGGAAAGCATCCTCATCATTGTTAACGCCATCGCCGTCTTTATCTTCATCCAGAACATCGGGAATACCATCAACATCCAAGTCTGGTGGTGTACTGACAGGATCACTGGGGTCAGTACCCAGCTGGGTTTCATAGTCATTGCTGATGCCATCCCCATCTTTATCGGGATCACTGTTATCCCCAACACCATCACTATCCATATCACTGGATTCAGTGGCATCGCCTGGGAAGGCATCTTCATTATTAGTGACACCATCACCATCGCGGTCATCATCCAATGGGTCAGGAATGCCGTCCTTGTCTAAATCTGCAGGGGTACTGGCTGGATCACTCGGATCAGTTCCAAGTTGAGTTTCATACGCATTACTAATGCCATCACCATCTTTATCTGGGTCGCTGTTATCCCCAACACCATCACCATCGATATCACTGGACTCTGTGGCATCATCAGGGAATGCATCCTGTGCATTATTGATACCATCACCATCCCGGTCATCATCCAATGAGTCAGGAATACCATCCTTATCTAAATCCGCAGGGGTACTGGTTTTATCATTAGGATCTGTGCCAAGCTGGGTTTCATAGGTATTACTGATACCATCCCCATCGCGATCCGTATCCGTATTATCACCTATGCCATCACCATCAAGATCACTGGTTTCATTGGCATCATCGGGGAACGCATCTTGATCGTTTGCAACACCATCACCATCGCGATCATCATCTAAGGCATCAGGGATACCATCGTTATCTAAATCGGGGGGCGTACTGCTGGCATCATTAGGATCAGTCCCTAGCTGAGCTTCGTAGTCATTACTGATACCATCTCCATCACGATCGGTATCTGCATTGTCACCAATGCCATCACCATCCAGGTCACTGCTTTCATTTGGATCATCAGGAAAAGCATCCTCTGCATTAACGACACCATCACCATCGTGATCATCATCTAACGCATCAGGGATACCATCATTATCCAAATCAGGGGGCTTACTGCTGGCATCATTAGGATCAGTCCCTAGCTGGGTTTCATAGTCATTACTGATGCCATCACCATCACGATCGGTATCGGCATTATCACCAATACCATCACCATCCAGATCGGAGTATTCATGAGGGTCATTAGGGAAGCGATCCAATGTATTGTTGACCCCATCACCATCACGGTCATCATCTAGCGCATCAGGAATTCCATCGTTATCCATGTCAGGGGGCGTACTGGTGGCATCGTTGGGATCAGTGCCCAACTGCGTTTCATAGTCATTGCTAATGCCATCACCATCACGATCCATGTCTGCATTGTCACCAATGCCATCACCATCAAGATCACTGCTTTCATTAGGATCATTTGGGAAGGCATCATCGCTATTAACAACACCATCACCATCCCGATCATCGTCTAAGGCATCAGGAATACCATCGTTATCCAAATCAGGGGGCGTACTGGTAGCGTCATTCGGGTCTGTACCAAGCTGTTGCTCATAGGTATTGCTGATGCCATCGCCATCACGATCCGTATCGGCATTATCACCAATGCCATCACCATCCAAGTCACTGCTTTCATTGGGATCATCAGGGAAGGCGTCACTATTGTTCAGTACCCCGTCACCATCCCGATCCTGATCAAGTGCATCGGGAATACCATCTTTATCAAGGTCTGGAGGAACACTAGTAGGATCACGGGGGTTGGTGCCGAGCTGTTGCTCATAAGCATTGCTGATGCCATCACCATCAATATCATCATCCAAGGCATCAGGGATTTTGTCATTGTCCATATCAGGTGGACTGTCTGCTGGATTATTGGGATCAGTCCCTAACTGCTCTTCGATAGCATTGGAAAAGCCATCACCATCACGGTCATCATCCAGGTGATCGAGGATGCCATCTCCATCAAGATCGGGACAGTGGGAGTAAAAAGGCTGGCCTTGGCTGGCTTCGGGCAAGTAAAAAATACGCGCCCCCCGGACAATATCAATATCACCGGCATTAAGTGCACCATACAGCTGGCTTTCTGGATCAAACTGATAGTGATGTTCCGTATAAATACGAGCGGTAATTCTTGAGCTTCTGGCTTGCCGAACTGAACCTTTGACATAAATGGATAAGGGTGTGCTGCCCGCATTACTCTCATTCATATTAATTCGGCTACTGCGGGGTAATGTAAAACCATGATTAACATACAAGATTACTGGCCCATCACCTCTTAAATAGACCTGACTGCGGTTACCCAGACTTAACCAGTTAATCCAGTACTCACCCGCACTCAATAAAATTTTGGCACGCCCCCCCAAGCGTAAATAGTTGATGTATGTTCGCTGAAAACCTTTAGCAAAACTTAACTCAGCATTCTGTCTAACGACAATATTGCCAAACTGGTTACCATCTCTAGGTTGAAGCTGATAGGAGCGACGTGGTTTAAGGTACACATTGGTGTGCTGGCGACTATAACGAAATCGCGGCTTGACCATCTTGTTCGCAGTGGTATATGACGCCCAACAGTTGTAACGCCCACAGGTATTCCAGGCAAACCAGTCATAGATCCATGGTGTTACCAGTTCGTAACTGGGGTTATTGACGACTTTGCCCCCCAGGAAAAATACTATTCCGCCTCGGGGCTGATTAACTTGTAATGCGCCATCAAACAGTGTTGAACAGTATTGTGCTGCATTGCTTGCCGTGCTTCCTACAATGAATACGATACAAAGCATACACCGTAAACAAGGGATTATGCTTTGATGAATAAAACAATACATCATGATTGTGCTGCCTTAATCTCAGGCTTTCACCTGAAAAAAACAATCAATGATCTATGTATTGGATACGTGAAATGGTATGCATGGGGTGATACAACATAATTCAACCCTTCAGTAAGAAGTAAGAAACTCCCTAACATTTGTCAGTTTATAGCCTTATAAACTGTGCCATTTTCATTTGTAGTCGCTACTCTGTCTCGATATTTTGACGTAAATCCAGCGCATCAGCCGCTGATGTCTGTTCCCGTAAATCAATTACTGTCACTTGAGCCATTGCCTTTTTGGCAGCCTCTTTAATCGCCTGCTGGATACGAAGTGGTGCTAGTTTTTGCCGAATTCTGCCTGCCACTTCAGGTAAAGTTTGTTGGCCCAGACTTTCTTCATTCAACACTTTGACACGCATAACGGTAATTGCCTGATTAGCAGGTGTTGGAGATAAATCACCTGTTTCAGTCGATTGTTCTGCAAATACTTGAGAAAGGTTACCCGCAGTTGTCTTAGCAACCAATGATCGTAATGGCTCAGGTAATAACTCAGGCTTTAACGTCGTTTGTTGTAATCTGATGGGCAGCTTCTGTTGTTGCCATTGGCGAGTTTGAGCTTCCCAGTCCATTTCCATGGTTAGTTTCCCAAGTTGAGTCACCATCACCTGCTGTTGCTCGGGTGATAAGGGCTCCGTATTACTGATCACCTGGAATGTTTTTCTCACACCTGCACTAAATTCTTCAGGATGCGCCTGATAATATTCTTGCACCTGTTCTGCTGTTACAGGCACAGGTTTTGTGTGTTTGGCAAGATAGGCTTTAACTAATTGCTCCTCACGATACGCACTGACATGCCCCTCTAATTTTTGTTTTTCTTGTTCAGACATTGCAGACAGAGCCATCTGCGCCATCGCTTGGCTTTGTACTAAACTTTGTAGAATTTTTTCTTCAAGCGCATCATCATCCTGCAAATTAACACTATTTCCTAAAGTACGCTCAATCGCTAATTGCACATCCTGCTCACGAATAACCGCATCGTTTACTTTATACAAAGGTTTACTGTCTACAGCAGCTGTAGTGTTTCCAGAGGCATCCACTTCACCGGCATTTTGACTAACAGGATGTTCAGATGTTTTTTCTTTAGTCGAAGACGCATCATCACAACCCACTAAAGTTGCTATGTACAGGATGATAAAAACACTGCGAGTATAACACCCCATCATTTTTTTTATCGCTGCTAACCGCCTAATCACATTAAGGCTCCTGTAGCCGTTTTATTTTTGCCAACTGTAATAATCGATCCAATTCTGCCTTACGTGCCTGCTGTCGCAAGATATAACGAATATCACCACGCACTTTTTCGAGTGGCTGCTGAATCGTTTTCGCCGGTTCAACCACTTTAATAATATGGAAACCATAGGGCGTTGCTACTGGCGTAGAAATTTCGCCTTGAGCCATTGAAAATACAGCGGACGAAAAAGTGGGTGCTATTGCGCCTTTGGGTAACCAGCCTAAATTTCCCCCTTTTGCCGCTGATAACTTATCTTCAGAATACTGCTTAGCAATTTCATTAAAATCAGCATCGGCTTGTATTTTGCTGTACAACTCTTGTGCCTGATTTAATTTTGCCTGTCTTTCTGCCTCAGTCATTGAGGGTTTAGTTCGAATTAATATATGAGCGACATGAACCTTTTCAGCGGCGTATTGTTGTTGATTTTTTGCATAATAATCCGCTACCGCCTCATCAGTAATTTGATCCTGTAAATATTGATCAAAATAACGACTGATCAACATCTGTTTTTTAAATTCATTAATCTCCGTATCAATTTGTTGTTGAGTCACAAGAGACTGTTTTTCAATGACACTGGCAAGCGCCTCTCGCTCAAGATACTGTTCCAATGCGCGAGATTTTAATTCTGCTTTATCATTAGGTATCCGTTTAAATTGTAAATAGGCATCAAAAGCATCTTTTGTTATTATTTTATCGTTCACTTTTGCCAACGAATTATCTTCTAAAGCCACCTCTTTTTTTTCATCACGGGAGCAACCGGATACAAGTGCAGAAATAATTAAAACGCTCAATATACCGTTTTTATACTTCATACATTACTCCTGCTTTTCTTAGTTTTAAACCGTTCCACAATGCAATAAAAAACAACAGCTGATTAAAACCATAATTTGTAGAGTATAGCAGCCTGAAAGGCTTATTTTTTCTATATATCCTTAGTGGTATACAGCACATCATTCAATAATTTTTTACCATACCCACAACGAGACACAAAGGTAAATTTGCCTGCACAGATAGCATCAACACCACTCAACACGCCGTTAATCCATCCCTGGAGGCTCGGCTGCGACATCCATGTCGCAAACGGTTTCGTGATGTTGATCCTACTGTGCCTAACTATCTGAACCATACAAAAAACAACCCTAAAATACACTTCACATTAGCCATATAGGTAAACCATCTGGTCAATTTAACCCGCAATGTTTACCCGCAGAAATTAAGGGTGTTTATGGAGCAGATGCCGGGAGCATCGTTATGCCGCAGCGGCCACGGATGGCCATCTGCGGCGGGTGAAATAAATACCCTTATTTTCTGCATTATGCACATTAGATTGTAAATAGCCACCTCACTATTAATATGGCATTGAATATATAAATGCAGGCCTATCAGGATGCTTCACTATTTCATCTGGAAGTAATACTGATATGGCATTAGCACCCGTGACTGTCTCACCAATAAACCGAATATTTCCTGAGCGAGGATCAATTAAGGCTAACCAAGTACGTGCTTGTCCATTTTCTGGTGTTTTATCCGTAATAATGGCAACAAATTGATCAAGCCAACGATGATAATCCATCGCGATAATCCTAGGTTGTTCACCAATAACTTCAGGGAATAAAACGTTGCTAAATGCCAATACTTTACGGTTAACTAAATCCACTTTAAACATCTTACATTCAGCAATCACATAAACAGGTGCTTGCGGGTAATTACCACGTTGAGCAATGGCTTGACCACACGACTCATCATTCTCATCTCGCTCAGTCAGATCAACTAATTGCTCTCCAATGTCATAAATACCCAAACGATTTGAGGAAGAGCGACTTACATTATCAACAGCTAGGTAACCATCAGCGCCATTGCTTAATCCCAAAACAAGAATATCTGTTATTGAATTACTTGATATTGGGGTTTCAGTAGCAACCTTGGCACTTTTAACATAAAACGTATTTTCAACAATTGTCGGGATTTCTGAGTTGCCCTCATAAGACTCTTCACCAGAGAGAGGAATACCACTATTTCCAAAGTATGTGGATGTCATACCACTTTCTAATTCAAAGGTAATCCACTGATAATTTTCAACAGCGGAATCAGCTTTTGCTAGACCAATTAAATCACCAGTTACCGTTGTATCAATTGCAGCTATCTGTTGATGAGCCGTATCACCAATTAACGTTGCAGCACCATTACGAGGATTAACTTTATAAAGCCGACTATTACCAACAGTTTGAGGAACCGTTACAAAAATACTATGTTCGGGAATCGATTCTGGATTTTTTATTTCAGAGTGAAAACGTTTTTCTAACCCATCAATATAACCGTCATTATCAGCATCCATATTTTCAGTAGATGCAAAAGTACCCTCTTCATAATCACACAACAGATCATTATCATTATCTGTGCATATTGCAAAGTTTTGTACCGTATTACGGAGTTGAGCAGGCATACCATCTAAAGCATTTTTCCCTAATATAACAAGCTGATCGGCTAACTGTTTAGCACTTTCGATTGTTTCTGTCGCAGCCACAAAATGTAATACGGAAGTTTCTGCTCCCGGGTTAATATGAGTCGTATAATTAATTACCCTCTGACGTTCATCAATAGACGGTTTTAAAACAGGATCAGTATGAATACCATCGTTTTCAACTAATTCCCCCCCCGCAAAAACCCAGATAAAGTAACTTGTTTCACCTGTTTGACTAATGACATAACGATCCTGTGCAATATCAAAAGATAAATCACCGCTAGATGTTGCCACTATTTCACCAATTTCACCACCTATTAACTCACCTAATTCATAGCCTAAGGTCACGGTTTGTGGTAATTGGCCTTGATTAGAAACAGTATCGATATAACGAACAAATGGTAGCCCATAGGATGAAATATCTATTGTTCTTGTTGCAAATAACTTCTTGGTTAAATTAACTTTAGGATAATAGAGCTGTTGATATTGTGGACTTACTCCATAAGAATGATTACGCCCAGTTATTGAACTTACTATTGGATCACGAGCATTTTGGTCTACTTTGTTTGAAGTATATTTTTGGCTATCTTCACTGGTAATGAGACCATCTCCAATTTTGTATTTCAAGTGTAACCATTCTAAATCAAACCAAGCATTCCCATCATAATAATTACCATTACCAATCCCTCCATAAAGCACTGTCGGTGCCCATACAACACCACCACTGTCCCTGAAAAAGACATTGGGACTGCAGCGATAATCCAGCCAAATACAAATTTTGGAAGAGTTACCACGGATAAAATCATCAAACCCATTATAGGGATCAGTAATATCTACAAATATTTCGCCTGCATCACCTCGCCCGCCATTATCCGTATCAAACTGAGTTGGATTAGTTTCAAAAATTAATTCTTGATCATCTGATATTCCATCCTGATCTGTATCTTCAGAGCGAGGGTTAGTATTAAGCTCCTGCTCACGCAAGTTAGTTAAACCATCTTGATCAGTATCGTCTTCAGGTAATGCTCGTTGTAAGTCGTATTTAATTTCAAAACCATCTGTTAAACCATCCTGATCACTATCCTCCAGTTTGGGATTGGTATAATGAATGATTTCTAAATCATCTCTTAGGCCATCATTATCAGAGTCTTTATTATTGGCTTGTGTTTTTAATACTAATTCTTCCTGGTCCGTTAATACGTCTTCATCACTATGTATTGAGTATGCTAAGGTTTGATGGCTATTAACTTCTTCTCCATCAGTAATACCATCGCCGTCAGAGTCTTTTTGTTTGGGGTTAGCAAAATGCTGCTGTTCTTGAAGTGTGGTTAAGCCATCCTGATCGGTATCTTGATCATTTATACCTTCATCAACTAATGGGTTAAATCCATATTTTAATTCAAAGCTATCCCATAGCCCGTCGCCATCAGTGTCTTGATTTTCAGTGTTCATGCCTAACAAATACTCTCGGCCATCACACACTTCATCATGATCATTATCTACGCAGGCTTGTTGAGTAGTGATACGGTAATGACCTTCCCCATCAGGTAAATAGGTAATAATATGGCCAGAAAGCGGGAAAGTATTCACATAATTCTTACTAGCAGCCGTACCATTATTTGGAAAGAGTGAATTATTTGCTTGTTGAAAATCAAACTGGTAGCTGTAGTTATTTAATGCGTAACGATCAAAGTCTTTAATTAGCGAAATATAAGCACTGAAGCCATCCTCAAGTTGAACTTGTTGATAATAAAGTTTTATCGTTCCATCTTTGTTCATTTCCAATCGGTAACTATTTCGAGGAGCTGAAGGATCGACTTCTAACAATTGCGGCAACTCACTACGTAGCCACAAAGTAAGAGGGTGCTCATCCCCAGGCAATAAATCATCATTAAATATTTCTACAGTAGGTACTTCCTCATACATTGGTACAGGCACGATATTATTAGCATGCAAGGGGATACTCTGCCATTGAAGTATCCACTGCTGATTATCTTCCCAATAATAAACATCACCCGATTCTGGCGCTTGCTCCTGTGTCCCCAAAATAGCTAGGAACGGTGATCTTGAAGTAAAGGCAGCTTCGCTTTCAGGTAATAAACGAAGTATCCCAGCAAAATCAATTAATACTTGCCGACATGGCTCCCCAAAAATACGGCAGTTTTTCGGTGTAATGGGTAATAGTGCATTGCGATGAACCGGTTGTTTAACACCTATAGGTTGATGAGATGAAGGCTGCTGCTGACTGGTATCCCGTAGCACAGGCATTGCTTCTCCAGCGAAGGTAAGGGTCATATCATTAAGTTGGGTTTCTCCACCACTGACCCAATCATTAAGTACTATTTGATTGGTGTAGGTATAACCACCCGCTAATAGTGAATATCGAACTTGATGCTCACTCACCCGTGCAGGAATATTCTCTATTTTCCATAGGCCTTCAGTATCAGTCTGAACAGTATTTTGCTCATCAACCGTCACAGTTACATTCGCTAACGGTTGCCCCAACTCATTAATGACTCGACCAGTCAACGTTGTACCTGGATCAGTAATAATTGTTAAATTAACAGTTTTAGTCTGTTGATTATTATTTGTATCCTGCACAGTAAATGTCAGTTGAGCAGCGGTTTGTCCTGCTTGATCAGGTACTTGATAGGTAATTGAATATCCATCTTCACTATTAAGTTGCGCTCGATCCGTGATGGTCTGTAATACCGTATTGTTTTCAGCTAATTGCAGTTGTGCCACTTGACCATCATCTGTCGTATGAACCTGTAATTTGAGTGTTTGCCCTGCAATGACCTGTTGCCCCTCACTAATACCTTGGATATTAATGCTGGGTGCAATACTATCCGCTTGTTGTGGTGCAGGGTCTTCTGCATCTAATAGTCCATCACCGTCACTGTCAGCCTTAGCCACATCGGTACCCTGACCTGCTTCATCAACATCTGCCACACCATCCAAGTCCTGATCAGTAAATGCGAATATATTCGACGTTTGCTGTTGCTCTTGTGCTGTCAGCCCTGTAATGACTGTTTCTGGCATGGTTAATACTTTGCTAACCATTTGTTGTAGCTCATTGACACTGTTTGCGGTTAAGAAAAAGTGCAACAAATAACGAGTACTTTTGGGAGGGATATTTAACTCATAATCAATGTGCCAATCATTATTGGAATCAACGCTAATGCCTGTTGATTGTGCAGGCCGTAAGTCTCGATTGGGTCCTGCAAAAACATGCGCAAAATAAGCTTTTTGACCATAGCGATCCGTAGCCTGGAAAATCACATACTGATCTTCTGCGGTTAATTGATCATCACCACTACTGGTGATCATTTGACTTTGGGTACCTGAATAAAAGTCAGAATATATCCGTGCCTGAACAGGTTGGATAGCCTCCGTCGGATTACTAAATACTTCTAAATAACGAAGACCTGAAATAAATTGGGTTTGATCATTAATTACCTGTAATTTTCGTGTTACCCGAATATTATTTATTGGTTGAAGCCTAAAATTAATCAATCCCTCAGTTTTTGTTACGCCATTATCAAGGGTAACCTCAGCAAAACCTGCACCTACAACATCATACTCACGACTTATATCATCATCAAACAAAGTAGAGTTAGCTGTTTCAAATCCAAGCGTTAATTGAGCAAAGGCAGTCAGTACCGAATTATTATCAAATTTCAACCGTCCTTCACGGTTAATACGAATATGATCTAACGGTGTAAACTGTAGTGTTCCTTCCACAAGTTCCTTAGGTGTAAGATCATCTGCAGCTTGGCTAGGATCACTGTAGTCAATCAATATCTCTTCACCATCCTGACGTCCTTCTCCATCAGAGTTTGCCAATAAAGGATTACTGCCTACCGTAATTTCTTCACCATCCCATAAATAATCCCCATCAGTATCTGGCTGTCGTGGGTTTGTACCATGAGTCACTTCTTCTTTATTAGTTAAACCGTCTCCATCAGTATCCTCATCAGCACCAGTCCGTGTTAGTTCATATTTAATTTCAAACCCATCCGGCATGCCATCATTATCAGAATCAGCTTGTAAGGGATTGGTGAAATAAATCATTTTTTCTTCATAATCATCCAAACCGTCTTGATCACTATCGGCAAGATTTGGATTTAAATTCACGGCAATTTCTGCCGCATCCGCTAATAAATCACCGTCACTGTCAGGCGAGTAAGGTAACGTGTTATGTGTATTGACTTCTTCATTATCCAGTAAACCATCACCATCCGTATCTTGACTTGATGGGTCACTTAATGCTTCCTGCTCTTGTAAACTGGTTAATTCATCTTCATCCCAATCAAATCCAGCTTCACTTCCAACTTCACCAATAAACCGAGGTTCATAATCATACGCTACTTCAAAACCATCAAATAAACCATCACCATCCGTATCGCGATTTTGATAATCTAAACTCATCAATATTTCTTTAATATCAGGTATACCATCCCGATCACTATCCACTAAATATCGATCACCAAAATTGCCAGACGTTACCCAGTAACCACCATCAGCTAATGGTGCTAAGCGAATATAGCGTTTATTTACCGTTTGTGGATTTTGGTAGTTAAATTCAATGGCGGTATTTTTATCAATGGTTAACCCGATAGGAAGTCGCATCACATCTACATTTTTGGGTTTAACACCGCCTCCAGGATTAATTGAAAAATGAACGTTATCAGGCACATTCTGGTAGGTGATTAACAATTCTTGATTGTCAAGGGTGATTACTTGAATAGGACTTGGAGACTCTTGTCCTGGTGTTTCACTATACCCACTATTTTCTGTACCCCACTCAAAACCAAGGGCATAATTTAAGGTACGTTTTGGTAATTGTTTACCGTCATAGAAAATAAGATAAGGCCTGGTTGTTAATAACTGCTGATATTCATCTTGAGATAATATAGGCCCGTTAACGATATTACCAAAAATGACAGAACCATTACCTAGTAAAAATTGCGGCTTATCATCAGAATAAGCCATGTACTCTTCTCCATAAAAATGAGTAATTATTCCATCATTTAATACATCAAAAATGAGTTGCTCATCAGCTAAATCATATTGTCTTCTTTCAACATTAAACTGACCCATTTTTTTCAAAAAATCACCATCAATAATTTGCCACTTAGGTTCAATTTCACCTAACGCTAATTGTTTTTTCGCTTCTGGAGTAATGAGCTCGGAACGCCAAACTATCGGTTGGTTACCCATTTGAGCATTAATATCAACGACAAATTCTCCTTTTAAGGAAGGAATATGATTTAAGGTAAAATAGCCATCTTGATTGGTAACAATACTTGGCCAGTCAGCGGTATCAATAACTTCCCCACCACTTTCACTGGCAGCCTTACTCATGATGTTGACGGTAATATCCCTTAGTCCCTGGATAATATCCTCACCATTCAACGTATCACTGAAGACTAAACGTCCTGATACAGTCATTCCTGGGTCTGGATTAATCGTTAAATTCAACGTTGAAAGCTGTTGGTTATTATTACTGTCTACCGCAATAATATCGATTTGCTGACTGGTCGCTTCGGATAGCTGAATAGCAAAGGTCTGCTCCCCACCTTTATCCCGAGTAATAATTTGCTCATTATTTAATTTAACAATAACCTGTTTTACCAAACCATTATCGGTAATATTGGCTTTAATATTGATGGTTTGAGTTGCATAAATTTCAGTACCTGAGTCAGGTTTTTCAATAATTGAAATAACGGGTGACTCAGTATCAGCTTGAGTAGGCTCAGTATCTTTACCATCGACAATACCGTCATTATCGGTATCAATATTATTGGGGTCAGTGCCTAATGCTATTTCTTGCTCATCACTTAAACCATCCTGATCTTGATCTGGATAGGCGTAAAAATTAACAATAGCCGCTTGCTGTTCTGGCGTTAAATAATTATAGGCTGCGGTCTCAAAACGCTGTGTTTGTTTAGCATTTTCTAAGGCTAATTCAACACTGCCCTCTTGCCGTAAAAAGTGCGTCAAAATCCGTGTACTCTTAGCCGGAATAGTGACATTAAAGGCAACCAACCAATCTCGATCGTTACTTTGTCCATAAGTATCATCTGTAGGATCTGCGGTAACATGAGGACCAGCAAAAATATGGGCTAACACAGGGTGAGACGAATCGTTTTTATTTCTTAGTATCAAATAATCATCATCAAGGGTTAAAACATCATCACCCGAAGTTGTTTGTATTTCAGTATAGGTATCAGTGACAAAAAACAGGCCTTTTAAATAGACCGCAATATTTATCTCATCATCAGTTGGGTTATGCAAAATCTCCATCTGCCGTACAAAAGCACCCCCCACATTGGGGATATATGTTCGGCGTCCAACAAGCAGGTTATGAATAGATTGAATACCAAAAAACACTTCTCGGCCATCAGAGCCTAAATGCTGACGACTGTTACTGTAGTTTATGATGTTATCCTGTAATGCTAATTGCAGATAAGTAAACTCACCCCCGCGATAACGAATAGCGGCTGCACCATTAGTTTTTAATTCCCAGTACCGACCATTTTCATCCGTAAAATACCCACCCGTATCATAGGTACTAAGATCATCATCAGCATTATTCGGGTCGGTACCATGAACCAATATCTCATCACTGTCATATCCCCCCCCACCATCGCTATCATTGACCAGCGGATTAGTATGATAACGATTAACTTCCCAACCATCCCACAATCGGTCATTATCTGTATCGGCTAACCGGGGATTAGTTCCTAACCCAAATTCTTGTAAATTTGTTAAACCATCGTTATCCGTATCATCCGTTGCCAAAACATTCTGCAAATTATGATTAACCTCATAACCATCAGACATACCATCATTATCACTATCCGCTTGTAGAGGATTAGTGTTGTGGTCTTTTAATTCTTCGTAATCGGTAAGGTCATCATTATCCGTATCAGCCAGTGAAGGCGAAGTACCCGCTTGTACTTCCTCTAAATCAGAGAGTTGATCACCATCTGTGTCTGCAAGTGTTGGATTAGAGTGATGAGTTAATACTTCTGCACCGTCCAATAAGCCATCATTATCTGTGTCAGCTAACGTTGGGTTAGCTCCCTGAGCCTGCTCCTGAATATTAGTTAGCTGATCATTATCAGGGTCTTGATCTGCTTCACCTGCACCTGTTGGTGACAGTGGATTAAAGCCATAACGCTGTTCAAATCCATCTTCCAGGCCATCACCATCACTGTCTTTATTAAAAGGGTCGAGTTTTAGAGGTACTTCATCCGCATCCGCAATGCCATCTTTGTCAGTATCCAATAACACATTGAAATTCACTAACATGGCCGACTCTTCAATGGTCATTGCCTGTAACTGGCGGTCATCCGCTAATAGTTCATTGATTAGCGCTTTAACTTGAGAGCGACTGTATTGTTGAATAATGTAGTGCAGTAAAGTAAACGAAGTATGGGGGTCTAAAGACAGCTCAAATTGAATACTGTAGCTGTCACCACTCAGTTGAACGACTTTAGGTCGTGCACTTTGTTGTTGTCCCTCTGGTAACCCAAAAAGCTGCCCAATAGCAGGATCACCACTGCCATTTGAGCCATCATCGGTAATAAAGAAATAGTCTTGTTGATTAACCGTACTGTCCCCAGAAGAGGTCTCAATAACACGGGTACCACCATCTGATCCTAAATTACCGTGAATATTAAGCAGTACGGATTGTACTTGATCAGTATTATTTACAACCTTCTCTAAATACTGCGCATAGGGTTTATCTTCAGGAATAAAAACCTTACGACTAACCTGCAGTGCTCCTATCGTTTGAGTCGGGTAGTAAATTTCACGTTGATTTTGTCGCGCTTGAGCATTGCCATTTATGCTAAAGAGTACGTTGTTGACGGAAAGGCTATGCCCTGTATCAAACGCATCGCTGCTACCGTCTTCAATACTGCCAGATCGAGTCAAATCAAAATTATAACCTCCTCCCACAATGTTATGATTAAAGCTCACCTGATCAGGGTAGCTCACCTCTGCATCCGACAATCCTTCCGCCAATTGCCAGCCGCCAGACCGTTTTAAAACTAAGGCGGGCACCTCAACCTGACCCTCCGGTATAGGTGCAAAAGGTTCTGATTTTGCGGTCATTAGCTGTTTACCAAACAACGTTTCTGCCGTCACTTGCAGACTCAACGCGGTAGCCGCTAACTGGGTGAAGTGATAACGGCCTTCGTTGTCCGTAGTCACTTGCTGAGCACCAATGCTGACTTGAACCCCAGCCACTGGTTGATTTAACGCATCAAGCACCTGGCCCACCACTTCAGTACCAGGGTCATCTGTCACGGTATAGGTAAACACACCAGAAGTCGCCTGATTGCCATTGGTGTCAGTCGCCATCACTTCCAGACGTAGCGTGTCAATTTGCTCAGGAACGGTATAGGTTATTGATGCTGTTCCGCCATTAATGGTCTGCAACAAACTGCCATTGATATAAATACCCAGCGTCGCTACTCGTCCATCATCGGTTGCTTCTGCTTTGATCTCTAGTTGCTGGGCATGTAATAAGCGGCTATCAGCAGCAGGTTGTAACAAGACAACCTGAGGGGACTCATTATCAACATCTTGCGGATGACTATCTTCACCATCCAGCAACCCATCATCATCACTGTCAGGATTATCCGGATTGGTACCCTGGGCTATTTCGACACCATCGGATAAGCCATCACCGTCCTGGTCAGCCTGGGTGGGATCAGTGTGATATTCAACCACTTCCTGTTTATTGGTTAAGCCATCATTATCGTAGTCTTCTTCCGCATCAGCGCTGTTATTTGGGTTTAGCGGTTTATTACCGAACTCTGCAAAATAATTGATCTCCAACGCATCACTGATGCCATCGTCATCACTGTCCACTTTATCCGGCCGCGTTGACCACTGATTGATTTCTGCATAATCAGTCAAGCCATCTTGATCAGTATCAACCTTAGTGGGGTCAGCACCGTTGGCTAGTTCTACATCATCATTCAGCCGATCATTATCAGTATCAACCAGCAGTGGGCTGCTATGAATCTCATTAACTTCGCGCCCATCCGCTAAGTTATCCCCATCCGTATCCGCTTGCAGTGGGTGGGTTTTCGCAGCCTGTTCAACCAGGTTGGTTAAACCATCATTATCTGGGTCTGCATCTGCTTCTCCCATTTGTAAAGGATTAAAACCAAAGCGCTGCTCAAAGCCATCTAATAAACCATCACCATCAGAGTCTGCTTGATAAGGGTTAGTCCCTGCACTGACCTCACGGATATCAGCCAAGCCATCTTCATCAGAATCTAACAGTGAGTGCTCATAGACATATGCCAAGACATTCGGCGCATAGGTTTGCCGATCGACGGAGTTTTCATTCGTTATTTCTAGGCCAATGGTTGAGAAGTACACCCAACCTTGTTGGTGAGGGTATAAAATCGCTGAAACTTGCTGCTGATAACGCTCGCCGCAGAACATCAATGCCTGTGTTGTTGCAGCCAGACTGTCTTTTGGTAGATAAGAACGAGTAGCATATGACTGGGTTAATTGAATAAAGCGACCGGTCTTGCCATCTGCTAACGTATCCCAACGGTCAAAGGGATAGTTAGTATCGTGGACATAACGACTTATTAACTGAGTGGCAGGGCTGCCAGGCAACCAGTCCAAGGCATTACTTGGCCAATAGGCCATATGAATAACAGCCACACCACCTGCCGCGACAAAGTCGGCGAGTGCTTGCTGTTGCTGTGTATTTAGTTCGCCTTGATTGGCATGGATATCAAGGAACAGCATATCCAGAGTGTCCAGGCTAGTAGACTGCAAGTCATTCAACAGTACTGCATTAAAGCCAGCCTGTTCGATGATCTGCCGCTGATACAATTGACCTGCATTGAGTCGCACATTGAAATAGCCAACATTCACCAATGGCGTCTGCAGTGTAATAGTGCCCATTTGGGTCGTCCCACCCCAGACCGGTTGTACAGCTTCACTCAGCGTATTAACGGGCTGACCAGCCAGCTGTCCACTAACCAACGCAACCAGCTCACCACTGGCAACGGGGACCTGGGTAATCACAAATGAGCCATCCTGTGCCGTTTGTGCTGACTGCCCTGCCACTTGCACGCTCACATTAGCCAATGGATGATTTTGGCCATCCACGACCTGACCAATTACTGTGGTTAATGGATCATCCTGTAAGGCATGGGGTTGAGATCCACTGGTGCCTAAGTTATTACTGACATCCAGTGCCTGTACTTCAAATTCAACGTGATTACCCGCACTGGGTAGTTGCACAGCGAACTGATAAGGTGGTTTATTAAGGCGGGCTACTTGCACCCCATTGACCAGGAACATCACCTCTGCCAGGCGTCCAGCCTCTGTCACCTCAACACTAATCTGCACCTGCTGTCCATACAGTAACGGCTGATCAGCCGCAGGTTGAGCAATCACCACCTGAGGTGGTTGCTGGTCAGCAATCAGCGGCTCAGGATCGTCGGCATCCGCTAGCTGGTCACCGTCAGTGTCTCTAGACAGTGGGTTAGTCCCCAGTTCATTAACCTCACGACCATCACTTAAACCATCATAATCACTGTCTGAGTTGGATAAATAAGTGCCATGCTTAATTTCATCACCATTGCTTAAGCCATCATTATCAAGGTCCTCAGCCATATCATTGCGGGTTGGATCAAGCCCGTTTTCGAGTTCAGTACGATCATTTACGCCATCATTGTCAGTGTCTGCTAATAACGGCGAAGTGGGTGGTATGCGCCTGACTTCTTCACCATCATTGATGCCATCTTTATCAGTATCTGCCAGTAGAGGATTGGTTTTATGGGTCAGTACTTCACTACCATCAGACAAGCCATCACCATCCGTGTCATAGCGATTTAATCGGGTTTGTTGGGCCAGCTCAGCACTATTTGATAAACCATCACTGTCGAGATCCTCATCACCATCGGCTTTACCATCACCATCACTGTCTGCCTGATCAGGTCTTAACCCCAGCATGATTTCCAAGCCATTGATTAGCCCATCGTTATCAGTATCTTGGGATTCAGCAAAGACATTCACTGCCGCTAAGCGGCCTACTCGCAATCTGAAAGTTTGCTCATTATTGACGATATAATCGCCACTTAACTGCATAAGTACAGGGTCATTCGCATTCACTGCTGGTGTCAGTGCTGCAAGTTGCTCCAGTAAATCTTTCGGTAACTCAACAGAAATGGTTGTATCGTTATAGGTTACTGGTAAGTTGCGCCAGGCACTGGTGCTATAGTCTTGAGCAGCAACGGTCTCAGCACCTAGT
Source organism: Zooshikella sp. RANM57 (assembly GCF_050749885.1). Taxonomy (NCBI): domain Bacteria; kingdom Pseudomonadati; phylum Pseudomonadota; class Gammaproteobacteria; order Oceanospirillales; family Zooshikellaceae; genus Zooshikella; species Zooshikella sp. RANM57. The sequence goes on along the minus strand of NZ_JBOIUB010000001.1, from coordinate 290,115 downwards.
GTGGCTGATCCAATATGCATTTTTAGGTTGGTAAAGTGGTACCGATTTAAGCCATTAGCCAGCTGATAAGGTAACTTAACTCTCAGTGGTGCGGTAATTGATAATGGGTCAACCAGCGTTAACTGTGCGGGACTATGCGCAGATGCTGGATCAGTCAGTTGACTGGCCGATAGACTGATATTCTTCCCATAATCCCAAAGTAGATGGGGGGTACACACTTCACCCTGCTGCGCTTTAATCGATTCATCCCGACCTTGTGCTTTTAACGTTGAATCAGTGGTATCAAACTGATAACAGCTCCCCAGTGCCACTGGACTTGCAGGGCTAAATACCAGCTGCTGACTGCCTTGCAAGTTTACAGTACCCAACAATGGCGTATCCGTGATGGTATCTCCCGCCTTTGGCCGTAATACGATTGCAGCTCCATTAGCACTGCTAAGCTCAATAGGCTCATCAAAGGTGAATATAAACTGAATATCATTGGTGCCTTGCTGGTTAGTTGCCAATGCCTGACTGACCTCTGGTGGCTGCGCACTGAACTGAATGCGGAACACACTACTATGGTCAATGCCTGTCAATTCAGGAGGCTCTTCACCGGAAACTAAGCCAATAGCCACTGTCGCCTCGCCATACTGTTCACTGGCGACGCTGAATAGGCCTTGTCCCTGATTTAATGCGATGAGACTGGTAACCCCCTGCTGATTGATTTGAGCAGGATCGGTGGTATATACGGGTACCTGCAATGATGATTGACTGGCAACCACATTGCCGAACCTATCGGTTAACCGTAACTGCAATCCAATATCATGGTGTGTATCTACCTCTGCCACATCTCCAGAGGCCTGTGGCAGACCTTGTTCATCTGCCAGCATGATTTTGGCTGGGGCTGCAGCAATCACGTAAACGGGTAACTGGGACGTTATCTGATAAGCCAGCTGGTGGGCATCCAACTGATAGCTGAACCGCAATGATCCTTGCCCTTGAGCCGTCTGTAGCGGCAATAAATAACGATTAGCTTGAGTCGCTGCTTGCAATACTAAACGCGCTTGTCCATTGGCAAGGGTTACCCGTGCCTGTGATAGGGTTTGACTGCCCTCAATGACTGACTGAACGACTAGCTGCTCACTGGGTATCCACTGGAACTGGGTATTAGGTAAACGGACCAGGAATTGCGTCCGGTTATCGTCTGTTACCAGATTGCCTTGACCATCAACACCCTGCACCGTAATGCCCAGGTTTTCGCCTGCCGCCGTTGCGGGTAAGTGGCTAAATCGAAGCTCAGCCACGGCACCTGCTTGCACTTCAATTGGCTGGCGAACCATGACAATGGCAGAGTAATCCACCAGTGAGGCTTGTAGCTCATAAGCCTTAGCCTGCCGTGAGGTATTCAACGTTAAGCTGGCATAACCTTCGCTGTCGGTTAAATAAGTACCCTGCTGGCTTACATAACCACTGGTTAAATCCTTTAATCCCCACAGCACACGTTGGCCCACCACACCCGTACCATTCGCATCCGTCACCCGAACCTGGTAGACCGGCGCCTGACCTACGTTGACTTCTTTAACCACTTGGGTAAACACCAAAGTGGTGGGTGCTTGAGTCAGCACAATTTGCTGCTCAGCCCCCACTTGTTGTTGGCCTAACCGATCAGTCAGCACAATCTTAAAGCGGAAACGGTGATCAGCTAAGGGCTGTACGGGTAAGCGGACATAGTGTGTGTAGTTATCATACTGACCACTGCGATTGGTCAGCGAGGTCAACACGCTGCTCCCTGTTTCAGTCATCTGCAGCAGGTCTAGCCTTAGCGAATCGGCCATCGCATCAGCCTGACTAAGATGTCGCATATTAACGGCAATTGTCGCACCATATACCGTTTGTGCGGGATAACTCAGCGTAACACGACTCGTATCAGGTATGGGGTCTGGCAGTACTTGTAAGGAAAGCGTCTGTTGCGCCTTTTGTCCTTTGCTGTCGGTGATCTGTACTGTCAACGTATCGGTAATGGCTTGTGTTAAGCGTTCAGTCCTTGCATCACTTAAGGTCAATTTATAATTTTGCAGTACGGGCTTATCAAACGTGATGGTTTGCGTCTGACCATTCCATGTCACTTGGAGTTGGCGAATGGCAATATCGTCTCTGGCAGATACTATGACTGAGAATGGCTGTTGCTCATAAATCTGTGAGGATGGGCTGCTTGCCAATGCCTCAATTGCTGGATAACGGTCGCCTACGACGGTAACGATGGCACGCAACTGCTGTTGATTACCCGCCTTATCTCGAACGTCCAGCTGATATTCTGCTTGCCCGACGGCACTGGGTAACGCTTCATAATTCAGCGGTTGACCGCCAAAGGCCGCCGCAATCACCTGCCCATCTTTCCTTAACACCGCCTGCTCAATACCACTTTCAGCATCGGTTAACGACACATTGAAATGGTATGACTCACCCAATGTGGCTTGTGCGGTGACTTCATCCTGGTTACTGCTGGTTTGCTGAGTGCCTGCACCACCCACTGTAAATGAAATAGTGGGTGGCCGATTATCTTCATGACGGTAAAACACCTGAGGTTCACTTTCAGCACTATTGCCAAATACATCGACCGCCCTCACTTTCAAGTAGGCACCCGCTGCAGGGGTGGTCAACTGGTCGCGATAGATATAAGGCGCACCGATCAAAGACTGTGCAACCTGCCAAGGTCCTGTCGCTTGCTCAGCATGCAGGAATAACACCTGAGCAATGGGCTGTTGGTTTTGCTGAATAATGGCTTCAGCCACAAATGGTGCAGGTGCCCAACTGTGCTCTGCAAATAAGGCCTGAACCCTGAAGCTGTTACCAGGCTGGGCAGGCAGCTGCACCAAGAAGGGTTCTGAAGTAGTGCTAATCACCCGCCCATTGATATCTTCAACTACCGTTTTCAACTGCATTGACTGTCCTGTCGGTAACCAAGGTGGTAAACGCACGTCACCGCTAAAGGGTGGTTGATGCCAATGGGCAATCAGCTGATCATTCGCGTAAATAGCCGCTGCAGCGATACCTTGGGTTTGCACAAAATGAACAGGCAAAGGCGCATCAAGGTGAGTGATTGTTTGTGGTAAGGGTTGTTGCCGACTGGCACTGGCGGTTAGAACCCGCTCAGGAATTTGAATTAACTGCGCGCCTTGTACGCCATAACCAAGCAATAACTGATTAGCATCAATCGCCATTGCCGTTATCGGCTTATCGATACTGAGCCGGCTGTCCGCAATGAGTTGCTGTTGTTGGGTGTCTAGCGCTTGAACCCAATATTGCCCAGTATTATCAGCCTGTTGGGCCGCAAGCCACACCAAGCCATCTTGATAAACTAAATAGCTCAACAATAACTGATTCAGTGGTATGTCTTGACGTTGACGCGTGATTAAATCCAGGCGTTGAATAAGGCTGCCTTTACCAAGCCAGAGTGCATCATCACCCAGTGCAATGGTGACTGGCTGATCAACCTGTCCCTCATTGATTAACTGTGGAGGTTGCCAGGGGTGCTGCTGTCCAATACTGGTCACTGCCTCCATCACATACCATAACTGTCCACTATCCAATAACGCCACTACGCCCTGTGCACTCGCCGTGAGTTGCTGTATTGCAGCGGTACTCAGCGATAGATGAGGTGCTGAGTCCGTAGTATAAGGACTTGCGTTAAAGGGTTGCCCGGCAGCGGGTAACGGTAGCCAAAATAACTCACTCCCTGACGCAACGATTAAATAGTGGGCTGTGACCACCATCGCCTTAGGATCAATATTACGGATAAATTCTCGAACCTGATTGGTTTGCCGGTGCTGGATCAGTATTCGCTGTAAATCAGGCTGAGCCATAAACTGGAAGTCTGCATTGGCAGCTACTTGTTGTGTCGCTTGGGTAAAGGCCTGAGAGGGGTATGCATTAAGCTGCCAACCTGCCTGTATCATCGGTGTAAGCCAGGCAGCTCCCCAGTGACCTCCCGCCAATAGTGGGGTTCCTCCAGCAAGCGCCACATCATTCACCACACCACGAAATGCTTCTGTTTGTGGTAGTAAGTGATCTGGCGCAGAGTAACTTGCATCAAATAGCGCAGCTGAAGTGACTAATTGAGTTTGGTAGTCACCCGTCCGCTGCCACTCAAGTACCTGGCCTGTCTCGCCTCCAAGCCACAGCTTGCCTTGGCTTAACGCACTCGTTGTCAGGGCCGTATCTGCAATCAAGTTAATAGGCCACTCTGCGGTTATCTGTAGGGCATCAGGTGAGCTAATGTCTATCTGTTGCACGGTTTGCTGCTGACTATCAAGCGCTAATAATTGACCTGATAGTGCAAATAAGCGCTTGGCATTAACAGGTAACAGCGTATGTTTAGGAGGCTGACCACTCACCCATCTGACAAGCCCTTGATAACTTGCAGAGACATTGGTCAGTGCTAAATAAATAGCCTCGCGGTACACCGCCATAGCACTGAAGCGATTACCCGAAAGCTGACTTGGTGCATCGAGCAGTTTAACCTGCTGCCCCTGTGCCGTTATTTTCCAGAGTCGCTGTTGTGTTAAGCACAAGAAGTCATTGCCATAACGTTGTACACCTAATATTGGCTCTTCAAATATCCAGGTGGAGGGTGTGTTCGTTGCTAATGCATTGAAGTTATCGGTATCCAACAGCGTTAAACGCTGAGTCTGTGCCACCAGTAATTGACGACCATTACTGGCCAATGATTGCACCTGTCCCGCTAACGGATAGTGTCCTTGCCGGACCATCTTGTCGTCCTCAATAACCACCAGCGTAATACCAACGCCCTGCTCAGCCAAAGCCAGCTGACTACCCACACTGCTCAGGGCTGTCAACTTGCCATTAGCCGTAAACGTCTGGCCTTGATGATTGTGTAATGCAACTCCCTGGCTGTACCAGTAACCGCCCACTATCGGTAGAAACGCATCAAATGGCAGCGTCTCAGCCGCTACGGTCCACTGGGGGGTAGCTCTGACACTCACCTGCCAACGCTGTTGGCGCTGATTGCCCAAACCATCATCAACGGTTGCCACTATTGTTAATTGATGGAGGTTCGCAGGCACAGTAAAACGTAACTGTTCCCCTCCCGCTTGCAGCAGTTGCTGCTGCTCATCATAAATCGCAATACTTTTCTGTACCGCACGATCATCCTGGTTTGCTTGACTTGGTCTAAAGGCCAGGCTCAAGGTACTACCGGCATAAGTATGATTAGGCAAAGGTAATAGCTCAGGCTCGGCAAGGGTTACCTGTGGAATGACCCGGAGATTAACCTCCTGCTCTGTTAAGTAATGTGCCTGGCCAATATAGGCGCGGGCCTTGATACGGTAGCTGGCTTGCTGCTCAACCTGAGGCAGCCGCCATTGCCAGGCCACCCCACCATTAAGTACCTGTGTCAGTTGAGTATCAGTTAACCACTCACCAAAGAGCACAGCACCGTTAAAATCTTCCAGGCGCAACTGCAGATCCTGAACCGTCATACCCTGCTGGATTAAAGCATCATCCAAGCCTGTCACTTTGACCGATAACTGAACATCGCTACCTTCAGTGTGTACCTCATTATTCGCTACCCCAGCAATGACAACATTGGCTAGCGACTCATTGGCTACAGTATCGACCACCTGTTGCTGTTGCAGTGGTTGCTGCATCGACAACATGGTCTCACCCGTTGATGCCACTGCAGGCCAGTCGAGGTAATAGTGACCCCAGATGTCATAGGTTGGGGTAAATGACTGATCATTGAGTTGGACTTGCTGTAATGCAGGACTACCTTGTGGTGCACCTAACACCAAGGGTAAGTGCCCTTGCTCTGCTAAGCTTTGCCGCTGGCTTGGTTGAACCCATTGATAGTCTGTATTTGAACTACCAGGAAGCGTCAACGCTTGCTGGAGATGCTGGTTATGAGTAAGGCCATGGACAACGATATTCTGTTCAGTTTGTTGAGCAGGCAACCATAGAATCGAAGCTGAAAGAGGCAATGTGGGCACACTAGCACCCAATATATTCACCAACATCTGATTGAGTTCAGAGGTAACGGATAATTGCTGGGCAGGCAACCTCTGCTGTTGCTGATCCGTGATATACCATTGCTGAGCTGTTTGCAGGGGCGCAGCAGGCAAGCCTGTCAACAACCATCCACCGGGGAGTGCCAAGCGCTCAATGGTAGTCGCTTCTAAATCAGGCTCAGAAAAATCCAGGGTGCTTAATTGAGCTGCACTGGTCAGTAAGGTCTGTTGGGTAATTTTGCTTGCATCTGCTTTAAACAGGTTTTGTGCCGTGATTAATACTTCATTAGCCGTATGCGGTATCAATCCAACCCTTTCTGCTTGATGCCACACTTCCCAATAGTTACCCCAAGCACTTTCAGTCAAGACCCAAAGTAAATACCCATCATGTGCAATCTGCTGAACATCGCCAAGGAGTGTGATTTTTTGTCGTGTCCAACGGCCAGGCTGTGCTGGGTCAGTCAAATGAATACGCTGCAGTTGCTGATCTCGCCACAGGTACAGTTCATTGCCAAGCCAACTCATACCCTGCCAATCATCAACGCTGTTGGCACCTTGCTCAGCAAGTACCAAGTCACTGACTAACTGACGGCTCACTTCTGCCATATGCAGCTGCTGCCCTGCAGCAGGTGTCAGCATAACAAGCGCCGAGGGTTGATTTTCCTGCTTAACCAGTACCAGTACACGCTGCTCAGCAACGACCACATGTTGGATATCCCCACTGAGCGACTTGCCATAGATCTGCAACAGCAGTCCTGGTGATGCTGAGCCTGGGCGGTACTGCAAACCACTAATGACATTACCTGCACGAGTAAAGATAAAGTCGCCATTTCCGCCCAATAACTCAGCGAAGAAAGGCTGCTTAACCGGTGGACCAAATCGACCTACTGAGCCAGAACTGCCTGAGAGCGTACTAGAGCGTAATGGCCAAAACAGCAACTGCTGCTGATCTGCCGATGTTTCAACAGCAACTAACCCCGTACCTGTAAAGGTCAATTGTTTTAGACGCCCCTGCAACGAGGTATACAACACTTGATGTTGGTCTCGAAGCTGATAGCCTCCTTGATAACGGTTTTCCACCCAAACCAGCCCTTGTACAGGCTCGGTACTGTTTGAAGAGGAAGAACTTGATGGATCAGGACGATAACCGGGTACCACGACCAACTGCTCAAGTGCATAACCTGCAGCGTCTGACTGATAATAGACCGTAGCTTGCTCCGCAAGATAATTCATCCGCTGCACTGAATGCTGTTGCTTAACCTGCTGATTCGCTCGATTCTGAAGTGTTGCAGCAATATCGATCACGCCATCCCCAGGCTCTATGCTTAAGTGTTGCCATTGTTGACTAAACCCGAAGGATCTCTCTTGATCCAGTCCCGAAACATCAACCTTCGAGGCATTACTGAAATCAACCATCGCATCAGGCACAGGTACCTGGACCAATAGTTCACTGCCTGACAACACCCTATGTTCAGGCATGACGTTAATGGCAGGAACCGCACTGATTCCGGGAGCGGGTAAAACATTAATTAACTGCTGACTAACAAGGGGCAATGCTAAGTTGCTGCTGGCTGTTGACGTCAACTTAAGTACAGCGACCATGCCTTCTGTCACCTCAGGCAACGTGAGGGCATAGGATACATAGTCCGTTTCTGAGTTTACTTTGCTGATAGTGATAGGTGCAGGATTATTAGGATGCTGAGCATCACCCGCTAACGCGACGTGTAACTCAGCCTGTGCCATGTTCACCATCCGTAGCGACAGATTAAGGGTTTCGCCACTATAAAATGTTTGTCCCTGAGTAGGCGCAACAATGGCTAACTCAGGTAACGTATCACTGGCATCCACAGTGGCTAATTGCACGGTAGCGGTATCACTCATCAACCCATTTAAATCAATGGCCCGAGCCTGTAAACGCAATAATGCAGGTGCATCCTCAGCCACCGGTAATGTCAACTGGTTGCTGCCGGTCAGTGTCTGGCAAGCCCCGCTATCTGTGAAAGGTGCTTGAGCATCAGCAGCATTGATGCAAACCTCAATACGATCAATGCCAAACTGGTCAAAGCTACTAAACAGTACTTTCAACGTTTGCCCTTTCGCTACCCGCTCACCTTCTAGAGGACTGACAATACTGATTTGGGGTGGTGTGGCATCGGGACCTAGTACATAACTATCGGTAAATGTCAGCAATTGCGAGGTGCCCGTATTACCTAACTGCAAACGTAAACTGATGGGAATTTGCCGAGTAGTTTGACCACTGCTGCCTGCCGTACTTCCAGGAAGATCCGCCAATCGTGGCTGGGTCAAGGTATAGGTTAACTGATGGGTAACAGGGTCTATGGTGACTGGCTGCCAGTTTGACTGCAGGCCATTTTCAATGAGTACTGAAGCAGATTGAATCAAGTCCACATCACCGGATAATTCAAAAGCCATCTGACTTTGCTGCCGTTCCTCTGCCGGTGAAGGTGTCATCGTAATACGCTGTAGCGTTAAACTGGGATCGGTTGCGGCAAACTGCCAAACCTTTTCAATACCCTGCTTGCCATCGCTGATCATGGCTTTCAACGCCACACCCACGGTGCCTGCAGGCACTTCAACATCAACAACCCCCTGGCTAGCTGAAAGCCAGCTGGTTGCATAGGTTTGCCCACCATCAAAAGACAGACGATAGCTATAGCGAAGTTTATCCGAGGTCAGGTAATTATCATTCGCTTGAACTTGCCAACGATAGCGACTGCCTGTTTTCACTAACGTTGCACTCGTCACGGGCACGCTATCGGCACGATTCAACAGGGTAACCGATTGAGTATCAGGGGGCAGTGAGTCAGTCGCCTGATAGAACGTGGTCAACGTACCTTGACTCACCAATGCGTTATCCGCTGCCGCATTGCCATACTGATCCTGTAGCCCAAACAGTTTCACTTCATAAAAAGCATTGGACTCCAATGTTTGGCCAGGCCGCAGCTGGAGCAGCAACTGATTGCCTTGGCTTTGTAAATCAGCAAACCGAGCTGAAATATCTTCCTGAGGTGAACTATGGGTTTGATAGTCCTTAAAGACTTTAGTAACACTAAACGCCCTTGGCCCACTAGCCTGTATGGATTCTCCCGCTTGAACTCTCATTGGTTGCTGTGGTGTTAATGGCTGGGCGAGTTGAATATTGGGGGCGGTATCATCCACTACCCGTAAGGTTTGTGTGGCGGTATAACGTTCAATAACCGTTGTGGTTGAAACTGAGGGAACTGTACGCTGAGCCACAACCTGATAGTGCAGACCAGCCGTGCTAGCAGGTGTTAAGAATTTTAGTTGCGTCGAGCTCGCAGGTTGCCCACCTGTAAGCTGCTGAAGTTGATAAGTAACTTGATTACTTGAGCTCACCTGATAGCCCCCCGATTGGGGGAGCCAATGCAAGGTGACATCCGATGAATAGCCACTAATATCAACAGTAATCTGCTGCCCGGCTTGATTACTGACCTGATCAGCACCACCCATATAGTTGGACTTAACCTGAGTGATGACTAATGGAGATACCACATTGACGGCGGCAGGAACATGCTGGACACCCTGTGCAGCGTTAATCTGCAAGGTTTGAATACCTGGATTAGGAAGTGCGGCGGTAAAGGTTAATGACTGATGCTGTGAATCATAGATGAGTTGTTGTTGCGCTAGCTGCAAGGTGCCCAGCTGTAGTGAGGATATATCTGTCAACCCACTGCCACGTAAAGTAAACGTATAGGGCTGATCCTTAATCGCCAAGGTGGGCTTGATGCTGGTTATTTGCGGCGGTGCTCGTCCCAGGACAGGCTGCGTTGTTAAACGCCAGGGAATATCATGTTGGAAGCTCACCCCTTGTACCACTTGCGCAGGCTCGTTGACCAAACGTAACTGATAGAGTCCTCCTACCGCAAACGCCGAGCCTGTTGGCTCAACCACTACTTGACGTCCATCCAGCCGGGTAGCATGAGACAAATCCGCACTACTTTGAACATTGGCTAACTGGTAACTGACTGTTCGCCACTGATTAGGCTGGGCAATGCTTAATTGCAGTGGCTGTTGCTCACTGAGAAGCTGCTCTGGTTGAGCTTGATGATTCAGCACAAAGGGTAAGTCAATGGAATAAAAAGCATTGTTATCCCACCACTCCAATAAGGTACTGCTTAGCTGTAGCCCTTTTAAGTAATAACCTGTAGCCATCGGGCTGGTCATGGTCACCAACTGTAAACGTTGTGAATCCGCAGCTGATGCGTCAAAGCCAATATCATAAAAGCGGATGTGTCCCTGCTGGGACTGCACCAACAGCTCACCACTCCAAGCGTAGTGGTCCTGACTAGAAGCCTCAGGTATTGTTGCAGCACCCAACAGAGGCTCAGCCAATCCGGTAATGAGCGATGCAATATCATAGACATACAGTGTATTGCCACTGACCAGTCCTACGCGGTGAGCATTCATTAATAACTGCTGTAAGGTCTGAGCTGCAATAGGCTGAGCAACAACAAGGTTTTCTGGCTGGGTCAGTTGTCGTAACTCTAACCATCCCGCTTTAACAACGATTAAATAATGATCGGTAGCCACAAGACCCAACACTGGCAAATCCTCTCCCTGATTACGCAAATTCAACGACAACCAATCACGACCATCAAGGGTAGTTATTTGGAGAAGATCGCCTCGCTGGCGTAAGAGGTTAACCCCGCGAATCAAGAGGTTACTTGGTGCCGTAGAAAGAGTCGCTTGGGAACTGTTATCACTGCTTGCGACATGAACCAGCCGGTTGAGTAAACTGGGTTGGTACACATTGGTCAGGTCGTACACTAAAACGTCTTGGCTCGTTTGCAGTACCACTCCCAAGCTATTGTCATTTAAGGCGATAGCCACAGGTGACTCTGGCAGTGAAAGCTCTGCCAGTAACACTGGTACTGCACTCCCTGCTGTGCTATACACCTTAAGGGTTGTCCCCTGTGCCGTCACCAGTAGATCTTGCCAGCGTGCTACCTGACTAACCGCCAGTAATTGTTTCTGGCCTTGTAAGCGCACCTGTAGCGATGTATCCCGCTGGATATCCTGTTTAAAACCATCATTGCTCACTGCGACTTGCAGTTGGCCCAGCACATTCGCAGGGATAGTCAGTTTTAACAGATTACTACTGACCAACTGAACCTGCGCAGCACGTACGCCATTAATCCTTACCTGGGTCTGTGCTGATAATCCTTTACCCTGAATGGCGAATGGCTGACCACTATTAAAGACAAAGGTCTTTTGGTTTGACTGAAGTCGGCCATCCACCCAGGCACCAATGGCTTCAATTTGAGGATCAGCGATAAAGGTATAAACCGCTGTTAACGTGGAGGACAAGGGGCCATTAGCGACTTTAATATTGACTACCCGATTTTGTTCTTGTGCCAACCCATAACTGGGGAGCTGAATGACCAGTCTATTGGGCGCATTTTCAATAATATTTTCAGGGGGCAACAGTACATCCCCTACCCAAACCTGGGTATCAAGACCAAACCCATCGCCAGATAAGGTTAACGTCTGCCCACCACGCCAACTCCCAGCTCCATTATCGACAGATTGCAACACAGGCTGTGTAGCATCGGTTGTAGTCACCACAAAAGCATAATCCTGATCTAAGGTTTGCCCCTGAATATCTTGCCAGGCGGAGGCAACCTTGGCTTGATACTGTTTATTTGCCAGTAAGGGCTGGGCTGGAGTAAAAATTAACAATGAGCCTTGATTATTCACCCGCTGCGAAATGTAACCCGCTACAGGATTAGTCTCACCAGCTACCGTTAGACTGAAGAGCTGCTCATTGGCACTGCTCACCTGGGAAGGATCAAGTAGTCGATTAAACTGAACAGCCACTGTACCGTCTACCGCTAATAAGCGCCGTGCTGCAGGCTGCTGATCAATAACCATCAGCTGTGAGGGCAGAATGGTATTAATCCCACCACCGATATGGTTAATCTTGGGAATCACTTCATCACTGACAGGGTTTTCCCGTGCCTCGCCTTCCTCATAAAGTAATGCCGTACCCGCGTATAAAGCTTTAGCGGTAACGGCCAGACTGGTGACATTACCGGTTACCCCATAGGCTTGTACTAATTCGGGTCGTTGACTAAAACGGCTGGCTAACCAGTCTGCCACATTAAATACCTGAATATCCCCTTGCCCTGCCACGACATACAAGTACTGCCCCTGTAGCCACAACTCACTGGCCAGTAACTCGCCTTTTTCAAGCTGCTTCAAGTTCAGTGAAGCCACAGCTGAATAATCACCATCCTGCTGAGGTAGATAGGCCACTACCGAAGCATTCCGGCCACTGGCTAGCCACAGCAGATCCTCTGTAACCAGGATTCCATGAGGTATAAAGGTATTTCCCCCCATATCCTGACAATTCACCACCTGCTGTTGTTGATAGGTTCCTGAATTTAGCGCTAACGCTTTAACCTGATGGGCTTCAGGCAATGTTATCCACAACTGCTCTGGGGTAAAGAAGAGTAAATCGGGTTGTCCTCCCAGGATCTGGGCCTCAATGAATGTCAACTCAACCAGCTGCTGCTGGCTATCCAATTGCAACACTTGAAGCCCAGCCTGGGTAGCAATATAAAGCGTATGCCCTGACGCTGCTATGTCTGAAGCTGTGCCTCTTAGTGGATACTGAGCAACCAACTGTGGCTCAGCCGGTAAGCTGACATCAAAATAAAACAACTGCTGTCCACCAACCAAATACAGGTTGTCGTCAACACGCTTCATAGCGCTAAAGCCATTAGGGAGTAACCCCTGAGGCACAGCAAAATGATAGGGTAATGTTTGATCAGCGATATTTTTTTCAATGAGTGCTGGCCGTACTGGATCAGACAAGTCAAATACAGAGAGTCGCGCGACATTACTGGTCAGCCGTTTGACGACATTGCCTTGGGGGTTGACTACATCCATACCACCGCCAGTTACGGCATAAAGAATCTGATCCCAGGCCAGTACTTTCGAGACGGGGCTGGCACGGTCACTGGCTAACTCAGTACTGCCGGTACCAGTGCCCGTATAAAAATACGTATCGGTACTTTGTGCCAATTCACCAGGGAACAGTGTATTACTCGCTTGCAGGGTTACATCGCCAAAGCTGCCTGCAGGCGCTCTTACCCGCAGCTGGCGACTGCTTAATACCTGTACATCACCGGCTACCGCATCCGCAAAGCGCACTTGGGTTTGATGGCTGAAACCCAGGCCATAAATATCAACCCAATTCCCCCCTTGAGGTGGACCGGTTCTTGGCCTGAAGTCAACAATCTGCTGTTTGGGTAAAATAACCAGTGCGCCATAGCGAGTGGCTTGGGTACTGGTATCCAGACGTTTTACCGTGAGTGGGATTGACTGGCTGGCATCTGCCATGGCGAGCGAAGGTATGTTGATCGTCAGCTGGTTATCGGTCGCATCAACAATGTCTCCAACACTGAGCGTCTGACTACCAAGTTTTATCTGCAGATTAGCCACATCCGTACCAAAGAATTTACCGGTAATGACCGCCTGCTCTGAGCCATCACCATGGAAGTAATGCCGCTGTTGCTCACCAGCCACCAGACGCTTAATGTCTTTAATTGCTGGCTGGCGTTGGTCATTCATAACATACGCTTGATCAATCGTACTGGCTAAACTTCGTCCCTGCAAATCAACAAAAGCCGATGACACCTGCAACTGCAGTGCCCCACTGTAACTCAAGGTATCCGCTAAGGTGATGACCAGCTGGCCGCCATCCAAGGTATTACTGGCTTCAAGTTGGTAGTCACTGGTATTCAATGGGCTGCCATTGGCTTGTAGCAAGCTTACTTCACTGGCTAAAACCCCAGCATCGGTATTGATGAGTTGATTAAACCATAGGGTGATCAATGACCCTGGGTGCAGCACACTGTCTTTGGCGGGCTCGATAGACGTCAAGGCAAAGACCGGACTCTGCGTAACACGCAACCCACCTTGTTCCGCCTGTAACACATGCCCTCCGGTAGACGTTAACTCAACTTGTTGCTGGGCATTTTGCTGCCAATAACGAAGCGTCCATTGATCATTCTGCTTCGCCAAAATCAATGATGTATCGGTGGTGGCCACTGTCACCTGAGAGGGCGAAACCTGTAGTGCTGCAGCATATTTAGCACTCGCTAAATCACCTGCAACATTCGCTCTTGGTACTGCAACCACCTGATAATTCACCGTAGGCTGAAGCTGATCAAAGATCACTAACGACAGTTGACCTTGATGCACGGTTAGCACATAGAGCTGACCATCCTGCCACGCCACATCCACTGGCATACCGAGCAGACGCTGCTGTCCTGACCCTGTACTTTGTTGGGCATCATTACTGAACGTTAACGTAGGTAATGCTAATGCCTGAGTAAGTCCTTCACCTTCCAGACTAAAGAACCGTAAATAGCCTTCCCCTAAATCATTTGCAGCGGCAAGCGCCAAAATACGAGGTTGACCAGCCCGGGCTGCAGACAGCGCAATATCCATGGCTGAATAACCTGGAGTGGACACATTCGCCACCAGCAGTGGTGATGCTTTATCCTGAATATCCACCACCTGGATTCCACCTTGTCCGTTGGCTAAGAACAACGTGTCATCCCAGCGTTCAATCCCGGTCACAGGGTCATTCATTGGCAGTTGCGACAAGCGTACAGGGCGGTCCCACAAACTAATGTCATAAAGTTCTAAACCCGCATTCATTAAAAAGCGATTACTGGCTGAGGGTGACTGACCTGACTTAACCCCTACCGCAAGATAATTATCCCAGCGGGTGACGGCCCCCATGGTCATCGGCGGATAGTTCGGTAGACTGATAGCCAAACCGCCCGGCAAGGTATAGGACATATCGCCGACGTATACTTCTTGTTGACTGTTACCTGAAGGTATACGTAACCAAACCTCATACAGATCTGCGGCTAATACAGTGGGCGCCAAGAAGCTAAAGGCCTGCTGACTTTGTACGTCATCCTGTAATTGAATCGCCTCCGCACCTGCAGCTTCACCTGTTAACGCTTGCCCACTGTAGATTTCCTGATCACTGTTACGTGCCTTTAACAACACGGTGGTACCGGGCTGCAGTACGGGTTTATCCACTTTGACATTAATACGCTGGCCACCCTCTTGATCGGTATTATCCGGGGTCAGCGTAAACGTAGCTTCCGTCAATGGCGTTGCATCACTGATAATCACCGCCCCCAGCCAATCCTGCTGATACCCTGCATTACTTAACCGTAAGTGATATTGCCCTGAACGGAGGGGCAGCATATCTAACGTGTGAGCAGGGATATGCAGCGTATTCTCATCAATAAATGACAGGGCAAGGGGATACTGATTTAACTGGGCCTGCATGTCAGCACTGAATCCTTGACCCTGAATCATGACAGGCACTTCCTGGTTACCATAGCGGACCCGTCCCTGACTGACCTTGTGGATCGAGAAATGAGTAAACGGTTGGGCTGCTGTCTGCAGTGACTGCTTAAAGGGTAACCATAAATCCCGGCCTCTCACCGTATTAGCTTGATTGACAGCCAGCTCATAAACAGCATTGGGCTCAAGGTTTACTTTAAACTGAGCCGTTGCGCTAGCTGGTGCATCAGGTGCAGCCACAAAGGTGATGGGGACATCCTGCAAGCCTTCGGGGACTCGGCGCTGTAATACCAGTGCACCCGGCTGCTGGATGCTTTCAGTACTGACTAGCTCATTAAACTGCACAGTAATTAACTGTTGATCCCCAGGAGGAATTTTATCCCCTGCTGCAATAAACGGTGATTGGCCATCCGCTTGGCTACCCGCGTCATTCCCTACCTGAACCCCCATCACCAATGCTCCAGGCAGTTCAAACTGGCGTAGTCCTTTAGCTGCCACCCCAATCACTCGATCATTATGAATAGTCATATCCCACACGGGTTCATCATTACCCGCCGACATCACCATGGGTGATTGCGGGTCAGTCATATTAACAACGACAAGTCCCTGCTCAGTAGCCACCCACAGGGTATTACCCTGAATACGAAGTGCCCGAGCTGAATACTTACCAGACTCACTGAGCGAATCTAAATCAAGATGAACACGCTGCTCAGGGGTGCTGAGTGGAACCAATTCAACGCCCTGCATACCCAGCGCAGCAATAAGGTAGGTTTCAACAATGGGGTCTTGTGAGTCGGACTGATTAGCCGTTTGGTAAAAGGCAAAGTCCAGCACATTTCCTTGAAAGGCATAACGTGCTTGCAGTGCGGGATCAAACAGGTTTACCGCCAGTATTTGGCTGATTTCACCACCTCTTTCTGGAGCCCGCAACGTTTCACCTGACCAGGATGGACAATTGCCCCATAACACGGCAGCCGGTATTCCCCCCGTATATAACCAACCCTGGTAATAACGGCCGCGCTGCCCTTGTAGCTGCGCATTAGTCTCAACACTGGCTAAAGCATTATCAGTGACCTGCAGTGGATCCGTGGCCATCAGATAGTTAACCGGTACCAAGGACTCGGGGTTCGCAGGAATATTAACCGTACTACAGTCTTCCGGTATCTTCACATCACCTGGGTCCGGCTGAGCTGTCAATACAAAGACACTGTTACCCTGCTTTATGATATCCGTGGTCAGGCCATTGATATCGGTATCACCTAGCCATTGCATTGCATTCTGATCATCCAGATTTAACCGGCTGATCCCCCCCACACCACTGGCGACATAAAGCCGCTGCCGGGCAATACTATTTTCCCATTCGGTGACGGGATAAATCCGGCTGGAATCCAAACCAATGGTTAACGCATAACGGCCTTCCTGACTGAGCAGTTGCTGCTCAGCACTGGATAACTGCAGTGACGTGCCTTGCATTAACGAAGCCGCCGCCTGTTTTTTCTTCAACGATAGTATTTGCCCCAGCTTCACCAGCTGCTGAGTATCCCCCGTTAATGCAGGTGCACCCCCTACTAATAACGGATGTAGCGGGTCTTGTACGGCAAATGCAGCAGCCCGGTAGTTATCTGGAAAAGCAGTACCCTCCACAGGCACCAGGGTATAGCCCTGCCGTAAATAGCCCCCATTGGTTAAAACAATGCCCGATGCTGGCAACACGTTCAGCATCGTTGGGTGCACATTACCGGTGTTCAGTACCACCTGTTGCTGTAAGCCATAACCATAACCCTGATCACCTTCCAGTAACGCTTGATGCCCAAAACGATCTCGCCCACTGACCGTATGTTTGCCCGGTAAGCCTTTAGGGGTTACCAGCTTCAATTCACGGCTGGAAAGTACTTCAACCTGGCTGATGGCAGTATCACCAATACTCAACTGCAACCCTTCACTGACCGTAGTACCTGGCTCAAAACCATGTCCTATCACTGTGACTGTTTGCCCGCCAGCAGCAGGTCCCCAGCCAGGTTTAATACTCGTTAACATCAACGGCATTGAGGCAGTAATGGCACCCTGCAACCGTTGCTGCTGGGTTCCCAGTGAGGCGGATAAATCATAAAGCCCAGGTTTGGACAATGGTGGAATCGTTAGCTTGGCTAGCCAGAGACTTTCATTTTGCTGGTCAGGCTCAATAGCTTGCGGCTGGATATTGACGCCCCCCACATAAAACTGCAGCTGTGATGCATGCGATGAATCAACATTGACTGCCACACTGACGTCAGTGGTCTGTGCAGTCGATATATGGTGTGGTGTGATATTCACCAGACTGAATACAGGGTCTTGCCCGCTATTAAAATAGAGTGTGTAGTGAACATCCTGGGCCAAACGATAAAGTACCTGGTGGGTATTGGCGATGGTACTGGCCACACCGGCTTTTATTTCAAGCTGCAATGGCTGCTGATCCTGTAGCGCTTTAACATGCTCGGCGGCGAGCATCAGTACTGCATCATTATGCTGTAGTGACACGGCAACAGGTAATGGCTGCCCTGATGCATTTTTAAGGCTAAACAAATCTTTATTGCTGTCTAACCCATCAACCACTTTATTAAACCGAAGTGTGACCTCAAGTTCACCAGAAGCTAAGGCACTGAGTTGCTGCTGCGGGTCAACGTCATAGATTTTAAGGGACGCATCAGGCACCACCTGCGCCACCCACTGTGCACTGCTTGTTTGCCCTGCCCCCAAGGCCGTTGCACTGCCTGCAATCACTTGGGTTAAGTTATTGCCTTGGTAAGCATTTAAACTCGCCACGATAACCGGTTGTGTCGGATCCGCAATATCCACCTGCGCCATCCCCTGCTTACCCAATGCCAGGTAAACCAGATGTCCATTAATATCCACGTCGTAGACAAAACCTACATCACTCAACCGTCTGACAATCACTGGCTGTAATGGATTACTTATATCCACAATAATCAGCCCTTCAGCACCTGCGGCTAAATAGGCAAAGTGCCCTTTCACCTTGACTCTATTTGCTGCAATGGGTAGCTGACTTAGTACCACTAAACTAGAGGCTGGATCAGCTCCCTCATCCGCAGCAGATGCTCCCTGCTGCTCAACAATAAAGAAGCCACCGGCACCCTCATTCAGTTTGAACGACTGATAATCATAATCCCCCCCTACCGCGACATAGAGCGACTGGCCAGGTGTACGTTCCACCTCCAGGGCCTGTGCCACATCCAGGATTGGGGTTTGCTGCGGCATCAACTGCTGGTCAACTAAATAGAGTTTTTGCTGGTAGTAGCTATCCACCAAGCCCACACCCGCACGCCCCATGGCCACTAAGGTTTTATAATTTTTCACCGTTAGTCCCTGTGCCACCTCACTAGGCAACGGCAAACGCTTAATTACCGTGGTATTGGCGAAATTCAGCGCATCGACGGCAAGCACCATTAGTTCAGGTTTACTGGGTTGACCATCTTTCAAATGCGCTGCGGTAACAAATAAACGATCCACCCCCTGTTCAAAATAAGGCTCTACATCCAACGCCACAAAACCCTCAGGTAACGCTATTTGGGCAAGAATACGATCATCTAAACCGTCTTTATTGAGATCCACTCGGTTTAACAAGTCATCAGGATTAAGTGGGTTTTCGCCTTGGCTGGTATAGCGACTGGCCTGGGCATCTAAAATCAGTATTTCACTGCCTGTCGAGGCAAATAAATAATTTTCAGTCGGGTCAAGGGCTAATGCCAAAATGCGTTGTTGTTTACCACCAGCAATATTCGACTGAACAGTTTGCTGATAGGTAAAGGCGTTACTCAACACACCTGCAGAACCATCAGACTGTGTAACCTGAATATCAACCGTACCCAAGGGACCTGGAGGAGTAATAATTTCCAACGTATTACTATCCAATACCTTGATAATATCAGCAGACAGTAATTGATTACCGACTTTGATAGCCATGCCCTCAGCATCCCCTCTAAACCCTTGCCCCAGAATACGTAACCGCGTACCACCCGTCAGTGGTCCTTGAGTAGGGGTTACTTCACTCAATAACAAAGGCTCAAGGTACTGTACTGCACCAATAAATTGAGCATAACCGCCTTGGTCAGTGCTTGCATCCAGGGTTGCAGGTCCCGCCAATTGTCGAGGAGCACGTACCTGATAGCGAACTCGTCCATTGCCTAAGTCAGTTTGATTAAGGGTCTCTAATGGCAACCCTGACAGCTGTAAACTCACATTGCCGGTGACATTTTCCAACTCAATGGCGACTTCACCCCCTTCAATGGTCAGGGCACTTGGCGTCACCTGATGAATCACCAGTGGCGCGGCAGATGAAGCCCCGGTGGTAAACGCCAAGCTGTATTGGGGTAATGCATCGCTGCGTCGATCAGCGCTTCCCAGTAACCTGAGCTGATAATCCTGGTTAGCGGCGAGCGTATCACTGGGGTGTAGCCTGATCTCGTTGCGTTGATCGTTAATCGATACAGTAAAGGGCACAGCAACCTTGGTAGTGGTAGCGGATGCATCGGCGTTAATCGCCACAAACTCAATTTGCGCAGCGAGTTGCTCAACGGTTTGGGTAGTTAGCCGCGTTAACCTAATAACCGGCTGGATATCCCGCCGTACATAACGCGCATTGGCAGCCGGTAAAGTCTGTGCAATATCCAATAGCACAGGGTCCACCAAATACAGTTGTGAGCGGTTTTTACCTAAGGAAGTTGCCAGTGCAATGACCCCATTAGCCGCGTAATCCATGGGGTTTTGCTGCCAACTCACAAAGGGCACACTGGGCTTGGGTTCACAACGACTGGTCGCTACCGCCAGCGCATCCAACAAGCTGATCTGTGCTGGCCGCGCAATATCATACAGGGCTAAGTAAGTAGCAAAACCACCCTTACACCCAGCCCCCAGCTGCCCTTGAAATGAGGCAGACGCAACACTGGCAGCCTGCATCTTTTGCCCTTTGATGGTGCCGGGTACTGCAAAATTAAACGACGGATACTGTCCCATCACTTGGGGATACGCCGCTTGGCTGGTATCCAGCAAAGTAATATTACGACTGGTAGCCAATAATGGATTCGTCGGTGTCGTTGCCGTTAAACCACTCAGTTCACTCACCCCCACCTGAGCCAGTGAGGGCTGCCGAATATCATAAATGACCCGATAACGATCAGTCGTAACATGCAGATAATGCTCAACGACGGCAATATCCACTACGGTTAACGGCACCGTTCGCCCTTGAATCAAAGCCGATTCAATCTGACGAATTAACACTGGACGTTCTGGCTGATTGATATTGACGACGGCGACCCCTTGCTTATCCGCCGCAATAAAGAGCAATCCATCTTTAGCAACCATTTTGCTGGGAGTAGCGGTAAGGGGTAACGGTAAGGCATAACGCAGGGTTCGTTCGGTACTGGGCGCTAATACATTACTGTTCCCCGTACCAGCATTTGACGTATCAAATACAGTGGTATTCGCTGGATAAACTAAGAGAGCAGTCCGGTTATTAAACTCGGTTTGAATATGCTTAAAGTGATACCCTTTTGCTGAGATATACAACTGCTGACCATGAACCAGCATTCCCTGGGGTACCAGATCCTGAGGCAGGTTGTAATACCCTAAACCATGGACTGTCGCGGCTTCGGATAAACGGCCAAGCTCATAATGAACCAGTGATATCCAGCCTGGCGCAAAATAATGCTCAAATTGTTGCCGATCATAAACATGGTCAGGAGCTAAACTATCGGTAATGCCTGCGCCTAATACATAAAGCAGGGGTTGGCTTGAGTCAAACTGCAGATCAACAATTTGCCCAGGTGGTAAACGGCCCGCATCCTGTAAAAAGTCTGTAGGCTTACCTTCTGCCAGATCGACTAATAGTTCTTTGATTTTATCAGCATCTAACGGAACAGAGCTGATAAGCCGGCGATCAACAGTCAACTTGCCGTAAAATAACGCATTTCGCCGGACAAAGCGGCGCCCCAGCTCATCCTCCACTTCAATATCGATAAAACCACGATAATTTTCATCACCAAAGTCAGGGACAGTCCACTGCATCCGCTCAGCACTCTGTAACTGTAAGGTGCCAGTCCCTGGCGTAAATGTCTGTGCTGTTGCAGGCTGTCCTGACTTATAAGCAGTGACCTTAATATGGCTATGAAAGCCATAACCGACAATGGCTACTTGATCGTTTTCACCGCGCTGACTGGTATTCACCACTGCAGGGGTTAAGAAAGAAATTTCCAACTGATCAACGTAAGTAAAGCCACCAATCAACAAGTCAGACAATTCAAATGCATTGGTAACTTCTACGGCAGCAGGACCTGCATAATTGGGTACTGTGGTTGCGTAAAGGGTATCCACACCAGTGAGTGCATCATGCTCTACTCGACTGACCACCAACGGCTGTCCACCCACGACTAGCTTGGGTTTTTCACCAAAATGCTTACCCGTAATACGAATTGGCGTGCCACCACTGATATCCCCTGCACTGACACAGCTATCAGCAGGTGCATTACTCACTGACTGTGCACAAATGCGCTGAATTTCAGGTTCAGCAGCATTGAGAAAGCGTTGAGTGGTAAAGCCAAACTGGTAGTCTTCACTCAATGGATAACCTGCTAGTGGTTCTAATCCTGCCGTCACAGTGACAAAGTACTGCTGATTTCGCGCCAGACTGAAATCCTGTTTGCGTTTAATGAGCAGTGTCTGGCGACTTACTTCATTACCTGTGGTGGGCTTGTAGGCTAACTCAAACTGATCCGTAATCAGTTCACCCACAAGCGGGTCTCCTACCTTAATTTGAATGGATGGACGAATAGTCTCAGCCTGTTCAGCCGCTAGTGGTGCGGAGAACATCAATTCAATCTCAGCTAACTGTTGTGCTACATCGTATTGATTAAGCACTGGGGTATGCTGCAGGATAGACAGCTCAGGCATTTCCACCCGAGCGATCCCGCCTTTGCCCGTTGCTACCTGTAAACCACCTCGGGCTAAGGTAATACCTCGGGCAGCATAGTCATCCAAGGTCGCTTTAGCTTTAGTTAACACTGGGATGGTGGCGTCAATGGCAGGATCATCAACTTTACTCAAGTCGATCATTTCGACCAGCGCCTGTGCTGGTTTATCTTCCTGATCTGAGTAATGCATGGTGACATAGGCTAAATGCCCTGAGACATGCACATCGTACATACCATCTGCCACTAAGTCAGGACGATTAGGCCGCAGCTCGACGACTTTGACCAGCTGTGGCTGGAAGGGATTTTGAATGTTGATGATGTTGAGCTGGGATACACCACCATCCCCCGCCATATCCGTCACATACAGCCTGTCACCTTGTAAGGTCAGCCGGTTGGCAATACCTAAGGTGTCAAGCTGCGCCACGATGGGTATTGCAGGATCTGCCAAATCCGCCACCACAATACCTTCATGAGAGGCAGCAATAAATGCATAGTGTTGGTAAACCACCACATCACGGGCATATCCATTGGGCTTAATAAAACCTATTTTATACGGTGACGTAGGATTACTGATATCAAAAACCTGCACCCCACCATAGCCATTGGCCACCAGCGCCAAGTGATCTTTACGGGCGACACCATAAACATCTTCGTAAGGGAGCTGTATTCGCCCAGTGAGTTGATAGGCCAAACCAAATTGCCCATCACCATTACGATGCGCAAATAATAATAACTCTGCTTGTGTATTGGTCAGATCAATACGCCCTGTGGCCTGATCTGCTGAGCCTCCCCAGTCTTGCTGAATTTCCTGTGCTAAGGTAGTGACAAAGCCATGTTCATTCTGACTAAATGCTTCACTATTTTCTTGTTGCTCTGCAAGGTTATCCTGTTGTGCTGCAATTTTTGCAGCCAGCACGAGGTCTGCTGAGGAAGCAATCTCGGTGATGGTTCCGGTAAATATTTCTGCTGCACTGTTGAGTATTGATGAGTAAACATAAAAGTTACCCAGTGAATCCCCTGCTTTTTCATCCACAACATCCAGAATAAATATCCCCGTACGCGGTGGCATTTTACCTTGGTTAGCGCCCTCAAGATGACCTAAACCTTGCTCATAGCGCATGGGGTCATGAGTGGACCAAGCACCCACCATAGCCCCTTGCAGACTATCCGAGGTTGACGATTGGCGAATGGACTTAAACTGGTCTACGGCGGTGTAATACACCGCTCGGGCTTCAACATTATGACCATCAGCCGGTGCCATATAGCGTCGCTGACTGATAGGCCAACCCACTTCATAATACGACGTTTCCTGTACAGTATGCGCAGGTGTCACCACTTTGGTCACCACCCTGACCCGCTCATTGCGCTCACGCGCACGGGATAAGATCATGCCATTGCTGTATTCCGCCCAAAACACATAACGGTGGTTTTCAGGATCACTTTCTGGGATAGCAGGGTCATTACTGGCGGTCTGTTTCAACTCCAGCTCATCACTGGCTAACGCTTGCCAACCACCCGCCGATTCATATTCCCGATACCAGGTCATCGTCACCCGTTCAATGGGTGCGCCAATATCATCGACAGCCACCACCGCGTTAAGCGGCTGTTCTGCTGTCAAAATATCCCGATCTATTGGCGTAAGTACGCTGATTTTAGGCGGAACCGTATCTCTGACCTGACCTACCTGCAGTACTTGGCTTTGACCTACCTGGCCCTGCTGATCATAGGCCAGCGCCTGTATTAAAAAGCCATCCACCCCTTCGGGGGCAGGTAAAAAGGCTTGATAAAGATGACTTTGCGCCAATGAGCCAGTGAGTTCTCCCATGCTGCTGGTAACCGTTCGTACAGGCTTGCCATTGACATAAAACACCACATAATTGATGCCATCGACACCTAAATCATCAAACGCTTCCACCACCACTTCCAACGCTGTACCCGCAATCAACGCACTATTAGCATTGGCAGGCTTAACGATTTTAGCTACGGGAGGCACATCCGCTGTAATGGTCAGGGTTGAAGGACGAGTAAAATCCGCTGAAGCAAAACCATCCACATCTTTGACATTCGCAACAAAACGAATGCGTTGGCCAACCTGACCTTTTGGAATTTGCCAGTCAAACTGAAAAGGAGCCGCGACATCTTCACCTAAAAAGATAAGCTCAGTGTTATTCCCATCATCATCTAGTAGGGTGTAATACAATGCGGCACTGGCCACACCTTGCTCGGGGTCCTGGCCAAGGACATTGAGTCGTACTCGCCGCCCTTCCGCCATCTCATTTTGCTCACCTAAATTAAAACCACGGTTATCTAATAACTGAATGCCCGTAACAGAAGGCGGTTGATTGGCAACAAGCTGCACACCCACCATTTGCTCTGCGGTATTACCCACCCCGTCATAGGCAATAAACCTGACCTGCAAAGGCAGCTGTGACACATTGTCTGCACTTGTCTGCCCAGTTAAGTAGGTCGCAAGTGACTGAACACTGAAACTACCCGCATAAGGTGGTGCAATCTGAGTCTGTTGTTGGACCACCTCGTTATCAGCAAAAACCCCATCCTGATTTTTATCGACCCGTAACTGTGCTTCTAAGCGCGAAACCGCCACATTGTCGTAAATCTCTGCTGCAAAAGGCAGTACCCGTAGCTCAGAGATTTGCGCTCCCTGCAAAGCCGGCTCTTTGACAGCAATAACAGGCGCAACCTGGTCTCCATCCACAATCAGCTTACGTGGTACAGGGGTATAAATTGTTCGTGGGTTTTGCTGACGGACTTCAGTGACACTGGCGGTTAAGCTGATAGGTTTACCAGCCTGGCCATAGGGTAAGGTTAATAAAAACTCATAGGGAAACTCGACATCGGTCAGCACCTTGTCACCACTCACCAAACCCGACACTTGCAGGTTAACACGATCAACACCCACATCATCAGCGGCATTAAGCTGTACCAGTACTGACTGTCCTTCAATAAAACCGGTACCTTCTTCAGGTTTTACTAAGGTAATAAGTGGTGCCTGATCAGTTTGGGTATAAACCGTTAACTTTTCACAGGCAGGTAACTGATTAAAGTCTGTCAAAGGACAACGGTGACCATAGGTATCAACGGCTTCCACCCAAAGCTCTACTTGATTGTCAGCCGCTGACCCCGTGTTTTGATAGGCAGGCAAAGGTACCTGAAAACGATAAGGTGGCTCATTTTGAGTAAAGCTATATTCACTACCATCAGCATAACGTGCCGATAAGGTAACATAAGCAACACCCACATCATCTTGAGCATTCACCAGTACTTCGAGTGCCGTAGACTCCACAACCTTCTGGTTCGGTTGGGGAG
Organism: Zooshikella sp. RANM57; assembly: GCF_050749885.1. Taxonomy (NCBI): domain Bacteria; kingdom Pseudomonadati; phylum Pseudomonadota; class Gammaproteobacteria; order Oceanospirillales; family Zooshikellaceae; genus Zooshikella; species Zooshikella sp. RANM57. Next base: position 264,443 of record NZ_JBOIUB010000001.1, on the reverse strand, counting down.
TCATGATATCAACAATGGGCTGCTCATCAGGCTTCACGAGAAAAGCCACTTCACGACTGGCTTGACGATTTTTATCTGATACCTCCAGGCGGAACCAAACATCCATGCGCTCCACTTGCTGACGAATGACCGTTGGAAACTGGCTAAGAATATCGGACTGGGTATCAATGTGGGCTAAGTGCCGGTACAAGGGAGAGTCAATATTGAGTGTGGTTATTGGGTTAAAGTCTGCTGGAGACGTATTTTTATAGCGCTGAATTACCGTGTAATCACCATACTGGTAAGTGCCGTCTTTTAGTTTGATACCATATCGTTTTTCCAGTACCAGCTGCTTCACTTGCACATTATCGTATCCCTGTAATAACAGGGTCATATCTGCACCTTCTATTGCCCCAACCTCAATGGCTGGTCCAACAAATACAGCAACTGGCGGAATATCATCCGCTTTAACCTGTATGCGCCGCTCTAAACTTGCTACGGCCGACTCATTATCAGCCCAGGTCATTTGCAGTGTCAGGGGTTGCTGGGTATCCATCAATAGTTCAGGCAGCGTCAGCACATAGTAACGCTCAACCATATTTTCTTTAGTCGCGACTTCTGCTGCGATACGGGGGTTATAAAGCGCTTCATATCGATCATAAAACCCTTGCAACACAACATTCACTTCTTCTTTTTCCAGCTTCTCCCTGCTCACATCCACTTGTGATAGCAGAACCGGCATACCATTGACGCGGAAGCTGGGAGAACCTTTCATACCTCGATCATCAACCCCTAACACTTTCACCAGGAGCTGTTGGGTACCAGCGACAATAAACTGGTCCTGAGCAGGGGATTGAATAGCTATTTGTGGCTGGATATTGGCTTGTGGGTAGACTAAAAAGCGCTGGCGGGCTTGCTGCTGGGCATTATCTTCAATAATAAGTTCGTACTGTGTGGGAGCCGTTTCGTTAAAATCAATACTAACCTTCTCATCAGCTACCAGATTAGGTGCATTAGGACAGGATACTCCATAGTTTTTTTCAAACAGGGTTTGTACGGGAACGCCTTCCGCTGACAACTGACGCAGAGTGACTTTAGAGACCCCGGTATCATCTGCCCCCTGCCAGTTAACCGTAAAACGACCACCATTCCTGACCCAAAATTCGCCATAACTCAATCGCTCCAAATCCGTAATCGTCCTAGCCTGATCATCCCAACTTGTCAGCTGAATGGTGGGTAGCTGGTTTTGCTGTATGGGGAATAAAAACATCTGACGTTGCTGATTTCCTGACCAGTCAAAGAGTTGAGCAGTCAGTGCCAGATCACCTGTCACTAAGCTTGATGGAACGGTATAGGGCAGCTTAACGTTGGTTTGACTGGCCTTGGGATTTACCGCTTTCAGTAGCTGCCCATTGCTATCCATTAACTGAATTTGCTTTATTTGTGCAGAATTGTCTGCCAGAGACAGCTCGAAAGATAACTGCTGCTGACTGATCACATGACTGCCTGATGATGGGGCTAATAAGCTCAGCTCTGGTTGTAATACATCACCACTGAGTTGCCACTGATAAATGGGGTTAAGTACTTGCTTATCACGCTCATGGCTGGCCCGGTCAGAAACACTGACCAACATCGCCATGGTCATATCCGCCTGAGCCATCACCAGTGTCAGGACATGCTGCTTAAGTTCTGCTTGAGCTTTCTGCACAGACAATAATTGGGGTAAATACAACAGTGCTTCATTTTGCTGTTGGTCTTTGACTTCTAGCGTGAGTGGCACTAACAGCTGGCTACTTTGCCCTAACTGAATCACCACTCTCCGTAGCAAGCCATTCAGTGCTGGATTATTATTGAGCAGGCTAATATCCAAACGATGCGTACCTGCCACCAGAATATCTTTTAAGGTTAACTGTCCATCATTCAACGTTGTGGTGAGGACATCTGGCTTTGTTAAACAAAGATCATTGGTATAACGAGTAACCTCAACCGTGATAGGGTATGCAGTCTGCTGGTCATCCGTAAAACGAATCACCGAGTCACTCGTCAATAGAGGCACAGGCCACAGCGTCATTTGCTGCTGCTTAACACTGAATACTAATTGATCATCCACCCAAATTTGGCCGCCCCAATTTCCGGCTTCTGGATAGGCCAACGTCAAACCTGGCTTATTGATCATCCGTGGATTGGGTGAAGTAACTATCTGCTGCTTAACCTGTTGCTGGACCTGGCGTGTAACCTGAGTAGATGATGGATCTTCTACCTTTAAACCACTTAAGGTTGTGGCAAGCGGAAATAACCACACGGGGTCATCTTGACTGACTACATCATCCTGAACCTGTAATGCCAAATCAATGCGGCTTCCTTGGATATGTTGAGGTTCACTGGTCACAACCACCGTGGGCGGTTGATCAGCTACCACTTCTACGGCACGTGATAATAAAGCCGTATTGCCAAACTGATCTTTTGCCTCCACCACTACGTCAAACTGATCATTCACCGCTAAATTAAAATCAGCCAGTGGTTTAGTAAGTGCCTGTTCTGAAAATTGAGGATTATTAATGGCATCTTGTTGCTGAACGATGATCTTATCATCGTCTTTAATTACATAGACGACAACGGAGTCCAATAAAAAATCATCGGTGACTGAATAAGAAAACGCGACTTCATCATTACTAAACTGTTGGCTTTCCGGGCGCAAAATGGATATTTGTGGGGCGGTTTTATCGGGTAACAAACGAATCGTCAATGCTGCTTCTGCAGTATTTCCCCCTTTATCCGTCACCATCAATGTCCCCGAGAGTGACTGACTGGCGTAAGTCAGAAAATCCTGATGGGTAAAGTTAGCCAGCAAATCAAAGTCTGAATAAAAACGTGTTCCTTTTACAAAAGTACCCAGTGTTAATGCATCTTTTACCACTTCCTGTTGCACTTCATCTTTACGTCCAATCGATATAGTGGGGGTTACTAACTGACCATTGGCATCTTTTATAGCCAATACTATACGGTCAATAAATTGATTATCACTGGCCACCCCCGTTAATGTCAGTGCTTGCCCTGGAACAATCTCAAACTGATTACCGGTCAGTGACACCGTGGGAGGCTCTGCATCATGCTTCAGTTGAAGTGTCACTGCAGCTTGTTGCGTTTGGCCACTACTGTCTTTGGCTTCTACGATAAGCTGTGCCTCATTGCTACCCACCGCCATTGGCACGCGTACATCATGATGATAGTAACTGTTATTACTTGAGGGGGCAGTACTGGTTGTTTGGGCTGATAAGTTAAAACGATGTATCGGCTGTTGTGTTTGGTCAGAAAAAAGCCAATAAGCATCTAATGACTGCAATTGACGATCATCACTGGCGGACACATTAAGCGCAAATAATGCACCTTCCATAAAAACACTGTTACTGGCAGGCGTTCTAATTGAAACCTGAGGTTTCTCATCCTGAATAATGGCGTAGGTTTTAGTAATGATGGCCGATTCATTATCATAAATATCCTTACCTGAAATACTTAATGTAAAAGTGGATTGGCCATTGGGCACTGTAATCGGTAGCTGTTCCTTGACACTCTCTGCAGTATAATTTTTTTGATAAATGGAATGATTATCTAACAATATATTAATTTGCTTAATACTTGAGGCATCCTGGGCAGAAAAATCTAATCGAACTTGCTCTCCTGCATAATATTTTTTTCCCTCATCAGGCCCATAAAGCGTTATCACAGGAGGCTCATTATCGTGTAAAAAACTGAGTGTTTGCTGCCGGGGTGGTGAACGCTGGCCTTTGTTATCAATGACAAAAAATTCCAGATCAACCGTAGTAAGGTTGTCTAAAACTGATTGCGCTACAAGGTCTGTAAAGATTAATGAAAAATCTTTAATCAGCTTTTTATTAATCAGAAAGTCTGTGCCACCAGAAAACGTTTTAGTAAATACTACACTATTGGAATTAGGTTCGCGGGCTTCTACCTCAAGACGGCTGATACTGATATCGTCCTCTGCCACTAAGGAAAATAAATAAGGTTTGCCCAACAACAGAGGTTGTGCATGCGCTGATTGAAATTCAGTGATGGATGGCGGGTTATCTTTTGCCACTAACAGTGTTTGCGTGAGTTGGGCAATATTCTGCTGCTGATCACTGACACTAATACCTAAGGAAAGCACGTCCCCTGTATCCTGAATCACTGTCGCAGGGCTATTCACTAACAGGGCTAATGAATAAGCATTGACTGCTCCTGGAATCGTTTTAATATCCTGTCCAGAAAACGTTATTTGGTCATTTTCATCACCGGTTAACTGATAACCTTGATCCTGATGATAACGTATTCCCTGTATAACAATTGAAGTGGTAGCCACATTATCATAACCCACTAACTTAAAGACAAACTGCTCCTGCTCAATAACTTTTAAATGACCATCCCCCGAGTAATCTGTGGGTGATACGACATTAACCACCGGCGGCTCAACATCTTTGCCAATAATGGCATTCACGATATTACTTTCTGCCTGTTGTTGTGCTGTATCAAAAACTACGGCTTTTATTTGAACAGGTGTTTCTTTTTCTAAAACGGGTGGCGTATACATAACACTAAAAGGCGGTCGCGTGTCCGTACCTAACAACACTTCATTTACATAAAATGTCACCCGCTGCACACCCAGATCATCCGCTGCCGTCGCTCGAATTTCTACTGGAATATCCCCGGTCATGACAGTGCCTTCCACGGGATAAGTTAAAGCAACAGACGGTTTACTATCCGCTTTTACCGAAACAACCACGGGTGAACTTAGTGCACGTTGCTCATGCACATCAATAGCTTCGGCCTGTAATTCAATAGAGCTACCAATGGCTTCAGCAGGTACAGATAGTTTAATTTCACGTTGAGTATTTCCTAAGTTATACGCCGTATTTTGTTGTTGAGTGGTATCAATTATTTGTTGTTCTTCAATCACTTTCCCATTGGCTGAAACACGCAATGCGGTTCCCAACCACAGCGTATCATCAGATACATCAACAATAATGGTCACTTGTTCTCCGGCACTGATATCACGCCCTGTTAATGGAGAAACAATTTTCACAACGGGTGGCTTATTTTTAAAAACACGAATGAGTTTAGCGGGAATTTGTTTGGTTTTTTGTTGAGCGTTCGTTATTTCTGCATACAATGATTTTGCGGCTTCATCAGTACCAATGGTTTCAAGGTTGATATTAGTCCGCCATAACTCAAAAAAATATTTTTCATCCGTGGGCCCTTCCCTGAGCGTAAACTGGGGATAGGTAATGGGGGATGTCGGCTTTCCATCCACAAAAAAACGTACCGACTGTATCGATGAACGCGTATCCCCTTTTCCCATTATGCCTAAATCAATCGCTAATTGGGCGGTTAATGGTGTTCCCTCTGTTACCCGCTTTCCCTCAATCGGTAGCTCAAATTGTACCTCAGGAAAAACACCAGCCTCATCTTTGATCACTTGTGTTGTGAATTGATCAATAGAGGATTGGCCCAACGTATCATAAACAATCGCTTTGATTTCAACCAGCTGTCCCACAAATCGATCAGGAATCGGTAACGACACATTAAAAGGGGCTGCTTTAGCACTCGCGATTAACTGATTATTCAAATAATATTTCACTTCATTAATGCCAACGTCATCTTCAGCATCAACTAGTAATGAAAAAGGTTGCTCTGCAACTACTTTAGCGGTTGACTTAAGTTGAATAATGGGTGGGCCATCTTTTGCAGACACGGGAACGGTTAACGATACATTATTAAGTGAGGGTACAGTAATCTGTAACTGTGCTGGTGCATGTTCATCAATACTATGCTTCGCCAATAATCCCTGTTCCGTAGACAACTCAAGACGTGTTTTTTCCTCTGTCTGTAATTGGTAATCGACGACGATGTTGCTGGGTAGTGCGGTTACAGTGCCATCATCAAATACTACATACAGATCTTGCCAGGGATGAAACTGGTTCAACCTGGAAATCGTTATAGGATCAACAGCGCCAGTTTGATTAGTGGCTAAACGACTAATGTGTTTATTAAAATCAACAGTGACTGGAATAGTTTGCGTATCACCATTGGGAAATGCGATATTGATTTCAACAGACTCTCCAGCGGTTTCCTGCAAGGGATAAACAACCCCTTCTTCACTCACCCAGACTTTTTTAGGTGCATTGGTTGAATAGCTTACACCTCGACCACTACCAGACAGTGCAACTTCTCCACGGTATTGATAATTTACCATAGGAATAATTTGGTAGTTTTGTAATGAGTTCGAAAAAACCATTGTTTTAGGAATAACCTGCGTACTTAAAATGGCTTCTTCCGTGCTTTCTGACAATGTCATCATTTCAGCGATTGTGGTTCGATTACCAGAGCTATCGACACAATAAGCATCAATAATAACCATACCATTCTTGATCGCCTCTTCAATTGAAATATCGTTTAGGGGCAATGCCAACACAAATGACGTTTGCTGCTCTCGAACGGGATAAAGTATTTTCGTTGTTGCTGTAGCCGCAAAGGCATTTTCCAGCGCTTGAGTTAAAATACCGCTAAAGCGTCTAAGGTCAGAAATACGGACACCTTTTACATTAAGCGCAATATAGTGAATGTCCACATTATCATTTGCAGTCAATTCAACCCGTAAATAACCTTGACCTGCCTCTTCTGTTACGCTGACTTTCTGTAAGGTTAATTGAGGCTTTTCCGTTTCAACATTAAATGGTTCTTGAACTTGTTGAGTCGATCCATCAACTAACTGCAGCGAAAAATCAGGTGATAACTGTAATGTGTCAAAATCAACACGCACACTACAGTTTCCTAGACTATCCCAAGTCATTTCATTTGGCAGAATGGATTTATTTAATTTAGGAACCACTACTTTTAATATTTGCTGACAGTCTGTGATCGATAAAATATAACTGAAAGGTTCCTGCTCAGATTGTCCTGCTAATGAATGCACAACACGAATATCCGTATCAACACCATAAACAGACGCAGACAGAATAAAATTGACCATTAATAAAATAACGATCTTAAAAACTAAAGGAGTAAAGGAAGCCTTTTTAAAATACTGCATAAACTACAAAGGCACTAAAGTCATGACAATACCTTTAGTTATAGCAGCTTCAACACAACCATTTGTGTTTAAATTTCATATAAGGTGCTTGGATAAATTCCGATTTGCATTAAGCCAGTATATCCCTGATACATTTTGTAATGCTCCTTTTCCTAAAAAAATATCGTGAATTCGTCCCAGGAGCTTGGCTGCTGCATCCTTGCAGCAAATAGTGACATTTACTCAGTTTTTCTGCCTCTGCACTGGCATGCATCGAAATACAATAGGAGTACACTGAGTAATGATTTGGGTAGAACAAAAAGCGGGGTTACCATGTTTGAGTTTATATTTGAAGCCAGTGATAGTAACACCATGAGCAAATTAATATCACTAATTATTCATTTCACCAAGTAATTTCTGTATACGCTGTATACGTGATTTATTTTCATCATCATTTCGTAATGCAATAACTAATTCCTTCTTCATTATTTTTTTCACTATTTCAATATTATCAATACCATTTTTTCCTGCCAGATAGAGCATTACATTTGGATCTGTGATTGCCACATTATTTCTTCCCTTAGAAACCTTTTTTAATAGAGAGAGTTCATTGGATGCTCCCTCAACATGTTTAGGATATTTTTTCATCGCCGAATCAATTTCTACAGGGTATACATAAGACTTAACAATGCCTACGTCATATTTTTCAAATAAGTTATCGATTGTAGAGAACTCGATTGTTGCTTCTGCTCTTTTCAATACAGCAATTTCTGACCAATCAACAGGTTTAGAAGCAACAAAGCCCTTACCTACTTCCTCAGGCCATGCAGGATAATAGCCAAGGTAGCCTTTTTTTAAGGCAACTTCCTGTGCACGCTTCCATGGATAAAACTCAACTTTCAATGTGATTCCTGCTTTTTTTAAAGTATCCATGAGTTTTTGAATAGAGTTACCTTGATTAGCCATCTCATCTCCGGAGTAAGGTTCCCAATTCAATGATGTGATAACCCATAATTCCTCACCAAAAGCAGGTAACGACAAAAGCAAAAAACAAGTCAACGCAATTTCTTTCTTCATTATTAGGACAACCTTTATAAGAAATTTATCAACAGTAAATAGAAACCAGGAACCAGTAAACCAAAGCAACAAATTCGACATCGTATCACTTGAGTTTATACCTAAAAAATAATCAACAACCCGCTTTTTAAGTAATCCCATAAAATCTAGCATTTTCACTACAATACAACAAAGTTGTCTTTAGGGAACCTATAAAAACAGCATTTTTTAAAGTAGTACTACATAAAGAAACTCACCACATTAGGAGATTTCGTAAAAATCTATATCTTTTGCTAACATCTATTCAACACCGAATCTTCAAATAAAAATCACTATTTTTAGAGGTATCCATCATTATATAACCAATATTCAATCAACATTATTAAAGCATTCTCTATTCCCCAAAGAAAAGTAGATAAATATCAAAACAAAGGATAAACCCATAAACCTTATAAAACCAACGCTTGTTATAGCCATATTATGGGTATTTTCGTTTTATGTAAAAGCTGAGAATAGCCCCCTTACGGTCATATGCGATGAATGGCCACCTTATCAAACGGTTGAAAAAAACAATGTTGGAGGGTTTAGCACCAAAGTGGTAGAAGAGGTTTTTAAACGAATGAATGTTAAAACCAATAAAATCAAAGCCTACCCCTGGAAACGAGCTATAACAATGGTTAAGACAGGAACTGCAGATGCACTTTTTTCTGCAAACTTTACAGAAGAAAGAACCAAATTTGCAATTTACCCTGAAGAAACACTTGTCGATTCTCCTTGGGTCATGTGGGTTAGAGAAGAAGATAATTTAAAATATGAGTCATTTGATAATTTACTCGGTAAAAAAGTGGGTTTGGTACGAGGCTACAGCTACACCAAGGATCTTTGGGAATTTGTTAAGAAGCATAACATTTATGAGGAAGTAACCAAAGATGAACAAAACTTCAAAAAATTGAATTCTGGTCGTATTGATTATGCTGCAGCAGAACTAGGGAATGGATTTTATATTATTAAAAACTTAAAACTGAATAAAATCGTCCCTCTCAAAGGTACCCCCATCAAATCAAGTGGCCTATACATTATGTTCAACAACAAAAACGTCTCAAAAAAGTTTGTCGACAATTTCTCCAAAGAGCTTAAAAAACTAAAAACAGAGTCTGTTTATAAATTTCTATACAATGAATACTTTGGAAGCTAGCCACTTAACAAATACAACCATTCAATCGAAGAAACCCTAACAATCAACTGATATATAACATCTCAGCACAAACCAGAGATTTTATGATAACGATTTTAAAAGGGTCACTACACTTGACAAGAAAAATACAAGACATCCCATTAAAATGAAATACAATAAACTCACATTACTAAATCTATTGTATTGTTTATTACTACCACTAAATGCTAATTCAAAGGTAGATTCAATAGAGGTTATATGTGATATTTGGCCACCGTACCAAACCATAAATAACAACCAAGTGGGAGGATTCAGTACCGAAATAATAAAATTAGTCTTTAAAAGGCTTAATGTAAAAGTAAAAAAGATTAGAAACTACCCATGGAAACGAGCCATCACAATGATCGAAAAAGGAGAAATCGATGCTTTATATTCTGCGAACTTCACAAAAGATAGAACAAATTTTGCCTATTACCCAGATGAGATGATTATTGTATCTCCATGGTTTTTATGGATTAAAGAAGAGGATAATCTAAAATTTAATTCATTAACTGACTTGTCTGGCAAATCAATTGGCGTGGTTAGAGGATATAGTTACACCAAGGAGTTCTGGCAATATATAAAAAACAATTCAATTTACAAAGAAGCTGTTAATGATGAACAAAACTTTAGCATGCTTAATGCAGGAAGAGTTGATTTTATTTCTGCAGAATTAGGTAATGGCTTGTACACAATACAAAAGCTGGGGTTATCGAATATAAAAGCACTCACAAAAAAACCAATAAAAGTAGATGGCCTTTACATAATTTTCAACAAAAAGACAATCCCAAAACCATTTGTAAAGCAATTTTCCAAAGAGCTCAAATCATTAAAGCAAGAACCCATATACCAATTTATCTACAATCAATATTTTATTCAATAGACTCATAAGCAAGCAGCTACACAAGATTTACCCACGTACCATTTTTCCAAATTCAAACAGCCAGTTAATACACAATATCCCCATCACTCTAAAACTACACTAGTGTTATTTCGATGTACACCAGCAGTAGACAAAGGCCAGATAACGTACATCCAGCTGTTTGCCTCAAGAAGAAGAGAATACGCTAAGTAAATATCATTTGAATATAACTTGATTACACTATAAATTGATTGAATGCCTTTTCCTAAAATATGAAAACAGTCTTATGGATTCCACTCAACACCACTATACCGCGCATGCTTTTTATAAAGACCTACCCAACGGTCGATGTTCTGGCACACTGTCTATAACAAACGAAAACATTTGCTTTGTTGGCGGAGGCAAAGAATTAGCCATTCCTATAAAGGGAAGTGAGTTTAAATTAGGTGGTGCAAGTAATCGCCTGGTGTTTATCTCTCATCCAGACTGGCCTGAACTGTCGTACTATACAAGTGATCGCTCAATACTGAAAGATACTTTATTGATTAATCACCCCGCAATTGCGGCCCAACTTTCCAAAGCAAAACAAAAGCGAACAAAGAACCATTTTATTTTTATTGTGGTTAGCCTGCTGCTTATCGCAAGTCCATTTTCATTATACCTTGCCTTAGATCCTATAGCGGCGCTACTTGCTCAGCAAGTACCCGCTGACTGGGAGCAATCACTGGCAAAACAGGCCATAAAGTCATATCAGTTAGAAAGCCCGTTTATGCCGGATAAACAAGCTGAACCGTTATTGAAGCCTCTTGTCAGTCCACTGTTAGCAGCAATACCGAACAAACGCTATGATTTCCACTTTTCAATTGCCTTAAATCAGGAAATTAATGCCTTTGCCTTACCTGGCGGTTATATTGTCATTCACTCAGGACTTATTTTAAAAGCCGACAGTGCTGAAGAATTATTAGGTGTTGTGGCTCATGAAATGGCTCATGTGACAGAACAGCATGGACTTCGGAATATCATTAGTGCCAGTGGTACCTTCATTATTGTCGATGCGTTACTTGGCGATATGACTGGTCTTTTAGCCATGATGGCTGATGCTGCACCTTTATTGATTAACCAAAGTTACTCTCGAACGTTTGAAGCTGATGCAGATGAAAAAGGAGTAACTTTACTAAAAGCTGCCAGCATCAATCCGCAAGGCCTACATCAGTTTTTTAAAAAAATTCAGGAAGAAGAAACAAGACGTTTAGCCCAAGTTACCGGTGAAGAAAACCAAGAGTTAATTCAGCAGTCCCTTGCACTGCTAAGTAGTCACCCCGCTACATCAGACCGGATTGATCAACTAAAATTACTAACACAAGATAGTGGTATCTCATATCGAGACCTGAATAATGAATTTGACAAACTGAAACAAAGTGTACAACAATTTGTGACTCATACTTCATCGGACACAACTACAGATGAAAACAGAAATTAAAGGCGGGCGGGCCTTTTCTTACTTAGATATTGAACTATCCCCTGGAGAGATAATAACCGCTGAATCTGATGCAATGGCCACGATGTCTGCTGACTTAGATTTGAACTCACGTTTTAATGGTGGTTTTTTTCCTGCGCTAGCCCGTTATTTTTTAGGTGGTGAAACCTTATTTATTAATGAATTCACCAATCATGCTAACAGTAACCGACATATAACGCTTTCTCAGCCAACGCCAGGTGAGATTAAAGCGGTAGAATTAAAAGGGCAAACACTGTACTTACAACCTGGCGCATTTTTAGCCTGTACCGAGGATATTAAAGTAGGCGTCAAGTGGGCAGGTTTTATCTCCTGGCTAGCCAAAGAAGGGTTATTTAAAATTGTCGTTAAAGGCCATGGCACCGTATGGTATGGCGCTTTTGGGGCACTATTAGAAAAGGAGATTGACGGTGAGTATATCGTCGACACTAGCCATTTAGTTGCCTATGAGCCCAGCATTAAACTTAAATTGCAATTGGCAGGAGGTATTTTTTCCAGTTTCTTTAGTGGTGAAGGTTTGGTAACACGAGTCGTAGGCAAAGGCAAGATTACCATACAAACACGAAGTTTATCTGGATTGGCAGAATGGATAAATCCTAAACTGCCTTAGCATCTGTTGTTGTTATCACAAAGGGCCTATTAATGGATATACAGCTATTACATCGTCCGGGTAATACTGCGGCTAAAGTCTCTCTAAACCCTGCAGAGGTATGTACCGCTGAATCAGGTGCCATGATTGCGATGAGTAATAACATCAATATTACCACCACTACCCATAAGCAAGGAAAAGGCAGCATTCTGAAAGCCGTAAAACGGATGGTCGCTGGTGAGTCATTATTCATTAACCATTTTGAAGCACAAAATACTGCAGGTGAAGTGTGGCTAGGCACAGCATTAGCAGGCGATATGGAAGTCATGCAACTCGACAATGAAACATTGATTGTACAAGGCAGTTCATTTCTTGCTTGCGAGCATTCAATTGAAATTAACCTGGGCTGGCAAGGCTTTAAATCAATTTTTTCAGGAGAACGTGTATTTTGGTTACATTTAAAAGGCTCAGGTAAAGTACTTATAAGTTCTTTTGGAGCGATCTATCCTATTCATGTTGATGGTGAATATATTGTTGATACCGGCCACATCGTCGCTTTCAATGAAACACTTGACTTTACTATCACTAAAGCAGGAAAAAGCTGGTTACACTCATTTCTGGGCGGTGAAGGTTTGGTGTGCAAATTTCATGGCAAAGGTACCGTTTGGTGTCAGTCGCATAACCCCAGTAGCTTTGGCTCAATGCTGGGTGGCAATTTAAGACCCCGTTAGCCAGTGTTTTTTTAATTGTGAATGGCTTTATGTAAGCCCGAACATCAACGAAACAAGGGTTACGTTAAAACAATTACTCGGTTCAAACATACCCGTAAAGCCAATAAGTCGTTCACACAGGAAACCAGACAATGCAAGATAACCAATATCAAGTGACACTAACAGGCAAGATAGCAGAAGCTACAAGTTTAGAACAAGCTGCCGCTCAGTTTTCCCGCTTATTTAAAACAACGCCAGAAGTTGCAAAGCAAACACTACAAAAAAGCCCAATCATAATTAAAAAAAACCTTGACCAGGTAACCGCCACCAAAATTCGCAATGCGCTGGATAAAATAGGTATTGGTTGTCGTATTTTAACCGCTGAAGAAGCAGAAATTGAGGCCAAGGCTGCAGCTCAAAATCTTTCTAATAACAACCTTCAAGCTGACAAACGCTCTTCTACTGCTCCTACAAATGATACTTTTGAGTCACCCGCAGACCATCCTGGTTTATCATTTAAAATTGAAGGCAAGCCAGACTACAGCTTTGTTACCGTACAATTACCCGCAAACCAAACCATCAAAGTAGAAGCTTCAGCCATGGCGACCATGGACACCCATATTGAAATGAAAACAAAGCTAAAGGGTGGCCTCGGACGTTTTGTTACTGGCGAATCCATTTTTATCAATGAGTTCACTGCCACTCATGGTCCTGGTGAAATTGGTATTGCCCCAGGAGCGCCAGGCGACATGATGCACATTTATTTAAATGATGAAATACTGTACTTACAAAACTCCGCCTTTGTAGCTTCAGCAATGTCTGTCAACATTGAAACTAAATGGCAAGGTTTTACTAAAGGATTTTTTTCGGGTGAGAATTTATTTTTAATTCGAGCTTCTGGTAAAGGCGACTTATGGTTTAATAGCTATGGCGCTATTATAGAAATTGATGTCGAGGATAATTATGTTGTTGATACAGGCAATATTGTAGCTTTTACTGAACATCTTGACTATAAAATCAGCAAAGTAGGTGGTTATAAATCTTTATTTTTCTCAGGTGAAGGCTTTGTTTGTCGTTTTTCTGGTAAAGGAAAAGTCTGGATTCAAACAAGAGGCGTTGATGCCTTCTCATGGTGGGCACATGCTTACCGCCCTGCTAAAAATAGAGGTTAATTGCTTAGAAGCAACACCTGCAAACATAACTTTTATATTCCACATACTTTATTTTATTACCTTTTTAAAGTAATAAGTGTTCTAGTACTGGCGCTCATATTTTCTATAAACTCAAATAATTATATTGTCTTATATCAATTCTTATTGTTTTTAAGTTAGTCTATTTGTAACTTTTTGTGTTAATGTCGGTGTTCTCAATCACAGGAAATATTTTTTTGAAAAGGAGTTTCAAATGTTAAAAAGGCTATTATTTTTAATTTGTCTATTACCAGGAATAACACTTTATCAGGCCTTTGCAGATAGTCAGTACACTACTAATGACTCAGCAACGTTGGCGAGTTCAACAATCCCTGGGGGATGGACTCTTTATCGAACAGATATTAATCGTTTTGAAATGGCTGTGTTTGATCAAGCACTGGATGGTTTAGTTGGGGTTGCCTACACACCATTTGCAGTTTCAACACAGGTTGTCGCAGGAACAAACTATAAATTCATTTGTAATGCTCAACCCGTCTATCCTGATGCCGTACCCTATGCCGCTATCGTCAAAGTTTATCGGCCTTTACACGGAGCCATTCAACTATTGTCAATAACGCCTATTGAAGAGTAATGATGATAGTTAAACACTCCTACAATAGTTACCCCGTGTATGCGGGGTAACTGGGCAAACAACTTTATTATTCAGCTCGGATATGAAATACGCTAGAAATACCACTGACTGTTAGAGTAATCTCCTTTATTACAGTCCCAAAGATGTATATTATCTCCATCTTTTGGGTAGTTTGACCCTTTTTTATTGATACAGTAGTTTGTGCCACGAAGCTTTAGCCTGTTGCTCCTAATCCTGTCCCAATGATTATTCTTTGAGCTACCACGAGCACACGACCATAGATGTATATTATCTCCATTAGATGCAGAACCTGTTCCTTTTTTGCTTAAACATTTATCTGATCCTTTAAAACGTATTTTACTGCCATCCCATACCCATTGACTGTTACTGTTTCCATTACACTTCCATAAATGTATATTATCACCATCATTGTGGTGACCTGATGCTGTATGAATACAGTACCGGGAATCATAAACAAGCTTTATTTCACCCGCAAATGTATTATATGACGCGAGTACAACAGATACGCAGACAAGTTTGAACATTATTTTCATTATCATTCCTCCTTAAAAAGCAAGAGCAGCGCAAGTCAACATATTGATGCTATAGAAAAGTAAGTTTTTATTAGCAGTTAGATTTATTGGCTCTCTTTAGGGCTGTTAACAAATTCGAAGCAATGAACTAACTGAAAGTTCAGCTTAATGAAGATATATTTAAAAAGGAAAAATATGACATGAAGTTTTTAATACCCATTAATAAAAATTAATAATTTTTCAACAATACACGAAAACATTCGCAAACCACTTTCCGTATTACAAACACTACCAATGACAGATATCTCTAAAATGATTTATGAAGGGTATACTTTACTCCAGTAAACTCCAGCGCACTTTCATAACATTTAATCGTTTAAATAACTACATTTATCAGCATACATAACAACGCTATTCAAATATATTTTGTAACACGCTACTATTTCATCCGGTTAAGCTTAAAAATATTACTGGAAAAACACTATTTTTAGAGCCATCCTTAAAATAGTGTTTAAATAAAAAGCAAACACTAGCACTAAAACCAACGTCTAAGAATTATCATCTCGATAGTACTTCTAACATTTAATACTTTTTATTTTCTTGAACAAAGAGGTTACATGCACTCTTTCAACAAAGCTTTAGCTTGCTCTCTGATAATAACAACACCACTATTATCTAGTACATATGTTTTAGCACAACAACCTGTTATTATGGATGTTATGGCTGTTTATACAAAAAACACTGATTCAAAATACGATATGCCAGCCAAGCTTAGTCAGTTTATTAATTATGCCAATAAAAGCTATGAAAACAGTAATATCAATATTAAATTACGTTTAGTTCACCATAGCATATTACCTGACACTGAAGGGTTTAATGATAAATTAACCAAACCATCCCTAAAAAAATTAAAATCCAGCAATTATGTTGCAGAACTCAGAGCAAAACATGGTGCTGATTTTGTAACACTCGTAGGCCCTTCTAGCCAATATTGTGGCCTAGGGTACTTACCCTGGCGCAATAAAAAAGGAGAACTCTCTGCAAACTCAACATCAGTTGCTTACAATTGGGTTGGGGTAAACTGTGTCAGCGCCTATGCTCATGAGTTAGGTCATAATATGGGATTACACCACTCACGAGCACAAAAAAGTAAAGGTTCAATTTATGAGTGGGGCGTTGGCCATGGAGAAGTTGGTCAGTACGTAACCAATATGGCCTATCAAAGCGCATATAGCCAAGGTAAGTGGGTACCACGTTTACCCTTTTTTTCAAATCCGACTATCTTTGAATGTCATGGAATGGCATGTGGTGTTGATATCCATAAAAAAGATGGAACTAATGCGGCACTTGCACTGAATCGGGTTGCCTTACAATTAGCTGAGTTTATGCCGACCAAGTATGAGTTAGCTAATAAAAACAATACAAATGTTAAGCTATGTAATCAACCAAAAATACCAGGGAATTTAATTGATCATCCTAAATTAAAAGAATCCGAACTACAGTACTGGCACTCACACTCAGGTAGCCAACTTACCATTGAAAAAATACAGAAATCATGTGGACAAGACAATGCACTTAACGTAGCAAATACTCAAGGAAAAGCAGAGGTTTATACCATCATTAAGGATTTAAAAGCTGACATCTATTATAATTTTTCTGCAAACGTAAAATTAAGCACCCCAAATAATGCGAGAGAACAAATCAAGTTTATCTTACAAAGACCCAGGCAGGAAGATATTATTCTTAAAACGTTATCCGTAACCAATAAAGAGTTTATGCAAGTAAAAGCAAGTTTCATTCTTTCACAAAGTTCTTCTTTAAAAAATGAACAAAAAATAAAGCTTGCTATTTCGTCAACGAGTAATCGCAAAGGTAGTGCCTTTCTGCTAGATGATATCGTTGTTAAAAAAGCTATCAACCAACCTGAAAAGCCTACATTTAAAACACATACTCTATTTTCTCATAACTTTGAAGATGGATTAAATAGCTGGCATCAAGGGTTTGATAGCCAAATCGCCTTAACTAAAAGCCAAGAAGGCCAGCATCATTTAGCCATAGCTAACCGTCCATACTGGTATGCAGGAGCAGCATACGATGTGCGGGGTTTACTTAAAAACAATACTACATATCAGGTAAAAGCCAATTTTAAGCTGACAAGTCAGTCAAATATTCCCCAATATGCTGATATGAGACTATATTATTATGACGATGCAGGTCATCACTGGCTAACTATTAATCAGCAACCTGTATCAGTTAACCAATGGCACACAATAACAGGCAACATCAACATTTCCCCGAAAGGTCAGGTCCTTGTACAAAAATTGTTTATATTTGGGCCCGACAAAGGCATTAATTTTGCGGTTGATAATGTCCAACTAAGTAAAATGAGTCAGCTCTAGCAGTTCCATACTAAACCCCTGGATATACACCATAATGTTAAAAGTCACTACAAGCATAGGGTGCTTAATGCTGTTTTGCGCCCTTATAACCTATTTTTTTCTCAGTAAAGATGATCAATCTAAGCCAATAAAAGCAACAACTCCAATAACAGCCAATACCGTTAAACATGCAGGAAATAACGATAAATCACCTCAACAAAGTCAAGAAGGCTTACAACAGGTAAAACCCACGGAATCAATAAAAAACGATAGTGCAATAATCAACAATAATAAACCAAGGCCTGTCTGGGCTGTCAACATGAATAACCCTCTTATTGAGGAAAATGGTATCCATGTTGGTCAAGCAAAAATGGACACTGACTTATTGGCAAATCTTGCTTTAGAACAAACGTTAGTGGTCAATATCCCCCATAACAATGAACAATATCGAGTGAAGTTAGACGCCACGTATAATTTTTCAGATTCTGTCGAGGTATGGGAAGGTAAAATCGAGAACGGACAACCCTACGAACGTATTTCAATACACAGGGGTAAAAAACAAGCCTATATTTCAGTATCTACCACCAATGGACTTTATACCGCTACGGTAAACCCCAGCACAGGTGCCGTAAAGATTACTAATGATAGTGAGCTAACTCACCATATAAACCAAGGTAAAGTGGATGTAATGAAGACAACCGCATTTACCATTCCTGCACCCACTCGCAAAACCAGTAATGGAGGTGCAGAATAACTGTTGGCCATTGAAGAATAGCCTTTGACCATTAAAATATGGCGGTACCACAAAGTGGACCGCTATAATAATCAAAACGACTTTTCAGCCGCTTTCCTTAAAAAATACTGCCTACCAAAGTCATATTAACTAAACTCTGGTGGTAAAACATCATATTTGGGCACACCTTCTGGGAATACCGCCCAACTTGGCGCAGATGCCGTATAAATTGCCATATTGGGTTTTAACTCATGATTGTTATTTATCGTACTGGCAGAAACTGAATAAAAATTACCTACCGTGACGTCTATACAAAGGGTTGTTCCACACTGACTACAAAACTGGTGGATCATTTCTTTACCTGAATCACCTAGACGGGTATACAACGCTGGTTGCCCTTTTGTGAACGCCAGCTTTTCTTTAGGTACCCAAACACCAAACCACTTATCAGAACCCGTATGTATTTGGCAGGATTTGCAATAGCAGAATGCTGTATTGATCGGCTCCCCTTCAAATGAGTATTCAACTGATCCACATGCACATTGGCCTTTATTTTCACTCATAACATAACCTTTTGTTTATTGCTAGCTTACACTCACTGTAATACAACCCTACTGACAGCATTATGTCAGTAGGACACCTATTGCTTTTGTGATCACATTAAACACAACTGTCATACAGTTCGCATAAAAGAAGTATTCTCGTTAGAATGTTTACAGTGTTTGTATAACTTTTAAAAATTAGGAAACACGTTTTGTTTACATTTAAAATTGATAACGAACTTGAGCTGGCTTTAGTTCAACCTTCATTTGCCACTGACTACTACAAAATTGTCTCAAGTTAACGCAAATACCTAGCCCAATGGCTAACATGGCCACCTCACGCGGACTCTGAAGACTTCTTTATCTCATTCGTCAAACGCTCACTGCATGATTATGCGGAAGGAAAATCATTAACCTGCGCTTTAATTTTCCACAAGCAGGTAGTTGGTAATATATGCTATAAAACGATTAACCAAGAACTCAAAAAAGTGGAAATTGGTTATTGGCTAAGTGCTGAATACCAAGGAAAAGGTATCGTTACAAGAGCAGTTAAAGCACTTATTACCTATGCCTTTGAAAAGTTAGACATGGAAAAAATCCAGATATCAGTTGCAACAGAAAACTACCCAAGTCGTAAGATTTGTGAAAAACTAGGCATGAATCAAGAGGGTATTATAACTAATGCAGAAAATTTAAACGGTAAAATAGTTGACCATGTCATATATGGACTTCATCGTTTTATACAGTAATAATCCATTACTCACCTATACACGGTAGTAATAGTCAATTATTATCGTGTTATTGATGGTGCTATATAAAAAATAGTTAAATTTGTACTGTATACAAATCACGCATTGCTTGATCAACGGCTATCCGACAAGCTGCAAATTCAGATGCCGCCTGACATACAACGGTTGCTTGGTGTAATTTATTCAGATTATGTTCAACTTTAGTTAGCTCTTCCGCGTATTTTTCTTTTTGTTCATGATCAGACTCAACCGCATAAAATGCCTGAAGCGATTGTTGATAGTCATATTGCTCCAGTAATTTAATCTTTATTTTTTCTTCTTGTATTTTAAAACCCGGATCAATATAAGGCTCATTTGGAGGATTTAATGCAAAATGCCCAGAATGATCATACCGACGCGTATCAAAGGATAATACCTTCATAGATGCTGTGCTTAAGTCCTGATGATAACCATTGTCACCAAATAAATAGTCAAATAATAAACTTGCCGTGTTAAAACAGTCATTGATATTTTCAATTTTACAGTATTTGGGATTATTATTGAGTAATTGTGTCAGTTTCGGAGTTTCACCACCGTTAGTCACTACATTAATGCTATAGACAGCATCTTCCGCATAATCATACCACTCTTTGGTATAGGTTTTAGTTTTTTTAACAAATAAAACCCGAACCTTGACTTTAGTGACGAATTTTTTATAAGCCTCTTTGGATTTAAAGTGTAACTTTGCTGTTACATATACTTCCCCTCCCGTATCCATATGGTAAATAAACACATCACCACATTTGTTAATCACAGTATGAGGATCAGCACCTACCATAGTCTGCCCTAAAGGTGTTAAATAGCGGTTTTCCAAAGTATAATTAGGTCCATTGTAGATAAGTTTAACTGTTGAAGCTGCCGTTGTTTTGTTTTCTGAAATACGTGATGTCATTGACACGCTTACCGAACCGGAAAAAATAATGACATTCACACCACCTTTAACCTTACCAAAGACCTGTTCCATCGTATCTTTTGTTTGGCGAGAACCTAAATAGTACAGCTCAACACTTGTATCTCCTGCTTTTTTCCAACGCCCTGTAACACAAGCCTGCTTTTTAAAACCACTCCGGCTATCTAATCCCAGCCCAAGCCATGCTAGTTGAGCATTATCTGCTATATATTCAGCACTCGTTACCGATGTTGATAACAAAATGAATAATGTTATTAAAAGATGGATCCAAACAGATTTCAAATGGCTTTTATTAACATAACCAAGTGCAATAGTATCACAAGCATTGTACTCAAATGGCAGAATTGTGGATATTTTTTTCACAGTACTGGTTCCTACATAGTAGTACCTAAATAGCAAATACTATACCCTTCGAAAAGGGTATAGTTTAGATATTAGTTTATGAAATAATCACCATAAGTCGCTAATGCAAACTCACATGGTGTCCACTCTAATATGCCATCGCTTGGCTTAGCATTATCAACAAAAACGGGAGCCCAACGTAAATTCCGATAAGCGATCGATTGTTGTTCAGTTTCCAAGCCATTATTTGTCGCTGTTTGTCGCGCAACCTCACACTGATGAACAGACTTAACCTCACTGTTAACTTCTAACTGTGAGCGATCATATTCAGCAATACAGGCTTCTTCTGCAGTAGATGCACAGGTGTCTTTCACATTGTTCCAATAATCAACACATTCAGTTCCAAAAGGGTGTTCCTGACAATACTTTGCAATGTCATAATATAACCAAGCATTGTTATAAGCCGCTTGTTTTATTTGTTCTACTTTTGTTCTCTGCTCATTGGGCATCCAACTATAGTAGCTTGCTAATAAGTCAGAAGCGCGCTGCTCATCTTTTATGGCATGCTTGTAGTTATCAGTCATCTCATAAATAATTTGGTCCCGCTGCCAACTGACTTCCTGATACTCAGGAACTAAACGTTTAACATCAAGCGTACTACGGTCATAACGTGTCGTTTCATAACTGACTACATTATAATCACTCAAAGAATCAAACTGCAGCTGGAAATCCGTTTTTGCATACTGAATAGCTTCCTCGAATAAATCAAAGCAAGGTTTTGGATTTTCCAGTGAACACGTAATAATATTATTTGGAATAACCTTAAGTAGTTCTATAGGATTACCGCCTTTTTGTAGTGCTCTCACTGTAATTTTAACGGACTTTTTAACCTCCTCATCCAGAAAATCCAGTTCACCTTTAACCGATACAATCCCCCCAGCCACATCAACACCTAAATAGCCACCAATATTATCTTTATCACGGCTATTTAAAAATTCCACTTTCATATTTACAAACAGCTGAGAACCATATTCGATGGAAGTAACAAACTCATCACCTGCTAACTCAGCTAATTGATTCTGGTATTGAGTTGCAATAGCATCACCCACTGGAGATAGCACAAAGCCGGTATTAGCGTTTTCAGGTAGCAATACACGCTTTTTAGGCGTTGCTGTTGCACTAAATGTATAAGAGCTAGCATACTCAGACTCTGCTGCTTCTTTTGCGATATGAGCCCCCGCATTTACTTGAACAACATTGATGGCGACTGAAGCATCAACACTACCATTAAGCATACTTAAGACTTCATCATAGCTAGTGTCTTGATCATAGGTAACGGTAAACTTAACTCCACCATAGTTTTGTCTTTCTACACCGGCAACGGGTTGATGATTTAAAAATATTTCTTTTGTGCTGTCATACGCCGTTCCCAATTGAATATGGTCATTCACAAGGCCTGGAATTTTTGTTCCAAACCTTTCCGACATCATTGACCAAGATCTTTCGGGTTGATGATCAAATGGTAACTCTCTGTCCATTGCGACAGCATCGCTAATAACACTTAATGCTGTACTGACCAACAGACCTGAAAATAGTATAGGTTTCATGTCCTTGCCCTGCCTTAATTTATTTTTATCGTATATTCTTCGACTTCACCAAAACGCACATTTTGACATGGATTACGACTTCCTCCTCCCATATCCATGGTTATACGCATTTTGGTAAACCCAGGTTTTGCATTGGCAGGCACTTTAATCAGCTTACTAATAGCTTCGTCACTCACTTCATTAACTAAAATTGCTTCACCTTTATCAGCAAAATCACCATCCCTATTCCAGTCAATCCAACCATGCCATGTTTCAGGCCAGGCCATAATAGTATATCCAGGTGTAACCACAAGATTATAATTACTGCCACGGCTCACCTGAATAACACGCCCCCAAAAATTAGATAACTTATTGGCAGCACTGGAATTACTGAAAGAACCAAAATCAACTTGCTTTATATATTCTTTTGAAGAGTCTCTTGCTGATATTTTGCAATACTCTTTAAAGTCAAAACTAGTAATTAAACCAATCACTCGATACCCTACAGGGATCGTTTTACAAGAATCTGTAGCGGAAACACCTGCTATCCAATTAGCTGGATTTTCATGGCTTTCATTACCAAAAGTTAAATACTGAGGGAAGGTTTTTAAATTACCTCGATCATAAAGCCACGCATTTTTTAACGCATTAATTTTATCCTGTTCAGACTGTAAGTCAGTTGCATCATACATCCGTTCCCAAGTCTCAACCAATAACCCACTATAACATTTTTCAAGCCATTGAAATCGGCCAACGGCTTGACTAGGTGAAAGGATATCATTCCACATACCATAGTTTTGGTATTGTTTAGCATAACCTAAATTTGCAAACAATCCGACCATGCAAAACAGCACAGTGTAATAAATACGATGCCATATTATCATCTTTATTTCCTTATTAGAGTGAGCTTAAATTCAATTTTGAATCGTCATATGTCCTAATACTACTCGCATTAATTATTTGCTCACGCTCACGGCAATAGCTACCAAGGGGATTTTTTTGGCAATAGGCAACGGCACTGGCATAGCTATAGGCGTTGAACCGTGCTTTAGCTTCAATATCTTTAATAATTGCTTTATCTTCTGAGCTTAAGGTTGCAGAGTAATAATTTAAAATATTTTCTGCCCGACGTTTGTCTAACATAGACTTAACCCAACGATCACTCATTCGTTTTACAGAAAGCTTAGTTAAGTATTCTATATCTTCATACCCAGCTTGGGGCAATAATACATTTAAGCTTGGACCAGAATATTTATACTGCTGAGTATAAAGCTTAACAGGATTATATTTATCTAAATTACTTAGTTGGTTAATGTAGTCTTTTTTCAAATAAATAACAGCTTCTGTAAATAAGTTAAAGCATGGTGTAGGATTAGCCAAACTACACTTCATAAGACCATCTGGAATAATATTTGCTAACCTTAAGGGATCACCTCCAACCTGTTTTGCAGTAATCGATATTTTTACAGAGTTTTTGGTAGCTTCATCTAATAAATCAAGATCTCCACTAACATTAACAACCCCCATAGCATCAACTTTTAAATATCCGCCAATATTTTTTTTATCTTTTGCACTACGGTACTCTATCTTCATATTAATCATTAAATATGAGCCATATTCAATAGCCGTTACAAACTCATCACCTAATTCTTCAAAACGATTTCCAGGACTGTCATTCGCTAATTCAACTGCCGCCGTTGTAGGTTGATAACCTTGATTATTCTCAGGAACCAATAACCGCTTTTTAGGTTTGCTATTTAAATAAAAAGTATAAGTACCCGTATACTCATCAGCTGAATTTTCTGTCGCATATTGTCCTCCAGCATCAACACTTACTGCATTGACTTTAACACCCACATCAACACTGCCATTAACCATATCCAAAAGCTGTTTATACCCTAAATCTACGGCAAAACGAATTTCCGATTCTGTATTACCATAGGACTCATCTACACTACCATTAACTGCTTGAAAGCCATAAAAACCGCCTTTTTTACTGTGATAAGCCGTACCTAAAGGAATATTATCATTATCAATGCCAGGTATTTCAGAAGCTAAACTTGTCACAGGAATTACAGCCACTCCTGCTGTTAGTATCATGGCATGGATGAAGTTATGTTTTTTTTTCTTCATCAAAGTATGTCCTTAAATTCTTCCTTTTACGTCACTATCAACGCACCAGGGATACTCAGTGTAGGATACTATAGTTAAAGTCAGTAACTGCGACTATAATCATTATACTGCAGTTACTGACTAAATAGTTGCTATTGGTTATTCAAGAAGTCCTGATGCCAACGTTCAGGAATTTGCTGAAGTTGTTCTTCAACAGTTAATTGTTGTTGGTCTTTAAAAGAATAATCCGCTTGCATGGATATCCCTCCCACTAACAATCCATTGGCAAATACCGCTTTAGCATCAGCTGTTAATACGGTTTTTGAACCTTCAATTTTTGCTAACTTGAGGTTATGAACAGTATCATTATAATTTTCTTCTGCTATTTTAATAACAGGCGTAGTGCCCTGCTTAGTCATTAACTGATCACCCTGACGCACTTCCTTCGCCCAAATAATACCTCTGTTTTTGGTTAACACTGGATGGGTTTCGGTTAAGAGAACAGACTTACCATCGTTGGTATTAATACGAATCATCGGTAATACTTCATTACCAATTGAAGTATCCTCTACTTTCATAATTAAACCATTAGCCTGCACTTGATCACCAATCATAACTTGCTCAATAGGCTTTTGCGAACCATCCGCCATGGTAATCTGAGTACCTTTAGCCATACAGCTGTATTCAAAATACATAAAGGGCATTTTGTCTTCAACAACCCATTGGTGAGAAGGTGTTTTACTATTATCTGCTGTAATATCTACTGTAAACGTTACCTCATCATAAAACATTGGGTTAACATCAGCGACTATATGAATTTCCCACTCCACATTTTTGAAACGTTTATACATTGTAGCAGTGCCAAATACTGCTTTCTCTTTAGGAATATCCCAAGAAATAATAGTATGAGGTTGTCCATCAATGGTAACTTCACGGGTTTCAATAAAATCAACAAATGAATCTCCTGTGGCAGGATCAACTAACTGAGCATGCTCTCCTGTATTGGTAGAAATCCAAATATTTGTTTTTCCGGATATAAACGTATCTGGTGGTACTTCAGAAGGTTTGTAAATTTTTTTAATTTTATGGGGGGTAGTAATTGATCCATTAAAGGGTAATTTGATTAATAGCTTATCATTTGGCGTATTTGCAGGATACATTTGATCATAGTCACAA
The DNA here is from genome assembly GCF_050749885.1 of Zooshikella sp. RANM57. Taxonomy (NCBI): domain Bacteria; kingdom Pseudomonadati; phylum Pseudomonadota; class Gammaproteobacteria; order Oceanospirillales; family Zooshikellaceae; genus Zooshikella; species Zooshikella sp. RANM57. The sequence continues at coordinate 238,573 of NZ_JBOIUB010000001.1, read as the reverse complement.
TCACCATGATCACGATTTAAACATACCTGAATTTTATTATCATCATTCTTATCTGTAGGCGCAACTAAATCCAGTTCACCATTAGTATTAGTACCTTTTAGTTTAGCTCTATACTCACTCACCGTTTTTTTTGAGATTATACGATAATGACCTTTGTTACCATCAGCATCTTCGTATATAACTATAGACTCAACTGTCAAAATATCGGAGTCATCATAAACAGCGCTAATAAATTCATCTGATACAGGGCTATAAGCAACAACATTATTTGCTTTACCAGCAAAAGCATGTATACCCCCGGGATGACCTAGCTTAATTGTCTTATTTGGATCATCAGGGTGTTGCCCCATAACAATAGCGCTAGTATAAGTATACGTCATTTTACCGGTAATACTGGTTCTAGCTTTAGCCAGCATTTCATCCTTTTCTGTTTTTACATTCTTCCCTGCATCTAAATCCTGTATTCTATGAAAAATATCTTTTGGCTTATCATCAGCCAATACTCTTGCAATATTAATACGTTCATTATTATTTAAGTTTAATAATGAAATAGCTCTATTTTTTGTCATTCCTGACTTAAGCATCTTATGATAGTCACGCTTTAGAGTATGCTCTTTTTTTGACTGTTCAAGCATTTTATACAACTGTGGTGACTTCTCTCTGGTTGTGCCCGTTAAGCGTAAGTGCTCTAAAATATAATCATATTGTTGCTGATCAGAAAGATCTAATTTTACAGGACCTCTTTTCTTACCAATTATATTATCAATATGGAGTCGTGCCTTATCAAATGAAGATGACAACTCCTCAACAGGAATAGATAAACGGTGTTCAGCAGCACTGACTGGGTTAAACCATAATACACCTGACACTGCTATGGCTGAGATAGCTAATGAGAGTTTATTGAGTTTCACGATGTAGTCCTTTTTATGCTTATTAGTGTTGGTTATCAAATAATATTCAGAACTCACTTTTTTTACAGTAAAAGATACCACTTTAATTTAAGGTTATTTGTTATTGATCTAATTAATTATCTTTTACTATTAATTACATACTAATTAGCTCACTTTCTAAATCAGGTTTATGCTAGGGCCTGTTAACACTATTTGAATATCACTATTATGACCCTTCGGGCCGTGATTATTTTTCCACCTAGCGGTGTTACAAGTCATTTATGTAGAATGACTACACGGCATTCCTTGTGCCTTGCTAGGCGAAAAAATAGTCTACGGCAGTGGTGATTCAAATAGTGTTAACAGGCCCTAAAGGAAGAATATTATTGAATATCTACAATATAATCTTCTACTTCTCCTGAAACACCATATCCTTGTCCAAATTTTCCACACACCTTAGGCTCACCTTTGGTTTTAATTATAACCCGCAATTTTGTTGCCCCTTTATTGGCATTACCTGGAATAGAAAAGCTACCACTAGCCGTACCCTTAAAGCCATTATTAGTAGCGAGTTTTTCATTGCCTTCAAACGATCCATTTCGATTTAGATCAACCCAAATACCAGCATAAGTCCCTCTTGTGATCCAAGGATAATAAGCAGTGATGGCATAATAATAACTTTCACCTCTCGCTAAAGGAATTTTCTCTGCTCTATAGTCATAATAACCCTCACCTTCATTACCTGACATATGATCAAATGCACCTATGCCAAACTGGTTTAAGTAAACCCACCCCATAGATGTACTCTTTGCTGAACAGTACCCAACAGGAAGACCAGATGTATCCGATTCATTTTCAAAAGTGATTTCAGTGATAGTACTGTTATATTCTCCATTCAGTACTAACCTGACTCGATAGGTAATCGGAGGCTCACCCTCGCCCGGCACTTCAAATTGATGAAAAATTTCGCTGTTAAATGCAGGTTTGGTACTGAATGTTTCACCATTAATTTGCCATTGCCAATCCATTTCATCTGGTAGATATAAAGAGGTATTTTTAAAATAAACAGTATCCTCTACCTTTCTGAAGCTATAACGAACTAACGGATTTTGGCTTGTATCCGTATTGCCATTTACCAGCAAGTAGTCTTCAAACTCTCCCACTTTGAGTGAATCACATGGATTCTTAATTTTCGTCCCCCAACTCATAGCAATACGCATTCGTGTACGACTGTTAGCAGGTAATAACGGCATAGTCATTTGCACATTAATATCATCTTTACTTTTAGACTCGGTTATTAATTCACCCTCATCGGAAAAATCCCCATCACCATTCACATCAATAAAAATCGACCAATAATGACTATAGCTATTGCTGCCTTTATTTAACTGAATGCGATATGCTTCACCAGCATTTACTTTAAACGGCGTATTTAAATAGTCTCCATACCCTGCAATTTCTTGTTGAGTAACAGGTCCTTGTTGTTGACCCTGTCTTGTATTTGTCAAGCTAACTTGTTTGATAAAATCCTGATCACCAGGGTTTCCTGAAGGAGTACAATAATGTGGTTCCAGGCTTATCGTCTTACTGTATTTATATTGATTTCTTGAACTATCAACGACAGTGAGTCTGACGGTATAGGGACCATCGTCTTTATATTGATGCTTTATTAATTCAAATGGATTAGTTTGAATTTGTGTAACGCCATCACCAAAATCCCAATGCCACTCCTCAAAAGAAGAACCATTGACACGCCCCCACTGATGACTCAAATTTGTAAAGGTTACTTCACGATAAGAGATACTATAGTCAAACAAGGCATGGCTACCTATATTACTCAGTACATAAACATCAACTTTTGCAAAAGCTGCCATTACTTCCGCTTCTAGCTGCGCGGTTGTTTTACTTGCCAGTCCAGTACCACTCACCTTTAAATATTGAACCTGATCCAACACACATTTTGCTGCCTCTGTAAAACTTGGGTAATCTCCCCAACAACTTACTGCGGCTCTAGCAAATAACTCAAATCCTTCAAGTGGCGTCCAACCATCATTATCATGAACGAGGTGGTAAAATGCTTTATTAAAAACACCGGCTGAGTAGTGGCCATTTTGTTGCCAATAATGGTGTTTAGCACTATCAATCGACTTCCCATCTTTTGATGGTTTTTCAAAATAACGAGCCGCCCCCTCTTGTTTAAATGAATCTTTATTAAATAACCAGTCGTTAAGTTTCGTATTTTGCGTTTTCCCTAATAAATACTCTGCAGCTTCACCAGCAATATCAGCGAATGATTCACTAATTCCAAATGAATGGCCTGCATCTCCCTCTAGTCTTGAATGAGTTTCCAAAAAACCATGTGCTAATTCATGAGCAATAGAATCCAGCGAAACCAAGGGATAAAAATATGTATCTCCATCCCCCAGGTTAATATACTCTCCATCCCAAAACCCATCATCTAAACGAGAACCTGAGTGTACACGAATCTTGACGGGTTTCTTTTTACCTCCGCTCCTACCAAGCGGACCACTGTTAATAAAGGATAATTGATCAAATAACTGATAAGCGACCTGACCATGAAACTGAGCATCATTTTTAACCCCATAAGCGCCATTAACCAAACTCTCATTGTGTTGGCCTGACATAGAACAGGTATAACGATATGGCACAGTAACGGCATTATCTTGGCTTGCATCCAGGGTTTGTACGTTGTCATAATCCATTGTACAAGTGTTTACCCCATCAAAGTTAACTAAAAAGGTATTTGCTTCTAATGCCGTATCAGTATGCCTTAAGCTAAGTGGCTGACTATACTGACGATAACCAATTTTCTGATTCCCTCCCGAACCACTACCAGCAATACGCGTACTTGCGTACTTAATCAAATTTCGACGAGCAATAACTGTTTGAGTATAAGGATCTAAAAAAAGTTTTTCCCTAATTGGCTTAATAACAGAAGGAGAACGCGCTAAAAATTCAACTTTATAGCTGTAATAAGCCTTATTATTTGAATTAATATAAATAACAGGTTTCACGGTATAGTGAGTTAATTTCCAGTCACTTACTGACTGCTTTCCTGTCAAATAACTTTCAATAAGCCATATTTGTACTTTTTCTATAGGAAAGTCAGTAGGCTGTATAATCGAAGAAATATCCTTTTCAATTTTTTTAAAAAGATTTTGATAAAGAACTTTACGATTACCTTGATCGTCATCTTTGCTAATAATTAAACCAGCGCCCTCAATCTCTATTCCCTTAAATAATTGTTGGTAATGCTTATACTGATCACTTTTTATTACTTTAAGTGCAATTTGATTTTTTGACTTGTTGGTAGAATGGCTCAGCAATGCTGATCGGTTAGTTTTATCTAAAAGATGTAATCGACCATTAGCAATGCCATATCTATTCTCTTCTAATGGATCGAGCCTTTCTGCAGATATACTATTGAAAGATAATAGTAAAAGAGTCATCAAAAAAAGTAGATGATCCCTCATTAAAGCCCCCTGTATTAGTCTTTATACTATTAGACTCTTCTTTTCTTCCGTATTTATAATTTTTTTATCAAAGTCACGCTACCCTATCCTTTAATTTATTTCAAGCATTTTCCAAGCAAAAAACTATAGACTTTAGTCTATTTTTTTAGCACCCACTTATATATTCTAATGAATTAGTAAATTATTATTGATTCATATCAACTATTTTTATTAACCATCTATTTTTTAGCCATTCGCGCTTTCAGATATAACAACGTCTTAGACTTAACTTCCATTAAAATAGGCTGAATAGTTAAACTATTAATGACCAATAAAATATTGGCTATCAAACTCTCGCTGAGAAAAGTATACCCAATACTAAGGGTTTTTATGCCTTAGGACACAAGGGGGCGGCAGTAAAGCGATAAAGAAGTATTTAAGAAGGTTCACAAAACGAAATGGTCACAGATTAACTATATAACCAAGTCTTTAACAAAACTAAAATCATTCTGATATACACTAGGTCAAGAACACAGATAATAACCCCCTTTGCACCCAAGAGGGATAAAACAGATTCATAAAGAGTATCATTAATCTCATATCGGCTTAGCTATAATGTCACAAACTGATGATATAGAAAGATGGTGGCAAACGACTCATCTAGAAGAAAATCAAGGCCTAACATGGAACTTTGGCTGTTTGGAGTTAAATATTTTACGTTTGAAACATGAATGGCAAGTACGCTTTAATCACACCAATGTAGCGCTTGAAGAAGAGCAAGATCATGTTACAACACAATCTGAAAATCAGAATTTAACCCGCTTTAAAGAACTCAAACGATTTGTAGTTGCTCAAACACAAAGTCAAATAATAATAACCCCAGTGTTACCTGACCGTAACATTGTCGTCAAACCATTTGATCGTATTATGTTATTACCGGACGAACATGTCACATTGTACATCAGCATCGTATTATGGTTTCGTATTTGCACTGGTCATAATAGAGTATTACTCTGTCAAATTCCCATAAGAGCCCTTTCTGATACATGGTTTGGTCCAAACACTCAACTAGGACAATTATGTTATGCCAGTAAAACACGGGCGGTAATTAATAAGAACCTTGTTTCAATAAAACCCTATCGGGCCATTATTCCTGTCACCATTGTGAATAATCAGTCTCACATGTTGTCAATCGAAAAAATTAATATCCCAGTACCTACATTAGAGTTAAGACAAAATCAAGAAGGATTGCTTTGGACGACAGGTATAACATTAATCCAAACAAAATCAAAAAGTGAAATAAAACTTGCCGACCCTACAAATGAATACTCAACACGATTTTTCCAATGGGAGTTAATTAATGCAGCAGAAACTCCTTTAGAGGAAGGCTTAATATCCAAAGCCTACAATGTCTTTTTTTCATAAGGATTAAAAAAATAAAATATGGAAACATTGCAAAATTTAACATTTAACCAAATTGCCTTCAGTATCATTATTATTATTATCGGTTTCTTCTTGGCTAAAATAGCATCTAAGGCAATCGTCAAACTGGGTAAAGACAAACTCACTCAACATCAAACGCTGATATTTCAACGTATAAGCTATTACCTCATTATTTTACTTTTTCTGGTAACGGCACTACAACAAATCAATGTTGACCTTGGTGTTATTATCGGTGCAGCAGGAATACTGACGGTTGCCATTGGTTTTGCCTCACAAACATCTGCTTCAAACGTAATCAGTGGAATATTTTTAATCGGTGAAAAACCATTTAGTGTAGGTGATACCATTAAAGTGGGTTCAACGTTAGGTGAAGTATTATCCATTGACCTGCTGTCAGTTAAACTTAGAACCTTTGACAATCTATTTGTCAGAATTCCCAATGAAACGATTATAAAGTCAGAAGTCACAACGCTTACTCGGTTTCCTCTGCGACGATTTGATTTAGCTATTGGGGTCGCTTACAAAGAAAACCTGGAGAAAGTGAGAACCATTTTATTAAAAGTGGCGGAAGACTATAATTTATGTTTAGAAGATCCAGAGCCATTGTTTATGTTATTAGGCTTTGGTGATTCATCAATTAATATTCAATTCTCGGTTTGGACAAAACGGGAAAATTTACTGGCGTTAAAAAATGGTATTATAGAACGTGTCAAAAATGCCTTTGATGAAAATGATATTGAAATTCCCTTCCCTCACCTTTCACTTTATACTGGATCACAAACCCAACCCTACCCAATCCAGCATATTACTAAACAGGCCAAAATTTAAAATCGCTTACTACTTGAAAGTGCTTATAAAAAACTATGTGTATATATCAAAAGACCAGCAAATTTCCTCCGAACACGCCGTAAATCCATCCCTGGAGGCTTGACTGCCGCGTCCTTGCGGCAGACAGTTCGGTTGAAATAAGCAAGTCTTTTTCACTTCCTGCCACGATGTCAGTAATTACAAACTATTTTTTATACACATTACAAATCGACCCTCTACATTTCTAAGCTGCCTATGCGGCAGTAAACGCAAGGCTTTGCAATCGGACTCAATGAGCATTTTTCTAAGCTGCCTATGCGGCAGTAAACGCACTAGAAGTGTGCATCTCTGGTTTTTAAAGATTTCTAAGCTGCCTATGCGGCAGTAAACAATATGAGCCGATGACAAGCAAGGAGCGGGCATTTCTAAGCTGCCTATGCGGCAGTAAACAGGCCCGTATAGCTACCTGCCTCGTTATCAACTTTCTAAGCTGGCTATGCGGCAGTAAACTACATAGTTGTAAACTGTCGTGTATTAGGAATTTCTAAGCTGCCTATGCGGCAGTAAACACATTAACACCTGATGTAGATGCAATACCGACTTTCTAAGCTGCCTATGCGGCAGTAAACCGATAACCTCTCTTGGTGGGCATCAAGAATATTTTCTAAGCTGCCTATGCGGCAGTAAACGAAAATAAAAGTAAGGTCTCATTAAAGGGGACTTTCTAAGCTGCCTATGCGGCAGTAAACTGACGGTCTGCTGCAGCTCACTAGCCCAATAATTTCTAAGCTGCCTATGCGGCAGTAAACGATTTTGGCGGTGTTACTGGGGGGCTTTTAAATTTCTAAGCTGCCTATGCGGCAGTAAACGGTACTTCTAAGGCTTCTGCAACCCTCGCTATTTCTAAGCTGCCTATGCGGCAGTAAACGATATGCTCTTTGTACAAATCAGTGAAGGTAATTTCTAAGCTGCCTATGCGGCAGTAAACGGTAAAAACTCCACTCAATCAATAAACCCCAATTTCTAAGCTGCCTATGCGGCAGTAAACCAAACCAAGCCACACAACAGGTCTCTTCAACGTTTCTAAGCTGCCTATGCGGCAGTAAACATTTGGTCCCTTACCAGCCCTTTGTTGATAAATTTCTAAGCTGCCTATGCGGCAGTAAACACAATATAATCCAGAACAAAACACGGGCAACATTTCTAAGCTGCCTATGCGGCAGTAAACATATGGTTTGGGATGACATATATATATACTTTTCTAAGCTGCCTATGCGGCAGTAAACAGTTGTTAGTCAGAGCCATCATAATGCTTCTGTTTTCTAAGCTGCCTATGCGGCAGTAAACACGGCGCGCGGTAGCTTCATGATCTGCTCATTTTTCTAAGCTGCCTATGCGGCAGTAAACACTCCGTTTTGATAGGGCCTACCTACCCGCATTTTCTAAGCTGCCTATGCGGCAGTAAACGTTGAATGCCTCTTGAGAAAACTCACCCAATATTTCTAAGCTGCCTATGCGGCAGTAAACATTCGACGGATTTGCGCCAAGATAATACCAATTTTCTAAGCTGCCTATGCGGCAGTAAACGTCCAAATTTGCAAATGAGTCTCCATCTTAATTTTCTAAGCTGCCTATGCGGCAGTAAACATTTTACTCGACAATGGCAACCCCATAACAATTTTCTAAGCTGCCTATGCGGCAGTAAACATCAAGATATCTGAGGAAATTGGACTATGAGTTTTCTAAGCTGCCTATGCGGCAGTAAACAATATTGATGTCTTCCTCTCCACTGTGTTTGTTTTCTAAGCTGCCTATGCGGCAGTAAACTAGAGTTTTAAGTCGAAATACTTGATTATTAAAGAGCTGACTTATTATTCACATCAAAATACCCTTTTTTTGGCCACGCTATAACCTATTGATTTTAATCAGTAAAAAATCAACTCTCAAAAAAGGGTCTGAAGCATAATATCTTAGTTAACCTTAAAACTATACTGATCAATTAAAAACCATTCAGTCATTTTACATTAGCAGGAACTGCAAACCTGCCAATGATATTTTTATTACAAGTCAATTAAAACTGTAAAATTTTGTTTATGATCAAGTTACAACAACAGTAAGCTTAAAAATAGTGTACTGTCGCCTGCTTGCTTAAACCATACTGGTTAAATTTGCCTTGCCGGTGAACGGCAAGCTCTTCCTGATGAATAAATAATCTAAATTTTTGCTGAGTGCTTTGGCTATTAACAACCAGGTAAGGTAAATTTAGACGTTTTTCAAATGTTGCAGGGATTCGAAGTTTAGCCTCTTCTTCTGACAGATTATGACGTTTCATGTAACGCCGCCTGATTCTCTCAACATTACTTTTCACCTGAACACGTTGCACACATACTGCGGTAGTATTTGCTGGAATTTTTGTAATTTCACTACACATTAAATGATCTCTCATGCCTGTCAACCAAGGTATACACAGTAGTTGATCAAGCTCACCAGCACTGCCATGAATTCGGAGTTTATTACCTAGCTCTTTTTTTTCTATAGAATACTCAGGGAAACATATTCCAATAGTCGTTGTATTAAGTGTTACTAACCCCTTGTGCAGTTTATTAAAAAGCACATTCATCAATGTAGAGCCAGAAAATTCAGGATCAGGCATCAGACGAATATCGACAAAATAATCCATGCCTTATTCCTTTTCTCCAAATACACCACCACGTATTAATGTTGCCATAACAAAGTGCTGATTACCTTCAGAGTCCGGCGCTTTGTCTTTTCTTAGCCAATTATCCAGTAACGTATAAAAGTCCACTTTTTGTTTAGGCTGGCGATACGCTTTACCTTGTGATGTTACTGCTCCATAGGGTTCTACTGCTATTGGCCCCAAATTGTTGTCATCAGGATACCAGGTATCGACCGTTCTCAATGCATTACCAATTTTCTGAGAATGCATTGCAGCCGTTGTGCTTACGGTATACAACGTTTTACTCTTACTGCCTTTAGAAGAATTACCAGTATCTAAAATTAATTCTTGAGAAGGGAAAACTTCCTGGCCTTCACCGACACGTACAAAAGCGATGACCTCAATTAAGACAAATTGCTCACCTAATAAGCCTAAGTTGATCACTTCAGTTAATTCATTGATAGCCTCAGCATAATGCTCAGGAACAGAAAAATCTCTGAGGTTAAATGCTAAAGCGTCAAAATCCCACTGTTTTATAACCTCCCCCATTTTTAACTGGTTAACTTGAATTTTTATTTGTTCTGCACCTAACCGGTTCCGCCACAAAAACCGTCCATTTGCCAGATTGATTGCATAACGTTTTGCTAATTCATTAAAGCCATATTTTTCAACATACTGCTTTACCGTTTGTTGAAGTTTTTCCTGATAATCAACATTGTTACAGGCTGAAGGAACACCGACCCCTCCTGAAATCCTAAGAGTAAAGCGTACGCCTAAAGTATCAGCATTTACAGGCAACGTAGCGACATCCACTGTCTGTAAATTCGGTTTATCTATTTTGGCATCAAATTTTACTGCGTCTAACTCCTTCGTGTTTGAGCGATTTGAAATAGTCCCCCTCACCGACTTTTCTCTAATTTTTACAGACTGCCATTCCTTAATGTTATCAAAGTTTGCCCAGTTTCCTGCGTAAAAAAGTGCATCAGAGTTATCCAGTTTACGCTCAAAAGCTAAAACAGAAGCGGTTTTTAACGTATTAGCCATTATTATTTACTCCTGATAATTACAAACCTACAGTTATCCCATAAACTGCAAGTCCTGATATTAAAATAGGGTTCTTTGATTTTATTAGCGATTAAAATAATTTATACAGCGATACTGCTCATATTCTGGCAGGTACTGATAAGACCATAGCAGTTGTAGTGGGTCTTTAACTTTATGCGGACTCAGCCATTCCCCTATAGAATATACACTTTCCACAAAGCGAAAAGGCGTTTGATCATCACGACTATGCTGTACACTACCCGCGTCAAATAATTCCGATATACCTTGGTAACCAACGGGTATAGGCACAAGCCAACCGGGTTTGGATTTGGCCTGCCATTTCACTGGTTTATTATCATCCAACACTGTTTCTGATGAGTCAGGAACAGGTGCCATATTCAACCGGCTTAGATCAAGCCAAGCCTCTAAAAGTGTGATTTTATCATTTTCGTGTTTTAACGTAGTATAATGATTTTGTAATAAGTCATCACGCCCAATGAGTGCATACCCAGGCAGTAATGTATATTTTATTTTGTTAAACTGCGATATTCTACCCTCAGCATGATCTGCCAATTCAAGATAATATGGTTTATCTCTTGAGTGATCCCTTACCCAAACAGAGCCTCCTGCTAATCGTTGTTGTTGAACCAAATGACAAATACTATCAGCAAGTTCAGCGCCTTCATCTTCATCTAAATACTCTTTTATACCAATGAGTAAACTCACTTCAATATGCGTTCTTCCCTCCTCTATAAATGCAGGAGACGAACCATCTTTATTCAACGGGTTTCGTGTTAATTTAAATAACTGAGTACGACGATTGTCGTTCTGATCAGTTTGAGGTTCAAAATGATGACAGATAATACCCACACCAGAAAAATTCAACGCATTAATATTGGCTAACTTTCTTTGTAAAGCATGTACAAAGCCAAGAAATGCAGAAGGAGCAGGAAATCCCCAGGTCAGCGGACTTGATACAGCATTTGCGTTTTGTACATATAATCGAGGTACAACTAATAACCCATTTAAAACTTCAATCACGAAGCACATCCTTTTAAAATATCATTATTATTCAATCATAAAAAACTTGTTGACACTATAAGATTTGTGCAAATGATTTTTTCCAAAAATCAAATTCATCATCTCCAACCGATAAACCTCCCTGTGTGCTTAACTCAAAGTTAAACCATTTTGCAAAACGAGAGCATACAGTATCTTGCCACTTTGCTGATATCCGACTAGCTTGAAATTCTTCATCATTATCTGCACGGTAAGGATCAAGCCAATACTGCTCAGCAATATCCAGCTGACATTTTGTATCAGCAGTCCACCCTGGCTTATGTCTTTGAACAGATGCAGCATAATGCACAATTTCATCAATTATATTTTGCACTAGTTGCGCTCTTTTGGTTCGAATAGCAATATTATTATAATTGGTTTTCGTTAAAAATTTTCGTAATAAAACTATTCGCTCTCGCAGTGTTTTACGTCTTCCTAACTGCTTAAAAATGGAAGACACTCCAATGGGAAGCTTAACGGGTTGAGTTTTCCATATTGGCGGGCAAGAAGCTAATAACCAACTTTCCCCATGTCGTTGGCTATTTAACTGACTGATATTTTGTGGTTTTGTGCCTCCGAACTTTTGAATCACTAAATTGGGATACTCACTGTAACCGTTATCATGCATTTTGCGTTCAAAACGAGCTTCACGTGCAGCCTTTGCTTCATCGCCAAAACGATCATTTCTAATTTTGTCATATACAGCCTGCACTAAACAGGTTGGGTATAAAGGCGATAATAAATGATAGTTTTGCTCAGCTATAGGAAAGTAGATCTGTTTCACCAACTTATGAGAAGCTACTGCCCCTCTGCTTAACGTAATACCTTTAAACGCTGCCGCTAGTTGTTCCGATATTTTTGTATCCTCACTCAGCGCTGCTTTTACTTCTATTTCATCATTCAGCAATCTAGTAAGCAACGGCTTACCTTGAATATCAATCGTTAAAAATTTATAAACATCCAGTGCAGCAGCATTTCCAACTACATCCTCTCTTCGCTCATCCCCAATAGAATGGGTTGTCAATAAAGCATGTTGCTGTAGACTGCTGTTTACTTCAAGATAATGACTGCTTCCTCGAGCACTAGGATGACTATATTTAACAGCATGCGTCACTAATTGTATTTGTTCAACACGCTTTGCTGCATTTTCTAACCACGTTGCTTTTTGATATTGAGCAATTAACTGCTCTCTTTTATCATGTTGATTTTCTTTTAAAGCATTTAATTTTTCGTGTAAACGACCATCTATATAACCTGTAATTTCAACCTGTGCAGATTTTTTTAAGGTTTCATCCATTCCCAGCCATCCTAAAATTCTAACCATCTATTTATTCAACAGTAAAATTTATAACCAGTTTCACTTCACACAACAAAACTAGTCGCAAAAAATACAACAAAATTATTCCTCAAAAGCTATAGATATTTCAAGGCAAACACTTACTAAAAGTAATCAAAAAAGTTACGCCAACAGTATAAGATTGCATGTAATACTCTATACACTAAAAACCACACTTTTTGCAGAAGCACCATTAATAAAGTAAAAGAGGATTTTTCATTCATCCAATATAACATTTTATCAACATTTAAAATTTTAACGATTTCCTTAACAAACCCAGACAGTCTAAATATTAAATTCACAAAAAAAAGAACTAAAGATACAGAAGACATCCACCTTTTCATTTTCTCAGCACTCTTCATATCTTTCACCTCACCTGTTTAGTTTAACTTAAAAAATTATTAAGAAATTAAATCGAGAAAAATACCATTACTACAACAGAGGGAAAAATTCTTAATTACTGACTTGCTAGTACCATGCTCTTTAGAAGGTTTACTATATATTCTCAATTGATGAAGTAAAGCATAACAGTATTGCTTTTCAATTTAAAGAACCGTGTTGTACTAAATGTAGTGTGTAATCAAAATTTAATAAAAGATATAAGCCATTGCTGAAAGAATAATGTAAGATTGTTTAACATTAATAAGGGACAAATACATTTACACTATAAGAATATATGCTATAGTTGACTTTACTGCTGAGCAAGCAGTTTAGAAAGTGTTTTACTAAATGTAACTTACATACTTTTAACTGCCGCATAGGCAGGCTACTTAAAAGGGGTTCATCAATTGCGTTTCATACGCCAGAACCCCAAAGCATCATGATAATTCCATCCCTGCTCTGCTTCATCTCTTGGTAATTCAACATAACTAAAACGCTTAGCACAGTCCTCGATTGTATAGCCTAAATTATCAGCCCACTGCTCAAGCAGCACTAAATAGTCATATTCTCCCCATAACAGTTTACCCGCATTCTGTCGATCAATATTTATTTTGTTTAACAGTGCATTTTGAGGTTTACCCCACTTACCATTTGTACCTTCACCACAAAAATAGGGTTCATCATCTTCATCCAATAACATCGCATAGCACATGGTTGGACGAGACTGCCTAAATGGATATGCTTGCTGTAATTCGGCCGATAAATTTGCTTGAGTCTGCCACCATAAATTAATTGAAGCAACACGTCCATTCTCAGCCTCTAACATAATAGCTTTTAAATGGGCATGTTCTAAATCCACTAAATTGTCAGCGGGTCTTAAATGAATATTTTCTCGAATTCGTGGTGCAGCATTAATCGTTTTATACTGTTCCGACTCCAACAGGTTAAATAAATCGTGACTATTTAGTTTAAAGGTTTCATTTTCAAAACCCGGTGTGCAAAAACAGGGAGAGTTATTCTTACTCTGTAGATGCTTAATATTGGAAGATAATAAAAAAAGATTCGGTGAAGCGCATGATTGCATTCGGTGCCGTTGTATACGGCCCGCTAGTTGTATTATTGAACGCATAGAGGATGGTTCAACAATCCCCCAGTCATAATCATGATCTCTGCCAACCTCTGCCACCGGCGTAGCAAACACAATAAAAATATGATGTTTTGCTGAAGTACGAGCTAGACTTTGCTGTATTTCAGGAAGAGAAAACACAGCATTTTTATCACCTTTTCGATTTAAACATCGGTCCAGACGTTGTTCAATGGCAGAGCGAACAGTCAACAAATGATTACTATGGTAGCAACAACAGTGAAACACGGTATCTGTAGGCCCTTGCAACGCTAGAAAAGTTTTGGTGACATTAACTAATGGGTAAATATTAGCCATTCGCACCAAACCAAAGCTGACATGTTTACCTGATAACTCATCATACGTATTATGCTGGTAATGCAGTTCTACACTGTACTGTTGCAGTTGCCAGGCAACAGACTGAAATAATAACCCTTCAGGTGTGTTATTTTGATCCCCTACGGGTAAATTATCTAGGTCAGGTGCAGCAACATCCTCAACTAATGGCTTAATTTCTGCGCGTCGCACTATTGTGTTCATCTGACCTAACTTTATCAGGCGCTTATCAACAAATTGGGTATGTGCGTTTGTAAAACCATCAGTATCAGCAAAGTCACCAGCAATACAGTTAAACTCATCAAACCAGGCACAACTAATGGCATTTTTTCCTTGGACTGCCCCTCGGTTCTTCTGAAATATTTTCCTTCCTTCATAGTAGGCGTCAAACAATCCATGAATAATGGCAGGAGGCAGTGTTGCTGATGATAACAATACCCGACTGCCTAACATTCCTGACCAATACACAAGCCGGCTTAATGCATATAAATCCTGTTGATCAAAGTCATCAGGCTCATCAAGAATTAAATCAGACGTCATGAGTCTTAAACTTGGAACAATTTGATGTCCCCCTCGTAAACTCTCCGTAGCAGGCATTAAGTGATCAATCGTACAGGTTAATATAGGAGATTGAAGCAGGCGATTCGCATGAGCATTTTTGGCAAGCTGATGGCTAATCGGTCCACTCTGTAAGCTTGACTCATAAAAAACACGTGTCTGCTCTTCCAATAAATTAGCAACCGATTCTGAGCCTGCCTGTTCGGTAAAATCTTGTTGACTCATTCGTTGTTGAAACTTATGTATTTCTCGAACTGCACTCCCCCCCACCATAACAGCCAACTCATCAGCACCGAGTTGTAACTGGCTTCGGTAAACTTCCCCTGTTTGTAAGGTAAGGATTCTTAATCCTAACGCTATTGTAAAGCGAGCACCTTGTTGTTCGTTTGCCAATGCATACATAATCCGACCATTGGCCAGCGTTTTGCCACATCCTGTTGAAGCCATGTTAATGCCAAAAAAACCTTGATCCTGAGTTTTTTGTTGTATGGATTTTGCCAGGTCATAGGCTTTATTTTGCCAGTTAAAACGCTGATTGCGACTTCTACTTTGAAAACCTTTATGCCGCGTAATACTAGGCAGTTGTCGCTTTAAATAAGGTAAGTGATAACATATTGCATGATTTTGTTTTTCAACCCCTATCAGGTGCTCATCTAACGGTTGATTCAGTGTTTTATCTGCACCATCCTCTTGTTTTTTACTCGTCGTATTTGCATATAATCGACAATCTTTATCACCTCGCACTCGTTGTGAAGGATCACTTAAACTGGAATAATAATGGTCAGCAAGCATTAATGCTAGGCGGGATACATGAATAACATATGGATTTACAAACCATTTTTCAGTGAACAGTTGACGTCTATTAAGCATTTTAACGGCTAATTTCTGTACCCGTTTTTGCCAGGCCTTACTTTGACTTGGTAAACCATATTCAAATGTCCAACACTGTTTGATATGTTGTTTTGTCGCATTTTCTCTGGCACCACACCAACTTATTTTGACGCGTTCAGGCAACTTGTTCAGTGCTTGAGCATTTGTTGCCTTGCATGCTACCTTTTTGTTTTGATCAAAAGGCAGTCGATGATGACTTACTATAAGCCAGCCTATAACCTTAGCCAACGGGGGAAGCTTTTTAAAGGGAGATATTCCCTCACTGATAACAGCAGTATCCTTAGCCGACATTTCCAGTTTATCTTTCGTTAATTTGTCTTGCCAATCGTCTGGAAATGTTGGATTATCAGCCAATCGTTGTAGCCATTCCTGATCATCACGACATTTGTCACCAATAAATGTGTTAAATAAACGCAACGAAATCCATTCATGACGAATAGGGTCTGCACTTGTCTTTTTATTAAAATTTTCTCTTAGTTTACTTTGAAATCGCTTATTAGCTTTCCCAAAGTCATGAAATAATGAAGCCATGGCACTTATCAGACGTATATCTTCAATCGTGTGCCAATCATTTTCATCATCAGCCCGTAATATATTTCGCTGTGTTGTATTGGTAGGGACTCTTCCTAGAGTATCAAAACGGCTTGCATCGCCAACGATCCATAATAATTCGCTGTTATCTTTTCCTCTAATCCAATGACATGCAACTGCAGTATTTTTACGCGCTTTTTTCCTTAAAATTTGTCTTAGGGTATCCAACCCCTGTTTGGTAATAGCTGTCTGCCAGGTAAAATCACCGACACGTTCAGCAAATTGATCAAGTATTCGACGTGTTTCTTTAAGCGCTTTTTTTTGACACTGTGAAACCAGCAGTATATTCACCTTTAGACTCCATGGTGGCTAGCAATCATTTTCAACGTGTCAATTATAAAGTCAAGAGATTCAGTGCGAGTAAACCTTTTTATACAGGCATTTCTAAATGTTTGCTCATCATCACCCGCCATAGCTGAAACAAAAGCCTGAGGTAATACAATTGCATCCTTTATTAAATCAGCAGCATCAAAAACTAACCCTCCCCTTCGGGTTTTACCATGTAATAATGCTAAACCATGTGGTAAACCAAGTACCCAAGTAGCAGTAGCACCTAATCCGTAAGCCAGATAATTACCATGATCCAAAAAACGATTCGCAGGATCAGCCCCAGCCCCTCGTTTAGCTCTCACAAAAGCGCCATAACTAACTGCATTAGCCACTAATTTATATAACTGTTTCGCTAAGCGAGCTTCTATGGTAAGCAGTGAAGTAATATCTAAAGCCGTTTCAGTATCACTCGCAACTGATACCAACAAATTTTCCAGAATGCCACTATCAACCTGAAACTGATCTTCAGTAAAATATTTTTTATCTATCCAGTTTCTTTTAATAAATTTCAACCGTTCTAGCTGTAGGTCCTTTGCTGCTGCTAAACGTAATTCGCCGTCAAACCAGAACTTTACCCAGTTTTGCAAATACTCCGTAGGTCGGTATTCGCTTTGAGGCGAAAACCACATAGCATCCACATCAATTTCATTTGCAGAAAATAAAGGTGTTCCTCCTCCGCCACAAAAACCAACCATCACCCCGGCTTTAGACAACTCACGCATTGCAGCCTGCGTTATAGAAGTTCCAGTTCCAAGTAAAATAGAGGTAGTGTTTGCAATGGGAATATTCCAGTAAAGAGATTTTTTCCCCTGGTCAGTAACATACTCAACACGCCCACCATTAACCAACACTCTACAGTACTCAAGATAATAAATATTAGCGCGTTTTGAGTGTAAAATTGTTTTTAAGTCTGAAGCCGGTATATCATCCATACTCTTTTATCGTCCAAACTAAAAATAAAAATTTATCATCCAAGTTATAAATATAAAATATATTCTCTTTAGGGCACCTTTTAAAAAATGCATTTTTAGAGATATCCTTTAGTCAAACATCCACACTTAATCACCAAAAGGGACTTTATGTGTATGTATATATTAAAAAGACCTGCTAATTCCCTCCGAACACGCCGTAAATCCATCCCTGGAAGCTTGGCTGCCGTATCCTTACGGCAGACAGTTCGGTTGAAATCAGCAAGTCATTTTCACTTCCTGCCACCATGTCAGTAATTACAAACTATTTTTTATAAACACGATAATTATACTGCCAATAGGGTAAATCGATCACCTACACTTTTAAACTACCTCTGTGGGAATAAACGCAAACTGTCATAATGCTTTTGCACATCTACATTTCTAAGCTGCCTATACGGCAGTAAACTTACCTGAGCGTTGTTGCTTGCGCCATTCCCCTTTCTAAGCTGCCTATGCGGCAGTAAACAATCCAATACTCGTAAGGTATGTCATACTTGTTTTCTAAGCTGCCTATGCGGCAGTAAACACCAAACATACCAGCGCCAAACAGCACAGTGATTTCTAAGCTGCCTATGCGGCAGTAAACCAGCTTGCAGACACCCAAGCAGAACTTGCCAATTTCTAAGCTGCCTATGCGGCAGTAAACCCTGATAAGCTCAATAAAGAAACTCGCAACTATTTCTAAGCTGCCTATGCGGCAGTAAACTGTTACATGCCATGCAACTAACAAGTAAACCATTTCTAAGCTGCCTATGCGGCAGTAAACTTATGATTGCTGGCAACGCTGCTGGGCCAAATTTTCTAAGCTGCCTATGCGGCAGTAAACATCTCTATTTTATGTTGCTGCTTTCCTTTAAATTTCTAAGCTGCCTATGCGGCAGTAAACTGACTCCCTCATTTGCCACAATAAACCTGTCATTTCTAAGCTGCCTATGCGGCAGTAAACCAAGTGCATGATGAAGCCCTTAAAGATGGTGATTTCTAAGCTGCCTATGCGGCAGTAAACAATATTTTTCTGAGTCTTTTTCGTTTTCAAGTTTTCTAAGCTGCCTATGCGGCAGTAAACTACGTTGGTCGGCAGGTGCTAAGGACTTGTTTTTTCTAAGCTGCCTATGCGGCAGTAAACACTGACTTAACTCTTTTTCACGCCATGATTTATTTCTAAGCTGCCTATGCGGCAGTAAACACAATATAATCCAGAACAAAACACGGGCAACATTTCTAAGCTGCCTATGCGGCAGTAAACATACTGCTTTAAGCCGTTGGCCCATGCGGGTATTTCTAAGCTGCCTATGCGGCAGTAAACAGGTCATTGGCATCCTTGGTGGTTTGCCCATTTTTCTAAGCTGCCTATGCGGCAGTAAACGTGGTAAGAAATATCGTGTCACACTTGCATCATTTCTAAGCTGCCTATGCGGCAGTAAACTCCCGAAGGGATACGCTGAAGGCTTTTCAACATTTCTAAGCTGCCTATGCGGCAGTAAACACAAGGTTACTACAGGGTTTGATACTGGTTCTTTTCTAAGCTGCCTATGCGGCAGTAAACTTATTTAGCAAGCTGAAAATCAACAATGACCATTTCTAAGCTGCCTATGCGGCAGTAAACACGTTATGGCTTTGATGCTCGATAGGGGAGAGTTTCTAAGCTGCCTATGCGGCAGTAAACTGAAAAGAATAAAGCCGAATAAAGTGCACAAATTTCTAAGCTGCCTATGCGGCAGTAAACACGGATATCTTTTCTAAGCAAAGCAATTGAAGTTTCTAAGCTGCCTATGCGGCAGTAAACACAAGCTGCCCCCTCCGTAGCAAATACAGGGTTTTCTAAGCTGCCTATGCGGCAGTAAACATTTATTGCCGGTATTGGTTTTAGTCATTACTTTTCTAAGCTGCCTATGCGGCAGTAAACATTTCCATATTAATTTAGTTATCGCTCTCATTTTTCTAAGCTGCCTATGCGGCAGTAAACAATTGTTCGACTATCATGATTATCTTTCATAATTTCTAAGCTGCCTATGCGGCAGTAAACATTAGGAAGATAAAAATCCTTATATCCTAACTTTTCTAAGCTGCCTATGCGGCAGTAAACTTTAAAGCTCGTACAGAGATTTTAAGGCTTGCTTTCTAAGCTGCCTATGCGGCAGTAAACCTGCTGTGTGGGCTTCACTGGGGTCCTTATAATTTCTAAGCTGCCTATGCGGCAGTAAACTAGAGATTTTTATAAGTAAACCCAAGTTTTTAAAGAGCTGACTACCTGTTCATGCCAAAATACCCTTTTTGTAGCCTATTTTATAACATATTGATTTTATTGTGGTTATTTATTAACTTAAAAAAAGGGTTCATCACACATTGCTACAGTAGAATACCAAACACTTCTGCTTTCATGAAGCGGACTACAAACCTTCATAATGACCAATAAGTTTCATTTTATACACTTTCCTGTAAATCTCTCTATGTAGAGCTATCAGCATATAACAATGTTTGCAGCTTGGTGGTGGATTGTTTATGGAGCCGATGCAGGGAGCATCGGTAGCGACAGAGGCCAAGGACGGCCTTCTGGCGTGGCGGAATAAATGATCCGACGCCAAGCATTAATACTACTGTTCGCCTCTCTCACCAAACATAACTTTGACTTGCTATTCAGATACTCTTATACACCTCAAGGGACCCTCAAGCTAAATTATGATGTTAACCCAAAATATCATATAGACTTCATTTAACACATATAGTTTATTCCATAATACAAATGCAAATTCTTTTGCAAGTTACGCGTTCTTTACGCCTGTCCTTTAGCCGTAACAAAAAATATAAAAAAATCAAAAATAATAAAAAAACCAAACAATAACAACAGGAAAAAAGCATGTCAAAATCATATCCTATCTACTTTCACTGTAAAACTTTTCTTACTCATAGTGCATTATTTCTAAGCTCTATTTTTAGTTTTTTTTATATTAATTGCAGTATTGCTTCCAGCCAACCATCAACCAAAGATATATTGCCAATAGTAACTCACACAACCTCTCATTTAACTACTCACTTAACGAGCAATAAGACAGTGGATCCCTTTGACCAGTTTAACCAAACCAATGTAGGAAAAGTTTTACGATTACAGCAACAGTTAAATTTTGATACTCCAATGAGTAAAGCCAACTTCTGGGGTACACATAATAGTTACAACACTAAAGCCTGGCAATATCCAGCGCCAAACCAAAACCTTCATATCAATGAACAACTAAGGATGGGTGCTCAATTTATTGAGCTTGATGTCCATTATATGCGTTTTTTTGCCTGGGAAGAATTTGATACTTATGTTTGCCATGGTACAGGTCCAGATTTACACCTTGGCTGTGTTTTAGGTGCACAACGTCTTGAAGATGCACTTTTACAAGTAAAATATTTTATCGACAATCCAGCCTATAAGAACCAGGTTTTAATTATCTATCTTGAAGATAAAGCTTATAACGGTGGCCATAAAGATATTTATCATGAACTGCTAAACATGCTGGGAAGCTATATTTACCCTAGTGGTGGGTGTAAACCTATCCCCGATATGTTAACTCCCCGGCAACTATTAGATGCAGGTAAGCGTATTATTGTACAAAAAGATAACGGCTGCGCTACAGATGAAAATCTTAAATCAATTGTGTTTTCCAGTCTAGGAAATATTCAGCGTAAATTCGAACAACGGGCAGGATGTATTAAATGTACTAATTACACAGCACCACAAATTGCACGAATGATTGAAGGAACTGACAAAAACCAGTCACACGCAAACATTATTGCACTCGATTTAGTTCATACCCAAGCAACAGATATACCCGCATTAGCCTGGAGCTGGCATTATCCTTCAGGTGAGCCTAAAAATACATCGACGACATTAGATTGCGCAGTACAAACTAACACCCCTAATCCCTATTATCAAGGAGGTTCATGGCAAGCAACTGATTGTCAACAATACCATTATACAGCCTGTCAAAACAGGATATCTGGAGCATGGGCTATCAGTTATGAAAAAACATTGTTTAACTCAGCTCAATCATTATGTCAGCAAACATTTGGCAAAAACTATCATTTTTCTGTCCCCTCCAATGCTCGGGAAAATTTAAAGCTTACTAAATTAAGACAAGATAATAAAAATATATGGATTAATCTATCTGATTCAGCTCAAGAGGGACACTGGGTTATACAACAAGATAGAGATTCTTCAAACCGTAATAGTCAATAGTCATTTCATCAGGTAAACTCCTGCCAAGGTTAAACTCGTTTTATAAGCATTTTGGCAGGACTTTTCGCTTTATGTTTAACCTTTATAGCCCATTGTGAATGGATTTTATTCTCTTACTTATGAGTATAACCTGTAGCAATGACGGTAGGAATATTATAAAAATCAGGAAGATATAAAATGAAAAATACACTTTATGCTGTCTTATTTGCCAGTTTTTCTCCTTTCGTATTTGCTGATAGTCAAGCCATCGAACTTGGAGACCCCGAGCCAGCAATGACTGATGCATCCATGGAAGTAAATTCAGAAGTATTTTATGATGAAACCATGGCAGACAGAATTACAATAGCATCTGACCGAATTACAGTGTTTGCCCCAAAATCCACCCGAGGCAGAACCGTAGGTATCCCTCAAAGCAAAATTGATGAGTTATGTGGTGACATTGATGGCTGCCAATTACGCATGGCCATGTATAACTGGGATGGTAAAGGACGTACCGCATCAAGATCCAATTTATTTTTCTTTAATAAGTCCAATCGTGCATGGCGTGCGGAAAGTGGTGATAAACAAGGTACTGATTTCAATGGCACAACCGAGCATGTAATGCAGTCTTGGTCCTGTTATTTCACCGATGGAACTTACAGTAACTGGAAAAATACTGGAGATACCGCTATAGGATTCAGCCTGCTATCATGGAACCAGTATAATGCAGATTGTCGTTTAACCATTATTGATTAACTTAAAATCCTCTAAATATTTTAGAGTATACCATAGAGGCTATCTTTTTAGCCTCTTTTTTATTTCCTTTTGTAGCACTTCATCCAACCCACATAATCGGTATAATACCTATAAAATAATATATACCCTTCTCTTTGGGTATACCTTAGGAGTTGTATATTTTGATTAGCTTTTCTGATGTTGCTACAGTTTATCAACGATTAGGTGTTAACCAGCACTCAGCAGGTGCACAACTGATTGATATCTATGATTGGAGGGGAAGCGAATCAGTCATTGACTTAGGCTGTGGAAGTGGTCAACTAACTGCCCTACTTGCAGAAAAAACAACAAACTTGGTCATGGGTATAGACTGCTCAGCCAAAATGATCAATGTGGCTTCAGCTCACTATCCACACATACACTTTTCTTGTGCAGACATAGAACAGTTACGCCCTGACACATTCAATAAATATGATGTCGCATTTATGAACTCAGTGATGCACTGGTTCCAAAAACCACAAGAAACACTGAAAAAAATCAAATATTTACTTAACCCTAATGGTCTCCTATTAGTACAAACACCATTAAAATCATGGTGCCCTCAATTAGAAACAATAATACAGCAAGTCTTTAACTGTAAGGAATTTATTCCCTTTGCTGAAGCTTATAATAATCCCTGGTTTCATCTCACTTCAGATCAAGCCTATCAGCATTTTTTTCAAAAAATTGGGTTCAAAGTTACAAAAAGCCAAGTAGTTACTACAACAACACACGTTTCAGGTAATGAACAAATATGGGATGCGTTTATGTCTGGTCCCGCACAAGCTTTCTTTGCACAAAACAACTACTCATGCCAGTTACCCAAGGACTATGAAGATCATTTCAAAAAGCAATTTAGTCGTATTACTGAACAAAACCAGATTGATCAATTGAATTACAATCGACTGATGATGAGTCTATTTTTATAATACTGATACTCATAGCGAATACCCCCTTCACTATGAGTAATGTGCTTATTTTCTTTACATTTAAAAATGAATCATATCCACTCTTGGTGTTTGAATACTTTCTCCATAAAAGATACTGGCATATTCCCTACACTCAAGAATGCTTCATGAAACGCCTGGTCTATTGTTATTGATGAGTCCAAGTGCTGATGTTTTTTGATAAATGCTTCTTTTAGTGCCCACACCAGCGTGTTACCTGTAAGATAACTTAAAGGGTAGCCTCGTTCCATTGAGTACCAATTTAACTCGGCTTGCACCCGACCACTGGTAAAACCTGTCACTTTCTGCAATAACTCACCCGCCATAGCGAAAACATCTTCACCTTGATAACACAAAGGAATGCCTACGTCTAAATATTTTTTATCCCCAGTCATAAAGAATAAGTCAATAGCCACTCGCGCACCAATACGGCAAATATCGTGTTTAGCAATAAAACGAGCTTCATCAGTTAGTTCTCCCATGTAGCCTATATCCAACATATAGTCCTCTAACATGGTCGTCCAACCTTCTGCCTGATCCCCCGTAAACATAATACGTCGCATTTTTCGTGAGTGTGTGGTACTGGTTGCTAACTGTAAATGATGACCAGGGATACCTTCATGAATCATCATCACTGGAATACCAAGCAGTGTGTGTTCATCTAGCAAGTCATCTCGTAAGGTCAAATGAATCAAACTGGTACGGGTACCTTCACGTAGGGGTAATGGCGAACGCATGGCGCCTGCCGGAATAACCGGTTCTAAAAATTTAGGTGTTTGCTCTATCAGCATTTGCTGATCAGAAAAAATAGGAAACAGTTTTCGTTCATCAATAAACTTAATTATTTTAGCATTCTCCTCTCGATAAAAATCAATGACTTTACCGACTGGCTGCCCCTGTAATTTAACTTGAAAACGCTGATTTAAAAAATCATGCAATTCCTCTGATGTGGTAGCCTCTGGCAATTGATATTTTTGTTTTAATTTTACCGTTAATGATGCTATTTGCTGTCTGGTCTCTTTTAAAAAATCCGCTGCGATTTTATGCAACGCATCAAAAGAAAGATTAATACCTCTATTTTTAACCACCTGCTCAGCATCATCTACTGACAACGCAAACTGATCAGTCGTTTCTAATGCCTCAAGCTTATTCTTATAACCTACTAACGCATCTGATGCTGTTCGAAGGTTTTGCTGTAAACGATGCAGATCAGCATAATTATTTTTTACAGCCCAGGCTTCAATAGCAGAAAACAATGTTGGCAACGAATCGACCATCTCCAAATCAACTTGCCGCCAACGGTTAACCGGTATTGTTAAACGCTGTACCATTGCATCCAGAAATTCTGGCACATGAGATAAACGTGCATTGATATTATTTAAGCGTTCAGCGGGTGATCGTGGATCATCAACAAATAAGGTAAAAATACCTTCACAAATATCGGCACCCGCTGTTGGCTTTTGGACAAACTCAACATCACCATTAATACGTCGTTCATAGCTGTGAATACAGCTTTTCAAGGTAAGTTCTGCTAAATCAAGGTCTACCTGCTGATCAAAGTCTGTGGTCTTTTCTTTAATTTTCTTAAGCTGTGTTAATAAATCTTTAGCCTTATTCGCCTTACTCAGACCATAATGACGAGAGGGATCAGGTAATTCATTCAGTTTATGCGCCAATCCAAGACTTAATGCTTGATTAGGGTCTTCGGCTAAAAAGTCAATTAGGGCATTTTCAAACTGCTCAAAGGTATCCATCAGGTTATCTCGCTTGTTTATTTATACCCTTCGCTGTGAGGGTATATTGTTAAAATCATCACTTATACTACACTACTTGCCTATTACCCTTAAATCAATTAACCCTGACCACTAACCTGATCCCCCCCATCTATAGAGGCCCATACCCAGTACCATTACTACTTGGCCTCATCCCTTTAGATGCATACAATACGCCCTCTGCTAATGCTCGTGCGTATTCTTGAATATGCCCATCTATTAGCAACACTCACGCTTAAGATTCACGTATTAAGGTCGTCCCAGTGGTAGATAGCATTAATAAGGTTGTAGACGTTGTGGTCATCGGTGCAGGTGCTGCAGGTTTAATGTGTGCTATCACTGCAGGCTATCGTGGTCGTCGTGTATTAGTGTTGGATCATGCGAATAAGCCTGGCAAAAAAATACTGATGTCTGGAGGCGGTCGCTGTAACTTTACCCATTTACATTCAACCCCTGCCAACTACTTATCCGCCAATCCTCATTTTTGTATTTCAGCGTTAAAGCGCTATACACCGTATCACTTTACCGAGTGGGTAGAGCGCCATGGTGTTGAATATCATGAAAAAACACCTGGCCAACTGTTTTGCACTGAAAGCAGCAAAGCCATTCTCGACATGCTGTTAACTGAATGCGAATGGGCTGGTGTCGATATTCGCCTAAAATGCAGCATTGATTCTGTTCAAGCCATTCAGGCTAACCAATCTACCTGCTCAGGTTTTACGATCAGTACGTCAATGGGCATCGTTCAGTGTGAGTCATTAGTCATTGCTACAGGAGGCTTATCCATTCCGACAATGGGCGCATCACCATTTGGCTACAAGATAGCAGAACAATTTGGCTTAAATGTACTCCCCACACGAGCAGGTTTAGCGCCTTTTACCCTGCAGCCAGACGATCTTGCGAGACTTTCACCCTTGTCAGGCGTAAGCTGTCCTGTTGAGGTCAAACTCAACGGCCATG
The DNA here is from genome assembly GCF_050749885.1 of Zooshikella sp. RANM57. NCBI lineage: Bacteria > Pseudomonadati > Pseudomonadota > Gammaproteobacteria > Oceanospirillales > Zooshikellaceae > Zooshikella > Zooshikella sp. RANM57. The sequence continues at coordinate 212,009 of NZ_JBOIUB010000001.1, read as the reverse complement.
CGTTCAAAGAGCCTATGCTGTTTACCCACAGAGGGCTCAGTGGCCCTGCTATGCTACAAATTTCCAGTTTTTGGCAACCAGGACAAAATCTGCATATCGACTTACTACCTGATACTGATGTTTTGGCAGAACTGAAAACATGGCGACAACAATCGCCTAATAAGCGTGTCGAATCATACCTGACCACTAAATTACCTAAACGACTGGCTCAGACGTTTGTTGAATGGCACCAGTGGAATATTACCTTCCAACAGTGCTCCAACCAACGCTTAAATGAAATCACACAAACTTTAAAACATTGGAAAATTAAACCCAATGGTACAGAAGGCTACCGTACCGCAGAAGTCACATTAGGCGGCGTTGATACCGATTGCCTTTCGTCAAAAACCATGGCCGTAAAAAACCTACCTAATCTCTTTTTTATTGGCGAAGTGGTTGATGTAACAGGTCACTTAGGGGGCCATAATTTTCAGTGGGCATGGGCATCAGGGTTTGCTGCAGGAAATGAGGCTTGATTAAAATACAACAGGCGTTCACTTAATAATGATTTAGGTAGAACAAATAAGGTGGAGTTGCAATGGTTTAATAAGTTTATAAAACAAGTTATAGCTCTATCACAAACATTGAATTGAATAAAACATGAGTCGTTTACAACAGAGCTACACTCTCTACGTTAATTATAAAAGATCAAAACTATGATTAACAATTAATCTGATTTCATCTCGGTCTTGATCATCGTAGCTGGTTCTAAGTGATGCCATTCTAAGCCTGAATTGTAAGCCTTTTAGCGAACCACTTTGCAGGGTATAACGTGCTTCGATATCTCTCTCTGACTCTTCACCTCGCTTTGATTCACCGCTAATACCCAATGCGGCTTGCGAGATACCGGAGTCTAAATCAATGTTATCTCCTTTAATATACCGCGTCATAAAACTTAGTCCTGGGAGACCCACACCACTAAAATCATAATCAAACCGCACCTGCCAGCTACGTTCATCTTCATGATTAAAATCATAAAGCTGAGCTGAATTAGCAAGGAAAATCGAATCAGAGTCAGCAATATAATCGTACATCGAATCACCGGTAATGATTTGATAGGCGACAGTAATGCCTGCTCCACCTTTACTTAGTTTAACACTGGCACTACTGGCCTTATTATCTCGATCAGTGTAGTCAGGATCAGTTGGGTTACCGTCATTGATGGTGCGATAGTGAACCAAATCCATGCTTAACGCAACATCATCAGCTAAAGAAAATTGCTGATTATAGTTGTAATAAAACTGTTTCCAGATGTCATTGTATTTTGAGGTATGAAAACTAATACTCGCGCTATCGCTTAAACTATAATCAAAACCCACAAAGCTAAAGCTATCTGAATCCCCATTAAAACCATATTCTGTTGTTTTAAAAGACTCAAAATTGCTGCTGGCTTTATTCTTAACTTCAGTAAATCGACCGCCACTGATTGTTAAATTATTTACATCAGTCGATTGAATACTGATACCTTTAAAAGACTGCGGTTGAGCACGCGAATCACCATAATAAAAAAGGGGTGACGTAGTGAGCTGGCGTCCCCACTTTATTTCAGTATTTGCATATTTTGCTTTAAGCAGAGCGACGCCAAGAGAAGCATAACTGTTCGCATTACCATCATCATCCGTCACTAACAAACCTGTTCCTGAAGTTCCCTTACCAGAATCCAGTTTAGTGGTAGTAAAAACGGATGCATCAACACCGAATACATTAGCCCAATAGCCCGATTCATAGTTAACAAATAATGATTGCGCCCATTCTTCCCGATAACTTTGCCCTTCGTTGTTATGACGAAAATCACGGTTAAAATAATAATTACGTAGTTGTAAGTTTAACTTTGAATCATCAATAAAGGTATCAGCGGTTACTCCAGTTATAGTAAATAACTGTGTTGCACAGAGTGTTGTGCAGAATAGACATTTGTTCAACTCAGATACTCCAGATATCTATTATAGATTTCAGCTTCTTGGCGATTGCTTTAATACTTCTGTTTTTTATGGGGATAATAATACGCCGTGAATCCTTCTCTTGCACAAACAGTTTGACGTATATTATTCAGCCATTGTTTGCCATTGGCTCAGATCGAAATACCACAGAAGTTCATTGACTAATCTAATGCTTGTTGAGCATAAGGATATAGCCAATACAAAGGGTGACATACAATACTCACAGTATATCAGCTTTCCTTACTCACGTTAAATGCTTTAGAGACACAACACTTTTTATAAGAATAAAGTGTGATCACCTTAAGAACTCCGCTAAAAAAAACCCTATCACTATTTTTATAGATACCGATAAGTGTTTTTCTTAACTCTTATTTTCCAGCTTAATATCATCTTTCCACTTGTCTGCAATATAGTCAATCAAGTGACGTACCACTGGCATCTGATAACTGCGGGATAAATAAACAGCCCATAGATAACTACTGGGTATATGATAATCTAACAGCAATGGGACAAGTTGATTTGATTGGCAGTAGGGGTTAGCCAAATCACAGGTTAAACGAATAATACCCCGACCACGAACGGCTGAGCTAACAAGCAGGCTGAGATCATTCGCTTGAATATTACCATTCACCGGAACTGAATAGCTTTTATTATCTTTAACAAAATCCCAATGCTGTTTCCCCAAGTGAATTAAACAATTATGCTGACTGAGTTCATTTGGGTGAGCAGGAATACCATGCTGTTGTAGATAAGCCGGAGCAGCACAAATCACTGTGTCAATAGACATCAACCGCCGTGCAATAAGATTCTCTGAGGGTTGCACCGCAAAACGTAATGCGATATCCACCCTTTCATCCACTAATAATGAAAGATGGTCAGATAATAATAAATCGACACTGACAGCAGGATGAATGTCGGTGAATTCTTCAACAATATTAAGCAGCAAACAATGTGCTAAACCAATTGGAGTGGCAATTCGAATTGATCCTGATAATGACTCAGTCAACGTTTGTGCCTTCATTTCCATTTCTGTCATTTCGCTTAACATTCGCTCACAATGCAACAAAGCATCTTCACCTGCCGAAGTCAGGCTGACTCTCCGTGTTGTACGGTGTAATAAGCGTTGATTTAGCCATGACTCTACTTCCTTCACATGCCTGGACACTTGTAATCGACTTAACACCAGCTGGTTAGCAGCCTGAGTGAAGCTACCTGTTTTAGCCACTTCAACAAAGCTACGTATTGCTATTAATCGGTCCATTTCAGCTTATTAGCAACCTATTTAGATACAATATGTATCATATTAGATTATTTGTTACCTAAATAGTATCTATTAAACTGCAGTCATTCTTAACCAAGTTTCGCCAAGGAGAAACACTATGAAAGTTGCAGTATTAGGTGCATCAGGTTGGGTGGGAAGCCACATCGTAAAAGAAGCCAAACAACGAGGCCATGAAGTCATTGCCCTGATCCGTGACCCAAGCAAAACCAACTTTACAGATGTTGAAGTTCATCCTCTCAATGTCACTAGCCTTGATGATAATAGCCTGGAAAAGGCCTTAAATGGGGTAAACGTCTTGATTTCTGCTATTGGCGGAAGAGCTGCTGGTAACCATGAAATAGTGGCAAGTACCGCAGTAAAATTACTGACAACGTTGCCAAAAATCGGTGTTGAACGTCTCCTTTGGGTTGGTGGTGCAGGTAGTTTGGAAGTAGCACCTGGTACCCCCCTCGTCAGCACACCAAATTTTCCTGATGCGTATAAGGCAGAAGCAATCGCACAAAGTGAGGCTTTAGATGTTTTCCGTAATAGCGCCAGTTCTTTAAATTGGACATTTATCAGTCCAGCAGCCGAGTTATTTCCTGGTGATAAAGAAGCACCTTATCGTATCGGTAGTGATGCACTTTTGGTCGACACACAAGGTAATAGTCGTATTTCTGTTAGTGACTACGCGGTAGCTATGATTGATGAGCTTGAAGCTGGTAAATACCCCCGTCAACGAATAGGCGTCGCCTACTAATTAAGGACAGCATAACGTCCTTTAAAAAAGCTATAAATCCTTTGTTATAGGTATATTCATTTGGAAAAACGACACAAAAGCAGAAATAACAGACACCATTAAGAAAATAGTTATTTTGTTTTTTAAAAGCACCTAGGGCCTGTTAACAGGCCATAATAAAAAAACCATTAAATGTTTAAACCATAAGAATGAATAAAAAAACGCAAGGATGCGTTATTTTGATAATCGCTTCACTCTTTAAGTATAAAAAAAGAAACAATAACCTCCTAATTAGTTACAGAATGCAACAGAATAAGTCTATCACACCGTAAAATATGAGAATTAGCAATAAGCATTGATTTACCTTGATTCGTAAAATACCCGCTCTGGTGCTTGCTCTAGGGATTCATATGCTATTTGCTCAATACTACGTTGACGGTAAACAACATGAAGTTATTCAACAAGGTTTTCCTAAACGAAATGCTTTAAAATATCGTTATTTCTATAACGAAAAAGAGTGCCGTGATTATATTCGAGAGGTTTTTGCAAAATCTTGGTATGCCAAAGAAAGTCTGCTAAAACTTCCCTTATTGAGTCACTGTGATTCACAGGAAAACTTGGAAAATACCTTTGTTAAACTGGTCATGGAAAAAAAGTTAGAGGTTACTCTCGACTGTCCTATCGAAATGCCAGCCACAATCAAACCACGGTATGTGCAAAAAGAAATTGTGCTACCCAAACCACCCCCAGTCCCAGAACCTAAAGGAGAATGCTTAGACTTTAAAATTGTCGTGGAAGTTGCTGGAAATAATATTAATGATGGCCAACGTTTAAGTCTAAGTGAAGATAACAAAGGACGTCAGTCGTTACAAAACCCTCAAGCCGTAGCGGGCGAACCCTCTAAACATCGTAGCCTGGTATCATTTAAGAAAATACCTGAAGAACCACGTAGCGTATTTCTACAAGTTGCCATGAAAGGTGAACCGCCACTGCGTTTAAAATTATTGGAAACTGCAACCCCTGTTGATGAAAAGCTGGAAAAAGAATGCTGGGAGCACATATTAGTCCCTCTAAAACCACTCGGCTATATCACTGATGCACTGCGGCGAGATCAAGCTGACTTATTACCAGACGAAGGCTGGGTCTATGTCTTCTGGAAAGGCAAACTGTGGCGGGAATTGAAAGTCATTAAAGGTTTGAGTTTTCGAGATGTACGCGTTGAATACTATCGTCATCAGCGTCATGGACAGTTAATAAAAGTTAATGGTGATTTACGCCCCGCACTAGGCATGCAACTAAACACTATTTGGGTGCCTTATAAACTTAATGGCAAAGTTCAACAAGCAGCAAATGGCGTGTATTTATTGTTTAGCATGACACAATGGAGCTGGGATAAAATCAGCGAGTTTGAAAATGACTCCACCAAATTACAGCAAGCAGCGACCAGCGTTGAACAGCTGACAAGCTATGAACAAGGACAACACTTTGATCATCCAACAGGCGCTGTAGGTCCTATTGCCACGGCACTGATCAACCAGGTAAAAACTGAAGAAGAACAAGACCTGGATGAACAAGCCATTCCTCGCATTAGTAAACATCCCAAGCTACTAGATCGACAACGTAATACCAAAATACCTGCCGTCTATTTAAAAGCTATCGATAAACGATTAATTATTCATTTTGAAACTGACTGTCATGCCCCCATTGATCGTGATGATCTGTTTGAATTACGCACACATGATGGCTCATGGCAACATGCCTCAAAACCTACGCTAAAAACATCAGAAGCAGTAGATGGAACCCAAAAACAATGGATTGAGCTTATTTTTCATGATGTGCCAGAAGACCAAAAACTTAATTTATTTCAAACCAGTCGAGTAGAAAACGAAACACCATTTATTATTATCAAAGACAAAACCTATAAGGCATTACGTCGCCCAGCAACAACATCGTCGCCGTGAATCCTTCCATCAAGGAGCAACTACCAATCTATGCGACTGCAGAGCAGTGATCTCATTACTGCTCAGCCGTTTTATTAGATCTGATAACAACCTGTTCTTTAGCAAGATCAGGTTCCTCACAACGTTTGAGTATCATGGACCGCACTTTATCTCGCAGACTTACCGCTGCTTTAAAATCACAGCCCTCTGGCATCACTGATTCATCAAAATGAACAATGATACGTCCTCGACGAGGAAACCATTGTCCATCACGTAAAATCGAACGGGTACCCTGAATGGTGATCGGTATTACTGGTAAACCTTCCTGGCTTGCAACCTGAAAGGGACCCAAGTGAAAGGCAAGCAGTCCCGGCATCCTGGTCAAAGTACCCTCCGGAAAAGACATAATACGCTCTCCCGCCCGCGCAGCCTGGCATTGTTGTTTAGTATCTGCCACTCCACCCGCCGCCTCCGTTCGACGGGCAAACAAAGCACCCAGTCGACGTAAAGACGGTCCAGCGAATGGATGCTTCGCTAACTCTGCTTTGGCAACAAAGGTAATCTCACCGGCAATCGCTGCGGTGATAACCAGCGAATCCAAATAACTTGAATGATTAGCCACCAGAACAACATTTTTTTCAGGTACAGCAACATCACCAGAGCGTTTAAGTGGAATACCCGTTAAGCAGAAAAACAGCTGACTTGCGTTATGAACCACAAGGTGTCGCCAGCGACGTCGGGGTAAAACCATCACCAGTACCCAGGCAAGCGCTGAAAGTAAACCGAGCACGCCCCACCAATAGCTTGCATAACACAGGGTAGTCACTCGCAGCCACATTCGACGAGTTCGACTACCAATGCTCGAAATCAGGAGAGCTAAAAGCTGAAGCCACAAATGTTTTGGTTTTGCAGTCAACGCCCCAACCTCATAAAGCGCCTTGGTCGCAGCACGCCGAATCTTACCACTTGACGTTTTTGGAATGGTGCGAGGAGGAACAAACATGATGATATCCAGTGGTACATCAAGCAATGCACTACAGGTTTCGCTAATCTTGTTACGCAAAGCCTCTCGCGCTGTGGTATCCAACAACCGTGTTTCTACGACCAGCACTAACTGTTCAGTACCACTGTGTGGATCAGTGCTCGCGACCGCAGCAACGCAACCTTTGCGCACGCCAGGTAATTGCCCTACCTGCTCTTCAACCTCATGCGGATAGATGTTACGACCGGCTTTGATGATGATATCCTTGATCCGCCCTGTAATATAAATATCCCCTCGGACCATATAAGCCAAATCGCCTGTTTCCAGCCACTCACCTGAAAACAATGCAGCGGTTTTCTCTTTATTACCGAAATAACCTGTCGTGGCCGATGGCCCTTTAAATTGCAACCGCCCCTGCATTCGCTCTGGCAACTCGTAGCCTGCATCATCCACTATGCGTATCTGGTGCCCGATCAAAGGTCGCCCACAAGCAACAAAACTAAGGGCATTAGGATCATCTCGTGCTGCCGGCACAGCAGCCCCTCGTAAGGTCAGGGCTGAACGTTCGATGCGATCAATTATCGGTTTCCGTCCCACTGGCGGAAATGCCAGCCCCACAGAATTTTCAGCCAACCCATAAACTGGCGCCATCACTTCCGGCCGGAAGCCATAGGACGCAAAGCGTTTGTTAAAACGGTCAATAGTCAATGCACTGACGGGTTCAGCCCCATTAATCAACATCCGTAAGGAGCTGAGATCATGGCCTGCCATATCTTCATCTCGCACACTTTTACAACATAACTCAAAGGCAAAATTCGGAGCTACAGACAAGGTACCGTGAACACGGGAAATAACACGTAACCAGCGTGAAGGATTGGCTAAAAAAGCTAACGGCGGCATGATCACAGCAAATACACCAAAATACAGCGAGCCAAGCCAGGCACCAATCAACCCCATGTCATGATAAAGCGGTAACCAACTTACAAATACATCCGAAGAGCTGACTTCCAATGCGGCCCCCATCGCCCGGATATTCGCCAGCAAATTAGCATGAGTAAGCACCACTCCCTTTGGGTCACCTGTACTGCCAGATGTAAACTGAATCAGTGCCATGGTTTTAGCACCTGCCGGCACAGGTGTGGCTAAACTACCGCAGTTCTTCAACTCGGGGACTGTTTTGATATGCTTAAGGCTGGTCACCAGACCAAATAGCAACATGCCCACCTGCTGCAATTCATCACCGACTATAAGGATCGCCGCTCCAGCTTGGGTCAGAATATTTGCCTGACGGCGCAAATGTTCCTCAACCTGTGATTGTCTCAGCGGAGGATAAAGGGGGACAGGCACACCACCGGCATACAATATTCCAAAAAATACCTCGAAAAACTCAGGTTTTGTAACCAACATCACTGCCACTCGGTCACCTGGTTCTAAACCATGCGCTAATAAGCCTTGTGCCACAGAGAGTGCAGCATGATGAAGTGCTCCATAGGTCAAGTTTTGCTCCTGGGTGTCACTTTGCCAGACCTTCAAGTGGAGTCGCTCAGGATGTGCCGAAGCATGAAAACACAGTACCTCAACCAGCGTAGATGCCATCACAGGGGCTTCAATTTCAGGCAAGCTGTGTTGAGTGGGGACGAATTCATAGCCTTCTATAACATTTTCCCCAGGCTTTGCTTCTTGAAGTGCTACCCACAAATCCTGAAGCCTATTAGCGTTACTCAACAATTCATCGGGTAAATGAATTTTAAAAGCTCGATCAAGCCGAACCAGTAATTCTGCTCGCCCCAGGCTATCAAACCCCAGGTCTCTATCCAGGTCACTTTTTAGTGTGACATGCTTTAAACGTCCCAAATGAGGGTGCAGCTCTTCCGCCAGCTCGCACGCAATCTGAATCAATAACTGCTTTAAGTTACTATTCAAGTCGTCATGCACATCCTGCGTTTTAGTCTCAACCTCGATAGTCATTTTGCAAGTTAAGCCCTGCTTGATCTTTTTTAAGTGTAACTTTCTTCAAAAATAGCACACCTTAAACATACATTTTTTAAACGATAGGGCTTATCAATAAAACGCTTAATGAAAAGGCAAGAAAATTAACTGAGAAAAAACTTTGAATATATCCCAGTTTGGTTGCCGCATCCTTTAATCAAATGACCAAAACTGTGCATTTAATAGTCATTAGGTATAGTAAAAACTGGGGTTGCATTGCACTAGCACAATTTCTATCTATTACAAACTATTTTTATATGAAACTATCCTGCACTTTGTAGCTCATCGAGTACATCACAAAATTCAGGCTATATATTTTGGACACCTCTAAAAATGCCCTTTTGGTTGTATCGTAAAAATTATTTAACTTAAAAATAAGATTTTATTGGCATACTTAACCTGCCAATAAAAAAACTGTTTTATCTTTAACTATTTGATTGGAAAATTCATTGTAATGTCTTTAAGATACATAATTTTTTGCCACACAGCTGATAAAATTGATATTTGTCAATTTTATTTCCCACTAGTGCTTATCAACTTGCACAATATTAAAGATTGAGCCACAAAAGTTATAAAACACGACATCGATGTTGACAAAAACCATGCAAAACACCACTCTTCATTTTTTCTGAGTTTTGATTTTCCAATCTGAGATTTTTTTCAAACGTATACCCATAACGAAGTTTTTTTCTACCCCTAGGGCACAAGGCTGCGGCCGTCAAGTGATAAAGCCCCTGGGCAATTTACTGCTGTGAAACTTACGGTAGCTGCTTTAATTAATATAGCAGCGCTGCTGGGTGGTTATATCAATAAGTGACTGGAGTTGCAGTTAAAAGCGCCTGCATGAACTGCATTCCTAATATCCTTGTTGAGAACGCGGACAACAAGCCCCTTGGGGTATAAAAATGATTTGTGAAGGATATATTCGAACTGTTAAGCACGTAAAAAAAAATATTCAAGAGGAGAAATACTGATATGAGTAGCGGTATTATAAAAAATTCAAGAAATACAGAAAATGCGCCAAAAAGTTCACTATCTACACAAACTGTCGCTTTTTCTCACTACAATAATATTTCAGCACAATTACCTGTAGATGCTAATACAGGCAAAATTGTAACTGGAGGAATAAAAGAGCAGGCTGCACAGTGTTTGCTCAATATTAAAGCCATTGTAGAAAGCATCGACCATACTATGTCCGATGTCGTTAGAATCAATGTATTCCTTAAGAACATCACAGATATTGATGTTGTAGACGAAGTTTATGCAACTTTCTTCCAAAACTATCTTCCTACACGGACAGCACTTGCCGTTGCAGCTTTACCTATGGACGGCGCGTTGGTACAAATGGATGCTGTTATTACAAACGGTGAAGGTTCAGGTACACAAGTGCCTTGCGATCTCGTAAAAATTGTAAGAAACACAGAAAATGCGCCAAAAAGTTCTATATCAACACAAACTGTCGCTTTTTCACATTACAACCATGTTTCTGCTCAATTACCTATCGATCCGAAAACAGGTAATATCGTAGCAGGAGGGGCAAAAGAGCAAGCTGCACAGTGCCTAAAAAATATCAAGGGAATTTTAGAAGGTATCGACGTTCCTTTTGACGATATTGTTAAAATTAATATCCACCTAAAAAACCTCTCAGATATTGAAGCTGTAAACGAAGCTTATAGCACATTTTTCCCAGACTCAGCTATCGCTAGAACCGTAGGCTACGTTCCTGCACGATCAGTAGTTGCGGCTGAAGGTTTACCTATGGATGCTTTGGTACAAATTGATGCCACTGTATCGCACGGTGATGGTACCCCTCCCCAAGCTGTTGAAGACAGACATGGTATTGTCATCAAACCAAATAATACAGAAAATGCGCCAAAAAGTTCTCTATCTACACAAACTGTCGCCTTTTCTCACTACAATAATATTTCAGCACAATTACCTTTAGTGCCAAAAACAGGTAAAATTATCGCTGGTGCTGCAAAAGAGCAGGCTGAACAGTGCTTAAAAAATATCAAGGCAATTGTGGAAAGTATTGATCACGTTATGGACGATATAGTGAAAATCAATATCCAACTTAAAAATATTGCAGATATTGATGCTGTAGGCGAAGTTTACACAACATTCTTCAATAGCGATCTACCTGCATTAACAACAATTGGCGTTTCAGCAATTCCTATGGATGCTTTGGTACAAATTGATGCCATTGTTTCTAATGGCGAAGGAACACCTCCACAGGCATAGTATTAATATTAAATTAATACTGTTCTGTTCTAACTCCATCGATACATAAAGCCTTGCATCACTGGCAGCAAAAAACATATTGAGAAACAAACGATGCTTTTTGCTGTCCGTGTGCATACAACAATTATGTGTTTATTTTAAATACGAACCATAATGCTGCCCATGCTGCGCCGAGACTTGGGAAGCTTTGCGTTGTAATCTTCTTGAGAGTGATGATAACCAATAGCTAAGGCCAGATCACAATGATAGCCATTAAGCTCTTCTTTAAACTCCTCATTTACTGACTCAATATCAATGCCTTCCATCGGAGTAGAATCAATTCTGAGGCGTGCTAAAGTATGTAGCGTATTGCCAAGCGCTATGTAGGTTTGTGCTTTTGTCCAGTTGCCATTATACCCGTTTTCATCAGTGTTAAGTTCAGCAAACATGAAACCACCAAATGCACTCTCCCTATTTTCTGGCTTGGTGCGTTTATCTACTATGCCATTATCCACGACCTCAGCATAATCTTCTCGCGAGTAACGTGGATTGTGCGCAAAAAGAATGATATGCGAGCTGTCAAAAACATGAGGCTAATTAAAATGATATTTATTAGCAAATGTTTTATTCATACGCTCTTTAGCCGCATCACTTTCAAGCACAACGAATTTCCATGGTTGTGAGTTTATAGATGATGCAGAGAGACGCATGGCCTCAAAAAGTACATCAAGATCCTTTTTTGGAATTTTTTTGTTTGGGTCATATTTTTTGGTTGTGTATCTCCAGCGAAGGTCTTCAATAATTGGATTGTTCATGGATCATTCCTAACTACATATATGGTTGCTGTAAACTTGCTGACAGAATACACTGTACTAACAAACTAAGTAAGTACGCACATTAGTGATACATAGTATCCTTTTATATACTAATGGAGTTCTCAATGGCTCACACAAACTATAACTGTAATCCTGGTTGCCCAGTTGAGGCTGCTTTAGAAGTCATTGGAGGAAAGTGGAAAGGCGTAATTCTTTACCACCTGCTATCAGAAACTATGCGTTTTAACGAATTACGTCGTGTAATGCCCGAAGTAACACAGAGAATGCTGACAAAACAACTACGGGAGCTTGAAGCAGATAATTTAATTGCAAGGAAAGTTTACCCAGAGGTCCCCCCAAAAGTTGAGTATTCTATGACTGAGTATGGTAAGACATTAGCCCCTGTTATTCATTCCCTACAACAGTGGGGCTCTCGACATTTGGAGAAGGCTGCACAACCCTCATTTGACACATAACATCAATTATTATTGGGATTGGTGAAGCAAACAGTGAATTCGAACTCTGTTTGCACTTTTAAAACAATTTTGGCTGCTATCGCTAGTCTTAACAAACCAAACAACCCCCCACTAAAAACCCTTCATTTTGCGTATAGTTTTCCCGAAAATTAACTTGGTGAAATATTATTTCAAACACTAATAACGTAGTACTATTTATTTTATAGTACTAACTTAGTACTTTAGAATTTAGGCTATATATCAAGGATGCAGGATCTGCGAAGAAAGTATAGACCAGATCAATAAGTCATGAATTTCAAGCAATTTGCAATCACAGTATTTTCTGTTTGTCCAACGGCTACATAACATCCCTCAAACACGCCGTGAATCCATCCCTGGAAGCTTGATTACCGCATCCTTGCGGCAAACAGTTTGACGTACGTTATCCAGCCGTTGGCTGTCATGGGCATAGATCGAAGTACAACAAGTGTTCATTTAAAAGCAAATGGGGTATTCCTCTTCCTTCAACAACATCATCCAAAGCAAAATGCTGGCAAAACGACGGATGAGGTTGTTTATGCAGCAACTGCCGGGAGCAGTGTGAGTGGCAGAGACCATGGATGGCCTTCTGACACGGGCGGAGTAAGTAACCTTATTTGTCGTGTTTTCCCCTCATACCCTTCGTGAAGTGCTCTGGGTGTTGAGCATTTAACATTACGTTATTCATCTGTTACAGAATAAAACCAATATAAACAATACTGTTAAGGATAGCCCCACAGTTTGAGAGGTCTGTAAACGCATTGGCACAACTCACGTCGTACAATAGTCGCAGTTTAAAAGCGTTCCCAACAGTACAGATCAACGCAGCGGAATAGGTATGAATAAGTTTCTTACAGTACTCGCCCTGACAGCATCGGTTTTGCTGGTAGGTTGCCAGCAAGAAGAGTCACCACAGCCAGCCAATCAGGACAAAAAACAAGAGCAAACGGCCTCACAGCAAAAGAAAAGCAAGTGGGGTTACGAACTTGCGGATGAAGTCTGGCAAGACACCAAAAGCTATGATAGTCCACGTATGGCTTTCTTGTGGAGAAGACCCCCTCATACCGAAGGTAAAACTGATTACCGATATGAAGTATGGAGTATGAAACTTGACCATACCGATTTAAAACGTCGAGTATCTTACAAAGATGTTGGTAATGGGATTTTACGAACGCAAAAAACCTCACCTGATGGCCGTTATACCGTATTTGCAGTCTCGATTAATAGTCGCTATGAAAAACGCCTATACGATATTAAAACCAAGACTATGAAGGTTTTAAGCCATGGCGGCGTTATCCCCTCATTTGAATGGACCAGTGATAGTAAAACCATTTACTACAACGAAGCAGGTGATTTTAAGCGATATCATATCCCTACCGCAAAATTAGATATTCTTAGTGATAAATACGGTGAACGTGGCAATGCCTTTTTGGTAATTGATAATGACACCAAGATTGTATTTTTCCGCTCTAATAAAATGCATGTTAGGGATTTAAAAACTGGCAAGTTGCTATTTGAAAGACCTTACGAACGAATCAGTGAAGAAGGCGTTATACGTACACCAACTGGAAATAAGTTTCATTTCCAGTATCAATCAAGAGGTCATGTTATTGTTGATGCTAGCAAGCCAAGCTATCCCATCATTAGAGAATTCGATAGAAATTTTGTACCCAGAGCCTTTGATCCTTTTGATGATACTTTACTTTGGCGATCAGCACTAAGCTTTCATGACACTAAAACGAATAAAAGAGTTGAGATAGACCTGACTAATTATTATAAATTACAAGATGTTGGGCTTAATACTTCTCAAACAACGCTTTATAACTTTTAATTTATTCAGGTAAGTCATGAATCACGCAGTATTTAAGCTACCAACATTGTATCTGGTATCTGCCGACTTTGATACGAGTGGCAATATTATCAAGAATTCATTGCAGCCCATCCCTGATACTTTATTTATTACGAGACGTCCCTCTGCAGAAACGAATCAGGACGAAACGGTATTATGGACAACGAATTACCAAGGCTATGTCAATTTAGTTCGAAACACGTTTATTCAAGGTTCTAGAGAAGGACGCGTATTTGAGCATAACCAAAAAATACATATTTTTTTCCCCAATCCCCGCATTATCAGCAATATATATTGCGAGCATGGCGAAAAAAACTTTCTTCCTGAAGTACAGAAGTTGGTGACTGAGGAGAAACTACAGCAGCCTGGTAGCTCCAATCAGGTCACCATACTGTGCGATTTACCTAAAAAAGAGTATATGCGTGCCCCTGATGACGTTGATGAGGATTGGTATACAGAATGGTACGAGTCGGTTGGGGATGATTATGAAGTTAAAGCAATTGTTGTCCCTAAAGTAGAAGTACTTATTATTTCATTTTCAGATAAGCTTTTTGAAGATGTAACAGTTGAGCTTTGGCCACATCAAAGTGAATACATAAAAGATAATATCATCAATGCAAAATATGGTGGTGACAACCTTAAAAAACCCTCCTCAATTATTATCAATACTCAACGCAACCAAAAAATAGCGGAAGGGCTATATAATATTCGAGTTACTTTATCAGAAGATGCAACAGGTTTAATTACAAGGTCGAAGAAAAAACATGCCTTTCAAACCGATGAAGATGGTCTCTTCTACTACGAACTCAAAGAAAACATTGCCTTTGCCTATAAAACCCCTACGGCGAATTTCTGCTTAATTAATGGTGATCCGATTCATCTGGAAGAAGCGATGTTAAAGCAATTTCCGGATATTTTAAAAGATGTCGTTAAAGCCACTCGCGATTTAGCTCAGGGCGAAGGTGGCGAAACGGATGTTCCTGCTGGCTTGAACGCCTATATGCATGATATTAATGTGCGCCATGATTATTCCAAAAAAGTTGCCCAAATTGCCACGGTTAAACCTAATGAGCTTATCAAAGGGTTTGATGGTAAATCACGTATTGATGCCGCCAAGGATATTCTTCACCAATTCTTAGTGGATGAGCAATATCATCATACTTCACTGGTTATGCATATTGCGCTGGAAAGTCAGAGTTTACTTGGCAACTATGACGCGCTCAAAAAAGCCTACGAATTAAAGAAACAGTATGAGCATTATACTGGCCGAATAAATAATTTTATTAATATACTGGGTACAAATCCACAGCTTTCCGCGGGTGCACGAGATCTTTTGACAAATTTGACCGAAGACCTCAGTGCGAGAAGATATAGTCTTAATGAGCTAAGAAAAGCTTTTGATGTAAAAGACTGGTTTAACCCTCGAGATCCTCGAGGACTTAGTGCCGCAAAAGAAGAATATGCCATTTTAGCCAAACTAGGGATTCCGCCTCGACTTTTGTATGTCGGTATGCGAGCAATGGCAGCCTGGGGTGTATTTTCTGGTCTTTTTGATGTTTATAAAGAATATCAGTTATTGAGTAAAGCTAAATCACAAGCCAAAAAAACGGTCGAAGACTACGAAACCTGTGTTTTAGAGTATAAAAAAGCTATTGCTGAAGCTGGTGACCCTGACGTTCACAAAGCTGAACAACAATTAAAACAAATTGCCGAAAAAACCAACAGTTATTTGCCCGTTAAACGTATTTTTAAAGGCGGTGTCATTGAACTTCGTGCGAATATTCGCTTTGGCCTTGATGACGATACGACAGATGATATCCCTGTTACTGATATCATCGAACTTGTGAATAACCAACCAAAAGCTAAGCTCTCTTTACACGGACACGCCTGCCCCTTAGGCAGTGATCATTATAATATGATGCTATCCAAAAGACGGGTGGATAATATTCGTAAGGTTTTTATTAAAAAGGGTATTCAAGCTAAAAAAGTCGACACTGACTTTTCCGGTGAATCCTACCCGATAAATAAAAAAAACGGTTCGATTTTTTACGAAGAAAGTCGCCGGGTTGAAGTCTGTGTGGCATTACCGGATGCTGAGTTTATTTTTCGGCCTTCTCGGGAAGCCATGCAAGTCTTAGAAAAATACCGCTTTGCCCAGGTTAACAGTGCCATGGGCTTAGAAGAACAGCAACAAAAAATGCTGATGGCCGTATTTAATGCTGGTGTAGGAATGGCAGCGCTAGTTCCCCAATTTGCAGTGGTTGCTACCGCCATCATGCTGCTGCCAACGGCGGCTAAAAGTGCCATGACCATGGCAGAATACATTGACCGTACTGCGTTTGACTCTATACTCAGTTATTGGCTCGCTGAAAAACGTTTAGAAGATCAGCTCGATAAGCGCTCAAAATACAACCAACGCCGTATTGATGCCAGCCCCGATCCCAGTGATCAAAAAGACTATATCAAATATTTAAATAACCAATACCGCATTCGCGCAGAAGTACTGACTGCATTATTAAAGCTACTGATGCGTGCCTCTTATCGCTATGGCAAACAGCTTGGTGGTGTCTTTAAGCAACCGAAAACTGAGTCAGATCAAGCACTCGCTGACCAGTGTTTAAATGAACTTCGAATCAAAGAGTTTATCGACTTTTTCGTATTAAATGCTGAAACCTGGCACTACCCTCATCTGGTTAACTTTGACTACAACCTGGATCAGTTCTGGATGGATTGTCTAGACATGAAGGATATCTGGGATGCAGAGAGCTGGCAGCAGCAATCCAGTACACACTTTGCAAGCCATCCCCTGATTCAACGCATTACAGAAGCCAATCAACGTGCACAAAGTGCTACCTATCCCTATTACAGTATCAAGCAAATGGAAGGTGGATCGCTATCAACACCGACACAAACAAAACCCAGTGATGTGCACAGTAAATATTTTATACCCTGTAACTTTCAGCAATGTTTTCCCATACACGCGATTAACAGTGAAAATCTCAGCGTGTTAATGCACAACTTTGATTTAAATTATGCCCGGTTAAACAACGATATCTATAAATTTACCGCTATGTATGTCCGACCCTATGGTGCACTCGCCTCTGACAAAGGTGCTGACAAACCCTGGGTGATGATGGAAGAATACCTGAAAACCCATGACGGTATTTCTCCTTTGGATCAAGTGCGCATTATTGTCGTACTCTATAAAAATGATGAATATGCCGAACTCACCCAACGTCAAGGCGTCCGACTGGAACGACCTTTACCGATTAGCCTAAAACCCCGACGCATTATGTGGGGTAGCGATTGTACTGGACCGGCATTTACCGATGTGTGTTTACCCCTGGCCGAAGATAATTTACTGGATAACGAACAGGATTATGAAGGGTATTATGGGGTCGTGCTGTTCCCGCGCTTCCAGTTTGGGGCGTATGTATTCCCCGGTACCAAGCCAATGTCGAGAGAGTTGGCTCTTAAATTTCACGATAAAACACAGTGGAAACAACATCACCGGCTGGAATTAAGTTATACCTACGACATTTGTGTTGGTGATAATAAAGACAGTCAGCGTCAAATTCGTATTGAAGGTAATGACCACGAAAATAACAAGCCGATCAATCGACTTATCGGCTCTGGTCCTTATCAAATGAGAGAGGCAGATAAACAAAAGTACCTGCATAAACGCCCCTTATTCCGCACCGACTTTACATTGGTTCTTGATAAAGAGCGAAAACACTGGTTAAACCATCGTCAAGCGAGTACTAATAAAGGTTTTTTTGCGGAAAAAGATTTATTTGACGAAGAGTTAATGAAAAGCCACGAGAAAAAATTTGAGTATGGCAAATTATTTGACGGAGAAGTCGCCGCCGCAACACTCTTTAAAGCCGGAGATAATGGCAAATTTACATTATCATCCCACTATAGCAAACAACAGCCCTTTGACTGGCGAAAACGTTGTTTTGTCGGCACCGTGGTACTGTCCAGTAAAACCCAAAAAGAAAACTACGAGCGACATAACCGTTCCTGGCATGCGATTCCCTATTCACTGAGCCAAACTGAAAAAGAAACAAAAGCCGTGGGTAGCGAACTGCAAAACACCTTATACTATGTGGGTACACTGAAGGTGAAGTTTAAACATCATTACCGCTCACAAGATAATGTATATGGTGCTGCCTACAATGAACCCTTAACATTAGAAAATACCACATGGCGTGTTGAAAACAAATTCGCCTTTTCAGAAAGTCAATCTCGACGTTATTTACCTACATTATTAGCCCTTTTTGAAAGCCAGCAAGAAGAGGACCGTAAGCAAGTCTTCGAAATAATTAAAAAATCCCAGGGACAAAAAGGCGCTTATATTTATGACAGTGTCCGCAAATATGATATTTACCTTTCTGTAATTAAACTCAACTATCATGCCGCGACAGGTAAAAATGTTGAAGGCTTACGGCCTATGGGAAAAGTGGATGATCAATACTGGGAGAAAGTCATTAAAGATATTCCCATTATTGGTGGTGTACTGGATAAGGTAGAAATCATCAAAAATGGTTTACTTGATGACATGTGCATACAATTCAACCAATTCAAAACCATCAGCAACTCAGGCTTTAATGGCGATGATAGTCAACTGGTGGGTAAAGGTTGCAAAATTAAAATCGACAAACGGCCTATATCATTAAATGCCAAAGAATCTCCCTGGTTAGAAGACCCAGCCTCAGAAGAGCTAACATCTGCCATTGAATTGGTCAATACCGTCATTAAAGAAAAACAAGTTATCGAAAAACCAGGTAAGCTTCCTGTCGTGAAACAAGAAAATGTTAAATTGAACTTAAACTGGAAAGAAATGTGGCAGCTGTGCAAACGTCTCGACTACGATCATAAAAACCATGATTATAAATTACTACAACTGGCGGAGTGGTTGAAAAGCGCTAACCCTTCAGATGCTCAAACCGATGGGATTAAAGTAATTAACATGTAATACTGAAGGGCAACCTGCATGCATGCCACATGGCAAGCATGCAGATTTTGATGTTAGAGTATTAGACACAGGTTAAGTAATTGTCTTTAAATTAGGTACATTAAGCAGTGACTACAGTTAATATAAAGGGAGTCAAACCTTCATGGGGTGAACGGTTTATTTCTACTTTTTCTACTGTGCTTTTATTAGAAATGATCATCATGTTGGTATTGGGACTAATCTATTGGTGGGATGTACCCAATAGTGTTTTTTTACCAACATTTACCGTGTTTTTCTTACTGGGCACTATCATTGGATGGAAAGCAGATCAAACTAAAGATGCCACTTTGGACATCGGCCAGAACGACATAAAATATTCTTCTAACAATACGGAGCAGGTAATATTACTTACAGACATTAAAAGCATTCATATTGAAAGAAGAACCACAGGCTATGCAAATTGCCAAAGCAACATTTATTTTCAACTGTTAGACAAAGATAACTACTGTCTGTTAAGTGTTGATCAGTGGCACTCCAATACAAATGTGTTTACCTATGCAGAGTATCTTTCGGCATTAACAGACGCAAAGATTACTAAACAGTTTATTTTTAACAATGACTCAGGTGAACCATTTTTCCATATCAATTTTGATCATATTAATCAGCCAGAGAATAATAATATAACTGATTATGATGTTGTCGTTTTCCCGACACAAGAGATGGTAGTCACCTGTGAGTCAGATAAAAGTGATCATTGGCTTTTGTGTTTTTTTCTAGTGGCATCTATCTTTTTTTTGATCTATGGTTATTTAGTGTTCGCTTTATCGACCTTTTTTATTGTGGCTTGTCTTTCTTTCATAGAACTGCTATCACCAAGTTTACAACAGATTACGTTAACCAAAAGTAGGATCACCTACGCCTACTCAATGGCATTTTTAAATCGAAAAAAGCTCATTATGCCATTAAAGCAATTTAGAGTAGTTTCTACACCTCATCGGTATGGTGTCACTTATCATATATTCGTTCAGTCTAAGGAAGGATGGCATAATTTAGTAAAAACGTCCGATATCGAAACTGCACTGAATTTAACTAAGAAAATAGCTAATCATATGGATTTACCTATAGAAGTGGATGCGCGTATTGCTCATAAAACATTTGCCTAAAAATATAGTTTGTGACGAGTATAGCAAACCCATATATTGCAAACCTTGAACAAAGCTGCTTTAGAAAAAAGTTCTTTAAATGGTAAAATTATATGTGCTTGTCTTGGCTGATTTCCTGACTAAAAAAGCGCATCAAGCATTCCTATACTAAAAAAAAGCAGCATCATAAACCATGCAGTATAAGTAGTTAATGCTTTAGTTGCACCTACCTCAGTATCATTAGGTAGTAAAATCATTGAGTATGCAGCTACTTCAGTCCACAAATAGAATGTCGGAAACCACCAAATATTGGTCCAGGTAGGATCAGGTGGAGGTAAATAAATAAAAACGTAAAGAAGGTTTGAAGCCACTAAAGCAAATGCCAATAGTTTACTTTTTTTTATGGGTTCACCCGGCACCCAATAATTGTAAAAATAATAAACGGTAATACCTATAAAGGCGATAATTGCGATATAGAGTTCCATTATTTACTCACTTTTTTACTACCTAAACATCTATAGTGCATATCTAAACGTTAAATCCCTTAACGTTACACTCCATTCCCTTTTCTACTCTGAGTTTATTTCATGCAAACATACTTTCAATTTAGCTAAAGTTCAATACGCGATACACTTTAATACAAGTGTATACCCTTCACGAATAATTTTTAGGGTTTGTTGTCAGCGTTCTTGATCACCAAGGATGGTGGGAATACAGTTTATGCAGGAGCATTTAACTGCCACCCCGGTCACTTATTAATATAAGCTCCTGAGGCTTCATCACTTGACGGCCGCTCCTAAAAACCCTTCGTTATGGGTATATATAGAGATACTTAAAAGCATCTTAGCAATACATTAGTGTAAATCTGGGTAAAAATTAGCGGATAAAGGCAGGTTTGAGGTGGTTATTTGGGGTGTAAAAACACACCCCAAAATCTCCATTTATAAATCAAAGCGGTCTAACGTCATTACTTTTGTCCAGGCAGCTACAAAGTCATTAACAAACTTTTCTTTGCCATCATTCGCGGCATATACTTCAGCGACAGCACGCAATTCAGAATT
Source organism: Zooshikella sp. RANM57 (assembly GCF_050749885.1). NCBI lineage: Bacteria > Pseudomonadati > Pseudomonadota > Gammaproteobacteria > Oceanospirillales > Zooshikellaceae > Zooshikella > Zooshikella sp. RANM57. The sequence goes on along the minus strand of NZ_JBOIUB010000001.1, from coordinate 190,581 downwards.
TGAGCCAAAGATCAAATCAACAGGAGTCGCTGTCCACTTCAATTTACCTGTTTTACGATCTTGTCCTTCATAAATACCCTCTGACTTGGAGGATTTTGTCCACTTCGTCGCCATATCGAGTAAATTTACAAAGAAATCATTACTCAATACGCCAGGTTTATCTGTAAACACGCCATGTTTAGACTCACCAGCATTAGCATTTAATGCACGCATCCCCCCCACAAGAACGGTCATTTCAGGAACTGTCAGATTTAACAGGCTAGCGCGATCAACCAACATATCTGCTGGTGAACGGTTTAAACCTTTTTCATAATAATTACGAAAGCCATCCGCCTTAGGCTCAAGCACAGCAAACGATTTAACATCTGTCTGCTGCTGAGACGCATCAGTACGCCCAGGATGGAAAGCCACTTTCACTTCAAAGCCACCTTTCTTAGCCGCTTGTTCAATAGCCGCCGTTCCTGCCAAAACAATAACATCCGCTAGGGATACTTTCTTACCACCGGAAAGTGAACCATTAAAGTCCTTTTGGATACTCTCCAGGCGCGAGAGAACCTTTGATAATTCCTTTGGATTATTCACTGACCAGTCTTTTTGTGGTTCAAGCCGAATACGTGCACCATTCGCACCACCTCGCATATCTGTGCCACGGAAAGTAGCTGCTGATGCCCATGCACTTCGGACAAGTTCAGGTATGGATAAGCCAGAAGCAAGGATCTTTGACTTCAAAGCGGTAATATCTTTTTCGTCAATCAGTTTATAGTCAGCGGCAGGAACAGGGTCTTGCCATAACAACTCCTCCTGCGGAATATTTTTGCCAAGGTAGCGAGCACGAGGTCCCATATCACGATGTGTTAATTTGAACCAGGCTTTTGCAAAGGCTAACTCGAATTCTTTTGGATTTTCTTTAAATCGCATTGCGATTTTCTTGTATGCAGGGTCAAACTTCAGTGCAAGGTCAGTGGTAAACATCATCGGTGCATGTCTTTTAGACGCATCGTGGGCATCCGGAACAAGGTTTGCTCCTTTATTATCAGCAGGAATCCACTGAGTCGCACCAGCAGGACTCTTTGTTTTTACCCATTCAAAAGCAAACAAATTATCAAGATACTGCGAAGTCCAAGCTATGGGATTAACGGACCATGCACCTTCCAACCCACTGGTCATCGTGTCTTCAGCATTACCTTTACCACATTTATTTTTCCAACCTAAACCTTGTTGCTCAATAGCACCTGCAGCAGGTTCTGGCCCCAGGCAGTCAGCCTTTACCGCACCATGCGATTTACCGAACGTGTGTCCACCCGCGATGAGCGCAACCGTCTCTTCATCATTCATGGCCATTCGACCAAACGTGTCACGAATATCTTTTGCTGCCGCCAGCGGATCGGGATTACCATTAGGCCCTTCAGGATTTACATAAATCAGCCCCATCTGCACAGCAGCAAGTGGATTTTCCAGTTCACGTTTTCCACTGTAGCGCTCATCGGCTAAAAACTTTGTCTCAGGCCCCCAGTAAACCATATCTGGCTCCCAATCATCCTCTCGGCCTCCTGCAAATCCAAATGTTTTAAACCCCATAGATTCGAGCGATACATTGCCTGTTAGAATCATCAAGTCAGCCCAGGATATTTTCCGTCCATATTTCTGCTTGATAGGCCACAGTAGTCGACGCGCTTTATCCAAGTTGGCATTATCTGGCCAACTATTGAGAGGGTCGAACCTCTGTTGACCACCACCAGCACCACCACGACCATCACCCACTCGATAAGTCCCTGCACTATGCCAGGCCATCCGAATAAAAAAAGGACCATAATGACCATAGTCAGCAGGCCACCAGTCCTGAGAAGTGGTTAGTAATGCTTTTATATCCTTCTTCACAGCATTTATATCAAGGCTCTTAAAAGCCTCTGCATAGTTGAATTTTTCACCCAATGGGTTTGATTCCTCTGCATGCTGACGAAGGGGTTTCAGATTTAACTGTTTAGGCCACCAAAACTTGTTTGGCTTTGGTTCAGCTTGAGCAAAAGCCTGACTAAAGGGTGTCAGTGGGGATATAATTACCGCCCAAACAGCAACGCTCGTAATCACTTTTTTTATCATAAGAAATACTCCCTTAGGGGTAAGAAATCAGAAGGCTGGCAAGTTAGGTATAGCAGTTTCTTATGATGTAAGAGGCAGAAAATAGATTGAAAAAATAGATAGGTTCAATAGTAATTATTAATCAAGCGTTGTATACCCTCCCTATCAACTTTAAAATTACAGTCATCTTCTTTTAAAAAACACTTCACTAGCCAGTGACATAAAAAAATACTACTTTATAGGTATATCCCATTTTGAAGTAAGTATATATCTTGGGGCTATATGGGGTCGTAGATAACAACAATAGTGAGGGAATTCATAAAGTAATAAAAACTACCAATGTGGAGCTTATTTATGAAGTGGTGCTCTTTAATGATTTTAACTCATGAACGATTGCATGCGCACCTTCCTGAAATTGAGTGAGTAAGAATGTAGTTATATTAAAGAACACCACCTTTTTTATACCACTTTACTTAAGTGAAGATATACTAGGACAATTCAGCAAGCTTAATTAATTTTGGCCTTTCTTTGTCAAATTAACTTCTTCAATATTATGTAGTATCGAGTTTAAACTAAAGTCATATTGTGTCAGACTTGAATTATACCGTTTTGAAAAGTGTTTAAAATTTATTTTTTGCCACTGTTCATCACCCAATGTTTCTAAATAACGTTGCACATTATGAACATCAATGACATTAAACAATTTCATTTTCATCTTTAGTCCTTCGGATTGAGCAAAATCAATACCGAAGTGATAGTCATGTAAAATAACCAGTGCCCATCCCCCCATCATAAAATGTCCACCAATACTGACGACCATTGAACCATCCTGTACTTTCTTCAATGCTTCTTTTTTCCAGTTAATGCCACTAAAGTAAATATCTTTTCCAGGCTGCTTACCATACTCAATGACACTTTCCATTGCGCCTAAGGCCATTTCATCATTCGCAGCCCAAACAACATTGATGTCAGGGTATCGTCTTATGAGATGATATGTTTTTTTATACGCATCCTGTTGTTGCCAATTGCCAGGTATAACTTGCTTGATCACCACATTTTGATAATGAGATATTGCTTTTTTAAGACCATTCACACGCGCTATACTTGCGGGTGTTGCTTGATCCCCTGATAATGCAAGAATATTTACATTGATATTATTGTTATGTGACAAAAAATAATCTATTGTCGATTTAGCTAACTGGTATCCAGCATAATAGTTATCAGGTGTTAACTCTCCTATCCAATTTGGATAAATTTCACGAGGATTACCATAAATAGAAGCCTGTTCTTTTGTTAGGCCATTAGCCATTAAAAATATTTTTATTTTTGATTCACTCAACGTTTTTATTATTTTTCCTGCTGCTAATTTATAATTATCTATTATGAGGTAATCAGGTTTAACTTGACGGTTCGCTACACTAACAGCAATGCTTTTCATGTACATATAATCCATTTGCGCATAGAGCACTTCAAGCTCAATATTCAAATCATCTGCTGCAGCTCGCATAAACGCTTCCACCTTGGGCCAGAAAAAACCTTCAGGTAAACAGCAACTTACAAAGACCACTTTAATCTTATCATCTGCTTCAGCCGCGTTAAAAAACGATAGCAATAGGCAAACGAATAGTATCAATATTCTCATACTAAAAAAGCCCTAAGGTTTAGTAGTTAGTATGCGTAAGCACAATAGCTTTTGCAAAACCAAACTTGGCTATTTGTTGATCTTTTACTCCATCAATTAACAAAATCCTATACCCATAATGGTATAAGGCCTTACTTTCACAGCAGATCTTTTGCGACGCATATATGCAACACCATTTAACTGAATAGTCATTCTTGTTTTTTGTTATAGTTATTGATTATTCAAGAACACGATGAATACCCATTGTAAGCAACTGTCAACCACACCATTCTGATTGTCTTAAGTTGTGAGACATACCAACCATAAGTAAATCAAAGCATTAAAAAGTTTATCTCCTGTGATACAAACTGCACACTTCAACGGTTGTCTATGAAAAAACTGTTAATTTACTTTATAAACTCGAACCAACGCACGACATAGAAGGTTTTGTAGGAGATTTTTTTATCCATTATATTAAATATCTTATTTATTATTATAAAAAAATATGTATACCATATACGTCCAACAATAAGACATATAAGGTATATTAATGAAACAAAAGTCTAAATTCAGTTTTTCTAAAATATTCTTCATCTGCTGGATTTTCCTGTTAAGCCACCATGCCTTCGCTCAAGGTAAAGTGGTCGCTATTATTAGCGTTGACTGGGAGGGCTACTTCTTAAAAGATAAAGATCTACAAAAAATGAAAACTTTTCGGGAAGATTTCCCTGAGATCGGCCTACTACACTTTTTAAATGCTGCTTACTACACTAAAGCAGATGCAAACCCTGTAGATGTAACCCAAAAAATACAGTCGGTGCTACTGCCCATTGATGAACATGGCCTGCACATACATGGTTGGCGCTCGCTTGCTGAAGCAAGTAATGTCGTATTTAAAACTGCTCCTCGAGCACATACCAATACGCCCATCGATCTCGCAAATTGTGAAACCCCTAAAGACTGTGGACATGAAATCGATATTAGTGCCTACAATAAAGACGAGTTAAAGAAAATAATTCGTAAGAGTAAACGTATACTGATGGATGAAGGTTTTGACCAACCTGTCAGTTTCCGTGCAGGTGGTTGGATGGCCAAATCTCATGTTATACAAGCCCTTGCTGAAGAAGGAATTCGCTATGATTCTTCTGCAGTTCCTTCAGAGTTACTCAAAGATAGTCCATGGGAAAAGCTGCCATTATATCGCTGGCTGGATAACCTTTGGACAGCAACAGATACAGATTCACATCCCTATAGGATACGTGGTTCTGAAAATGCTCAACTCGTGGAAATACCAGACAATGGCATTCTCGCAGACTACATTACTGCTGAAGGAATGCTTGATGTCCTTAAGAAAAATATTGAAAAATGGCAACAAAACCCTGACCAGAATATCTATGTATCCATTGGTTTTCACCAAGAGTCTGCGGATAGATACTTAGATCGAGTTCGCGAAGCGATTGGCCTGTTTGAAGACTACACAGAAGCGCATAATATTCCTTTCGAATGGGCTAAATTACCAGTCAGTAATTACTTTCCAGTCCATTAACTATTATGATAGAAAATTTTTATATTATAAGCCCATATTTATGGGCTTTTCACCTCATAAAAAAAGCAGAGCAACTGCATATAAAATAATTAATAATAAGTATAGCTTCTGCCAATAAACAACCTATAAAGTCAGGGATGAATTATTCGTTTCCTAGATAACTATCAACAATGGTTTGATAAACACTACCTGAATGCACCTTTTCAAAACCTTCCTTTAGTTCAGCCACAACATTTTTATCAGTTTTAATTCCAGTGACCAAGTAGTAATCCCCCTTTAAACTTTTAATATTATATACCATCTCATAATCCTTCATTTCTCCCCCAAGTTTTTTTATTAAATAAAATCCTACATGCAAATTACCCCCCCATATATCGATTCTCCCATTTATGAGCTTTTTCATATTGACTTCATAGCTAGGCACACGTTCTATATTTAAATTATATTTTGCTTCATAGTTAGATAAGTGCTGATCGACAACATCCTCCACAACCAACCCGATATGATATTTTTTTAACTGGAATATATCGTCTATGACTATTTTACTTTCTTTTTTAGCTATTAAGGCCTGCTCTGCAGGTCCCACAATTCCGACCCACTGAAATAACTTTTCTCGCTGAGGTGTTCGCACAACACAAAATTCATAAACACCCTGACCTTCCATTGTTTTTTTATACGCTCGAGCAAAAGGCAACTGAGTAATTACGGCTTGTCGTTCTATCTTTTGTAGCACTGCATTAACCACATCGGTACAGATGCCTTTAGCAACCCCACGTTCTTCATAACTAAAAGGAGGATAATAGTCCATTACTATTTCAAGAGGATCAGCATAAAGATGCGTATTATTGAATGCAACCACACTAAAAAATACCCAACAACAACTAAACCGCATAATTAATGAAGCCTCATTCGCACTTTTCCACAAATATTCGCTTTGCTTGACTGCAGTATAGGCCATATATTCCTTTGTTATCAGTATCCGTTAGCCCCCCCTGATGCCTTGCCAGTCACAGAATAATGTGCAAAAATGCCGTCTCTAAACATTATTTCACTCTATTCTAAAACACTTGTCATAAACAACGCGCTATCCACTTCTTTTCACTATACTTTAAAGCAGTATTCTATATGTTCATAGTATAGTAAGTGGCTGAAAATGATGACTTTAATAAATTGGTTATTATTGCAGCTACTTTCCTTTTCTTCCTCATAGGTGATAAAGGTAAGACTAAACTTCACTGAAAATAAACAACTTACCCATGAAGCTACTTTATCGTCAGGTTTTATTCTTTAAACTTTGCTCATTAATAGCTTCACCCACTTGGAGTGAAACAATTAATATTGCTTATAACAGCGACTGGCCCCCATACTCATTCATGGGACCACAAAACCAAGTACATGGAATACTGGTTGATCTTTTAGATACTATTTTTGATAACCACTTCCACATAACCCCAATTAACTATGGCTTTCCCTGGAAAAGAGTTCAATCAGAAGTCAAAAAAGGTACGATGGATGCATTTATAACCGTTCCCACTGACGAGCGCCTTTCTTATACATACCGTTCAGTTAATATTGTCTATACCATTAAAATGCAAGCCATTACTCGTAATGAGCCTTACATTATTCAGCACATTAATCATGTTTCTTTTGCTGAGGATTTTCAAAATTTCAGAGTTTGTGAAATCATTGGCAATGGCTGGGGATATAATTTCTGGGAAAGCCACCAAATTAATTTTCATACCGTACCAAAGGCAAGCAATTGTTTACAACGTATCGTAAAAGACTATGCAGACCTTATGATTCAAGCCTATGCCGTGGGCAACTACGAAGTGGCTCGGTTAGCTTTACAAAATAAGCTTATCATTTTACCGAAAGTCTACGGAACAATGAAATTCACCTTACTGTTATCAAAAAAATCTAAATTTTCAACCGATTTAATCAAACAGTTTGACTATGCCATTAACGAATTAATAGAAACCAACCAATATCAAACTATTATTGACCAGGCTATCAGTCATTATACGCATTCCGCCTCACCTAAATAAAAAAATAAAAAAAAAGCAGCCATCAGGCTGCTTTTTTACCTCATTATTGTTAGGTTTATGATTTAGCTATTGTCCATGCCTGTGTCATTGTGGCTTTGATCTCATCAGTTATTGGCGTTGAGGCAGACCACGAATCGCTTGGTAACGATGCCATGGCTTGAACCAACTGACCAATTCCCTGCTTATCAAGCACACTGCCATCATCCGTCGTAATATAAAGACCTTGATTTTGGTTCCAGTCAGCAATGGTGATTTTATCATTTTGCTGCCCTTTAAAACCGATCTCAAGCGCATTCCCTTCCATGGAAAAATGCACATCGTAGGCATTCACACCTTTTAGCTTAATGACATCACCCGTCGTATCACCTACCACCTGATCATGACCATCACCCTGTTCAAAAATAATGGTATCTTGATCCTGACCACTGCGTATATAGTCATCACCTTTACCACCAATGAGCGTGTTACTGTTTTTTAATCCAAACAATCGATCATTACCCATACCACCATGCAAGATATTCGCAGATTCATTACCATAAAGATTATCATCTGCAGCACTACCAATGACACGTTGCACACCATGCAATTGTATTTCTTTACCATTGACATGTAGCCGCTGATAAGGATGGGATTCAGGTAATAAAACAACTGACGTATTACCGTCGACAACCAAGTCAGATAAGTCGAGAGTGTTGTCTCCTTGACCTAAATTCAGTTCCTGTAAATGCCCAACTTTCGTCAGCTTAACGTAATCGGCATACTTAGATCCCTTAAATATGGGCCCATCCATCAGCTCACCATTCAGTGAAACAGCCAATGGGCGGTCGCTGTTGTGTAACGGGTTAATATCGGTTGATTGTGCACCATTTATCGAGTTATTACTTAAAACATCTTTTCGTTTTAATGCCAGTTTAGCAAGTCCATACAACTCAGCATGTGATACATCGATATTTTCCAACACCAAGTCTAAATGGCGATGTTTTTCTGACAGATAATAGTTCTTGATAATAATTTCAGGTAAGTCTTTAGTGTTAACCTTACCAGTCGCATCTTTGAGTAAAATATGTAGATCTAAACCATTTTTCGCAAGTTGAATATCGGCCAATCCTTTTGCTTGCTCAAGCACAAGTATGTCTTCACCAATTTCCGCTAGGTTATCAATCACTTTAATACCCTGGCTCGAAGAAGTTACTCGATAAATATCGTCACCTTCCCCCCCACTCGCAACATCCTCTCCAGCACGGTTAAACGTAATCAGATCATCACCCGTCTCAGCGATCAATACATCATTACCCACACCATCCGTTAGTTCATCATCACCAGCACCAGCACGAATCACAGTTCCACCGTTACCCGCAATGAATTCTTCATTTCCTTGCTGGCCAGTCAGCACTGAGGCATGGTCATCATCACCCTGTAAAGTAAAACGAGTTAACTGCCACGCACTATGTAATGCTTTCTCCTGAGATGAATTAACCGCAATTTGCCCAGCGGCCCATTTTTGAGCATCCACCTCAGAGAAAAGTGGAATTAATGTATCAATACCTGCTTTATTGATAACCCCATCTTCCGTTTTAATAACCAGATTCCAGTTACTCGACCAATGCGCGATGGTTATTCCATCATGTTCTTCACCATTAAACGTCACTTTTAATTGGTTTTCAGATGTCAGGCTAAAATGTAAATCATTTAAGCTGTAACCATTAATTTCAATCACATCATTGACCGTATTGCCAGCAATACTATCGTGCCCATCACCGCGACTAAAAATGATCAGGTCTTGATGAGAACCACTATAAATAGTGTCGTTACCCGCTCCACCTATTAAAATATTACGACCTTCTTTACCATCAATGGTATCTTCGCCATCACCGCCCGCAAGCAGGTTGCCTCCATTGTTGCCACGTAAATCGTCATTACCATCAGTACCCATTATGTTAACCACATTATTAACACGAATCGTTTCGTTTAATATATCTGTGGGTTTTAACTCATAAGCCTCAGTATTATAGGAAATACCAGCCGGTCCCATTAAGCTGACATAAACGCCTTTTTTGAAGAATTGGCTCAAATCAATCGTATTATTGCCTTCACCCAGGTCAATATTGTAAATGACCTTAGGTCCATCCATTTGCAGTTTATTTAACTGACCTGCTGTCTTTAAAATAATATGATCATCATGTTGACTACCCACAAATCGTGTCGCAGATAATTTATCCGCATCCACTACATGGTTAAGAGCTATCTCATGATTCTGATAGTTATTTTTATCTGCTAGCTGAGGTTGGTCTTTCTCCAAAGTAGCTAATGTATCAGATAAATAATGATCTGCTGCAGATTGTTTACCCGTAATAATACGGCTTAAGTTGCCAAACTCATCAACCACCCATTCTTGTTGATGGCCTTCATTTGACACAATAGTCAAGTGACGGAAAACCTCACTGACAAAATAGTTTTGTAACACAATTTTCCGGTCAATATATACCGTATTACCCTTCCCATCAGGACGTGGTAATCGGGCAGAAATCACTAAATCATTATTTTCCCGATGGCTCTTGATATCATTAAAACTGGCAGCAATCACCAAACTATCCAGTTTATTATCAGTAGCACGATTATCAATGGTCACTGTTCCCTCTAGTGCTCCCACAACGTAAGTATCATGCCCATCTTTACCCTGAAGTAAATCATCACCACCATAACCTCGAATCAGGTCATTTTTATCACTACCAATAATATGGTCAGCAAAAAATGTTCCTTCACCTGATAATACATAGCGCTCAGCTAAGGTTTTACCTTTACCCCACTGCCAGTCTGTTAAGGTGTAGTCTTTTCTCTCCAATAAGTCACGCGTATTAACTCTTTTAATACCTTCCTTAGTTTTATCAGCGTAATGGCCTTCATGATGAAAAAGTTTAGTACTATACCGTGAGCCACTTATAGAATAGTCTTGCAGCGATAAAGCAATACCATCACGTGTAATCAGTCGATAATCTCGTAACGTTTTACCACCTCTTGCCAACGCATCGCCAACATGTATTGTTTTATCAATAACATTAGGTAATAGCAGCTCACGCCCATCCTGAAATGTCACAACAAGCGTATAGTTTTTCCGATAGTAGCCATACCCATAATGTTCTACTTCATACTGGATATCTATCCCTTTTATTTCAGACTCATCGTAATCAAGCAATAATGTATTAATGACTGCATTATCATCTGATTGTGCTTCTGGTTTAATGGTAATGTCACCCGCACCACGGGTAATTAAATAACGCTGTCCTGCTGGCTTACCTTCAATAGCACTATGCTGGCTATCAGCCACAATAACAGAAGGATCATCCTTTCCTACAAACTCATCGGCTTGTTGAATACCACCTTGATTATTTCCATCAATACGATTTTCACCTAAATCAATCGTAACACCGGTTTTCTCAGCAAAATACGTTTTGTCACCAGGCTTCAAATAACGTACCGCTAATTGAATGGAGGTTAATTGTTGTGCTGCTTCTGTCGTACGTGTTTTATCAAGCTGTGGTACCAGCATAAAGCCATCACGGGTTTGGAAGTTTAATTTGTCATTGACTAACTGCCACTGGTTATTAGACCTTTGATACACACCTTTAATTGTGACCGATTTAAACTGATCCTGTAATCCTATCCGTAAATCACCCTCAATTAACTGCCAATCAGTGATTTCATCCAGTGAAAATTCCAAACGAATAACGGATACATCAGCACCATCTTCGTGAATGACTACATTGCTGGCATCATTCTGCACCAGATAGATATCCTGACCACGCCCCCCATCAACGGTCGCACGATCAGTCACAGTGATAATATCGCTGCCACCGCCGGCAAAAACCTGATCGCCATTATTTGCCAATAACCGGTTGCTCTGATCATTACCATAAATAATGTCACTTCCTTGAGATGCACCTAATGTATGTTGAATATTTCTTAACAAGCCAATTTCTGGCCCACGTGCAGCTTCTCCAGATTCACCTGATTTTCTTAACCACACTTTGCCTTGGTTTAAATCAACAATAAAACCGGTATATTGCCGTTCAAGATCATATTTATAATACGTTTCAGCATTTAAAATTAAGGTATTTTGACCTTCACCACCATCAATTTCAAAGAAAATACGATCGTTCAATTTATCGGGATTATTAACGAAATTTTTAAGTAATGAGTGTCCTGCAGCAAAGGTAAAATTATCATCCAACTTACCGCCTTTTAGATTTTTATTGCCTTTACCAAATAAAAACTCATTTTTCTTATTAGTGACCCCAAACACGGTATCATGACCATCACCAATATTGAAAAATACTCCTTTTTTGTCATCCTGTTCACCCTGAACAGTAAGGGTGGGACGTATACCTTCACGCTGTTCTGTAGCTAACAACGCATTAATGCCATCCTGAGCGAAAATAACATCCTCGTCGCCTTTCACCACAGGATCACGGACAATATCATAGCCATTAGCGTTATATACCTTGTTCTCCTGGATAACAACATCAACATCACCGTAAACAATTGTGTCAACTAAGTTACCCAACTCACCTTTTAATAACTCCTCCGCATTGGATTTAGCTTGCTCAAGATACATTTCCTTGGTTTTATTAACCTTATAAGCATCCAACACCCACTGATCCATCTCTTGGCCTGTAAAGGCTAACCAACCCTGGCGTAACCGATGCTGCCAGTTATCCAGTGCCGGTACATACTCCCAGACATCCTCCACCTGACGTACAGCAGAATAAATTTGCGAGCCGACAATTAATGCCACGCTTAAACCAATACCAATAGGTCCTAATGCCGCACTCCCTGTTGCTAAAGCGGCAACGCCAAGGGACAATGAAACTGCAGCACCCGCCACCGAAAAACCACCCTGGACATACAAGTCTTGTCGTTGTTTATCGGTTAAGCCTTCTTTACCTGCATCCGAAAATGCTTTATAGGCACTATAAATATCAAAGGGCAAGGTAATTAATGCTGCACCCAGACCACCCGCTCGTCCAAGCAACTTGCCCAAGTTACTGCTAGCCGCGGCAAATCTTGATCCGCTCCCAGCTAAACGGGCAGTCAACCGTTGCCCTAGTTTTGGTAAAGTGCGGTTTAAAGCGATTTCTGCAGGAATTGAGGCAAGGTTCGCAGCTACCGCCCCCGTCTGGATTAAACCTTCTTGGGTATCACCTTTTTTAAAGGCATCTACCGCCGATTTAATACCCGAGTAAATACCCCACACTTGCAGTGCTACACCTGGTGTTTGGCTTGCAATATGTTTGATTGTCCCGATATTAATACGAGGACCTGCAATTTTTCGCTGCAACTGATGTATTTGTTGTGAGGAAAGTGGACTATCACCTTCCAGTGATGTTATGACTTGCTTGAATGATGAACTTTCTACCCCATCCACCACACTACTGATATCACTATTGCGCTGTTGTGCAATCGTTTTCAATAGTTTGACACTATCAATAAAATCACTGGGAGGATTGGTTGATAAGTGAGCTTGCAATAACTGACCATCAAAACGAACCGATGATGCCCAGTCACCTTGGAAATTCAAACTCGATAATGACTGCCCCTCAGCTTTAGCGCCTAACTGCCACAATTTTACTCGACTGATAGACTGCTCACCCAATTTAACAGGACCTTGTTGTAAATCCAGCTGTGCTAAACGGTCTAATTCAACAGGTGCTGCAGTGCGTAAGGTATCGGTTAATGAAGCAACGTGTTCATTATTTAAAAACTGTGGTGCAATTTCATGCGTTTGAAAGGCTGATGTGGCTGTGCCTAACTGCAACCGAGCACTATCAGAAAAATAATTCGTGAGAAACTGTTGCAGTCCATCAGTAGAATTAAATCCTGAAATCCAGCCTACGGCAGGATCATAAAAGGATAACTTACCCTTCTGTTGGCTGACTAAATAATGATATTTTCCAGAGCGTAACGTCAGTGTTTTATCTGCCGTACCACTTACCTGCCGAACAATATCACGAATACTTAAATAGCCTAATGACTGCTTAAAGGAAGGGGCACTTTGATAAGCCTTCACCAATGCATCTTGGGTCGACAACAGTTGTGTTAAGGACTCAGTTTCTGCTGAAGTTGCCCGGCCTTGCTGTTGAGTCGTTTGTAAAAAATTAATGCGGTTTTGATTCGCTAATAGTGTCTCAACTCCTGCGTCAAGCTGTTGTGCACGAGCAGTTGCTAATACATTCGCTAAAGCAGCCTGAGGTTTATGACTGGTACTGGGCGCTAATTCAACAGATAAATGATTAAGCTTCGCGACTTCGACAAGTTGTTTGCCTTGTTCAAAGGCATAGCGATTACTGGCTAACTGAGCCAATTGATCCCTCAGCCAATGATCAGGTAACCCTTGTTCAACAACGGCAGGTGATGTATTTCCTGACTGACTACGCTGCTGTTTTACCCATGTTATTAATTGGCTAACCGTCTGTGTATCCTGAGCACCACCTTCATGACTGTGCGCTAAGTAAGCCTGTAATTTACCCTCACTCAACTGCAACTTGCTGGCAAGCTCAGCGTCTGCAAAGTCTGTATTAACATCAACAGGCTTACCATCAACGGTTGCACCCAGCTCATGCAGCATCACTCGGCTGATATGCAACTCACCCAGCTGTAATAACCCCTGTGTATTATCCAACCCTTTCAGTAGCTGCTCAGTACCAGGAATGGAGCCGCGTAATGCCGTGCTAAATGCAGGTTGAGTTTCACCAAGCTGTGTTACTTGTTCGGCATTAACTGATTCTACCTTGAACTGATCATAAGACTGTTGTTGGCTATCACTTAGGGTATCCAGATATATTGTTAACGCCTGTTGTAATTGCCCATAATTCTGGATACCAGATACCTGTCCTAATGCCGTACCACTTAAGCTAATACGGACTTCCCCATTAGCGTCATGCACCTGTATCAACACATGTTGGTCAGCCACACTTAACACATAAGTTGCATTACTTCGGTTATCTTGTTGCTGAAGAGAACCAACAAAGTCCGTCACAGACTGTGACTGTCCACCACTGAATAAATGTTTTTCTTCTGCTGCCGCACTTAATTGAACCAATTGCTCTAAGTAACTACTTAACTGACGCTGGTCAGTCTCACTTAATTGACCTAAAGCCTGTTCATTATTTAATTCCGCGAAGTGATTAAACGTGTCCAGCCAAACAGGGTGTTGTGTTGCTAATAACGTATTCGCTTTATCAATAGCAGGCTGCCTAGCAGTATCAAACTGAGTAAAGGTTGATGCTTTAAAGTGAATATCGCCTGATAGCTGATTAAGCTGATCGGATAACGTGGCAACCCATTGACTTTGACGAGTGAATGAGTCTGCACTATCCGTTGTATTAGCAGACCTACCACCCGCTAAACCTACTTTTAAGTTTAATTGCCACTGCCCATCATCTAAGTGAACCGCCACACCCGGTTTAGCCGTATTTGTACTATCTACTAATCGCCAGGTATTGTTATCTTTATCAAACTTAGCGGCATAATAGGTATCATCAATTTTAACGACATGAGATACACGACTATCTTGGTATTCATAAACACCAGACTGTATTTGTCGAGCCAATTTATCTTGCGCTACAGCAAAACGATACGCCTGGTAATTTTCATGAGGAAATGCCACTGATGACTTTGCTGTTAACTGCCACTGTCCCTCAGTACGCGTTGCCAGCACGATTGAGTCTGCGTCACTGATCTGCTTAATTTGGTCACCCGCTAACGCTAACCCACTAGGAATAGAGGTTTGATCATAATTAGCGAGAATAAAACGCTGCAGTGTAGCTAACTGTTGTCGTTGATTACCAGCAACATCAACCTGTACATTAACCTGACGTCCATCAGCTAATGTAATGGCCACCTGCCCATTGGTAATATCATGGTTAACTTTCACTCCCCATGTTTCCCGCAATAGATTAAATGGCAACAGTTGATGCCTTAAATTATCGGCATGATGATTAATAAAATCACCATTTAACCCCAAATCAATTAATGTGCGATCACCCGGTAATGCTGTTTTACTGGCTTGACTATGTAACGCTGCCAACGCCGTTAAAACGGACTGATACCCTTCACCTTTAGGCTTACCAATGACTGATGCCTTCGTCGAAAAGTCTGCAAGTGAGAGTATTTCAGGAAAACCATTATTAATTGATGTTTTTTGGGCAAACTGTTTTACAAACGTCAGTTGATCGGCCAGAGGTTTAGACGCTAACTCATTTAATGAAATTAATTGGCTGGATACTGACTGTAATAACGCTTTGACCGCGGGTATACGTTTAGATGATGGATGTAAGTCAATATAACGTTTAGCGGCTTGATGCAACGCGACCAGTGCAGGCGTTAATTGTCCATCTGCAAACTTTTTAAAATCATTCACAATCGCCCATGATTGCAGATGCTCAGGCAATCGTTGCAATTGCACCTTAACAGGCACATCTTTGTTGCTAACAGCAACTCCAATTTCACTGAGCGGTTTATCAACGTAGCTCTCAAACTTTTCAAAAAGAATTTTAATGTCTTGTAAAATGCCATCACGCTGCATTTTTCTCAGCACAGGTAATTCAACATTCCAAAAATAATTATTTAATTGTATGCCACCTTCAGACAGTACATAAGTTGTACCCTGTGCGCCCGTCGCATAAACAGAGCTTAAATAACCTGCTAATGTTCGACTTCCCTGCTGGAATAGGTTTTTAAGTGTTGGCTTATCTCGTAGATCCGTAGCAAAATGATCTAAACTATTACGAAGTTGGTGTAAAAACTCGATACCCGAAACATGATGATCGACTGCAATGGCTTTACCTTCAGCACCTAGTTTCTGATTAAGCACATATTCATATCCATGCCATTCCCCAGACCAAAATGCGAGCAGTTTTTCACCCTGACCTTTAGCCTCAAATGGAATACCAAGTGCCTCAACTTTGGCAATTAATGCCGCACGTAAATCATAATCTTGTTTAACCGTGGCTTCGACAAAGAGAGATGCCAACTCATCACGTACTTGAGCATTCAAACTTTCAGGTACACTATGTTGCTGTCCGCGTAATGTACCTAATGTTTTATCAATACTCTCAGCGATAGCTTTTTTTGCTTTTGTCAGTATTGTTTCATTGAGCTGGGCAAGAGCTGTTTCTGTGGGTCGTTCAAACCCTGGTGTAATTACGCCATAGGCATCATCAGTAGTAACCCCATTGGCCAGACGGTTGTAAATTGTGGCTACATATTTTGCTTTTTCAGTGATATCCAATTTGCGATGACTGGCCGCTTCGACTAAAGCAGATTCATTATCCGTTGTCACGGGTGGAGGTGGAGGTAAATCGCCAGTGAGAGGTGTATTGCCAAGGCCAGCATTTGCTGCACCTGGCTGCGGAATATCCAGTAAAGCAGCAATATTAGGGTCAACGAAGGTTTTCTTAACATCATCTATCAGAGTGGTTGTTTGACCATTAATGACCGCCCCTAATACATCACCTGTTGCCAGGTTTCGAACCACTTCACCCGCTTTTAAATTATCAGCTTGCTTTAATACCACATAAAGATTGTTATCGGTGAGTTTCGTGGCCTCAACTCGAAAATGGCTACCTGGCTGTAACAAAACTTCTGCTTGCTCTAGCTGCGCAAATCCAGTGACATTACGGCCATTAGTGACACCTTCAATGGCATAAATAACGGTACCTTTGCCACCACGAAACGCTTTAGCAAACTCTGCACTCGTGGAGGTTGATAAAAATCCTTTATCACCCACCAACTGTCCTGGTGTCAATCGGTCAGCAAGCGTGGATAAATCATCGACTGCAAGTGCGCGATAAACTGTGCCTTCATAATTAGCCAGTTTATTTAAGCCCTGCAATGCACTGATACCATAATCCTTAACAAAGTGAGTCAATGGCTGATCATTTCGTAGCATATCATTGATATATTGGAAACCTTCTTTGGTATACCAGGTAATAGCATCTGCTTCTGCTTGGGATATATTGGCCTGCGCTTTTACTTTATTACCCGCTTCACGTCCTACAGCAAGTTCCTGATCTCTAAGAGATGGATCAAATACCGTTTGTAAGTGCTGTAATGAGTCAATACCAGCATTCGGCGAGCTAGTTAAAACCCTAGTTCCGTCAGCTAGCTGCGTAGCCTGACCGGACCGAGGGGCAGCAATTAAACCTTCCTCTAATTGCAAAAGCTGTAAACGCGCTTTAACTCTGGCGAGTGTTTCTTGTGTTTGAGGGTGATCTGATTGCGCTTTATTAATAGCACGTGCTAAATGCTGACGTAATCCTTGAATCGCACCATTACGCTTTGAATCTGGGTGACGATCAATGTAGTCTCCGGCTTGCTGATATAATTTAAATGCCGTATTAATTCGATCACTACCATTTTGCTGCCAAAATTGCTGAAGCTGGCTTAATAGTGCTTTATAACTTTCACCTTGTGGCTTACCTACTACAGCGGCCTGCTTGACTAGTAGTTCCCGACTTGGAACATCACTCCACACCGTAGCTAGGTTATCCACTGAAGGTGGTGGTGGCGCAATAGAAGACAATAAAGGTTGTGATGATTTTAGCGCATTCAAGCTCGCTAGCGGTGCATTATTTCCAGCAATAGGTGCATCATTAATCGCTTGGTAAATTTTACGCAGTGTTACAAAGTCCAGTTTTTCTTGTAATTTAAGTTCTGGTACTTGCTGCTCAACGTAGGCTTTAACTTCTGCAGAAAACTCGTTTGATAATTGTTTTTGCCACCAGCTTGCAGAAAACTCGTCATAAAACTGTTGAGCGTATTTATCAAATGGTTTATTTGACAGCCATGTCTGTACATTTTTCCAATTTAACTGAGCCGTTTTTTCATAGTGCCTGGCAATCCCTTCCGCAAAAGTTTCTTCTCGACCGGCTTGTGTGCCACCTTGTTTATAGTAGTCATCACCTAAATTATGAAAATCCCCTTGCCAGGCTGCTAAAAATGATTTTCGGTTACTCAGATATTGTCCGCCATTACTTGCTTCACCGACAATACGATCAATAGCATGAGCTGTTTCATGCAGTACCAGATTGGCCGCATTATGCCCATCACCTGTTTTTGGCACGACCCATTTTCCATTTGCATCCAGCTTAACCGCAATAACAGCGCCCCGGTAAGCACCAAATGCCCCCACACCAGGAACAGAGTCCCATGTTTGTCCTGCAGGCCAACCACGAGGAGTGACACCTTTCAATTCCTGATAATAACTGGTAATACTATCTTGGGTAACAAGCACACTAATATTGTGGGCTTTCATTAAATCTAATAACTCAGCAGGAAACTTTGCCAATTCCTGTGCGACAGCAAATCGCCCCTGTTCAGAAACGGGACTATTGGTATTCAATGTCACAACATCTAATGCTTTCTGTAAATTAGCAAACTCAGGACTTAATAATGTATCCGTTACTGCACGAAGAATACCTGTATTGAGTTTTTTAGCATTGGCCAAAACCCCTTGTGTTAACGTATTTAAGTAGTCAACCGCTTGTTGAGAGAAACGACTTTCCAGTACCTGCCTTAACTCACTGGGCTGCTCAAACGAATGACCGACAATCCCTTTTAGCAATTGGAGTGCTTCATTGTACGCTTGTTTTTTTGCCTGCTGCTGATCCTGCGCTAACAGGCTTAGCTCCTGCTTTAACTGTTCATTTTGCTGAACATGCCAAACTTGATAGCGACGTTCGATAATCTGTGTTTTAAGTGCTTGTATTGCTGCATTTCGTCCTGACTCAGGATGTTTTTCCAAATATTGGTTAACTTCACCCAATAATAATTTTAATGCATCATACTCTGCAGGTGAGTTTTTACCTTTGACCCCTTCATAAGCTTGATAACGTTGAAGTAACTGCTGGTAACTTTCACCTTGCTTTTTAAATTTTACAGCGGCGACTTTTTTAAATTCATCCAAGGGGATTATGGCCATCTACTACACTCCAGATTAATTTACTTATCAACTGCCTATGACATCCCACATACAGCGATCACGATGATTTACACCCATCAATCGATATGCTAGGCCCGGGTATAAAATAGTTAAAATTATTGATATACAAAAAAAGTTAAAAATAATTAATGCAACTAGGAAAAACGGACAGCATCATTAAATAGTTTTTTCACTGGCACAGCCAGGGTGAGCTATTCAGTAAACAATCTCTCAAGCCCATTTTTCTAAGGTTAAAGACAATGACATATAAAAAAAACTTTCACGACTATACTTCACGAATCTCTTTTATAGGTGCGCCTCTTGATATAGCAAGTTAGCACCTCAAAAACTTCGTTATATATTTTTCGCTGTGGGTATACCATGCTAAGAGTGGTTACAACCTCATTGCACGATTGTAGCACAACCCAATTAACTCTTAGAATACAAACCAGCTCAAATAGTTTCTATTAAATGTATTGATTTAGAAAATCAATCAGCTAGAACGCTTATTTTATTTAATAATCCTATTTTTCTTATTAATAAATTTATATTTTTTTTAATATTAAAGATTATCTTGTGAATAATTCCAATAGCATGAGACGAAACGAAGGGGAATACCCCTTCGTAAGTAAATGAGAATAGTCACTGAACGAGTGGTAATAATGACTTACCAATAGAAGTGTTACTTTAAGACTTGCCGTGCATTAATCGGTTGAACAGGTCGATTATTCGTACCATTTGGTAACACTTTAGCAAACTGCGCTACCTGTTGTTGATTAACTTTCATAGATGACTTTAAGACAAACCACCTTACCCCTTCAGTACAAGGTGGTGTTGTAAGTGAACCATTAAAATAGTAGTAATCCCATTCTGCAGGTAGTAAACTTTGCCAAGCTACTGTGTGGGCCGAAGGTTGTTGCTCATCAGCCTTTGGTAATTTTCCCCACAGTTGTTGTAGTACTTGATTGGTATGGCCTTGTTCAAACATCACTGCAACAACAGCCAACTTACCTTGTTGATCAGCATGTACTAAATGCATTTCCAGTGGGAAAGATTGACCATCAATTTGATTTTCACTGGGAGTATGAAAGTGAAACTGTTTCAGCTCATAGGTTTCGCCTTCCCAAGTTAAAATAGATCCCGGCTCAACATTTAACTGTATTGTATGCCCATTATTGACAATATTTTTCGTATGGATTGGCTTGTTCCAAGTCAGTGCAGGCAACTCTGTATCAAACCCTTGTTTGATATTGATAGGCGACTGATTAAGTCCCGACTGACATGTCGCAAATGACTTATCAAGCTGTCCCCAGTGTTCAGGCCCTCGTTTACCTTGATACCCCCAATGCTCTGCACTATCAGCAATGCTGTAAGGTGTAATTAAGACACTTGATAAAAACAATAAAACAGATGTTTTAATTTTCATAATACCCTCAAAGATAACGTGTAAACCGATTTACTATGAATACTTTATATGCTGTAAACAATGATATTCATCAGCAAAGAAGAATTTTTTACGAGGGAGACCACAGCATAAACTCAACGATGGTATACATTGGATTATACTGACCACTAATGCGTGTAGTTAAAAATTTCCATTTTGTAGGGGAAACCAGCGTTTTTTGAGTTCTGCCAATATCCCTTGTTTAAGAAGAAATGGCCTGGATGAATCAAAATCTTTTAAAATACGTTTTACTTTCGTATTAAGTTTATTGCCTGATAAAAACTCAAACCCTTGATCGAAAGCCGCCAGTTTTTGAAACTTTTTATCGATAGACGTCTCGATTAAATAATGATCAAACACTTCCTCGTAACCTGCTAGCCCTTCTACTCTCCTATAATCTAACATTTGGAATCCTTGCTCAACGGTATTGACTTCCCTTAGTTCAATATGTTCAAGATGAGAATTCCAATAACTACCATAATCCCATCCTCTCATTGCCCCCACCCTAAGCCCCGTCATTTCAGCCAAATTTTGCCAGCTACTTTGGTTTTCCTTATTAGTATAAATGACATAATGTACCGTATTTACAGGGTATTTAGAAAACACCAGAAATTGGCTTCGCGTCTCCGTCACCGCAGCAGGAAAAATAACATCTATCTCATTACGGCGAACCAATGACATCACTCTTGACCAAGGGTAAACCATTAACTGAATAGTATATCCTTGTCGGTGCAGACTGAGCCTGACCACATCCCAACTGTACCCTTGAAGCCTTTTAGAATCATGACCAGGAGGAATTACCTCGCCAACGTCCTTCATTGTCGTAATACTTTGTCTAAAGCAATACGGCGCGTAGTCCTCCAAAGTGGCTACAGTAATCACCTTATTTGGATTATAACTATTAGGTAATGCTGGCTCATTTGCAACGCCCTGCCTTAATACTATTGCTATAGTCAAAGACACAAGGACCTTCATTATGCATGCTAATACCTTATTACCACGCCCCATGGTCGCTATACCCTTTTCAAATCAATCAACGCCATCCCTCTGAAGCGAATCAAACACCTTCTATTCATCATAGTTCAACATAAGGAAGATTTGTCACCGGCATAATAAAACCATCGTTTCATAATGGTTCGCCCTGGAATAAAAATCAAAAGTCTGTTAACAACTTCAATATCACAAAAATACTATTTCAATATTTAAATTAACAATCCCTGCAAAATCTTGACAAAATAAGTATCAACTATTCACTTAGTATTTAGCAAATAACCATCATACAAAGTCTTTTTTAGATTTTAAAACACAACAATTAATTACACACACCCAGAGCAGAACAACGGCATAAAAATCCGCATGCTATTTAATAATTCTGACGATTTAATTCAAATCCAACGCATATTGTCGAAGAATATCAATCGGTATAACATCCAACGTTTTAATATGCGTACTGCCAAGAATCACTTTTGGTGCACTGTCATGCTGATATGCTTCCCACCAACGAGCAGCACAGAGACACCAATGATCGCCTGGACGTAATCCTGGAAAACCATGTTCAGGTATAGGTGTTATTAAATCATTTCCCTGATGTAGAGAAAAAGCTAAAAATTCCTGTGACATGACAGCACATACCGTATGAATTCCCAGATCCTGAGCACTGGTATTACAACAGCCATCCCGAAAATAACCTGTTTTCGGTTGCTCACTACAGACATTAAGTGGCTCACCGAAAACATTGAGAGAAGGTGCTTGTTCCATATTTACATCCCCTAAAATCCCTTTGTTATGGGCATCATTCATTATTTTGAGGGTCCTTGAGTTTATGTCACCAGCTTATCCATAACATACTGATGACACAGACTAACCCAGCAGCAAAGGCCAATGACCTGAATACATCCCAATTATTAATGTAAAAGAAAGCATGCGCCACACGTGCAGCCACAAACAATTCTGCAAGCAATGAAACTTGGGGTTCAGGGGCTTGGCGTAAGTGAACAACAAGCATGGCAACCGTAAAAATGGCTAATGCTTCCCAGGCATTTTGCTGTGCAGCATAAACACGTGCCCCCGTGCCTTGTAGTTGAGTGATCTGCTGTCGAGGATGTTTATTATCGACACCCCCAGGCAGCCTGCTCCGATAATACGCGCCCATCCCCGCATAAATGTAGGGCATCACTGCAACAATCACTAAGCAGATTAATGGGGTTGTCATTTAATGTATTTCCTTACTAGGGCCTGTTAACACTATTTGAATATCACCATCACTGTAGCGCCTTGAAACCCACCACAGTATAAAAAAATTCACTTGTAATTCATTAAACTGACCCAATCTTTAAAACGGTTAGGTTAAAACCTTTAACATTTAATTTAGTGATCGAAGTTGTTCGTTTTGATTTCTTTTCTGGTTAATTTAGTTGTTACACTAACCAAGGAACCCTGGGATTATGAACTTTGATGATAAAACAAAATATTTTTTACGTGTCTTTGCCTGTTTATTTGTGTTAGCAGCCACCTATGTATTAGCAACACAACGTATTAATCTACACCACCAGTATATTATCAGTAGTTTTATCGTTTTAGGTGGATTTATCGCTTCATTAACTGTGTTAAGCCTCACGCAGTTATACCGAAAATGGTGGCTTAATTTACCTACAAGCAGTGCGTATTTAGTATTACTTGGTTTTCTAACCTATAAATGCCCAAACCACTCAGCAAAAGAAATAATGACAATGCTGTGCTTTGTTGCACTAGGCATTTTTGCAGGAAACCTCGTCAAACTATCGCGCATGCCTCAATCTCCTACTCAACCATCTCCTACACAACAACCACCATACTTATAGCACTGGTTTACCTTAAAAAAATAATGGCAAAACCAATGCTAGCATTGATTGTGTATTTTCCTTAACTTTTTATTTTTACCTTAGCTGGAGTGTTCTTTGGCCAGGAACACCTCTTCCATTCCTTGACAACAATCAGGTAATGATTTTAACCAATAGCATGTCACCTCTTTACCCCAGCGGTTAATCGTATCACCCGATTGCATACCCAACTTAGCCACTATCGCTTTAGCGGCTTCGTTATCGGTTTCAACCAGCGTCACAATGGAAGGTAAGCGAAAACGGGTAAAAGCCAGGTACACTGCAGCTTTAGCGGCTTCAAAACCATACCCTTGTCCCCATGCATTTCGTTGTAAGCGAAATATCAGCTCAATGGTTGATTTTCCACACACCGCCAGAGGAGCCAAGCCACTATAGCCAATAAACGTATTATTCGATTTTGTTTCCACAGCCCACCGGCCAAAGCCATAGTTTTTATACATAACCTGGTATTCAGTAAGCAGCTTCGTTGCTTGCTCTAAACTCAAAGGGCCTGAAGGAGAATAGGCCATCACCTCAGGGTCAGCTAACAACTGGTAAAAGGATTGGGCATCGTCTTCTGTCAACTCCCGCAGTCGCAAGCGCTCGGTGGTGAAGATCATTGTTGAGTTTCCTTAGTTTGTAATCAGCTCTGTATCCTATTGCAACGGTCATGTGCCAATGTAAGACGAAGCAAAAGAACTCGCAATAACCGCAACATTTGAGAAACCTACCCTTAATTAATACAAGATAGGCTCTACAGTCAAAGAGCTATAACAGTCAAGTGGTGCCAATTTAATGAAAATACACCTTTACGTTTAACTCTTGCTCATTGGTGCTAAGTCGATCTTATTAAGATAGCGACGAAACATTACCTTAAAATAACTTAAAAGGTTAATGGTTGAGCATTTATTGGTACTCTTCATATCAAATCACATGTCATATCAAACATCACATGCTTTCTTATTAGGTCTCCACTATCTGACCAGACAGTGAATAAATAGCCTATTTAATATAAAGCATTATTCTTTCAAGAAATGATACCTTAGCATATCAGGCTAAGCACTAAAATAAAGGGGTAGTCATGCCTTAAACAATATCCGTTCTCACCAAGTTCTCTGTTGTCTGTTCTTTGTTGTGAGTGCGACACATGTATTGCATTTATCCATGAGGTGTTATTGATGCACAAGATTTTGCATCACTTGTCTTAATTCTGCACACAGATTTTTTTGGCCATTAAACTTTAGTTTACACGCAACCTGTCTTTCAGTTTCCTGTAACCAGGCTAAGCGTATTAAAGCCTCCCAATAGTGCGGGGTCAGTTGTTGATAGCTTTGTGTATTAGCCAGCCAATATGCCAACGCATTGGCTATGGCAGGTAATGTTAACTGCAACCCTCGCTGTCCTTGGATAAACCCTGAAATCAACTGCCAGTCTCTGGCAGTGATGTGATTAGAAAGCCCCTGATCCCAACACGCACTTACCCATGGCAAAATAACTTCACAGCCCATAGTACGAAAGGACACATGTTGAGCGGTTAACCAATAGCGTAATGACAGCACATGCTCCTGCTGCCAGATGACGCAAGACGACTTAGCCTGATCATTGAGTGGCCGTAACATCACTGCCGAAAAAACACCACTGGCTGCATCAGCGCTTAGCCCCCAGCGGACAGGAGACAACCCACACCGTAACCAGAACGCCAGCACATCCCCTGTAAGCCCAAAACTGGTTCCGATAAAGTCAAACCTGGCTTGTTGAGCATATTGATGTGTTTTTTCTACAAGCTGTTGACCTACACCTAAGCGCTGCCAGTCTGGGTGAACGGCTATACGCATAACGCGAAGATAGGCAAAACATCCAGCCTGTTTATCGCCGCCATGATACGTTAATGTTTGTGGTAAAAGCTGACCTTTTAAACGACGCATGCCCAGCCAAACTGATTCCCGTAGCGATTCTGGCAAAGGCGGCTCTTCGACAGCCCATAATGTACCAATGACCTGCCCTTGCCATTCAGCCACCAACAAACGACCACTTGGATCATCCAGTAATTGGCGCAAATCACTGGGTTTAGTTTGATAGTGAGCCAAGACCAACAACGCAAATAGCTGGTTCAGTCGGTGTTCATTGGCGATAAGGTCTTCAGCATCTAGCCAGGTAAGCGTTAACTGCTCAGGCTGCAAATGCCTGGGAGGCTTTACTTCAGCAGGATTAGCCCCCAATAATAAGGCTTGATAGCTGAATGCTTCCAAAGGATCACCTACAGCCCAACGAACTGGTTCTTCAAGGGTTAGTTGCTGAAAACGAGAAAAATGCTGCAGAAGAAAACGGTGGAAACGCACAGCAAAACCACGCCCCGTACCCTCATAACCATGTACTGTACTGGCCAAAACACATTTAGGGTAAGCCATAACTAACCTGGTTAAGATAGGCACAGGTATCATGGCAGCTTCATCAATCAATAATAAATCCACATCTGGACGTTCTTGTAGAATATCCTGTGGCGATAAAAAGCATAACTGGCCTGATGGGCTCGTTAGTCGCTGGCCAACGGTACCTAAAGCAATACCTTCAGACTGATGTTGCTGATCATTTTGCAGCGCCTCACTGGCATGCTGCCAAAGTTTAGCAAGCGCCTGCTTCCGTGGAGCGGTTGCTAAAAGTGACAGAGAGTCTTTACTCGTTGTAGGACTTTGTCGCAGTAATTGCCCTACGGCTAAACCTAAAGCGGCAGACTTCCCTCGACCTCGATCTGCGGTCAGCACGATAGGTTGTGCTTTACGCTTATCAACAAGGTCAATCACTTCTTGAACCACACGCTGTTGCTCAGCATTAGCATAAGTTTTGCCACAAAGTGTTGATAAACACTCGTTGTTTATCGCTGCAGAATATAGTTCAGGCTGGTGTATTAACCCTTTTTCGGTCAAAAGCCAGTGATTGGAAAATCCATGCAAGCAATCCCGCAAGCGTTGCAGAAACAGCCGGCGAGGAGTCAAGCCTTGAGGAATAAACTGCTGATATTCAGGGTCATTATACGCAGGCCAATGAGCTAACTCTGGAATGATCCAAACCAGTGCCCCTCCTGCGGGAATCAGTCCTGTTGCAGCGCCAAAGCTATCTGGGTGAAAACCAACAAAACTGTCCATCACCACCCACTGAACTTCACGTCCCAGCCATTGGTTTATTTGGCGAGGTTTAGTCGCTCGAGTATCAAGCCCTGGATCAGTTAACCATAAGAAAGGATAAGACGAGGTTTTCGCTTGTTGCAGTGTTGAAAGATAAGAAATCAAAGTTTGCTGTTGCAGAGTTGCCCACTGATGAGTTCCACTAACGACAACTAAAGCGCGATGTTTTGTCTCAGTAGCTTGCTTACACGCCCGATTAAGTACATCAATTAAGGTTATATCTACAGTGCTCACATCACGATCAACCATTGATTACACCAGATCTAATTTGTTGCTTGATGAACTGTTTGAGACATCACATCAATGTGCCCTCCTTCACTGATATGCCAATAGCAATCAGCAATAGAAGCAACTTCTTCAGGAAAGTGAGTCACCAGTAAAACCGTTAAGCCAAACTGCTGCTGTAAATCATGGGTTAACTGTAAACACTCATGACGAAGGTTTGGATCCAGAGCACTAAAAGGTTCATCAAGTAATAACAATGGCTTTTGCCTTAACAAGCAGCGCGCTAGAGCCACACGCTGTCGCTGCCCTCCTGATAAAGACAGTGGTGAACATGCCAGCAGCTCGGTAATGGCAAGTCGCTCGGTAATTTGTTGTAACGTTTGCTGTTGCTGAACCGTTAATTTAGCTGATGGTGATACACCAAGTGCAATGTTGGTCAATACATCTAAGTGTTCTATGAGGTTCTGTTGCTGAAATAGCATCGTCACAGGTCGCTGCCCAGGTGCAGACTGATCAAAACGCTCCCCCTGCCAAAATAGCTGACCTGATGTGACTGGAAGCAAACCCGTGATGGCCTCTAATAAGGTACTTTTACCTACCCCACTGGCCCCTGTCAGTGCACAAAACTGGCCTGGTTGCAGCTGTGCTGAATAACACATAACCTGCTGATTTCGTTTAATGGTTAATGCTTCAACTGCTAGCACGCTTTCTCCCCAACATTAAGTAGACCAGCCCATAACATAACCCGCAACAAGCCAACAGCCAAACAGCTACCGCCATTGCAGAGGCTAACTGATAACTTCCTAATAAGCGATAAATGGTCAATGGCAACGTATTAAAGTCAGCGGCACCAACCAGCACCGCCACCCCCATATCGCCCAATGATAAAATCCAGGCCAACGCTAATGACTGAGCCAGTGGTTTATTAATCATGGGTAGCACAAACCAGCGCCACCAAGCCCAACGATGCAGACCCAAGCTCTGAGCAAGTGGTCCATAGTAGTCATAGCAGTGTTGAAAAGCGGAAGCGATTAAGCGAAAGGTAAAAGGCAAAGCCATTAAAGCATTCGCCATCACAATCAAAACATAGCTCCAATAATCGGCTCTCGGCCATGCCAATATGCCAATAAACCATCCTGTGGCTAACACGACAGGTGGTAGGTAAAGTGCAGCAACCGCAGTTTGCTCCAACCATCGATCTACACAGCGATAGCGCAAATGCTGTCGAAAGTGCAACATCGCTATACTTAATAAACAGGCTAACAATGATGAACAAAAGCCGATCAGTAGTGAGTTAAGTGTCGCCTCCCCAAGTGTCGAAGACCAAGGCCATGCGGCAAGACCAGACCATGCCCCCCATACAATCGCCAGTAATGGCAACAGGCAAAAGATCAATCCAAACCCGCGAATAGCAACCCATAACTTACTGGCTGAAAGCCACAAGGCTTCTTGAGACCGATGAACACTAACCGGTGCAGTGGTGGTAGACGCTGGCATCAATCGAGTCGCAAATACCGCAATAATAATGGCGAGTGCTAACTGTAATAACGCCAGAATGCCTGCCTGTGGTAAATCAAACTCATAACGTAATGCTTGATAAATAGCGACTTCCAATGTTGTGGACTTTGGTCCACCACCCAACGCCAGAACAATAGTGAAACTATTAAAGCACAACAAAAATACCAGCAGACTCAAACCAACCACTTGTGTTCGAATCAAAGGCCACTCCAGCCATCGCCATCGCCACCAACCACTGAGCTGCATCTGTGCTGCCTGCGCATAGTAGCTATCAGGAATAGCCTCTAGGTGCGAAACAAGTACTCGTGTTGCCAGAGGTAAATTAAAAAATACATGACATAGCAAAATGCCAGCTAAACCATAAATGGAAAACTCTGTGCCTAATAAATGATTCAACCAGCCACTGCGCCCATAGACTTGGACTATTCCTAAAATCACCACAATAACAGGTAGCGCAAAACAAACCTGCAACAATGCCATTAACCACTGACGCCCCCAAAATACTCTGCGAGCAATGGCTAACGAAAAAAGCACTGCCCCTCCCACACTCAGTAGTGCAGACAGTCCAGCTTGCTTAATTGAAAACAGTAATACTTGCTGTAACCAGGGATCATCCAGTATTACCCACTCGACATCCGTAAAGGCATACTTGATAACATTAAACAATCCCCAGCTTAAACCTAGCCAAACACAGCCTGTGGCAATGACACCAGGAGTATATTTTAATAAACGACTCACTGACTGACTGCTCGACGCCACTGACGAATCCATTGCTGACGTTGTTTAGCTATCACATCCAGAGGCATTTCCAAAGACTTACGTGGCGTAATCAGCTGCCCAAAAGCTGGAGGTAACTGTTTAATAGCCCGAACTGGCAACATCCAGTTATGGGTAGCAATAATGCGTTGAGCATTGGGCGTGAGCAAGAAGGTAAGAAATTGACGTGCCAATTTAGGGTGTTTGCTTTGAGCCAACTGAGCCGCCACTTCAACTTGTAAAGTATGACCTTCATTAAACGCAGCCGCTTGATAATGAGTCACCTTATCCACTTCCTGGTGGTAAGCGGGTGATGTGGTATAGCTCAGCACCATATCAGCTTCACCCTTTAAAAACATGCCGTAAGCCTCACTCCAACCTTTGGTGACTGTTACCGTATGTGTTGCTAACTGCTGCCAGGCTTGAGCGGTTTGATCACCAAACACCTGCTGCATCCATAGCAATAAACCCTGTCCAGGTGTACTGGTCCGAGGGTCCTGGTAAATAACCTGGATGTCTTGTCGTTTTACCAACGAGGCTAACGATTGAGGTGGATTCTTTAACTTACGGGAGTCATAAATAAATGCAAAGTAACCATAGTCATAAGGTACAAATACCTTATCCTGCCAAGGCTCAGGTAATGTGAGTGGTGGTAATGACTGCTGATGAGGCGCAAACAATTTGAGTTTTTTGGCTGCCACAAGCAAATGCTGATCAAGGCCTAAAACAATATCCGCGGGTAAGTGTTCACCTTCCAAACGGAGTCGGTTGAGCAGCCCAACCCCATCAGTGCTACTTAACCAATTTAATGTACATTGACACTGTTCTTCAAAGGCTGCTTTTAATTTAGGACCTGGCCCCCACTCACTGATAAATGACTCATAGGTAAACACTGTCAATGTAAGTGGCTGCGGTGGTTCAGTCGCGCCAGCGAGTACAGGTGCTATTAAGCATAAAACCAAAAGCCTAGGTATTAAAATCTTGGATCTTTTCTTTAAACGCAGTGCATGCACAACCGTCATAAACAGATGCTTGATCGACAACATCAAAATATTCCCCATCCTCTTCTTCGCGGCTGTCACAAAGTGACTGCGATAGCCTTCTTACGGGTAAAAAGCACTAATTAATATGATTTTTAGCGAAAACGATTAACTTTATCTGGTTGCTCAGAGGGTAGGCTGGAGAGACTGCCAATATGCCATATAGAAGCGCATCTTCGGGACAGCACTCAACTTCCTACGCCAGTATTAACTGGATCAGGTTCTACGGGTATTTCTCAGCGAACGTGATTATTCAAAATAAACAACCACAGATTTGCACCCCGATGAGTTCGGTCGTATTGTATACCGTTAGTGTTTATGTAACCAAGCCCCGTTCTACTAACGCCAAGCACATTAATCACTGCTAGGCTTAATGTATTCAGAAGAAGATCTATTACACTTTCTTTACATTACTCACAACACCTAGTTAATGCCTATGTTGGTTTTACGTTGTACGCAAAAGGTCATCAAAGCCGCCGGGCTGACAACCAGTGATATTGCACCACCACAAACACAAGGATATTTAGGCGCGTGGTATTGTAATATTGTCTCTATTCGTGGCAGTTACAGTTTATTCTTTACTCATGAAACCACGCTATACAGCCATGCACTCTTGAATATTAAGAAACAAACCGTTCGAAACATCACCACGGCTTTCAAAGACAGCTTAAAGCAAAACCTTTTATTTGAAGGATTCAACTCAGTTACTCTGACAAATTATTTCCAACAGACTGAAAAGTGCACCTTTACTAAAACCTGTAGCCGACGGGTGCTTGGTTCGATGAATGATCTTGTACATATGCTAGCTGGCTTCCTAGAAGAACAACCCTTAATTGGTGAGCAAACTCTCCTTCGTATTATTCAAGATATCAACACCACCCCCATGAGTATGCTGGATATGAACTCAGGTATTCATGCCATGCGCCGCTTAATGATGAAAGTTGCTGTTTGAGATTGAGATTGTTTTTCAATACTATTTACTAATCCACACACTATGTTTCCATAGTCCACCTATCTCCTAAAAACGTCCTGCTCCTAAAGACGTCCTGTATTAGGAATGTTTTCGATGTCTATATCCCGTCGCCAATTTATCCAGTCTGCAATGGCCTCCACCTTGATGTGCCAATTTTCCTTTCGAGTCTGGGCTGATGACACCTCACCTGCCTATGACTATGTATTGACGGCTGAACCTGCGGAGATTGACCTCATTACCGAAGCACCAACTGCTGCCTTGGGATTTAACGGCCAATTCCCCGCCCCTGTGCTTCATGCTCAACAAGGCCAACCTATTCGTATTAAGTTTATTAACAAGTTAAATGAACCCACGACCATTCACTGGCATGGTCTGCGCATACCCATTGCCATGGATGGTGTCCCTTTTCTCAGTCAACCACCTATTCCTTCTGGTGGCAGCTTTATTTATGAATTTACGCCACCAGATGCCGGTACATTTTGGTACCACCCACACATGAACAGCACGGAGCAGCTGGGTCGTGGCTTAGTAGGTGCATTAATCGTTCATGAACGACAGGCCCAACCATTTGTAGAAGACATCACCTGTCTGTTGAAAAACTGGCACATTGATAAAAAAGGGCAAATTAAACGCTTATCCATTCCTCGCTATGCTGCCCGCATGGGGACACCAGGCCGCTGGCCCACGGTCAATGGTTTACATCAACCTACGCTTAAAATACCTGCTGGTGAGTGGATACGGCTGCGCCTGCTGAATGCTGACAATACACTCACCTACCGACTGCATATTCCTAATGCTCAAGCATACATTCTGGCCATTGACGGTTGCCCATTAGCAACCCCTCGCCTTCTTACGGAACATGCTATGGGACCTGGTATGCGACTAGACTTAGGATTTATCGCACCCAGTAAAGGTACCACTTGGCAAGTATGGCATGGAGAGCACTATCCACTCCTTAGCCT
This sequence comes from Zooshikella sp. RANM57, assembly GCF_050749885.1. Classification (NCBI taxonomy): domain Bacteria; kingdom Pseudomonadati; phylum Pseudomonadota; class Gammaproteobacteria; order Oceanospirillales; family Zooshikellaceae; genus Zooshikella; species Zooshikella sp. RANM57. Next base: position 158,355 of record NZ_JBOIUB010000001.1, on the reverse strand, counting down.
GGAATCTGTTGTCACCACAAAAAATCAACAGCTTCACGCCGATCAACAAAAGGTAACATCACTACCAATGAACCCCATTCCTCAGCCTGATGTAGAAAATGCGGAAAAAATAAGCTTTGTTTTTGAGTGGGCAGGCGCTCTCACACCAACAGCCCAGCAAAAGAAGGGAAAACATACTTTCTGGATGATTAATAAACGTGCTTGGGAAGGCATGAGTGCAGATAACATTCCTGCCCCATTAGCCACCCTGAAACGAGGCAAAAGTTACATTTTTACACTGAAAAACATTACCCAATACCACCACCCTATTCACCTGCATGGGCATAGCTTCACTGTACTGAAGTCTGATAAACGAAAAATAATCCCTTATCAAACAGATACGGTTTTACTCGGTAAAAACGAAAGTGCACAGATTGCCTTTGTAGCGGATAACCCCGGCCGCTGGATGTTTCACTGTCATGTCATTGATCATATGAAAACTGGGTTAATGGGCTATATTGCTGTCACTTAACCTTCTCAGCTACGTCTTGTGCATAGCTGTCATTCCCCACCTTTTAGAGGCTGTCGCAAAACTACTGCGCTTGCAAATACTGCGTTAAAAATCAGCTCAAAATGCTCATTTATTAGCTATAAACTCCGCTTTTCGCTGATTTTTGCCTGGTCTTTGCTTCGCTTCTGACCTTTTGCCCCCCCCTCTTTACAGATGGCTGAACTCAAACGTTTTCAGGTAAAAGTTGCGAATTTGTAACATTCACCCAAACTAAAAGCAGTGCCTTCTACACTCTCACATTACCCAAACGCCCCCAAAGGCAGCGTTGAAAAAAAGGTTTTATACGATGAGTAGCATGATGACATGCACCCTAATAACGAATATTCAACCAGATGGGTTAGCTTGGTTACAGAAATGGTGCAGCCAAAACCCTGCATTTTCCATCATGGAAGAATCATATGATGAGCAAAATAACCAGGCTTGCCTGCAATGGTTAATGTCTGGTGTTACGGATAATGCTGTTGAGCTTATAGATACTTACATAGCCAAGTTTCAACCCCATTTTGCCCGAGGGTTAATTCAACCTGAAGCCTCTATCAGCTTTGATTTGGTCTTCGTACTAGAAGGAAAACGATGGTGGCAAAAAGTCGATAGCCAAGTTTATTTGGAGCTAGAGTCCTTAAAGGAACATCCTGAACAACTGTCTGACTGGCAGCAACAACAGGTCAATTTAGGGCCTCGCCAATATTTTACACAGCTTTTTCAAAACTGGTGTGAAGACATTAATTTTCCCTTCGATTACAGTGAACTAGAAGATATCCTCAGTGATGTTATAGAAGATGCAGAAGAAATTACTCAATAGCTTAACAGCGTTTCGTTTATCATTTATTTTTTCACTCAATATCCTCCCTTTTAACTACTGAACTTTTTATTTCTGCCACCTTTTCTCTGTACCCCCTAACCCTACCTCACGGCTATTCCCCCCTTGAACTTAACGCCTTCCGTAAAATTAGCTATACCTAACATATGGCTCATCGTTTGTAGAGTGAAGTAATGTGGCAGTAATAAATACATCTGTAGGTCCAATTAAACAGCTTATCCATCGTGAACCCACCTGTGTGGACTCAGCCAATGCTATAGAAATCAAGCATATAGCTTCTCAGTCCCCCGCCAGTCAGCTTAACCTTCAGCCCGGAGACTTAATCTGGCAAGTCAACCAGCAAGCAGCCAGTGAAGTTGATCTGCTTGAAGAAAGCTATCAATCCTCTTCTATTCACTATCAACTCTATTCGCGCCAATCCCAAGCAACGATGGAAATCAATGCGCCCAGCATTCCTTTAGGCATTCACTGTGAAAAAACAAGTGCCGCAATACTCAAACACTGGCAACAGGGATTATTTGACTGGCAGGATTTGTTTATTTTATGGAATCGCCGAGAATGGGATAACCTTCTTCTTTGTTGTGACTACTACAACAGGCCCTTAATCATTCGATCCTGTGTGCGCTGGCTAAAAATGGAGCAACGATTTAATGCAACCCATCTTTTTCGAGGCGCCGCTTTATTCGAAAAAGAACAATTAGCTAAAGGGGTTCGACTGATTGATCAATATGTAAAACACTGCATTAACATATACAGTAGTGCCTTTATGAGCATCGCAAGCTTATACTTGGCATTCTGGTCTAAACAGTGTGGACACTGGCAAGACTGGTTAAAATGGTTGCAGTGTGCAGATTTTTTCAGCCAGGGAAAAATCACTCGTATCATGCACACAGTGACCATGGAAGCTCGCATTGAACCTATTACGATGATTCGTTGGCTCAATCGTGCTTTTCCAGTCAATTTTTACCTGCCCAACCGAACACAACCTAAACGCAGCTTTGAATTAAACGCCATACTTCAGCAAATGGGAACCAATCAACTTTTACCGGTTTGCCTATTGGCGAGTAAACAACCAAATCCAACTTATAATGTCTTGATTAAGTGTTACCGCACACTATATAAACACTGGGGAGATGCGTTACACCCTTTAATCGTCATTACCACTTATAATGATTTCCAAACATTCAATTCAAACCAAACATATGAACAAAAGTGTCTTAAAGAAAATATTCCCATTATTTTTTTAGTTGACACACATAACCGTGTAGCAAGCCATTTACAACTATCTCATACGCCTACTTTATTTCTCATTAATCGTGAGGGTAATGTCTGCTATGAAGGCACACAAATGAGTACCTATGACTTTTGGCAGACGTTATCGCTCTCTCACTAATCCTTTATTGCGATTACGATCTAATTTAACGAGCCCTTTAGTCACAAGAAATTTCCACACTCGAGATCCTTTTCATAAAAGTGAAGAAAATATAGCCAATAAAAAATAACAATAATTAACCATAATATTATTCATCTAAAAAATAATTCTTTTGCCTCAGTTTTTGCCCACAAAAACCAAAAAACACAATAAAAGCATGTAGTTACAATTAACTTATGATAAAACTCAAAGCACCATGGATAAATATCAGAAAAAAATAAACTTACGTTAACCGGTATTTTACTATTGACAATAAGGGTAATTTTATTGTTATTTTGCTTTATTCTTGATTTTAATAACCAGATGATATGAATCTTTTGATAATTTGCCTTGTACCAACTTTATTGATATATACCACTGAAAATTAAGGATAAAATGCTAGTAACGATAAGCTAAGCCAAGCAAAGCTCAATATCATAAATAGCTCATTAATTAATTGAGTACTGGCTTACAAAAGCAACATCCACCTCTTACATGGCATTGCTGAATATTTACGGACGTTGTAATAATAGACAGAGACTAGAAATTAATTTTTTTATTGGCCTGCACAAGAATCAAAGATAGAATAGCAATGTTATAGCACAAAGCCTGTTAAACCATTGTTCAGGAAGATTGACCAGCAATATCTATTGCAAATCTAATTTAGGACAGCCGTCAAACAATACGTTTCAACCAGTACCTATTTTTAATATTATCCCTGTGTAAACTTTGGGGTTACTGCAAAGAAATAATAAGTACCTGGTATTAAAGACAATCCCATAAAAGCATTGCTGCTGCGGATCAAGCAAGGGAGTAAGTCTAACGAACGTATGGGCTCTGCTAAAAAGGCTAGAAAGTATTAGTAACAAGCAAATCACATAGCTAAGAAATGATTTGCTTAAACAACATTGTAGTGAATTGAGGTGTAACAGATCATGTATTGGGAACCCTTAGAAACCGCTTCTAGTGAGCAGTTACTAGCCTGGTGGCATCCAGCACCTGATTGGGTTGAGCCTGAAGACCTTCAGTTATTCTATGATGAGCTTGGATTTATCATCAGCGAGTACGTCCCTAATGGCCAACTCTGGCTAAAACAACAAATTGCTCGAGGTAATCTAGAGCAGCAATGTGCAGCACTCCGTCACGGCTTATCACGCCAAACACTGTTACCTGAAGATCAAGACTTAATACTTGCAGCATTGGACTCCAATCAACCAGAGTTTCAAGCCATCGCACTGAGTGAGTGCATCAACCAACAACGCTTTTTACTACCCTTGAGTAAAGTTCAACGCTTAACTCAAAATAACAATGAGGAAGTTTCAGCTTTAGCAGAAATGTATTGCTGTTATGCCTTGCCTATAGAACAAATATTTAGGCTCCAACGTTGCTTACTTTCCCCATCAGCCAAAACACGTGAAGCAGCCTGCGACTTTATTGGCAATGAACTCATTTATGTGTTGGAACTCGCTTTACGAAAACGCCTGCAGGATACAAATTATGACGTTAGAGATGCAGCGATAGAAAACTTAGCCATTTTAAAAGAAAACTTACAGTAACCCCCTTCCCCTGTTATTTAAGTTACGCCCACTATCAGGTGTAACTTAAATAAAAACTCATATCTCGTTACCTTAATTTGCACATACCCACTAGTCAAAAGCGTGATGCCAATGATAAGGCATTAAGCTTTTAAGTGCCTTAAACACTAATTGATTTTCTGTATTTGTCACCGCTACTTCAACATCATATCCCCAATGAAACAAACGTTCCTGGCAAATCCCACACGGTGAAAGAATAATAAAAGGCGACTGAGTATCCATTCTGGAAACACAAAGACTATGAGTTACAGCTTCATTGAGTTTATGAGCTTCACAAATTGCACCTACTTCCATACAAAGACCAAGGCCTTGCTGTTTAATCTCTGGCGAAACACTTGTTAAAATTTTCCCACTGACTGTTCTTAATGCAGCAGCACCCGCCCAACCATCAGGATAACGCTGCTTTGCCAAACTAACTGCAACATTATACAACGATTGCTGTATATTATAGTTATCGCCCTCTACTAAACTCATTGGGTACCATTTTGGAAATACTACTTATAACGTCGTTATTGATAAAATAAGTCTAACGTAGTATATAATGCAACTATAGCAACAGTAAAATCATTGATTAAATTACACATTTACCAATATCGTATATTTTATTAGGGTTCCCAAAACATAAAGCTTGTTACTGGCTCACGAATAACACCCAGGTCATCTGTTTCAAGCTGTCTATTTGTGCGTTCTATGATATCCAGGCATGATAAAGAAAAAGGGTTACCTTCACATAGTTTTACGCTTTTACCTACATCATGATCAGCCTTCGCTCGATAATCTCCCTTTTTTGGACATGCTGATAAAAACTGTGTTTGCCGCATGGATGATTTCCAACAGAAATTTGGCATAGCATCCAAAATAAACTGATGAACTTCAGACTCACCTGTCTCTACTACTTCCTCAAACTTGATGGCATCATTAATATCAATAGCAAGCAGCCAAAAGCTACTCCGTTGTTTTTGAATAGTATTTCTTACGTTAGTACCCCATTCTTCTGTATAAAAATCTTTCCAGCTCAAAAAGTTTTTCCAGCGCCAATCTACGACTGATGGCTCTCGTGCTTGCCAATAATCCAGCTCTTGTTGGATATAATCTCCATAACGCTGTTGCTCTGAATTTGATTTTAAAACCCGTTGAATCCCTTGTTGTTGATAGTACTTCATAAAAGCTTGTGTGGTATAAAAACGGGTTGCATCCTGCTCACCTTGTCTCACATTCCAACGACAAGGTTTCTGAGTCGAATTAAACAAACCACTATAAGCATCATCATAATATATTGCATGTTGATCCCGCGATGCTGTACGTCCATGATTAAACCACTGTTTATCCAGTTGACAATGCATTGTTCCTTTTAATATAGGGGGTTTTACTTTCACATCAGCTGTCAACACCACGGGAAGCGCCATAACCCCCCACTTTGCAGTATTTGCCATCATTGCACCAACATAAGTAAAATCTATCATGACGTTACACTGCTTATACTTTCCACATACCCCATTTTGTTCAATATTAACGCCTTTATATAGTCTAGGGGCTGATACAATCGCATTATTATCCACTATTGGATTATCAACACTTGGCTGGTTAACTGACACACCTGCCATAGAAACATGCAACTGTTGTGGTTGAATATCAACTAAGCGAATATCAGGTCGTAATTGATAATAATAATCCAGGAAAGCCATTTCCTGTTCAGTATATCCACTCAACAAAAGACCTTGCCTGACACCAAAATTCATACTGTGTACTGCTTTAGCGGTAACAGTCAGTATGCCTTCCACCTGCTGTTTAATATTGTTACTAAACAACATAGCCTGCTCATCTGCTGACACCTGATAATCTAAGGTTGCCATCGACTTAACTATTTCTTTAACAAGTTCTTTCCGTAAAGTACCAGTCAATTCGCTTAAGCCTTGCTCACCCTTCGCTTTTAATTCGGTAAGTTTATTTTCCAACACAAGATCTTGTTCGGCTAAGTCCTGATCAACCTGCTTTAAATAAGCTACCGCAGTGTGGTTACCTTGCTGTTGAGCATGTGTTATTTGAGTTGTTACATGTTGACGTAAGGACTGTAAAGATAAACGTTCTTTTGTTATTTGCTCATAATACACTAAGGCAACATCCGCCGACGTGACTAAATCCTGAAGAGAAGCAATCACTTTTAAGGCATTACTGGCAACTTCTTGAACACCAGCAACCGGGTATTTATCTGTGGGTTGATAATAAGGTAATAAATAATAAGTTTTATCGATAGAAAGATTATTTAATACATCCGTACTGGTTAGATTTGCATGATCAGGAAAAACGGTTAAGCCTAAGATAAATTCCTGAAATTGTTGTAATAGTGCTCCACTGTATTGGTCACTGGCAATATCGAGATCTTCTCCTGACAAAGGTAACCGTGCTGGGAGTGACATAGGCGCGGAAACACTATACACACTATATGAATAGATGAGTAATATGATACTGTGGATAATTAATTTCTTCATACTTCCTTTTCTCTTTAAATCGATACCCTTCGCTGAAGGTATATTCCATCAATTTTATTTTATCTTGCCCCATTTACCCACGACATAATATGCGCGCTTTAACACATAGATAAATTATTCAGGAAACGATATTAATTCATATTTCACTTCACCATTTTCATACGTTAATTTATTCCATTTAATACCTGCTTCATCCGTAAATTCTTCTAGCTGCGGTGGCTTAACTTTAATATTCACAAGCTCTTCGCGAACTGTTTTAATTTTTTGCTGCTCAACCACTATATCTTCACGGCTTATCTGAGCTGTTCTTTGGCGAACCACTTCCAGTGCAGCCCTGACTTTTTCTTCCCGAGCCAGCCTAACGGCTTCAGGAATTGTATCTTGTGGTTGCTGAGCAATATTCTCTTCAACCTCTTCATTCAACTCTTCAGGAGGAGGCTCTTGTGGAAATTTTTTTGTTGTTTCAGCCAAACTCAGCACTGGGTTATTATTCGCTGATGGTGTAGCTACAGCTTCCCCTGTCTTACCCGAAGTTGATGAGGTCTGAGATTCTACATTTTGTAAACTTGATGATTGAGAATAAACCTCATCTTCTTGATCAAATGAGATCCAAACGAGAGACACAGCAGCAATAATGATAATACTTAACAAACCATAGTTTTTCACATTCATGGTTGTACTCCAACAACTAAGGACGACTGGTCATCAAGGGTAAGTTTGATTAACGCTAATGGAGATCGTGTTTTACAATCAATAAAATTAAATGGCTGAAACAAATCTTCTTTAGTCATTACACAATAATCAGTAATATTTTTAATTTCTTGGTCAACCAAAGAAGTTTCACGCAAAAATTGCCAAAAGCTAACATGGTCTTTTTCAAACGCTGAAATATTAGCAATACTCGTAAATTTACCTAATGTTGATGTAAGTGTTTCTTTAAGAAACCCTAAAGACTTTCTCACCCAGAATCCCTGACCACCAAAATAAAGTGATTCAAATGTTTTAGCAAAAACAAATAAGTCTGCGGATGATACTCTGAAATCATTTTTACCTTTTAGGACTTTATTCAACACAAGTAACAGACGTTCTTGCACTACAGGCGCCATTTTGTAATTATTATTACTTTGCTCACAGCGATCCTTTTTATAAGCCTGAAGCATTTTATTCGCAATGGGTTGATATTTTCCAAGTAATGCTTTTATTACTTGATCAACATCACTTGCATTAGCTACATATTCGTCACTATCAATAATGGCTTTTTCTAACTCAAAAACATCATCAATAACCATCAAACTTTTCATACAAGCAGTAGTCATATGCATGAAGTAAGGCAAAAACAATGAATTACTTTCCCCTATCTGAGGTTGAACTTTAATATCCCAATAGTTACTGACAAACTGATTGACCACAACACCCGGAAAATGATCTTCTAGGTTAGATGCTAAAAGCTGATAAAGCGAATGACTAATCTGAACAGGTTGTTTATTTTTATCAACCAGTGTTACCGCTACAGTTGGAGGGAAATACAGCATATCTGGATTTCTAGGAATTTCTACCGGACGATTCCAAAACTCATAATGTGCATCAATTTCGGCCTGTCCATAACTCCAAGCACTATACACTAATACCAATAAGTAACTTACAATGAGTCCGACAATACGATACGTTTTCATGTTCTACTATTCCCTCAGCATAAAAAGTGCTGTCTTAACAAGCACTGCCCTTACAAGTATTAAGGTCTAAAATTAAGATATTTAACACCCCTTAGCAAAGGGTATACTTAAGCGTACATATAAAAAAAAGGGGAGCCTTATTAGGCTTCCCCTTTCATTTCAACTTATACTGCCCAAGGATCTTGAATCACACCATTATCATCGGTCGTTTGATCCTGCTCATTTTGCTCAATCTGATCAGTACAATCAGTTGTAAAACTCTGATCCTCACAAGTTTGTTGAGTTCTGCCTAAATCGGTATCAGCCTTATCATCATATTCTGCTGTTGGACAGGCAGACAGGAACTTATTACCAAAGCCTTCAGATTTCCAGCACAATGTTGGGTTCGCATCAAATGTAAAGCGAACATTTTGTACTGTGTTCAGCTCTTTAATAGTGGTCGAAAACTTCACTTGATCGTAGGAAGACGTGTCTTCAATACGTGTATGCCAGTAGAAGTTTCTTGCCGCACCGACTACAAAGCTAACTGCAGTTCCCCAACCACGGCCAAATGCTCTGGTCCAGGTAGTTAATGAATACCACTCCCAACCATTCTCCTGTTGAGACATATTGGCATGACGCTGCACTTCACGGGTAACATACTGCTGATAGCGTTCTTTTTCCTCTTTTGATTTAATCGCACGTTCATTTTTCAACTGCATGTAGTTTTTATACAAATAGTTGATGGTATGAAACGCTGCAGAGTCTTTATCTCCCTGGCGAATAACATAATCACATGCCCCCTCTTCAAGAGAAGAGTATTTTATGCGGTTATAAACATCACCGTCATAAATAACAGCGCCATCTTTAACATCAGCACGTCCTTTTGCTTCCCAACCTGTTTTAAAGTCACACGTTAACGTACCATCAAAATCGGGTTGTTTAAATTTAACATCAGCTTCAAACACAACAGGGAAAATTTTCGCTCCCGTCTTAGCAAGCGCAGAATAAGCACCTAGACTGGTTAAATCAATGACGACATTACAACTACGTGTATTACCACAGCGGCCATTAGAGCCACCATTCACCGCCAGATAAAAACGGGGCGCATTAGCCACACCACTGCTGTTTGTTAAAGGATCGTCTCCATTATTATCCACACGTGAAGTTAATGAAGCGGCTTTTGCATACACTGCAGTTGTTGATAATGCTGATACTTTTACATCATTTCGAATTAAGCGGTATACCCGGATATATTCCATTTCTTTTTGGCTATAGCCTTGACTAAAGACACCTTGCTGTACACCAAACTGTCCCTCACCATTAGCTCTGGCCATCATAGATGTCATTGCCTGCAGAATTTTTTGTGACTCGTTACTATTAAAGAGTTTCAATTCTTCAGACGTAGCCTGTACACCAAGCATCGCTAGATCCATTCTCACCTGGTTAGCCACTTCTTGACGTAATGTGTCGTACATTTCGTCCAGACCTTGCTGTCCTTGCTGCTGACTTTGTTGCTGTTCATCTTCCAAGCTGCTAATTTGCTGCTTCAATTCAACAATAGCTTGCTTAATTATTTCAGCTTTAGAAAATTCGCTGTCCTCTAGCGCTTGCTGATACATATTCTCAAAAGCTTTAAGCGATTTTTGATAGCGCTGAATTTCTTGTTGGCGAGCAGTATATTCAACTAACTTAAAGTTAAATGATCTTGCCGTCGTCTGTACCCCTGCCATCAGTTTTAAAGCATAATCAGCTATTTCGACTGCACCTGCAACTTGCTGATCTCTAGGTGCTTGAAAATAAGGTGGAACATAATACTGCTTTTTAATTTGCTTATTATCCATCTGTGCGATGGTCGTTGGGTTTTTGTGATCAGGAAAAACGTCCAACCCTTTCACAAACTTCGCAAACTGCTGAAGTTCTGCTTCACTGGTAAAATAGTTGGCCGCTTGAATTAGGTCATCACCAGTGAGTGGTAAACTGGTTGATGACAGTAAAGGTGCAGCAGACAATGTTGAACTTAGTATGACGCCCCCAAGTCCAGCAATAATAGCACGAGTAATTTTGTTCATGTTTCCTCCATTGAACATAATATTTATTTTTCTAATGCATATAGCTAAAAAACCAATGCGGTCCAATCCCTTGAATTTCCCACTACTCACACACGGCTTGTGCAGTATAAATAATCAAATACCAAACCACATACCATGCAAAACGATACTAACGTTCAAGCCTTAACTAAAAAGTAATTCCGGCACTCGCTACCAGTAGATAATTAACCTATTACTTAAGCAGCATACGATCATTGGTGTACATCAAAAATGCCTTTTTACTCTTCAATAAGATCATTAGACCTTTCTTGGTGTCCCCCTAAGACCCGTTATATGGGTAAAATACGCTCAAAACGTCGCTCTACTTTTTAACGATACCCTTCGTTGTGGGTATACCCTGTTAACTTCATAGAGAATGAAAAAAATTCATTTATAAAATTCGTGGCTTATTTATCAGTAAATTGTTATATTTATTACACTAATCATACTAAAATTTATTATTCTGTAGCTTTTTGTGATCATAATTTATTACAAATCAGCGCGCAACTCCTTATTTGTTTTTTAGCACTTATTTCCCCTATTTTTTTATAGTTTAATCGTCAGCCATACATACCTTTTAAAAGAAAAATCAAGGCTAAGATAAATATACCCACAGCGAAGGATTTTAGAGGTACCCATTAGCGTTATCTTTTCTGCCAAAATAACCAACTTTATAAGCGTATTTTAAGCAGCTAATAATTTTAACAACTATACTGGTTAAAAAGCACACAAAGGATACCTGTTGATGATTGATGCTGGTTCACCAATTGATCCTCCAACATCTCGACCAATATCGAACATCAGTGCTACAGCTAAATTGCAGTTAAATGAAGAACAAATTGCTCAACTACGTATTTTGTTAGGAGCACAACATTCAACACCAACACTTAGCACGCTGACTGCACGAGTGCTCTCTTCTACCCCTCTATTTCAATCTTCTGCATTAGCACAAACGGGTTCGACGCCTTCGATACCTCGTGAGGCCATTCCTGTCAGTGAACCGGCAAATTATTTATTAACACTCGAAGTTGCAGGCAAGCCCTTTAAAATAACGTCTGCTTTTAATTATTTACCAGGTCATACCCTCGGATTGATATTAAAATCACCAGGTCAACTGCCTGTAAAAGTTGTTCAGGATGAACTTTTCCAACAGCTTGTACAATCATTACAATCTAATCAAAATGCTTCCCTGACGGCTAAGGTGATTGCGACAACAGTAAAAGAAAGCTGGGTGGTGAATCATTCTCTTCCATTAGGTCAAGGGGGGCGTTATTTTTCATTAATTCAACTCGCCAATCAGCAACAACTTTGGATTAATACTGAACAGCCCTTAAAACTTTATAGTCAACTGCTATTGCAATATCGTGAAGGCAGTATACATACCCAATTAGCCACACTAGGTCCTTGGCATCACGCTTTATTAAATAATAAATTACAGACCACGCTTAGCGCATCAATGCCTTTAACACAAGCTTATTACTACTTACAACAAGGTAAAGTATCACCCTCCTTTGTGCAACTTCCACCAACAGTGCAACAAGCGATCAATCAACTGTTACACCGTTTGCCTAACGCTTCCCAATTACAACAACCTGAGCAACTTGCCAACTGGCTTCAACAAAGTGGTATATTTATGGAGCAAAAATTATTAAATATACCACAAACGCAGTATTCTTCTTATTTACCCCTTTTATCTACGCCACTAAGCCATGATCTAAAAGCACTCTTATTACGCACAGCACAGCAACTGGTTAATCACTACCCACACCTTGCAAACAATTTATCTCCCTCATCAATACTTATGCCATCAGGTCCCTATCAACCTGCGCTTGCTTATTTGTTACCCTGGTTCCCTTCACGGAAAGAATTCAATACGCTCAACATCGAGCAGTTATTTAAACTGTTACAAGGCGCAGTCTTACGTATCCACTCCAGTCAGCTGATATCACTTCATCAGCAACATGCCATAGGTCAAGATCCAACGCTCATTAACAGCTGGAATTTTGAATTACCAATTCAACATAACCAACGGCTTGATCATGCCCACATTCAGATAGAACAACGTGAGCAACAAGGAAAAAGTGCAGCAAAAGAGCACAAGTGGGATTTATTTTTAGCGTTAGATATTCACCCTATTGGCACGTTGTATGTCCAGTTAACGCTACTTGAGCGAAAACTATCAGCTACATTTTGGGCAGAACATAGCCAAGTATTAAATAAACTGGCAACCCAACTGGATGACTTGAAACAACGCCTAAAAAATCAAGGCATAGAAGTCCAAGCCTTGAATGTAGCCCAAGGGATTCCCCGACAACAAAAAATTTCTATTCAACATCAACTCGTAGATATTACAACATAAGATGAAACAAACACCGCCCCCCACCAAACAAGCTATTGCCCTTTTTTATGATGGAGAAACTGCACCTAAACTCACCGCAAAGGGACAGGATGATATTGCCGAACAAATTATTGCTATTGCCCGTGAAGCCGGCATACCGCTTTATGAAAATGCAGAATTAACAAAACTATTAGCGACACTTGATCTAGGAGAGGAAATACCAAAACTACTGTATATTACAATTGCGGAAATAATTGCTTTAGCCTATCGCCTGCAAAATAAATATCCACCCGGTTGGACACCCGATGGTAAAGGCACTGATGAGATGTAATTTAAAAAAGTAGCAACCGCTTTGTGATTGAAATGTAAATTTATAAGAAAATCATACAAAGGACATATTTTAATTTACTGGGTGAAACCGAGCCAATAACTCTACTTCAGCCTGAGTTAATCCACAACTTGATGCCACTTCCTGGGTTGAAGCCCCCATTTCAAGTAATTTGCTAGCTTGGTTATAAGGCAAGCTGCCTAAGTCTCGTTGTTCAAGAATTTCCTGCTTATCAACCAAATGATAAAGCTTTGCTTCAACATTCTGTAAATGCTTACCTACTCCAATAGCACCCGCAGCTACAGCTTTTAAGTCTTCTTGTAAACGTTGTAGTTGTTGTTCAGCACTTTTCTGCTGTAATCGCCAGCGATAAGCCGCCAACATCATACACAGCTGTAATACAACAATAATAAAGGCAATCCCTATGAGCGGCCATAACCAGTCCATCATAAATACCCTTGGCGATGGCTAAGTCATTAAAAATCTGAAATCTCAGCCCACTCATCATCACTGAGTAGCTTATCTAACTCAACCAAAATTAATAGTTCTCCATTTTTATTACACACCCCTTGAATGAATTTAGCACTTTCTTCATTTCCAACATTGGGTGCTGTTTCTATTTCAGATTGGCGTAAATAAACCACTTCAGCAACACTATCAACCATAATGCCTACAACTTGCTTTTCGGCTTCAATAATGACAATTCGCGTATTATCCGTCACTTCACCAGGCGCAAGCCCAAAACGTAAACGGGTATCAATCACCGTTACGACATTACCTCGTAAATTAATGATACCTAACACAAATGGTGGAGCACCTGGTACAGGTGCAATTTCAGTGTACCTAAGCACTTCTTGAACCTGCATTACATTAATACCGTAGGTTTCGTTTGCTAAACGAAACGTGACCCACTGAAGAATTGGATCTTCAGCACTTTGATTGGCATGGGTTGAATGTGTCGTCATGGCACTGCTCACTTTTTTGCTCCACAAAAGTCTCTTTTGGGCTCAATAAAAGTCACTTTTTTATTCCATAAAAGTCACTTTATCTACGCCGGACCAAGGTTTTTCATCCTGCGTCGCCATTAAACATATTAAGTAAGTTAACTATAATACATGGTCATCAAAGTGGTTAGTTCAAACTATACCCAGTTGATTTTTGAAGGGGCTTACTATTACTACCTTTACAGAACACATCTCCAATTCCATAAAAAATTAACGATCAATGTTCTGCTTCATGGGCTGGAATAAATTTGACTGTTGAGTTGCAATGCAAGCGCTTTAATATTTAATAATGCACACATTTTGGCTATCACCGTACCCGCTAACCAGGGACGCTTACCTTTGTGCTTGCGCCAACGAATTTCATGTGGTGAGAGCGTAATAGACTCATGTACATTATCAACAGCGAGCACCCATGTTGAATTTTCAATCACCAATAAATAATGAATTGCCTGGCTGGTATTGTGTTCATAGCGCTCAGGCATAATACACTGGGCAGTATCAATCACTTTATACGTTTGTTGCTGATAATGAAAAACACCTAAAAACCAAGAGGGCTTACCTACCAGACGTGTGAGTGGATAGTCACTCACTGAAAGCACTGTACCCAGTTCTGTAAGCGGTACCGCCAAGCGCAATCCACTCACACTGAATAACAAACAATCAAATGCTTGAGCCTGATCTTCATCCTCTTCCACCACTGTTTCAGGAGCTAACTCAGGTTTAACTGTCGCTAACTCATCCTCAGCGTGTACCTCGTCCTGAGACACAACATCAACCGTATCGGTAGCTGGTGTTAAATCGACTTCAGATACAACCTCTGCTCTGTCTGTCTCAACATCAACCAGGCCTTCTCCCCAACTCACTTCTTGTAGCAGGTGATCCAAGTAATCCTTGACGACAACCGTCGATTTAGAAAGGTTTTGAGTATTTCTTTCCTGGGTCATTTTGCTTGGGTCCTAAGCGGAGTGGACTGCTGTTGCATGGCCAGTAGATCTTTCAACAAATGACTATACGCTTTTACACTGCGAGAGTTTTTATCAAATATTGAAGGAGGAACACCGGCCTGGCTTGCATCCCGCAAACGTGTATCCACAGGAATATATGACTGCCAAATATGATCCATATGTTGTTTACGCAATGCTAATAAACTTTGCACTGAAGCCTGTGTTCGACGATCAAATAGCGTAGGAATCACTAAAAAAGGTAACGCTTTTTTCTGCGACTGACACACCATACTCATGGTATGAAGCATCCTCTCTAAACCTTTTAATGCTAAAAACTCAGTTTGTACTGGCAGGAGCAGACGCTGACTTGCGGCTAATGCATTAACCATCAATACGCCAAGCTGAGGTGGTGTATCCAGCAATGCATAATCAAACTGATCCCATAGATGAATTAATGCCCGAGAAATTACCAACCCATAACCACCTTGATTCGTAATTTGGCGGTCTAATACGGCAAGTGATGTCGTTGCAGGTAACAACATCAAATTACGAAATCCCGTCTCAACAACTAACTGGCCAGGTAAGTAGTCAGGTACTTTGCCCTGATGGCTAAATAAATCGAATAAACTATGTTCTAAATGATCAGGATCATACTTAAAATAACACGTAAGAGATGCATGTGGGTCCAGGTCTAGTAGTAAAACCCGGTAATTTTGCTGAGCTAATAATCCACCTAAGGCGACAACGGTCGTCGTTTTTCCTACGCCCCCTTTTTGATTTGAAATAGTCCAGATTCTCACAAATCCCCCAGCATTCACTTTCCCCATCATTCAACGACAGTTTTTTTATCGCTAAAAACAGCAACAATTGAGCCAAGAATTATTTATGTTAATTGTTAGCATCTGCTCAATGAGCGTACCGCGAAAATTTAATATTCATTACCTTGAGCAACCTGCTTTGTTAAACATCAAGGGGTAGCACCTGCCGCATGAATACTGCGCCTAATATCAAGATTCTTGGAAATAACCAACACGACCCGACGATTCTTTGTCCTGCCTTCAGGTGTACTATTTGATGTAATCGGTTGGAATTGGCCATAACCAACGGCAGCCAATTGCCGGGGATCAACGCCATAACTGGCGAGCAATCTAACAATGGCCGCTGAACGTGCGGCAGATAATTCCCAATTGGTTGGAAACTGATTGGTATTAATGGGCATGTTATCGGTAAAACCTTCAACATGTATTGGGTTCTTATAATGACGTAATATATCAGCCACTTTTTCTAATACATTAAAGGCTTGATTATTCGGTATAGAGTCACCACTGGGGAATAACAGGCTAGACTTCATCTCAATTTCAACCCAAAGCTCATTGCCTGCTACTGACAATAAATCATTACTGATTAAATCTTTAAAACGGTCCTGCACCTGGCTTTCAATTTCAACCAAAGGATCTTTTTCTGGCTCCTGTGGGCTATTAATATCATCAATTGCCATATCATGCTGATTAGGCTCCTGTACAACCTCCTCAGGTTCTTTCGGCTGGCGCGGTGTCAACTCTCCTACTTGAACAGGCTTTAAACTTCGCGCAGGTTCATTAAACACACCATCTAAGGTTTCTGATAACAGCTTATATTTGCCTTCATTGACTGAAGAAATGGAATACATCACGACAAAAAATGCAAAGAGCAAGGTAATAAAGTCTGCATAAGACACCATCCAACGCTCTAGATTTTCATGCTCTTCAATCATTCTACGTCGAGCCATGGTCATTACCTTTTACTTGAGCAGCCAAATATAAACCCGACAGGCATTCTGGCAGGTTTAGTACCTTTCCTTTGAAAAAGAATGCACTCTTACTATTAGATAGGAGGGAGAGAAGATAGTTGTCAACACATATGGCTGGATATTTCACCAGAACCAAAAGATACCTAACCCTCAGGTCAGGTAATAAAACCCTGTAACTTCAGCTCTATTGACCGTGGATTTTCCCCTTCAGCAATGGCCAATAAACCTTCAATTAACATTTCACGGAACTGGGATTGACGATGAACACAGGCTTTTAATTTATTGGCAACGGGTAACAACAATAAATTAGCCATACTCACCCCATAAATGGTTGCCACAAAGGCTGTCGCGATCCCAGACCCTAACTCTGAAGGGTCTGCCAGGTTTCCCATCACATGAATAAGCCCCATGACAGCACCTATGATACCAATAGTAGGTGCATACCCGCCCATTGCTTCAAAGACTTTAGCGGCCTGCAAATCCCGGGCCTCAGCTACATAAAGCTCGACTTCAAGAATATTGCGTAATGCTTCTGGCTCATTACCATCCACCAGCAACTGTAACCCCTTCCGAGCAAAAGTATCTGGCTCGATATCAGCAATAGTCTCAAGGCCTAGTAAACCTTCTTTACGTGCTTTCAAGCTCCAGCCAACCACCTTCGCAATCCCTCCTTCTATATCCAACGAAGGAGGTACCACAACCCACTGCACAATGCTCAGTGCACGTTTAAAATTTCGACTTGAAGATTGAACAAATGCTGCGGCGACGGTGCCTCCTACGACAATGACAGCTGCAGGGCCGTTCAACAGTGCATCAACATGACCACCTTCAAGAAAGTTTCCGCCAACAATGGCCAGTAAGCCCAGAACCAGTCCGACTAAACTGAGCACATCCATGCTCAAATTGCCTCAACAAGTCGCCGTGGAATATCATTCAGGTGAATTACTTCATCAGCCAACCCTGCGCTAACAACAGCCATTGGCATCCCATAGATCACACAACTCTCTTGGTTTTGTGCCCAAACATGTGAGCCTGCGGTTTTAAGCATTCTAGCGCCATCACGACCATCAGCGCCCATACCTGTCAATACAACCGCTAACACTTTATTGTTAAATGCTTTCGCCGCAGAACCAAAGGTGACATCAACACTGGGTTTATAGTTGAGTCTGGTATCCCCCTCTAAAACCCGAACGATACCACCATGCCGGGCATCCACCATTAACTGCTTCCCCCCTGGAGCCAGCAGTGCATGGCCAGGTTTTAATCCGTCATTATCCTTAGCCTCACTGACACCAATCTGACATATCCGGTTTAGGCGCTCAGCAAATGCATTGGTAAAGGTACCTGGCATGTGCTGGACCAATAAAATCGGTACGGGAAAATTACTGGGTAACGCAGTAAGAATGGTTTGTAAAGCAACAGGGCCTCCTGTTGATGTGCCTAAAATCAATAGCTTATGCTTCGCGACGCCACGGTTATAAACCTGAACCGTTGGCCGCTCGGGTGCTGAGGTTACTGGTCTCGCTGCTGGTGCTGGCTTTGCAGCTTCTGCCTTGCGTACAGTTGACCGATAACGACTCCTTGCTACCGCTTTAACACGATCAGACAGCACCTTTTTCAATCTGGTGGAATTACGGGAAATATCCTCAAAATTCTTGGGTAAGTAATCAACCGCGCCAGCTTCTAACGCATCCAGGGTGATTTTGGCACCCTCATGGGTCATCGAAGAAAACATCAGCACTGCGGTCGGCTTACTGGCCATAATCTGCTTTAACGCTGAAATACCATCAAGGACAGGCATTTCATAATCCATGGTAATGACATCAGGACTCAACTCCTTGTTTTTCTCAATCGCTTCTCGACCATTTTGTGCTGTGCCCACCACTTTAATTAGCGGGTCGCCACTCAATAACTCCGTCAAGCGCCGCCGAAAAAAACCCGAATCATCTACAATTAATACCTTTATTGCCACCAGGCATCTCCCGCTTAGTAAGCACCTTTAAATACGTTAGCACACATGTATTCTGCATCCTCTTTGTACTGAGTAAGGACTACCCACTGTGAGCGATCGTCGCCAACCGGAATCGTTGCTGATAATGAAGAGCTGAAGGTTAGACCTTAGCCTGCTACAGACTGTTTGCGTGCATACTGTTTTAATAAGCTAGGTACATCCAGAATTAACGCAATTCGTCCGTCCCCAGTAATGGTTGCTCCAGACATGCCGGGTGTTCCTTGTAATAAAGCCCCCAGGGGTTTTATCACTACTTCTTCCTGACCAATCAGCTGATCAACCACAAACCCCACCCGCTGAGTTCCCACGGAAACAATCACCACATGAGACTCATCCACAGGTTTAGCGTCATTATGTCCTGCCACTAACCAGCGTTTTAAGTGAAATAATGGTAAAGCTTTATCACGAACAATAACGACCTCTTGCCCATCCACCACATTGGTCCGTGACAAGTCCAGATGGAAAATCTCATTAACACTGACCAAGGGTAAAGCAAAGGCCTGTTTTTCCAGAACAACCATCAACGTTGGCATAATCGCCAGCGTTAACGGCACTTTAATAATAATTCTAGAACCCTTACCTTTTTCCGACTCAATATTTATGGTGCCATTTAACTGGGATATTTTCGTTTTAACTACATCCATGCCCACACCCCGGCCTGACACATCGGAGATTTCCTGCTTGGTGGAAAAGCCAGGCATAAATATCAGGTTAAAACATTCCGTATCAGATAATCGGTCAGCGGTATCCTGATCATAAAGACCACGCTCTACTGCTTTGGCTCTTAGCCTGTCTGGATCCATGCCTGCACCATCATCCGCAATAGAGAGCAGGATATGATCACCTTCCTGTTGAGCGGCCAGCAACACATTACCCTGTCGGTTCTTACCACTTTGCTCGCGCTCCTGAGGACTCTCAATCCCATGATCCACCGCATTACGAACCAAATGCACTAAGGGGTCAGCAAGTGCTTCCACCAGATTTTTATCCAGATCAGTTTCTTCCCCTTCCATCTGTAAATTGATTTCTTTTTTCAGGCTTCTTGCTAAATCACGGACTACCCGAGGAAAACGCCCAAACACTTTTTTAATAGGCTGCATTCGCGTTTTCATTACGGATAACTGCAAATCGGCAGTGACGACATCTAAGTTAGATACTGCTTTCGATAATGCTTCATCACTGCTTCGATCACCCAATCGAACGAGTCGATTACGCACAAGAACCAGCTCACCCACCATATTCATGATGTCATCCAAGCGAGCCGTATCAACCCGTACCGTGGTTTCTGCAGGTGGATTAGCATCTTTAACAGGGGCTTTAGGTGCTGCTGCCGGCTTAGCAGCGGCTTGCGCAGCAGGAGTAGGTTTTACCGGTGCTGGTTTTGCTGGTGCCGCAGGTTTACTTGGCGCAGCGCCACCCTGTGCACTGTGTTTCAGTTCCTTTAACAGCTCATCAAAGTCTGCTTCTGGTACTGGCTCACTTTCAGCGGGTTTAGCAGGCTGCTCCGCAGCACTATAGAACTGGCCCTTGCCATGCAAATCATCGAGCAGCGATTCAAACTCTTCATCTGAAATTTCATCACTGGCGGGTGGCTTGGCTTGTTTTTTCTCAGCAGGTTCAGCTGCTTTTGGGGCTTCTGCTGTGGGTTCAGTTGATGGCTGTTCTGGGGCAGGGGCAACCTCACCAGACTCTCCACTAATAGTCTTTTTACCATGCAGCTGATCTAATAAGGCTTCAAATTCATCATCCGTAATTTCATCTGAGTCACTGCCACTCACACCTTCAGCCGCTGGAGGAGGAGTCACCTGCTCTTTTGGACCTTTTTTCGTCTCCTCTTCCTTATCTTGTTCTGCTATGGCATCAAGCAGCAGCTCAAACTCTTCATCCGTGATCTCTTCTTCTGGTGCTTTACTTTCAGCGTCTTCAGTGGGCTTAGCTTCTGATGGAGTTGTTTCTGGTGGTGTCTTCGGTGGTGGCTCAGCGGCTTGCTCTGGTGGTGCAGGCGTAGGTTCAGCGACAGGAGGTTCTGCAGCAGGTGCTTCGGGTTCAGCCTCTTCAGGTTTCGCAAATGTGGTCAGAGCTTCAATCAACGACCTGTCAGCTGGCTCAGGATCTTGACGGTCACGCACCTGGCTAAACATTTCATTGACTTTATCTAACGCCTGCAACACAACATCCATGAGTTCCGGAGTCACTGCACGCTGTCCATTGCGTAAGGTATCAAACACATTCTCAGCCACATGACAGCACTCAACAAGTGCATTCAGCTGTAAAAAACCTGCTCCGCCTTTTACTGTGTGGAAGCCTCTGAAGATTGCATTCAGTAAATCTTTATCATCTGGACGGTTTTCAAGATCAACTAACTGTTCAGACAATAATTCTAAGATTTCCCCTGCTTCAACAAGAAAGTCTTGTAGAATCTCTTCATCAGCATCAAAACTCATGAAATAACTCCCCTAAAACCCCAAGCTGGATAATAGGTCATCAACTTCATCTTGACCTGATACCACATCAGTTCGCTCCTCTGCCCGCATCTGAGGTCCTTCGGCAACCGTTTTATCTTTTTCCTTCGTATCAAAGCGATGTTCAATACCTGTAATTGTGTCAAGCTGTCCTGCCATACGCACTAAATGAACCAGGCTTTCTTCTACTTCAGCCACTAAGTCGACGACTTTTTTAATAACTTGACCCGTTAAATCCTGAAAATCCTGAGCCAAAATAATTTCATTTAAATTGCTATAGAGGGTATTCGCTTTACCTTCAGTGGTATCCAAAAATTCATCAATGTGATGGTAAAGCTCACGAAACTCTGTAGGCTTCATCTGTCGCTTACGAAGCTTCTGCCAGCTTTCACGTAAGCTTTTTGATTTTTCGGCAATATCTCCAGCAATGGGAACACTCTCATCCACCAGGTCCATGGTGCGATTAGCCGCTTGTTCAGTCATTTTTGTCACATAACTTAAGCGCTCAGAGGCATCAGCCATACTGGAAATTTGCTCTTTATCTTCACCCGAAAAGCCTGTATCCAAATGAAAATTCATAATGGCTTCATGCAAGGCCCTTGTCAGACGGCCAATTTCTTTATAAAGACTTTTATCGCGCACCTCATTAATTTCGTGAATAACCTGAATGGCATCTTTTAAATTGCCTTTTTCCAGATATTCCACCATTTTATGCGCACGATTTTTTAAGTCTTCTTCAAACTCTGCTGGTGTCAATCCATCAGCTTGTTTATCTAATAACGACATATCAGCCTCTTAACCACTGGCTTCCACACGCTCAAATATTTTTTCAATTTTTTCTTTCAATACTTGAGCAGTAAAAGGCTTGACTACATAGCCATTGACACCCGCTTGTGCAGCCTCAACAATTTGGTCTCGTTTGGCTTCAGCCGTTACCATTAAAACCGGTAAAGATGCGAGTTTAGGGTCAGCACGAACGGCTTTTAATAAGTCAATTCCCGTCATACCCGGCATGTTCCAGTCCGTGACTAAAAAATCAAAGCCACCACTTTTCAGCAATGGAAGTGCTGTTTGACCGTCATCCGCTTCTGCCGTGTTGGTGAATCCCAAATCTCGCAGTAGGTTTTTAATGATTCGCCTCATTGTGGAAAAGTCATCCACGATAAGGATCTTCATATTTTTATCCAAGGCGACCTCCCTCATGATGCACAGATGCTGCCTTTTAACATCTACTACAAGTCTAGTAGGTGATTATTGGCATGCCAGTTTATTCGATTTATGTTTAGAAAGAGTGCAAAACATTTTCTTACGCAATAACACTTTATAGCCAGAAATATGCACTAAACCATGGCCTTTTAATGACTGGAAGAATAATTAATTAATGATCAATCAGTTAGGTATGAACCTGATGAGCGTTAGACAACATCTATCGTAATTAAAAGGTGTTAGCGTAAAAAGAATACGGTTTTATTAAAAACAGACATTATTCTGGGTGCCAATCAGCAAGTCTTGCACGAAGACGCATAGCGGCTTGTGAATGAATTTGACTTACCCGTGACTCACTGACACCTAACACCTGACCAATTTCTTTTAGGTTTAATTCTTCATCATAATAAAGTGCAAGCACGAGCTGCTCTCGTTCAGGCAAAGTTTGTATCGCTCGTGCTAAATCCTGCCGTAATTTTTTCTGCTGTAGTTCATCAGGAGGTTTATCACTGGTGTGCTCACTGGCTATTGATTCTTGTGGTGCATCGCCAGCATCCATCAGCTCCTCAAAGGAAAATAAGCGACTACCGGACAAATCACTTAACATAGCATAGTAGTCATCTATTGAAAGTGAGAGCACTTCTGCTATTTCATGATCCTTTGCATCTCGGCCATGCTTTGCTTCAATTTGTTGAATAGCGTCAGCGATTCGTCGACTGTTACGGTGAACAGAGCGAGGTACCCAGTCCCCTTTACGAATTTCATCGACAATACTGCCCCGGATGCGAATCGTGGCATAGGTTTCAAAGGTTGCCCCTTTGCTCGCATCATATTTTCGCGCAGCCTCAAGCAGTCCAATCATTCCGGCTTGAATCAAGTCATCCAATTGGACACTGGCAGGTAATCGAGCAGCGGTATGTAAGGCTATTCGCTTAACAAGACCAGCATAACGCTGGACAAGCTGCTGTCCCTGCTGCCCACTCACTTGGGAATATAACCCAACACCTTGCATTGATTTCATCAACAACGTCCGACTTCACAGGACACCAAGGTTTCCACAAAAAATTCCAAATGCCCTCGAGGTGAGGCGGGTAATGGAAAGTTATCAATCTTTTGCGCTATCCCACGAATCGCTATAGCCGCTTTTGACCTGGGATAGCACTCTAACAACGGCCGCTGACGTTGAACGGCTTTACGTAAAGCCTCATCAAAAGGAATAGCACCTAAATATTGCATGGTCACATCCAAAAAGCGCTCAGTGACATTGGTCAGCTTATTAAAAAGCTGCTGACCTTCTTGCTGGCTGCGCACCATATTTGCAATAACCCGATAGCGCATTACTTCATGATCACGATGAAGTAACTTAATTAACGCATAGGCATCCGTGATTGAGGTGGGTTCATTGGTTACCACAATCAATACTTCTTGACTGGCAATCACAAAGCTAACAACAGAACTCGAAATACCAGCTGCGGTATCAATAATCAATACATCCAGTTGATCATTAATTTCACTGAAAGCACTAATCAGTCCTGCATGCTGTTGTAACGATAATTGGGTCATTGCCTGGGTGCCGGAAGATGCTGGGATAATCTTTATGCCTCCAGGACCGTGCAAAAGAATATCGCGTAAATCGCATTTTCCCTCTAACACATCAGCAATGGTGTGTTTGGGTGACAGCCCTAGCAACACATCAATATTGGCTAATCCCAAGTCGGCATCAAGTAACATGACGCGACGCCCCATTTCTGCAAGGGCAATACTCAGGTTAAGCGCTACATTGGTTTTGCCAACGCCTCCCTTGCCTCCGGTTACAGCGAGTACCTGAACTGGATGTTTAATTCCCATCGTGTTGTTCACTCAGACAACAAACATTGCTTGTGATTACCCAACCGCACGCTCGTTAAACAGTGAATGTCCAGAGACCGTCCATTCTTGTTGTACAAGCCATGCTGCATCATCTTCAGCGAGTGCGCCCGATATGGCTACAGCTCGACTCAACAGTGTATGACTACGCGCCAATGCAATATCTTCTGGAATTCGCTGACCATCTGTATAGTAAGACACCGCTAATTGGGCAGCGATCACCATATCTAAAGATTCTCCAAGACTGTGTGTCTCATCCACTTTCGTTAAAATCGTACCCACTGTTTGTTCTGTTGAGTAAGTATTGATTGCTCGCTGTAATACATCGCGCTGGCAGGTCGTGGCCAGCACCAAAAAATTCCTGATCATTGGCCGTACTTGATCAAGTAAATTTAATTGTAGCTGTAAATTATCGTCCTGCGGATGCAGACCCGCAGTATCGATTAAAATCAATGACTTACTTCGAAAAGCATCCAAGGCCTGTTGTAATCCTGATGCATCACTCACCACTCTAATGGGCACATTTAAAATACGTCCCAGGGTTTTCAGCTGATCACAGGCCCCTATGCGAAAAGTGTCTAAGGTAATCAACCCCAGTGATTCCGTACCATGCTTCAGTGCATACCGTGCAGCTAACTTACCGACGGTGGTTGTTTTGCCACTTCCTGTCGTCCCAAGTAACGCAAAAATACCACCGCCCTCCACTAAATCTCGTTTAGTAGTATTCAATAACCGACCAATCTGTCCTAAAACATGACGCCAGGCTTCCTTTACACCAATATCTGCAGGAAGATTTTGCACAATAATGTGACTCCGCTGTGGTGACAGCCCCATTCCCACCAATCGCCGCCAAACCATAGCGGCTACAGGATGAAGCTGGCAAAAATCACCCCAGGCTTTTTGCCCCATCTGTTGCTGAAGCAACATCCGCATACCATGTAATTCTTGTTGCAAATTAGCCAGTAACCCTGGTGCCGCCTCTCCAGTCTGTTCAATGCGCTCTTTTT
Organism: Zooshikella sp. RANM57; assembly: GCF_050749885.1. Lineage (NCBI taxonomy): Bacteria > Pseudomonadati > Pseudomonadota > Gammaproteobacteria > Oceanospirillales > Zooshikellaceae > Zooshikella > Zooshikella sp. RANM57. The sequence goes on along the minus strand of NZ_JBOIUB010000001.1, from coordinate 132,793 downwards.
TAGGCTCACCCAGGGCTTGTCTTTGCTGCCACTGCGACTCAGGATGGTTATGCTGAGACTTATGGCTTTGTACATCCTGATAGGCGCTGGTATTTAGCGATGATTTCGCTTGCTGAGATGGTTGCTGTTGAGCCTCAGATGGAAATGGTTTTGGATTTTTAGCACCCCGTAAACGGTTGGCTTGTTTATAGTTCTCAAGATCAACAAGGGATTGGTGATGGTTTTGCTTCGCCGCGCCAGCTGACTGCATTTGCTGATTGACGTGATGTCCTTGCCAACTGAATTCATTATCTTGAGAAAAGGTACGTTTTGATTTAGAGGCTGATGCGTGTTGAGTGTAAGATGCATCCTTGTGGCTTCGTACATTATCTGAAACATAAGTGGCAGAAGCATGGGTAGGAATAGTCGGCACATCCCTGGCCACCACTAGCTCGATACCTCCAGCTACCCGCCGTTGTTCTAAAATGGTTGCATCTGCACCTAACTCCTGCTTGACCAACTTAAGTGCCTGGCGCATATCAGCAGCAAAGTAGCGTTTAATATTCATAAGCCCTTCCTATGCCGTGCTTTACCTCAGTATCTACCAGCAAACTACTCATGCTGGCCCACACTGGCGACAATCGTTACTTCTTTATTGTCTGGTATTTCTTGATAAGCCAATACATACATGCTGGGTATGCCAAATCGAGCAAATCTGGCTAACATTGGCCGAATCGGACCAGCCACTAACAGTACAGCTGGTTGCCCTGCCATTTCCTGTCGTGATACGGCCTCTTGCAATGAGCGCTGTAGTCGCTCAGCCAGACTGGGCTCAATCACAAAGCCATCTTCAACACTCATACCCGATTGCTTAGCCTGCTGAGCAGACTGCAGCAACATTTGTTCCAACTGTGGCTCAAGGGTGATAACTGGAATCTTATCGGACGTCCCTACAATACTTTGCACTATCGAGCGGGCTAACGCCGTTCTGACAGAAGCCGTTAAAGTGGCAGGATCTTGACTCTTCGTACCCACTTCAGCCAGCGCTTCAGCAATGGTCCGGATATCTCGAACAGGAATTCGTTCAATGAGTAAGCTTTGCAGCACTTTTAACAGCGTACTGTGTGATACTTTGCTGGGAAGCTCTTCGGCCAGCTTGGGTGATTGACGTCCTAACAGCTCAAGTAGCCTTTGCACTTCATCATGACCTATCAGCTCATGCGCATGCTTAAACAGCACCTGGTTTAAGTGGGTTGCCACCACCGTAGACGCATCAACCACGGTGTACCCCAATGTCTGGGCCTGATCTTTTAGTCCTGGTTCAATCCATACCGCATCAAGACCAAACGCCGGATCTTTGGCAGCGATCCCCTCTAGAGAACCAAAGACCTGTCCAGGATTAATCGCCAGCTCTCGCTCGGGATGAACTTCCGCTTCACTGATGGTCACCCCCATCAACGTAATCCGATAGACATTGGGTAACAAATCAAGGTTATCGCGGATATGGACTGAAGGCAGCAGAAAGCCCAGCTCTTGTGAAAGCTTTTTACGAACCCCTTTGATCCGGCTGAGCAACTCGCCGCCCTGGGCTTTATCAACCAATGGAATTAAACGATAGCCCACTTCCAACCCCACCATATCGACGGGGGTTACATCGTCCCAGCCCAATTCCTTGGTTTCAATGGATGATGAAGAGGGCTGAGCCGTTGCCCCTGCAGGCACAACCTGACCACCTGCTGCAGGCTGTACGGCTTTGCCTGGTTCAGCAACGGAGGTCGCGCTGATTTTTTGACGATGATGAATCCACCAGGCACCCACCGCCGCAATGCCTCCCAACCCCAAAAACGCAATATGAGGCATACCAGGGATAGCCCCCATCACCATTAATATTGCCGCAGCAACACCAATTGCTTTAGGTGAAGAAAACATCTGCTGACGAACCTGATGCCCCATGTCTTTAGCATCAGAAACCCGGGTCACCATAATCGCCGCCGCTGTGGACAGTAGTAATGAAGGAATTTGAGCGACTAACCCATCACCAATGGTTAACAGTGAATAATTCTGTAAAGCAGTTTGGAAGGGTAGCTGGTGCTGAGCCATACCAATGGATAACCCCCCAATGATGTTTATGGCTAGAATCAGTAGCCCCGCAACGGCATCGCCTCGAACAAACTTACTGGCACCATCCATGGACCCATAAAAATCAGCCTCCTGGCCAACTTCTGACCGTCTGGATCGTGCCTGATCCTGATTGATTAAACCTGCATTTAAGTCAGCATCAATCGCCATCTGTTTACCCGGCATCGCATCCAAGGTAAACCGGGCTGATACCTCAGAAATACGACCAGCACCTTTTGTCACCACCACAAAGTTGATAATAATGAGGATGACGAATACGACTAAGCCCACCACGTAGTTTCCGCCAATCACAACCTCACCAAAAGACTCGATGACTTTTCCTGCAGCATCTCCACCTGTATGCCCTCGCAGTAACACCACGCGCGTTGAAGCCACATTCAATGCTAAACGTAACAGTGTTGCCACCAACAAAATGGTGGGAAACACAGCAAAGTCCAGTGGTCGCATGCTATAAACGCATACCAGCAAGACAACCAGTGCCAAAGTAATGTTGAAGGTAAATAACACGTCTAACAGGAAAGGCGGTACGGGTAATGTCATCATGGCCAAGATTGCCATTAACAGAACCGGAACCCCTAAGTTACCCTGACCAAGGCCTTTCAGTGTACTCACCAGCATCGTACGATCTGCCACTCAGCCTTCTCCTTGTAGTAAAGGATTGTTGCTTATCAACGTCCGCCCTATCAGCTTGGTATTGGTGTGCAAAAACCTTTCCCACCCATAGCACTATTGGGTGAGAGCCTACAACTTTAGGTCTTATAGGTGTGTACTTGGATAGAAAGTTAGCTGTATCTACACACGACCAAACAGCTTACTGCCATTTAATTGTCGCGACGAAATTCTTCAGGAATGGGATAGTCTTTAGGAGGCCGAGGTTTCTTGCCATAACGCTGCTGTTTAAGCTGGTACACATAGGCTAAAATCTGTGCAACAGCGATATACAAGCCACTGGGTATTTGTTGATTTAACTCCGTGCTATGGTAAATCGCCCTACTCAGTGGTGGCGCCTCTAAGATGGTGACATTCGACGCCACTGCAATTTCCCTGATTTTTAACGCAATAAAATCGACACCTTTAGCAATGACATAAGGGGCATCCGCTTTATCGGGATCATATTTAATTGCCACAGAGTAATGTTCAGGGTTAGTGATCACTACATCGGCTTTTGGCACTTCAGCCATCATGCGTCGTTCAGCCATTTCTCGTTGTAACTGACGGATACGGCTTTTAACTTCAGGTTTACCTTCTGTATCTTTGAACTCATCCCGCAGTTCTTGCTTCGTCATTTTTAACTTTTGACGGGTATCCCAGATCTGAAATGGTACATCAATGGCCGTAATCAGCACTAAACTGATACTCAACAAAATAGCCGCCCAACCGATAAGCCATAAACTGGAAATAATGGCATTGTCAACAGAGGCTCGTCCTAAATGCAAAATCTGGTTCTGTTCCCACAGCAATACCGCTATCGCAAAACAGGCCACAACCACCACTTTGGCAATTGCTTTTAACAATTCCACTAAGGACTTGGCAGAAAACATACGTTTCAAACCCGCCAATGGACTTATACGGTTCATTTTAGGTTGTATTAATTTACCACTAAAAACCCATCCTCCCAGTAAAATAGGCGCCAGAATACCGGCTAACATCAAGGATAAAATTAACGGAAAAATTGAAACAATGGCATCATTCAATGAGGCGCCCAGAAACTGCAGCATCGTCGCCGTATCAAATATTTTTTCCCGCTCTACATCTAAGTTCAACCGCATTATCACGATTAAATGACGTGCCAAAAATCCAGCAGACAATACCAAGCTCACCGAAGCGATAAGTAAAATCGCCATAGTGGTTAATTCTTTTGACCGAGGAACCTGACCTTCTTTCTTTGCATCTTGCAAACGTTTCTGGGTAGGTTCCTCGGTTTTTTCCTGACTTGTATCTTTTTCCTCAGCCATAGGTTATTCCAGGCATCTCAAAATACATTATGCTATTGGGCTATTAAGTCCCTTAAGAAAAGTAACGCCTGTTCACTAAAGGTTAAATATTGATCTAAAAACCCAGTAACCGTTACCCAAACAATAAACAGGCCAAACATTAATGCCATTGGAAATCCCAGTGAAAAAATATTTAATTGGGGGGCTGCTTTCGTCATTACGCCAAACGTTAAATTAACAATCAGTAATGCAGTTACACCGGGGATAGCAATCAGCAATGCACTGGAAAATATCCAACTAAACCAAAGCACTAAACGCTCAGCACTTCCTGCCGGCAACAGATACCCCTCACTAACAGGCATGGTATGAAAACTTTCAACCAATACCTCAATCACCACAAGATGACCATTAACCGCCAAAAATAATAATGTCGTCATAATCAAATAAAACTGTCCCAAGACCGTGACAGTTACTCCATTGGCTGGATCATTCATAGAGGCAAAACCAAGTCCCATTTGCATGGCAATCATTTGGCCCGCCATCGCAAATAAATGAAAAAAAACCTGTAATGCAAAGCCCATTAATGTACCAATCAATACCTGCTGTAAGTTAATCACCCATGCGTTCAACGACAAAGGATCTACTTTAGGCATCGCGGGTAACATGGGCATTAACATAAGGGTAACCGCTAATGCCATGGCTAAACGAATACGCGCAGGCACCATTTGGGCGCCAAAAATAGGCATCACCATAAATAATGAGCTGACCCGAAATAGCGGCCATAGAAAGGGGGTAATCCAGGTACCAACATCCTCAGCAGGCACTTGAAACATAATGTTAACCAATTAATCCGGGAATATTCAGAATGAGCTTATTAAAAAAATCCATTAACTGGCCTAACAACCAGGGTCCAGTGACCATTATGGTTAACAGTGTGACTAATAACCGAGGTAAAAAACTTAACGTTTGCTCGTTAATTTGTGTGGCCGCCTGTAACGTACTGACAATCAAGCCAATAATTAAACTAGGGGTTACAATGACAGCCACCATTTGCACAATGAGAAACAAAGCATCCCGGAAAATATCAATCACCACTTCAGGTGTCATGTTTACTCCTCATTCAAGCCTTATTCATCAAAGACTACGTAACGCCAAAACTTGTCGCTAATGTGCCAACAATCATGGCCCAGCCATCGACCATCACAAACAACATGATTTTAAACGGTAATGAAACAATTAATGGTGATAACATCATCATCCCCATTGCCATTAATACACTGGCCACCACTAGATCAATAATCAAAAAAGGAATAAATAATAAAAAACCGATTTGAAAAGCCGTTTTTAATTCACTCGTGACAAAGGCAGGAATCAATATATTGAGTGGTACATCATCTACTGACTGTATATCACCCACGTCAGCTATACGTACAAATAAATTAAGATCTGTTTCTCGCGTTTGCGCTAGCATAAATTCCCGAAAGGGACCTGCAGCAATTTTTAACGCTTCCTGAGCGGGGACTTTCTCCGCTAAATATGGCTGAACAGCTTGTTCATTTACCTTATTTAACACCGGAGACATAATGAAAAATGTCAAAAATAACGCCATCCCCAATAAAATCTGATTGGAGGGTGTTTGTTGTAGCCCCATGGCTTGTCGTAAAATTGAAAAAACAATAATTATTCGTGCGAAGGATGTCATCATAATCACAATTGCGGGCAAAAAAGACAGTAATGTCATTAATGCCAGCACTTGAATAGTGACAGAATACTCTTGTCCTGTAGGGGTATCGGTTACTGTTAAGATTGGAATGGTAGTAGCAGGTGCCGCATTGGCATATGGTACAACCACTAACAACAACATTATCAGTGCATTGTAAGGTATTTGACTCAGTATACGGCTCAGTGGACTCATGTGTCCTCTTTGCTTAATAAGTGCTAATTTTTTAATTTAAAACGTAGCCTTCTGTCATACCATAAATGACGGATATATAATTTTTCAGGACTTTTTAAGCGTTATTCACTCAATGTCGTTGTTTAATCATTTCCATTAAACGCTTGGAGAAATCATTACTGACTTCATTTTTACTGGTGATAACAGGCTGATCAAATACATGAATCGTATTCATACCTGCAGGAGAAATACCTAATAAAATTTGTTTATCACCTATTTGAACTAAAACCAGCCGCTCCTTGCTACCTACAGACATTACAGCAAGATTCTTTATGACCGGGCTGGTCATTGGTTTTATTGCCCCACTACGTTTAACAATCCAGGCCGCTGCAAATATCACCAGTAAAACCACCGCTAGCGCCAGCACAACTTGAATCAACATCCCCCATGTCGTAGGTATTGTTGACGCAGCCCAAGTATTTGATGAATAAATACAACACATTAAGTAAAAAAAACAACGACGACTCATGCTCAGTATTCTCTTAGTTTAACGAATAGAATTGAAGATATCCTAAACGTCAAGTGTAGTGGGAACAATAAAAGTTAACGTAATTTTTTAATCCTTTCTGTCGGACTAATGACATCCGTTAAACGTATACCAAACTTTTCATTGACGACCACTACTTCTCCATGTGCAATTAGTGTTCCATTCACTTTTACATCCAGAGGTTCCCCTGCTAATCGATCCAGTTCAATAACCGAACCCTGATTTAACTGCAGCAAATTACGAATAGTAATATCCGTACCACCTACTTCCATACTAATCGTGACGGGTATATCCAAAATAACATCTAAATTAGGCCCTTCTTCCAGACTGCGAATTTCAGTGGGTTCAGTAATATCTTCCAGCTCATCCATATCCATAGGTGATGCTGTTGTTTGGAATAACTCATCAATATCTTCCTGGCCACCACCACCCTCAGATTCAGCTAAAGCCGCCGCCCATTCATCGGCCAGTGCTTGTTCATCACTGGCTGCATTTTCTTCACCACTCCCCTCTTCGTCAGAGGCTTCCTCCGCTACAGGCGCTTCTTCTGACACAGCCGTTTCCTGCACTTCAGAAGGTTCTTGCGCGGCCTCACCATTACCATTATTTTCTACGTCAGTTTCAGGCTGTTCTTCTGTATTATCAGGATCATCTGCCATCATCTAACTCCTGTAAGTCAACTGCAATGCAGTCAAGCAACCTTGTTTTATTATTGACGAAGTTACACGCTTTTATTTTAGCTTCCTTAGCTATTGGGCGAAGCATCATACTCCCGCTTCCCCCATTGAGCTGTAGGTTATCAGTTTCAGGTCTTGGCCTGGCTGTTTACATTAAATAATTTAAACTAATACTTTGGTCGTTCAATCATATTTAATACTTGCATCGCCAGCTTTTCTTTAGTTACCCCCAATCGCGTTTTAAATACTGGGATGTCATTTGCCGATAAAATAAAACTACCAGGCATTTCAAAGGGAATAATATCGCCTTCCTCCAATTCAAGAATATCGCGTAACCGCATTTGAGTTTTAACAATATTAGAATTGACTTTAACGTTAACCCCCAGTATTTCTTCTCTTAACGCTTTCACCCAGCGTTCATCCCTATCATCCACATCACTCTGCACGCCAGCGTCCAAGAGTTCTCTTATGGGCTCAATCATTGAATAAGGCAACGTGACATGCATATCCCCCCCGCCGCCATCCAATTCAATATGAAACGTGCTCACCACGATGACTTCCGAGGGACTCACTATATTTGCCAGAGCAGGGTTAACTTCTGAGTTTATATACTCAAATTCAACTTTCATCACAGGTCCCCAGGCTTCCTTCAAATCTACAAAGACCTGCCGTAGAACCATTTGTACAACACGATTTTCAGTTGGCGTAAATTCACGCCCTTCAATCTTGGCATGCAAGCCCTCCCCACCAAAGAAATTATCCACGAGCTTAAAAACCAGCTTGGCATCCAAAATAAATAATGCCGTACCACGAAGCGGTTTCATTTTGACTAAATTTAAGCTGGTGGGCACATAGAGCGTATGCACATATTCACCAAACTTCATTACTTGTACACCACCAACAGCAACATCTGCACTACGACGCAGCATGTTGAACATACTGATACGTGTGTAACGGGCAAAGCGCTCATTAATCATTTCTAAGGTCGGCATCCGCCCACGGACAATCCGATCCTGGCTGGTCAAATCATAAGACTTAATACCATCAGGCGCCTCATCCGTTTCGGTATCGATGTCACCATCATCCACACCATGGAGGAGCGCATCTATTTCGTCTTGTGAGAGTAAGTCTTGCATGGTTCAGCCCTCGTATAGCACTTACTACTGCATGACAAAACCAGTGAATAACACCGTTTCAATACCAGGTTTGCCAATTTCCTGCTGTAACACCTGTTGTATTGATTCCGTTGCTTTCTGCTTTAGCATTTCCTTGCCTTCAGGCGTTTGTAATGTCTGAAAATCCTCACTGGCAATCAACAACACCAAATTATTTCTAATCAAAGGCTCATGTTGTTTGACTGCAGCCATTGCCTCAGGGTCCCTGCCCATCACTGTTATTGACAGTTGAACGTATCGTTGCCGACCACCAACCTGAAAATCCACTGTAAATGGCGGTTCCATAGCAAAATAAATTGCTGGGGGCTTGGTTGCTTTTTGTGATTCCGCAGATGAGTCTTCTTCACCTGCTGTATCACCACTCCCCATCAACATGTATATAGTGATTCCAGTCGCGCCACCCAACACAACTAACACCACAATAATAAAAATAATTAACTTCTTTTTTTTTCCTCCAGAAGCTTCACTTCCTTCTTCAGCTTCTGGAGCTTCTGCTTCTGCCTCATCCTGATCTGCCATTTTTACGTCATTCCCTTATTGGCTCATAAATAATGACTATTTTCTTGCGCTCAACAAACATAGTGAAATGTAATCAACATACATTACCCAAAAGACACTCTATAAGTTTGCACTGCAAAACCTTACGTCATACATTTGCCAAGAAAGTATTTGATGGCAAAAAAAGTGCCAACGGTTTTAATGTACTCTCTCATTAACACAAGCGTCTTTTTTTAAGCATAGCACGCACTGACTGTCAGAGATTTGACAGTTTTTCTGTTTTTTTCATTGCAAAGTCAATTTGCTAGCTATGCGACTTACACAATTCACATCGATGAAAAGTACCTAGGGGTATAAAAAATCTTCGTTATGGGTACTAGGGCCTGTTAATACTATTTGAATATCACTGTTATGACGGTAAAAGCACTAATCTAGGCGCGAAGCGTGAAGTTTAGTTGTTCTAAATGAACAATGAGCAACAACGAGTAGTGCTTTTACCGTCATAACCCTTCAGGCCGTGATTATTTTTCCACCTAGCGGCGTTACAAGTCATTTATGTAGAATGACTACACGGCATTCCTTGTGCCTTGCTAAACGAAAAAATGGTCTACGGCAGTGGTGATTCAAATAGTATTAGCAGGCCCTAGGTAGTAATCATCATTTCATTAAATATTAATTGATTCCTTCAATAATCCACTATTATACATTTGTTGTCGTCTTAAGAAGAAGATAACAACATGGTTCCCACCCTGCTATTCGTTACTTCCTTTGCCGACAAGCCAACCGTATGTGTCATTAAAATGAATAAAAGAGGTCTATCATGAACTTACAAAAACTAAATCCTTGGAACTGGTTCAAGCATGAAGAGCCTCAAAAAGCTAATGAGCGTGTAATGCCTGTAACACGTGAGGCAGAATCAAAAGATATGCCTGTCTCTTCAAACAGTTATATGCAAAACCCTATATTCCAACTCCACCGCGAAATTGAGCGCCTTTTTGATGAAGCATTCCGTGGTTTTAACTTACCTAGCCTTGGATCATCCCTTTTTCCTACTCATCCTAACAGTGGACTAATCGCTCAAGCATTTCGACCTAGCTTAAATGTCTCTAGCGATGATAAAGGTTACCAAATAACACTGGAGGCACCAGGCCTTACAGAAAAAGACATTGATATAGAAATAAAACGCGATATCATGACAATTCAAGGCAGCAAACAAGAAGAAAAAGAAAATAAAGACCGACATTTTTATCGTATTGAACGACACTATGGAACCTTCCAACGGGTTTTAGCCTTACCTGAAGATGCTAATACTGACGCTATTCAAGCAGAAATGAAGAATGGCGTACTCAAAATAACCATTCCTCGACAAGAAACCGAGATCACTAATAAACGTAAAATCACTATACAATCCAGTCAGTAACTAACTACGCTGTTATAAGTACACATGACTTGCTTCATTTAAGGGAGTTGACCTTCACGTGTTGGATATATTCCCGTAACAAAGCATTAAATATGGTTGGATTATTACCTATGAGTACTTACTTAACAGGATTGATTACTCTTTTTCTTACACTGACACTTCATGCCAGCGAGCTATTAGTTGTCACAGAAGAATGGCCACCTTATAACTATAAAGAAAATGACTTAGTCACCGGCTATTCAACAGAAATTGTCCAAAAAGTACTAAAAAAAGCAAATATTAATTACACCACTCGTCTTTACCCTTGGGCCAGAGCTTATGAGCTTGCACTCAAAAAAGAAAACGTACTGATTTACACAATTGTTCGAACCCCAGAACGTGAAGCATTATTTCAATGGCTAGGGCCTATCTTACCCGGTAAAAAGTTTTATTTGTATAAACTAAAAAGTAGAAAAGACATTAATCTAACAACAATAGATGATGCTAAAAAATTTAAAACGGCTATTATGCGTGATGATGTAACGCATCAATTTCTGAATGCGAGAGGTTTTATTGATGATAAACACCTTGACTTGTCAGTATCTGAAGAAATCAATATAAAAAAGCTATTTAATAATCGCGCAGACCTCATTATTGGCAATGTAGAGAGCCTACCACTCAGAATAAAAAATTTACAACTGGACTTTTCAAAAGTAGAACCTGCCATCTTTATGTTTGAACATGGCTACTACATGGCGCTCAGTGCCCAATCCGATGAACAGTTATTTAATCGACTGAATGCAGCAATGAAACAAGTTTTTACACCCGAATATCAGAAATCACTCGCACTCAAATATAAAGTTAAATTACTTTTTCCCTCAAGAGATGAATAAATAGTGTACCAATACAACTCATGAATTAATTTTTCTATGTAGGTCATTGGCAAACAAGCCGCCAAGGAGCGAATAATGGCCTATTCGAAGAGCGTTGTGTAGACTTTAGACAAAAGTGCTTTGAAAAAAGGCTTTTAATAATGTTCAGTTATTGCTGTTACTCTGCATAATGGGTCAATATCAAAAAAGATGTCAATATTAGTTCATAGTTATTACTTTCTCATTTCACTACTTAAAACTATTCTATCTACCAAGTTTAAATTGCACACATCCCCTTCGCCATTACTATCTATAATAAAAATCATCTTCAACGAAATTCAAGATCAAAATCAAATTTGGTCACTATAGAAAGTATAACCTTAGAGGGAACTAGAATCATGTCGTTTAACACGGATGTAACATTTTCAAATAATACCCATTACTTAGCTAAAGAATTTGGCAGATGATTTTAAATCTCCAAAACATCCGTGTATTACAATATTTGAATAAAAAATTTAAACACATGTTACAGGCAAAAAAGATATGAGTTCAGTCAAATAAATATTTTTCATGTCATGTAAATAACTTTTTGTAAGCACACTAGCTGATTATGAGTAACATAACTAATTTTATAAAGAAAAACTATATCATTACATTAATCACACTCTTTACTCTTATAATCAGTCTACTTGCTGGGATTTCATCATTCAATGAAGCAAAGCGGGTTTACCATGATTATGATGTTTTACTTCAGAGTCAAGCGGAAATAGCTGATACTAAGTTTATCAACACAGTTAACCGGTTAAAAAGTGACCTTTCATTTTTGGCTTCAGTCCCCCCTATTCAGGGTATTATTCGCGCCAGCCATAATAATAACCAAGACCCCCAGGAAAATAGTACTACCGTATTATGGGTCAAACGTTTAAATATTATTTTTCATGGCTATATCAATTCTCACCCCAATATCACACAAGTTCGTTATATAGGACTTGCAAACCAAGGGTTAGAACTTGTTCGAATAGATCAATGGATAAAGAATGTTGAAGTTATCTCAGATGATAAGTTAATTCCCTCTGGACATAAAAACTTCTTTAAAGAGACTATAAAGCTTAAACAAGGCAAGTACTTCGTATCAGATATTACACACACAAACGTGGATACAGGTACTGAAACATCCACTATCCCCACCTTCATAGTCAGTACCCCCATTTATGATAATAAAGGCCAACTGTTTGGTTTACTTGCTATCACTTATAATACAAACAACTTATTTCAGTATCTCAAAAAAACACAGTTAAATTTTTACCAACTTTACTTGGTTAAAGAATCTGGAGAATATCTCATCAATCCTGAGTTCACTTCACGTTCAACCCGTGAGCAACCAAAAAAATCTCATTGGTATGATGATTTCAAAACAGTCTCAAAAACAAGTTTATTAGAGGAAAATCTATCTGAAGTACAAAAATATAATCAACAGCACTTTCTGGTCAAGAATAAAAGCATCTCCTTATACGAAGAAACCAGCAATCAAATTTTCTTAAAGCTTATTTTTCCCAAAGCAACGGTAACAAATATTATTGTTAAAGATTTTTTAAATAATATATTTACCATGCTTATTGTTACTATCACGCTGTGTGGACTCTTTTATTTATATCGCTTCGCCGTTCAGGAACGCCAACGGGTTAAACTTGAACAAGCTCGCCTAGCTGCCATTGTAGAAAGCAGCGAAGATGCCATCATTAGTTGTACTCTTGATGGTACCATAACAAACTGGAACAATAGCGCAGCTACAATGTTTAAAATACCTCCAAATGAGGCAATTGGGCAACATATCAATGATCTTATCGTACCTAATACAAGAAAACATGAAGAAATCCATTTTCTTAACCAAATTGCCCAAGGAAACTCTATTTCACAATTTAATACGCAAAGGCACTGTAAAGATGGAAATATACTGGATGTATCGGTATCTGTTTCTCCAGTAAAGGACCAAAAAAACCAGATTATTGGTGTAGCAAAGATTGTTAGAGATATTAGCCAGCAAGTAGCTACTGAAAATAAAATTCGTACACTTAACACCTCACTGGAAAAACAAGTAGCAGAGCGAACAGCAGAAATAAGGCACTATTTAAATTTACAATCAGCCATTTTAAAACAAGCACCCGTAGCGATCATTATCACTAATCCTAAAGGGATCATAACCCTTTTTAATCCTGCAGCAGAGAAAATGCTTGGTTACCACCCTGATGAAATCATCAACAAATGTACACCATTGAAGTTTATACAAAGGTCAGATATTGCCCAAGTAGCTCAGTCTCTATCCAAGCAGATATTTAATAAAGCAGTGGGTATTTCATTCGAAACCCTTATTTTAGAAGCAAAGTACTCTCTTCATCATCACGAATGGCATTATATCAATAAATATCAATCACCTTTCCCTGTTTATCAAGAAATAACACCGCTTCTTGATGCCTCTTCAAATACGACTGGCTACTTATTTATTGCATCGGATATGACCCAGCAAGTCGCAAACCGAAAAAAGCTGGAATCCATACGAGATCACTTGATTAAAGCATCAGAGGTTGCTCAATTAGGTATTTGGACATGGAATATAGAAACAAATGAACTAGATTGGAATCCTCTAATGTTTAAGATGTACGGCATATCACCTCCAAAATCTGGTAGCAAATTACATTTAGAGACCTGGTTAAAATTTCTTCATCCTGATGACAAAGAAAGTGTATCTTCTAACGTTTTAAACATCCTTAATGAAAAAGAAAATTTTGAGTTTGTTTTCCGAATTATACGTCAGGATGGCTCTATAAGACATATAAAGTCTAGTGCAACCATTGAAAGAGACGATGTTGGCAAGGTAAAAACGGTTCTTGGTATCAATCTGGATATCACAGAACAACTGGAAAAAGAGTTGCTACTTCACGAAGCAAAAGCAAATGCAGAAAAAGCCAATATTGCAAAGTCTGAGTTTGTTGCCAATATGAGCCATGAAATACGCACGCCGATGAATGCTATTTTAGGTATGGTAGAACTATTAAAACTTACGCAGCTCAGTCATAAACAGCTTGACTATGTTAAAAAAACAGAGTCTGCTGCTAATGTATTGTTAGGTATCTTAAATGATATTTTAGATTTTTCAAAAATTGAGGCAAGAAAACTCTCTCTAGATCTTCAACCTTGTAATTTAGAACATTTACTTAATAATATAGGGACTATAGCATCTATCAATGTTAGGGATAAAAATGTAGAAATATTATTTGATATCGAACCTGATATCCCCATACACATTTTGGCAGATGAACTACGTTTACAACAAGTACTTATAAACTTGGTTTCCAATGCGATTAAGTTTACCCATCAAGGTGAAGTTATTATTAGTATCAAACGATTATCTACTGACTATGACCAATTATTATTCAGTGTCATTGACTCAGGTATTGGCATTCCAGATGATAAACTTGAAACAATTTTTGAAGACTTTTGTCAAGCTGAGGCCTCTACCACAAGAAGATTTGGTGGTACAGGATTGGGACTCGCTATTTGTAAACGTTTAATCCACTTAATGGGAGGAGTGCTATCTGTCGATAGTGAAATCAATAAAGGTAGCAAATTCAGTTTTACCCTTCCATACCCATTTGTCAACTCTCACTCACCCATGTCAATTAAAGAGTTCTATAAAAAAAGTCATACACTTAAAAATATTAAATTATTAATTGCTTCAACCAATAACCAAACAATTAATTTTCTTAAAAACATTGCTGATATACTTAATTGGAAAACAGAATCAGCTAACACTAAAGATCAACTGGCGACGACACTGCAGTTAAGCAGTGACGAGTATAAATGTTTACTTATCGATACAAATTTTCTTGAAACATACAAGATAGACGCTTTCCTATCTTTACAAGAGTCATTGTTCCCCTCTAATATCCCTATCATAATGATGATGACATCGTATCAGGCGCAACAGTTTAGTCAAAAACTCGAAAATATTGCTATAGTCAACAAGCCAGTCACGCCTTCGTCTTTACTAAATGCAGTATCTCATGCCGTTAAACCTGAAAAACATCAGTTATCACCTATAAAAAATGAAAAAGATGAACCGTTGAAAGGTTTATCAATTTTAGTAGTGGAAGATAATCCAACTAATCAATTAGTTGCCAAAAAACTGCTAACGTCCGCGGGTGCAAATGTAACCGTTGCGTCAGATGGTATGATTGCAGTTAATACCTTAGAAAACAACAAACTACTATTTGATGTGGTACTCATGGATATTCAAATGCCAAATATGGATGGTTATACGGCAACAAGTATTATCCGAACACAACTACAACGTAAGACATTACCCATTATCGCAATGACTGCCAATGCAATGGAAACTGATAAGAAAAAAGCTCTGAATGCAGGCATGAATAATCATATAAGCAAACCATTCAAGTTAAAACAAGTCATTACAGTAATTCTTCACGAGGTACGAAAATGTCAAAATAATAAAAATACTACTCACGATTCACTAGCTTATACCATTTAAGTAACTCTGCTTTGCCCCACAGGCTATTTTTAGAGGTGCCCTTAAATGAGGAATTATGTAGGGGGGGGTTATTCGAATTTTTTAGACATTATAAATTATAAAGTGTTACCCCTTTTCGTCCTGAACCACCTGTGGGGGCAGTAAAAATCTGCTCTACTTTCTGTGTATCAATATTAATTTTCTGAAAGCCATTTTTTGATATTAAAATCCAATCATTATGAATCCCTAAAATGGGGACATCACTCAATGAGGTAAAGTGTTGTTTAGTTTTAAGATCAAACAAATCATACCCAAATGCAAGGTAACGCCCATCATTCGATACACTGTTTAAATGCAATAACGATTGCGGTAAGTAGTCAAACTCTCCGGATTTTTCTTCATTGAACTGTAAATCATAAATAGTATATTTTCCTTTTTTAATCGCCAAAAACTGTTGCCCCTCATTGATTAGATATAACCCAGCATTTTCCTGGTAATCAATGGCAGACAATTGGCCTGTTTTTAATGAAAATACTTTTGTCTCATAGGCTCTATTGATAATCACGCGTTGGCTATCAGGGTACCAGGTAAAATGCGCTGAAGCGACACCTTCATCGATCACTTTACGTTCTCTTGTCACTAAGTCTAACAACACAATCCGTTTCTTATCACTAATGAACGTATAAATAATATAGCGATTATCGGGTGAGCGTACGGGTTTAGACGATATAACAACAGAGTGGCGGTAATCGCCATACAGTTCCTTCGCAGTAGCCACATGTCGTAAATCTGAACCATCCAACTTAATTGACCAAAGCGTTAACTGTCGTCGATTCTTGGCCTGAGGAGGAATCCACAGAAACTGGATTCGCGGTTGATCATAACTCGCAATGTTATTGAGCGTCTCTAACGGTACTTGCTGAAAACTTGAATTTTCACTATTGGCTGTTTCGTTAGCCCGCTTATCTGCAAACGTATTTTCAGTCGTTTCAATTTTTTTTTCAGTACTCGCAGTAGTTGGCTCATCTCGTTGGGTATTATCACACGCACTCATAAATAAACAACACCATACTATTATGGAGTGTTTAACCCACAACAAACCGCTTGGTATTCGCATTAGGTACTCTTTACCCGATCAACTATGCTTATTTGCATTATAGAAAATCAATACCCTGAATTGTTTCAATTAATCAAGTTCATCTTCTTTTCAAGGAAGAATGATATGTCAAAAACGCTCTTATCAATACTCGTCACGATGCTATTTTCCATGACCTGCATGGCAAATGATACGGTCATTCATCCCCGCTCTCAGTCCCACAAAGATACCCGTTATTTAGACCTCATCGCGCTGTTGCGTAAGGCCATGGACGAAACCACCAAGACTTTTGGGGATTATACATTGCACGCCGCAAAGAAGCTTGTTTCAGAAACCAAGTCTATTGAAGAGCTTGCAGCAGGCACCAATTTATTAACCGTCATATGGACATCAACCTCCGAAGAAAAAGAAAGCAAATTGATTCCTATCAGAATCCCCTTACGGAAAGGTATTCTTGGTTACCGGCTCATTCTAGTGACCGAAAACACCCAAGAAAAACTTCGTGATGTAAAATCCTTAGATGAGCTTAAGGCATTTACCGTCGGACAAGTTAAAGGCTGGGGGGATGTAACCATTTTTAAACATAATCAATTTACTGTCGCCACGAGTTCAACCTATGAATCTTTATTTAAACTACTGGCAACAGATAAAGTCGCCTTATTTCCACGAGGAGTGAATGAAGTATTTAATGAATACCGTGTCCACAAAGGTCGCTTCCCCCGAATTAAAATTGAAGAAAAATTACTACTTTATTACCCCTGGCCTTATTACTTCTTTGTTGCTAGAGACAATGAACGACTTGCAGAAAGAATAACCAAAGGCTTAGAAAAAATGATCAAAGATGGCAGCTTTGATACCATTTTTAATCAGTTTCATAAAAAAGCGATCGAACAAGCTCGTCTTAATGAGCGACAGCTTTTTATTCTTGAAAACCCACTTCTACCTGCAAGAACACCTCTGCAAAGAGAAGAATTATGGTTAAAATTAGCGGTTTCTCCAGATGGTACGCCGCAGTAGCGCTATTGAAAACAAGGTGATTTTTTAAGGCGCTCCCTTACTTGATCAATCCCTTTTAACGACACGCACATGAAGTCCAGAAATAGCATCAGGCAAGTGTGTTATCATCACATCATCGCCAATGTGTAATGCATCGCTACGAATAAGTACCCTGGACTTACCTTCAACTGAGTTATTTCTACCCAGCAGTTTAACGGAGACACCTTGTAACCGCCCGTCCTTCACACGGTATACCATATCATCATTATAAATAGCCTGGGGTGGCAGAGCCGTCACGCCATGCTGTGGGGGCAAGTGAATGGTCAACTGTATTGGTCGACCAATAGCCAGTTTTAACGAAGTGCCTTCAATGTTAAAAAAGGCATCCAATCCGCCACGCCCTTGTCTCACAGCATGTGCTAGCCGCATCAAAGTAACAGGTAACAACTGATTATCCAGTGCCAATTCACCTGTAATAGCGTATTTCTGATCCATTGCCTGTTGAATCTCGGGAAGGTAACGAGAAGGTATTTGTGCACGCACCTCTATAGTTTCTGCATCGTAAAGCGTTATCAGCGGCTCACCCGTTAATACTCTGGCTCCAGGGGCCGTATGCAAAGAGACAATCTTAGCGGGGTAAGGTGAGCGTATAATTGACCGTTCAATATCCAGTTCCACTTGCATGTGTAACGCCTTAGCACGCTGCAGTTGTGCGTTTAACTGTGATAAACGATGGGGATGATCTTCAATCTGATACTGTATGTTCGTGACATTTAAAGCCTGCTGTGAAAACTGCCGACGCGCTTCATCTAACTGTGTTTCTGAAGCCGCATTTCTACCCCGCAATGATTGTTGTCGGGTAACTCCTCGTTCAGCAATGGCTAACAACACTTGCTCATCTTTTAATCGCTGTTGATCCGCTTGGTAGCGCTGCTTTTCTGCTTCAATACGTGCTTCTATGTCAGCAATCTCTGCTAGTCGTTGCTTTAAAAGCAGCTGTAGATCGCGATCATCTAACTGCACCAATATATCACCCTGATTAACACTATCACCTTCACGCACCTGTGTCGTTTTCACAAATGCAGTCACAGGTGCAGTCAGTTCTACTTCATAAGGAGACTCCAGCACCCCATAAAGCTCAATCACGGGAGACAAAGCTTGTTTTTGTACCTGCTGTACCTCAACTTGCGTGATAACAGCTAGCTGCTCTCGACGCTCAGGTGTTTTAGCCGTCCACTTTAAAACAGCAATGACCCCTACGGTTAGCCCCACAAGCAAACTAAAAACGACAAATCGTTTCATCATGTTGTCGTACGTTTTGTTTTCATCCATACCGCAGGCATCATGCTTTAATTCTTATTGGTCACCTTTACAAGCATAGCTGAATGCCTCTCTCACACGGCAACCAAGCTTTGAGTCTATCGGATCACTCAACATTATAGCTTTACGCTATAGCTTCGTTTAAATAAATTAATTTAATTTATTTAAACGATCCCCTCATACTACAACCAACAAATAAACGACAGGCAACGACCTTTTTATTACCCCGTTTTGAAACAAAGGAAAAGCAATGCTGAAAAATCAAGAAGGCTTAACAATCCCTAATATTAGCATTCAAACCAGAGTCAATAATGATTGGCAAACACAGACCACAAATGACTTATTTCGAAATAAACGCGTTATCGTATTTGGTTTACCAGGTGCCTTCACGCCAACCTGCTCATCCAGCCATTTACCGCGTTATGACGAACTTGCCCCCGTATTTTTTGCTAATGGTATTGACGACATTTTGTGTGTATCTGTAAATGATACGTTTGTCATGAACGCCTGGCAGCAGGATCAAAAATTACAGCATGTCAAAATGCTACCAGATGGCAATGGGGCATTAACCGAAGCCGTTGGCATGTTAGTGGATAAAAGCGACCTAGGGTTTGGTCAGCGTAGCTGGCGTTATGCCATGGTGGTTAATGATGGCGTAATTGAAAAAATGTTTATTGAGCCAGAAAAACCAGGCGACCCTTTTGAAGTATCAGACGCCGATACCATGCTGAGTTATGTTTGTCCACAAGCTCAAGAGCCTGCGTATTATACCCTTTTCACTAAGGCAGGCTGTCCACACTGTGCACGTGCCAAAGCCATGCTTAACGAACTTGATTTAGCCTATGAAGAAATTATTGTCCAGCAAGAGGTAAGTCAACGAGGTCTCAGCGCAGTGACAGGAAAAAATACCGTTCCTCAAGTCTTTGTTAAAGGCCAACATATTGGTGGGGCAGATCAGTTAGCTGAGTTCTTGGCTGAAGCTACTCACTAATTACTTTCAACTTTTCAATTAGCCATGTCACTTTGCAACGCTGTCTTTAATTTAAAGACAGCGTGCTGCGGACACGCAAAAAATACCCATAACGAAGGGTATACATCACATCAAGAGTAAAACCACCATGAGTAATGAATTATCAGTAGATGTTGCCATTATCGGATCAGGAACAGCAGGCCTGGGCGCATATCGTGCCGCAAAAGCGCACACTGACAGTGTTGTCCTCATTGAGTCTGGTGCTTATGGAACAACCTGTGCTCGTGTGGGATGTATGCCAAGCAAATTATTGATTGCTGCTGCTGAGGCCGTTCACCATGCAAAACATACCGATCAGTTTGGTGTTTACACGCAAGGTCCTGTAGAAATAAATGGCCATGAAGTAATGGCAAGGGTTAAACGCGAGAGAGATCGTTTTGTTGGCTTTGTTCTGGAGTCTGTAGAAGCTATTCCAGCTGAGGATAAACTAAAAGGCCATGCTCAATTTATCGACAAACAAACATTACAGCTTGATGATCATACAAAAATTTTGGCCAAACGTATTGTTATCGCAACAGGCTCTCGCCCAGCCTACCCAGCCAGTTTTGCCGAATTAGGTGATCGCTTAATTATTAATGACGATGTATTTGCTTGGGATGATTTACCCTCTTCCGTCGCCGTATTTGGTACTGGTGTTATTGGTTTGGAACTTGGTCAGGCATTACACCGCTTGGGTGTTACTGTTCGAGTATTTGGTTTAGGTGGCGCAATTGGCCCACTGACTGATCCAGAGCTGCTTATACAAGCCAATCAATTAATGGCCGAAGAGCTGGCTATTGATGCCGATGCGAAAGTAACAAAAATGGAGCTTAGTAATAACCAGGTAGCCATCACTTTCAAAGGTGCACAAGGTCAAGAGCAAACTGAACATTTTGACTATGTCCTTGCTGCGACAGGTCGTCGCCCCAATATAGATAATATCGGGCTTGAAAATACAGATGTGACGTTGAACGAACAGGGGATCCCCGTCTTTGACCGATTCACCTTGCAGTGTGGTGACCAACCCATTTTTATTGCAGGTGATGCAAACAATGATATCCCACTGCTACATGAAGCAGCTGATGAAGGGCGGATCGCTGGCGATAATGCCGGTCGTTACCCGGATATCCGAGCAGGTCAACGTCGAGCAAGCATTGGCGTAGTATTTTCAGACCCACAAATTGCTGTAGTGGGCCAGTCTTATCAGCAATTACAACAATCTCATGGCCAATGTGGATGCTTTGCGACAGGTAAAGTTTCTTTTGCCGATCAAGGTCGTAGTCGCGTTATGGGAATTAACAAAGGCAGCCTGCATGTCTATGGCGAAAATGGTACGGGAATCTTATTGGGAGCAGAAATGATTGGCCCTCGTGCTGAACACCTTGCCCACTTACTCGCTTGGACCATCCAACAGCGCTTAACCGTAGCACAAATACTTGAAATGCCTTTTTATCACCCTGTTATAGAAGAAGGTGTTCGAACCGCATTACGTGACCTGAATAGTAAGCTGCACCTGGGGCCGGCAATGATTGAACATTGCCTGGATTGTGGGCCAGGAGCATAAACTGGTAACAAACTGTTTGATATAACAACCTTTAAAATGGATCTGTAGCGTTATGCAGATCCTAACTCCCAAATGATCTACACTGAAATTATGAACTGACGTTTAAACGTATTCTTTAGGTAATAAATCATGGCTAAAACTGCACAGAGTACCGCAACAAAGCAACTACCTATTTTAGTCAAAGATTATATGACGCAACACCACTTACCCTTCACTTGTGGCACACCTCTAAAAGTCGTACTTGACCGTTTAATGCGAGATCATTTGAGCGGTCTACCCGTTATTAATGAAAACAAAGAAGTGATTGGATTTGTCTCAGAACAAGACTGCATCAAACAGGTACTACAATCTTCTTACTTCTGCGACCAAAGTGCGATTGTTAATGACGTCATGCGTACAGATGTACTTACCGTTTCACCCAATCAAGATATTATTAATCTAGCCCAGCAAATGATAGACCATAAACCCAAGGTCTACCCTGTGGTTGAAAATAATCGGTTAGTAGGATTAATCACTCGTACTGATATTCTAAGAGCACTCGCCGAAAACATGACTAACTGTGCCTTTTAAAACCATATTCAGGGCATCCACACCAAGGATTGCCCTCTCTCCTCTTTACTTGTGTTTTACATCCATTCGTTTTATCACCTTCTTTACATAGTAGCCTTAATAAAGCAACCTTTACCGCAAAGAAGTTATACGACAAGTTCATTGTGTTTAGTTGATGTTTAATAGGGTTACAGTTACAATTTGGTCAATCCTATGTATACCACTTCGAAATGGGTATATAAACCCTATCTTTGAGTTTTTGCCTTCATTCAGCACGCATTCTCATAAGGAGGGGTTAAACAATGAGTATGATTCATCAAGCAATGGATAGCATTTTTTTCCTTAATTGTTTATTCACTTAAAGGAGTATAAGCGTTACCGTTGCTTAAACGGAAGAGAAAAAAATGGTTTTGTTTAGAATTAGCCGACTAGTGCTTGCACAACATGTTTCTCTTATAGTATGTAGCCTAACAATTATCCTGTTATTCATCCAAACATCATCACCTGAAATACTAATAACCTTACCTATCATTATTATCGCACAACTACTGGGTATATTAGATCAGGCGCGTTCTCATCATTATCAACGCATACCATTTCAAAATACGACAAGCGTTCCACGAACTGGATTAAAATTGTTTTCATTAAACAGACTATGCCTGTTTTTTTCAAAAAAAATTACTGACCAGCCAACACTTGATAATTTAACAACGGCTATTTTTACTTTAAGTGAAAATAATACGTTAACACCACTAAATAGGTATGCCAATTTTCTGTTTAAACATTTAAACCTCGTAGATCAACAGGACTCCATTGCCCAAGCGGTAACATCAGTAACACCTGGTGAGAACACTTTATTATCGCTATCTACTGGTCAAACCACACTACCCATTCTTGCCACGATAATGCCATCACATACTGACAAAGATTCTTCTCCCTTAACTAAGCATAATGTCATATCAATTGTTCCTATTCCAGCTCAGCTAAAAAAAGTACAGCAAGATACATCGTTACAACTACTTCGTTTTATTAAACATGAAATTATTAACATCACAACCCCCATAAGTTCGTTGAGCGAGGTTCTCGTGATACTCATTCATAAACTGCCTACAACACCAAATACAAGCACGAATAACGTTACATTACAGAATACCTCTACTATACAGGACATACTTCTGGCCGCAGATACGATTCAAAAAAGTGCAACTCAACTAAAAACGTTTACCAAAGACCTTAACAGTCAGGAATTTTTAGAAAAATTTATGGGTACAACAAAATAAATTTAATACTTACCAAACAACGTAATGATCCTTTTTAAAGGAAGCTGCTAGCAACACAGTGATAAGGATAAAAATAATGACCACATTAGCGTCCCTGACTAGCCTGTTCAACAAAAGATATAAGCCAACATTACAGTTTCATTTATACACTGGTTTTACCAGAATACTTAGACGATTTGCTTTACCAGCATTCGTCATTTTACTTGCCAATATCATTATCATTCAAAAATCAATTGCGATTACCGATCCCGCATCAACAACTGAAACATTACGCTTATCCTCCAAAAAACTATGTTTAACGGGTACTTCAGTAAAAACCAGTCCAGCATATGGTGAAGCATTTATAAATGGCATCAAACTAGGGCTTGCAACAGAAGAAGATAACCATACAACGACTGAAGTTCACTTTTTCTCACCCTCTCCACTAGGCAGTATCAAAGCTGTAGAAAAAATGATAACGGCTGGCTGTGATGGAGTTATTGGTTTTGACAGTGCAAATGATATCATCCCAGTTAGAGATTTATTCAACAAGCATAAAATTCCACTTATTTCACTTTATACTCCCATTACACCAGAAATAAACAGGCCCTATATTTATTCAATGCAACGGCCAATTGAGGACAACGTTCAACACATTCTTAGCAATGTCTTTACTAAACAAAAATTTAAAAATATATTACTTATCACGTCAATTGATAAGTCCAGAATGAGAGATTACCAAAAAGCGTTTACTCAAGCGCTAAAGGCCAAAAATCAACCATTTACTGATATTAACATTACAGAAATTAACCCAACGATTGAACACATCACCCCATTTTTTGAAAAAGACAATAAACCCGATTTAGTTATTTTACTTACCAGATCCAGCTTATCGGCTAAAATTGTTAACTATATTCAACAAAATACTCAAAAGCACAACACCACTTTTATTGGTACAGTCAGTTGGGGATCAAGTAAATTTCAACCTTTCTTTGACCGTCTTAAAGAGAAAGAGATCACCGCGTATTTCACCCGTCAAAATACGTTCTTCGACCCAGATCCAATTTTTCAAGCCGTCATAGAACGGTATCGTTCAATGTATCATAAAGACCCTATGGTCATTTCTCTTTTAGCCTACGATGCCGCTCGTATTTTTAATCGTTATTTTGCACAAGCCAGTCATCCTCAACAAAATCCCTTTGCTGGGCTTAACTATCAAGGGATAACAGGTGTTGAGTTCAACGCTAATGGCAACATAGCTTATCACAAGTTATTTACAATGAAAGTGACACCAGATGGGTACAGACTTAGTGAGTAGTTCACCTCAAAAAAAATCTATCGTCTGGATCAGTGTTGTTTTCTTTCTGTCATTAATCATTATCCAAACAACACTGATTACCTTTGCTATCATCATTGGACTGAAGCTGCAAAAGCAGGAAGTGATTAACCGTGCAGCCAGTTTTGTCAACTTTATTGACAATAACACCAAAGAAGAAATTATTCTTCAAGTTATCTCTAATAATTATCAAGCACTTGAATTTATCAAGTTTAATATTCTTGCTCACTCTAACTTGACGGGTTTAGCAATCGGTAATAAAAAAGTGATTGCCAATTGGTTAGCTGACAGAGCCCAATGCCAAATAATCAACCATCAATCAACCACTTGTCATAATGAAAAAACAAACACCTTTATCGGTATTAATCCCATCATATATAACAATAAAACAGTCGCTTATGTCGCAAAAGAAATCGCTTTACCTTTAGAAATAGGCTCAAATAGCGTTTTTTGGCTCTGCATTACAATAATTATTACTTTTTTAGTTAATATTAATGGTATTCTGTTTTTTTATAAAAAATATGTTATCCATGACATCAATAAGCTAGTCAATACCTTTGATGGTTTACATATCAAAAAAACAACCACATTTAATGTACTTGAATATAATATTGTTTACGACAAACTCCTTGAGTTTCAAGCTAACTTAAACAAAGCCAATAGAAAAATAGCCAAAGCAAGAAGTTATCACACCATGGTACAAACTACTCAGATGTTAGCCCATGATGTCCGTAAACCTTTTACTTTACTCAATACCGTTATAGAACTCATTTCCAGCATTGATAATATTTATGAAATTAAATCTATTTTAAAAAAGAGTATTACGCCTATACATGCCGCGCTTGACAACGTTAATAGCATGATTCAGGACATTATGGAAATTGGTAACCCTCAACCACCCCTTGCGCAGAAAAAAACAGACTTAAAGAAAATATTACATCAAGCACTCATAGAGCAATTTCGATATAATGATAATCTAACAGTCGATCTTACCTATAACTTACAACACTCCCACAAGCTGAATATAGATCCAAACCGTATTATTCGAGTCCTCAGCAATATTATTTCCAACGCTATTGAACATATGGGAGGGACCGGTAATATATGGTTTTTATCTAAAGAAATCGATAATAGCTGGATGGAAATTACCATTGGCAACAGTAATAGTTATGTGCCTAGAGAATTTTTTTCAAAGATATTTGACCCATTTTTCTCACTCAATAAAAATAATGGTACTGGCTTAGGACTCGCCATTACCAGAAAAATTATAGAGGCCCATGGTGGTCAAATAAGTGTTACGTCGACTAAAGAAAGCGGTACTGAGTTTATCTTTACCCTACCAATAACGGATGAGCTTTCTGTGCAAACAATGGAAAACCTTCTTTGCTCTAGCCAGGATTATTATACCCATTATGCAATCAAAGCCTCAGAAAATAGCTCAAATCCACCCCTTACCCAACACAATGACCAAAAAATTGAAACAGAATTATGTAAAAAGTTAAATCAACGCCAATTACAAATCGTTATTATTGATGATGAACCTGTCTACCGAGATTACATTAGAGAGTATATCAGTACGTCAAGCTATCTTAGCCAACATATTGTGATTGATGTATTTGATACCACAGAACAAGCCCTTCGCCATGAAGCAGTGCTTCGTCAAAGCAACATTATTATTCTGGATATCGATTTTGGCAATAATTACATGAGTGGCTTAACAGCCGCTCCCATCATCAAAGCCCATTATCCATCGACTATACTGTGTATTCATTCAAATCGCTATGCACTTGAGTTACAAAGGAAGATTTCTGAAACAGGGGCCGACTTATCCATTCCCAAACCCATGACACGCACCCATCTACTCAAACTTCTTGATAGCATTTGTCAGGCGACATCCGCAAACACAACAGCAAGTCTCCTGCAACCACTGACGACTTACCCAAAATCGACGACTCCAAACCTCAAAGCACAACTCACCAATCCTTTGTCACAAACCATACCATTCTATTTTCAACCCGATTTTGTACAAGTTGAGGATGACTCATTAATTCGAACCTGTTGGGAAATCAATGCCAGTCAATATAACCTTAAAGGTGTGGCCTATGCCTCCTACCAACAACTACAAACCACATTACCCAACATTCCAACAGATACACCTGTTTTTATCGATGTACATTTATTGAATAGCGAAAAAGATGGCTTGCAAATTGCCGAAGAGCTTCATGAGCGAGGATTTACTGATTTATATTTATCGACAGGCAACAGTGAACACGAGTTATCCCCGCCTTCTTGGATAAAACGTGTTATTGGCAAAGACTTTCCCATTGCGTATCTACGCTATGGACAAAAAAATACAGCACAAACTAACTAATCAATAAATAAATCGACAGTGCGGAACAGCCACTAATAATAACGCCCCATACAGCAAGTGACTTCTTGTGTTGATGCTTTGTTAAGCCAATGACACCTAAAACCAGCGCGACTAAATTAAGCAATATACAAGCAAGCACAACCATACCCAGATAGTTTGCCTCTCGTAAATCAGACCCCAGATCTGTACTTGATGCCCCCATCCAACCCAGAAAAAACACACCACTGGCAATCACTAAAATTGCCAGCGAAAAAGATAACACCCCATATAAAGATTGTTTAGTGGCCATTACCATTAATGCCTTAGATTAAATTTCGATTTCCATGCACTCTAAAAATATAATCTCATCCTCAAGAGGATGTCGCAAATAGTTGCAACCCCCTCTTTATACCGTGATTTTAAACCATATCAGGATAAGGATTTGCTAAGTTTAAGTTTACTGCTTTTTCATAACCAGGCACATTGACCGCAGAAGACGTATAACCTAACGCATTGCTATCAATCACACCTTCACCAAAGCGATAAATAGGTGATCGCTGACCCGCAATACACTCTTCATCATAGTCCGAAACTGCTGCTTGAATTTTCTCATTACGCTGCCAGTACGCGGTCATTGCCGCCTGACCATGTTTCTTTTGTAGCATGTCAGTTGCCACATGAGGTGCTAAAACAGCTGCTGACGCATTATTACCACCAAAGCCCTTGGCATTGATAAAGGCAACATCCAGTTCGCTCGCAGGTACTTGTAAATGATCTAGTAAAATGTGCAGATTATCCTGATATACATCATCTGCCACTTCATTAATCGTGGTAATACCAGGAATAATACCTTCGGCCCAAACACCCAATGCCACCGCCAATTGATCACCCGCAGCCACACCCAGAGAATGCCCGACATACGACTTAATGGCAGTAACAGGCCAATGCGAAATACCAAATGTTTTCGCTGTTTCACTCAGAATATGAGATTCAGTGATACGGTTTTGTGGTGTGCCTGTACCATGCGCTAACACATAACTCTTAGGTAGTGCAGACTCTCCCAAAATTGCTCGCGCACAGGCAACCGCTTTTGCCATGGTTAAATAATTACCAGCACCAGGGCCAGAAATTGACTTTTTATAGCCATCCGCATTCACAAAAATATCACCGATAGCACCGTAAATAGTAGCCCCTAATGTGAGTGCCAGCTCATCATCACATAACACGAAAAACTGAGCCGACTCAGCCAAAGTAAAACCACAGTTATTACCAAAAGGACGACAAGCACGGCGATGGTTCACAGCAGTACCAGGTGCCAGCCCATCCAACTGCGTTAAACCTTGATCCGTTGCCAAAGCCCCCATAGTAGAATAACCATCAAAGACTTCTGGCAGTAATGGTGCTTCACTGTTACCTACAATGACTAACCGATGCTTACCACTACGAATCGCATCAATCCCTTGGCTCAGGTTATACAATAACGTGGCACAAGCCCCCATATTCGTGCCCGTTCCTCCCAAGCTGCCCACCACATAGGCATTAATAAAGTCGGCAGGCATTTCCGCAAACCCAAGTGGACATTGCTTTGAGGTCACTCGTTTACCCAGTAACCGTGCCTGCATCATCCCGCCATTGCCATTGTAATCCAATTGGCTCATGCTACTGCCTGCAAACACACCGAGTTCATCGGGCGCCAAAAAATGACCGATATCTGCCCAGTCAAATCCTAAAGACTGAATAGCATCAGAAGCACCATAAATAGAAAGCTGCAAACCACGAGGATGGTTACGGGATGGGTATAATTCCGCTGGACTAAATCCCATAGGCAACTGCCCAGCACTATTGACGATAGCCTGACGAAAAGCTGGTTGCAGTAGAGTTTCAGCCGACATTAGTTGCACATGGCTAATGCCATCTTCTTCTTTAAGCAGTTGCCAGTGTGCAGGTAATGGGCTTGGTAACTGCCGTGTTTTAACCTGTATTACACTACCAGCCGCCAAGCCCAGTTTTTGATGGTGTAATAACGCACTCGGATCAAATAAGTTTGATTCCAGCTGACGTATTAAAGTATGAGATTCTATAAACTGCCGATCTATCATTTCAGCAGGTAAATTCATTAGCTGTGCAAGACTTGATAACGTCTTTCGTTGTGCATCAGCAGGCAGAGCATCCAGAACCAAACGACGATAACCATGATGCATGGATGTACGGCCAGCAGGATTTATCCCTCCCATGCCAATAATCACTGGAAGTCTGGACAAAACACTCTCCTTAAATCAACAACTCATCACTAAATACAAACTCAATGTAAAACTTAATCTAAGTGTAAAAGCAGTTACTTAAAGCGATCTGGATTTTTTAGCCAAATTATCGGATTATATCGCCAACCACCGCGTGTTTTTCATAATGCTTAGCACCTTATAGCCATAGCAAGACTCAACATCATGGTTAACCAATGCCAACCCATATTACAGTATTAGCACTCCCTCATATGCTGGGTACGAGTATTACGCTACCGATGGAAATTCTCCATGCCGCCAATGCCAACCTGATTGCCAGCCATAAGCGACAGAATCTATTCGAAGTCACCTTGGCTGGCCAGACAATGACACCTGTGACCATTACTGGTGGCTTAACGATTACACCTCAAGCCAGTATTGAGCATATCGAGCAAACCGATTGCATCGTTATTCCTGGTCTTTGGCGAAATCCCGAACGCAGTCTACGCCAACTGCAACCATTTATTCAGTGGCTGAAAAAACAGTACCAACAAGGCGCTACGCTCTGTGCTGCAGGTACTGGAGTCACGCTAATTGCTGAAGCGGGATTACTTGATCACAAACCAGCCACAACTCACTGGTTCTACTTTGACAACTTTCAAAAACACTACCCTAAAGTCCAATTACAACAACATCACCTCATCACCCAGGCGGGCCGAATATATTGTGCGGGTAGTGTTAACTCTATGGCTGATCTGATGATTCATTTTGTCGGTGTGATATGTGGACAATCTATTGCGACTCGGGTTGAGCAGCAGTTTTCACAGGAAATTCGCCGGTCTTTTGAGTCTGTTCATTACTCATTTACTGATAATCGAAACTATTCAGATGAAACAGTGCTCCAGGCACAATTATGGTTACAGCAAAATTATCAGCTTGAAGTGGAATGGCCAGTGCTAGCCAGCCAGCTGCAAGTCAGTCTGCGCACTTTCAACCGGCGCTTTCGACAGGCAACCAATCAAACACCCACTGCCTATCTACGAAAACTCCGCTTATCTGCGGCAAAAGAATTACTTCAGCAATCTAACGTATCCATTGCTGAAATTAGTGATTTGGTAGGATTTAAAGATGAAAGCTATTTTGCACGATGCTTTAAACAACAATATTTATTAAGTCCATCGGACTTTAGACGATCAGTACGGGGTAAACTTTTTTCACTGTCAACCATTACCGGTACTGTGTCACCGCCAGGCACGGGATCATAACCACCAGGATGCCATGGATGACAGCGGAGTAAGCGACGCACAGTCAACCAAAGACCATAGCCAACACCATGTTGTTGGAGTGCTTGTTCAGCATAGTGCGAACAACTTGGGTAAAACCGACAGTTATTACCCAACAGTGGGCTGATTAGCCAACGATAGATTTTTAGCAAACCAAGTAAAAGACGCTTCATCAATCCTGGCCTTGTCCTTGTGTTACATAGCAATATGCCGCCAGTATAACGCAAACCTGTAAGTGAACCCAGCACATGGCTTTATAAGGTATTACTAACGCTGATGGAGGGGCTGAAGATATTGCCAAAGCTTTTCCTTAGATGAAGCACGAAATGTATGGAGATATAACTCTCTACCAGGCCCACTCGCCACAATCTGTTGTGCTTCTTTTAAGTCAAACGCGCCCTGTAACTTGGCTTTCAAAACCATACCTCTGTTTTTAGTGGATAGCCAATAAGGTAACGTATGCTTTGGTGAGTCCGAAGCAATTTTCATTGCCTCACTATGTGCTTTAGTGGGTGCCTCATCCTGGGTATACCCAATTATTTTCTCATTACCCTCAATAGCCGTTTTCAAGGTAAGCGCAATCACATCGGCACTCTCAAACTTCAAGTTCAAATCAACTTGCTGCTGATTAATCGCTCGAAAAACCAAACTATAATCGTAATACTGACCATTAGGACAAAACACCTTACCCATCACCTGCAGTTTTTTTTGCCTGCGAGCAAAACCATAAATGAGTTGCTGTTGGCATGCTTGTGCAGTAACAGGCAGCTGATTTTCCTGAAGCATGTCAGGTATCGCTTTAAGCGTCACAAAGCCTAATCCTGGCTGATGCTGCCATAATACTCTGTTATGTTTAGGGTCAATAACAGATAATCCTCCGCCTTGTGTTGTATTCCAGTCCACCACAAAATCACCTAACGGAAACTGCTGTGCCGCAAACAACACAGGAGAATAGTGCAGCTGTCGTTGTTTAAATAACTGTTCTGCTGTCTTTGCTTGATACCAAAGACCACCTGCTGCCAACATACCCAATACGCTAATGAGTAAAATAGCGCCACATACAATAGGTTGGTTATACCAAAATCGACTCAACATGTATCACCTGTAAGCCGCTGGTAAGTCGCGAGTAAACCTGCAGGAAAGCGACGAGGTTTACCATGTGGGGTAACACAGTTATAAGTACTCACCGCTCGGAGTAATGTTTGCTTATCCTTGGTTCTTACCAATTGAAATGTACGTTGCAATGCCCAACGCTCATCACACCGGGTAATCCAGGTGGCTAACTGCAAATGATCCCCAAGGAAAGCAGGTAGTAAATAGTCCAGGCAGTGTTGCCTAACGACTAATGCACATTGCCACTGCTGATAATCATGAAGGCTAATCCCTTCTGCAGCAATTTGACGCCATGCGACTTCCTGTAACCAGTTTACATATACTGCATTATTGACATGTCCATAGTGATCAATGGCATCCGCCTGAACTAAAATTGACATGACAAAAGGTTTGGGAAAATCCCAAATTTCAGTCTCACCCATGGCTCACTTCGCTAATACTTCGTGATAATACAGGCCATTTTTCTACAATTTGTCCCCGCCTGACAATCAGCAAGTCCTCAAATTCCAACATTACTGCTTCACTTTGTTGTGGCCGAAAAAAAACAAAGTCATCCATCGTCAATGCTGTACGAGTCGAGCTGGTCAGAATTTCCTGATTTGAGCTTCGTCCATAGAGACGGTTAAGACTCAAACCTCCGGGCGCTTCAGGGATAGCTTTCCAATACCCTCCATAGATAAACAGCGCTTGTCGCCAGTTAGGGTTCCACCAACCTATGGCCTTAGAAATCATCTCTAAAAAGGGTAGCTCAAACCGATTCAGTTTTTTTAATATAGGTGTTGCTATGAAGTAGGCTGCATGGTGGCCCCTCAGCCAGGGATGTTCAAAACCCTTAGGCATAAGTAATGCGGAGCCTACACTGATGTCATTAAATAACGACATATGTTGGTAAAACATATAGGTTTGACTGCCTGCACCATTTAACGTTAACTGGTCATGCCATAAGTCTGGAAACTGTTGTTGTATAAAGCTCACTAATTGAGTGAATCGCCTGGCGACTTCATCTCTAGCTCGAAATAACTGTTGTTGTTTACGCCAAGGCAATGTAGGTAGTTTGGCAATATGGGCTTCGTACCCCATTAAACCACTAAATTGAAGATAACGAGGATGATCCGCAATTAGCCCCAATAATACCGAAAGTTCATCAGCCGAACTTACTCCACCCCGGTGCAAACCGATATCCACTTCCACATTAATGCTGAGCTTGATTTGATGCTGTCGTGCAAAACGAAGATACTGTCGTAGCCGCTCTGGACTGTCGATTAACCATTGAATTTGGTTCAGTCGCTGTTTTTGCTCATCATCGCATGTGTTCCAAAATCGGGTGACCGCAGCAATCGGTAATGGTTTACCTAATAAAAAATCAACATCATGGTAATAGCGATGCAAAAAGGACAAAAAGGGTCGATGAAAAACCATCAGCCGCCGGCTCCCTGTACGATCCATCAAATAATTAATGAGTGGTAAACAAGGAATAGACTTCACTACTAAACGCAATTTAGTTTCACCATGAAGCCGTTGTTGGACAGCTTCAAGATTATTATCGACGGTATCCAAGTCAACCAACTGAGAGGGTTGTCCTCCGGCTTTTTTCTGAAGCTGCTGGTTTAGTAAAGAAAAATAATGATTATAGGGTTTGCCCCTGTCTTTAGGACGAAGCAAAAATGACAGAATAATTAACAATAGAATCCATTCCATGGTCTGCTCCTCGGACTAAAAAAACGCAAACTAAATGAGGGTATACATAATAATTAACGCATAACTGCACCCACTTTAGTGGGCAAATGATGTGTTGAGTATTATCCATAATATATTCAACTAAAAATTTGGCTTCAGAATACGCGAGTTCTCGCTTAATTCAACTCATAAAATTACCTCCTAAAGTACACACAAGCTAAAGCCAAACAGCTTGTTATAAGTCACTCCTGTATTCGCATCATGATCCTGCAAATAATTCGGTCATTTTTCGTTTTACCAATAACAGTCTTCCTCCCCATAAACTCGTTCTGTTGTATTTTTAAAATCAACAAGTAATAGATAAAGAAAAGAAAGTGTCAAAAGTGCTTCAGAAAATGGCTGGTTTAATACACAAAAAGCGCTGGCAAAATGCGCAGCGCTTTTTGTTTCATTCCCGAACTACTGTTAAAGTAGCCAGCAGTTCTGTCCAAACAATCCCATAAAAGGGACTCGCCTAAAATAAGTTTTTATTGATCACCAAAACTTGTTCCGACCAAGCGAGCTGTTTCTACCCAAGCATGATCAACTGGGACACGGTTTGTGGTATTTGCAACCTCTTCAATAGCCACAGGGACAATTTCTTGGCCTTTAACGGCAACCATATTGCCAAACTTTTCTTCGTGAATCATTCTTGCACACGCAGTACCTAAACGGGTTGCGAGTAAACGGTCAAAAGATGAAGGCGTACCGCCACGCTGCAAGTGACCTAAAATCGTTAAACGAGATTCTTGGCCTGTCACTTCTTCAATTTCTTGAGTCAGTTTAACACTATGTCCAACACGTGCACCTTCTAAGCGACGAATTTTTTCTTCAAGCTGATCTCGCTCTGCCTCATCTTCTGTTGCAGCCAGTTGTTTTTTGAGTTCTGCTACCACTTTAGCATCTTCTTTAGTAATCGCACCTTCAGCAACCGCTACGATACTAAAACGCTTACCTGCACGCGCACGACGCTTAATAGCTGCAGAAATCATATCTACATCGTAAGGAATTTCTGGCAGTAGAATAACATCAGCACCACCTGCAATACCGGCTCCCAGTGTTAACCAGCCAGCTGAGTTACCCATAATTTCCACAACCATAACGCGGTGGTGACTGGTTGCTGTGGAGTGCAGACGGTCAATCGCTTCGGTTGCAATACCCAAGGCGGTATTAAAACCAAATGTTACATCAGTACACGCAATGTCATTGTCAATCGTTTTAGGCATGGTGACCACATTCAACCCAGCCTCTTTTAAACGCATTGCATTTTTATGGGTACCATCACCACCCAAGCATACTAATGCATCAAGGTGATGGCGATTATAGGTAGCAACAATTTCATCGGTCATTTCTCTGGTACGAGCAGGCGTATCACGACTTGTACCCAAGATCGTTCCACCATCAACCAAAATGCCTGAAAGTGTTTTTCTGTTTAACTCTAAAGTCCGGTCTTGTGCCATACCACGAAAACCGTCCAGGAAACCGACAAATTGCATGTCATATTGATTTTGGCCCGCCCGAACCAAACCACGAATAGCCGCATTTAATCCAGGACAGTCACCGCCACTGGTGAGAACGCCAATAAATTTAGACATACGTAAAGGACCTCCAAACACTTATATAACTAGTACTTATGAAACGGTAGTCTGATTGACATGAAAGAACTTGGTAGTTGTTTTAATGATAATTGTCTTTTCTGCATCAGACGAAAAAACTTCTAACGGACTCTAAGGAACAATGGTTCAAGTTTTCGATACGTATGTGGCTGATTTCTGTCGATAGCTGCAATTATATCTATCGCATCGAGAGCGACAACTTTAAAACCCATTAATACTGAGCTAAAGCAACATATTGCACGTCAGAAAAATATTTTTATCCATTGTTAACACTCAAAATAAAGGAAAATACAACAGTTGGAAAACATTAAATAGATAATATTACATAGTGTATTTTTCATTAACAAAACGTATCAATCATTAAATCCCCAAGCAGATTCCTATCTCTTTTGCCGTTTGTACCCAAGGATGATTTTCTGGCACTCGTTTCTTGTCCAAAACCACTTCCTCAAGAGGAACTGGAATTAATGACTGCCCATTAACAGCAACCATCACCCCGAATTGGTTTTGGTGAATTAGCTGAGCAGCCGTTGCCCCCAAGTGTGTTGCCAATAAACGATCACCTGCTGAAGGCGTTCCTCCCCGTTGTAAATGGCCTAAGATTGTTAATCTCGACTCTTGTCCGGTGAGCTTTTCAACTTGTTCAGTTAACCACACACTATGATCTGCATGTTGGTTAGCTATCGCTTTTATTTGCAGTTTTAACGCTTTTCTTTCGGCTTTATCTTTTACAGTACTTCGTTGCTGTTCCAGCGCGGTTAAACGCTGAGCTTCTTCAACGGTTAAAGCGCCTTCTGCATAAGCAATGATACTAAACCGCTTGTTAGAACGAACACGATGCTTAATAGCTTCAGCTACGGTTTCCAGTCGATAAGGTAACTCCGGCAATAAGATAACATCAGCCCCTCCTGCAATACCGGCACCTAATGCCAACCACCCAGCATTATGTCCCATGATTTCTACCACAATAACGCGGTGATGACTCGTAGCGGTGGTGTGTAAACGATCAATAGCTTGGGTAGCAATGCCTAATGCGGTATCAAAACCAAAGGTTACATCGGTAATAGCAACATCATTATCAATGGTTTTCGGTAGCGTAATGACATTAAGCCCTGCCTCTTTTAAACGCAGCGCATTTTTTTGAGTTCCCCCTCCACCAATACACACCAGTCCATCTAAATGATTGCGATGATAGTTTTCAACGATGGTCTCCGTCATATCAATCACTTTGTTACCAATAGGCATCTTGTGTGGTTTATCCCGACTGGTACCTAAAATCGTGCCTCCGTCTGTCAAAATCCCAGAAAGGACTTGATCATTAAGCTCCATCGATCGATCAAGGGCAATGCCACGAAAACCATCTTTAAACCCAATAAACTCCATGCCATAGCCATACTGGCCAGCCTTTACCACTCCACGAATTGCAGCATTCAGACCAGGACAATCTCCACCACTCGTTAAAATGCCAATATGTTTGGTCATTTACAGCCCCTGCGTTTGCGTGTTGTCTATACCCTTTGTTATGGATATACCTGAAAGTAAGAAAACAATTACTGATAATTAAAGTACAAAGTTAAGCTTTTGCTGGTGAAAAAAACAAAAAACCATGCTCAACACGTGCTGAACATGGTTTGACGTTACCTATCGTATAAAAAGCGCTAAGGTGATGACAAGGCGGTCATGCACTAAGTAGCTGAATTATTACTCATTCTTTTACAAATAGTCGATACTGAAAACAACATTTTCAGTTACCACTCAATTATTGCTGAGTACTATTAATTTAGAAAAACATGTAATGTTGTATTTAAGATAACAAAAGACAAATATACTTAGTATGCACTTATCTTCTGCAATTTCTTTAGGCATGATTGTTAAGCATAAAAATCCACCCCCCCCACTCTGCCACCGATAATAGGCTGGACAACCGCTTGCACTTCCACGCCTTCTTCTGCTGCCGACACATTAGTCCAATCACTCTCTACATCACGACCATTATGGTCCATTGCACCTTGATGCTCCTGTCGATCATGTCCAGACACATCGACATTAACATCCGTAAACCCTTGTTGCATCAGTTGCTCACGAAGGCGCGCAATTTGTTGTTCAATGGCATCTCTGACAGGAGCATGGTGGCTGGTAAAACTAATATTGGCCTGGTCATGATGAATATTCACTTTGACTTCAACAGGGCCAAGGTCTGGAGGGTCTAATTGTAAATGAGCAAGTTGCACACCTTGCCCTGTCAGCCAACTCACTTGTTCACGAAACGCCTGCCCCCACTCAGGTGCTCTTAAGGTTGGTGCTACCAGCGTACTAAGTAGCATATCTTGGTTAGCCGCATTTGCATGGGGTGTTGCTGTCATCAAGCTGCCAGCTCTATCGACTAAAGACGATACTGTATTTTGTTGATTCACTGCTTGCAGATTTGTATCTACATTCGTCGCACCAAGGCCACTTATATCAACATCTTTAGGCATTACTCCAGCCGATAACCCTTGAAGTAGCTGAGAAAAGTCAGTGGATGTGCTATTGCTCCCCCGATTTAACATTGCCTGCTGTAATGGGGATAGTGAATGCTTTGCTAAGCTATCATTGTTATTGTGTTGACCCTGATTATCTAATAACTGCTTTAAACTGATCGCATCACTATTACCTTGCCCAGAAGCCAGAGAAAAACTGCCACTATTCATATTTTCTCTTAGTTGCATAAGTAGCTGCTTATCCTCAGACATCAACGATGTCAGCTGAACAGCTTGAGGTATAACCTGAGCATTTTGTGGCAGTAGTGAGTCAAGACCAGTCGTTACCTGGCCTGACGATGACAAACGTAGGTAGTTTGTTTGAGCAGAGGGTAATGTCGTTGTGTTTGGGTTACTACTGGCAACCGGTTGCCGGCCGGCAGTCCATTGCATAGCCATAGGCATAAACAGCAAGAAGGAATCCGCACCGTCATTGATAGCATCACTTTCTAATCCCTGAGGCGTTTGTGCAGTTAAACTCGCCTCTTTTTCCTGATGCTCAAGTGATTTATGTAATGTCTTTTCCTCAGAACGGCTTTGTGTCGTTTCGCTTTTATCATGCAGAATCTGTTTAAACTCACTCTGGTCTGACTCTACAGAACTGGAACTTTCTTGAACATTCTGATGCTCTCGCGAAGCTTTATCCTTAGATTTAGAATGCCCCAGCTCAAAAATACCCATTTGCTCACTCATAGCCATTTCTCAACCCAAATTAATGTAGGGATCCTGACTGCATTCACTAAAAAGTGAGCAAACTTTATGCCCAACCAAGTTAATCGGTGAGGGTCTCTTTTAACAACCTTGATACGGTTTTAAACTCTTGCTGTAACCCTGCAATTAAAGACGAAACAGGTTCAAGTTGCTGTTCTCTCGCTAGGTTTTCAATTTCCCTTGCTTGTTGGGCGAGAGGCGTAATAAACATATTTAAACAACTTCCTTTGAGACTGTGGGCCAGCTCCCTCATTTGTTCAGCATCCTGATCTAAGAGCGCCTTATCCATTGCCGCAATCCGCTGTTCACTATCACGAATAAAGGTTTCTACCAGCTGGTTATATTCATCCTCCATCACTTCTTGTAGTTCCTGCAACGCTGCTAAATCAATATGTTCCATAGTGTTTCCTTACATCATATGCATCAGTGATGTTCCTTACGAGCACTATCCAGCTCATTATTCCAAGCATATTCAATAGTGACTTGATTACCCACATCGGAATAATCTATCCGCCGACAAAAAGAACGCAGTAAATTGACACCTCGACCATGGTAGTTGGTATCTTGAGTGATACGGTTCATCATCTTCTGGTAGTCAAATCCTGGTCCACTATCAGCGACAGTAATAATCAACACCCCACCCTGCTGTTCAATCTTATGCTCCAGCCAAAAGCGAATAAAACCATCGCCTAATTGCTGAAGTCGACGTTCACGCTCAGCATAATATTGGGTAAAACCATGGAGTGAAGCTTTTAACGAAGAGTCCATCCCTAACACACCATGCTCTAATGCATTGGAATACAGCTCAGCCAAAATGGTATACAACCGACCGCTGTGTAAATTCACCCCAGGAACTTGCATTAAACAGTGCAGAATTAATGGTATGGGGTTATAGCTTTGCAGCGTCTCAGAGCGAAACTCAAAAGAAGCCGACCAGTTTCGTGCACCACGAATAGTACTAGGCTCCACAGGAACCGGCTTATCACTAAAGCTCTCCCGAGAAACCATACTGATCTCGATCATGGATAGATCATCTGTCGGCTCACCAATAAAACTAAAAACAGACTCTTTGATTTCATTAAAAAGCTGATCAGGGTCTTCGTTATTGGCAAATACCGCTTTTAAACGCGCCTCACCAAAAAAATGTTTCTGGTCATCTTGTGCTTCAATAACACCATCTGACCAAAGATAAAGCCGATCACCATACTCAACCTCAATAATTTCGTAGCCGGTATCAAACTTATCGGGAGGTAAAATACCTAACGGTAACCATTTTGAAGAAAGGACATCGAGTGTTTTGGATTGGGAACGGTATAGATAACAATCAGGGAGTCCGCCAATCCATACTTTCATGACTTTGCTGTCAAAGTCCACATCCACCATGCCACCACAGCAAAAACCACTGACCGGCAACACCTGTTTCATTTTGCTGTTCACTTCGCTCAATATTTCAGGCATGGAAAAGCCTTTAGCCACCATGTGGTAAAAAATTTCAGCAAGTGGCATAGCCCCAATTGCGGCTGGTAAACCATGACCAGCAAAGTCCCCAAGAAATACCAACATCCCACCTGAAGGCTTACGTGCAGCAATTAATACATCACCATTAAACATGGCATAAGGCGACTGTAAATGCTGTAAGTTATGCGCATTCAAGCAACCAGAGTGAGCGACTTTGTCAAAAATTTCCTTAGCAAAAGCCTGCTCTTGAAGTAGCCGCTTATTGTGACCCGCAATCTTATCCCGCTGAACCTGCAACGTATGATGCATCATCCGCATTCGGTTAAATGCATTTATTTTTGCCTGCAAAATCAGTGGACTGTAGGGCTTTGATAAAAAATCATCTCCCCCTGCATCTAAACATTCCGC
Source organism: Zooshikella sp. RANM57 (assembly GCF_050749885.1). Lineage (NCBI taxonomy): Bacteria > Pseudomonadati > Pseudomonadota > Gammaproteobacteria > Oceanospirillales > Zooshikellaceae > Zooshikella > Zooshikella sp. RANM57. The sequence goes on along the minus strand of NZ_JBOIUB010000001.1, from coordinate 92,632 downwards.
AAGAGACTGAGCATCTTTTAACGAAGTAAGAAAAATGACTGGAACCAACTCTTCACCCGCCAACTGCTTAATTTGCCGAGCCGCCTCATAGCCACTCATGACGGGCATTAAGACATCAAGTAACACCAGCTGGGGACGCTCAAGAAGAAATAATTCAACAGCCTGTTGACCATCTTCTGCCGTCACGACGCGATGACCTTGCTTTTGAACCAATGACCGCAAGATCATCCGATCTGTTTCAGAATCATCCGCTACTAGGATTTTGAGAGAACGCTCATCCAGCTCCATGATGTATCACATTATTTGTTACTGAATGGAGAAAAGCTGTTCAAAGTTCGAAATGAGCAAGATTTTTTTTACGTCCGGTTTACAGTTAACAATACGAATATTGGCTGTATCACCTCCTGCATGATCGCGTAACAAGAGCAGCATGCCTAAGGCAGAACTATCAAGGTAAGTTGTTTCATTAAGATCAATAGTGTACTGATTGGGCAACTTATCCGTGCGTTCGTATGCATCTCGAAAAGATTGATGTTCACTAAAGTCAAACCGTCCCTGAATGCGAATGGTGAGCTCAGATCCATCCTCGGATTGTATGGCAGTTACGGCCATGAATTTCCCCCTTGCTCCTTTCCCAAACGATGGCTAATAAAATGCTTTCAATAAAGCATAGCCTTTAATTATTAAAAACACAGGTGCAGCTACGGTCCTTGCTTGCCACGAATAAACTGCTGAGTATTTACTTCATCTGCGTCCAACTGCTCTTGCTTTTCTTCTTGCCGTTGCTCTTCTTGACGATAACGACCCAGCAACTGTTGCATTGTTTGTGTATGCTGATGAGCTTCAACCCAAACATCCCGCAACGTTTCACAGTGTTTATTAATATTATCCACCTGCTCTTGCTGCTGGTGTACAGCCTGCGTTAGCTGAGCAAGAAACTGACTCATCTGCTGCAAACGACGGACAGTCACTGGACGACCAGCCGCTGGCTTTGCATTTTCCTGATACTCAGTCTCATAGTTCAACAGCTGCTCAAGCTTTTTTTGCTCATATAGCAGTTGTTCTTGCAAACGGCCAAACTGTTTAGCGGCTTGAGCCTCTTTGACCTCTGCGACACGAAGTACCGTCGAGAGACGGTCCGAGCGTTTCGTTTCCATGACATAACCCTTAAAGCAAATGATTTACTTCGGGGTGAGCCGCGAGACAACCGACTATAGCAACCGACCATTACAATCAGATCATCATCTATAGACTAAGGTTGACGCTCTGCCATTAAGGCTTGTAAACGTTCAACACTTTTGGCCAGAGACTCACTTTCACGCAACCCTTGCTGTAAAAACTGCATCATTGCTGGGTTCAATCGAATAGCCTCATCCGTGGCCGGATCACTACCTTGTTGATATGCACCAATTGAAATTAAATCACGATTTTTTTGATAAACCGAATAGATTTTTTTAAACTGCTGGGCCATTTCAATGTGATTTTCATCAACAATTTGTGGCATTGCCCGACTGATTGAGGCTTCAATATCAATCGCCGGATAATGACCTGACTCAGCCAGTTTACGGGATAACACCACATGCCCATCTAAAATGGCCCGAGAGGCATCCGCGATAGGATCTTGTTGATCATCCCCTTCCGTTAATACGGTATAAAAAGCAGTAATTGAGCCTTGTCCCGTTTCATCCGTACCCGCACGCTCTACAAGTTGAGGAATTTTGGCAAATACTGAAGGTGGATACCCTTTAGTGGCTGGCGGTTCGCCAATGGCTAATGCGATCTCACGCTGAGCCTGGGCATAACGGGTTAAAGAATCCATTAATAACAATACGCGCTTACCTTGGTCGCGAAAATACTCTGCAATACGCGTACAGACTATGGCTGCCCGCAGCCGAAGCACAGGAGAATCATCAGCAGGTGCGGCAACGACAACGGAACGCTTTAAACCTTCTTCTCCCAAAGTGTGCTCAATAAACTCTTTGACCTCACGCCCCCGCTCTCCCACTAACCCAACAACGGTAATATCAGCACTGGTAAAGCGAGTCATCATACCCAACAGGACACTTTTACCCACACCACTCCCTGCAAATAGTCCCAACCGCTGACCATTACCCACAGATAGCAGTGCATTTATTGCTCTTATGCCCACATCCAGTGGCTCTTTTATAGGAAAACGCTGCAGCGGATTAATCGGATGTCCTGTTAATCCCACATAATCATCAGGTTTTAATGGACCTTTTCCATCAAGTGGTTTACCCAATCCATTTAGCACCCGACCCAGTAAATTAAATCCTACCGGGATGAGACTTTCTCCTTCCAAAGGCAGAACACGTGCGCCAGGATGAATACTTTGTGTAGCCATCAATGGCATCAGGTAAATTTTATCCTCATCAAACCCCATGACTTCAGCTTCTATCTTTTGCTGACTATCAGTAATAAGCTGACAACGCTGCCCAAGCGCCATTCGACAACCCACTGCCTCCAGAGTTAAACCAACTACCCGTGTCAATCGCCCCTCCACTTGCATGGCAGGGCAACTGTTTAACGCCGCTTGATAAGGCATTAATCGCTCAGTCAGTGCCAGGCGCTTGAGTCTCATTTGGCTTGCCTGTGTTGTTATCTGAAGATGTTGAACTCAGCGTCTCTGCTTGTGCCTGATCAGCACTTGGTACTGAGGGTTTGGTATTCGCTATAGCGTTAGCTGCTTTTGCTGAAGATGAGTCTGGAGGTACTTGATGTTGCATCTGCTCAAGACTGACGGCATGCACATGCAGATGCTGCTCAGCTATGGCATCCACATAATGCGCCAATCGTGAAGCAACGCTTGCATCAACCATGCTGTGATTGGTCTCAACACGACAACCACCAGGCAACAATTGCTCATCAGGAAATAACTGCCATGTCGCTTGAAGTTGCTGCTGAAGATCACGGATATATCCCAAATCTTGGGGATGTAAATACACGTGAATCGCTTGCCCGCCTGCGGGTAGCATGCGCATCGCTTCTTTTACCAAAGTAGTAATTTGGCTTGAGTCCGCATGAAGCTCTCGATGAATGACATTGCGCGCAATCTGAGTAACCATATCCACCAATACCTTGGTTAATTGCTCATCCTGCTCAGACAAGGGTTGGAATAATCCATCTAATACTGAAGCCAACTGTTGCTGAATCTGTTGCAATTCACCTTGAATGGCTTGCCGTCCCGCTTGCTGACCTTCTTGAACACCTTTTTGATAACCTTCTTCATAACCTTGTTTTTGCCCCTCAACCAAGCCACTGCTTTTACCTTCCTGCTGACCTAAAGCCAAACCATCCTGATAGCCTTTATCACGTGCTTTATCCAAGGCATCCAGCAATGCTTCGACGGTCAACGCCGGCTGTTCGCTGCCTGTCGTTGTCGGTGGGTAATGCGTCACCGCTGGAGGTATCGCTTCACTCGCATCCTTGACTTCATTCTCCAACCTATTTTTAGGCGCTGTTTTTTGCTCATGACCAGGAGACATCTTTGGCTTGATGGCTTGAGAATCTGGTTTAGGTGGTGGGCTATGAGCTGTAGCTGAATGTGCATTTTTTTCTGACTTAACGGTTGAGCGAGGAACATAATGCACCGACTCTTTAGGGATGTAATGCGGCCCTTTTGGGTCATTTTTAGCTTGGCTACGAACAAGATGTTTGGCACCTGTAAAATTAGGTAGTCCTAGTTTTTGAAAGGCTTTTGCTGCTTCGCCTCGAATAATGGTGCTTTCTTGCGATTTTGGCATATGTCAAAACCTATCCCCTAAACCATTTCCTCGCCACCTTTACCCAAAGCTATTTCACCTGCTTCGGCCATCCGTCGAGCAATCGTCAGAATTTCTTTTTGAGATGTTTCAACTTCACTGATCCGGACAGGTCCTTTCGCTTCTAAATCATCCCTGAGCAACTCAGCAGCACGTTTTGACATATTTTTAAAGATTTTCTCTTTAACGGTTTCGTCAGCCCCTTTGAGAGCAATAATCAAAACATCTGAAGAGACCTCTCTAAGTAATGCCTGGATACCACGATCATCTACATCAGCCAAATTATCAAAGACAAACATCAAATCTTCGATTTGAGTCCCCAAGTCCTCATCAACCTGTTTGATTGACTCCATCAGTGGCGCTTCAATAGAACCTTCTACATAGTTCATAATATCTGCAACGCGCTTCACCCCTCCCATAGAGGTCGTTTTGGTCGTACCACTACCCGAAAACTGGCGTTCTAAAATATCATTCAATTCCTGTAATGCTGCAGGCTGAACAGTGGTTAATCCTGCAACCCGTAACATAATGTCTAACCGTACTTTTGGGTCAAAATAGCTGAGAATTTCCGCCGATTGGTCCGGGTCCAAATAGGCAACAACAATCGCCTGTATTTGTGGGTGTTCATAACGAATTACATCAGCCACAGCTCTTGGTTCCATCCATTTCAATGTATCCAATCCTGTCGTATTTCCCCCCAGTAAAATACGATCAATTAAGCCACTGGCTTTGTCTTCACCTAACGCTTGAGTTAACATTTTGCGGATATAACCGTCAGCACCCACACCTAAGCCCGTTTCATTACGCACAATCTCAATAAAGAACTTCAGCACTGATGTCACTTGGCTGCGATTAACATTATCCATTGCCGCCATGGCCGCACCTACACGCTGAACTTCTTTTGGTCCCATATGACGCAAGACTTCTGCTGCTTCAGACTCACCAAGACTCAACAAAAAAATAGCCGCACGCTGTACGCCAGACATTCTGGAGGCCAGAGCCGTTTCTTCAGTAGCACCCGCACTTTGAGTGGGTGCTGGACTTGCTTGTGCCTCAGCCATCTTCGGTTACCCATTGTTTAATGACTTGCGCGACCCGACCAGGGTCCTCAGCTACTAAGCCTTTGACTGCATTAAGCTGCTGCTCATAACCTTCATGGGGACCTGGCAGTAACATACTTCCTCCCCCAGATAAACTCACTTGATCCTGTGCCATTTCGGTGTCAGAAAACTCACCAAAAGCATCCCCTTCAGGTCCACCCAGTACGGCTAATTCATCCTCTTTTTCTTTTTTCTTACCAAACAAACTCAGTACCATAGGTCTGACGACTCCAAACAGCAGCACGATTATAAATATGCCAGCCAGTACCTGTTTGACCACCTCCCAAAACCAGGGTTCTGTCCAAAAACTAACCGGGGGAATTACCTCTTCAGGAGAAGGCACAAAAGAAGCATTAACCACATTAACACTGTCACCCCGAGTCACATCAAACCCTACAGCATCTTTTACCAGCTGGGAAAAACGATCAAGATCCGCCTGACTCCAGGGAGAGTATGTCACTTCGCCAGAGTCAGGATTCACCGCCGCTCGATCATTAACGACAACTGCAACCGTTAATCGCCTGATCTGCCCTTGCTGAAACCGGGTATAACTAACTGTTTTATCCAGTTCATAATTTCGGGTCTTTTTCGAGCGAGAATTAACGGCTTTCGAAGCAGAGGTATTTTCTGTAGCCGTAACCGTCGCAGCCTGATTTTCTGTATCAACTTGTTCAGGAACAGTGACTTCACCAGGTGGTTGATTTGATAATGCCCCAGGTACACCACTCGCCGTACTTTTTGCACCTTGCGTCTCATCTAACAACTGTTCACTGCGAATGGCTGGCGCATCTGGATTAAATTGCTCTACAGCTTGCTCAATATTATTAAAATCTATATCGGTTGATACTTCTGCTTGATAATTATTTTTACCTAAGATGGGTTCTAAAATATTGTGCACACGTTGTGTTAGCTTTTCTTCAACACGAACGGTATAAGCCAGTTGTTGATTGGCAATTTTTAACTCTGTATCTTCCTTGCGTTCCTCAACTGATAATAATGTGCCATGCTGATCAACCACTGTAACGTCAATTGCAGCCATATCAGGCACACTGGATGCCACCAAGTTACGAATAGCACTCACTTGGTCGGGCTTTAATCCTCGCATTGGCTGCAAATCAATAAATACCGAAGCACTGGGCTTACGGCGGTCGCGAACAAATACTGTGCGTCGAGGTATAGCCAAATGCACACGTGCCGATTTTACCGCGCGCATACTGGCAATCGTACGAGCAAGTTCACCTTCCAATCCCCGGCGGTACCGTGCATTTTCCAGAAACTGACTGGTACCCAGCTCCTGTTCTTTATCCAATACTTCCAAACCGACCGTGCTGTCACTTTTAATACCCGCCGCTGCCAGCTTGAGTCGTGCTTCAGCAACATGTTCTGCGGGTACTAAAATAGCGCCACTTTTCGGTTCAACCTTATAGCGGATATCACTGGTTTCCAGCACATTCAGCACTTGAGCTGCATCATAGCCTTCCAAAGAGCCATAAATGGGTTGAAAGTCCGGCTCCTGAGACCATAAAACAATGCCAAAACCAATGGCTACACTGGCTGCCAGTCCTACTAAAAAGAGCACTTGCCGAGAAATTGACAAATCATTGAGTACATCAAAGAATGGATTGCCACTTCGAGCCATGGGTACAGCCGCTGTACCTTCAGCTTTTGCGCCTGGGCTACCAGGTTCAGTTATCGGGTCAGCCATTGCACGACTACTCCTGTCTTCCTAAACTCATGCATAACCTAAACTGGCATTTTCATAATTTCTTCATAGGCCTGTACTAACTTATTACGCACTTCAACCATAGCGTCAAAAGCCACACTGGCTTTTTGGCCTGCCACCATGACATCCGATAAGCTCACTTCTGGATCACTAAACTGGTAGCGCGTTTTTAAATCACTTGATTCTTGTTGTAACTCATTCACAGAATCAATGGCTTGCTTAAATAATGTAGCAAAATGAGGTGTTTCCTTTTGCTCAACGCTTAACCCTTTTTCAGCTGGAAGCACTTGGTCTACCGCAGGCTTGATTTGGCTCTCCAGTTGCATTGCTCGCAAATCAAGCATCATCCGATTGAGTGTGACATTATTGTTCATCAGTCCCGCCTCATAGTCTGCTAGGCAATCATCGTTTCAATATCAATACCTTGCTCTCGCATTTTGGCGAGCTTATAACGCAATGTTCTTGGGCTGATACCCAGCTTTAGCGCTGTCTCTCTACGCCGTCCCCCTTCAGCACGGAGTGCATCAATAATTAACTCATATTCACGCTGTTTAAGATCCACACCTAATGGGCCTGACTCTATTGCACGCTCAAAACTACTCTCCATAATGGTACCTGTACTGTTAGCAATCTCATCCACCCCCTCTATTTCACTTGCGGCCAATTCTTTAGCCATCATAGTCTGTGCATTATTATCAATGGCTGCCGATGTATTGATTACGCCTTCTTTTAGTGTAGGTACCATGCTCGGTAACACGGGTTGGCCAGTTGTACTGGCCGTTGCTAAACATAAGTCAGCTGGGCGGATAATATTGCCTTGCTGTAAGATCAGCGCACGCTGAATGGCATTATCAAGCTCTCGGACATTACCCGGCCATGTGTATTGCAGGAGTGTTTTTTTAGCTTCATTACTAAGCTTAACAATGGGATGTTTTAACTTACGGCAGTGGACCGCTAAAAGACGTTCTGCGAGGGGAACAATGTCTTTCTGACGAGTCCGCAACGGCTGCCACATCAGCGGAAAGACACAAAGTCGGTAATATAAATCTTCCCTAAACTCACCACGTTGTACATAACTCAGCATTTCCCGGTTCGTTGTTGCAATGATCCGCACATCTAAACGAATGGTCTTACGCCCCCCCACCCGCTCAACCTCTCGCTCCTGAAGTACACGCAGTAACTTAGCCTGTAACCCTAATGGCATCTCGGTAATTTCATCGAGTAACAACGTTCCGTTATTTGCCAGCTCAAACTTTCCAGGTGAACTACTGTAAGCCCCAGTAAAAGCACCTTTTTCATGACCAAATAAAGTAGCCTCCAACATGTTTTCTGGAATGGCGGCACAGTTGATGGCCACAAAGGGCTGCTCACTTCTTGGTGAGTGTTGATGGATGTACTGCGCTAGCACCTCCTTCCCTGTACCACTCTCACCCGTAATTAAAACCGTAGAATCCGTAGCGGCTACTTTTCTGGCTAACAATAGCAGTTGACGACTACTTTCTTCTTCAGCAACAGGCTCATCACAACTTTTTTTCGGGGTGCCCTGTAATACCCGCCGAATTTCAGCCAATAACGCATCAGGCTCAAACGGCTTAACCAGATAATCGACGGCACCTTGCTTCATCGCTTCGACTGCTTGGCTTACTGAGCCATAAGCGGTCATTAGCAGCACTGGAAGCTGAGGTAAATGTTGGCGAACCCACTGCAATAACTGATAGCCATCCACCTCCGGCATATTGACATCAGATACCACCATATCGATGGATTTACTTTGCAGTAACTGGATGGCTTGTTGCCCGTCCTCTGCCAGCAAGTAATTAAAATCTGTCAGCGCCAAGGTATCCGCTAACGCTTCGCGTAAATCAGGATCATCTTCTACGATCAATATGGTTATCTTGGCCATGATGTATCCTCTTCAGGTTTACCTGCAGAAACGGCAGATGTATTTAAGGGCAGGAGGATTTGGCAGACAGTGCCTTGCCCCTCTCGGCTATGAATCGCAAACTCACCTTGATGCGCTTTCGTCACTGCTTGTACAACAGCAATACCTAGCCCTGTACCATGGGGTTTAGTGGTAAAAAACGGTTCCTGCGTTTGTGCCAAGGTTTTGGCACTCATACCAGGCCCGTTATCTACCACTGATAACCGCAAGTATTGTTGGTAGAGGCTACAAGAGATCACCAAGGTAAGGTCTGTTTTCCCCGCCTCGAGTGCATTGTTAACCAGGTTCATCAGCGCCCCGATTAACGCATCCTTGTTACAACGAATAACGTAAGGTTGCTCTAACTGATAACGCCAACGCAGGTTGACCCGATTAGCCTTAACCTGGCCAATACCCATCGCGCTGCCTACGGCTTGCTGAAGCTCCTGCCACAACGCCTTAACCATTATCTTATCTGCTAATACCAGTTCCCCTTTGGCAAAGACCAACATGTCACTCACTTGCCGTTCCAAGTGCGTTAGTCTAGACATCAGCTTGTTTGCAAAAGCACTACACTTTTCTCTAGGAAGTGACGGATTTTGTAAATGACCAGCATAAAGCATGGCTGTTGAGAGTGGTGTGCGAATCTGATGGGCAAGTGATGCCACCATTTTACCTAAGGCGGACAGCCGCTCATGGTGACTTAACTGTTGCTGTAAGCGGCGAGTTTCCGTCAAGTCAGTGAGCAGAATGAGCTGCCCAGGTTCTAATTCCAGTGATCGGGTAGCAATACTGACCCGCTTACCATTTTTCAACGAAATTTCATGCCCATCATCTTCTCTTGGCGCAAAACAACGATTAATCACTGATAGCCAGCGCTCACCTAAAAGCGGCTCGTCTAAAAGCTCAATGGCCGCAGGATTACACTGTTGAATGACCCCATGACCATCCAGCACAACGACGCCACCAGGTAACAGGTTTAATAAATGCTCAAGCCGGTTTGCTAGCCGCTCTTTCTCAGCCAGCTCTTGCAGCCGCTGTTCGCCCACATCGGCCAGCTCACTTTTCAATGCCTGAACTCTGCCAGCTAATTGACGGTAAGACTCTGAGAGCTGCTCAGACATTTGGTTAAACAGCGAAAATGCTTTCTCCAGCCCAGTTCGATCATCTACAGATGACTGGACATCCTGCAGTGCTGCAGCAAATGCACTGGGTTCTGTTTTGGCAGCCTCTGCCATTGAGATAGCCCCAGTGGACACGGCTTTATAGTTTGAAGTTTGACGTTGCCTTTCGACTCTGCCCGTCATAGGCTCGACTCCTTGCCAGGCACTTAACCCGCGCCTTTATTCACATGTACTCACGAGCTTTCTTACTAAGCCATGACTACAGCAATGTGATATAGTTAAACTTTTTACAGATAAAGCAAGGTCCAGGCCAAGCCTAAATAGTTCGATAATTCAATAGGTTAGAAACTTGATTTCGGAGAGCGTCAATTTACAGACTTTGAGATGTTACTGATTAGCCATTCGCTGAAAATGACTCTTTTCGGTTAAGGCCATATTTACGCATTTTTTCGACCAACGTAGTGCGGCGAATATGCAGTCGCTCTGCAGCTCTGGCGACAACGCCATGACTATCATCTAGCGCCTGCTTAATAAGCGAACATTCCAGGTTACTGAGGTAATCTTTTAAATCCAATCCATTAACAGGTAATAGTGCTGGTGAATCAACGCCAACCAAGCCACCAGACGTAATGTTTGTTTCAGGAAACATAGCAGCAATATCCGCATTGCTTTCATCTTGAGGAGCAAGATGCCGAAATTTTTTCGGTAGTTCTTGCACGCCAATAACACCATAAGGATACATAATGGCTAAACGTTCTACTAAGTTTGCCAACTCCCGAATATTGCCGTGCCAATCATGACGACACAACGACATAATGGCTGCTGAATTAAAACGAATTGACCCTCGTTTTTCATTCTCCATTCGTGAAATTAATTCATTCAGTAATAACGGAATATCTTCCACCCGTTCACGAAGGGGAGGCATTTCAATTGGAAAAACATTAAGCCGGTAGTATAGGTCCTCACGGAATGTTCCCTCTTGAATCATATCTTCCAAATGTTTATGGGTGGCCGCAATTATTCTGACATCGGCTTGTATTGCCTTAGTGCTCCCTACGCGTTCAAACACTTTTTCTTGCAGAACCCGTAATAATTTCACCTGCATTTGTAAAGGCATATCGCCAATTTCATCCAAGAAGAGTGTACCGCCCTGGGCTAACTCAAATCGACCAATACGTGTTGAAATGGCCCCCGTGAATGCGCCTTTTTCATGACCAAATAATTCACTCTCCAGCAGTTCACTGGGAATCGCCCCACAGTTCACAGGTACAAATGGTCCGGAACGACGATGAGAATTATAATGCAGGTTTCGTGCAACCACTTCCTTACCCGTGCCCGACTCTCCCGTAATCAGTACACTGACATCCTTATCCGCCACCTGAGCCATCATTTCCCGCACTTTCTGCACCTGGCGACTGGTACCGACCAAGCTCCGAAATAACTGAAGTTCTCGCTGCTGTCCACGACCTCGGCTCTTATTGAAATGCTCTCGAAAAACCTGTGCTCGATGTAAAGAATCAAGCAGCTTGTTATAGGTGGGAGGAAAGTCAACATTAGCAATCACTTGTTGGCGATGATCCATATTCATATCCTCAGGCAGAGCCTGATCACCAATCAGTAATACAGGTACAGAAGGCTCCCAATCATGGATATGTTGGATAATCGTTATAAGTGGCTGGGAAATCTGCCCCAAAAAAATAGCGGCCACATCCTTTATCGCATCAACATCAACAGTAGCTTGTTGCCACTGACTATCTTCAAGTAGCAGGACTTCCTCTCCCAAAAACTCGAGAATAATCTTCAGGTCATCACGACGATGCGGCTCACTATCAACGAGTAGTATCTTTGCTTCTTGCCACATGAGCGTTGCTCTCTGCACACACGCTAAAAAATGAGTATTTAATACGGATACCTACGGGACATATTGCGACAACGACTCAATGACCCAAATAAGCAACAAGACAGTTTTTGGACAGGTTACTGACAAAACCGTTGTTGTCTTGAAAAAACGCTGGTTTTTTGACTCAGTATGTGTGAGTAAAGACAATAAAAAAGCGTCGGTCAAATGACTCGGAGAGTTAAAGGCAGGGTAATTATCTCGGCCTAAGACAGTAAGCAGGTATTCAAAAACCTATGAATACTTTCTCTCTAACGGCTAATGAGAGATATTAAAGAAGTACAACAATAGAACGGTTATAACAATACATTCATACAAACTAATATATTATTATGGAAAGTTATTGCATTTGCTGGTAAACAGCAACGCCTTGTTTGTGTCGCTGTAGACGATGAAGCTCAGCACTTAATGATTGTTTATGTGCAGCACACGCATCAATGACGTGCTGGTAAGTGCTTAATAATTTTCCCATAGCCACTAATAAATCAGCGGGAGCACCCTGCTGCATTGCAGCACCAACGATATGGCGACAACGTCCATCTAAGTCAGTTACACTTGACCAGTCTTGGTTTAGTAAAGCATGTTGCAGATCGCTTTGTAGCTGCTCTAATTGCGCAACTGTCATGCTACCTCGATCAGAGCCTGTCATAACCATCCACCTTAACCACGTGCATTATTCAATATCAGACTTTTTAGTTAATCAGCTAAACAACGGTATCAAAACGAAACGCTATGAGGTTAAGACTTAACCACTTCAGCGCGAATCTCATCCCAACCATCCTTGACTGTTTTAACAAGCTTGATGACCTCATCGACTTTGTCTGCATCGTTATCTGCATTGGCATTAAATAACTGCAATTCCATATATTGATATAAATTGTCCAAATTAACCGCCAACTCTCCACCCTGGTCATGGTTTAAAAATGAACGTAAACCTTCCAGAATTTCAATCGACTTGTTAATAAAAACATTTTTAGCTTCAAAATCTTGACGCAATATAAAACCACGGGCAGTGGCCAGCCGCTCAATTAATCCGTCATATAACATCTGAATTAGCTTATGAGGGTCGGCATCAATAACCCCTGTCTCTCGATTTACTGACTGATATTGCTGAAGTTGATTCATTGCATTCATCGCTACATCCTATGCCTGTTGCTTAACTAGTCGTTTTTTGGAACAGCCACGTGTTAGAAACGCAGCACTTTTATTATTTTCTATTTTAATTTTTTTGGTTAACGCCATTCAGCGCATCCAACTGCTGCTTAATGTAATCCTGAGTGGACTGCAATTTAGTCACTAAAATATCCGCAGCGATAAACTGCTTGGTTATTCGATCACGAAAACTTTCCAGACGTTCATCAAGTTTTACTCGCTCATCGCTTATTTGCTGCAGTGTTGTATTGAGGCCATCCGTTTTAGTCGTTAATACACCATCAACTGAAACGAAGTTTGTAACCAGTCCAACTAACTGCTCTGCAACGCCTTCAATAAATGTCACCGTTCCTCGATCACCCGTACTCCCCCCCGTGATCTGCACTTGAATACCCGTACTGTCATCACCCGTGGCAGCTTTTAGTGTTTGACCAATCCCTGTTGCCGTTTGGCCATTGATGGTTCCAGCCACATCAACGCCATCCGTCCCTGAAGCAACAGAAAGTCCCAGGGTCGCGGTTGAATTAGTATCAACTTGAGTAACCTCAACAGTTGAGCTACTTCCATATTTTGTCGATGTGATTTGCAACTGATTACTGCCATCAACACTGACATTGACGGTAGCATTAGCACCTTTTAAGTTACTATCCGCATTAATTTGGCTAGCAATTTCTGTCGTCAATTCATCCAGTGTGTAGCTGCCATTAGTGAGGGTTATGTCAGCAGACTCAACTCCATTAACCTTAATTTTAAAGGTATTATTATCATCATCAATGGTCACAGGTGCTACCAGCCCAAGGCTTCCTGTCAGTGCTCCCCGGGTGGCAAGTTGCGTCACATTAATGCTATAGCTACCGGCTTTTGTTAAGTCTGTTGAAGAAAGAAACTTAACCTGACTGTCGGTTGTACGTCCCTGTTCAGCAAAAATCGCCATAATATCATCGCGGGACGAGGCTAATTTCTGCTTAAAGACTGTGGCATCAAAAATCAGGGTGCCACTATCAGAGGATGCCTCTCCAATACTGGCTTTAGTGGTAATACCAATCTCAGAGAGAGTTCTCACCCCCGCATTTTCTAACCCGCTGACCACATTACCCAGCAAGTTACGTGTTTGTGACATGATATTACGAAGCGAAGCATCCCCTAACAAACTTCCAGATTGATTGGTGGATGTGTCAAAGGCTGTGACTTCATTAACCAGGGTTTGCAGCTCATTGTATTTATCAACAAAATCCTGAACACGATCAGTAATACCACTACTATCAAGCTCGAGCTTTAATGTCGCCGGTGCACCCGCATTTTTACCCGTTAGGTTTAATGTCACTCCCTCAATTGCATCATCAATGACATTGCTGCTACGTGTGAGGGTAATACCGTTAATTTTGACAGTGCTATCCAGTGCTGCGACGGTTTCAGTTAGATTTTGTGCACTACCGTTGTATGCCAGCTGAGATAAACCTGAAGTATCAGTGTTATTACCATCATCATCGGTAACTGTTACTTCAATAGCGTTATCAAGCCCCGTTTCTGTCGCGGCCAATACCAGTTGATAACCACTCCCCGTATCAATCACACTGGCTGTCACACCAAGGTCTGACTCAGCATTAATCGCATCACGCACACCTTCAAGTGTGTTATTACCGTTATCGATAGTAATGGCTGCGGAAGTGCCTCCAGCGGTAATATTCAGTGTACCGGTGCCTAATGTTGTTTCTTTATCAACAAAAACACCTGTAGCAATGGAGTGTGCTTGTGCCAGCTCTGTCACTTCAACACTGTAAGTTCCTGTTATTGCTGAGGAGTCATCAACCGTTGCTGAAAAGTTACTGGCTGTTGATGTGGCTTTTAAAGCACCTAAAGCATCAGGATTACTTAAAACACGTGCAGAAAGTCGAAAGTTCATCAGTGCACTTTGAATACGGCCAAAGTCAGATAACTGCGTATTGATTGCAGCTTCCTGCTTATCTAAACGCTTTACAGTAGGTTCACGTTCAACCTGCACTAACTGGTCAATCAGCTCTGAGCTAAATACACCTGAACCAAAACCTACTGAACTAATGCTGGCCATAAGATCATTCCTTTCTGGAATTGCTGCATCACGCGGCTAATCAAATTGTCGTTACTGATAAATCTTTTTACTCAACACAAAATTGATTATCCTTTCATCAATTATAGTAACGGCAAGAAGCGGCAAATCTTTACCAGTTTTATCCATTTAACGTTTAACCTTGCAAATATGCCTAACATCAAGACGTTAGCCTCACACCTTCGTGTTAAGTAACTCTAATGATGTTGAATCTTTCAAATCTCGTGCCAAACGTAGTGCAACTTCATCAGGAATCTGCCGAACAACCTCATCAGTGTTCCGGTCAATGACTGAAATAACAGTTTCACCACTATCAGTATCAAGCTTAAACAATAAGTCACGTTGTACCGTCTGCACATAGTCATTGAGCTGAGCTACGGCCTGTTCAACTTGTTCCCGAAGCGTTTCCTGCTTATCCAGCAGTTGATCTTCTGTAGCTGACTGGGCTTCTTGCACAGCTTTTGCTTGTGAGGTTTGACCTGTGGCCGTAAGGGATTGACTAACATTCACCTGTCCTCGCTGATCAGTCTGCTGAGGCAAGGGCTTACCTTTACTTGTATCAAGCTCACGAGCGCTAACAACGGACGCTGACACTTTGAGGTCATTCATAGCGCACCTCATCTATCCTTTTGAACCAACACGTATACCCAGGCCATTGCTGGCCTGGGTGTGGTCCATCCCTCTTCACTGGCGTCCTGTTACTGCAGGAGTGCCAGAACCTGCTGTGGCCTTGCATTGGCTTGTGCCAAGACTGAAATACCTGCCTGTTGGAGCACTTGTGCTCTACTCAATTCAGCCGTCTCTGCCGCAAAGTCCGCATCCTGGATACGAGAGTTGGCAGCGGATAAGTTTTCACTGCTGATTGACAGGTTATTAATGGTTGATAGGAAACGGTTTTGGATCGCACCCAATTCCGCTTGTTGTTTGGATATTTGCTGTAAGGCATTATCAACAGAGACAAGTGCCTCGTTAGCACCCTCAACAGAGGTGATATCAATATCTCTTACCAGTTGACCGACTTCCTGTCCTCCAAAAGTACCAACTTGGAAGCCTGCATTAGCAATATTGCCGGTATCTGTTGATAGCTCAAACTGCCCTCCAGAGAGGAGAGCTACAGAGCTTCGTGTAGTGGCTACAGAGAAGCCTGCATTGGCAACCACATTGATTGCACTAACATCAATGTTACGACCATCTTCAGCTAATAAGCGGAAAGTGCTACCAAATGCTTCTGCTTTAACACCTGTTTGACCTGACTTGGTATTAACAGCGGAGATAATAGTGTTTTGAATATCACTCGTAGTATCAGCAGCCCCATAAGATATGGCAATACTTATGCCATTGATGACCACGTTACCGCTTTGTGCTGTACCTGTAGTAATTGTCCCACCAGTAACAACCGTTGTATTAGCAACAGCAGTGACACCAGTTTGATCACTCACTTTATTGATAGCTGCAGCTTTAGATATCGCTGAGCCGTCATTTTGAGTGGTTGATGCCGTATCAAACGATGACTGAGAAGGCCCAACCGCAACCCCATTGATAACAAGGTCACCAGTCACTAATGCGGTAGCAGTAACATTATTGCCGACTGCACCACCATTCACCCCGCTAAAGGCCCCGACTTCAAACCCTGCGTTATCAATATTACCTGTGGTGGTATCAAGGCTAATATCACTGCCATCTTGAGAGATTAAAGTAAAGGTACCTATGTATGTACTATTTCCTGTTGCCAACCCAAAGTCAGCTGAGGCATTACCTGATACCTGGAAGATATCAACATTTCTCCCATCTTCAGCAGTTAGCGTAATACCTGTTGTCGCATTTCCATCATAGGATGCAATGACACCCGTTTGACCTGATTTTTCATTAATTGCTGTAACAACGGCCTGTAAGTTAGCTTCAGTACTAAGAGCACCATCAGTCACTAAGTCAATAGTTACTCCATTAACAGTTATTTGACCCGTCTTATCATCAGTGTTTGAGTAGGTATTACCAGCTACAGCATTAGAGTCAACTCGAGCAATAACACCCGTTTGATCTGATACTTTGTTAACCGCTGCCGCTTTAGCGATTGAACTTCGCTCTTGGAAGGCTGTAGAAGACGTATCATCAACACCTGAGGATGCACCAACAGCAATACCATTAATAACTAAGTCACCAGCGCTTAGCTGAGCATTACCTGTCACATTGGACGAGATACCCGCTTCAAGTGCCGAGCCTAAACCATCTGTTGATACTTTGGCAATACTGACACCAATGGTATCTCCAAGGTTGGCCCCTGTCTGAAAGATAGTATTGTCAAATGAACCATCTAACAGCTTTTTACCGTTGAAATTCGTTTTCTCAGCAACATTTTCAATTTCTGAAATAAGTTGCTGTACCTCGGCATTAAGTGCTTCCCGATCTATTTCAGTGTTACTACCGTTAGAGGACTGCAATGCCAAGTCACGAATACGCTGTAAGTTTGTGGTAACCGATTTTAAGGCACCTTCAGCGGTTTGCGCTAAAGAGATACCATCATTTGAGTTACGAATTGCGACATTGGTACCGCGGATTTGTGATTCAAAACGAGTTGAAATCGCCAGGCCAGCAGCATCATCACGTGCGCTATTAATACGCAAACCAGATGAGAGCCGCTGTAATGCAGTATCCTGCGCAGACTGTGATCTATCTAGATTACGCTGGGCATTCAGCGAGGCGATATTGGTATTAATTATTTGTGGCATGTCTCAAACTCCTGCTCACTACTTCATCCAACAAGCCATCTCATCAGGCCATCCCTTCATCCGAACTTGCGCACCGAATTCATGGCGATAACCTGTCTATTCCTGTTAGCGACATGCCCAAAAAAAACTTTAACTAATTCACAATATTTTTTTCATCAAAGCAATACGTCTCTATAAACAACTGTTAAAACAACGCGAATCCCTAGCCTCCACATATCAAAATACAGACACTGTTAGTTTTTTTTACAGACCAAGATTATCTACCTAATTGGAATAAACATACTTTTTTGAAAAGCAACAAATTATAAGTGAGACATAATTTGAATTTTTTGTTTTTCATTATTCCAACCGTGAACAAAAACATGTTTTTTTCTCATAAAAGCAAACTAAATCACTGTTTTTATGGGAATTAATCACATAAAGGTTTTTTTACAGCAATTATTTAAAATTTTAATAAAAATTCATAATATATTGTTTTTATTGTATTTTTAATTTGTGGCACAACATATGCTTATACCTCTCGCTCGCAAGCATATTGTCTTTTGAAGTAACTCACAGATTTTTTATTACGCGCCATAGGCGTTATAGGGAGATTCTAAATGAATAAATTAGCTGCATTGTTTGCTACAACAGTTGTTGCAGTGTCTTCACAAGTAATGGCTTCACCTTTAGGTGGTGACATCACAATTTATGATGGTAATTCTCAAGCTGGATCATACAATGACTGGTATGGCAGCACACACGAAGATCAAGAAGTTGAAGTTGGCCAGTCAGGTACTCAATTATTCGATACTGAAGCTGTAATTAAAAGCTCTAACTACACTGTTGGTCTTGTAAGTGGATTTGACCTAAAAAATGGTCAAGGTCAATATGCTTCAGGTGATATCTTTATTGATCTTGACGGTGATTTCTCATCAAATACTGGTGCTTACGGTCCAGGCCAGCAAGTAAAAGATACTTTTGGTTATGACTATGTGCTTGATATTGACTGGAATCAATTAACTTACACTGTTTTCAAGTTAGATGCTGACTCAGAAACATTAACAACGACTTTAAACAATCACCAATTCTCTAACCCTTGGGCTTATGCAGGTGGTGGTCAGCAAGTAACAACAGGTTCTTTCACTCTTGACCTATTGACTGATGCTCAAACAGGTTATGAAGGTGATGCAGAAATCGGTCAAGCATCTCACTACTATGCGAATGGTTTTGACTTAAGCTTCTTAGGTGAAGGTACAGACTTCTGGCTGCATTACACTATGGAATGTGGTAATGATTTGCTTCACGCTAAAGGTACAGTACCTACTCCTTCAGCTTTAGCATTGATGGGTCTAGGTCTTTTAGGTTTGACTCGTATCCGTCGCAAAAAAGCATAAATAAAAATAGAGACAAATAAATCTACTTTGTCTTTCATTTTTGTTTTTTAAATAGTCGCCTTTGGGCGGCTATTTTTTTATCCTCTTTCTGCTTATAAAAAATACTAACCATTAACTTAAACGTATAAAAATCTTAATCACAGTAACACACAATTTAACCACTACTAGGCCTGTTGTTTAATTAATATTAAATCGCCATTTTCTTTTAGATTTTTAGCTAAACGCAGTGCAAGCTCCTCAGGAATTTGCCGAATAATTTCTTCAGACTTCCGGTCAACCACAGAAATCACAACTCGCCCGGCATCATCATCTACTTTAAATAAAAGATCTCTTTGCGTAGCAGAAACAAATTCATTTAACTGCTCAACAGCAGCATTAACTTGCTGTTCATTGAATGCTTTGGGTTGATTAACATTAACCTTCGGCTCTGCATTTTCAACTCGCGGCATTTCCCCCTGTTGAACTTTATGTGTCGTATTTAACGACGACTGTTTTTTAGTCTCATCAACAGTAGGTGTGACCACAGGAGAACCTATTGGTGTTATACCTCCCATGATAATGTCCTCTTTCATGACCATGCCCAAACCGCTATAGGATTTGGGCTGGTTATTAATACACTAAGCTAATTTAAACTTCCCTCTCACTAAAGGGATTCATGCTGTTACTGCAGTAAAGACAACACTTGTTGGGGTTGTGCATTGGCTTGAGCCAATACCGAAATACCCGCTTGCTGCAATACAGTAGCACGACTCATTTCAGCAGTTTCAGCGGCAAAGTCTGCATCCAAAATACGAGAGTTTGCAGCGGACAGGTTTTCACTATTAACCGATAAGTTACTAACTGTTGATAAAAAGCGGTTTTGCAAGGCACCAAGCGCTGAAATCTGCTCAGAAACTCGACTAATCGCATTATCAATGGATATTAACGCATCATTTGCGCCACTCAGGGTAGAAATATCTAAATCATCCAATAGCTGCCCTGCTTCTTGCCCACCAAACGTACCTATTTGGAAACCAGCCCGGTTTATCGAACCTGTATTTGAGGTGAGTGTAAACTGCCCTGCTGAAGTCAGTGACACTGAACTATAAGTGGTTGCTACAGAAAAACCCGCATTTGCTACTGTGTTTATCGCACTGACATCTATATTTCTTCCATCATCAGCGATCAACCGGAAAGTACTGCCAAACGCTTCTGCTCTAACCCCATTCTGCCCTGACTTAGAATTAACCGCATTAATAATAGTATTTTGAATATCACTTGCAGAATCATTGGCGCCATAGGAGATTTGGATATCTACCCCATTAATAACCACATTACCACTTTGGGCAGTACCTGTTGTAATGGTTCCACCAGTGACAATCGTGGCATTTGCTTTTGCTGTCACCCCAGACTTTTCACTCACTGCATTTATTGCTGCCGCTTTTGCGATAGCACTTGCTGCGTTACCTGTCGTTGACGATGTATCTAATGATGTTAACGAAGCTCCAACTGCAACACCATTAATGACTAAGTCACCAATAGATAATGCGGTATTCGTAACGTTATCACCCACCGAGCCACCATTTACCCCACTGAAGGTACCTACCTCTAATCCCGCATTATCAATATTACCTGTCGTTGAATCGATAGTAATATCTTCACCGTCTTGTGAAATTAAAGTAAATGTACCAAAGTACGTGGTGTTCCCTGTGGCTAACCCGAAATCTGCAGAAGCATTTCCTGATACATTTTGTATATCGACATTTCTGCCATCGTCAGCAACTAATGTAATCCCTGTGGTTGAATTGCCATCAAAAGATGCGACAACACCTGTTTGGCCAGACTTTTCATTAATTGCAGTAACGACCGCCTCTAAATTTGCCTCGGTGCTTAATGCGCTATCTGTCACTAGATCAATCGTCACACCATTAACGGTAATTTGCCCGGTTTTATCATCGGTATTGGAGTAACTACCTCCTGCAATAGTTGCCGCATTAACTTTAGCAATAACGCCCGTTTGTTCTGAGACTTTATTGATCGCTTCTGCTTTCGCTATTGCTCCCCGCTCTTGATAATTAGTAGAGGATGTATCATCTGCGCCTGAAGATGCACCGACAGCAATACCATTAATGACTAAATCACCTGCATTTAACTGGCTATTACCCGTCAACATTGAAGAAATACCCGCTTCAAGCGAGGTACCTAATGAATCTGTACTGGTTCTTGCAATACTCACTGAAATGGTATCACCTAAATTGGCCCCAGTTTGAAAATAGGCGTTTGAGAAAGATCCATCCAACAGATTTTTACCATTAAAATTGGTTTTTTCAGCCACACTTTTTATTTCTGCAACAAGCTGTTGAACCTCTTGATTTAATGCATCACGATCAATATCGGTATTACTGCCATTAGCCGATTGTAATGCCAGTTCTCTGACACGCTGTAAGTTACTAGAAATTGAATTCAACGCACCTTCTGCCGTTTGTGCCAAAGAAATACCATTATTTGCATTTTGTATGGCAACAGATGTTCCGCGTATTTGTGAAGTAAACCGAGAAGAAATCGCTAAACCGGCTGCATCATCTTTTGCACTGTTAATTCTCAAACCAGACGACAAACGTAGCATTGCTTGCTCTTTATCTGATTGAGAAATACCCAGATAACGCTGTGCACTGATAGAGGCAAGGTTAGTATTAATGACCTGAGGCATGTGATCGCTCCTTACTTAGTCAGTTACTCCCTTTACCAACACACCTCAAATACTGCTTATGGGGGAGATCTAATGTTCCGTAGTATTTTTAATAACGACCACAAAGTGATTTCCTTTAGTTTTTTTCTCACTTTTTTATAAAAATATTTACTGTCGTATAACCGTCATTTTACTGCATATTTAACTTCATTTAGTTTTTTACCCGTCACTATTTTTCGGCATTTTTTTGCCGCCCATCTCTATTAATAAACACATCATTATTCGTATTAAATTGAAAATAATAGTTTTTTTATTCAATGGCATAAGAGTTGCTGTTTTGCTCTTAGTCCAGAAACAGTCTCTATTTTTTATTTAAGGGATGTCTTGAAGGTTAAGGTTGAAGGTTAAGGTTATAGTGCCGACCACTCAGCACCATCCAGGCGGGAGACAAGGAACATGCCACAAGTTATTAATAGCAATATTCCCTCGTTGAATGCTCAACGCAACTTAAATCGTTCTCAAAATCAATACGCCGTTGCACTACAACGCTTGTCGTCTGGTTTGAGAATTAACAGTGCGAAAGATGATGCTGCAGGTTTAGCGATAGCAACTCGTTTTGATGCGCAAATTTCAGGGCTTGGCGTTGCCATTCGCAATGCTGGCGATGGCGTATCTTTAGCCCAAACCGCAGAAGGTGCGCTTGGAGCCATGCAAGACAATTTATTACGTATTCGTGATCTTGCATTACAAGCCGCCAATGCTTCCAACAGTGCATTAGACCGTGAAGCTTTAAATGCTGAAGTACAACAGTTAAAAGCCGAAGTACAACGCTTATCTGAACAAACCAATTTTAATGGCACCAAACTCCTGGATGGCACCTTTAAAAGTGTTTCATTTCAAATTGGCGCCAACGAAGGGGAAACTGTTAGCTTTGGTATTGATGGTGCTCGCGTTGATGAGTTAGGCGCAGCCCAAACCGTAGGTGTAAGTGCCAGAGGAACCACCAATGCCATCACACAAGGTGACTTAATCATCAATGGCGTTACCATTACCAGCTCAAAAGCCAGCGATGACACCGCGTCAATTGCCAATAAAAGTGCGAGTGCCATTGCTAAAGTTTCTGCCATTAATAGCCACTCTGATGAAACCGGTATTACGGCAGAAGTACTGACAAATACCGTTGCAGGTACCAACCAAACAGTGGCAGATCAGTCAGGTAATATTTTCCTTAATGGCGTGAGAATTCCTTTGGCCGTGGGTACAAGCTTAGCGTCTGATGCCAACCGCGATGCGGTAGTTGCAGCAATCAATGCCTATTCAGGGCAAACGGGTGTCACCGCAATTAATACCGGAATTGATGCCTCTGGCATTACATTAGAAGCTGAAGATGGCCGAAATATAACGCTCGTCTTTGGTCGCGGGGGAACTGATGATTTAACCGCTGCGGCAACAGGGTTACCAACAGGTAATGTCGCCGCAGGTGATCCACCTACTGCAGCAGAAGAACTGAATGGAACAACAGCAGGAGGCTTTACCTTAATCAGTCGAGATAACAGTGATATCAAAATAGACCAAGGCCCAGATGGTCAGCTTAATGCGAATGTAGGGTTAGCGGTTGGAACATACAGTGGTAGTCAAGCATTTGTATCATCCCTAGCCGATTCAGGAAACAGTCTAAACACAGGCGATATAGTCATTAACGGTGTACCGATACCTGCAGGTAATGTATTAGACGATACGGCTTCATCAACCAGCAAAACCACCAGTGCGATTACTAAAGCTGCCGCTATCAATAAAGTCAGCGAGCAAACTGGAGTAACCGCCAAGGCCAACCCCAATTTAGTGAATGGGGCTTCGATGACCCCAGCAGCCCTTACGGGTAATATCACCATAAACGGAGTTACAACCGCGACATTTAGTACATCAGCTGATGCCGAAGAAAGTCGCCTAGCAGTTATTGCTGCCATTAATGCCATTTCCGGTCAAACAGGCGTGACGGCAATTGATACTGGTAGTACAACAGGTGGAGTACAACTACTTGCGGAAGATGGCCGTAATATTGACATCAGTTTTTCAACACTCACCAGTGCTGCAACAGGCATAGCCGCTGCTGATACCTATGAGTCTTCAATACAAATATCATCGGCAGGTTCTTTTACCTTAACCTCAAATACAACAAATGGCTTAACTAACCAGGGACTTACTGCAGGTACATTTGGTGGGGCAGAAACTGGACAGTTTATTGAAGATGTTGATATTTCAACAGTAGATGGCGCATTGACAGCTTTAGACGCTATCGATAATGCCCTTCAATCCATTAATTTACAACGTGCAAAATTAGGTGCTATCCAAAACCGCTTTGAGTCAACCATCGCAAATCAGGCAATTGCCCAGGAAAATTTAAGTTCTGCAAATTCAAGAATAAAAGATGCCGACTTTGCTCAAGAGACGGCAGAACTCAGCCGAACCACGGTATTACAGCAGGCAGGAATTTCAGTTTTAGCCCAAGCCAATGCTCAGCCACAACAAGTATTAAGTTTATTACAAAGCTAACACTGTATTTTAATTCGCGCATCATTCATTATATCTACTACGCTTGGTCGTTTAACCATGAATTATTCCAAGCGTTTTTTTCTCCAATAACACTCTATTACTCGGTTTAGAACAGGGTTGATTACTTCAATTTTTAATCATGTTCGCCATTATTCACTCCACATTAATCATCTCCTCCCCTTTTCTTAATTAATCGGCAATTATTATTTATCACTTAACCGGCAATAAATTGCCTTGTCACGTTTTATATTGCCGGTTTCCTGTCGACTAATGGTTAAATGGTATTTTTATTAAATAAATATGTATTTGTTTTTTCAGTTTTTTTTCACTTTGGCATAAGCATTGCCCCAACAAAGGCAACGCAAATTTCAACTTGTTGCCAAGTTGCCGGCGTAACCCGCAAATTTGATACAAGGGAAGCAGACCGGCTGGTATTAAGGTGGAGAAAAGCCATGCCTCAAATAATTAATACCAATATTCCTTCGCTGAATGCTCAGCGAAATCTGAATAGGTCGCAAACTGATAATGCTGTTG
Source organism: Zooshikella sp. RANM57 (assembly GCF_050749885.1). NCBI lineage: Bacteria > Pseudomonadati > Pseudomonadota > Gammaproteobacteria > Oceanospirillales > Zooshikellaceae > Zooshikella > Zooshikella sp. RANM57. The sequence goes on along the minus strand of NZ_JBOIUB010000001.1, from coordinate 67,993 downwards.
CTTTGCAACGTTTATCATCAGGGCTTCGTATCAATAGTGCTAAAGATGATGCTGCCGGTCTTGCTATTTCAACCCGATTTGACGCCCAAGTCCAAGGTTTATCGGTAGCAATCCGTAATGCGGGTGATGGTGTTTCACTCTCGCAGACCGCTGAGGGCGCACTAGGTGCAATGAAAGACAACTTGTTACGTATTCGTGACCTCGCATTGCAATCAGCCAATGCCACCAATAATGCGTTTGACCGAGAAGCATTAAACGCCGAGGTCGAACAGCTTAAAAAAGAAATAGCGCGTATTTCTGAGCAAACCAGTTTTAACGGCACTAAATTACTGGATGGCACATTCACCCAAGTGACGTTTCAAATAGGAGCCAACGAAGGAGAAAGTGTCACCTTTGGCATCGAAGGTGCCCGAGTTGATGAGCTGGGAGCAGCTCAAAATGTTGGAGTAAGTGCTCGAGGGACCGCCAATGCGCTGGTACAGGGGGATCTTATTATCAATGGCGTCAGTATCCCAAGCTCTAAAGCCACGGATGATACTGCGTCGCTGACGAATAAGAGTGCCAGCGCCATTTCTAAAGTCAGTGCTATTAATGGTGAGTCTGACGAAACAGGCGTAACTGCCGAGGTACTGACTAATACCGTTGCTGGTACAGCACAAACAGTAGCGGATCAAACAGGAAATATATTTCTCAATGGCGTACGTATCTCACTAGCCGTCAATACCAGTATTTCTTCTGAGGGAAACCGTGATGCTGTTGTCGCAGCTATCAATGCCAACTCAGATCAAACAGGTGTTAATGCTGTTAATACCGGGGATGATCAGTCGGGTATTACCCTGGAAGCTGAAGATGGTCGAAACATCACCCTTGTTTACGCAGCTGGCGGCTTAACAGCCGCAGCCACTGGACTCCCCACGGGTAATGTAGCTGCAGGTGCCGCGCCCACAGCAGCGGAAGAACTAGCGGGTACTGTTGCAGGTGGTTTCACCTTAATCTCTCGTGATGGTACCACCATTAAAATCGATCAAGGCCCCGATGGTCAGCTTAATCAAAATGTTGGGTTAGCGGTTGGTGAATACAGTGGTACCGGCGCATTTCTCTCGTCACTGGCAGATTCAGGTAATGCATTAAGCGATGGCAATATTGTCATCAATGGTGTCCCGGTTCCAGCAGGAAATATTTTGGATGATACGGCTTCTTCCACAAGCAAAGACACCAGCGCAATTACTAAAGCAGCAGCAATTAATAAAGTCAGTGAACAAACAGGGGTAACCGCCATTGCTAACCCTAACTTAGTGAATGGTGCAGCCATGACACCAGCAGCCCTAACTGGCAACATCGTGATCAATGGTGTCGCTACAACTGGTTTCTCCACATCGACAGATGCAGAAGAAAGTCGAATTGCCGTGGTGGATGCTATTAATGCTATTGCAGGTCAAACGGGAGTTACTGCCGTTGATACTGGTAGTAGTACTGCGGGTGTACAACTGTTGGCTGAAGATGGACGCAATGTTGATATCGTGTTCAATACGCTAACCAGTGCTGCAACTGGTATTGCCGCTGCAGCCGTTTATGAGTCATCCATTCGGTTATCATCCGCTAACCCTATCACACTGACATCAAACACTAATAATGGGCTTTCTAACCATGGTTTATCTGCAGGCACTTATGGTGGCGCGGAAACTGGCCAATTTGTTCAGGATATTGATATCTCCACCGTTGAAGGGGCATTACGCGCACTGGATGCGGTAGACAATGCGCTACAGTCAATTAATATTCAGCGCGCTAACTTAGGGGCCATTCAAAACCGCTTTGAATCAACCATTGCTAACCAAGAAATTGCTAGAGAAAACTTGGCTGCAGCCAACTCACGGATCAAAGACGCTGACTTTGCCGCAGAAACAGCAGAATTATCACGAACCCAGGTTCTGCAACAGGCTGGTATTTCTGTACTTGCCCAAGCTAACGCTCAACCCCAACAAGTACTACAGTTATTACAGTAGCTAATAATTACGGGGGTTCCTTACTGCTTACTTATTAATGAGGTGTTTCAACACCTCATTTTTGCGTAAGGAAAAGCCAACATTCTAATGAATACACGGACTCGTTAACGGGTATTAGGGGGGGAATTATCATGGCTGAAAACAACAAACCAACAATTGATTTTGGTCTCGCTGATTTTGAGCTTGCAGTGTATCGGCGTAACCATCAAGTTGCCGAAAAGCTGTTAATACAGCTATTAAGGTTTATGGATAACTCCAATCAATTTGGTACTATTTTTGTTGATCCAAATGATATCACTAACAATAATGCTTATTTTATTGGCTTTATCCCTTTCGATAATCGTAAAACTCTGAGTCAACGTCTCGCACTTTACAATAGACTGGCGGCAGCCATTACTGCATTAGCCAGTGATCCTGCCTATTCAATGGGAAATGATTTACGACTTTCATTTTTATTTTATAAATGTCATGTTGGTAATATTTTTAGTGCCTCTACTTATAGAAATATGGATCATATCCTTATCGCAAGAGGAATCTGTAATAACCAGTATGTACTTAACATTCAAAGTGATGATGACTTTCAACAACTGTTGTTATTTTTTTCCTTAGAAAGCAACATAAAAATCGACCATAACTTACTCTTTGAGTATAACTCTAAAACAGCTGGCTATTTTTTTCTAGGGCTTCTCTATAATCTAAATTGCAGTTTTGGCTCAAGAGCAGAACAAAATCGTGCTGAACTTGTCAGCGCTTATCACTTACTCGATAAAGTTCCTTTGGAACCTGTTGTTTATGGTTTGTTACCGAACCCTTGGATGGGGTGTACTTATTTACAGCACCCAGACAAAAACCTTCTCAAAAAAGGTTTAAATAAACTCTGTGAGCGCTGGGTAACCAACCTAATAAATAAAAAAGTTCGCAAAAAAATTAACCACATACCCTCAACATTAACTCATCCAGTCAAACGCATTATAATGGGCATGGAGACCTACAAATCAAACCATTCCATGTATCGCTGCTACCACTCCATTTTACAAACGCTAAAAAAACACTATGAAGTCATCTTAATCTGCAATAAGACAATGATTGATAAAAAGGCTGAAGAAGATGGCCATCGTGTTGTTTATCTTGATGATGATGTACCTACCATCAACAACGATCTTGAAAAGATTATCGACTTACAGGCTGACATGATTATTTATCCATCTCTCGGTATGAGTCGGTGGGCAGTCTTTTTCGCAAACTTAAGGCTAGCGCCTGTTCAAGTTATGTTTCTAGGGCATCCTCATGCCTCTTTTAGTGACTGCATTGATTACATATTACCCTTAGGTATCGATCAACAAGAAAATGGTTTCACCCCTTACTGCCAGGAAACCGTTATACCCGTTAATTTCCCTCAACAGGGTTTTACACGCCGGCCTGATTTACCTGATAAAATTCCTGAAAAAGAACTGCATGATGGCATTTTTCGTATAGCCATCAACAGTAGTTTACCTAAGCTCTCTCCTTCCTTTTTAGCGGCGTGTCAGTCTGTTAAACAGCGGGCCAATATCGCCGTTGAGTTTCATTTCTTTATATTACAAACACGCTCTGCCTTTGGTGATAATCTTGGCAACTTTTCGCTTGAACACATTGGACCTACGGTAATCCATACCCATAAGCCTTATGCCCAGTATCTGCAAGATTTAGCTAATTGTGACCTGGCCTTGGGTACCTTTCCTTTTGGCGGCGTAAACACCAATATTGACTTATCTATGGTCGGTGTACCTAAACTCATCATGGATTGCCCTACTGGTGACTTTTTTGAAAAAACGGATAGTGATTTTTTTAATCAAGTTGATGCACCTTCTAGCTTAAAAGCCATATCCATTACAGACTATATCAATAAAGCCCTAGCACTCATTCATGATAAAGAATTACATGATCAAGGCGCAAAATTTATGCAATCCATCGATTTATCTTCTTTCTTTCAAGTTAGAGACGAATGTGTACTGTCAGTGATTGAGGCACTTCATACAGTGAGCCAGGCCTCTCAACCTAAAGCACAGCCGCTCAAACAACTTAAAGATGCCTAACTATGTAATGACAAACTTATTTTATTTAAAGCAATACACAATGTTATTAACTAAAATAGCGATAGTCTTTCAGGCAGTAACATTTAGTTATTTTAGTATGAAGTCAAAAAAGTAATTATGATATGTTTTAAAAATATATTTAAGAGAAAGTATATGACATTTCACTCTGGTTTTCAGATAATACTTTATTGCTCTTACTTTCTCTTATTCAATTTTTCCAAAACATTTGCTCAAGACATTAATCTATGTAAAAAAGACGAAATCAGTATCGCGTGGTTACCTTTTGAGCCTTTTATGGAAGGCGATATTAGTGAAGAACCAACAGGATTAGATATCCAACTAATCGATAAAGTTTTTGCTGAAGCACGTTGTCATTATAAGTTTATTTATTTGCCATGGAAGCGTTCTATTCATGAGATTCGCTATGGTAGACTCGATATGATTTCATTAGCCTCTATTACAGAAGAAAGAAGAGCGTTTGCCAATTTCTCAGTACCATACCGATTTGAACAAATGCGTTTAATGATTCGAATAGAGGATAAAAACAAATGGCACATTACTACTCTTAAAGACATCGCAAGACAGCAAATGCGAGTAGCTGTTCATTTGGGGGCTTTTTATGGAAAAGAGTTTGAACACCTAAAAAAAAGTGATGCCACATTTGCAGACACGATTTTTACAACAACGGATGATTCCACTCGATTAAGAATGCTCCAGTATGGTAGAGTTGATGCTGTATTACATGATAAAACATTTCTGGAATCTCGAGTAAAAAAAATGGGGCTTGATGGTAAATTTATATTTTTAGACTACCCAGTAAATGATGACTCAATTCACTTTATGTTTAGCAAAGTAAGCGTCCCTATTGAAGATATTGAACGAATCAATAAAGCTATTTTTAAAGTAGGAAAAACCAAATTTTACCATGACTTATATCATTACTCTTTAAACAGAATTTTAGAAAAACGACCTTAGTTTACAATCTACAGTTTAGTATCGAGTTATCATTAAAATAACTTCACCTAATCACTCCCCTCTTTCACTTTATTACTTACTTTTTCCTTTATTTGATATTCGCCCATACGAGAGCTGCGTAAATATCGATCATAGCGGCCATCTGCTTTAAGGTTATCAAGGCCTTTATTGAACTGATCAATTAATTTTTGAGCATTTTTTACTTTTTTACTTTTTTACTAATCATCAAGTGATAAGATGTGAGATTATAAGGCTTTGGATGATAGTCAATCACATTGACAACGCTTTCTGGTAGACTACCATGAAGTGTTGCATAGCCTACATCTAAATCTGAAGGAAAAAGATCAATATGTTGCCTGGCTATCATTTTAAATGCTTCAATTTCACTCGGAATACGAATAATCTGAATATTTGGATTATCTTCCAATTGGTATGAGTAACCCAATACCCCGCCTATTCTGTAATCAGTTAAATCATCATAAGTCTGCCACTTAAAATGATGGCTTTTCAGTTTAAATAAAACCGATGTACCATAAACAACGGGTTCACTAAATAAGAACAACTGTTTACGTTCATCTGAAGGACTCCAAATTAATGTGCCATGATATTTTCCCTTTTTACTACTCTCATAAGCACGTTTCCAAGGCAAAAAAACATATCTTACCGATATACCAACTTCAGCAAATGATTCAGAGACAATATGGGAACCAACCCCATAATATCTGAGGTTTTTTGACAAATAAGGCAGCCACTCGCCATTTGCTAACACGATCTGTTCTTGATCACTTGCTTGAAGCGCCGATAGATAAAACAACATGAAAAAGAAAACGTATTTTGGCATAACTATAAGCGCATCAACAACCACATACTTACCCTACAATGAATACTTGTAGTATAGATGGCTAAGCTCAATTGCTCTGTACCAGTATATGTCACAAGTTACATACTCTATTTTTGCATGTCTCATCAGTAACCACTAGCCTTAAAAGAACAGCTAACTTTATACCATCCTACAGAACCTGTGGTGAAATAACATGAAACTTAACTATAAAGCTTTACTCATCGACTTAAGTGGCGTGTTATATGTAGGTGATGAACCCATTCCAGAAGCAGTAGCAACACTTAAGCAATTACGTGCAACAGGTTTAGTACTGCGTTTTGTGACTAATACTGCTACCCAGAATCACCAGACTATCATTACCAAACTACATAAAATGGGTTATAAGATTAACAGTCAGGAGCTGTTTACTGCTCCTGTGGCTGCAGAACAATACATCAAAGCAAATAACCTTAGGCCTTTTTGTCTTATACACGACGCATTAAAAGAGGATTTCAGTAAACTTGACCAGCATCAGCCAAACTGCGTGCTTTTAGGTGATGCACGTGAACAACTTAACTACAACTCACTCAATAAAGCTTTTCAGCTATGCATGTCGGGCGCTTTATTAATTGGAATCGGTAAAAATAAATACTTTAAAGATAAGCAAGGTTTAATGCTAGATGCCGGTGCCTTTATACATGCTTTAGAATGGGCCGCAAATACTCAGGCGATTATCATGGGAAAGCCCAGTTATACCTTTTTTACTCAAGCTGCTCGTTCGACTCATTACGCTCCCAAAGAGTGTCTTATGATTGGCGATGATGTCGAAAGTGATGTGGTAGGTGCTATTAATGCAGGTTTGGGCGGCTGTTTAGTTCGAACCGGAAAATACCAGGTAGGTGATGATAAAAAACTCCCTGCAACAGCTCATATAATAGACTCATTTAGTCGTTTACTGTCAATAATTTGAACACAAATACTCTATATATTTCCCTCTCTATACTATGTATGTTTACTCAAGTAGAATGATTAGCAACTATGCAAACGCAAACTTTTCTGGTGGTTACTGCTAAAGGACACCTTTAAAGAATTCTACGCATAAGACTAAAGTCCAATTTACTCTTTCTTACCCTATTGCTACCGTCACCTTTTACTCTTCAATATTTAATCACCTGAATTCTAGTGAGGGCTGCAATGAACTGTTTCTATCGAATTGTTATGTTGTATTTCATTTTAGGTTTAACTTCCTCATTGGCTCATGCTGGGGTTATAACCGCAGAGGCTATAACAACAAATGGCATGCATTTTGTTTATGGTTCTGCCTCAAGATTTAGTGATGGCGATACACGGAACCAAGTGTATGTTAACCCTTATACAGATAATGCTTATATCGAGTTTAGTTTTGACGCTTTATACATCAGTGACTTTATCCGCATTTACAATGACTATGCCGTCAATGACGATAGTTTAACAAAATTTAGTCTCGCTTTCTTTAATGCTAAAACACTCGTGACCTTTGAGGAAGCATTAACCTCACCAACATCTGTCTCTACGCATGATATAGCCTATTCAAAACAGGTAGGTCCATTCAATCGTATAAGACTGTATCCAATTGAATCTCAACTGCCACATCGATTTCAAGTACGAGAAATTCAATTTAACACAACAAAAGTTCCTGAACCTTCTTCATTACTACTATTACTTAGCTTCTTACCACTTATATTTCGTCAAAAGCAATCATAGCCAATGATCTGTCACGATTAATTTACAACTTTACCAACGAATCAGGTATTATAGTAAACGTTCTAAAAAAACAAATAATATTATAAATGTTAATGCGAGTAACTTACTACATTGGTAAAATTTATCACAAGCAAAACAGCTGACTGTAACATTACATTTGGTTTAATGATTCACCAAATGTACACATGATCATGGAGGAAAAAATGAAGCTACACAGCATTACAAGTTTACTTGCCACACTAGCAATTTCAACAACAACGCTGGCTGAAGGTGTTAAAGAAGTCTTAATGGGCTTTGACGTACAACCCAATTCACTCGTCTTACATGTCACATCTGGAGGATGTACATCAAAAAGTGATTTTAAAATTGATATCAAAAACAATAAAAATGAACAACCTCCATTACAAGTCACTGTCTTGAGACTAGTGCCTGATTACTGCGAAGCTCATATCCCTAATGGTATTGAACTTCATTATGATCGAGCTTCATTAGGTTTATCTGGGGATATTGAATTTACGCTGACAAATACCATCGGCACAACCTCACCACACTATTAAATATACTCTTTGCAAATCATTGGGTTTGTTGCCAACCACAGCTAAAAATCCATCGCTGTGGATATACAGATGCTGTTTAAGGCCCAGAGTGAGAGAAATCATTAAGCACTCTGGGTAATACTTGAGGTATTACACATGACTACTTAGGTTTATCAGCCACCCTTTGTTTATTATTCAGTTGTGATCGCTGAGCGAAACATTTAGGGTAATGATCACTTACTCCAAACTAAACAGTTTTTATGACTATTACACCCTCCACGCTAATCCTTGCTCTCTTTTTTACACTTTGTAATGTTAGCCATGCAACCACTTGGGATGATATTAGTCATCTAAATCGAACAGCAGTTTCAAAAGTTATCCATGCAAAATCAGAGTACGATGTAGCGCAAGCACTTAAATACGCCAATACTCACAAGTTAAAAGTAGTTATATCTGGAACAAAACATAGCCAAGGTGGACATATTACTTACCCAAATGCTTTAGTTCTGGATATGTCGCATTTTAATCAAATCACTGATCTATCACTTAAAGAGCATACTATAACAGTGCAAAGTGGAGTAACCTGGGATGAAATACAGCAAAAAATAAACCCTTATGGTCTATCAATAAAGGTAATGCAGTCATCAAATATTTTCTCTATTGGCGGTTCTATTAGTGCAAATATTCATGGCCGAGATCCAAACTACGGTCCATTGATTGAAACAATCAATAAGCTACGTATCATGCTTGCTAATGGCGAAACCAAAATGATTAGCCGACAGTCATCACCTCAGTTATTTAGTGCAATTATAGGAGGTTATGGAACACTTGCTGTCATTTTGGAAGTAGAGCTATCACTTACAACTAACATCCTCCTCGAAAAAACGGTAACGGCTGTTGATTACTCAGCCTACTGGCCACATTTGGAACAACTATTACAGCATAATAATATCGCTCTTCATTATGGTCGATGCTCTTTTGTAAAAGGAAAAAATTTTCTCAAAGAATGCTATTCAATCAATTACATCCTTAAAAATAATTTTCCCCTATCAGAAAAACTTAATAATGAAAAACATATAATACGAAACAAATATTTATTTGATTTATCCAGACATAGTCCTACAGGAAAAAAGCTACGCTGGCATTTACAAAAAAGCTTAATCGATATTCCTGGCCAGATACAACATCTTTCAAGAAATAATGCTATGCGTCCTCCTATAAAGTTTTTAACATATTATTCACCAGACGACACCGATATTTTACAAGAATACTTTATACCTACTATCTTTTTTAAAGCATTCATGGATGATCTACGAAAGGAATTCACGACCAAAAATGTAAACTTACTGAGTATAACACTACGCTATTTGAAGAAAAACCAAGAAAGTACACTCAACTATGCTAATGATAATATGATTGCCGTAGTACTGTTTATCAATATTGAAACCGATAAAAAAGGATTAGTAAAAGCGAAGACTTGGACACAGCATTTAGTTGATTTATCCAAAAAATATAATGGCACCTACTACTTAACTTACCAACGATTCCCCTCCAAAGAACAATTCAATTCCTTATATCCTGACTGGAAGTACTTCAAAATATTAAAAGAAAAGTACGACCCTGACAAATTATTTTATAGCCAATTTTATAAGTACTATATCGAGTAACGAGTCACAGCCAGTTAAATGTACAAAACACCCAACTGGCTACTGAGAAGCAACTACTTTACTAAAAAAATTTATTTACTTCTACGAGCTAAACCAGCCCCAAATAACCCAAGAAGAAAAATTGCTAACGTTGAAGGAACAGGAACAGGTGTTGGATCTGGGTCAGGATCAGGAACTACGTCTTCAGTAATACCCGCATAGCGCACATTCCCTTGAGAGTAGTTGTAAAACCCAAATGATCCATTATCAAACTCCGTCAAACCAGCATCTCCAGGAGTAATAGAAAACTCTAGTACATCATCCACCAAAACTTCTATTAACGAAGAGGTAAAGATAATATCAAATGTATAAGTCTGGTTATCCGCCCAACCTGTTGATCCTAAATTTGTAGCACGAGCAATTTCTGAGACACCAGAAGGTACCGTATCATGTCCCCAAAATGGACCTACTCCAGGCATGGTGACATGTGAAATAGCCAACCCTTCAAAAGCTGTACCACCAAATGAACCTTGGTTTCCCTGTTTCCAATCCACAAGGATAAAGTCACTTACTGCACTGTTAATTTCATCAGGATCATAACCTAATACAAAACCAATAAAATCATCATCACCTGTCGTTTCAACAGTAATTTGCCCACTTAACGAAGTACCTTGAGCATTTCCTGTCGGATCAAAAAAAACGGTAGGATTACCATTTGTTGTCTGCAATACAGTATCATTATCTGCTCCAGAAACAACCCAGTTAGAACCTCCTGGACCAGGATGATTGTTTACTACCCAACTAGACAAATCCACTGCTCCAGCCATTACATTAGTTGTCAACAGTGTTACAAGCCCTGCAAAACAAAACTTTCGGCCTTTTTTTAAAGAAATCATATTGACTGTCCACCTCAATATTATTTTACATTTACTTTAGATATCAAAACACACAAGCCAAACACTTCAAAAAATGGACCAATTTTTTCTTTCAATAAATATCAACAAGTTATTCTTTTTATAACACTAATTCAATTTTAATTTATAAAATTTATGAACAATATTTAAACTTTTATCTCCACATTAAACTCTTAGAACTTAACTTCAAATCTCATTAAATTTTGAAGAAAATTTTAGGCAATACATACTGGAGCAACTATTAAAAATTTCATCCTATACTAACATCGTACAAAAATGCTCACGCAATTCAACTATTCAATCATATCCAGTGAACATGGCGGGGATAAATCAATTGATATAGCAAAGTTAACTCACTAGAATAAGTTGACCAGCAAACTGTTTAGACGTCATCGAGTTTATGTTGTTTGATGTATTTCTCAATTCTCTTATTCCAGATTTTTGCTTTTTTGGCATATAATGAAAAACCTAATTTTATTATTACTTCATGGTTTTTAATTTTTCTTGAGTTACTCCTGGACTAACCAACCCTTCATTATAAATCATACAAATAGTGCGAGCTAAATACGCTATATTATATGCATTCTTTTCCATATTACATTTTCCAACAGACTCATTTAAAATAATTCCCTCACCCCAACCCATCAGCTTGTACTAACCAACACACTGCAACTTAATTTCATAACTTTTTAATTCACAGTAATTTTTTTCAGAAAGCTCAGACAAATATCCATACATACAACATTGTAAATCGTATTGATTACATGCAGGATCAAAAAACATCCAAGCCGCCCCAGCATCCTCAGAAAAAACACGTTCGTACATAGCTACCATCACTTTTTAATTTTGAGGGTTTATTTTATTATCCTCTTGCCCAAACATTTCAAAAAAGTAGTATTTTTCTCGAATCCTTCAAAGTGGTGAAGTATACCCAAACTTTGATTACTGTCGTATTTTTTGAGGGATATGACATTGATCTCGAGTGACTTCCCAACTTTCATACCTATTGGCATCTGGATTAAATAACTTGGGTATTTTTGAATATTCTAAGGCAAACACACCACACAATGAATGTCCCTATAATCCTTTTTTAGCCAGCATATAATAAAAAAACCCGAAGAGTAAATAGAAAACTCAACGGGTGATCGGAAGAGAAAAATTAAATTACTGATTTTTTTATTTTTGCTTTCTTTTTCTTAAACCAGCGATACCCACCAGACCTAGTCCAAATAAAGCAGCGGTTGCAGGTACAGGAATAGGATCTGGTTGAGGAATAATACGTGGGTTATATTCTACGAAAAAACCACGTGTACTTGTTGAAGGTAAATCATTCCAAGTTCCACTTGAAAGCTCAAGAAAATCTTCTCCAAACAGGTCATTAGGTTCGCCTGGACCCCAGCTTGCGTATGTAGATGTGCTTCCTCCTGGGCCCCCTGACCAAAACTGCGTTCCCGCTTCAGGACCATCGACCCAGCGCCAGTCACCTTCTAATCTTGCATCCGATCCGCCCAACCACCCATCTAAAGACAATGTGGTTAAAAATGTATTTTCGAGTGCGGAGGTCACTGTAGCCAAGTATCCAGGGGCACCTAAGTAACTCATACCTAAAGCTGCTGTACGAGCTGTTGTCCAAGTAGTTGCTCTTGGAATATATTCATAGAAATGCCCTGTCCCTGGAAAAAACACAGGTACAGCAAGAGCAGAATTAAATGATGTAATAGAAGCCACTAAAATAGCCGTTTTAAGCAGTATTTTTTTCATGAGAGTGAACCTAATTAGTGCAAGTTAAAATTCACTATGTACTTTGCTATTTAAGTGCCAATAAAAAAAAACTGAGCGATATCAGAATGATAATTCAACATGTTGATACATATATGTAATTGTTTATTAGAACTGTATAAATGACTGATCATTCACTCAATATATTTTTCAAAATATTATTCGGAATACCCGACGCTGTTTAGACTGATTTATTTCCGCTTCAAGCTGCTGAATATAACGCTCCAAATCTTCAGGCTTGTGATACGTTACCATTGCCCCATCCGCATCACGGATGGAAGCACGCAAATCCCCCGTGCGTAATTTATGCAAAGCCTGTCGTGCTTCAAATAGTGTTAACAGGCCCTAAGGTATGCATCGTACGGCGTACTTCTTCCGCTTTGCACAATAAGCCTTCCTGTTGCTCAAGCTGTAAGCGTTGGATCTCGGATTGATACCAATCCTTGCGGTCCTTGGGTTGCATTTTGTCAGGATCAGAAATCACAGGCAGCTGATTCTGTCCAAATAAAGCCGGTCCAACTTGGTCTGACGGATACACCGAATAACCTTTGACTTTATCAACCGGTTCAATACCCGCTTGTTCTAATCGTTTCGAAATGGTTTTACGGCACATACCAAATAGCAACGCCATTTGGCTGATCGACCATTTTTCATAGGCCTCAGAATTCATGAGCATTCACCTCAGAAGGAATTGGGCAAAAGTAGTGTTTTTTAAGGGGTTAAGGCTAACTGCTGGTGCGGCGTATAGGTGGGGAATTTTTTGCGTTTACCGCGAGGTTGGGTGTAGCGAAAATTAGCATTACCTTAATAAGGACCCACGATCACTAAACCCTATTAAACAAGGCATTTTATAACCTTAAAAGCCAATTATTAATTAATTTATTTTTTAACTTAATTAAACAACAAATACAAATTAAAACAATTGTATCCATTAAAAATTCAGCTTTTTATAGTGATGTATATCAACTTACCAACAACATCTTACCAGTAACATCTTTTTTAATAGTTAGACAATTAGACGGTTTTCAAAAAATGATTAGACGTTACATTAATTTTATTACTTTGGTTCTATTAAGCTCAAGCCAAGTCTATGCCAACGCAGACACAGTGGTCATTAATGGCAAGAAAGTTAAGATCGATACCAATCAAGTTATGGAACAATTAAAAGATTCTATATTAAGACACAGTGATTATAGACTTAAAACCAATGTTCTTTCTCTTCAAAATAGCTTAGATAAATTATCAACGATTAAAGGTGTATCTTATAACTATGACATACCTATGAGTGAAGAACACAATGCATTAATTCAATCATTGCCTGCAGCAGACCAACAAAGTTGCTCCGAAAAATTTAACAAACTAACTCAAATACAAAATGAACAGATCGGTGTTATTGCTCAAGATGTTCAAGCTGTTTTCCCTGAGTTAGTATCAAATAAATGTGGTTATCTTCAAGTGGATTATGTTGGCTTAATTCCTGTAATGATTGAAGCCATTAAAGAACTAAAACAAGAAGTCAATGATTTAAAAAACGAACGTCAAATTTAGTGTTTTTTAAAGATGTTGATTCGCCACCATGAGGCACATAAAGTGTGCCCATGCCCTTAAACACTAATGAAAATCTGCACGCATGCGTTTCAGTTTCACTAAACCTCTACCTGTGATTAATGGCGTTATTCTATCTTTTACGCCTTGTCGTGGATGCTCAAACTGACTTAATTTTAAATCCATATCACCACTTTCAATCTTAGCTTGATAAGGTTCATTAAAGCGATTGATCCAACTATGATGACGTAAGAACTGCATTAAACGATTACGTCCTGTATCCAATATTTTAGCCGCTTCGGCAATGGTCAACGAATCCTCTGACTGAATAACCTGATCATGAAACTTTGCTTTCGGCGTTAACATCGCGATTTCTTCATCCTGCTCCTGAACCCGCTGGAGAGATTGCGCTAAAAAACCAGCTATTTGTGTTGGATTATTCCAATCGATTTGAGTAACACCATAACTACCTGTTTTACGAATGCAGGGTAATACATCTCCAAACACCCACTCTTCAAACCTTTCAGCTTCAGGTAGTTTGGACTTCATTATTAATCTGTATACATCTCGCTCATGTATGATTTTTACTGTTTGAAGTACGCCATTGATAGGGGTCTGTATTTCACCGACCCCTTTACAATGTGTTCTTACTGCGTCTGCTGTTCGTTTGTAACCTAATAAATCAGCCACATCCTTCGCCACAAACCAAGGCTCACCTTCTTTATTAATAACGCGAACAGCGGTTGATTCAAATTGGAAAGGAATTATATTCATTCACTGCTACCTTATTTTAGTTAAAAAAAAGCCCACTGAAGTGGGCTGTGCACAAGAGGTATTTAATAACCTTCTGAAATACTCTTATAGCCATTAACTATACGAATGGATTCAACTTAATCCTTTATCTGCTTTAACAAAAAAATAACTTACTCTGCGCTTATTAGACATTAACTCTTCATTTTCACCACAATCCCTGCTTGCTATTTAATGCCATAATTAAATACGAAACATGAAGTAAGGGTAATAAACTCAAGCATCAAAAGGAGAGGATGCTATGAAAATACTTTCAACATGGAATATCAGGTTAATACCTTATTTATTTTTACTCTTATTAACTATTAACGAAAAGATAAGTGCTAATGAATTTAATTGCTCTGGGTTACCGGATGGCAGTTACTCAGCTTGTCCTTGTTGTCAAAATTTTTATTATTGCGCTGGAGGTGTTTCTTTTTCACTACAATGCCCTGGTAATACATATTATAACCCCGTAACAAATAGATGTGATTCATGGTCAAATATTCCAAGTTGTGGTGGTCAAAATACTACATCTGGATGCCTAAATACCTGTGCTGAACAGCAAGATGGTATCTATCAATACTGTGAAAACTGTAATCAAGCTGTAGTCTGCATTCAGCAAATGAAGTTCATGTTCACATGTAACCAACCTGGGCTAAACGAGTATGATAGTGACTTAGGAAGATGTGTTGAGAAGTCACACACCTGTCCATAGTATATTCGCTACAAGTCCTATAAGAAAATATCAAGAGGACTTGTAGCTTTTAAAGATCTTTTAAGCTTACTAATTTTTCAAGCTCACGTTTATGTCGTTCGACTTCCCGCTTATCCTGCCGATGCTTATACACCCAGTTCACGATGACGGTAATTAAGGTAAGAATTACTCCGATAATGACGCCCCAATCTCTCACGGTAAAACCCGCTATGATGGTAAACGTACTCGCCGCATAGGGCGCATTAGAGATCATTTTTTCGGTAATCATCGGAGTAACCATTTTTTAATATGATAAAAAAATATTCATACATCCTTAATTAGAGTAATTTACTTTGGTTCTGCTGTTCTAAATCAAATAAGGATATTTAAGGGGTTATTGATGGATAAGGTAGCAAAACTCATAGTATTTATTACTATTTTTTGTACTGTTAACGTATATGCTGAACAAGAAAAAGATCAGATCACACTACGTGAAAAGCTCCTCCAGTTAGAAACTGAAATTGCAAATCTAAAAGCGACATCACCTTCCCTCGATATGCCTATTACATCTACATCAGTGGGGAATAAAATTGACTGCCGCTCAATTAGTGGCGTAGGAGACTTTAGATTGTGTCAACATGATACATATGGAACAACTCAGGGAAAAGTTATCATTGAAGGTACATGTGTACAAGGATATATACAGGCATTAGAAATTGAAACCGTCGTAGTCACTTCAGAATCAACAAGCTGTTAAACGTCCAAAAGGGTTATTTCTTTTTATACAAATGAGATAACCCTTCAAACAAAACATCAATGACGTGCAACACCTTTCATCTTTTCCATGGTCCGAATACCACCTAAACCCAGTAGCGTAAGGACTAATGTAATCAGCTGGCTGGTATCAATTGTAGGAAGCAATTTCACTACATCAGGACGATTGGCAAGGGATAAGCCAATAATAATTAAGTCTCTTAACACCCAGGCATACGTCAGTAAGCCTACACATAACCACCCTAAGCCAGGCCGCCAACCTGATACAAAAATGGATGGGTGCTTGGCTTCTTCTAGTGTGGTTAAGGCTTGGAGGATATGCGGCTGGTTGAGTGTTTCTAAGGTTTTATTATGGGCTTTTAACCGTTCTTCATCGCTGGTAAATAAATCATCTAATCCATTCATGATGGAACCAGCGATATCGGGAATTAATTTATTAATACTCATCAATTTGCGAATCCATTACTTTATCAACAATTTTGTTGGAGATTTCCCGCCGCTTTTGGCACTCAGGGTTATCAGGATCATTATTAGCACCTAGCCACGACTTAGGATCTTTTGCATAAGCACGCTTTTGCCTATAAAAATGCTCTTCATACTGATGCCAAGCACTATCCATTAACATTGGTTTTCTTTTTTCTTGTTCAGCTTCAGCCAACCGCATCAACGCTAAAGAATCAAAACAGGATAATGCCGTTAAAGCGCATACTGAGTATCGAAGCTCGTCATATGTAGGCCGTTGTCCAGCTTTCGTTAACTCAACAATGTCATTAAGCGTTCTCATAACGGTTACCTTTTACTTTTGTCCACCACCCTTTCACATCAAAATTTGGACAGGTTTTATGCGGATCTAAGTCGCGATGCCCACAAACCTCAGCATCAGGGTATTTCGCTTTCCACTCTTGTAATACCCGCTCTAAACTTTGCATCTGCGCATCCGTAAACTGATCACGACCAATTAAGCACACGCCCAAACTGGTTGAGTTGAAGCCTTTTACATGGGCACCTTCCCAGTAATCAGGACGCCCCTGTTCAATAACCCCATTACGTCGTATAACACGGTGATAACCGATTCCTGCCCATTTCCGCTGAATGTGCCATTGGTGAATCTCTTCTGCCGTTACATCCCTATCGTTAGGCGTGTCCGCACAATGGACGACCAATTTGGTAATCTTCATGGTAAATTCCTTTCTTACAGGCATAAAAAAAGCCCACCGAGGTGAGCTTTAAGAGTTTGATTTGAAGTACAGAGAATTGATTAAAAAAGAGTCAAAAACAAGAAACCCCGCCATGTAGGCAGGGTTATCCAACTATAGAAATAAGGGTATAAAATTAGTAATCAAGTGTCAAATTGTTGGAGGTAGCGATTTGTGACTTATTGGTTTTAAAGTTATTTAATAAAGCTCTTGTGTTTCGTATCATAATCCTTGAGATCGAATATTTTGTCTACTCCGATATAAACCTCATCGTCTTCGACCATACCCCAATGCAAGCGTTCAGAGGGAACAGACTGACTTTCCGCAATAAACTTTCCTGTTTCATTTTCATATAGCTTACCAAACAGCTCATATGGTTCAGTCAATGTAGATAGCTGATATACAACAACTTTAAATTTTCCATTAGGGCTATCAAACTCATAACGAGGATCGGCCAGCCCTCTTTCAGCCCATTTTAAAAAACCCAATATAGAACTAACAACTAAAAGAAGAACCAAAAGAGCACATTTATTAATTCGCATAAATGAATACAGTATTAATAGAGCTACACATAAAAACTAGTGATGCAAAGGTATGAACCCTAGCATTGCCGCTCCAGCGAAAACGAATGAACCCACAACAAAAAGCACAATAAACAACAATGGTAAAAGTTTTAAAACTATATTTCTTTCTTTCCTATTACGAACGAGACAAATCAATACCACACAAAAAAGGCTTAAAAATAAGAAAAAAGCAATACACAAAAATTCTAATCTATATTCATCAAGAAAGTCTATAGCGGTTAATAAATGTACTAACATCGCTAAAACAAACCAAATGTAGAGTTTTTTTACCATGCAACTAATACTTTTTCTTTACATTAAAATACTCAGCATCCTTTCTCATATCATCATCGCTTTTACTTTTATAAGGATAAATATCATAATACTGAAAATAGTGATCTTTAGTAACCTCTATATCCTTTATATTATTATCACTCGCATCAATGTAATAAATCTCTTTATTATTAAGAATATTAACAGATTCAAGCTTATTACCGTCAATCAGAAGCTGTTTAAGCTTAATATTATTAGATATATCAATCTCAGTCAGGTTATTATTAGACAACCAAAGCTGTTCCAATTCAATATTTTCATTCAAATTAATTGATTCAATATTATTACCTGAACCCCAAAATACTTTTAGCACTTCATTACCTGAAAGATCTACATGCTTAATTTCATTATCAGTTAGCTTCAGTTCTTCTAGCAACGAAAACTTCTTTAACTCATCAACATGCTTTATGCCTTGTTTCCAGCATGTTAATTTTGTTACTTCCTCTGTTCTTTTATAATTATACTTTTCAATACACTTTTTAAAATTTTCATCTTTAAACTTTATACTAGCAATAGGTTCTGATACCACTATTTCAGGGGATGAATCACAGCCACTAGAAACAATAGCCATAACTAACATAACCATGGTTAGTTTATTGACATTTAAACTACTAATTTTCATCTTCAGTTTTTCTATATTCATTTTTTAAAAGTATTTCATCAGCGGAATTTCCACGAAAATCTAACGTATCAAAAAAATAGCTAAACTTATTGTTAGTTATAAAACAGTTAGCATCTGGGGTTAATAACTTCATCCGATAACATTCCAAATTAAAACCATAGTCAGCTGGAAATCTTGAGCTGATGTAATTTTTATTCCATTTTCTAGGTCCTTGGTAAGAGTCCATTATTTCTGAATCAGCTATATACTCTCCAGTTAAGTCATTATAAAGCTTAACATATGTATAATCTCGCGAATCTCCAAATAGTAACCAAGGAGTATAAGACTCAATCCGATAAACTTTATTTGGGCTTATAACGACAGAATAGCGAACAGCCAATCCCTTACCAGCCCATTGTATAAATATAAAAAGTACTACAACAATAATAAACAATGGGTTTCTTATAAATGTCTTAAGCTTCCTGACTATTTCCATAAAATATCTCGGCAAACATTATTTTTGTCTTTCAAATCTTTTTCATCATAATCACTTATACAGTCAAAGAGATTAACGATTGATCCTGGTTGATTTTGCACATCAAACCAAGCTATATCTGAAAGTAAAATAAAGTCACAACCCACTTGGCGTGCTTCTCGCCAAGCATTGAAATGTTGGTTATAAACAGCAACAAAACCCTGCTTTGCATATTTTTTTTTACTTTCAAGTAGAACTGGTGAAAGGCTTCCCAGTTGCGGTCCACTTAACCCCGGAACATACCAAAATTCGCCACCAAAAAACTCTGTTGTTTCTGTTTTATTTAAACAGCGTTCCTTATTCCAAACTCCAAGAAAATTACTAGGAGAGTATGTTGCAATTGTTTTATCAGCCAAAGTAAAGTCATATGTATCTTTTATATAAAACCCAACTTTTTCTATATAAAAAAGGTGCTTTTTAGCAACACCAGATACAGCAATATTTAATGTACCTTTCCCTATAGCACCATACATATCATCTATAGTATCTATGGCTCTACCAAAAGATCTATAGTTTACTTGCGCAGAAACATGAATTTCATCTGTAGGTTTATTCTCGTTTTTAAAATCTAATACTGGTGTATCAGGTGTCCATCCTAAATCTAGCAAATGTGCCACCAATTCCCTGATACCTGCTCTCGACTTCCATCCTAAAAATAGCTCTTCCATTGCTTTTTGAACTTGTGGATACTGCAGAGCCCATTTCATGGTAATCACATCAGTACATTTATGCTCCTTTGGCAAATCTGCAACTTTTATATCTCCAACTCTAGTATCTTTATCCATAACCCAGTATTTTCCAGAAAACCAACGCCTCATTAGCTTTGGCCCCATAACCCAACCCATATTATCCATTGCAGCAGGTATATCGGTAATTGCAAAAGAATCATATTCGACTGTTTTGCCTTTAGTATTACTAACAGGGCTTGTTACTGACTTTGCAATACTCATGGCTTTATTACTGGCTCCATTTGAATAACATAATCAAGCGTTAAATCTTCTGGTGTATTAGAAGTATGTTTTTTGGTATAGCCTTGTTGATTTGTTTTATCTTCAACGGGTTTACCTGCAGCAGTAAACTGATAATAAAACCCAGTTAAAGGCATCTGCGTAGTAAGCTCGATAATTTCAAAGTGCTCATCATAAGCACATTGTTCATTAATGTTATTCGTTGACGTTTGCCCTATCTGGTTTGCCAATCCCAGCTCTTTACTCCTCGATGATGACTTCGATTTTTTCCTTAAAGGTTCCTTCCGCAAAGGATTCCCATCATCTGCTTCTTCAGCCAGACCAGGACGTTCAGGGGTAATGATGTTAACAGGTAGCGGCTGTCCTGATGGACCTTGTACATTTATGGTCTTGCCATCAATAAACACACCTTCCTGAGTAATTGTGATAGAGCTACCTCCAGCCACAAAGGTAATTTCCGTATCCGATTCCAAGACTACTTTATCACCGGATTTAAAGTTCATATCTTTGGCTTCAATCCTGTGCTCACCATCAACATTTAAATGACGGGTATCCATTACGGTTTCGTGATAATCCCCTTTCACCGCCCGCTCATGGTTTTGATCAACTTTAATGTGCTGATCTTGCTTTATATGTTTGAAGTCATGTTGGTAAATGGTAACCGTATTATCACCCACAATATGCTCACGACGATCATTTTTGATGCGAACATCCAGGTCTTTTTCTGCCGTGACCATAATTACTTCTTGGTCTTTTTTATCCTCGAACGTAAATTCATTAAAACCTCCACCGCCCGGAGTTGAATTTGTTTTAAAGCCCGAGCGGGTTTTATGATCAGGTAATTTATACGGCGTTTGGTGTTTGCCATGATAAACAACACCCGTTACCACAGGGTGGTTCGCATCACCATTTAAATAGTCGATGGTCACTTCCTGCCCGATTCGCGGAATCACCATACTGCCCCATTGTGGCCCAGCCCAGGTTTGCATGACACGTACCCAGCGCGAAGAGTTTTCATCCAGTTTCCCTTCGCGATCCCATTTAAACTGAACCTTTATCCGGCCATATTCATCGGTATAGATTTCTTCACCTTCAGGCCCGGTCACAACAGCGGTTTGTTTACCCGGCATTTTCGGTGCTTTATGTCGTTGCTGAGGACGGTACACGGTGATTTTGGGGATGAAGACGCCACGTGAACGATAATAAGCACCCTCACCCACGGCATATTCATCCGAGCCTTGTGGTTGCCGCCCTTCATGGATAACTTGGGTAATGATGTAAGCTTTATTAATGACTTTGACAGGATGATCAGTGATTGCAGCGGTATACCCAGGAATCATCGTTCGGTATGTACCACCGGCTGTGACAATTTCCTTTTTAGCCTGATGCATTTCACACCGAATCCGTGCATAACGCTGACCGGCTTCAATGGTTTTATAGCCACCAGGGTAAATATTCTCTACAGCGTTGGCGTCACCTAAGGTATGTTCCACTTCCAGATTTAAACTGGGTTTGTGAAAATTGTAGTCCCGCATGACTACCTTACCAATGGTACGGCTCACACTCTGCTTTAACGAATCCAAACAGTCTTCATCAGGCACCATGCCGGTTTTCATGTGAAAGGCAAGCGTGTCACCTACAATGGGTTCCAGACTTTCATTACGGTCGACAAAGATCAATTTATGGCTGTCAGCAGTGTGTTCGAAGTAATAAAAAATACCTTCTTTTTCCAATAGGCGGGATATAAAGTTGAGATCAGACTCATTAAACTGGACGATATACGTCTCTTTTTCATAGTCTTCAGTTAAGCGAAATTCAAAGTCGATGCCTTTTTGAAATTCAGCACGAACCAGCACCTGCTCAACGATTTCCGGCACCGTGAGCTTTTGATAAGTGCGACATTCTTCACGGTATTGCAAAAACCACAACTTAGGCACGATTTTAACGGCATATTCGGTATAACGATTACCTGGACTTGCTTCGACCAAAGAAGCCACCAGCCCATGGATAACCCGGTCCTCGTCTTCGCCTCGAATGGTGATACAAGCAGGCTTACGAATAAGGTTTAAATTACCCAGCTCAGGATGACGACTGACTAAACTAAGCTCAATACTGTACGGGTCTGAGATCCCTTCAACACCATTGATCTCCGTTACCAGCAATTCTGCATGGCATCCGGTGATCTCCAATAAAAATACACTGCGATTGGCACCCAATTTCATGACTTCGCCTTACAATCAATAACTGGTCGCTATTGTAAGCGAAAGCCATGAAGGGCTAAGGAATGGACGTCACAAGGCTACGATCTGTTACAAGACTGTTTTTTTGACCAGTTGATAAACTATAATCTCACATGTATTGTGGTATTGGGAAAGCTGAAGTAAGCTGAATGTCAGCTCTTATATGATGACACTTTCTATAAATCTGGTAAAACAGTTGGATCAAAGCCCCATATATGATCAGGGTTTCTTGTACACCTAACAACTGTAGTTTTATTGTTTTTGGGGCCTATTGATCTAAGTTTGAGTTTTCCAGTGCATTTAGGACAACTACCCTCTATCTTAGTAAGATATATTTCGCCTTTAGATCCAGATTCAAGGTTGAAAAATGGTGGAAAACTTATGTGTTTAGTTTGTAATAACACCATACCAATGAAAAATAATATCGCGCTAACAATCATAAAAAAGATAAAAAATAATTGATATTCAGTACCTATAAATCCAAGAATACTTGCGATACTACCAAAAAAACCAAGTAGACCAGAAATAAATAACCAAAATGCTCTTAATTGTGTCCCAGCGATAGCAAGAGGTTTAACTTTTACACGATCGATATATGCTTTCTCAGAATCACCTTCTCTTGAGCTTATATTAATCGTATTACCAGTAACATGATTCTGCAGGCCAAAGTTCACTGAGTTATCTCCAGAGGAAATATTCACACTATCAATTACACATAAATTGCGCCCACATTCAAAGCAAAATTTAGCTTGCTCAAACACCTCTGTTCCACAGTCACTACAGTACTTCATTATTATTTCACCTAAGGTTTAACCAACGCAATTAGCTCAAGCATCTGAATTAACACTCTTGTTAGCTACATTACTGGAACTGATTAAGAAACTCTAGTAGAGCTTCTTTTGGATCACTTTCCGTAGAGGTAATCATTTTTATACCCCATTGATCCAATATTGTTTCTTGAATTGGATTTGGTCTATGTGTAAAGACGTAAGATCTCGGCTGAACCCCACCGCCATTATTGGATTTCCATAATTTAGCAAGCTTATAGAAAAGAAACCTAAGATTTACGTCTGTTAGACTGTAACCAATAAATAGGATCGATTTCCCAAGAACATCCGATCTAAGCTTAATGTCTAAAGGGGTTTCAAACTCTAGGCGCTCATAATAACTTGACTCGTCAAGCACGATAGTATCATCATTATCAAAGTCACCGTGAAATTTTATTATTTGGGTTACATCATCTTTAATCTTTGCAATATCAGATACACTCGCAATTTTTATGTATCGCTTTTTATATAGCTCATATGATTTTTCTAACCATCGATCGTAATTCGTGGTGTAAACTATTGAGAATTTTGAGTTTACAATTAACTTATGTATTTCAGAGCTTTTCAAATCAACGCTGCCAGAATGCCAACTAGTATCCATCCAACTTCTGAGAGGGCCAATACTTCCTGTTTTAACTCTGTAATATTCTGCTAAGGCTAAGTTATCGCCAAAAGACTTATAAATTTCTGGGTCGTACCCAAGTTCATGAGCAATATGATCTATTAGTCCTGACCATGTCGGCAAGCCAAGGTTTTTGGATATGCCAGCACCCACAAAAAGGATAACATTTTTTTCTAGATAGGAAGCAATAAGATTATCCATGTCAAGGCCTCCGACATAAAAACTCTCTAAATTTATCAAAAGCTAGTTTCCTCATGGATATATCATTCTTCTTTTCACCCATTTCAGCAAATGTCTCGTGAAAGCCCTTTGGGATAAAGATGCAGTCCCACTGAAAATCTTTACATCCTCTTGGAGAGGGTGCAATATTTCCTTCTACTTTCCCTTCAAAGATATATATTTTTTTTGCATCACAATATGCGATAACAGTTTTTGCAGTTAAGGATGTTATTGATAACTTACCAAGTAACTCACAAAATTTTTCGGCTTCTAATTTATCCCAGAACACTTGAGTTAATCCCCCAGGAAAACCTTGTAAACTGTCAATATATAGCCCGGTATGCTCAACAAATACAGGACGCCCAATTTGTCTGAACGCTTTTAAAATCTTATCCCTTACAATAAGATTTATATCTTCTGTTTGTATTTCATGAATTTTTAAAGAAGCATGGACTATCGAAACACCAATATCATTTCCCAGGATAGATTGTACCTCTTTTGCTTTATGGGGATTTTTTGTGACGAAGTTAATTTCCATACTCCCCCTTAATAAAGCTATATTTTTTTTGATTACTATACATATCGCGTAAAAGCTGAGACGAATTTGTCTCGCGGTAAAATTCTAAATAATCTTCAGTAAGACTCGAACAATGAATTGCAGGATTATCAGAACATATAACAAATGGAACATTATGCGCGATAAAATCAGCGACAGGGTGAGATTCAGATTCATCCACAGCATTCGTTAATCTGTTACTAATTGGACAGACCTCAATGCATATATTTCGTGTTTTCAATAAGTCCATTACCTCAATTGATTTTGAGGCCGCTGTTCCATGACCTATTCTGTCAGCACCAAATTCATTAACTGCGCTAACTATGTTCTCAACTCTTCCTGTCTCCCCCGCATGAATTGTTACCTTTAGTTCATACTTATCTTTTGCCTTCAAAAAAAGAGAACCTGTTTCTGGTGGAGATTCAGATTCTTCATTTCCAGCTAAATCAAGTCCAACAACAATATCTGGTCTACCTAATTTCTCATATGCATCTAAAAGAGATCGCAAGTGCTCCGGAGCATAATCTCCTCTAGAAATCGTCAAAATCAATGCAGCTTTTATTTTATGTCTTTCTGATGCACACTCAATTTCAGATACTACCCAGTGCATCGCCTCATCTACCGCAATATTATTTAGCAATGCCAAATACAGAATGCTATTACGAATCTCTACAAATGTAATATTCTGAGATTTTAAATTCAGAAAAGCACTTTCTATTATTACCTTAAGACAGTTCTTACTCTTAGGTATGAGCCGTAACACCTGCCAGGGCTTCAAGTATGATAATAGAGAGTCTGCTGGTTGTAATATGTTCAAATCTTTTTCTAAATCAAACCCAAAAGGCAGTTCAGCCTCATCATGTACCAATAAGTTTCGAATAACATCACTACTTACCAAACCATTTAAATGAACGTGAAGCTCCCCTTTTCTCATTAATTGAATTTCATTTCTGTCCATTCATCCTCACTTAGTTTTTGAACTAATCACCATATACAAAAACTATAGCCTTTAACATCCGTACGCTTTGTCTTGTTAAGCTACTTTCTTAGTTTATCTCGCACAACAACCTAGCCACACCACCCAACGCTCTCCCACAATACCCACTCAAAACCTCCTGCATAGACCCATACAACTGACCATAATCCCGCTGAAAGTTTTGGTGATGGATACCCAACAGTTGCGCCCTTTTGTAATCAGAATAAAACTCTCCAGTCCATTGCTGGTTTTTGCATTCCTCAATGGCAATATTGCACATTGTCACTAGCCGTATACATCGAATACGACTCTTGAGGTATGTATCGTCCAATTGTTCCACCAACAAGGCATACAGTCGATCGGCTACGCGTGACTTATACGTTTCAGTTTTAGCATGATCGGGTGCATAGCAATACATTCCCCATTCCCGAATCGGTTTAGGCAACTTCGCAACAGCATCCTGGACAATCCCCTTTTCCAGACTCCGGCCAATTTGGTCCAGGTTATCAACTGAACCATTACCCTCGCACTGAACCAAAGGCTTAGATCTCATACTCATAAACGCCTCATGCCAGGCTATTTTGGCTGAACGCCAGGGCAACACCAGGTTGGTACCATTTTTTTGCTGTGCAGGCTGATAGGCGTCAGTTGTAGCCATCTAATCCCCTCCCCTCAGTGAATCGTCGAGTTCAACGCTTCGTCTAACGTGTCGTAGGTTGGAATCCGTTTCACGATGATCTGTCCCTCGTCACCCCAATACTTACTCACGCGTCCATCCCAAATATGGGCATCGTCCACGAACAAGGCATCCAATAAACCTTTTTCTAGATTGTCCTTATCCGGTGTCGCTTTATGAGGCTGTCCTCGCATCTCAGCTCGTTTTTTCTTCGACCATGACTTGGGCATGGGTAACACGAAAATAAGATGGTAGCCGCTCTCAGGCAGCTCAATAGACAACTCTCGTAGTGCATCCTTGTACGCGCGGTACTGCATGACACAGGGGCGTTGTTTCCATTTGTCGGCACGGGTCATACGGGGCTTGGTGTTGGGGGTAATAGCGTAGGCTTGCAGGTTCATAAGGCACTCGTAGTATGTGACAGATTTGTTTCAAGGAAGAGGTCTAGGCGGGGGTTTTCACAAATTATCACAGAGTTTTCACATGTATATTTGTGAAAACTAATACTTCTGTAAGTGTTTAATATATAAATAAAAAAAATAATAATATATATAAATAATAGTTTTCACATTTTCACATAAAAAGTACCCCCCCTGGCTTTTTTCTGGGGTCTTTCTAGGGGACTTTAGGAATTCTTGTGAAAATGTGAAAAGGCCATTTTTTCTAATAAAATCAAGAAGTAATTTTAACATGAGTTCATGTGAAAACTCGTGAAAACTTGTGAAAACCCCTTGATCCGTGGCCTCAGCAGAAATTGGCATGCACATAAGCCATCCTCGGACGTCCACCGGTTGGTTTAGCTCGGGCATGCCCTCTGGAACAGATGTCGTCTAGTATCTCCTTGCGCTCTTTACTACGCATCTTAGAGAAACAAGGGTTACGACCAATTTCATAGAGGGTGAGACCGCGTTCCTTTGCTTTCTCAATTTCATGAACGCATTCTTTTAATTGAGTTTCAAAGGAAGAACCACCTACACGGTTCACTACGGTATCTACCATATAATAATCGTGATAGCGAACATAATCAATAGCCCAATCCGTCACCTGTCGTGTAATCGTCTCCGCAAACGGATCGACCGACAGGGCCAGAATTAATGCAATACGCATGGCCTTTTCTCGGGTGCGCCCCAGCAACACTTCAATACCATACTGTTCCAGTTCATCCATCTTCTGAATGATTTCCTGGTCAAGCGCTTTTAATCGCTGGAGCGCCGACTCCTCGAACACAAGAATATTCTGTGCGGGCTTATTTTCCGGTGGCATATGGCTGGTTAAGTTACCAGCTAGATTCTCCCGAATAGTCGCCACCCACTTGGTAATGTTCTCGGGGACTTCTATTAGTCCTGGATCACTCGACACCTGTCGTTTTAATTGGCTCTCCATGACAATAAAGCGTCCTAGAAAACCATCTTTTACTAATTCCGGTGACAGTGCACTGTAAAAGGTACCAGGTGTCGTCAACGCTAAGAGCGTTAACGCCGGATGCTTAATACACCGCTTACGCAACTCCTCTGCCGCCTGCTTACTCATACCCATGGTTGAATACACCGGGGGATAGAGTGAAGACCCACACTTGCTCCAGGCCTCGACTAGTCGGGTAATCGCCTCCGCCTTATGCGGATTCATTTTGTGCTGACTGCCTTCCAGGTACTTACCAAACTCATCGATGATACTGATATGGTTCGGTTCATGGAGCAGTTCACTGAACAAGGCACCGGATGACGTATAACCAGAACCAGAAATAAGTCGCCCATAACCTGATGCTTCCAAAATCTGTTCAACAACATCCTTACAGTGCTCTTTACCACTCGCAGACTTGGCAATATTGAGAAAGTACAGCGACGAAAAATTTCCCTTATCCGTTTTGTAATAACGCCCGCATACCACACTGCCCAGTGCCAACGCACTTTGTACTGCCAATGCGGGCTGTTTTCGTCGTGCCGTCTGATTCGCAAACTGCACGACTTCACCCAATACACCCGGTATGTCGTATAAATGGCCAGGCATACCACCACTGTCAGGTAGTGATAGGTTACTCGCCTTGGCGGGTTCGGGCGGTGCCGATTGAACAGGAATCACATCATGAGGATGTTTACGTAAGTGCGTCAATATTGTGCTGGCAATACAGGTATTGAGCTCACTGGGATCTAACGGCGGACTGTTGCCTGTGTTCCAGGTATCCAACATCTGTTTTATGGTGCGTAGATCCATCCCTGAAGCGATATATTGACCTGTTAACGACACAGCGGATTGGTTACGTGAACCTTCACTTACTGCCTCCCCACTGGCTTTTGGTTGGTAATCAGCGGTACTAAAACCTAAGTTACCTGTGATTTCAGGTTCCGGATTTGTTTTAGGTGAGTCAGTCTTCACTTGGCTGCTTTTACTTAATACGTTTCGACCATTAAATTGCTGGATCGCTTGTAAATCTTCTTCAGATAAACAAGGCAAGTCATCAATGCTATCAATCACCCAACTGGCGTCGTATTCCCATTCATAGCGGTTACCATTGGCATGGGTTGAGCCTGGTGCAACGACATAACCACCCTGCCCCCGGATATCGATCTTGGAGTGAGCATTAACTGAATTGCGAATTTCTACGTTGGGATTAACGGCATAATAAAAATGTTTACCTTTGCCAGTCTTCACCTTCCACGGCGTTCGACCGACAGCTCCGGATTCCATAAACTGAACTGCTTCTTCAGAGTCAGCATCCACAACAATGACACGCGCCCCTGTAACAATGGCCCAATTAGCACGAGGATAGGAAGCGGTCCAATAATCCATATCCTCTAACGATGGCGTGTTTTTTTGGTACTTGGCCCACGGTACGCGCGCCTGTTTAGGCCACTCCTGTTGGGCTTTTTCTTTATTGCCGTCAAAGCGTTTGTTGACAAAGTAAGGTGGTGGTGTTTCAAATGGCGAACCTAACGGGATAACGGTGAACCCTCTGTCGTAGAGTTCCCAAGCTGTTTCTTCTGTGATGGGTGGTTTATCAGCTTCCATTACTGGTGATTCCTGTTATTTAAAGTTGACTACTCCCGTGTGAGGGGATAGAAGGAAGCAACCGCAACAACTACATTAGAATGAGAGAAAACTTTTGGACTAGTGTGTAGCGGTTTGTAAAGCTAATAATGCGACACTGTAGACAGTTGTAGCAAACTAGTCAACACATTGCTTGCATTTTTGAAATTTTTATTTACATATACGTTACAATGAGTTTGACATGCAAGAGCTGGAACTATGGGAAAAAATCAGAAACTCAAGGATAGAAACAGGTTTAACCCAGATTCAGTTTGCTCAAAGAGTTGGAGTATCAAGAGCTACTGCCTCTCGCTGGGAATCTGAAGACCCTTCTGTTAGACGAGGACCACGAGTTGAGCATCTTCATAAGATTGCAGAAGTAACAGGTAAAGACTTAAAGTACTTTTTACCTCCAAATAGTAAAAAGGTTGCTGCCGCCAAAGAAGCATTTATTAGGCTGCAAAATGAAACTTATGAGCTAGACCCAGAACAGATTCAAACTCAAATTCAAGAAAAGCTTAGAACTTTAACTAAGGATTTCATGGACTTAGTTATTGATGGCAAGCTGCGCGAAGTAGAAATAGACCTTCTTCAAACCTTAGTATCCAGCATCAAAAATAAATAATCTATCAGACCAATTGGTCTAATAACAAATTACTTATGTAGCACTTGTTGACATATATTCCCTTTTGGGGCGATTATATATTTACATTATGTAAATCGATCAAAAGGGAGTGTTACTCATGGACGACACGATCACCATAGGCCACTGGAAAGCCTACCTGAACAACCTTCAGCTCTCCCCACGACAAACGCTGTATACCTTTGAAGCTCTGCATGGCTTATCGGATAAGGAAATTGCCCGCAAGTATTCGGTTGCGCCGGACACCATTTCCAAGACCATTAAAGCCGCACTGCATAAACACAACCTGAAGAATCGTACTCAACTGGTCGCCGAGCTGATCCGGTCAAAGGTGATCTGCCCGTTGTCCATGGGCATGTTAGCGTTGTCCTTGGTGATCGTTCCTGTTTTCTCTGATGACCCACTCCTACGTAATCGAATTTACCGAACCCGAACGACGCGGTATGAGTCGATCGTCCCTACCCTGCATACAACATAAAACAAGAGGTGCACATCATGTGGTTTAAAAACGCAATATCTTTCCGCTGTGAACAGGTCGCCAAGCTCGATCAGGCGTTACTCAATGAAAAACTTTCAGCCCAGGCCTTTAAGCCCTGCACGCCCCAACAAGCCGAAAGCTATGGCTGGGTTCGTCCCTTCGGTGAAGAAGCCGAACACTTTGCCGAGCATATTGGCAACTTCCAATTACTTTGCCTGCAGAAAGAAAAAAAGATGTTGCCTAACTCGGTCATCAGCAAATACGTCAAAGAACGTATTAAAACCCTGGAAAAAGAACAGGGTGAGTCCATTGGCAAAGGCGAAAAAGACCAAATTAAAGAGTCTGTCATTCACGAGCTGTTACCCAAAGCCTTCAGTGAATACCACAGTTGGTATATGTATTTAGATCCTATTAATAACTTAGTTGTCGTGGACAGCTCCAACGTAAAGCAGGCTGAGGAATGCATTCATCTCTTACGCATTGCCTTGGATGGATTAGCCACACATCCGGTGGTTACAGAATATAAGCCTTATGAAGTCTTAACCTGCTGGTTAGCGCGAAGTACTCAACTGCCTGAAGGTCTACTACTGGACCAGTGTGCAGAACTCCGTTTTGTGGGGAGTGAAGATGCGGACATTGTAAAACTCAGTAAAAGCGATTTAGAGCTGGAAGAAGTCGAACCGCATATTGGCGCGGGCAAAATGGTCACTAAACTGGGCTTTCACTGGACCGATTATTTAACCGGTATTATTCACGATGATTTTCGTTTTACCCAATTAAAGTTTGAATTAACGGATCAGGAAAAAGCTGAAGATTTTATAAGCCAGGCACGAGCCGATTTTATCTTAATGGCCAATGCCCTCTCTCAACTCTACCGCAATTTTATCGAATATTTTGGTGGCTACAAAAAAGACAAGGAGGCTGCATGATGAACAATAATAATAAACAACCCACACCTGAAGAATTAGCCCTGGTGACACTGGATGCTTATCTCGATGCGAACCAGCCTAAAACCTTTATTGATGCGATTAATCAATTGAAAATACTGCAAACGCAGTTAAGTGCAATGAGCTTGAATTTACAACGCATTATTCAAGCCCCTAATACCGAGTCACTGACCGTTCATTAAAAGGAGAAAAATCATGGCTTGCTATGCCGTTTTCCAGCTACGGAACCCGGTTAAAGCAGTAACCACCGGATTGGTAGAACAGATTAATAAAGTACGGCCTTACTGGGTCACCAACCATTACCTGATACAGTTTGCCTCACCGCTCTACGAACATTATGAATATGTGTATGAGAATCCTCAGCACCTCTTAGTGCGGGTGGTGATTACTCATCAATCAAAACTTCAGTATTTTTATATTTTATTTGATAAAGCCTCACACATGGTGTTGGTGGAAAATAAAGACGTTAACACTATTCCCGTCGATTTATTACAGGCCTTCCTCGCCCGTTATATGCCGTTCGATGTTGAGCATGTGAAATGTTTTTCTGATGTACTCGCCTTCGCGAATTATTATAAAACGTTAAAGCACCTTAAATTAATGACGCTCGAAGCGGCTTAAAAAAACAATCAATAAACTCAATTTAATAACCTGATTTTTCAGAGGTTACCACAATGAATATGACAATGGCAGCGCCCGACCCGGTGCGCATGGTGGACTTTTACGCCCAAAAACTGCAGGACATCAAACAGCAGATCACGGATTTAAATCAGGAAAAAGCATCCATTGAGCAGGAATTAATTAACTTGGTGGGTGCTCAAGAGGAAGGTTCTAGCGCTCATGAAACCACGTTTTTTAAAGTCACCACCACCGGGAAAATCGATCGAAAAGTCATTACTAAACACTTAAGCACCGTAAAAGAAGTGGTTACACCGGAAATCTTTAATTCGATTTTTCGCCTTAATATTGCCAGTGATCAGCCACTGGAAAAATTAAATGAAGATCCCAGCTGGTACGAGTGCAAACTCTGCGATCATCATGCTATTTGTCATGGTGAGCAAGTCCCCACCGTTAATTGCCGAACCTGCTTACATGCATCAGCGGTTGATCAGGGCCAATGGCATTGTGCACGATTTAATTTATTGATCCCTGAAAATAATCAACGCGTCGGCTGTCAGGCCCATTTATTCATTCCCGATTTAATTCAGCGTTTTGCGGAAGTGATTGATAGTGGCGAATACTGGATTCGTTATCGCCTGAAAAAATCCGGGGAATGTTTTATCACGGGCGAAGCGCCTGAGCAGTTTAACAGCCGTGAATTACGCGCAGTCGAAGATAAAACCTTATTAACCGACAACCATATTCAAACCTTACGCACGACGTTTAATGCCCAGTTAGTGGAGGACGCGGCATGAAATTACGCTGGTATCAGGACGAATCCTTAAGCGCTATTTATCAATACTGGCAACAACAGCAAGGTAATCCATTGGTTTGTGTACCCACCGGAGGCGGTAAATCAGTCATTATTGCTGAATTTATTCGTCGGGTGATGCAGTTTCCCAACCAACGGGTACTTATGCTCAGCCATGTCAAAGAGATCCTGGAACAAAATTACGCAAAATTAAATCAGCTCTGGCCCACCTGCCCCTCGGGTATTTATTCGGCCAGTTTAAGGCGTAAAGATCACCAGGCGGATGTGTTATTTGCCGGGATTCAATCAGTGTATAACAAGGCGTTTGACTTGGGTCCCTTTAATATCATTATCGTCGATGAGTGCCATTTAATTAATGCCGGTAAAGACGACAGTATGTACACCCGCTTTTTAAATGACGCGAAATTAATGAACCCCTTGGTGAAATTAGTGGGCTTTACTGCCACGCCTTACCGTATGAAAACCGGGTTATTAACTGAGGGCGAAGGTGCATTATTTAATGAGGTGGTGTACAACGTTGATATTCAAAAACTCATTGATCAAGGCTTTTTATCCCCGTTAATTTCACAACCCGGCACTGAGCAAATTGATTTAACGAACGTGAGTATTCGCCAGGGCGAGTTTGTCACCCGGGATTTAGAAAAAGCGTTAAATGCCCAGGACCTTACCCGTAAAGCGTTAAAAGAAATCAGCGAATGGGGGCAGGATCGTAAAGCCTGGTTAATTTTTGGTGTCTCGGTGAATCACTGTTTGCAGATTATTACCATGCTCAAAGACCATGGTATACAGGCAGAGTGTGTGCATGGTCAGACGCCTATCAGTTTACGTTCGCAACTCATTGAAGACTATAAACAAGGCCGTATTCGTTGTCTGGTCAGCCAAGGTGTTTTAACCACCGGCTTCGATGCACCCCGCACCGATTTAATTGCCATTTTACGCGCTATTCACTCTCCAGGTTTGTATGTGCAAATCCTGGGGCGTGGTTTACGTATTTCACCGGAGACGGATAAGACTGATTGCTTAGTATTGGATTATGGCGACAACATCGAGCGTCATGGACCGATTGATAATATCCAACCACCTAAGTCTAAATCCCGTAAAAATGGCGAGTCTGGTGAAGCACCTACCAAACAATGCCCTAAATGTGAGTCACTGTTACAAGCTACTTTACGGGAGTGTCCTAGCTGTGGCCATGCCTTTCCGGCCAGTGAATCCCTGCCCCATAACGATCAAGCATCCAAAGGGGCATTGTTAAAATCACAAATTAAACCCGTGTGGCTCAGTGTGACTGATGTGTCGTATAGCATTCACCGTAAATTAAATGCCCCACCATCATTAAAAGTTACCTATCGCTGTGGCTTTGAATTCGTCAATGAATGGGTGTGCTTTGAACATAAAGGCTATGCCAAGGCGAAAGCAGCAAAATGGTGGTTTAAACGCGCCGGTTTAGGTGGACAACTGCCCCGCTCCACCGAAGAAGCACTACAGGATGCGCCGACGTTAAAAATACCCAACGCCGTACAAGTCAGCCAAGCCGATAAATACCCACACATATTAAATTACGATTTTTCCGAATCACCTCAACAAGCGAGTGCTTAATCATGGAAATTTGTCGTACTTTTTTATCCAAAAAATCTGCAAAAACAATACACCGCGTCCAGCAATATATTGAATAT
Organism: Zooshikella sp. RANM57; assembly: GCF_050749885.1. NCBI lineage: Bacteria > Pseudomonadati > Pseudomonadota > Gammaproteobacteria > Oceanospirillales > Zooshikellaceae > Zooshikella > Zooshikella sp. RANM57. The sequence goes on along the minus strand of NZ_JBOIUB010000001.1, from coordinate 33,185 downwards.
TATCAGCTCGCGAAAAAGCGACGACCGCCGTGTGTCAGTGTTCATCCTGATGAATATCAAGCATTAAAAAATGATATGGCCCAGTGCCACAATCAACCACCCTTTACCCTACAAGGCGTACCTGTCAAAGCCGTGAATACGGTCCACTGAGGAGACTTGAGCATGTTAATTTTAACCTTTCGCCGCTCAGAAAGAGCTTTTATCAACGAGCATACCATTCTGACCTTCGCTGAAAAAGATTACCAACATAACGCGCGAATTACGATTAAAGGTCCTCAACTCGATTATAACCAGTGGCTGAGTATTGGCGATAAACTCACGCTTGAAACCATACCCTTAACTCTTTTTCTTCTGGAACGAAATAGTCGTCACCAAATTCGTATTGGTTTTGATGCGCCTGACAATATCATTATTTTGCGGGAAAAAGTGTATTTACGAAATCGTCAAAAAAGATTGGCCGCTTAATTTGTGCGCGTTGGGAGATAATCATTATGCGTTTGATGCGATTAAATACCTATGCCAAACAGCGTTATCCGCTGGGTGATGGTCCCACACTGCGAACCTTACGCAACCGTTGTGAAAGCGGCTTGATACCTGGCGCCATTAAAGAGGGTGGACTGTGGTATGTGAATATTGATGTCCATGAAAAAGCCAGCAGTTCATTGGTCAGTAAAGTCTTAAGTGAGTCAAAATATTATGGCCGCCCGTCCTAGAAAAAAACGAGGGCTTTGCCCGAATTTATATGAGTCCAATGGTTTATTTCGTTACCGTCATCCCGTCAATAAAACCTGGCATGCCCTGGGCCGCGATAAGCAGGAAGCGGTCCGTGCCGCACGGGAATTAAATAGTATTTTAATACCGAGTACCCAGCAGTTAATTAATTCTATTTTAGCCATAGGCGAAAAAACTATTGCGGATATTATTGAAGCCTTTAAAACGGATATTGTACCGAATAAAGAATTAATGCCTCGTTCTGCTCAAGAATTAGAGTACCGATTAAATCGACTGAATAATGATTTAGGCGACATGAGTATTCGTTCATTATCCGTGGAGCAAGTGGCCAGTTATTTGGATTTAAGTTTTAAGGGCGATGCCTATAAACAACATCGGTCTGTGTTATCCCAGCTGTGTCAGTTTGCAATCGTCAAAGGCTGGTTAGTTGAAAACCCCGTGGCGCCAACGTTATCAACACGACAGAGTCAGCGTATTCGTAAACAACGGCAGCGGATAACTTGGGAAGCTTACCAAGCGATTTACCAGCATGCCGAGGAATGGTTACAGATTGCTATGGACTTGGCCATTATCACCCTGCAACGTCGCTCTGACTTATTACGCCTGAAGTTCAGTGATATTAAAGACGGTCGCTTGTACCTGGTGCAAAGTAAGACCGAAAAACATGGTGACTGTGCACGGCTGGCTATTGGCTTGGGTCCCTCGCTCAAGAAAGTCATTGAGCGTGCGCGGTGTACTGGGATGAACTCTCCCCTACTGATTCATAAGCAACCTCAAAGAATCTTAACGGGCAATGGTCATTGGTCTGCAGTTAAACCTGATTACTTGAGCCGAAGCTTTTCCAAAGCACGTGATGAGTCGGTTATTTATGAAAATATTTCCAAAGATGTATTACCCACATTCCATGAGTTACGATCATTGGGCGGGTTACTTTATGAACAACAAGGTTGGAGTAAAACTCAAGTTCGTCAGTTGATGGGTCACACTTCTGACAAAATGACTGAACATCACTTAAAAGGACATGACACAAGATGGACACAAGTTGAAGCCGATTTAGACTTAGAAAATTAGACGACAGGTTTCGTCTAAGCAGCGTTCAATAAAGTTGAGTTTTGCAGGATATTGCAGAATTTTGCATGATGCAAATGATTATCAAAAGCAAAAAGCCCGTAAGTCATTGACTTACGGGCTAATTTTTGGTCGGAGTGAGAGGATTCGAACCTCCGACCCCCACAACCCCATTGTGGTGCGCTACCAGGCTGCGCTACACTCCGAAAATAAAGAGGCTTCGCCTCAAATGTGGTGCGAATACTACTACAATTAACTAAGCTTGTGAACTAGCAATTTAATGAAGCGTTATTATTTTTTTAACACTCTTAATACATCTTCTAGCTCAATAATCATTTGTCTTATTAACTGTCTATAGTAACTCATATCTTCTTTAGAGTTTTCACTCTCCAGCCGATTACGCGCTCCACCAATTGTAAATCCTTGCTCATATAACAAACTACGAATTTGTCGTATAAGCAATACATCCTGGCGCTGGTAATAACGGCGATTCCCTCGCCGTTTAACCGGTTTTATTTGAGCGAACTCCTGCTCCCAATAACGCAGTACATGAGGCTTTACCTCACATAATTCACTGACCTCACCAATCGTAAAGTAGCGCTTTCCAGGAATGGGTGGCAGTTCATTGTTGTTGCTTGGTTCCAGCATAGGTTTCTACCCGAGCTTTTAGTTTTTGCCCTGGGCGGAACGTAACCACACGTCGTGCACAAATAGGTATTTCCTCTCCTGTTTTTGGATTACGACCGGGACGCTCTCGTTTATCTCGCAAGTCAAAGTTGCCAAAACCAGAGAGCTTAACTTGCTCATTTGCTTCCAAGGCATGACGAATTTCTTCAAAGAATAATTCAACCATATCCTTAGCTTCTCGCTTATTTAGGCCCAATTCCTCAAACAGGCGCTCCGCCATTTCTGCTTTCGTCAATGCCCCCATGGTCATTACTTCCTTAAGATTGCGTTAAACCTCTCTTCTAGCTTTTGAGTCACTCTGGTCATCAAGTCGTGTACCTCATCCTCATTAAGAGTGCGTGATGGATGCTGTAACGTCAAGCCCATTGCAACACTTTTTCTATTAGGATCAATACCTTTGCCAATATAAACGTCAAATAACTTCAGGTCTTTCAATAGTTCGCCGGCTTCAAATTCAACTATTTTCATTAAATCAGCTGCATCAACGTCCTGATCAACTACAACTGCGATGTCACGACGAACACCAGGAAATTTTGAAATTTCTTGGAAACTGGCAACACTTCCTTGGGTTAATAAGTCTAGCTGCAATTCAAATTGATACACTACTTCCGGTATATCCAATTGTTTTTGCAACTGTGGATGTAAACGACCTAAATAACCAACACATTTATCCTTTAGATACAGTGCAGCGCATTGTCCTGGATGAAATCCTTGCCGTATTTCGCGACGAAACTCAAATTGATCTGCTTTTCCACCTAATGCGATCAATTGTTCAACGATTCCTTTGCAGTCATAAAAATCAAATTTATCCGAATTACTGGTCCAGTTTTCTGGGTTACGTGACCCACAAACAACACCAGCCAACATCTGAGGCTGTTGAAGTGCATCCCCTTCAGGAAGGAACACTTGACCCACTTCAAACAAACGAATGCGAGACTGCTGACGATTTAAGTTATAACTTAGGGCACTCAGTAGACCTGGCAACAAACTGGTCCGCATAACCCCCATATCGGCTGAAATAGGGTTAGCCAGAGCCAAAGCATCAACTTCAGGCTCAACAAGCTTTTGTAGTTCAGGAGAAATAAAGCTGTAATTAATAGCTTCCCGATAACCTTGAGCCACTAAAAGACGACGAAGTTGACGAAGTGTCACTTTGTCCTCAGGCAAGCCAGACATTGCAACATGAGCCATAGGCGATGTTGAGGGAAGGTTGTTATAGCCATATAAACGCGCTATTTCTTCAATAAGATCCACTTCCAATCGAATATCAAAACGATATGAAGGAATACCAACAACCCAAGCACCTTCCTTCACCGTTTCCATGACCATACCCAGGCCACCGAGTAATTCAGCAATTTCTTCGTTTGATATTTCAAGGCCTAACAAGCTGCGAACACGGTTAGCACGTAACTTAACTGCAATAGTATCAGGCAACTGTTCTGGATCAGACTGGTTGATAACGGGTCCTGGCTGCCCTCCACAAATTGTTAAAATAAGTTGGGTCGCACGCTCAATTGCTTTCCGCTGCAGCTGGAAATCAACTCCACGTTCAAATCTATGAGATGACTCTGTATGTAAGCCATATTTACGCGCTTTTCCAGCAATAAAAATGGGGTTGAAATACGCACTTTCTAAAAACACATGACGTGTATTTTCTGAAACACCAGAATGCTCACCCCCCATCACTCCCGCAAAGGCTAATGGCTTACTCTGGTCCGCAATGACCAGTACATCACTACTCAGGGTAATTGTTTGACCATCCAGTAATGTCAGTTTTTCCCCACCTTCAGCCATCCGAACGACAATACCACCATCAAGCTGTTCCAAGTCAAAACCGTGTAAGGGCTGCCCCAACTCCAGCATGACATAGTTTGTGATATCAACTATTGGGTCTATGCTACGCTGCCCAGCTCTTCGTAACTTTTCTTGCATCCATAATGGTGTTTCAACGGAAACATTAACATCCCGAATGACTCGTCCTACGTAGTTTGGACACCCTTTTGGAGCCTTAATTTCTACAGGAAAAATGTCTTGATGGGTGGCTGAAACCGATGAAATTTCTACCGCATTAACCGCTTGACGATTAATTATCCCGACCTCTCTTGCAATACCTGCAATACATAAACAGTCTGCCCGGTTGGGGGTTAAATCAACGTCAATAATCGTGTCATCCAGGTACAAATATTCTCGTATATCTACTCCCACAGGTGCATCACTTGGTAACTCCATCAACCCATCGGATTGATCCGCCATACCCAGCTCTGCTTCTGCGCACAGCATTCCAAAGCTCTCAACACCACGGAGCTTGGCTTTACGAATTTTAAAATTCCCTGGCAAAATCGCGTTAATTTGCGCAAAGGGTGCTTTTAAACCCACCCGTGCATTAGGAGCACCACACACTACTTGGAATGTTGTTTCACCACCTACAGACACCTGACACAATTTCAATTTGTCTGCATTGGGATGCGGGTCTGCAGCAATAATTTCACCTACTACAACCCCGGTAAACTGACCTGCTACCGCCTCTGTTCCATCGACTTCCAGTCCTGCCATAGTTAACTGTTCCACGATGGTATGGGTATCAACTTTGGGATTGACCCACTCGCGTAGCCAATGTTCACTGAATTTCATGTTCAATCCTTACATTACACCTGCTGTATAACTTTTTGATGAGGCAAGCACTTATTTAAACTGCTCTAAAAAACGCACATCATTTTCAAAAAACTGGCGTAAGTCTTGAACGCCGTAACGCAACATCGCCATCCGTTCAACACCAAGACCAAAGGCATATCCCGTATATTTTTCAGAGTCAATATTGGAGTAATCAAAAACCTTTGGATGCACCATACCGCACCCCATAATTTCCAACCACCGGATTTTTCCGTCATTGTCCCTTCCCCACTCAATATCCACTTCTGCTGAAGGCTCAGTGAAAGGAAAATAAGACGGACGAAATCGAACCTGCAAATCGCGACCAAAGAATGCTCTCAGAAAGTCAATAATCGTACTTTTTAAATCTGCAAAGCTTACATTTTCATCAACTAATAGTCCTTCAACCTGGTGAAACATAGGTGTATGCGTTTGGTCAGAATCGCAACGATATACTTTACCAGGGCAAATAATTCTTATCGGAGGCTGGCTTTGCTCCATAGTGCGCACTTGCACAGGAGAAGTGTGAGTGCGAAGCAATGTGTGCGCATTAAAATAAAATGTATCATGCATTGCTCTAGCAGGATGATGGCTAGGAATATTTAAAGCTTCAAAATTATGATAGTCGTCTTCAACTTCTGGTCCTTCAGCTACCGAAAAACCAATTTTCTGAAAAATATCTTCTATACGCTCAATCGTCTTAGTAACAGGGTGAATACTGCCCAATGACTCTGTACGGCCAGGAAGCGTAACATCAATCGATTCTGCCGCAAGCTGCGCTTCCAGTTGAGCCGTTTGTAACTTCTCACGACGATCATTCAACGCAACCTGCAGTTGTGTTTTTGCCTCATTAATCTTGGCTCCCATAGCAGGTCGTTCATCTGCAGATAATGCACCAAGCGTTTTCAAAAACTGAGTAATTTCTCCTTTTTTACCCAGATATTTTACCCGCACCTGATCCAGTGAGTGGGTATCTTCTGCAGTGGCTGTTTCTTCCAGCGCACTGGCTAACAGCGATTCCAAATTATTCATGGTTCACTCCGCAGACAAAATAGTCGTTAGCGTCGTTATGTAATAATAAGCAGTTGCTTGATTGTTACTGCCAATGACCATGACAGACGCTTACCTCTAGTCCAACTGTTAGAAAAATCTGATACTACCAAATCAATACGACAAACGCTGTCAAATAAAAAAAGGAGGCTCATGGCCTCCTTTTAATCAAGCTAACAACAGATAATGCTGTGTGTTAGGCCAGCGCTTGCTTTGCTTTCTCTACGATAGCGGCAAACGCTTGCTGCTCATGAACAGCTAAATCTGCTAAAACTTTACGATCAATCTCAACAGATGCTTTCTTAAGTCCCGCAATAAAACGGCTGTAAGAAAGACCATTGACACGTGCGGCCGCATTGATACGTGCAATCCACAATGCGCGGAATTGACGCTTACGCTGACGGCGGTCACGGTAAGCATATTGACCAGCTTTAGTTACCGCTTGCTTCGCTACGCGAAATACACGACTGCGGGCACCGTAGTAACCTTTAGCTTGCTTTAAAATCTTCTTATGGCGGCGACGAGCCACAACTCCACGTTTAACACGAGGCATGATAAATTCTCCTCAGATGATACTTTTAACTATAAGCAAAGCTTTGGGATTAGTTGGTACGCAGCATGCGTTCAACAGATGCTTGGTCACTACTTGCAACCATAGATGTGCCCCGCAACTGACGCTTACGTTTAGTAGTCATCTTGGTAAGAATATGGCTTTTGAAAGCGTGCTTACGCTTAAAACCTGAAGCCGTCGCTTTGAAGCGCTTTGCAGCACCTCGTTTGGTTTTCATTTTAGGCATACAGAATACTCCGCATTCATAGGCCAGGATACCAATTAAGTAGCTCCTGGCTAATTTTATTGAGCAAATTCAACTACCTAATTAATTGAATTTACTTTTTCTTTTTGGGAGCCAAAACCATGATGAGTTGTCGCCCTTCCATTTTTGGGTATTGCTCAACGATGCCGATATCCTCAAGATCCGATTCAACTCGTTTCAGCAATTCCATACCCAATTCCTGGTGGGCCATTTCTCTACCACGATAACGTAGTGAAACCTTGGCTTTGTTCCCTTCTTGTAGGAAACGTATCAGGTTGCGTAGTTTGACCTGATAATCCCCTTCTTCGGTACCCGGGCGAAACTTTATTTCTTTCACCTGAGTTTGTTTTTGCTTTTTCTTCGCGGCCGCCTTTTGCTTCTTAAGCTCGAACAAATGTTTGCCATAGTCCATGATCTTACAGACTGGAGGCTCAGCACTGCTGTTTATTTCTACTAAATCTAACTCAGCCTGCTTTGCAGTCTCCAGTGCTTCACTGATAGGTACAATACCAACTTGTGTACCTTCGGCATCTATTAAACGCACCTCCCGAGCTTTAATCTCTTCGTTCATGGCGGTTGTTGGTGTGCGTTTATCTTTTCTGTTGTCGCGCTTAATTGTGGTATCTCCTACTTCGTATCTTTCTCATTGCTGCTTCTGCCATGTTGAGCGATTTCCTGTTTTAGTGAGCTTATGAAATCATCAACAGGCACAGAACCTTGGTCTTCGCCTAACCGCGTTCTGACAGCGACCGCATTTGAATCGATTTCCTTATCGCCAACTATTAGTAGATAAGGAACTTTCTGTAAAGTATGCTCGCGAATTTTAAAGCTGATCTTCTCGTTTCTCAAGTCTACTGCAGCTCTTATTCCATGTTTTTTGAGCTTTTCCTGTACCTGAGTAACATAATCTGCTTGCTTGTCGGTAATATTTAGCAATACGACTTGTGTCGGAGCAAGCCAAACAGGCATAGCGCCAGCATAATGCTCAATGAGTATACCGATAAACCGCTCAAATGAGCCTAAAATTGCTCTATGGAGCATTACAGGCACTTTTCGTGAACCATCTTCAGCTACATATTGAGCATCCAACCGCTGTGGCATAGAAAAGTCAACCTGAATTGTACCACACTGCCAAACACGACCAATGCAGTCTTTCAAAGAAAATTCAACTTTTGGTCCATAAAAAGCCCCTTCTCCTGGCAGCTCTTCCCATGGCAAGCTTTTCGCATTGAGCGCTTCAGCTAATGCTTGCTCTGATTTATCCCAAATTTCATCACTTCCAACACGCTTTTCAGGCCGAGTTGAAAGCTTATAGATAATCTCAGAAAAACCAAAATCAGCATACACTTCATGTAAAAAATCAATAAAACGAGCTACTTCTTGCTGGATATCATCTTCATCACAAAAGATATGAGCATCATCCTGAGTAAACCCCCGAACCCGCATTAACCCATGAAGAGCACCTGAAGGCTCATTTCGATGGCAAGAGCCAAACTCAGCAAGACGTAATGGTAAGTCACGATAACTTCTTAAACCTTGGTTAAAAACCTGTATGTGACAAGGACAGTTCATGGGTTTAATTGCAAAGTCATGGTTTTCAGACTCTGTAGTAAACATTTCTTCATGAAATTTATCCCAGTGGCCGGATTTTTCCCATAAAGTCCGTTCGACAACTTGAGGCGTCTTAATCTCTTGATAACCATGATCAAGCAGTTTACTTCGCATATACTGCTCAATTTGCTGATAAAGTGTCCAACCTGCTGCATGCCAGAAGACCATACCTGGTGCTTCTTTTTGCATATGAAATAAGCTTAATTTTTTGCCTAGCTTTCGATGGTCCCTTTTTTCAGCTTCTTCAAGTCGCTTTAAGTATGCTTTAAGCTGTTTCTTATCTGCCCAAGCAGTACCATATATGCGCTGTAACATTTCATTACTAGAGTCACCTCGCCAGTATGCTCCAGCTAATTTTGTTAATTTAAAGGCGCGCAAGAAACGGGTATTAGGCACATGAGGACCACGACACATATCAATGTATTCTTCGTGGTAGTACAGCCCTACTGCTTTAACTGATGAATCCATATCATCAATCAGCTGCACTTTGTATGTCTCATTACGTGACTGGAATATAGCTCTCGCTTCATCCACTGGCGTCATACGCTTGATGACATCATAGTCTTTAACTATCAGCTCATTGATACGCTTATCAATTGCCTCAACATCTTCTTGTGTGAATGAGTGCTCGTAAGCAATATCATAATAAAAACCATCATCAATAACAGGACCAATAGCCATCTTAGCATCAGAATAAAGCTGCTTTACCGCATGCCCCATAAGATGAGCAAAAGAGTGACGGATGATCTCAAGTCCTTCCTGATTTTTAGCCGTTATTATTTCTAGCTTGGCATCTTCGGTGATCAAGTCACATGCATCAACCAACGTGCCATTAACACGGCCAGCAATAGTTGCTTTAGCTAAGCCTGGACCAATGTCCTTGGCAACAGTCAATACACTGACATCATGTTCGTAGTGTCTTTGACTTCCATCAGGGAGGGTAATAACTGGCATAAACTTACCTTAATAGGTGACAGTGGTGACCCATACCAAAGGCCACATGAAACAATGAATACTTTACGTCTGTAGCACGTTTACTCTGTGCTGAACAAATTAGACAAAAGGCTGCTATTTATACTGTTTTTGCAAAAAAAGTCAACTCTCACTGATACAATTAGCTTGATCAAATTACTTTAAACGCACCTATTCATTGATAATTGAGCGGTTTGATCTAGAAAATAGCCATTTCCAAATACACAAAATAAACGGGTTACATTTACCCCCTGCATATAGATAAAACAGGCCAGATAGCATTTTGCTAAACCAAATTGAGAAAAGATTGGGCTGAACGCGACAAGAAAACCACCTGACAAAGTATAAGTATCAACCGAACCACGTTAAAGGTCATATTAATACTATCCGATGTATTCACTTGCAAATAGAAAAGGAAAATTACTTTAAAGAAAAACGGATAACATTTTTTGCAGATAATAAAAAAGCCAGTAAATACTGGCTTTTTTAAAATTTGGTAGGCGCGATTGGAGTCGAACCAACGACCTCTACCATGTCAAGGTAGCGCTCTAACCAACTGAGCTACGCGCCTAAATCATGGGCGTAAGATACCAGCAGATTTTAAAAAGCGCAAGCCCTTTAGCTTGCTTGTTTTAAACTTAAAATTTACGGTTCATTTGGTAGTTAACTATACCACAAGTGTTTCATTTACACTTACATTGTTCAGACTTGATAAAAGTCTCTATACCACTCAACAAATCGTTTTATACCAGTTTCTACAGTTGTGTTCGGTTTATAACCAACATCATTAACCAAATCATCCACATCCGCATAGGTATCTGGCACATCCCCTGGCTGTAATGGCAATAAGTTCATTTGAGCCTTTTTCCCTAACGCATTTTCTAACGTTTCTATATAAGTCGAAAGTTCAACTGGCTGATTATTACCAATATTGTAAACCCGCCAAGGAGCATTTGAAGTACCAGGATCAGGCTGCTTGCCCGACCATGACTCATTGGGCTGAGCCACATTATCCAGAGTACGAATTACTCCCTCAACAATATCATCAACATAGGTAAAATCTCGACGGTGTTTACCATAGTTAAAGACATCTATTGTCTTACCTTCCAAAATGGCTTTGGTAAATAAAAAAAGTGCCATATCAGGCCTACCCCATGGCCCATAAACGGTAAAGAAACGGAGCCCTGTAGTAGGTAAACGATATAGATGTGAGTAGGTATGCGCCATGAGCTCATTCGCTTTTTTACTAGCCGCATATAATGAAAGAGGGTGATCAACATTATGGTGAACAGAAAATGGCATATTTTCATTCGCACCATAAACAGAACTTGAGGAAGCATACACAAGGTGTTTCACGTGATGGTGTCGGCATCCCTCTAGGATGTTCATAAACCCTACAATATTACTATCAACATAAGCATGAGGGTTTTCCAAAGAATAACGAACGCCTGCTTGTGCTGCCAGATTAATCACTTTATCAAACTTCTCTGTCGCAAAAAGCTGTTCGATGCCCTCTTTATCTGCCAGCTCCATTTTGATGAAGCTAAAGTTTTCAGCACCAGGCTTGGAACGAACATGCGCCAAACGAGCTTCTTTCAATGTTACATCATAGTAATCATTGAGATTATCCAGCCCTACAACCTCGTCACCACGAGCCAACAACTGAATGCTGACATGACTACCAATAAATCCGGCTGCACCGGTCACTAAAACTTTCATTGTTTATTACTTTTACCTGTCCAACGTATTATGTTGAAATTGTATTTAAAAAATAATCAATTACCGCGGCCTATGCCATAGTACTGCAAACCATAAAACTTAAGACGCTCAGGGTCATACAAATTTCGGCCATCAAATATGACTGAACTGCTGAGTTGTGCTTTTATCAACTCAAAATCAGGTGCTCGAAATACATGCCACTCAGTACATACCACTAAAGCATCAGCACCTAGTAGTGCCTCCTCTGGACTACTAGCCAAACTAAAATCATCACGGTGGCCAAATAAACCATGAGCAGCGTCCATTGCCTCTGGGTCATAAGCTCGTACTCGCCCTCCTGCAGCCCAAATTGCACTCATAAGTGATATACTGGGTGCTTCTCGCATGTCATCAGTCTTAGGTTTAAAAGAGAGTCCCCATACGGCAAATGTCTTGCCTTCAAGCCCCTCAGAAAAATAAGTCTGTATTTTTTCAAATAAGCGAAGTTTTTGGCACTGATTCACATGAATGACTGACTGCAAAATATCTGCTCGATAACCTACTTTATTTGCAATATTAACCAAGGCATTCAAGTCTTTTGGAAAGCAAGAACCACCAAAACCACAGCCAGGGTATATAAAATGATAGCCTATACGAGGATCGGCCCCAATACCTTGTCTAACCTGCTCAATATCAGCTCCTAAATGCTCAGCTAAATTGGCCATTTCATTCATAAAACTAATTTTTGTAGCAAGCATGGCATTCGCTGCGTACTTAGTCAGCTCAGCTGAGCGTGTATCCATAAACATCATACGATCATGCTGCCGGTTGAATGGAGCATAAATCTCTCTCATTAACATACGGCATGCGTCATCATCTGTACCTACGATAATACGATCAGGCCGCATGAAATCAGCAACAGCTGCACCTTCTTTAAGAAACTCTGGATTAGCAACTACATCCACTGAAAAACTACCCTCTCGCAGCGATAACTTTTCCTGAATTACAGATCGAACTTGATCTGCCGTTCCCACAGGTACAGTTGATTTAGTCACTACAATTTTATGACCATGCATGTGAGTTGCGATGGCGTTTGCCACCGCTAGCACATGCTGTAAATCCGCAGATCCATCTTCTTCAGGAGGTGTACCCACAGCGATAAAAAGCGTAGACGCAAAATTTATAGCCTCGACCATATCACTCGTGAAGTGTAACCTACCCTTTTCAGCATTTCTCTGTACGATCGCGGCCAACCCTGGCTCAAAGATTGGAATGTGGCCTTGCTGCAATGCCCGGACTTTAGTTTTATCAATATCAATAACACAAACTTGATGACCTACATCAGCAAGGCAGGCGGCTGTAACTAAGCCAACATAGCCTGCCCCGATTACAGATAATTTCATGCACCTTAGTCCAGTCCAGCTACTTTTCTTATGCCACTAACTTTTAACTATAAACGAGTATCAACCCATGCTTTGGGAAAAGCACTTTTCACATCCACCACGACTGCCGTAGATTTACACAAGCTTTCTAAATCTTGCTTTTCCCAATTCATAAACTGTTGGTGAGCTACCGCAAGCACCACTCCATCATAGGTTGTACCTGGCTTTTCTGTTAAAACTTCTACACCATATTCATGTGCGGCTTCTTCCGGATCAATCCAAGGATCATAAATATCAACCTGGACACCCCATGCCTGCAACTCTTCAATAATATCAATTGCTTTAGTGTTACGAAGATCAGGACAGTTTTCTTTAAAGGTCAGACCAAGCATTAACACTTTAGCTTCAGCAATATGAATTTTTTTCTGTACCATCAATTTAATCAGCCGTTCAGCGACATAACCACCCATGCTGTCATTGATTCGGCGACCAGCAAGAATAACTTCCGGCCTATAACCGATTTCTTGCGCTTTATGTGTAAGATAGTAAGGATCAACACCAATACAGTGGCCGCCCACCAATCCTGGTCTAAAAGGTAAGAAGTTCCACTTTGTGCCTGCCGCTTCAAGCACCTCTAGCGTATCAATACCCAGCTTTTCAAAGATCAAAGCCAACTCATTTATGAGTGCAATATTTAAATCACGTTGTGTGTTTTCAATGACTTTTGCAGCTTCAGCCACTTTAATACTACTAGCTTTATGGGTTCCAGCAACAATGATAGATGCATAAATCTGATCTACAACCTCTGCAATTTCAGGAGTAGAGCCTGATGTTACTTTTTTAATATTGATCAAACGGTGTTCTTTATCTCCAGGGTTAATACGCTCGGGGCTATAACCTGCAAAAAAGTCCTGATTAAATACAAGCCCACTATCCCGTTCAATAATTGGAATACAATGCTCTTCTGTGGCACCAGGGTAAACAGTTGACTCATAGATGACAATATCGCCTTTACTGATGACTTTAGCTAGCGCCTCACTGGCTTTAGTTAAAGGAGTCAAATCAGGCTTTTTAAAGCGGTCTATTGGTGTGGGCACTGTAACAATATAAATATTACACACACTTAAATCTTCTAACTTTGCACTATAAGTTAACTTTGAAGCCTGTTTTAACTCCTCAGCTTCAACCTCCAATGTACGGTCTATACCTTGTTTTAACTCAGTAATACGTTGCTCATGAATATCAAATCCTATGGTGTTGAATTTCTTTCCAAACTCAACAGCAAGTGGTAAGCCGACATAACCTAACCCTATAACACCAATCGTTTTAGCAGCTAACTGCTCCATGTTTAATCAAACTCCACGCAAGTTAAATATGAATGTAATGCCTAAATTAAAGATAATAGGTAATACTGAATATGTTTAACTATAACCAAAGTATTACCACATCATGTGAAACACTAAATACACTTGTCGTGCCTCTTCACTACGATCTTCACAGAAAGTTTTCCCACTCTCTTGATCACTAGCAGAGACTCATCAAATCACTGGTTACCAACAAGTGTAATTCAATCAACATGGAATTCTTATTGCAGGAGGGTATTTTGTTTTAGCTTTGTGATCTGATCCCTAACAGCAGCTGCTTGCTCAAACTCCAAATCCTTTGCATGCTGATACATTTTTTCCTCAAGCGTCTTTAACAACTTAACCATCTCATGAGGAGAAGTGGGCACTGTAACTGCGTATTCATTTTGTACTTCTGCCACCTTACGTTTGTCTCCTCGTTTACGTTTACCGGGGATAACCGCTCCTTCCATAATATCAGCCACAGATTTCTGAACCCCTTTGGGTATGATCTTATGCTGTTTATTATACATTAACTGTTTACTACGACGTCGCGCTGTTTCATCAATTGCTCGCTGCATAGAGCCCGTCATACGATCGGCATAAAGAATTGCTTTTCCATTAATATTTCGTGCCGCTCGGCCAATAGTCTGAATTAATGAACGCTCCGAACGCAAAAACCCCTCTTTATCTGCATCAAGGATAGCGATAAGTGAAACCTCTGGCATATCAAGCCCTTCTCTTAGCAGGTTTATACCCACTAATACATCAAAAGTACCCAATCGCAAATCACGAATAATTTCTACTCGCTCCACGGTGTCAATATCAGAATGTAAATAACGAACCTTAACATCATGTTCAGAGAGGTACTCTGTCAAATCTTCCGCCATACGCTTGGTGAGTACTGTAACAAGCACTCTTTCCTGATTAGCTACACGTTTATGTATTTCGGTAAGCAGATCATCAACTTGAGAAGTAGCAGGTCGTACCTCAATTTCAGGGTCGATCAAGCCAGTTGGCCTCACGACTTGCTCAACACGCTGTCCCTCATGCTGAACTTCATAGTCCCCTGGTGTAGCCGAAACAAAAATTGTTTGTGGTGAGCGCTGCTCCCACTCTTCAAACTTAAGAGGACGATTGTCTAATGCAGAAGGTAAACGAAATCCAAAATTGACCAGTGTTTCTTTTCGAGAACGGTCACCACGATACATCGCACCAATTTGAGGAATGGTTACGTGAGACTCATCTATAACTAATAAAGCATCATCAGGCAAGTAATCAAATAGTGTAGGTGGTGGCTCACCAGGATTTCGACCTGATAAATAGCGGGAATAGTTTTCAATGCCACTGCAATAGCCAAGCTCAATCATCATTTCAATATCAAACTGAGTACGCTGTTCTAAACGTTGCGCTTCAACCAACTTATCTGCTTTCCGTAATTCAGCCAAACGTTCTTTTAATTCAACCTTTATTTGTTCAACAGCATCAAGCACTATTTCTCTTGGCGTGACATAGTGAGTTTTTGGATAAATAGTAACTCGAGGCAACTTTGTGATTACAGCGCCGGTAAGCGGATCAAATAAAGAGATATTTTCTATTTCATCATCAAAAAGCTCAACACGAACAGCTTCCAGATCAGAGTCAGCAGGAAAGATATCAATAACATCCCCCTTAACTCGATAAGTACCTCGGTGTAACTCAACATCATTCCGTTGATACTGAAGTTCTGCTAATCGACGCAAAATAGCACGTTGATCAACGTGGTCACCTCGACTTAAATGCAAAAGCATTTTTAAATAACTGTCTGGATCTCCTAATCCATAGATAGCCGATACCGTCGCGACAACTATACAATCATTCCTCTCCATCATTGCTTTTGTCGCTGAAAGACGCATTTGCTCTATGTGATCATTAATAGACGCATCTTTTTCAATGAATGTATCTGTGGCAGGCACATAGGCTTCAGGTTGATAATAATCATAGTAGGAAACAAAATATTCAACTGCGTTATTAGGAAAGAACTCTTTGAATTCGCCATAAAGCTGTGCAGCTAGAGTTTTGTTGTGTGCCATTACTAATGTAGGACGTTGAGTTTGAGCGATTACATTGGCGATGGAGAAAGTCTTACCTGAACCAGTAACGCCAAGTAGGGTTTGTGTGGCTAGCCCAGCTTCAATCCCACCAACCAAAGACTTGATTGCATTAGGCTGGTCACCCGCAGGTTGGTAGTTTGCTACCACACGAAATGCTTTACTCATTACTAGCCTCTCAACGAAAAATCCTTAACTTGATAGTACTTTAACCTGCTCAAGCCATTTTTGCATGTGACAGCACACTATACTCTCATTGAAAGGTCCAGATTTAAACCAGGATTATTTTTACACGCTTTACAGTCTACTTTACGCATATACCATTATGCACTTATCTGAGAAGCATATTTATCACTTACTTTCTTATTTTTAGTACACATAAAAAAGCATCAAACTGAACAGCGTCAAGTTTGATGCTAAGATTTGCTAACCCAATGTATTTTATCTTTTAATTTTATAATGCCCCTGTAGGGTATTGACGTCTACGCTATCTACGATTACCATAACAACCGTCCTTCAGGAGATCCCCGATAGCTCAGTTGGTAGAGCAAATGACTGTTAATCATTGGGTCGCTGGTTCGAGTCCAGCTCGGGGAGCCAAACTCGACACAAAGATTTAGAATGAAATCTTTTCTTTGTTTTTATCTAATGTCTTCTTACCAATACCTTTTACCTGTTCGACTTCATCTAGCGAACCAAAAGCACCAAACTCTTCACGGTATTCAACAATAGCTTGTGCTTTTGAAGGTCCTACCCCCACTAACACGTCTGCAATTTGCTCTGCAGTTGCTGTATTAATATTTATGGATTGCAATACTGCAGCTTCATCATCAGCAAAAGAAAATGATGTAGTTGCAAGTGCAAACACCATAAAAATACAAGCGATTAATTGTTTCATCCAGTTATTCCTCCTGGAAAATCAAATAACACCATCATCCTTGTCGTTATTTAATAGTTTAATTCCTTTAACCTTTTCCTTAAGATTAAACTTAAAAATAATTCGTGCAATAACTTAACAACTAATCTTTAAATTGTACATTATTTAAACAATGCAAAAATACAAAATATGGAATTTAATCACATAAGGTTTTGCTATAAAAAATAGTATTTTTAAGAAAGCTAATCACTCATGTAATCAAATATTTGTATAATGGCATTATATCTCCCCCACAACTTATTGATTAAAAACCAAAAGAAATAGATTATTTAAATTTAGAAAAATAACTTTTCCGCTTCTCCTTTAAAACAATTGACTTAAATCAATTAAATTTTATCAACAAATACAAACACTCAAAAAAATTTTCACGTCACATAAAAAATACTTGTGTTATAGCCGAAGGGTTGAAACATAGAAATTTTAAAGTCGTATCCTGTTAATTAACCAGATTTGTGGAAATTAATCACAACATTCGTCTTAATACCTTTCTACATAAAGGAATCATAAACATATAAAACCAAATAATGACACAGATCATTTTATTATCTTAAAGAAAATAATAGAGATTCTTAAATTATAAAATAATTAATATATTAAATAGCTTTAAACTATAAAACAGTTATACAGGTACGTGAAAATTTCTTTGTCGTACGTAAAAAACGTATTTAATTCGGTAGAGCTACGCATAAAAAAAAACAAGGTTCTTTATTAACATTAGTTCCGCGTTGAGTTACTCCCTTACTATCTCATCAGAGAAGCTAGAACCCTGACGATCCTCCTCCCCCTTTCTCGTCAGGGTATTTTTTTGTCCTGCAAAAGCAAATTTGACATAGATCAATGTCGTAAAATTACCAACTTCTCATAAAAAGCTTATGATTTAACGCCACCACAAAAAAAATTTGCAATTATGTAGTAAACATACATATAATCAAAATCGTCGATACGTACATGGCGTAGTAGTAACAGTAAAGTTACGACTTTGGTCGCACTACTGCTTCTACTACTATTTAGTCTCACACTCTAAGGTTAGTTTTGTATGAGTAGGCTCCCTGATCCCAAATAGGATCAGGGTTTTTTTTGTGCTAAAACCATAAAAATCATTATAAATCAGTAGGTTATACTCATCACCCACAAGTAACACCTGTACCCCCTAACCCACAATACCCATCAGGATTTTTGGCTAGATACTGTTGATGGTAATCTTCTGCAAAGTAAAATATCGATGCATCTTCTATTGTTGTAGTAATTTGACCGTATCCTGCGTCTCTTAAGCGTTGCTGAAAATGTTGTAAACTTTCATACGCAGCAGTACGCTGTTTTTCTGTATAAACAAGAATGATTGACCGATACTGGGTTCCTTTATCATTCCCCTGCCTCATTCCTTGTGTTGGGTTATGTGATTCCCAAAATACTTGTAATAATGTTTGGTAATCCACTTGCTCAGGGTCATAAATGACCCGAACAACTTCTGCATGACCTGTTAACCCGGTACATACATCCTGATAAGTAGGATGCTTAGTAACCCCTCCAGCATAACCAACCTGAGTAGAATACACTCCAGGTACTAGCCAGAATCGCTTTTCAGCCCCCCAGAAGCAGCCCAAACCAAACATGGCTGTCTCAAGTCCTTTAGGAAAGGGTTCAGTCGTTGCATGACCATTTACCGCATGAGTTTTAGCTACTTCTATAGGTACTTCTCGATCAGCTATAGCTTCCTGAGCACTGGGTAGTTGGTTGTTACTCATTACCTTGCAAACCCCTCATCAAAGTGAATTTTCTTGAACACTACATTAACTGAAAATCACTTTCATTATCACCCTCAAGCAAAAACACATCTTTCCAACCACTATTTGTCGTTAATGTCATTCCCTTGTCTCGATCACTCGCCAAAATAGTCACAAAACAACACCTCATGGGACTCTTTAGCATTAAGGAGAACAAGTCATGCACAGCAACTTCATTAGGATTTTCTTCCTATCTTTATTGTTATTCCCCTTATTGGGCTTATCAGCAGTTAAACATGAGATCGTGCACTATCAAACACCGGATGGACATAAAATGAGAGGGTATATCGCTTTCAGCGAAAAATATCCCCCTCCTCGACCTGTTGTCATTGTTGTTCACGAGTGGTGGGGATTAAATGATTACGCCAAAAAAAGAGCCTACATGTTAGCGGAAGCAGGCTATCTTGCATTTGCTATAGACATGTATGGCCAAGGAAAAAAAGCTGAACATCCAGACAGCGCCCAAAAATTTGCCCAAGAAGCAACACAAAAATGGCCTATTGCGCAAAAGCGCTTCCAAGCAGCACTAAATACAATTCAACAACACCCAAAAGCCAATAAAGAATTAATCGCCGCCATTGGCTACTGTTTTGGTGGAGGCGTTGTGTTACAAATGGCAAGAATGGGCGAACCTTTAACTGCAGTCGCTAGCTTTCATGGCAACTTGAAGCCTGTCAAACCCGCGCAGGCAACAACCCTAAAAGCAGCCATTCGGGTGTTTAATGGCGCCGACGATAAAATGGTGACAACAGACGACATTAGCGCCATAAAGGAGGAGATGAAAAAAGCAAACGCTGACTTCAAGCTTTACAATTATCCCAACACCAAACATAGCTTTACTAACCCAGAGGCAGATCAAATTGCCAAGCAATTTAAACTACCTATCGGGTATAACGCTGAAGCAGATAAAGACTCCTGGCAAAAATTACTTGAGTTCCTGGCAGTTCAGTTTAAACGTGCACTGCCTGAGCCAATGCCAAGCTAATCCACTGCTCTTGCAGTATTTCTAGCAGTAATAACGAGATCCTGAGGACAACTGATGAGATACGCTAAAAAATTGAACGACCCAACTTGGTTGTAAATTTCTCTAGCATTGCGGTTCCTACAAGAGAATTACCCGCTTCGTTCAATGCGGGTGACCACACACAAACAGACAACTCACCAGGTATAATGGCAATAATCCCACCACCAACACCACTTTTCCCAGGCATACCAACTCGATAGGCAAAATCCCCAGCTGCATCATACAAACCACTGGTCGCTAATAATGCATTTAAGCGTTTAGTTTGTTTAGGAGACAATATTGGCTTATCACCAAATAAAGGACGACCTCTATTTGCAAGAAAAACAAAAGCTTTGGCCAAATCCACACAGCTCATCATAAATGCACACTGCATATAGTAACTTAGCAGAACTTGATCAACTTCACTGTTAAAGTTGCCAAAGGACTTCATCAGGTAAGCCATGGCCGCATTTCGTGCACTATGTGGATGCTCATACTCACTTCTTGCCACCCATTTGTCCGCCATAATTCGACTATTCCCCGATAACTGCCGTACCAAAGCCAACGACTGTTGTTTAGGTGCAGATAATCGAGATTGAAGAATATCATTTACCACCAGTGCCCCAGCATTTATAAAGGGGTTGCGAGGAATACCATGCTCATACTCCAACTGACTAAGCGAATTAAATGATTGTCCTGAAGGCTCTTTACCAACCCGAGTCCACAGAGCATCTCCCACCCGATTCATAGCAAGTGTTAAACTGAACACCTTGGATATACTTTGAATTGAAAAAGGCTCAAGGGCATCCCCTGCATAGCTCATTTCCCCATCAACGGTACATACCGCAATGCCAAGCTTATTTGCACTGACTTTAGCTAAAGCAGGAATATAATTGGCCACTTTGCCTTGTCCCAAAAGGGGGCTGACCTCAGTAAGAATATCTTCAAGCATATCGTTACTTGGCATGTTCCAACTACCTCTTAACTGCATAAAACACCCCATGTTGACGGGGGAGGCAATCATACCTGATAACAAAGAAAATGACTGCTATTAGTCACAAATTATTTTCATTTACAAATAAAATAAATTCCCATTATTTAGAAAATCCATTAAGTCGTTCGACCTAGCTAAATGACTCAAGAACAAAATCATGTAAAAAGCCAGGGTAAAACGCACTAAACAGCGTTATTAGGGCAAAAGTGTCGCGTTTTCTAGCCATTCTCATAACAGGAAAGTAAGTAAAAGACTACAAAGCACTTATTCTCTTATTTTTTATATGGTTATAGATACCCATTGAAGTAGTAATATAACCACTTAGTGTTAGTCCAGCTTAACTCTCACTTTAAGATGATGCCAACTTAATTATACAAATAAATGCTTTTATTAACTTTAAATTGAGCGACATAAATAACTTAATAAATTAATTAGGTTAAAGTTTTTTCATGACTATCGCTGCTATCAACCGAAGCATGGTATAGTCGCAAAAATGCTTAAGCATGTAATGTTGAAAACTTAATTAAGGGATTTCCAATGAAACACTTAATATCCTTACTTAAACTTACTTTTTTCTTAGTCTTCTTCACTATACTCAACCCAACAACCCAAGCTGACGCTCCAGTCGAAAATTTTGATAAAATTGCAGAGATGCTCAAGCAATCAGGGAAACTTTCTGAAACAGCAACGGAAGAAGAAACAGAACAAGCTGTGAAAGATTACATCAGAGAACGAACAAAATCATTTAAAGACGCCAAAAAGAAACCACCTAAAAAAAATGAATCTTAAGTCATCCTAAATTAAGATGATTGCATATCAAAAAAATAGCTCACGGCACTTGTCTCCTAGATAATATTTTTGCTATAACAAACACTTAGAAGAATGGCTTGTTTTTCAAAGCTAAACGGTATCTAGTAAAACAATACAAAATATCGTTTATTAAGACTTTACCCTCTATTATTCACCCTCTACAGAGGTATAGAAAAGTGATAACAGAAATAAGGACAATCGCTTATATTCCCACAAGGAAACACTCTTAATAAATGACTTATAAAAAAGGAAAAACAAGCCAAGTTCCAAACTTTCCTTTATCGCTAATAAATGTAGTTCGAAGATAGACTGGTCGTTATTCTAACCAGCTTCAAACCACTTATTAACTAGAGAATGACTCAAGACACGTCATGCTAAAAGATTACGATAACTTAAGCATTCTGCTATTTAATAGTCAGCGTTAAGGAACAATTTTGTGCTCACACACTAATAATAAAAACCGGGAGAGTTTTAAAGTGTCTCAAAAGCGAGTAATGACCTCTCTGCTAGCAGGCTCTTTCCTGTTTAGCGCCTTGGCTGTAGGTAAACCTGTTTCTCATGTACAACCATTTGATTTACCATTGGCTGATAATGATAAACTCATAAACATGCTGAAAAAGTCTGGCAAACTTTCAGCTAATGCAACAACACAGGAGGAAAAAAAAGCATTATCAAAATACCTCGCTGACAAAAAAGTTCAATTTAATAGCCTACCACCAGGAGAATGGGCTGATCTGGCCAATAAGCGCTCAGAAACTCAAAAGCAACGTGCAAAAAATTTTTCTACCAGTCAAAATAACCTAAATGATCGTATTTTTACTGATCAACTCACGCCGATCAAACCTGAAATCTATAATGGTAGCATCACCTCTGATCGTATTCTGGCTATTCTTATAGACTTTCCTGACTATTTACATAATACAGTGACGAGTGAGTCTACTGAAATGTATTATGACGACTATCACCGTCAACACTATCAGGATCTTTTATTTTCACCCAAGGGCTATGAAGGACCCAATGGCGAAAACCTGTTATCGATGCGCCAATTTTATAAGGCCCAATCAGGAAACAGTTATGCCGTTAATGGCAACGTCGTTGGCTGGTATACCGCTAGCAAAAGTGCACGTCACTATGGTGCTAATGCAAATTCACAAGGTGCTCGCGAATTAGTACGTGAAGCACTTGAAGCAGCAGCAAAAGAAATTGACCTTTCCTGGTTTGACCAAGAAGATAGATATGATTATGACAACGATGGCAATTATCGTGAACCAGATGGAGTCATTGACCATTTAATGATTTTCCATGCCAGTGTAGGTGAAGAAGCTGGCGGCGGTGATTTAGGTGAAGATGCCATTTGGTCACACCGCTGGGATTTAGGCGATGTGTTTGTCATTCCAGACTCTACGAATAAAAGCTCTGATCGGTATGAAGGAAAAATGGCAGCCTATGATTACACCATTCAGCCTATAGATGCTGCCGCGGGTGTAACCTCTCATGAATACGGCCATGATTTAGGGCTGCCCGATGAATATGACACAGAATATTCAGGAAAAGGCGAGCCTGTATCTTACTGGTCAATTATGTCCAGTGGTAGCTGGGCAGGAATGATTCCAGGCACTGAGCCAACGGGTTTTAGCCCTTATGCTAGAGAGTTTCTCCAAGCCAATGTTGGTGGTAACTGGTTAAAAGGCACATCAATTGATCTTGATACCATTACGCCATGGGGTATGACTTTCTTCCTGGATCAAGCAAGCAGTAAAGGTACTCACAACGATTACCTACGCATTAATGTACCAGACAAACGCATTCACATTACTGCACCAGCAAGTGGACATTACGCTTATTACAGTGATCGTGGTGATAACTTAAATAACACCATGACAATTTCACTACCACTGACCAAAACCAACCAACCCAAGCTTATCTTCAAAACCTGGTATGAAATTGAAGAAGGCTATGACTATGCCCGGGTGCTTGTTGATGGGAAACCAATCGCAGGCAATATCACCGTTGACTTTGATCCCAATGGTATAGGCTTCGGTATTGGTGTCACAGGAAGTTCTGGTGGCTGGATTGATGCCGAGTTTGACCTAAGCCAGTTTGCGGGGCAAACCGTGACACTTACCTTTAACTACATGACTGACAGTGGTGTAAGTCGACCCGGTTGGTTTGTAGATGACATCCAAGTCGTTGATGGAAGTAATGTCATTCTAAGTGATGATGTAGAAGGCGATAGTGCTTTCGAAATGACTGGATTTAGAAAAGACCCAGGCTATCTTCTTGCCAAAAACTACTACCTGCTTGAATGGCGTAACCATGATGGTGTAGATATGGGATTGGCCCATATTAATCGTGGAAAAGGTTTAATGAGCTTTGATCCAGGCTTAGTCGTATGGTATGTCGACCATAGTCATACCGATAACTGGGTTGGCATTCATCCAGGTGAAGGCTTCTTAGGTGTTGTTGACCAAGATCAATCTGTCGTCTATTGGGAGGATGGCACCATCGCAGAAACACGCTATCAATTAAAAGATGCAGCATTTGGCTATAACTTACAGTCTGCACTTAATATTGAGCGCAAAGGAAAAGTCATCACCGACCAATCTCGTTACAGCGACCCCGTCTTCTTTGACCGGTTACGCTACATTAACGACACTATCCCTGATGCAGGGAAAAAACTGCCTGAGCTAGGTCTAACATTTGAAGTTACAGGCCAAAGTGAAGATCAAACTGTTGGTCGCATCATGTTACGCCGTTTTGATGACAACCTTTGGGGATCTTCTAAATAAGCGTAATACGACAGATGCAAGCTAAGTAAAGTACACTGTATCTATATCTACCTTTAGTGACCTCTGTGACTAAAGGTAGATATCAACCCCATTAGCAGACTTACATACACCAAATTAAAATCTACTTCCCTGTTTACAGCTATCTTTCCTCAACCTACTTTATTTAGCTTTCCAATTTACCTTGAGCTTAAATCCAACTGGCTTATCTTTAAGCCAAGCTACAAACCTAGCGATTTCAGTACTACTCAATAGTTTTTCCTGAGAGTTATACTCTAACCCAAGCATTTTCTCTGAAAATGTCGCATGTAAATTTTTATGGCATGGAGTACATATCCATAAGATACGCGTAATCATATCTTCTTTAGTAAAGAGTTTACGAAATTGACGACGACTGTGGTATGTACGTGGAATCAAATGATGTTTTGTCAACTGCTCTGGCCGATCACACAATTGACAGTTTAAAGGACGAGTTGGAATTCTTAACATTTCAACTGCTTTATTCATTCTAAAAATATAATTAAGTTCAAAGTAGCCCACATTTAGCCATTTTCTTACCGATAACCTTTAAGTACTTAATTATATCCCAATCAGTTTAACCAAACGAAATGTCAAATTAACACGAGGCTGATTTACAGTATTAAGGCTTCTCTTGGGAACACTGTGCTGCCAATAGTGTTGAGTAGTTCCCCTCATTAGCAAACAGCTGCCACTGGTAAGTACCTGATTAACCACAGGTAGTTGATTCTTTCTATACTCTTTATGGCGTAGCTTGAAATCACGGCTGGCACCAAAACTTACAGAAGCTATTACTGGCTCATCGCCCAACTCAGGCTCATCATCACTATGCCAGCCCATATAGTCTGCCCCATTCTGGTATAAATTCAGCAGTACGCTATTAAAATGCTCTCCACATACATGCTCAACTTTTTGCTTGATGTCGGTAAGTTCAGCCGTCCATGGTAAGGGTTGATGTAACACGCCACTATAAGCATAAACCGCCTCAGGGTCTCCATACCAGGCTACTTTCCGAGGGACTAGCACCTGCTTGCCAAAAATGCTCAACGTTTCGTATTGCCAATCCACATTGCTCATTAAAAACTGAAAGTAGGCTTGTTGTTCAGATAAGTTAAATAGCTGGGAAAGGTAACCAACTTCCCCATCAAGCAATGTTAACCATTGAAACCTTGGGTCCATAAACACCTTTTCAAACAATATCCTTTATAAAGAGTCCCAACGAAAATTATAACTAAGGTATATATTTACTAAAGGTATAGACAAGGTACAATCCAAGCCGCTGTTATTTTAAACTACTCATACTATGATTGAATTTCACTTCTTAGGTACAGCGGCAGGCGTACCTACCCCCAAACGTAATGTCACAGCTTTAGGTGTTCGTTTTCCTCAGCAACGTAACTGGGTATTGATTGACTGCGGAGAAGGAACCCAACATCAATTAATGCATAGCGAGTTAACCTTAAGTCGTTTAAATACTATTTTCTTAACCCATCTTCATGGTGACCACTGCTATGGTTTACCTGGTATCCTTGCTAGCCGTTCCTTGCAGGGAAGCGGCTCAGAGCAAACCCTTACTGTCATCGGTCCTCCCGGAATAGAGCGGCTAATCAAAACCATTATTGAACTTACTGAGCTCAATTTAAACTACCCTCTACACATAGTTGAGTTCACAACTGAAGACTGGCAAAAACAGCATTGGGATTTTCCTGGCTTTAGTGTACAACCTGTTGCACTTTCTCACTCAATCCCCAGTTTTGCGTATCGTTTTACAGAAGCACCACGGCCTGGACGTTTTGACGTAGCAAAAGCTAAAGCCGATGGTATTCCTCCAGGACCTATTTATCAGCTACTGCAACAAGGTAAAACAATTACCCTTGCTGATGGCCGACTTGTGAATGGAGTAGATTATATCGCTGCCCCCCCTAAACCTCGGCAATTTATTATTGGCGGCGATAACGACAAACCGATGTGCCTTCAGTCAGCTTTGAGTGATTGCGATCTGCTAATACACGAAGCAACCATGACGGAGGAAATGCGTGCTGCTATTCAAGGACATGTCAGTCATTCAACTGCCAGTGGTGTAGCCCAAGTAGCTGAACAGACTCAACTACCTAATTTGGTTCTGACTCACTTTAGTGCTCGATTTATGGATCGACACCATGTGTTACAAAATGTGATTGATGAAGCTAGGCAACATTACTCTGGCCAGCTGTTTCTAGCCAATGATTTTGTACAGTTTCACTTAGATCGTGAGGGTAAATTAACGCAACACAACCCTTCTCGTACAACCTAATCATAGTCATTACAATCCACTTTTATATGTTTCCCCAAACTTATAGTCACCGTCAATCGAGTTCTCTCTAAAAATAAAAAAGGCTGCATAAAGCAGCCTTTTTGTTTGTACATTACCACTATTTTCTAGAATGTATCAGGAAGTCGGAACAACCATACACCCTCATCTTCATTATTAAAGCCTAAGAAGCAATCATAGTCAGGTAAATAGCGCCAGCGTCCATAAATACCCCGGTCCCGACGCCCTCCCCAGCTGGCGAGAGCACTTGGAGCTCTACTTTCTATTTGTGGTTGAAACTCTTTAATTGACCAATCACTAGGATCAAGAATCAATACACTGTAATGACCATCCCATAATACAAACACATCACGCTTGCTATCATAGTCAATTCCATAGTGGCGTAAGGTTGGGGCTTCATAACTCAACATACCCTGACCATTATTAAAATATGCAGACTGTTTTCCTTTGAGCTTGATGGGCTGAATCATCATTTCGGGTATTGAAGCTTTTGGATCCTGCCAGTCAACTTCACTCAAGTCATAAATAGCCAGGCTATGATTTAATAGTTGAATGAATAGTTTACGCTTAGGATCATAAACACCTGGAGAAGCACCACCATAGTTTGGCCCGACAGGTGACTGATGTTTAACCTCATCAGTCTTTGGATCATAGGCAATCAACTTGTAGCCATTAGCAACCAGTAAGTAACCTGTTGAAGGATCAAAAGCTGAGCTGAATTCACCTTTAATAGTAAGAGACGACTTCTGCTCCCATTTTGGATTATCGCTATCAAACCAATAGTTCTTCTCAGTGGTATAACCGGCACCATATCGTGTGCCATTACCCATCCAAAAACGTTGGACATTTGGTAGGTACTCTATGCCATCATAAGAATGAGCAGAGGTTGGTGAACCGTCTTTTGTTATACAAGCAATTGCAGGTTGCCCTTCTGCAGTAACACATCCACCATAGTTATCTAAATAGTACTTACTGGGTTCAGTCAACCGAGTCCAATTAAGCGTGTCAAAATCCATTTGGTAGACTTCGTTACCACCATAGTCTGTTTTTCCACCACCCCAGACAATCAGTTTGTTATCACCTACTGCACCACCAGACCAGGCATCAAGAACACCTGCAGGCCCTAGTGATCCCCAAGCATCATGATAAGCAGGGAATGTATCGGTTAATGTATTAGAGCCTTTTGCTTCAAGCCACTGACCTGGCTTCAACTCCTCGATAAATGCCTCAAGGGATTTATGTGTTGTAGGTGCCTCTGGCGTATCATCGGTAGGATCAGAAGGCGTGTTTGGTTCAGAGCCAGGCGTTTGTGGTTCTTCAGGACTACCATTATCGACAATAATTACGCCACCATCATCAGTACCTGAGTCTCCTGTATCCGGCGTATTAGGGTCGGTAGGGGTTGATGGTGTACCTGGATCACTGGGAGTTCCAGGATCTGAAGGAGTATTAGGGTCCGAAGGCGTTCCGGGATCATTAGGTGAACCAGGATCAGATGGTGTATCACCAGGGTCAGAGGGTGTACTAGGTACAGTAGGTGGTTCAGGTGGCTCTGGGTAACGAGGAGGCAATGTGCCCGTTAAAGGACCAGGTTGATTCGTTGCAACAACTTCATTCCCTTTTGTATCAGCCCCATACTCACCGTCCAATGTAATTTGCTTATCAGAAGCAGGGGCAAAAATTGAACGTGGTACCACGGCAAACTGAGGTTCAATACTATAATCCGGCTTATAAGAACGCTGCTCAAACTTGTTCCAAGCATCACTTGCATTTGGATAATTTGAATCAGTAGCAGCCGCCAAAGCTATCTGCATGTTAGCAGGAAAGCCTTCTGGAGAAGCCGCATAACCCAACATTTGCCCTGGATTTAACTCTAAAGGAATCTGATCTTCTGAGGCAGAGAAAGTCTCAGCTAATGGAATGATTCGTTGAGAGTTACAGGGAGCACTATTCAAACTAATTGATGTTGTTCTGTTGAATGCTTGGGCAAAAGAATCCAAAACTTTTGCTTTGTTATTTGGCTCTAAAACCCGAATGCCTTGTTGTAAGCTTGCAAAAATCCAACAATAGCCAGGGTCAATCATACGACTTACACTGAATTTTGCACGTTTATCCATGACTTCACCCGCTTTAGTGAAGCCTAAATCTTTAAGAAAACCGATAGACCATGCATGAAAATCATCCATCCAAGGTGATAGCGCTGTTCCACTCTTATAAACGACAGCATATTCACCTGTTCTCACACCAAATCGGTCAATCATTACTCCAGGGTCATAACCTAGACGTTTTTTCACATCTTCACTATCGCGGTCCGCTTCATTTCGAGCCACATACAAGTTATACAAATAATCCACGTTATTATTAATTAACTTGGTAAAATAATATTTCATTGGGTGGTTATCAGGCGTGATAAATGCTGCCTCACCTAATGCCCTCAAAGACCACGCTTCACCTCTAACCTGACCACGCCGCAAAATACCTTCCTCTTTACGACGATAATAAGGATGCATATTAATTAAGTTGTAGTTAGCCCAGAACTGTAACTCTTCAAGCAAATAGTAATCACCCGTTACAACATAAGGTAAATAAGCTAAAGAGGGCTGATGCGCACTATCAGGTTTATAAGGTGACTGGCATTGCTGACACGCAGGAAAGGCCTCACTACGATCAGTTTTTGGATTATGGTGATCATAGTCATTCCCCCACAATCCAGCATAGGGCCAATCATCTATACGCAGCATATAACCTGTTTTTTTGTCCCGGTAATGAACAGACCAGCTTCCTGCTAAGCTGGCATTTCCTTCTGTTACCGTTTTAAGACGTTTATCCTGAGAGAGTAGATAAGCTGTGGACCACGCTGGCATAGGACCAATATCATACCGTCCTCCAGCCATTGGCATAATAGGCTCAACAGTACCCACCTTCATTAAATCATTCTTAGTTTGGTAGTCACTGTATAAATTAGTAATTAACCCACCAGCAACATTTAAATCGGGTTCATAGAGAGGAAAAGCCTTACTGTTCATAAGGTAGTTACGATTAAACACGACGTGTGTTAATGCCTTCCCTTGTAAGAAAATATCTTTTTTCCAGCGTGCATGATGATAGTGAGTGACATTCGACTTTTTATATACTGACTGCTTATTCGCAATCAGTTCTATATCATATGTTACATTGCTCGGGTTGGCAGCATAAGAGTAACTATTTTCAACAACAACAGAAACACGTACTTTTTCTCGCTTTCCATATGTTCGCACATAAAATCGTGCATGAAGCAATGGGTGCTCAGCACCTCCTGCTTTAAGTGGCGCAGTAAAAATAAACTCGTTTGCGATTCCACCCTCTAGCCATTGACGCTTCAACTCTCCAGACTCAATAACATCAGATAGTTTAGAGGTATAAGCTTTGCCACCAATTGTCAGTTGCAGGGTAAAATCAAGATCTAGCGCAGCGAGTTGAGTTCGATTAAGCCCTGTTGTCGATCCAGCTTCATCAATGGTATATAAGCGAAGGGTTTGCTGTTTTGCTGACGGGATATTAACTTTGGCAGAAATGATCGCGTGTTTTAAAGAACCATCCTGATAAGTTGCTTTTTTATCGACCTGAGTTGCAATCGATTTACCTGCACTATCAACTAAAAGCACAGTCTTACCTTGAGGTACATCACCCTCTTTAAAAATATGACCAAATGTCACATAGTCTTCAACTACAGTAGCGGCTTTATCATGAACCAACGCTACATCAGTTACATACTGACTGTTTGTAAGCGTGGCATCTTCTGCTTTTGCCTGACTAAAGAAAAAGGCACCAGGTAAGGTTGACTTTGTCGTCGATGCTAACTTAGGTATAACCTGTGTTGAGGCACTTGCACCTACAATACAAGCTATTAATACGTTATATGAAAAATATCTCATAAAAAAAGAATCCCGCGCTTCAGTCTTGCTTAACCAGTTGACGAATAAACCATGATCGACCGCTCAGGTATACGATAAAAACGCCTATTTTACGAGCGATCACAACCCAAAATAGCGAACCAGTTAACAATTATTAATGGATTTTGCTTGATCATTTACGAAAGTCGACAAAATTATAACTTTTCGTAAATACATTCCTCTCCACATCCTGTGTCGGACAAAATGACTCAAGAAAAACAGCACAGGTCCTACTGCCGTTAACAATTAACACCTAAACCATCTCAAAGTAGAAACACTAATTACTCTGCTTATCTACCAAATAAACTATCACTACTACACTTATCACTACACAAAAGTCCTTAAAACTCCCACTCCACCAAAGTTATCTTTCTGATTGAGTGGTTTGCAGTGCAAATGTGACTTACCAGACAACTTGCCGAAATCAGGCTTAGCAAACCCAGTTCCTTTCCTGCTGTTGTAACCATATAATCCCTTGGTAACCTGGTAAAAATTATTTCCTTTAATTTAGACTTCTGCACATTTCATTCTACAGTCAATGGCAATCACAACTATTTGATCAACTCGACCTTCTCAAAGAGGAATGTAGAACGTTTATATGTGCCACCTACACTACCATTCTTTTTAAAGCTAATCTTAAACGATATAACAGAGTAAAACGTTGCTAATGCTCTCAGTTTAGTCGTTTCAATAGTGTTAAACCCTTAATAAAATATATTGTTGAAGTTTACACTACACTAATTGCCTAGTTCACAAATCATTTTTTATAGTTCGATCAAACTGTCCATAACTTCATATAAAATCCCTCTTGATAAGAAAATTCACTGGGTTCAATTAGACTACCTTAACCTCAAAACAAATTTTGAAATTTCAGTAGTTAGTCGTAATGACTTCAATGGTAGTTCTATTTGTCGTTTACGGAAAAGAATAGCTCAAAAAAACACTATACCCACTCATAAATTCCAAGTAGATCTGTCAACTACCATTTGCCCAACCCGTTACAATATAATACAAATCAATCAAAACCTGATTACTCTTTTCATAAAAGAGTAAAATCTCAATTAATATTTTTAAAGTACAACTAGTTACGTTGAGTAACCAGATAATATCAAGTTCAACCAAAGTGTCATAAAACCACCAATTCGTGTTAACTATCAATAAAGAATCAAAATTATTTCTCTTTAAACACAGTTTCATTAAATCTTATAACGACTAACAAAACGCCCAAAGTCATATCATACTGATACTGTTTTTTCACTCATATTAAAAAGCAGCAAGCATGTAGCTTATATACGAATATTGACATTACCTAACACTTAAAACAAAAACTTTTCTGACTAGGTAGTAACCTCTACCTTCAAGATCAAGCAATCTATTTTCAATCTAAAAAAAATCCCCTTAGGAATCTTTACAAAAAACAAAGTTACTCATTTTACTCTTATATAAAACAATAGAATAAACACAACAAACCAAATTCACTTTTTAAGTGACAAAAGCCCATAATCACGCCCCCATTGCAATTTTATAATGACAATTAAACTGTTTCCTAGTTAGCAGCATAAGTTGCTAACCCATGTCACCTAACTGTACCTATAGCAAGATTTGCTGGGCTTAACTTCATCATCTAATAGCTACACCAAAAAATAATTTGTTATGGATATAATAACACAAAAAAAACGGCCAATATTAGGAGAAAAAATACGATAAAAACCCACCAAAATACTACTATTAAAATAATAAATAACGTAAAAAAATAGTGCGCTATTATTAGCAAGACTAAACAACCCTTATAAAACACAAGAAACACCGTACAGGAAGAGCTTTAGTTTATGTCTTTGCGAATCGTTTGTTGTCGGCGTTAGTGACCAACAAAGCTGATGGGAAGGTGGCAATTCAGTGGATGTAAGAGTTTTTAACTGCCACCAAAGTCACTTACTACCTAGTCACTAGCAAAGGATACCGTTGTTTCTCTAAAAAATGATTTTATTAATGCTTTATTTTGTGCAATCAATTCTAAATCGATAAATGTTCTTTCTAGCAGTGATTCCCCCTTTTTAAGTGGCATCCGAGCAGTGCCTGTCTGTCGAATGTAATTCCATACCAGTTCATCAGGATTAAGATCGGGGGCATAGGGTGGCAAGAGAAAAATGCTTAGTTTTCCTTGCTGTCCTGCTACAAATTGACGTACTTTTATGCACTGGATGACCATCCATGATCACAAAAATTGGTTTTTTGCGATTGCTAATAAGGTCTTTTAAACACTCGATAAAAACATCTGAGTTAAAGCGCTCTGTATAAACATGATACCAAAAACCACCTGTATTCGAGAGCGCTGAAATAGCGTTAATGCCTTGTCTTTTACCGCTAGTTTGAACTGTAGGTGTCTGGCCTTTTAAACCCCATGTTCTCATAAGTGGGTCATCAGAGCGGATTGAAGCCTCGTCCAGCCAAAATATTTCAGCTCCCTCTTTTTTGGCTAATTGCTTTATCTTTGGGTAGGTTTCTTCTTTCCA